>JAFRER010000003.1 GCA_017434755.1 Oscillospiraceae bacterium | reverse complement strand
GTGCCAGATATAGTCTTTTGGGCTGGCGTATACAAGGCGATCTGTGTGATCAAGAACGCACCGGAGGATAAGGTGCGTATCGCTCGGACTTGGCTTTCTGCGCATGGGTTTTCCGCGACAATCTCATTGTGAATTAAGCATCTAAAACTAAATTGACGGCATCACGACGGAAAGGCTGAGATGAAACAGGCTGCATAAGTCCTTCTCCAGGTCACTTGACCGTGTGGCAGAAATGCCCGAATCCTAACCGGTAGTTATTCCAGATATACGTGAGAGGCCACCGGCAAGGTAAGACACTATAGCTCTATCTATAGGTCTACCTTGTCGGTGGCTTTTCTTTTTGCCGCCGACGAACAACAAATACATATTCGCAGCCTGAAGTACAAGGGCCAAGGATACAAATACGCTGATTTCAAATCTTTTTTGAAAGAGCTGTATGGGTACCCTTTCATTTCTGCACCCTTTTTCAGGTAGGCAGCATCGGGAGTCCTTTCGCCAGCGTAGTTGTGTCCTTCGGACCGCAGCAGGCGGAAAGGACTTTATATGTTGTCTCGGTGGCTTTGCTATGTAGCAGCGTATCCGTGATCTCCGAATTTTTGACCTCAACTCAAAAATTCAACTTCAAGGAGATTACGGTAATGAAAAATACTTTTTTGGTTTTTAACGATCCGACTAACCCCAATTCCGGTTTGCGAACAGCAAATATTAAGGAATGGGATCAGATACTTAAGAGAAACAAGACTTTACCCAGAGATCAGCGCAGATTCTTTATCACAGACGCCTTTGAGGACTGCGGTGAGATCGACTGCATGTACATTGAGACCACACAAGAAGAGTACAACAAGTGGCACTCCAAGAAGGTCTATTCCGAACGGAAGAGAAAGATCGAGGAGCAGTATCGCAAAGTGTCTTTGCAGTATCCATACCCAAGTAATGAGGGTTTTTATTATGAAGATGTTGTTCCGTGCGATTACGACCTAGAAGAATCGGTGCTGGAGGCAGCAAAGCTTGAAGCTCTAAAGAAGGAACTCTCAGAGTGGAAACCGTGGGGCATTGAGATGCTGGAGCTGTATCTCTCTGGAAAGAAAGAAGAAGCAACTT
The DNA here is from genome assembly GCA_017434755.1 of Oscillospiraceae bacterium. Lineage (GTDB taxonomy): Bacteria > Bacillota > Clostridia > Oscillospirales > Oscillospiraceae > Limivicinus. Next base: position 320,390 of record JAFRER010000003.1, on the reverse strand, counting down.
TCATCTTCAGTGAAGAATATGGAGTTTCAATTCGGCAGGCCCAAAGATGGAAATTGAGCTTTGAAAGCTACGTAAAAGAATTTTTTGAGAATTTTTGAAAAATAATGTCGTTTTGGAGCCTCAAAGGTTGCGGTAGGGGGGTGAGAGGAGATTTTCCTCCAATACCACAACGGAGGTCACAAAATGAACAACATCAACATTCAGAAAGGCGATATCTTCTATGCTGACCTTGGTGAGACAGTCGGATCAGAACAGAGCGGTATTCGTCCGGTGCTTGTGATTCAGAATGATGTGGGCAACAAATACAGTCCTACTCTGATTATCACGCCGTTGACAAGCAAAGCGAAGAAGCTTGCCCAACCAACCCACGTAGTTATTGGAAAGAGATTTGGGCTGACCGAATACTCATATGCTTTGCTTGAGCAAATCCGAACGATTGACCGAGCCCGTCTGCGCGAGTACGTTGGCCATGCCGATGAGCCTGTGATGGTCTGCGTTGATGATGCCCTCCGTGTGAGTCTGAATCTGAGATGAGGAGGTGCGACATGGAAATCAACGAGACGAAGCAGGTACTGCTCAAAGATAAGCCTTTACTGACTGTCAGCGAAGCAGCAGCATTCAGTGGCATCGGGAAGCACAAGCTGTACGAAATGAGCGATGATCCGAACTGTGAATTCGTGCTTTGGAACGGAACGAAAAGAATGTTCAAGCGCGAAAAGTTCGTGGAGTATCTCATGAGAGCATACTCGATCTGATTACCTGTCAAATGTGCAAATGGGCTTGAAACAGTCCATTTGCACATTTGGAAATCCATAAGATAGTCGGTATCCTATACTCACCTAAAACTACAGATAAGGAGATGTACACGATAAACCATTTGAATACAGACCCAAAACAGGAGTCAGCTCATGGCATTCCTGTGTGGGAAAAGTTTACTTTGACCCTAAAAGAGGCAGCACAATACACCGGCATCGGACAGCATAAACTTTGTGAACTGGCAGATGAGCCGGACTGCGAATTCATTTTTTGGGTTGGACGCAAGAGACTCTTCAAGCGCAGAAAACTGGAAGAGTTCATCGAGAAAACATACTCGGTATAAGAAGGGAGAAGCATTATGGCAAGAAAAGAAAAACGAAATGTCCGTTTTGATAGCCGCCATGTGAGGCTGCGAACCGGCGAGACGCAGAAAAAGAACGGCTATGAGTATCGGTGGACAACGCATGATGGCAAGCGCCATTCAATTTTCGCAACAACACTGGATGCTCTGCGAGATATGGAAGCGGAGCTTGTGGCAGATAAGCATGATGGAATTAAGACCGATGTAAAAGGTCTTACAGTGAATGACTGTTATAACCTCTGGAAAGAGCTCAAGCGCGGAATAAAGGACAGCACCTTTAAGAACTACATCTATATGTATGAGATGTTCGTAATGCCTAATTTCGGTAAAAAGCGTGTTGTGCAGGTCGTAAAGTCAGATGTAAAACGGTTCTACAATAATCTCTGTGATGTGGAGCACTTGAAGATCTCGACCATCGACAACATCCACAATGTGCTCCATCAGGTTTTTCAGGTGGCAGTAGATGACAACTATATCCGTGCAAACCCCTGCGATAAGATGCTGAAAGAACTGAAGGTGGCACATGGACATGAGATCGAAAAGAGAAAAGCCCTGAGCGAGGCCCAGCAGGATTTGTTCTTGCAGTTTCTGCTTGAAACAGAACAGTATAATCACTGGTATCCTGTCTTCTATATCTTGCTCAATACAGGGATGCGAGTTGGCGAGCTGACGGGGCTCCGGTGGCGCGATGTAGATTTCGATACCGGTTTTATCAGTGTGAACCATACGCTGGTCTACTATAATCACCGCGACGAGCTTGGAACCTATTTCAGTATCAACACCCCCAAAACCGATGCCGGTAAAAGAGAAATCCCGATGATTGAAGGAGTGCGCGAGGCATTTGAAATGGAGCGCCGGTATCAGGAGGAAAACGGAATTGTGAGCAAGTCCCGCATCGACGGCTATGATGACTTCATCTTTGTGAATCGCAATGGGGAGGTACAGCACCAGGGAACACTTAATAAAGCCCTTAAACGGATCGCCAGAGACTGTAATGATAAGGTACTTCTGGAGCACGACATCGAAGATGGACCTACTCTTCTTCCAAACTTTAGCTGCCACATCCTCAGACATACCTTTGCAACGAGACTCTGCGAGGCTGGGGTAAATCTGAAGGTCATTCAAGATATTCTTGGACACGTAGATGTTTCGACGACTATGAACATCTATGTGGACGCCATGAAGGAATTGAAGAAGAAAGAGATGTCCGCTTATAGTTCTCGAACTACTCCAAACGAACCGAGAGGAATGACGATGGAGGAGCTTAGTCAATTCAAAACGACTGAACAATGGGCATCGGCATAACGAAAAATGAGAAGACGCCACGAGGAAATGTACCTTGTGGCGTCTTTATTCGGATTTGCACATTTCTCAAAAGCTTAATTTGTCCCTATACTGATAGCAGCATAGAAAAGGAGCTATTGGTATGGAGAACAGCATCTCAAAAATGCGCCCGGAGTTGGTGGCAGAATGGTCTTCCCGTAATTTGCCTATCACCCCTGACGACGTTTCTTACGGCTCAAATAAGGTGTTTTGGTGGATTGGCCCCTGCGGGCATGAGTGGCAAACCAGCGCAAAAGCAAGGTCGTGCGGCGAGAAATGCTCGATTTGTTCTAATGCCAGGATCATCCCAGGAATTAACGACCTGAAAACGCTGGAGCCGGAACTCTCAATGGAGTGGTCCGAGAAAAACTTCCCGCTAAAGCCAACTATGATCGGCCCAGGAACACACAAGAAAGTGCTCTGGAAGGGTAAGTGCGGACACGAATGGGAAGCGTCTGTGCGGAGCAGAGTGAGAGGAGCCGGATGCCCATATTGCTCTCACAATATCATCCTTCCGGGCTTCAATGACTTGGAAACTGTGTTTCCAGAACTGGCAAAGGAATGGTCTAATAGAAATCTTCCGTTACTTCCTTCTCAAGTTGCTCCGTTTGCAAACAGGAAGGTCTGGTGGAAATGCAGCAAGGGGCATGAGTGGAATACCCTAATTTCAACACGGGCATATGGAAGCAAGTGTCCTTACTGCAGCGGGATACTAACGCTGAAAGGCTTTAATGATTTCGCCACCCTTCACCCCGAGCTTGCCGCTGAATGGTCAGACAGAAATAAACCGCTTACGCCCGATACTGTTAACGAGAGGTCAACGAAGAATGTTTGGTGGAAATGCGGCGTTTGCGGGAATGAATGGAAGGGTGTTGTTAATGCGCGAGTACACGGTAGAGTTTGCCCTGTCTGCGCTGAGAGAGAGGTCCTTCAAGGGTATAACGATCTGGCGACGACTGATCCGAACCTGCTGAAAGAATGGGATTACGAACTGAATCAGGTTATTGAGCCGACACAGATTTTAAGATACTCCTTACGACCCGTGTGGTGGAGATGCAGTTTTGGTCATTCATGGAAAGATAAGATATCAAACCGGACGATTGAGAAGAAGGGCTGTAAGACTTGTGAGATGGAGTTTTTGCGTGTCCTGCCCCAGCTTCTTGTTATGCGATACTGTGGGGAGCGAGGTCTGAAATACAAATTGAATGATGAGTCGATTACAGGCATTTCTATGGATGTGTACGTGCCAGAAGCCCAGCTTGCTTTCATTGTCATAGATCGAGACTCAAAATCATTTCAAGAAACACTGATGATCGTTCGGCATCAATGCACGAAAAAAGGTGTTCAGCTTGTAGAAATCAAGCTGTGTTCTCCGCAGGAGATCCGAGTGGACATTGTACAAGCCTTTGCGAAAGCACATATCTACATAGCATCGGATGAAGAAGATATTACGTTTGCGCGAGAGAGGTTCTTTGCTTGGCGAAGAAGACAGTAAAAAAGTGGAGCTGCAAACCGCGGCTCCACTTTAATTCTCTTCTGTTTTCGTATTGGCTGCATGAGCCAGAAGCATATTCAGGGCATCTTGTTTAGCACGTTCATCTGCCTTGCGTGAGGCAATCAGAAGTTGCAATTCATAATCTGAGAGAGTGGAATCTTCAATGTCCTGTCTGCCGAGTAAGAAGTCTACGGTAACGCCGAAGATATCAGCCATTTGAATGAGCATATCAATCGAGGGCTGGCGTTTCCCGGTTTCATAACGGGAATAAACGACGGAAGAAACACCTAATGCTGCTGCCACATCAGACTGCGTTAGTCCCTTGCGTAGACGAATATCTTTGATATTCAAAGGCATTTCCTCCTTTCGGATTTCTTCTTATATTTTACTACCATTTCGGCATGTTCTAAATTACCGTGTTGGTAAATTAACCCTTGACCACATACCGATTTGGTAGTACCATTTTCCATAGAGGAAATGCTTTGTGTCACTCCGCACATTCTCGGAATGCGGAGGTAAAACGTGAATCTGAGAGAAATACGGATTAGTCGCAACATGAAAGTACAAGAAGTATCAGATTATCTGTGCTGCTTGCCATCTGTTTACAGCCGGTACGAGAACGGCAAACGAGAGCCGTCAATAGATATCTTACTGAAGCTGTCCAAGCTGTATCGTGTTTCAGTTGATTACCTTATCGGAAACGAGGAGGCCGTTGACACAAGCATAACCAAAAACGAAGCAAAGCTGATTAAGGCAGTTCGTCAGGCGGATGAAAGAGCCTGGCTGGACGCTCTTACGCTTTTAGAGCTTCATAGAGTAGTCAAGTAAAAAAACAGAGAGGTGCAGAGTGACATATAAGCTTTGCCCTCTACAAAAGGGGAGCACCGCAGAAAAACTGTGGTGCTTCTTCTTTTGGTCGTAAGGTCGTACTCAAAAATGGGTTCCCGGTTTTTGCGGGCTGGATCAAGCAGAAGTGCGACCTTATGGATTAGGGTTTGCCGAATTGGCGCGGTTATCCGCCGTTGTTGCCAAGACGGCGATGGCAGCTATATGGTACGGACACTATAATATTATTGCGGAGCGGAGGCTCCGTCATTGTTGGCAGAAAGTGCGAGGTTAAAATGGAAAGTGCGCTCTTTGATTATTATTCAAATGTCACCTCGAAAGCGGTAGATTGGTTGTGGTATCCCTATATCCCGTTGGGCAAGCTGACGGTAATACAAGGCGATCCCGGAGACGGCAAATCTACTTTCGTGGTGAATTTGGTTGCGCTCTTGACTCGTGGTTTACCAATGCCAGATGGTTATACCTCGAAGAGCTCTCGTGTTGCTGTTTATCAATGCGCTGAAGATGGGATGGCGGACACAATAAAGCCCCGGCTTGAGCAGGCCGGAGCAGACTGCGAAAAAGTGGCGTACATCATTGATGATGATATTGCCCTAACTTTGGAAGACGGAAGAATTGAGACCGTCATTCAGGAAACCGGGGCAAGCTTGTTTGTTGTGGACCCGTTACAAGCTTTTATACCACCTGATTCCGATATGCAGAGCGCCACAAAGATGAGGGCGATCCTGAGAAAACTTGCTGCAACAGCGGAGAAGTATAAATGCGCTGTCATTCTGATCGGGCATATGAATAAGGGAAGCGGAGCGAAGTCTCTGTATCGCGGTCTCGGATCAATAGACATAGCAGCTATAGCGCGAAGTGTCCTCATGATTTCAAGAGACGAGACAAGGCCAAACATCCGCTATATGTATCCCATCAAGTCCAGCCTTGCACCGGAAGGCCCTGCTGTAGCATTCTCCTTTAGGGCAAACGGAGGGCTGGAATGGCAGGGGCAATATGAGCTAAACACCGCAGAGCTTGTGGACAGCTTGACCGTGAAAACAAGTAAGCGAGACAAGGCAAGAGCAAAGATGATCCAAATGCTGAGACATGGCGATAAGCCTGCAAAGGAAGTATACGCAGCCCTTGCAGAGATCGGAGTAGGGAGCCGTACCGTAGAGAAAGCAAAAAAAGAATTACTGGTTAAAACATATCGCACAGGTGGCTGTTGGTATTGGAGCCTTCCGAAAAGTAGTGAGGAATATGGGTAATGGAAAGAAGAAAAAGCCAGAAACGCGAAAAGCTCAACCTCGCATGGAAGGTCATCTATGATGATGTCAATCGGAGTTGCATAGATACATTCAATGTGTTTGACCACTGGCGATTTGAAGAGGATATACAGAAGTTTTATAAAGAGTGCGATACCAAGGAATTGTTTGCCGAGCGACTGGAAAGATCGGTCATGTACTACTTTTGGAGTAAGTCTGAATGGGAGGTTTATGTTATGCCCTTACATAAAGGGCATAAACCATATCACAGAAAGATCAACGTTGCATGGCAACTTATGAATAACTGGGATGCGTTCTTAGACTATGTGTGGAACGCAAAACCGCAGAAGAAAAAAGCCGCAGGAAACAGGAATACAGGTGATAACAGTGAACGAAACGGAGAAGTTTTATAGGATCGGTGGATATGTGAAACGAGCAAAGCTGAACCTCCGTAACGGTGAAGATGTAAAAGCCTTTCACCGAGGAATCTTAGAACGAAGGTTTGGAGGTTTTGTGGATGGAGCTCTTGTGGATGTCTACATTGATATCACCGGCTATAAAGAAACCTATAAACGCCCGGAAATGCTGCGGCTCATGCGTGACTGCGCCGATGGTAAGGTGAATCTAATATTTTCCGAGACTAAAGGTTATCTCGCGGCAAACACGAGAGAGTTCTGCTATTGGCTCCATTTCATATTCAATGTGGAGCATCGCGTGGATATTATCACAGATGACAGTGATTTTAACATCAATACCATACTGAATGAGGAGCAGCAGCGAGAAGCCTTAATAAAAATGGCCGAAGACTACATCTACCTAAATCCACCCGACCATCAAAGATGGTTGAGTAACGTTGTCTCTGCCATAGCAAACTTCGGAGAGGATGGATAAGGTAATGGCAGACGAGAAAAAGAAAGAGCAACAAGCAGAGGGCGAAGAGACGCTTGTAGAAGAGCGCAGACCAGCCTGGAGGCCACAAGATGCTGACCGTGAATATTTCCGCTATGAGACCAAGAGAAGAATTCAGCAATACTCTGTGCCGCCTCAGACCATTTTTAGACCAGCAAAGCCAACTCCAACAATCCGGGATGAAGGTCATAAGCGTGTTGCCGTGTATGCCCGTGTAAGTACGAAAAGCAAGGAGCAGGTTTCCTCAATCGAAAACCAAACCAAGTATTACACGGATAAGATCGCCAAAACTCCGAATTGGGATTTGACTGAAATCTACAGCGACGAGGGGAAGTCAGGTACATCTAAGAAATGGCGTAAAGATTTCAAACGGATGTTGGACGATGCTGCAAAAAAGAAAATGGATCTCATTGTCTGCGCCAGCGTATCCCGCTTTGCAAGAAACATCTCAGACCTAATCGAAGAGGTTCGCAAGCTGCGGACGACGAACCCTTCAAACCCTGTCGGTGTTTATTTTGAGACAGAAGACTTATATACCCTCGACCCAAACATCAATGAGAGGCTCCAAATGCAGGGCTTGTTCGCAGAATGGGAGTCCGGCAATAAGAGCCGCCGCATGATTTTGTCCTACGATCAGAGAATATGCACTGGCCAGTTTCCTGTGTATGACCTGCTGGGATTGCGGCACACACTTGAGGGCGGTTTCATCATAGAGGAAGATGAAGCACTTACTGTAAAATACATCTTCATAGCAACCGTCTGTGGACATACCGCTGATGAAATCGCTGATGTCCTCACAGAGAAACAGCGCCCAACGCTCCGTGGCAGAACAGAATGGAGCCCCGCTATGGTAAATGCCATTATGAGGAATGAAAGACGTTGGGGAGACTTAGAGGTCAGAAGACGTGTTGTAATTGACTACAAGGAAAAAGTCACGGCAAAGAATGATGGTATCCGTCAGGGAGCATATATCCCTGGCTATCATGAAGGTATCGTAACACCGGAAATCGCAAGAGCCGCACATATGATGCGAGCCAGCCGATTCAAATTCGGCAATGTTCCGGATGTGTACGTGATCGAAGATGGGGCTCTGAAGGGATTTGTTAGCATCTCCCCGACTTGGAGTGGAATTGATAATCAGGCGTTTCAGGATATTTCCCGTCAGGTATATGAAGAAGACGAATTCGAGGAACTGCTTCATGAAGCGGATATTCTAAGCGGGAAAGACCACAGTAATGTTATCTCTATGACCCTCAATGATTATAGAGTGGCTCCCGGTGTGATGTTTATGACCCGGAGCGATCCTCAGCTTACACTTGGTAAGCGTAGCTTGAAATTGAATGGAGTATGCCGGGACAAGCTGGGGAAGGGGAAATATATAGAGTTTCTATATCATCCTGTCTTGGAAGTCATAGCAGTTCGGAGCGCCTACGCGACAAATCCTAATGCGGTGTTGTGGGACGAATCAAAGAGCTCGGTGCTTCAGCTCTGCTCCTCCGCTTTCTCTGGCGCTATCTTCGATAAGCTCGATTGGATGAAGAAATACAAGTTCCGCTTTCGTGGAGTGACAAGAATCCGTGACGGGGAGAGAATCATTTTCTTCTTCCTTGATGAGCCGCAGATATTAGTGGGCAAGGCCGCGAAGCAGATAGAAACCTCCGACACAAGCGAGGGAACTGCGAAGTTTATCCCTTACAAGGAAAGCGAAGATCGTAAGGACGCACTCCACAAGGCTGCTGGTATAGCTTACCCGGAGAACTGGCAAGAGGGTCTTGGCGTGAGCTATGAGATAAAGCAAAAGCGCGAAGCTGTTTTAGGTGCAGTATCTGCTACTGATATAAGCAATCCGGGAAGAAAAGTAATAAATCCGTTTATCGGAGTTATCCCTTCTGTAAGTGAGCTGGAGGATGAACTGGAACAGCTCTACGATGCGATGTAATAGGAGGCTTGCATGGAAAACGATCAATTGGCTCTCATGGGTTTAACAGGCGATTATGATGCGGAGGAACAGCGTGACGGTTATACGGCAAAGGAACAAGAACTGATCCGTCAACTGGTTCAGGAGCGCCTGGGCAAGAAAAATGCCATCGAGTTTGAGTCTCTCGATGACTATGTGGTTCCTCCGAAAATGTTCTTCTCAATGATAAAAAAGCCTGCTGTCAGTATCAGAGCTAACAGGCTTGAGTTTAATATGTCGGCGATTCGGCTTTTTGAGGGAGTGCAGTATATTCTCCCGATGCTCAGTGAGCGAAAGAAAAGAATGGTTGTTGCCATATGTGCAGAGGAAGAGCTGTCTTCTATAGAATGGGCGAGACTTAAAAAGGGTAAATGGGTAAACAGGTCGATAACATGCCCGGAGTATGCTCAGAATATCTATCAGGTAATGGACTGGAAAAAGGACTGCCGCTATAAGGTTTATGGGAGATTGGCAAACTCTGAACGCGGTCTGATCCTCGTGTTTGACTTGACATCTGCCGTCATGTTCGATCCATTGCCCGAAGAGTATTTCGATAAACGCTCCGGAAAGATGAAAAAGCGCATCAACAAGTATTACCCGGATGAGATCCGCATGAAGCTGGGGAGAAGCTATTCCGATTATGAGGCAACCCAGAGAAGAAGTAGTTTTGAGTCATTGTCAGGCTACTTGGATACAAGCGGAAGTGCTGTCCCTGCTACGATCTCTGAAGAAACTGCCGCTTCAATAAGTATGAAGGATCAGGAGAGAAAACGTGAAACGCTGTATGGCACGATAATCGGAAACGGAGGAGATGAAGATGGATAAGCAGCCTACAGAAGACAGGAATGAACAAATTGAATTGTCTGTGCAGGGAGCCAGAAACTGCATAAGCATCGGAAAGGGCGTTATTCGTGCCTTGGGAAAGCCGAGCCACGTTTCGCTGAAGATTTCTGATAGTAATGACTCTATCAGCGTGTTTCCGTGTGATGAAGATGATGTAATGGCATTCAGGGTCCCTACTAAATTGTTTTCGGACCACAAGTGCGTAATGCGAATTAACAGCAAACGCTTTGTCCACGGAATAATGAAATCAAACGACTTGGACACATCACGTACATATACACTTTCGGGGGAGTACCTGAAAGACAAGAATACGGCGGTGTTCTCTCTCGTTGATGGCGTTACCATACGAAACCTAAAAGAGGCGGATTAGACCATACATGAACCTGTATAACACAGACCCCGATTTCAATGGGGCACTCTTGCATATCTGTGAAGTATGCGGTAGAACAGAAGTGCTGACTCCAAAGGAAGCTTACGACCAAGGATGGGACTATCCTCCCATGATGGGGCGTTATGGCGTTCTTTCTCCAAGGACTTGCCCAAACTGTAGTATGATGGATACTGTTTGGGCTGCGTTGATGCTGCTGGGGAAGAAACCTGAAGATCTTTCGGAGAAGCAACAACAAACTGTTCTGAGAATTGTATCAGAACCGGATAGCATTCGGGTAAAGGGAGAGTAAGAATACATGGTTTTCTATACCGGCGATATTCACGGTATGCCGTGGAATGTGGTGAAATTGAGCATACGCCTCCACTTGACAAAGGATGATACGATTGTGATCCTCGGTGATGTTGGGGCTAACTTTTATTGTGATGAGCGAGATAACGAATGCAAAGCTGCACTGAATAAGATAAAGCCAATGGTTCTTTGTGTTCATGGAAATCATGAAGCCCGCCCATCCAGTCTGCCTATGTACAGGCAGAAAAGCTGGAATGGCGGGCTTGTTTGGTTTGAGGAGGAGTATCCATCGCTGTTGTTCGCAAGAGACGGAGAAATATTCAACTTGGAAGGGCTTCGACATCTGGTGATTGGAGGAGCTTATAGCGTAGACAAATACTACCGGCTCACACATGGGATTAACTGGTTTCCAGATGAACAACCCTCTGAGGAAATCAAGAAGTATGTGGAAGCGCAGATCAAGGAGAAACCCTTTGATATAGTTCTGTCGCACACGTGTCCATTCAAGTATGAGCCAACTGAGGTTTTCCTCCCGATGGTCGATCAGAGCACTGTGGATTCCAGCACGGAGAAGTGGCTGGATCATATTGAGGAGAGCATCGAATACAAAGCATGGTTCTGTGGACACTGGCACATTGATAAAAGGATCGACAAGATGCACTTCCTATTTCACTCTTTTGAAAGTAATGAGCAATTTCTTTATGAAAACGAAAGGGGTGAGGCGCAATAGGTGTCTATTACTTCGTTTATGCTGAAGCCAATGTAGATGGCAAGTGGTATAGCATCTGCCCATACTATAACAATGGTAAAGGCGAGACGAGAACCCACCCTATCTTTTGGGCTAAATCACTTTTTTGGGAAGTCTCAAACTATCTTGAGGACTATGCTCTTGGTTGTGGTATTCCAGCAGATATGTCAGACGGTTTGCGTGAGATCTTTCATGAGGATCTTAATGAAATAATGGATGGGTGGAAAATTACATGGGAAAAGTATTATAGAAACAGTATCTACTATGTGAACTTTGCCCAGGCGATTCTTCCAAAGGTCAATAAGGACAAGCAGTATAAGTACGAGGGATACGTATCGAAAAAGGAACTTGCTGAATTTGAGGTTTATGAAAGAGAAGAGTTTTCCGAGTGGCTATCAGACGATGAATATAAAGCCTTAACCGAAAAGGAAAAACGCAGATATGTGTTTCATCGCTGGAATGACCCGTATGGCGAGTATTGGATTTATCGAACTATTGCGGACAGAGTTTGGACCTTGAAAGAGCTCTTCAGTGATGCCTGTGAATCTGATATTGGTGGGAGCCTTTTTCAGGGCATCCCTGATTCGTCGATCCGACTGTATGTAAACAGAAGCTGAAGAACAGATTATACATACTTTACCGAATTAAAATGGCCTCACATCTTGAAAACTGGCTGACTATTTGCTATAATATTCAAGCTTAGAGGTTAGCCCTGTGCCCTCGTATTACAGGGAAGAGGAACATGGCGCGTTTTGCAGACAATGATGCCCAATCTCCTTGTTCTCCGATTTAGTCTCCAGTTCCTCGATAAGATATTTCATTCTTCGAGACGTTTCGCCATCTTAATTAGCAGGTGAGTTCTTTTCCTAATTGTGTGGGCTGCACATAACAAGGAAAGCTCTGAAATCCGTTATTACGTTGCGGAACGTTCTGACATTTTGGAGGAATTAGGACATGTTTTCTGTTCCCGACCATGAAGCCCCTGGACAGGGAAAAGGTCGAAAAGGCTGAGGAAAAGTCCGAAGGATTCGAATGCGCCTGCTCTACCTGCCCGTCTCAGGAAGCCTGCAAGGCGGCTCAGGAAGCCGAAAAAGCAGCGCCCGGTGAAGAAAAGATCGACTTCTCCAACGTCGTTATAGAGCCTCTTTTCGAGGAATTCGTTGATTTCGAGACCTTCTCGAAAAGCGACTTCCGTGCCGTAAAAGTGCTTGAATGCGAAGCCGTTCCGAAGTCAAAGAAGCTTCTGAAGTTCCTGCTGGATGACGGAAGCGCCGAAAAACGGGTGATCCTCAGCGGGATCCGGGAATACTATGAGCCGGAACAGCTGATCGGAAAGACCTGCATCGCAATCACCAACCTGCCTCCGCGGAAGATGATGGGCATTGACTCCTGCGGCATGCTGATCAGTGCCGTCCATCATGAAGGCGAGGAGGAAAAACTCCACCTGCTCATGGTCGATCCGCACATCCCGGCAGGTGCAAAGCTGTATTGACCGGTAGGGAATAACGAAATGCAAAAATGTTAGATCACGGTACTGAAAAGGGAATTCTTTCAGGATATTGCGGATGAGTATGTTACCCTTCCGGGGTTCGGACCATGCGACAGGATGAAGGAAGGTGACGTTTTCATCACGGGCGGTCCCTTCGGAAATGAATGCCCCAAGGGATTCTGCGATATGGCATGGATGGCTATCTGTCTGCAGGCTACAACGCTGGCCGGCGGCGGCAAGGTGTTCGGACACGACGAGGTCCACATCGCCTGCTGCAATGACGGTGTGCGTCCGGTAGTTTTCCGGCTTGAAGGTTATACGGATGATGAAAAGCCGCTGTTTTGATCGATCGTAAATAACTAATAAAAAACTCACCGACACATGTCGGTGAGTTTTTTATAGATCAGGAAAAAACAAAAACATATTGACTAATACCTTTATAGGGTATATCTAATCATGTCAATACCCCGTGAGAGTATTTGAAGAGATACAGGGGTCGCGATAAATGGAAGAAAACTGCTGTCAGACAAGGAAAAAGCACAGGAGCGAAAAAGAGGTCAAAGATCTTATGAACAGGCTCAAGCGTATCAAAGGCCAGGTCAGGGGACTTCAGAATATGCTTGAGAGCGACGCTTACTGCCCGGATATCCTCGTGCAGGTGTCAGCCGTCAACTCCGCCCTGAATGCCTTCAGCAAAACGCTCCTTGCTTCCCATATGAAGACCTGTGTGGTGGAAGATATAAAAGAGGGCAGGGAAGAGACCATTGACGAGCTTGTGGAGACACTGCGGAAGGTGATGAAATATCCAGTGAAATAAATAACTCATTCTGCCACATTATGTGCTTTTATTTTTGTGAAAGTAACTACTAAAAGTTATACTAAATGCCAAAATGAATCTAACGCGTCTGCAAAGCTGCAGGCGCGTTAGATATTTAGCGTTATATTCTTCCTTTTTTATTTGGAATGTGGATAGCTTTGCCGTCAGCATTCAATGCACATTCGCGAATTGCTTCAGATACGGTTGGGTGGCAGTAGATGGTTTGAGTGAACTCTTCAAGAGTTGCTTCCAGCTTTATTGCAAGTGCGGCTTCTTGTATGAGTTCCGTAGCACATGGTGCGAGTATGTGAACGCCGATGATCTCACCAAATCTTTCACCTGCTAATACTTTAACCATGCCGTCTGTTTCGCCTAAAACCAAACTTCTCCCATTTCCGCTTGTCGGGAATCTACCAACTTTATATGCAATTCCGGCCTCATTTGCTTTTTCTTCAGTAAAACCAACACCAGCTAACTCAGGCCCTACATAAGCGCAGTAAGGGCTTTCAGCAGGATTAAAAATCCGATTCCCGCCCAGGGCATTTTCTGCAGAAACCTCGCCCATAGCCATTGCTGCATGAGCGAGCATTATTTTTCCGGTGCAGTCTCCAATTGCATAGACGCCGAGAACACATGTCTCCATCTTTTCATTTGTGCTAATAAAGCCGTTCTCAATTATAATGCCTGTATTCTCAAAGCCGAGTCCTTTTGTAACCGGGGCTCGGCCGACAGCAAGCAGAACATTTTCCGCCTCAAAGACTTTATAACCATTGGGACACTTCACCGTGATCTGAGCTCCTTTGACAGAGCTTTCAATCTTTTCTACAGTCGAATCGGTATAAATATTCAAGCCTTGCCTTTCTAGTTTGCTTTTAAGCAATTCTGCCAATTCAATGTCCGTGCCCGGAAGCAGTTTCGGCATCTTTTCAATGATGGTCACTTTAGTACCAAAACGATGGTATACACTCCCAAGCTCTAAACCTATGACTCCGCCACCTATCACAAGCAGACTCTCAGGTATATGATCCAGCTCCAGACATGATGTTGAGTCTATGACGGCTTTACACTCTTTCATACCAGGGATGTCAGGTATTATTGGGTGGGAACCTGTCGCGATAATTACTTTATCGGCACTATAAGTATCTGCACCGACAGAAACTGCCTTCGGGCCGATGAACTTCGCTTCACCTGTAACGAGCTTTATCTTGTTTGCTTTGCAAAGCATTTGAACGCCGGCGGTCAGCTTATCGACCACTGCGGCTCGAAAACCCTGTACCTTTGGCCAATCTATCTTGATATCGGAGCATAGAATACCTAAATCTGCATTATTTGATGCAGCTTCATAGATTTCAGAAGTATGGAGCATTGCCTTCGTGGGCATGCAACCACGGTTCAGGCAGGTGCCGCCAAGCTTATCCTTTTCAATAAGAAAAACCTTTGCTCCAAGCTGTGCTGCACGAATCGCCGCTACATAGCCGCCTGGGCCTCCGCCTACTACAAGCACGCTTTTTTCTCCCACCTCTGCGGCAGATGTTTCTGAAATGACTGAATTCTTTAAAGAAGGTTTTGAGGCAGTGTCGGCAACGTTGATCTTTTCACCAGTTGCACCTATCCAACCAACAGTCGTCCCGCAAGGAACAGATTTGCCTTCCGGAATAGTAATATCTATAAGCACGCCTTCAGTATCAGACTCAACATCATTTGTCAGTTTATCCGTCTCGACGGAGAAGATGATATCTCCCTTCACGACAGTGTCACCGATGTTCTTTTTCCATTCGGCTATGGTACCCTCGGTCATTGTTAAACCAAGTTTAGGCATTACCAGTTTTGTCGCCATTGTTTGCAGTCTCCTTATGCCAGAATAAGAGCAGGTGTTTCCAATAGATTCTTTACCCTATGAAGGAACTGAGCTGCCAGTGAACCGTCGACCACACGATGATCTGCCGTCAAGCTCAAATTCATGATAGGACGAATGCATATCTCACCGTTTCGAACAACAACTTTATCTTCAATTGTGTTGACTCCCATTATCGCCACTTCAGGTTGATTGATGATTGGAGAAAAACTCTCGATGCCGTACATGCCGAGATTCGTGATGGTGAAAGTGCCGCCTTTCAACTTTTCAGGAGGTAACTTACCCTCTCGAGCAAGTTTCGCCAGTTCCTTAATCTCACTTGAGATTACAGGTAGACTTTTTTTATCCGCATCAGCAATGTTAGGAACCAATAAACCATTCTCCAGAGCTACTGCTACACCAACATTGATATATTTTTTGTATATTATCTTGTTATCTTCGACCGAGCAGTTCAGCAGCGGGAATTCAGAGAGGGCTTTTGCCACGAACTTTACGATCAAATCGGTATAGCTGACATTAATATCAACTCTCTTCAGCTGTTCGCGGTAGTGTTTCATCTCAGTCATATCGACACTGAGATTGAATGTCACAGTTGGTGAAGTCTGCACTGAGGCCAACATGTTCCTTGCAATTGCCTTGCGCATGCTGCTCATCGGTTTGATTTCTTCTCTTACTGGTTCATAAGAGCTTGTCTTCTCATGCGTCTCCGCAATGTAACGCAACAGGTCTTCTGCTAAAATGCGACCATGGGATGCTTTGATATCCTTTAGATCGATTTCAAGCTCCGCGGCGACTTTCTCAGATAGGGGACTGGCTTTGACTGATATATCCGATCTCGAATCTGGCGCAGCTTTCAACGGTTTGAAGTTTAGGACATCTTTTGAAACTACAACACCATTATAACCTGTGCCAGGAACGGACATCAGGTCGTATCCTTTCTCTTTAGCAATTTTTTTAGCATATGGTGTTGCAAGAACATATTCACCTGTTGTTCGGTCGTATGCTTTTTTCGATTGAATCGTATCAATAACTGCTGACTTGGAGAGTAAAGCCTGACCAGAAACAGGTGTCTTATCATCAGTCTCTGATAGGCTTTCTCCATAAGCACCAATCCAGCCGATTACAGTTTTGCAGGAAACTGTTTCACCTGCAGGAACATCAATACGAAGCAGGACTCCGTCCGATTCAGCTTCTACATCGGTTGTCAGTTTGTCTGTCTCAACTGTGAACAGAGTCTCACCCTTCTTAACGAAGTCTCCAACATCCTTATTCCATTCACCAATTGTACCATCAGTCATGGTCAGGCCAAGCTTAGGCATTAGTATCTCTGTAGCCATTTTTATTCTCCTTATATGGTGCCTTGAAACACACCTTTAATGCCTTTTACCAAGTCATCAGGGTAGACTCTGTATAACTTTTCGAGGGTCGGCGCAAACGGAATCGGAGTGAACGGCGCGCCATATCGAAGAATCGGAGCGTCGAGATACTCAAGAGCTTCTTCAGCCACAGTAGCAGCCACTTCCGCCAAAGCACCGCCCTGCTTAACGCACTCTGATACCAAACATAGGCGATGAGTCTTCTTTACAGAACTGATAACAGTCTCTTTATCCCAGGGAGAAAGTGTAATAAGGTCGATAATCTCGGCCTGAATGCCGTCGTTCAGGAGCCGATCGGCCGCAGCTCGTGCGTTTTTCATACCTATTGAGTATGAGACAATAGTTATATCTTTACCCTCACGCTCAATTCGGGCTTTTCCTATCTGATAGGGGACCTCATCTTCTTTCTCCGGAACTTCAGCGTATTCCTTATATAAGACCTTGTTTTCAAAGTAAAGAACCGGATCGTCACTCTCAATAGCAGCTTTCAGAACCATCTTAGCATCGTATGGATTAGAAGGAGCAACAACCTGGATGCCAGGAATGTGGATGAACCAGCTTTCGACGCTCTGGCTGTGCTGTGCAGCTCCGCCGCCAGCCAGCCCGTCAGGAGCACGAAGAACAAGAGGAATCTTTGCCTGACCACCGAACATGTAGCGGACCTTTGCCATCTGGTTGAAGACTTCATCCATTGCAACGCCGATAAAGTCAGCAAAGTGCATATCTACAACAGGACGTGTTCCTGCTAGCGCGGCACCGACACCGCCGCCAACTATGAAGGTCTCAGATATCGGCGTGTCGATTACCCTACCCGGAAATTCATCCGGAAGTCCCTTAAACTGACCGAAAATTCCACCTTGGCGCGCTATATCCTCGCCCATAACAAATACTTCAGGGTATTTTTCCATTTCCTCAGCCATAGCCTCGCGGGTAGCTTCAGAAAAACTGATTTTACGCATTATTGGCACCTCCATTAATCAACGTATACGTCTTTGTAGAATTCGGATTCATCGGGATAGTCGCAGCTTACGGCGAATTCCTTGGCAGCCTGAACCTTTGCTCGTGCTATAGTGAGAATCATGTCAAGTTCTTCCTGTGTAAAATCAATGCCATCGGGACACTGATCTTTGAACAGTTTCAACGGGTCAGTATCGTTAAATATCTGTAATGTTTCTTCCTTTTTACGGTACTTTTCGGGGTCACCTACAAAGTGACCTTCAATACGATAGGTCTTTGCTTCTATGAATGTCGGTCCTTCACCGCGGCGGGCCCTCTCTACTGCATCGCAAGCTGCATCATATACTTCAAATACATTCTGCCCGTCTACTATGACTCGCGGCATTCCGTAGCCAATAGCACGATCTGAGATATCTTCTACAGAAGTAGTTGTACGGTAAGGCGTAGTTGACGCCCAGCAGTTCATCTCATTGACAAAAATGACAGGAAGTTTCCAAACTGCAGCAACATTTGCAGCCTCGTGAAATGTACCGCGGTTGGAAGCACCATCACCAAAGAATACAACCGAAACCTTATCATTCTTTAGAATGGTTTTATTAGCAAGAGCAGCGCCAGTAGCGAGGTTGTATCCACCACCGACGACCCCGTTTGCTCCCAACATTCCCACTGAGAAATCAGCAATGTGCATACTGCCGCCTTTTCCTTTACATAGACCATCTCTCTTTCCGAAAACCTCGGCCATCATTTTGTTTATATCTGCACCTTTTGCGATGCAGTGGCCATGACCTCGATGAGTGCTTTCAATGTAATCAGTTGTGCGAAGAGCAGCACATATGCCGGTGCCGATTGCCTCTTCTCCAATATAAAGATGGACAAAGCCAGGGATATCACCATTTAAGAAATCTCTTTTTACAGACTCTTCAAAGCAACGGATAGTGCACATTGTTTCATAGAATTTTATTGCTTGATCTTTAGAAATAGTGACTGTCATGGCATTATTCTCCTTAGACTCTATTTATAGATATGTTCAGATTGTTCAGGTCAAAAACGAATCAGGGTAGATCAGATTCTTTCCCGGCGCACCGCTTCTGCTGCGGGCGAATGCTTCCTTATAATCTTCGATTGCGAATTTTCCGCCAAGGACTTTTCTATAATCGAAGTATGGTCCATTCATTACCTCGGCGAAGTCGTCCCAGGTCCTCCATATAAGACGGCCGGAAATCCCGGTGAAATGTATCTCACGATAGAGGATCTCATTGGCAAGGTCAAATGTGACCGGCTTGGTTGGAAGACCAACACCGACGAAGTCACCTCCTGCTCGAAGACACTGCAGTGCAGTATGGATGGCGTCTCCGGAACCGGAAACATCTATAGCGACATCAACACCGATACCATCTGTCAATTCCATGATCTTATGTACAAGATCGACTTTATTCGTGTTGAATATGATATCCGCACCCATTTCTTTTGCAACTTCGAGTTTGCTGTCGGTTCTAGCACAAACGATTAGAGTAGAAGCACCAAACTGTTTACAGGCGCTTATGGCGGCAAGACCTATCGGGCCACAGCCACTGACCAGGACGGACTTTCCTTTAACATTCGCGACTTCAGCTCCGTGAACTCCGGCACCCATAGGCTCGAAGAGGCATCCTGCCTCATAAGGGAGACCATCGGGAATCAGAAAAGTACAGTCAGAACGTATTTTAGCGTACTCGGCAAATGCACCATCCTGAGTTATGCCAAACAGTTCTACGTTTTTACAAATATGCGGCATTCCATTTTTGCAGAAGAAACAGGATCCGCATGGAACGTGAGATTCACATGAGACACGATCTCCCACCCTTCGATTTTTAACATTTTTACCAACTGCAACTATATCGCCCGCAGTCTCGTGGCCGGTAACAACCGGCTTTTTAACGCGCTTCTGCGTCCATTCATCCCAATCGATAATATGCAGGTCAGTTCCACAGATAGCTGTGCAATGTATTTTGATCAGAACATCATCGTCTCCTATTTCGGGGATCGGAAGATCATCCCGGTATACAAGTTCTCCCGGGCCCATAGTGTCTTTTACAAGGCCACGCATGCTTTTTTGATCCATATACAAACCTCCTTTTTCTCTTTTAAGATTATTAGCTGTTTAAGAATCAACTCTAATTCATAAAGCTATTTTATTTATCAAATGATTCTTTGCTGATATTATTCTTGCATATGTCTTTAGAAATGGAAATTGAAATAATTGTGCCCATCATTAATAATTTTAATAATGGCATTTAAGAATTAAACTCATTTTCTTACAAGATTTATAAAAAAGATTTATGCTTTTTATACAAATCGATCAAAAGAATGTTGCTAATTAAATTACATATAGTATAATCCAATTAATCATGATTAAAATTATTAATCATGACATCGCCTTTTTGAATTCATATTCTCAGAACAAGGTGTATCAATATGTTGGATTTCAAACGCTTGCAGTTCTTAGATGCAGTATATCGTCATCACAACTTCACGAGAGCCAGTGAAGAACTATTTGTTTCTCAGTCTGCTATTTCCATTGCGGTCAAAACACTTGAGCAGGAACTGGGAGTAACGCTTGTAGTCCGAACACCGCAGGGAGTCACATTTACTCCGGAGGGTGAGCGTTTTATGCTCTCCTGCAAGCGTATTTTGCGCGAATGCGAAAACGTTGAAAACGAAATGGCTGATCTCTCCGAGAGCAAGAATCTAACCTTGCGCCTGGGGATTTCTCCCACACTAGGCCTTCGTTTGCAACAGTTTCTGCATTCTAAAGAGTTCACACAAAGATTTCCGAACGCATCTCTATTTTTGGAAGAGGGCTCTATGAGAAGGCATGTTGAAAAACTACGAATGGAGGCATTGGATCTTTCGTTCAATGCCATTCCCACAGGGGCCGAAGCATTGGGCATGGAAATCATTCCTGTTATGACTTCCGAAATTTATGCTATCATGGGGCCTTCTCATCCATATGCTAACCGAAATACGATCCCTATCGAGATTTTAGACAAAGCTGATATCATTATGCTTGATGAAACATCTCTGGTTTGTTCGCAGGTAATGCAGGAAATGCAAAAGAGTGGCGTTGTACCGAATGTTGTATCATCACATGAGCAGGTATTCACCATGATCAATACAGTAAAGTTCGGAGATTTTATTGGATTCATGGCTGCTTCAGATCCATATATACGACAATATCTCACTATAAACGGTTTGATCTTGAGGCATATGGAGCGGCCGATTCTTTTCGAATCGGGTTTCATAATGAAATCCGGCCGTTATCTTCCTTCAATAGGAAAAGAGTTGATTGAAATCACAAAGGAAATTGAAAAACCGGATTTCTTGCTTTAGTATCAATTGAATAAAAGAAACTGCCCTGCTATTACGCAGGGCAGTTTCTTTTATTCAATTCCAACAAATAAATTTGGAATGTTTAAGGCTGCAGACAGGTTAGCATTAGCTGTGAATAGAAGAAATCTTCCAGTACGAAACATAATAAACATTGGAATTCATTACCGCAAAAACCTCTGTTTATATCAAGTTGTTCAGAATCCTCATAAAACACGATATTTGATTTATCTATGGCTCAAATATGCAGTCTGAAAATGCTTCATCCATTACAATGCATACTGCACCTAGTGCACCACCATAATAATTCAATGTAGCTTTTCTAACGAAAAGATTATCAATCATTAGATATAGACTGAACCTTTTAATCTCTGCAACGATACTATCAAAAAAGAAATTTGAATCAGTAATCATGTCCCCACCCAAAATGATTAGCTCAGGTCCGATAAGATTAACGATAAACGAGATGGCCTTACCTATATACTGCGCTGCGTTTGAAAGAAAATGAATGGCAAGACGATCATTTGCTTCTGCAGCGTTCAGGACCATTTGAATCGTCAAATCTGAATAATCTGGGTTAGCAAGAGTTGAAATTGTACCTTGTTTCAAAGCTTGCTTTATCTGCCGAATGATGACATTAGTGGAAGCTACAGTCATCAGGCAACCCTGATTGCCGCATGTGCAGAGTTCTTCTCCGGGTGAAACACAGAAATGTCCAATTTCTCCAATCGCACCAACATTATTGCGCAGCAATTCTCCGTTAAAAAAAATACTTGCGCCAATTACTCTTCCGATATCAACATATACGGTATTAGGATATATGTTTTCTCCTGAAAACCATTTTTCCGCCAGCAGCCTGCATGGAAAGAATCCAAAACACAGAAATGGATGAATGTGACCGACAGTTCTACGGGAGAAATAATTGCGGAAGTTCCATCGTGTACTCAGGAAGAAGTATTAGAAGCAATCGATGCTGCTGCCAAAGCATTCCCCGAATGGTCCCAGATGTCCATTAGCAAACGCACTCAGTTGCTGTTCCATTGGAGAAACGTTCTGGTGGAGCATTTAGACGAGTTGACGCTTCTTTGTTCGAAGGAACTTGGAAAAACGCTCGGTGAAGCAAAGGGTGATGTGCTGAAGGCAATTGAACCTACTGAACTGGCTTGCGCTGCTCCATTTATCTCTCAAGGTACTGCATCGCTGCAGGTTACCACTGGATTTGATACGGCCAGCTATCGCATGCCTTTAGGCGTTGTTGCTGGAATTGCTCCGTTCAACTTTCCGGCTATGATACCATGGGGATGGATGGTTCCTTTGGCGATTGTCACCGGTAATACAGTAGTTATCAAGGCTGCGTCACAAACACCGTTGACGGCAATGCGGATCATGGAACTGTTTTATGAAGAAGGCGGTTTCCCGAAAGGTGTCGTTAATCTGGTTACGTGTTCCCGCGGCGAATCTGAAGTGCTGCTGACTGATCCCAGAGTTAAAGCTATTACTTTTGTAGGAACGACGGATGTCGGAAAACATATCTATTCGATCGCTGCAGCAAACGGAAAGCGTGTTCAGGCACAATGCGAGGCTAAAAACCATGCACTTGTTCTTGAAGACTGTGATCTGGAAAGTACTGTCAATGCGGTAATCAACTCCACGTATGGTTGTGCCGGAATGCGATGCATGGCCCTTCCGGTGGTTGTCGTGCAGGAAAGCATTGCGGATAGATTTGTTTCTCTTCTGAAAGAGAAAGCAATGGCTATGAAAGTCGGCTGTGCTTATGACCCAGAAACGAAACTTGGTCCAGTTGTCAGCGCAAAACACAAACAGTCGATTTGCAATTGGATCCAAAAAGGCATCGATGAAGGGGCTGAACTCGTGCTTGATGGACGGGATATAATTGTTCCCAGGTTTGAGGGCGGATTCTTTGTCGGTCCTACAATCCTTGATCATGTAAAGCCTGGCATGAGTGTCGGTGACCGTGAAATCTTCGGGCCTGTAACACTAATCAAACGTGTAAAAACGTTTGAAGAAGGCCTTGCAGTTATGAATGCAAATCCCTTTGCAAACGGATCAGTGATCTTCACGCAGAATGGTTATTACGCTCGTCAGTTTGAGCTTCTTACTGACGGAGGAATGGTTGGCATTAACGTGGGTATTCCCGTGCCTACAGCATATTTCCCGTTCTCCGGAAATAAGAATTCTTTCTTTGGCGATCAGCATGTTCTTGGGATCGACGGAGTTCGTTTCTACACAAGAGCAAAGACAGTTACTAAACACTGGTATGATGAGCACTCACGGAAGAAGACCATCGATACTTGGGAAGGAACTGTCGAGCGTAATTAGAATTTCATTTAATTAGTAATTTGAAAACAAAGCATGAATGTCATTAAGAAAGCAAATTCAATAAGGTAATACTCCAGCAAAAAACTCGTACCAACAATGGTACGAGTTTTTTGTATACAGAAAAACACAGGCCGGCTGTGGTTAAAAGAGCTTTAACAAAGCCAAATAATCAATCAGAATAAGAGACTCTGAAGAAGATCTCTATTCCTATGGCGAATAAAATAATGTCTCCTGGAATCAATAGTCTCCGATATAAGTATAAATTATTAGAATTGACAAGACGATAAACTATTATTAATCATTGTTGTCAAGGGATTATAAAATCCTAAAAACATATTGACAAATACCCAGGCGGGGTATATATTGATAACAGAAATACCCTGTGAGGGTATTTGAAGAAGATACGGGAGTCGCTAATAATGGAAGAAAACTGCTGTCAGACAAGAAAAAAGCACAGGAGCGAAAAAGAGGTCAAAGATCTTATGAACAGGCTCAAGCGCATTGAAGGCCAGGTCCGGGGACTGCAGAAAATGCTTGAGAGCGATGCTTATTGCCCGGATATCCTCGTGCAGGTATCCGCTGTCAACTCCGCCCTGAATGCCTTCAGCAAAACGCTTCTTGCTTCACATATGAAAACTTGTGTTGTAGAAGACATAAAAGAGGGCAGGGAAGAGACCATTGATGAGCTCGTGGAGACACTTCGGAAGGTGATGAAATAATGGAGAAGTATTCTGTCACCGGAATGAGCTGCGCGGCCTGCAGTGCACGCGTGGAGAAAGCGGTGTCCGCGGTTCAGGGCGTTACCGGCTGTTCCGTGAGCCTGTTAACGAATTCCATGGGTGTTGAAGGCACTGCTTCCGAGGCCGATATCATCAAAGCAGTAGAGAATGCCGGATATGGCGCTTCAAAGAAGGGGAAAGCAGCTTCGGATAACAGTTCAAACCCCGTCTGGGCCGATGATGAGGCGCTTAAGGACAAGGAGACCCCGAAACTGAAAAAGAGGCTGATCTGCTCAGCTGCTGTGCTTGCAGTCCTGATGTACTTTTCGATGGGGCATATGATGTGGCACTGGCCGGCGCCCGCCGTGTTCGATAACCACGTATTTCTCGGCACCTTCGAGATGCTGCTCGCGATCCTGGTGATGATCATCAACGGCAGGTTCTTTACTTCCGGCTTCAGGTCTCTGCTCCGGGGCTCACCCAACATGGATACCCTTGTTGCACTCGGTTCATCGGCTTCCTTCGGCTATTCGCTGTTTGAACTGTTCATCATGATAATCGCACTGGGCAACGGAGACCATGAAACGGTCATGCGATACGGCATGAACCTCTACTTCGAATCTGCCGCCATGATACCGACGCTCATCACCATCGGAAAGATGCTCGAGGCAATGTCCAAGGGCAGAACGACCGATGCCCTGAAGAGCCTGATGAAGCTCGCTCCGAAGACAGCCGTGCTCGTTATCGACGGGAAGGAAACCCAAGTCGGTATAGAAACGGTCAAAGCAGGCGATGTATTCGCGGTCAGGCCCGGAGAGAGCATCCCTGTTGACGGAAAGATCATAGAAGGCAGTTCCTCGGTCGATGAATCGGCGCTCACGGGAGAAAGCATCCCCGTCGATAAAGGTCCCGGCGATACCGTTTCCGCCGCCACGATAAACCGGCAGGGATATATCCTGTGCAGCGCAACACGCGTAGGCGAGGACACGACCCTCGCGCAGATCATAAAGACCGTTTCCGATGCAGCTGCAACCAAGGCTCCGCTTGCGAGAATAGCGGATAAGGTTTCGGGGATCTTTGTCCCGGCCGTGATCGGTATTGCGATCCTTACGATGACGGGCTGGCTGATAGCCGGGAAGGATTTCGGCTTCGCGATTGCCAGAGGGATCTCGGTTCTCGTAATCAGCTGCCCGTGCGCACTCGGCCTTGCAACGCCGGTCGCAATCATGGTCGGCAGCGGAGTCGGAGCGAAAAACGGCATTTTGTATAAAACGGCGGCATCGCTCGAGGCTGCCGGAAGAACACAGATAATAGCACTGGATAAGACCGGTACTATCACGGAGGGAAGGCCCGTCGTCACGGACATGATCCCCTGCGGAATCGACGAAGAGACCCTGCTTCACTATGCGGCGTCGCTTGAATCAAAGAGCGAGCATCCGCTCGCAAAAGCCGTTTCGGAGAGGGCGGAAGGGGTTGAACTGCCGACCGTGTCGGATTTCCAGGCGATACCCGGCAGGGGGCTTGAAGGGACAGTCGAGGGCAAAAAGGTCATCGGCGGAAGCAAAAAGTATATCTCTTCCTTGTCGGAGATACCCGAAGAATTCCTGAAAAAGACGGATGAACTTGCAGACAGAGGAAAAACGCCGCTCCTTTTTACGGTGGACGGAGTATTTGCCGGTGTAATAGCCGTTGCGGATATCATCAAGGCCGATTCCGCCGGAGCAATTGCGGAGCTTAAAAACATGGGCATCCGAACCGTTATGCTTACGGGCGATAATGAAATGACCGCCAAAGCGATCGGTGCCGAGGCGGGGGTCGATGAAGTGATCGCCGGCGTTCTGCCGGACGGCAAGGCAGATGTTATAAACCGTCTGAAGGAGTCCGGCAAGGTAGCCATGGTGGGTGACGGCATAAACGACGCGCCTGCGCTGACACTGGCCGATACGGGGATCGCGATCGGAGCGGGGACGGATGTCGCCATTGACGCAGCCGACATAGTGCTTGTGAAAAGCAGACTGTCGGATGTTACGGCCGCTATTAGGGAAAGCAGAGCAACGATAAGGAACATCCATCAGAATCTGTTCTGGGCGTTTTTCTACAATATAATCTGCATCCCTCTGGCGATGGGACTTTACGGCGTAGCGATGAAGCCGATGTACGGAGCCGCGGCGATGGCGCTTTCCAGCTTCTTCGTCTGCATGAATGCCCTGCGGCTCAACCTTGTGGATATCCATGACCCGTCCCGCGACAAACCGGTAAAAAACAGGCTTGCTCCGGTCTCTGCGGAGGGAAGTCTGTCAGATAATGAAACCAATATTATAAAGGAGAACGATGTTATGACGAAGAAGATCAAAGTAGACGGAATGATGTGCTCCCACTGCGAAGCAAGAGTGAAGAAGGCGCTTGAGGCCGTGGAGGGAGTTGTAAGTGCGGCGGCAGATCACAACACCGGTTATGCCACCGTGGAACTTGACCGAGATGTTGACAACGAGGTGCTCAGGAAAGCGGTTGAAGCGCAGGATTACGATGTCCTCGGAATTGAGTAAGAACAAAAAGGATGCAGTTTTTGAACTGCATCCTTTTTTGTTTATGGATTCTTTTCTTATGTGTTTTTCATATTCAGATGCGCCCGGACGCGTTCGATCACCATATCGAGCGCCACCTGATTGTATCCGCCGACCGGGATGATGACATCGGCATTCCGCTTGCTCGGTTCCACATACAGCTCATGCATCGGCTTCACCGTGGCGAGATACTGATTCACGATGCTGTCGAGGCTGCGGCCTCTTTCCTTTACATCTCTTACTACTCGTCTGAGAATCCGCACGTCAGCGTCTGTGTCGACATAGATCTTGATATCGAGCTGGTCGCAAAGCTCCGGATCCTGAAAGATCAGTATCCCTTCAACGAGGATCACCTTTGCCGGCTTGACGGTAACGGTCTCATCGCTCCTGTCGTGTATGGTGAAGTCATATACCGGACATACGATGCTTTTCCCCTCGCGGAGGTCCCGGATCGCATCTACGAGCATATAGGTGTCGAACGCATCGGGATGGTCATAATTGAGCTTGGCGCGCTCCTCATAGCTGAGGTCGTGATGGGCCTTGTAATAGTTGTCGTGATAAATGACTGCCACATCGTCGCCGAAGCACTCCTTGAGCCTGTTGGTGATGGTGCTTTTTCCGCTTCCGGTCCCTCCGGCAATACCGATGACCATTACGTCCGACATGATTCCGCCCTCCGTTTTTTCTTAATAATAGCATACACATCCGGCCTTTTCAATTTGACTTTTAGGATGTGAGAAAATATAATCATTACAGCTGAATCAATCATTCTATTATCAGGAGGAGAACTATATGACGCCTCATAATAATGCGCCGATCGATAAGATAGCAAAGACCGTTCTGATGCCCGGGGACCCGCTCAGAGCAAAGTACATAGCGGAAAAATTCCTCAAGGATGCCGAGCTCGTTAATAATGTCCGCGGAGTCCAGGGACGCACCGGTACATGGAAGGGGATACCCGTAACGGTAATGGCATCCGGAATGGGCATGCCCTCTATAGGCATCTACAGCTGGGAGCTTTTCAATTTCTACAATGTGGAGAATATCATAAGAGTCGGATCCGCGGGCGCGCTCCAGGATGATATAAACGTCAGGGATGTTGTGATCGGCATGGGGGCCTGCACAAATTCAAACTATACTGATACTTTCCATTTCCCTGGCACATTTGCACCCATCGCGGACTATACGCTTCTTTCCGCTGCTGTCGAAGCGGCAAAGGAAAGCGGGGCGAAATGGCATGTGGGCAACATTTATTCCTCGGATAATTTCTATCATCCCGAGCATTATCTGGGCAATGATATCTGCAAAAAGATGGGGATCATGGCCGTCGAGATGGAAGCTGCAGCCCTTTATGCCAATGCAGCGGCGGCCGGGAAGCGCGCCCTTTGCATCTGCACGATATCCGATCACATTTTCAACGGGGTTGAGCTTACTGCCGAGGAGCGCCAGAATTCCTTCAATGAGATGATCGAGATCGCGCTTGATACGGCCGTCAAGGTCAACGATCTTTAATTTTCGTTTTTGGAGTTTCTTGTTGTTGATTTAAGAAACTTAACATGCTATATTATATTCGAATTCCAAAGGGTACGGATAACCTTTGAAATATTAAAACTATGGAGGAATTACATGAAAAAGACATTAGCAATGATTCTTGCACTCTGCATGGTATTTGCTCTGTGCGCATGCGGCGCTCAGCCTGCAGCTCAGCCCGCCGAGCAGGTATCCCAGCCCGCTGAGCAGGCATCCCAGCCCGCCGAGCAGGCATCCCAGCCCGCCGAAGCTCCTGCGGCAAAGATCAAGATCGGTATGGTCACCGACGTCGGCGGTGTCAACGACAAGTCCTTCAACCAGACCTCCTGGGAAGGCCTTCAGGCACTTCAGGCAGAGGATCCCACCTTTGACGTAAAATACCTTGAAAGCAAGACCGATGCTGACTACCAGACCAATATCAACACCTTTATCGATGACGGTTACGACCTCATCATCTGCGTCGGCTACATGCTCGCTGATGCGACCCGTCAGGCTGCCGAAGCCAATCCCGATCAGAAGTTTGCGATCATCGATGATGACACCAACGCAGATCTTCCCAATGTTGCCTGCCTGATGTTTGCACAGGAGCAGGCCTCTTACCTCGTGGGTATCGTTGCCGGTTCCTATACGAAGACCAAGACCGTCGGTTATGTACAGGGCATGGTGTTCCCGTCAATGAATAAGTTCGGCGTAGGATTCATCTCCGGCGTTCTTTCCGTCTGCCCGGATGCAAAGATCCTGCAGTATAATGCAAACAACTTCGGCGACTCTGCCGGCGGTGCCACTGCTGCCAAGGATATGATCACCAAGGGTGCTGACGTTATCTACCATGCTGCCGGCGGCACCGGAATGGGCGTTATCGAAGCCTGCAACGAAGAGGGCATCTGGGCCATCGGTGTTGATACCGACCAGTCCAACCTCGCTCCCGATCACGTCCTCACCTCCGCTATGAAGCGCGTTGACACTGCCAGCCAGGATATCTCCAAGGCTGTCAAGGATGGAACATTCAAAGGCGGCGTCTATCTCTATGATCTGAGCAACAACGGCGTCGGCATTGCCCCCACCACCACTCACATCTCCGATGAGGTTCTTGCTCTTGTAAAACAGGCAATGGAAGACATCGGATCCGGCAAGATCGTTGTTCCCACTTTGGCGGAAGAAGTTCCCGAGTTCACTCTCGCTGACTGATCATTCCTTTTACCCTCACCTTTCGGGTGAGGGTATTTTTTTATTTTTGCTTCATAAAAAGATGGAAGAATCCTCACAGATATAGTAAAATGAATAATCATAACAATCTGTCTCTGGCATGTTGAAAGGGGGAGTCCTTTTGTCAAAAGAACACGTGGATATGAATACCGTTGTGGTCGAAATGCGGGATATCGTTAAAAGGTTCGGCGATTTCACGGCCAATGACGGTATCCAGCTCACTGTCCACAAAGGCGAGATCCATGCTATCCTCGGGGAAAACGGTGCCGGTAAGTCTACTCTGATGAACCAGCTTTACGGGCTTATCAAGCCTACATCGGGAGATATTTTCATCAACGGCAAAAAAGTTGAGATGAACAACCCGAGAGACGCCATCGATGTCGGAATCGGTATGGTCCATCAGCATTTTATGCTGGTAGCTCCGTTTACCGTCACGCAGAACATTGTTCTCGGAACGGAGCCGACCAAGGGAATTTCTCTTGATATGGCCACTGCCCGCAGGAACGTTGTTGAGATCTCGGAAAAGTACGGGCTCTCGATCGATCCTGACGCCAAGATCGAGGATATCTCCGTCGGCATGCAGCAGCGTGTGGAGATCCTGAAGGCGCTTTACCGCGGCGCTGAGATCCTGATCCTGGACGAACCGACTTCGTCTCTCACACCGCAGGAGATCGTTGAGCTTATAGGGATCATGCACAACCTCACCCGCGACGGGAAGAGCATAATCCTTATAACCCATAAGCTCAAGGAGATCAAGGAATCTGCAGACTTCTGCACGATCATCCGTCTCGGCAAATATATCAATACCGTTGATGTCGATACCGTTACCGAGAACGATCTTGCCAGTATGATGGTAGGCCGGAATGTGACATTCAAGGTCGAAAAGGAAGATATCGAACCCGGTGAGGTGATCCTCGATGTAAAGGATCTCCATTGTCTGGATTACCGCGGGGTGGAGATCGTCAAAGGTCTTGATCTGCAGGTCAGAAAAGGTGAGATAGTAGGTATTGCCGGTATCGACGGTAACGGACAGACCGAACTTGTCGAAGTCATTACCGGACTTCGAAAAGGGACCTCCGGACAGGTGCTTGTCAATGGGACGGATGTTTTCAATAAGCCTCCGCGTTTCGGTTATGACCACGGCGTATCCAGCATTCCGGCGGACAGGCAGAAACACGGGCTTGTCCTGAGTTTTTCGATAGAAGACAATCTCATTCTTCAGAACTTCGGAGAGGAGCCTTTCTCGAAGAAAAAGATACTCAACCGCGATGAGATCTTCCAATACGCCACTGGCTCCATTGAACGCTTCGACATCCGTCCGGGCAACAGCGAAAAACGTCCTGCCGGCACACTGTCGGGCGGCAACCAGCAGAAGGTCATTATTGCCAGAGAGGTACAGAATGACAAGGATCTTCTTATTGCTGTCAATCCGACCCGCGGCCTTGATGTCGGCGCGATCGAATATGTCCACAGATATATAGTCGGGCAGAGGAACAAAGGAAAAGCGGTTCTCCTTGTTTCATTTGAACTTGATGAGGTCATGAGCCTTTCCGACAGGATCGATGTCATTTTTGACGGGAAGATAGTCAGCTCCATCCCGGGCAAAGATGCGAACGAGAATGAACTCGGACTTATGATGGCGGGAGGAGGAAATAAACAATGACAAAGAAAAAGAGTGTTCTGGATTTTATTGCAGAGCATCGTTTCCTGCATATCCTCCTGTCGATCCTTATGGGATTTATCGTAGGTGCCGTTTTCCTGGTCATTATGAAACTCAGCGTTGTTGAAGCATACGGAAAGCTTATCAGCAGCATCACCACTCTGAAGGGTTTCTCCTATGTCATTGTATACTCCATACCGTATATAGTCGTTGGTCTTTCCGTGGCCTTCTCATTCAAGACCGGCGTGTTCAACATAGGAGCGGAAGGACAGTTCGTCTGCGGATCGATGGCAGCTGCCTGTGTCGGCATACTTTTCTCAAATCTGCCGGGTATCATACTGATCCCGTTATGCTTTATTGCAGCAATGATAGCAGGTGCGATCTGGGCCCTGATAGTCGCATTTCTGAAGACGAAATGGGGCATCAACGAAGTCCTCAGCATGATCATGTTCAACTGGATCGCATTCTACCTTTCGAATTACATTGCCGGCATTCCCGCCATTCATTCCGACGGCACGGCTGAAGCGACAAAGAACATTGCGGATCAGGCAAGGACATTGTTCCCGAGCTCTTTTATTTCAAAGTTCAAACTTGCGCCTACCTTCAACTGGGGATTCATCGTTGCTGTTCTCGTGACGGTGTTGATCTGGTTCATCATAGAAAAGACTACGCTCGGATATCAGCTCAAAGCGGTCGGTTCCAATAAGAACGCCGCTCTTTACGGCGGAATAGGGGTCAACAGGTCCATCCTCACATCGCTCGGCATCTCCGGAGCGCTTGCCGGTCTTGGCGGAGCTCTTCAGCTGATGGGTATGGGCGGAAGGATCAGTGTGTTTTCGTCGCAGGAGGGCTTCGGGTTTGCCGGAATAGTCGTCGCTTTGATCGGATGCTCCAATCCCTTCGGCGTCCTTGCTGCCGGCATCTTTTACGGTGCGCTAAACTATGGCGGCAGCAAGCTGAATCTTGTCGATGTACCGACTCAGCTGATCAGTGTTATCGTCGGAACCGTTGTCTTCTTCATATCTATTTCGATCGTTTTCGAAAGACTGAAATATGTCGGTTCAAAACTCCACAGAGATACTCCGAAGAAAGCGCCTGATACGGAAAAGGGGGAAGGGAGTGATAAGAAATGACAAATATCGTAAATAATCTCGGTATCATCATTTATGCAACTCTTATCTATATGACACCGCTCACATATGCCGCTCTCGGTTCCTGCTTCTCGGAAGTCTCCGGAGTTGTGAACATCGGGATCGAGGGCATGATGACAGCCGGCGCTTTCACCGGCACCGTCGTGGCCTATTTTACCGGCAGCCCCTGGATCGGCTTCTTCTGCGGAGGACTGGCGGGCATGTTCTTCGGAGCGCTCCACGCATTTGCGACGGTCAAACTCGGTGCCGACCAGACCATTTCCGGTACGGCCATCAATATGCTCGGGCCCGGCATCGTCATCATGCTCGCGAGGGTCATGTTCAACTCGACGGACACCATACCGCTCGATTCTACAATGAAGATACCCCGTCTGTTCAAAGGCCTGTTTGACACTTCAACCGTATTCGGACGTTTTCTTGACAACGTCTTTGCCAATTATGCTTCGACCTATCTGGTATTCCTCGCAGTGCTAATCGTCTGGTTCGTTTTCTACAAGACCCGTTTCGGCCTGAGGCTGAGAGCCTGCGGCGAACATCCGCAGGCCTGTGAGACGCTCGGTATAAATGTCATCCGGATGCGTTTCCTTTGTGTCAGCATTTCGGGATTCCTTGCCGGACTCGGCGGAGCCTGTGTCACGATGGCTATCTCCAATCAGTTCAGACCCATCTCCATCGTCGGTCAGGGCTTTATCGCGATCGCAGCCGTTATTTTCGGAAAATTCCGCCCGCACGGTGCGCTTCTCGGATGTCTGCTCTTCGGGCTCTGCTCGGGACTCAAAGTCGTTCTCGGCGGCTCCTCCGGCGTGAATATGCAGATCCTTTCCATGATCCCGTACGCAGTTACCGTCATCGTGCTCATCCTTTTCGTAGGAAGCGCGCATGTACCTTCCGCGAACGGAAAACCTTTTGTAAGGACAAAGTAATAAGCAAACCCGTACGGGAAATGAGTCTGCTTCGCGGCAGACTCATTTTTATGAAATCACTACTTGAGAAACACAATAACTTGTGGTATCCTTGCAAAGGATTTTCATATATATGGAGGTAGTCGGATGGAATCCCGTGTATTTCAGATGATAGAAAAGGAAAAGGAACGCCAGGAAAGGAACATCGAACTGATCGCCAGTGAGAACTTTGTCAGCGAGAATGTTCTGCGTGCAATGGGATCATGTCTTACCAACAAATACAGTGAGGGTTATCCCGCGGTCAGGGAAGACGGATGCGGCAGAAAAGGACGCTATTACGGCGGCTGCCAGTTCATTGATGAGGTCGAAGAGTACTGCTGCACCAAATGGCGCGAAGTGTTCAACACGGATTATCATGTCAATGTGCAGCCTCACTGCGGTTCACAGGCTAACATGGCCGCCTATCTCAGCGTGCTCGAGCCCGGTGACACGATACTGGCAATGAGCCTCAATAACGGCGGTCATCTGACGCACGGCTCGCCTGTCAATTTCAGCGGCAGACTTTTCGATATGAAGTTTTACGATGTGGATGACAGGGGCTACATAGATTACGATGATATCGGAAACAAGATCCGGGAATACAGACCCGCTCTCGTTTTAGCCGGTGCCAGCGCATATTCCAGAGAGATCGATTTTGCCCGCATCAGAGAAATGATCGATAACTGCGGCCTTGAGAAAAAACCGTTCTTTATGGTCGATATGGCGCATATCGCCGGCCTTGTCGCGGCGGGTTATCATCAGAGCCCCTTCGGAAAAGCCGATATAATCACCACTACCACGCATAAGACGCTCAGAGGCCCGAGAGGCGGCATGATCTTCTGCAGAAGAGAACTGGCCGGGAACGTCGATGCGGCTATTTTTCCGGGCACGCAGGGCGGCCCGCTCGAGCATGTGATCGCCGCTAAGGCGGTCGCCGCGGAAGAGGCCTGCACGCCGGAATTCAAAGAGTATATCGGGAATGTTGTCAAAAACTGCAAGGCCATGTGTGAGGAGTTCATCCGCCTCGGTTACGATGTTGTGACCGGCGGAACGGACAATCATCTCTTCCTTCTTGATTTTACCCGCACGCATCCGGATATTTCTGGTAAAGCTGTCCAGGACGAACTCGATAAGCATTACATCACACTTAACAAGAACTGCGTTCCCAATGATAAACGCAGTCCCGTTCAGACAAGCGGCGTAAGGATCGGAACTGCCGCCGAGACAACGAAAGGAAAGACCGCGGAGGATTTCGTTAATATTGCAAGAAAGATCGATTCGATCATTTCTCAAATGTCTGACGCAAAATAATACCGGTCTGCAGTTTGCTGCGTTCAAAACGGACATCGTTCGGATGTCCGTTTTTCATATCCGATATTAAAAATTTTTAAACTATTTGCAGATGAGACTTGCAGAACAAGGACCAGTTGTGCTATTCTACAAAATCGGTAGAATATATAATAAATTATAGTAGAGAGAAATGGATAAGATCACATCGAGGAAAAACCCGCTTATCGCTCATATCCGAAAGCTTTCCGCATCAAGGGAATACAGATCCCTCTGCGGCGAATATGTCTGTGAGGGCGCAACGTTGCTGGATGAGGCGCGCGCTTCATCTGCGGAGATCACGTCTGTCATATGGTGCGGAAGCGCCGGTGCTGTCGTGCCGGGAATACCTTCCCAGTATGAAGTTCCGGAGGATCTTTATTCATTCATATCTCCCCTGAAAAACAGTCCTGGACCGCTGTTTACGGTAAAAATACAGGAACCGGATAAAGAAGCTAAAGTAGATTCCGCTGTAGTGCTCGAAAATATACAGGATCCCGGTAATATCGGGACCGTCCTGCGTACCGCCAACGCATTCGGTATAGGCAGTGTCGTGCTGACCGGTTCCTGTGCAGATCTCTATAACAGCAAAACCGTAAGAGCATCGATGGGGGCGATCTTCCGGCAGCGGACGGACCTGGTCGATCTTCCGGATCTCAGAAGATTCGTCGATTCGAACGCTCTGACTCTATACGCCGCGGTACTCTCCGATAAAGCCGAGGATATCCGGAACATCGACTGTTCCGGCTGTGCGTTTGCCATAGGAAATGAAGGAAGCGGCTTGAGCAGGGAGCTTCTCGGACTCTGCGACAATGAGGTCATCATTCCGATGTCTCCTTCAGCGGAGTCTCTGAACGCTGCCGTTGCAGCCGGGATCCTTATGTGGGAAGTCAAAAGGCGGGAGAAATAAGATGGACCATCAAAGCGGACTTTACTGGATATGGTTTTCCTGCTTTCCGTTTTTGAGACTGAAGACCCGCACAGATCTGCTGACGTATTTCAACGGGCCGGAAGGAGTGTTTTCAGCCGGTGAATCAGAGCTCAGAAGATTCAGAGGATTAAGCGCCGATCATGCATCTCTTATCTGCAGTACCGGCCTTGACAGAGTGGAAAGGATCATCGGGGAATGCGAAAAACAGAAGATCGATATCCTGCCGTTTGACGATCCTCGATATCCGTTCAGACTGAAAAACATCTATTCACCTCCGCCGGTATTATATGTGAAAGGCGTTTTGCCTGCTGTTGATGAGTTTGCCGTGATATCGGTGATCGGTACGCGAAAGGCAAGTCAATACGGACTGAGAATGGGGAAACGGCTCTCGTATGAAATCGTGCGGTGCGGCGGTTATGTCGTTTCCTTATTGACGGCCGGGGTCGACCGTTCGGCCGCGGAAGGAGCACTGCTTGCAGGGGACCGGTGTATCGGCGTGCTCGGAACTTCTCATGAACTCGAACACGGTCCTCTGGCGGATGAGATCATTGAAAAGGGAGCCCTGATCAGTGAATATGCTCCCGGCACCATCCAGTTGAGATCGTTTTTCCGGGACAGGAACAGAGTTGCTGCGGGCCTTTCATCAGGGGTGGTCGTGGTAGAAGCTCCGGAAAAGAGCGGTACGCGGTATTTTGTTAATGAAGCGCTCGATCAGGGGAAAGATATTTTTGCCGTCCCCGGCAATGCCGATTCCGATAAGAGCATCGGCACGCTGGACCTGCTTAAAATGGGCGCCAGACCGGTCGGATGCGGCTGGGATGTTCTTTCGGAATATGCAGCAGTTTTTCCTGATCTGCATTATTCGTCGGACAGACCGGATGCTTTGGCTGATCCATCAGAGGAAGTCGGGAAGGCGATCTCGGATGCTCCGGAGAAAAAGGCTCCGGGTTCTGATCCCGCTGCGTTGATCGAATGGAAAAGAAAAACAGCAAGCCTTTCGGATGAGCAGTCCGCGCTGGTCGCTCTTATCGAGAGGGGCATATCGGTGATCGATGAGCTTATAGTCATGAGCGGCCTTTCCGCGCACAAGGTTTTATCGGCTGTCACGATGCTTGAAATCAAAGGTGTCATCGTCAGGGATCTGACCGGAAATATTAAACTGAATAAGCATTTTTGAGAGGAATTAAAATGCCCGCAAAGAAAAAACTTGTAATCGTAGAATCTCCGGCAAAAGCAAAAACGATAGAGAAATATCTCGGCTCCGGCTATAAGGTGGTCGCTTCCATGGGCCATTTGAGAGACCTGCCCAAGAGCACACTGGGCGTGGATCTGGACAATGATTTTGAGCCGCAGTATATCCCCGTCAAGGATAAGCATGAGCTGATCTCCACCCTGAAGAAGGAAGCCGGTTCAGCGAACCTCGTTTATCTTGCTACTGACCCGGACCGTGAAGGGGAAGCGATCTCCTGGCACTTGAAACAGCTTCTCGGGCTGCAGGACGAAAAAGCAAAAAGGGTCACGTTCAACGAGATAACCAGGAATGTCATTCTGGACAGCATAAACAATCCCAGAGAGATCGATCAGAATCTTGTTGACGCGCAGCAGGCGAGAAGAGTTCTTGACAGGATCGTCGGATATCAGCTTTCCCCGCTTCTCTGGAAGACCGTAAAATCGGGTCTTTCTGCGGGAAGAGTGCAGTCTGTGGCGGTAAGGCTCGTTTCTGACAGAGAAAAGGAGATTAACGAGTTCGTCAGTGAAGAATTCTGGCTGCTGGATGCAAGGCTCAGCAAAAAAGGACTGGACAGTTCTTTCAACGCCAGGTACTACGGCACAAACGGGAAAAAAGCCGATCTGAAGAACGAGGAAGAAGTCAACAGGGTGATCGATTCCGTAAAAGGATCGGAATTCCGGGTGCAATCCGTAAAGCCGGGAGAGAAGCAGAAGAATCCGGCACCGCCTTTCATTACTTCGACCCTGCAGCAGGAAGCGTCCAGAAGGCTGAACATGACGCCTAAAAGGACCATGACGATTGCGCAGCAGCTGTATGAAGGAGTCGAGATATCCGGAAGAGGGTCATTGGGCCTGATCACTTATATGAGAACGGACTCTCTCAGGATCTCCGATGAGGCACTTGCTGCGGCCGGCGCATTCATCACGGAGCATTACGGAAAGGAATATTATCCCGGCAAACCGCGCAGGTTCAAAACCAAAGCCGGGGCGCAGGATGCGCATGAGGCTATCAGACCTACTGATATCAACCTGACACCGGAACTTGTAAGAAAAGACCTGACGCCGGAGCAGTACAGACTATACAGAATAATCTGGGGAAGATTCACGGCGTCCCAGATGGCGAATGCCGTTTATAACAATATCTCGGTAGAGATCGCTGCCGGAGACAGACTGTTCAAAGCCGCTTCTTCCGAACTGAAATTTGCCGGTTATACTGCCGTATACGAGGAAGCAAAGGATTCCGATGACAGCGAGATCACCTCCAAACTGCCTCCGCTGTCTGAAGGCGAAGCGCTCGATCTTGTAAAGTTCATTCCGGACAGACAGTTCACGCAGCCGCCGTCAAGATATACGGAAGCTACGCTGATTCGTGCGCTGGAAGAAAAAGGCATAGGCAGACCTTCCACGTATGCGCCTACTATCTCTACGATCAGCTCACACAATTATGTCGTCAGGGACGGAAGATACCTGAAACCGACAGCGCTTGGCGATACGGTAACAGATCTCCTGAAGGAACATTTCCCGGATATAGTCGATCTGAAATTCACCAATCACATGGAATCGGAGCTTGATGAAGTCGAATCCGGAAAAGTCTATTGGAAAAGTGTTCTGAAAGAATTCTACGGCGGCTTTTCAAAGGAACTGGAAGAAGCAAGCGACGGACTGAAAGGCGTCAGGATAAAAGTGCCGGATGAACTGAGCAGTGAATTCTGCGATGTGTGCGGCAGACAGATGGTGATCAAGAACGGTCGCTTCGGCAGGTTCCTCGCATGTCCCGGTTTTCCCGACTGCACGTTTACAAAGCCTCTGGTCATTGAAATGCCCGGAGCATGCCCGAAATGCGGCGGGAAGATCCTGAAAAGGACCTCCAAAAAGGGTTATGTCTTTTATGCCTGCGAGAGAGGAACAGAGTGCGGTTTCATAACCTGGGACGTGCCTACTGCCTCCAATTGCCCGGCATGCGGAAAGACCATGTTCAAACCGAGCGGAAGAGGTCCGCTGAAATCATTCTGCGTGAATCCGGAATGCTCGAATTTTGTTCCGGAGGAAAAAAGAAAGTATCAGAAAAAAACAAAGACAGCAGGCACCGCAAAGAATAAAAGCAGCGATAAAAAAACAGATAAAAAGAAAGAGTGATGGTATTTGATCGAACGGTCCGTTACGGTCATCGGGGCGGGACTGGCCGGATGTGAAGCGGCCTGGCAGCTTTCAAAGAGAGGATTGCACGTTGATCTTATCGAGATGAAACCTGCGAAAAAGACGCCTGCGCATACATCGGATCTCTTTTCCGAACTCGTCTGTTCCAATTCTCTGAGGAGCAATGAACTGACAAATGCTGCCGGGCTGCTTAAAGAGGAGATGCGTCGTCTCGGATCTCTGATCATGGAAAGTGCCGACTGCTGCTGCGTGGCTGCCGGCGGCGCGCTCGCAGTTGACAGGAACGCTTTTTCCGAATACATCACCGATAAGATCAGAAACTGCG
This sequence comes from Oscillospiraceae bacterium, assembly GCA_017434755.1. Lineage (GTDB taxonomy): Bacteria > Bacillota > Clostridia > Oscillospirales > Oscillospiraceae > Limivicinus. The sequence goes on along the minus strand of JAFRER010000003.1, from coordinate 281,286 downwards.
GGAATATAACCGTTATCGAGGCAGAGGCGGACAGCATACCGACGGGAAATGTGATCATCTCCACGGGACCGCTGAGTTCCGATGCAATTGCCGGAGCGATCTCGGAAGTGTGTCCCGTTGAAGATCTGCATTTTTATGACGCCGTCGCGCCGATCGTGAGTTTTGACAGCATAGATCTTGACAGCGCATTTTTCGCCTCAAGATATAACAAGGGAACGGCCGATTATATCAACTGCCCTATGAACAGGGAAGAATATGAGGCTTTCGTAGATGAACTGAGCAAGGCAAAAGAAGCCGAAATCCACGGCTTCGACGACGGTGCGGTTTTCGAAGGCTGCATGCCGGTTGAAGTGATGGCCAGAAGAGGAAGGGACACCCTTCGGTACGGCCCGCTGAAACCCGTCGGACTGACAGATCCCCATACCGGGAGAGAGTGCTATTCAGTCGTTCAGCTGAGAAAAGACAACCGTGACGGTACGCTTTATAATATTGTCGGTTTTCAGACCCACCTTACATGGGGAGAGCAGAAAAGGGTCTTCTCCATGATCCCCGCGCTGAAAAACGCCGAATTCGTACGATACGGTGTCATGCACAGGAACACGTTCATCAACAGCCCGCTTCTGCTCGACCGATACTACCGGCTGAAGTCGGATCCGAGGATCGCATTTGCCGGGCAGATGACAGGTGTGGAAGGATATATAGAGTCTGCTGCATCCGGTCTTCTCGCCGGGATAGAAATGGCGGCTGATGTTTTAGAACTTCCGCATGTCGATTTCCCGCAGGAAACCGCCATCGGAGCGCTGAGCCTTTATGTGTCGTCCGGTTCGGTCGGCGGATTCCAGCCCATGAATATCAACTTCGGCATCCTGTCGCCCCTCGGAAGAAAAGTGAAGGGCAAGCGCAACAAAAACGCAGAGATATCAGAAAGGTCTTTGTCTGTAATCAACCAGCTTCTGGCTAAGGAGGTTTTCCAAAATGAAGATAATCGTTGACGCTATGAGCGGAGATAACGCTCCCGAGGAGATCATCAAAGGAGCAGTCAGAGCGAGAGACGAACTGGGAGTGGAGATCATACTTGTCGGGAAAAAGGAAGTCGTCTCTTCCTTTCTTGCCGGTATCGATATGAAAGGCATCGAGATAGCCGATGCGCGGGACGTCATCACCATGGAAGACGATCCCAGCACTGCCACGAGACGGAAAAAGGATTCTTCCATGGCAGTTTCTCTCAACCTTCTCAAAGAGGGCGCCGGAGATGCCGCTGTTTCCGCGGGAAGCACCGGTGCTCTTCTCACCGGAGCAACACTGACCGTAAAGCGTATACACGGGATCAGAAGGGCTGCTCTGGCACCGGTCCTCCCTGCGGGCGAGCACGGCGTCATGCTGATCGACTGCGGCGCAAATGTAGACTGCACGGCCGAATACCTGCTCCAGTTTGCCTATATGGGCTCGTTCTATGCCAGCAAGCTGATGAAATGCGACAATCCCCGCGTCGGACTTCTCAATATCGGCACGGAGAGCTCAAAGGGCGGCGAACTGCAGCATCAGGCCTATGAACTGCTTATGAAAGCCCACGAAGAGAAAAGGATCAACTTCGTCGGCAATGTTGAGGGGACCGGTGTGTTTTCCGGTGAGGCGGACGTTATCGTTTCTGACGGATTCAGCGGGAACATCCTTCTGAAGACGGCAGAGGGCGTGATAAAATATATCCTGAAGGAGCTCAAAGGAGTCTTTTACAAGTCATTTACCAACAAGCTTGCAGCCGGAATGCTGAAGAACGATCTTCAGGGCATGAGGAAAAGCCTCGATGTCAATGAAGTGGGCGGAACGGCACTTGTCGGGATCAGCAAGCCTGTCATCAAGGCGCACGGTTCTTCGAACGCCGCAAGCATATTCGCTGCCATTAGACAGGCAATAGAATTCAGCGCTTCGGGGATCATTTCCGATATAGAGAACAATATCGACTATATGAAAGTTAAGCAGGAGTAAATGAACAGCTTAGAAAAAGCAATAGGGTATAAGTTCATAAACAGGAAGCTCCTTGACAATGCGCTCACACACAGCTCTTTCGCAAATGAGCACGGAACGGAAAGCTATGAACGGCTTGAGTTTCTCGGTGACTCGATCCTCGGATGGATAACGGCTGATTATCTATACAACACCTATATGGACATGCCGGAAGGTAAAATGACGAGGCTGCGTGCCGAGAATGTGAGCGAACACGCTCTTTACCCTGTGGCGCTCAGGCTTGGAATCGGCGATCACCTGAGGCTGTCAAAGGGCGAGGAATGCAGCGGCGGCAGAAACAGGGTCTCCATTCTGGCGGACACAGTCGAGGCTCTGATAGCGGCAATCTATCTCGACGGCGGGATCGAAGCTGCAAAAAGATTCGTTTTCGGCCATGTCCTTGATATCTCCGATATGAACGCCGGAGAGTCTCACAATGACTTCAAGTCGGAACTGCAGGAACTCGTTCAGAAAAAGGCCGGCAGTGCGATCGAGTATACGATGCTTTCTCAATCGGGACCCGATCATGATAAACGCTTTGTGTTCAGTGTGTCCGTAAACGGCAGTGTGGTCGGAACGGGCGAGGGAAAGAGCAAAAAAGAAGCTGAACAGGCCGCAGCTGAGAAGGCGCTGGAGACCATTCGGACATGAGCGCCCGTGAACGCATCATTCCGGTTTTTGTGCCGCATGTCGGTTGCCCGAACAACTGCGTGTTCTGCAATCAGAGAAAGATCTCCGGCCAGCTGATCCCGGCAGGCCCCGAGAACGTTACAAAAGCAATCGAGGAGGCAGCTTCTCTGATCCCGGACGGCGGCAAGCCTCAGCTTGCCTTTTACGGCGGCAGCTTTACCGCGATCCCTGCCGAACAGCAGATAGCCCTTCTGTCAGCTGCATACAGATATATCGAGAGCGGTTTTCTTGAGTCCGTCAGGGTATCCACAAGACCGGATGCTGTTGACACAGAGATACTCGAACGCCTGCAAAGCTACGGAGTAAGGACAGTGGAGATCGGAGCGCAGTCGCTCGACAGCGAAGTTCTTCTCAAGTCCGGCAGAGGCCACACAGCAAAGGACGTTTTCAAAGCGGCAGAGCTCGTAAAAAGCTTCGGATTCAGACTCGTCATCCAGATGATGACCGGACTTCCGGGCGACACTTTGGAAAAGTCTGTAAAAACTGCTGAGGATATCTGCCGGATCGCGCCATATGGCGTACGAATCTATCCTACGGTCATCATAAAGGACACCGCACTGTACGATCTCTGGAGAGCAGGGAGATACAAAGAGCATACGGTCGAGGATGCTGTAAATGTTTGTTCACGGATCGTTCCGCTCTTTGAAAAAAACGGGATCGAAGTCATCCGGATAGGGCTCAACCCGACTGACGATCTCAGTTCGGGCGAAGCGGCGGGAGGAGCGTACCATCCTGCGCTGGGCGAACTGGTCCGCAGCAGGATCCTGCTCGACCGCATGCGGATTATGCTGAAGGGCGTGCAGGAAGGCAGTTCAGCCGTTTTCAGAGGGCCCGCCAAACTTCATTCCCAGATGATCGGCCAGCACAGGCAGAATTTGAATATTCTGAAAAATGAGTTCTCACTTGAAAGAATCAGCGTCTCATCATCGGAAGATAATGAGATCCGTGTTGAAATAACAGATTGAACAATACCGAGGTAAAGTTTTGTATTTAAAAGCGATTGAGATCCAGGGATTCAAGTCGTTTCCCGAGAAAACAAGATTATCGTTCGATAAAAAGATAGTTGCGATTGTAGGACCGAACGGTTCCGGAAAGTCCAATATCTCAGACGCCGTTCTCTGGGTGCTCGGAGAGCAGCGCACAAGGGCCCTGCGCGGGACCAGAATGGAGGACGTTATTTTCGGAGGAACCGAAAAAAGGTCTGCGCTCGGGTTTGCCCAGGTCTCGCTCATCATAGACAATTCTTCCCGTTTCTTTGACTATGATACCGATGAGATCGTGCTGTCGAGAAAGTATTACAGGAGCGGTGAGAGCGAATATTACATAAACAGGGAGTCTGTCAGACTGAAAGATCTCAATTCCTTCCTTATGGACACCGGTCTCGGACGGGACGGCTATTCGAACATAGGTCAGGGCAGAATAGCGGAGATCATTGCCGACCGGAATGCGGACAGAAGGGAAGTGTTCGAAGAGGCTGCCGGGATATCCCGCTTCAGGTACAGAAAGGATGAAGCGGAAAACCAGCTGAAAAAGACCGAGGAGAATCTTGTAAGGATAAATGACAAGATAGATGAACTCGAACTGCAGGTCGGCCCTCTTCGTGAACAGGCGGAAACGGCGAAGAAATATCTTCTCCTTCGTGATGATCTCCGCGTAAAGGAGGTCTCACTGTGGATGAACAGTCTGGATAAGATCCATGACCGTTCCGGTTCGGTCCTCGCGGACTATGAGCGAATAAGCATTGAGCTGGAAAAAGCGAAAAAAGATCTTGAGGCGCTTTATGCTTCCTCGTCGAGCATTTACGGGAGGATAAGGCAGAAAGAAACGGAAGCGGAACAGCTCAGATCCGAGCTTTCCGTCATCCGATCAAGAATCTCCGAGCATGAAGCGGTATCGTCCGGTCTCAGCTCTGATATCCGGAACAGCGAAGAAAAGATAAAACAATTCGATCTTGACATCGAATCGCAGGAAAAACGATCCCGGGAGATCCTCAGCAGCATCAACGAATCAAAAGGAAGGGTCGACTGGCTCGAAGAATCGGTCAAAGAGCAGAAGAAACTGCTTGACAGCAATTCGAATGTCATAAACGGCTGCCGTATGAAGCTTGCCAACCGGGAGAGCATATTTGCCTCGCTGACGGCAGAAACAGCCTCTGCGGAGACCGAGCGCATCAATATCGAAAACCGCATCACGATCCTCTCCGAGATGGAAAACGAGTTCGAGGGATATTCCAGAGCGGTCAAAGAGATCCTCCGGGCATCCGGGAGAGGTGCACTGAAGGGTATAAGAGGCACCGTGGCGGACCTGATAGGCGCGGAGGAAGATTACTCTCTTGCCATAGAGACGGCGTTGGGTGCCGCAGCTCAGCATCTGGTCACGGACAGTCAGAACGACGCCAAGAGCGCCATAGAGTTTCTCAAGCGAAACGATGCGGGCAGAGCGTCTTTCCTGCCGCTGGATAAGATCAGGGCAGCAGAACCGGATGTCCCTGCTGTATCCGACAGCGGATTCATCGGCATTGCGTATGATCTTGTCTCTTTTGCGCCTGAGTATTCGCAGATAGCAGCTGATCTTCTCGGTAAAGTCCTCATCGCCGAAACGCTTGCAGATGCTGTGAGAATATCGAACAGCCTCGGCAATAGATTCAAGGTCGTTTCGCTTGACGGACAGGTCCTCAATCCCGGAGGTTCCATGACCGGAGGCAGCAGCTCCAAGAACACCGGCCTTATCTCAAGAAAAACCGAGCTTAAGAGACTGAAAGCCGAGCTTTCTTCTTTCGAGGACAGGCAAAGCCTTCTTAAGCAGCGGTTGGATAAAGCCTCGGAGGAGATAAACAACATCAAGTGCCTTCTTGAGAACGCACTTGAGGAACGGGCCGGGATATCAAGCAGGATCGCCGCATTCGAATCGGAAAAGACCGCTGTGAGCGCATCGATCGACCAGATGGCCCTGATCCTTGACAGTCTGTCATCCGACAGCGAGCAGAGGAAAAAGGCAATAGAGTCTGTCACGTCCGAAATCGGACAGATCAGAGAGAAGCTTGCCGACGAAGATGAGAGTATTCTTTCTCTTCGCAGGGAAGCGGATATCCTTTCGTCTAAGATCGAAGAAACCGGAAAAGCACGGCTCGAACTCGAAAACAAACAGTCGGATGCCAATGCGGACTCGCAGAAAAAGAGCGGTGAGATCATCGATCTCGAGCGAAATCTTGCAAGGATCGAACAGAAAAAGAACGCGGCCGAGAGCGAAGAAAAGCAGATCATCGACAAACTCTGGGATATATACGGACTGAACCATTCTCAGGCCTCTGCCCTGAGAGAGCCTGTGGAAAGCATGCAGAGACTTGTCAGGGATATCTCCTCGCTCAAGTCCTCTATCGCAGAACTCGGCACACCGAATATCGGAGCCATAGACGAGTTTGAAAGAGTGAACAGCCGATACTCGTTCCTCAAGGAACAGCGTGATGATGTGCTGAAAGCAAAGACAGAGCTCCTTGGTGTGATCTCGGAGCTGACCGGGCAGATGAAGGAGATCTTCCTTGAGAAGTTCGGGGAGATAGACAGGGAATTCAAGAAAGTGATCTCAGATCTCTTTTCCGGCGGAAAAGCGTCACTCATCCTCGAGGACGAGGACAATGTGCTTGAAAGCAGGATCGATATAAGTGTTCAGCCTCCGGGCAAGAATCTCTCAACGATCAGTCTGCTGTCGGGCGGAGAAATGGCTTTCGTCGCCATAGCATTGTATTTTGCCATTTTGAAGGTGAGACCCACACCTTTCTGCATCATGGATGAGATCGATGCGGCACTCGACGAGACCAATGTTGAAAGATTTGCGGCTTATCTTTCGTCAATGGCTTCCGATACGCAGTTTCTCGTGATCACACACAGACGGGGCACGATGGAGGCTGCGGACATGCTTTACGGAGTTACCATGCAGGAAAAAGGCGTCTCTCTTGTTTTACCGCTGGAGATAGACGAAGCACAGAATATAGCAGAGGATTGAACATGTCATTTTTTGAAAAGATCTTTTCCGGATTATCCAAGACAAAAGCAAATCTTGCCGAGCTTGAGGAGCTCTTTCAGAACTACAGTCCAGACAGCGAGGATTTCTACGATGATCTCGAGGAACTTCTGATCGTTTCGGATGTAGGCGCACAGGTCGCAGATAAAGTGATCTACGAGATGAAAAAGCTGACCTGGGAGCGACGGTTCAGAAAAGGATATGAGGCGAGGGAAGGTCTCATTGAGATCCTTTCAAAGCTTCTCGACTCAGGTGATACGTCCCTGAAACTCAACACGAAGCCCTCCGTTATCCTGATGGTCGGAGTCAATGGTGTCGGAAAGACCACCACGATCGGCAAGCTTGCTTCGAGTTTTGCCGCCGAGGGGAAAAAGGTCCTCCTCTCTGCAGCAGATACATTCAGGGCAGCTGCTGCGGAACAGCTTTCGATCTGGGCAGAGAGATCCGGCGCTGATTTTATCAGGCATGAGGAGGGGAGCGATCCCGCCGCAGTCGTTTTTGACAGCATTAATGCGGCCAAAGCCCGCGGTACGGATATAATCATAATCGATACTGCCGGCCGGCTTCACAACAAGCAGAACCTCATGAACGAGCTTTCAAAGATACGCCGTGTGGTCGACAGAGAGCTGCCTGAGGCCGATGTCGAGACCCTGATGGTGCTTGACGCAACGACAGGCCAGAACGGCCTTATACAGGCACAGCATTTCCTAGAATCCGCCCGGATCAGCGGAATCGTCCTGACAAAGCTTGACGGAACGGCTAAAGGCGGAATCGTCTTTGCCATATCCGAGCAGCTGGGCGTTCCGGTGAAATACATAGGGGTCGGGGAAGGGATCGATGATCTGATTCCTTTCGACGGCAGGACTTTTGCGGAGGCATTCTTCAAATGAACAGACTGATACTTGCCAGCGATAACGCGCATAAATACAGGGAGTTCTGCGAGATCCTCTCCGGAACGGACACGCTGGTCATTAAGCGCAGTGAGGCCGGGTGTGATTTTGATGTGGAGGAAAACGGCACGAGCTTCGCAGAGAATGCTTATATCAAGGCAAAAAGCGTGACGGATCATACGCATACTCCTGCGGTTTCCGATGATTCGGGAATTTGTGTGGATCATCTCGGCGGGGGACCCGGCATATATTCGGCAAGGTACGGGGCCGGTATCGCGCATGATGATCATGAGAGGATGATGCATCTTCTCGATGAGATGAAGGACGCGACAGACCGGTCAGCGCACTATGTCTGCAGCATTTGCTGCACGTTTCCGAACGGAGATGTGCTGACAGCGGAAGACATATGTGAGGGAACTATCCTGTACGAACCGGTCGGGAGCGGCGGCTTCGGATACGATCCGATCTTCCGTCCTGACGGTTATGACAGAAGCATGGCGCAGCTCACACCCGAAGAAAAAAACAGCATTTCCCACAGAGGAAAGGCACTGAGGAAATTTCTGGAGTTATATAAGAGGTATTTGGATGCTCACAAGTAAACAGAGATCACAGCTGAAAGCGATAGCACAGAATGAGGATACGATCATAATGGTCGGCAAAGGCGGCATCAACGACACTCTGATCGCATCTGTCAGAGACGCGCTGAAGGCGAGGGAGATCGTTAAGGGCCGTGTTCTTGAAAACTCGATGCTTACACCGAGAGAGGCCTGCGAAATGCTCGCCGAGGCCTGCGGAGCGGAGCCCGTGCAGGTGATAGGCTCGAAATTCGTGCTGTATAAGAGAAACAATGAAAACCCCGGCATCAGACTTGCCAGGTAAAAGGGGGGCTCGGCCGCATTGCCGGTTGTATATAAAGCGGAGGATCTTCCCGCACTCAGGCAGGCGGCATATCCCTACCTGAAGAAAAAACGGATCCGACATGTTGAAGGCTGCGAGAAGGTCGCGGTAAAACTGGCAGCACAATACGGAGCGGATCCGGATAAGGCTGCCGTCGCCGCCATCCTTCATGATATCACGAAGGCGCTGGATTTGAGTAATCAGTTGATATTGTGCGACAGATATGGTATTATTTGCGACGATATCGAAAAAAACAGTCCGAGCCTTCTCCATTCAAAAACGGGTGCCTGTAAGGCCAGAGAGCTTTTTGACATAGAGCAGACTGTATTTGATGCGATATGGTGGCATACGACCGGAAGACCGGATATGTCGCTTCTTGAAAAGATCATCTACCTTGCGGACTATATAGAACCCACAAGGGACTTTGACGGGATCGGCAAACTTCGCAAGACCGCATGGGCCGATCTCGACAGCGCGATGGCCCTTGGCCTCAGGATGAGCATAGACGATATTAAGCAAAGAGGCTTTGCACTTCATCCCATAACGACCGAAGCCTATGAATATTATAAGGAGTATTTGAACTGATGCCTGATAATCCCATGTCACCGGAACAGATCGTCACATTAGCCGTTAAGGCGCTCGATGAAAAAAGCGCGAAAGACATCAAAGTTCTCCACATAGCCGAAAAGACGGTGCTCGCGGATTACTTCATTATCTGCAACGGCACCTCGTCCACGCATGTCAAGGCGCTTGTCGACGAAGTGGACAGACAGCTTTCGGAAGCCGGCGAGCCGGCACGAAAAAGAGAAGGACAGCGTTCCGACATCTGGGTGCTGATGGATTTCGGAAGTGTTATCGTCCATATATTCACGGATGAGGGAAGAAAGTTTTATAATCTTGAAAGACTTTGGACCGATTCCGAGGAGGTGCCGCTCTCATCCCTTCTGAGCCCCTGATTACAGGGGCATTCCGGATTTCAGAAGAATTTGAGAGGAAAAAAACGATGAAATACGATTTCGCATCTATCGAAAAAAAATGGCAGGACCGCTGGGAGATAAGCAAGCCTTATGCGGCGGTCACCGGTGATCCCAGACCGAAGTTCTACGGCCTCATCGAGTTCCCGTATCCGAGCGGAGCGGGCCTCCATGTCGGGCATCCCCGGCCCTTCACGGCAATGGACATTGTAACAAGAAAGAAAAGAATGGATGGTTACAATGTCATATTCCCGATCGGGTATGACGCGTTCGGTCTTCCCACTGAGAACTATGCCATCAAGAACCATATCCATCCATCGATTGTCACGCGCGACAATATCGCAAACTTCACGCGTCAGCTCAAGATGCTCGGCTACGGCTTTGACTGGGACCGCTGTGTCAATACTTCGGATCCGAAGTATTATAAATGGACGCAGTGGATCTTCCTGCAGATGTTCAAAAATGACCTGGCCTATAAAGCGACCATCCCCATAAACTGGTGCACCAGCTGCAAGGTCGGTCTTGCCAATGAGGAAGTGGTCGACGGTGTCTGTGAACGCTGCGGCGGGGAAGTCATCCGCAAGGAAAAGAGCCAGTGGATGCTCCGTATCACGAAATACGCCGACCGCCTCATCGATGATCTTGACGATCTGGATTATATTGAGCGTGTAAAGATCCAGCAGAAGAACTGGATCGGCAGATCCTACGGTGTCGAGGTCGATTTCAGGATCACGACCGGCGATGTGATCACCGTATTCACCACCCGCGCCGATACGCTCTTCGGCGTGACCTATATGGTCATTTCCCCCGAGCATCCGATCCTTGAAACCTGGAAAGACAAGATAGCCAACTGGGACGAGGTCCAGGCCTACCGGGCAGCGGCTTCAAAGAAATCCGACTTCGAACGGGGCGAGCTCAACAAAGATAAGACCGGTGTCTGCCTGCAGGGTATTCGCGCGGTGAATCCGGCGAACAATGCAAGTGTTCCCGTCTTTATCTCCGACTACGTCCTTATGGGCTACGGTACCGGATGCGTCATGGGCGTGCCTGGCCACGATCAGCGTGACTGGGAGTTCGCCATGAAGTTCGGCCTTCCGATCATCGAAGTGGTCAAGGGCGGCGATATGACGAAGGAAGCTTTTGTCGCCAAAGAGGACGGGATCATGGTGAATTCCGACTTCCTGAACGGGCTTACCGTCAAGGAAGCGATCACGGCGATGAACAAGTATGCTCTTGAGCACGGCTTCGGGAAATCAAAGGTCAACTACAAGCTGCGCGACTGGGTCTTCTCCCGCCAGCGCTACTGGGGCGAGCCTATACCCCTCGTGCACTGCGACAAGTGCGGCTGGGTTGCTCTCGACGAGAGCGAGCTGCCTCTTGTGCTCCCGAACGTCGAAAGTTATGAACCCACCGACGATGGCGAAAGCCCGCTCGCCAAGATGACCGATTGGGTGAACACGTCCTGCCCGAAGTGCGGAGGTCCGGCAGTCCGCGAGACCGACACGATGCCCAACTGGGCCGGGTCCTGCTGGTACTACCTCCGATACATGGATCCGAATAACGACGAACGCCTCTTTTCCAAGGAAGCGGAGGATTACTGGGGACCGGTCGACTGGTATAACGGCGGTATGGAACACACCACGCTCCACCTGCTCTACAGCCGTTTCTGGCACAAGTTCCTGTATGACATAGGGGTCGTCCATACGAAAGAGCCCTATCAGAAGCGAACATCCCACGGCATGATCCTCGGCCGCAACCCGCACTATGTAGGGTATGCCGAGACGGAAGAGGAGAAGCAGAAACTGATTGAGCATTACGGCAGCGATGCTCTGCGTACTTCCGTAAAGATGTCCAAATCTCTGGGCAACGTCGTTAATCCGGACGATGTCATCAAAGAATACGGCACGGACACGATGCGTGTGTATATCATGTTCATCGGGGACTTCGAGAAGACGGCCACCTGGTCCGATGATGCCGTCAAAGGATCAAAGCGCTTCCTCGACCGCTGCTGGAATCTGCTCGAGATGGTGAATGACGATCCGAACGTTTCGCCGAAGAATGAGTCGCTCATCCACAAGACCATCAAGAAGGTCGGAGAGGATATCCTCCAGCTCAAGATGAACACGGCGATCGCCGCTCTCATGACGCTCGTGAATGAGTTCTATGCAAACGGGGTATCCAAGGGCGATCTGGAGTATTTCCTCATGCTGCTCAGTCCCTTTGCACCGCATATTGCAGAGGAGATGTGGGAACAGTGCGGATTTGCTGAAAAGTACGGCAGGATGGCCATGCAGATGGACTGGCCGAAGTATGACGAAGCCAAGACCGTCGATGCAGTCAAGCAGATGGCAGTCCAGGTGAACGGCAAACTCAGAGGCACCATCACCGTTCCGGCCGATTCTCCGGACGACGTTGTCGTCGCCGCGGCCTGCGCCGAGGAAAAAGTGGGCAGGTATCTTGAAAACATGGCTATCGTGAAGTCCATCGTTGTTAAGAACAAGCTCGTCAACCTCATAATCAGACCGAAAAACTAACAGTTGACAATTATACGCACTGCCGTTATAATTCTATTGCTAAAAAGCCAAGTTGAATGGCCCTTTAAGCGCCATCAGCGCATGGGGGGAGGGAAATAGATGTCTGAAATTTATGTCAAGGAAAATGAATCTCTGGACAGTGCTCTTAAAAGATTCAAACGCAGCTGCGCAAAGTCCGGCGTTCTGGCTGATCTCCGCAAAAAGGAGTATTATCAGAGCCCGAGCGTAAAACGCCGCAAGAAATCCGAAGCTGCTCGCAAGAACAAGAACAAACGTTATTATTGACCTGAAAACAGCGCCGTTACCGGCGCTGTTTTTTATTTCAGATTATTCAGAAGCAAAAAAAAGAAGCACCGGAGTGCTTCTTTCTGGAGGCGCCACCCAGACTCGAACTGGGGAATCGCGGATTTGCAGTCCGCTGCCTTACCACTTGGCTATGGCGCCGGATATACAGGACAGAGCCTGTATAAAAATGGAGCGGCTTACGAGGCTCGAACTCGCTACCTCCACCTTGGCAAGGTGGCGCTCTACCGGATGAGCTAAAGCCGCAAATGGTGCCTCAGGCCAGAGTCGAACTGGCGACACGCGGATTTTCAGTCCGCTGCTCTACCTACTGAGCTACCGAGGCGGATATTGGTGGGAACAACTGGACTCGAACCAGTGACCCCCTGCTTGTAAGGCAGGTGCTCTAACCAGCTGAGCTATGCTCCCGCAATGACAGCTTGATTATTCTACTAAATAATCAGCAGCTTGTCAATACTTTTTCTTGCTGTTGAGCCTGTTCATTCGTCCGTTCTTTTCACTGCATAAAACTGCCTGCCGACGCCGCCGAACGAGGTGTCTGCGTCTAGACGGATCAGCCTGAACAGGTGAGAGGAAACAAGTTTTCTGAGCGTTTCCTCTTCATAAGCGTACTCTATGTGTTCCTCCTTGCTTCTGGACCAAAGCGTATTCTTTTTTTCAAAAATGTCCATGCCGTATATCAGGCATCGGTCCGTTTCAGACCAGTCGGCGCGCCAAACGCAGAAAAGGGATTCGTCCTCGTCGACATTTGTCTGCCCGTCGGCACTCTTCAGAAGCTGAGGGGTTTTCACGTCGAAGATGAGAATACCTCCGGGACGGATAAAAAGGGCAAGGCGGCGGAATACCTCATCCGCTTTCTCAGGAGAGATATAGTTGATGCTGTCGAGTGAACAGACTGCGGCATCCACGGTTCCGTAAAGGTCAAGTTCCGCAGCGTCCTGGCAGATAAAAAGAGGCATCCGTTCCAGAACCGTGCATTTTGCCTGAGCCACGGCAAGCATCTCGGAAGAGCCGTCCGCTGAGATCAGTTCATATCCGCGGGAGGCAAGCTCGAATGTTATGGAGCCGGTCCCGCAGCACAGATCAAGAACCAGATGTATTTCCTCACCTGATTCCGAAAAGACCTTGCAGTAATAATCGGCAAATTCCTTATACGGAATATCTTTTGTCAGTCTGTCATACCATGCAGCAAGTGAATAATAGGCAGTCACTTGTCTTTTCCCTTTATTCTGCTGAATACAGTTTCATATCCCCCGGAACCGTATTGAAGAGATCGGTTGACGCGGCTGATCGTCGCGCTTGAAGCGCCGGTCTCGGCAAGAATGTCGGTATAGATCATGCCGTCATCCAGGCAGGATGCAACATGATAGCGCTGTTCCATTGCCAGTATCTCACTGACTGTGCACAGATCGTCAAAAAACTGCATGCATTCATCCACGGTCTCAAGCGAAAGAATGGCCTTGTACATTTCCTCGCTGCGCGGTTTTTTCTTGTGCTTGTTCATCTTTCCTCTTATGCTCCTGTTTTGGTTTTTTCTAAATTCTACTTCTTTAATTTAAAAAAGTAAAGTGTAAAGTAATTTAAAATGCTATTGCGTTAAATTCATCTTAATACTATAATTTATACCGTAAAGAAGGTGATATTATGGGCGATATGGTAATATTCTGGCTGGCAGCGATGATCATACTGATCATCGTCGAGGCCATCGTTCCCGGACTGGTATCCATCTGGTTTGCCTTAGGTGCGCTGGCGGCTCTTATCTGTGCATTGCTGGGTGCGCCTGTCTGGCTTCAGATCCTGTGTTTTCTTGTAGTTTCCGTTGTTACGCTTATTCTGACGAAGCCGCTCGTCAGAAAGTATCAGACAGGAAAGATCCAGGCAACGAATGCCGATACGGTCATTGGCAGGGAATGCGTAGTCATCGAAGAAGTAAACAATGTTCTCGGAACCGGCGCTGTAACTGTAGACGGAAAGACCTGGACCGCCAGAAATCAGGATGAAAAAAGCATTTCCGGTGTCGGTGAAGTGAAAAAAGTTGTACAGATCGAAGGCGTTAAGCTTATTATCGAATAATTTAGGAGGTCTCCATGAAAGAAACAGGTTTTATCGTACCGGTTATTCTTATTCTTGTCATTCTCTTTATTCTGGTCAAGAACATCCGGATCGTGCAGCAGGCAAAAGCCTATGTGATCGAGTTTCTCGGAGCTTATAAGACGACCTGGAACGTGGGTCTTCATATCAAGATCCCGTTTGTCGAGAGAGTTGCCAAGATCGTTTCCCTGAAAGAACAGGTGGCGGATTTCCCGCCTCAGCCTGTTATTACAAAAGACAACGTCACCATGCAGATAGACACGGTCGTCTACTTCCAGATAACGGACCCCAAACTTTATACATATGGGATCGAGCAGCCGATGGTCGCGATCGAGAACCTTTCCGCCACTACTCTGCGTAATATAATCGGCGACCTGGAGCTTGACCAGTGCCTTACGAGCCGAGATATCATCAACTCCAAGATGAGAGCGATACTGGATGAAGCGACGGATCCGTGGGGCATCAAAGTCAACCGCGTTGAGCTCAAGAACATCCTGCCGCCCAAAGAGATCCAGAACGCGATGGAGAAGCAGATGAAAGCCGAGCGTGAACGCCGTGAAGCCATCCTCAGGGCCGAGGGAGAAAAGAGAGCCGCAATCCTTGAGGCAGAAGGTGAAAAAGAATCCGCCATCCTCAGAGCCGATGCCAAGAAACAGCAGCAGATCCTTGAGGCCGAAGGCGAAGCGGAGGCGATCCTCAAAGTCCAGCGCGCCACGGCTGAAGGTATCAAGCTCATCAATGAGGCCAAGCCGGAAGATGCCGTTGTTAAACTCAAAGCTCTCGACGCCTTTTCTGCCGCAGCGAACGGCAGAGCGACCAAGATCATCATTCCGAGCGAGATCCAGAGTCTTGCAGGTGTTGCTGCGGGACTAATGGAATCTCTTAAGAGCCCGGAGACTCCGGATAAGCAGTGAGGTGTGCGGTGAGCGAGATCTCAAGGTCTTTTCTTGAAAAATACCGCATGCTGCCCGAGTCGGTGGATCCTGCCGTATGTTCTGACCTGATATGTGAGGATATGAAAAAAGGGCTTGCGGGGGAAGAATCTTTCATGCCCATGATCCCGACCTATCTTGTCAATGACGGAGCTGTCCCGAAAAATGAGCCGGTTATCGTTATTGACGCGGGAGGGACGAATTTCCGCTGCGCTCTGCTCCGCTTTACGGATTCCGGCTATGAACTCGAAGGTCTGAAAAAATGCCTCATGCCGGGCGTTGATGAACCGGTTACCTGGGAACAGTTCATCTCGTTCGTTGCCGACATGATCGTTCCGTTTGCCGGGATGACGGACAAGGTAGGATTCTGTTTTTCCTATGAGGCAGAGATAACGCCCGAGATCGACGGGAAGGTCGTTGTCATTGATAAGGAAGTTGTCATTAAAGGATCGGAAGGCAAGCTCGTCGGAAAGTCACTAAGCGATGAGCTTGCACGCAGAGGGTTCCCGGGCAAAAGGGTCGTAGTTCTGAATGACACCGCGGCAGTCCTGCTCGGAGGATCAGCTTCGATCGATAAGAGCCTGTACAGCACCTTTATCGGACATGTCAGCGGAACAGGTACAAACTGCTGCTGCATCGTTCCGCTGAAGTTTATATCCAAGCTCGGCTCCGTTGAGGACAAGAGCATCATAGTAAACATGGAGGCGGGACTCTACGGCGGCATACCCAAGGGATACTTTGACGAACTGCTTGATGCGGAGAGCCACAACCCCGGCACCAAGATCATTGAAAAGCAGACTGCCGGCGTTTATCTCGGCGAGCTTGTGCGACTGATGATCCTGAAGGCGGCTGAGGATGGAATCATCTCAAAGGCCACCCTTGAGAAGATCGTTTCTCTGGGGAGGATCAATTCAGCTGTGATCGATTCCTGGGCCTTTGCAAAAGGACTTGATGAAGTCTTTGCCACAACGGAGGAAGCTGAGTTTGTCAGAGACATCAGCTACTCCGTGATCGACCGCTCAGCACGCTGCATGTGCTCTCTTCTGCTCGGCATTGCCAGATGTACCGGCTGCGGGGGAGAAGGGGACAGACCTGTCTGCGACTTTGCAGAGGGTTCGCTTGTTCAGAAGAGCCTGAATTACAGGCCGCTTCTTGAAGGCTATCTTGCCGAATACGGCGCAAAGATCGGGAAAAAAGTTTCTCTTCTCATCGGCAGTGATTCAACCCTCCCCGGGGCCGGAGCCGCTTCCTTGCTGAACAGCTGAGATAACGACATTTTCTGTTAACAGAACATCCCGGCAGATCATTCTGCCGGGATGTTCTTCATCTGAATGATTGATTCAGTTTACCTTCACGTTTTCCCAGAGGCTGTTTATATAGTCGAGCATATCAGCGGACAGGTTCCGATAGGCATATTTGTTGTACTGTGCGGAGAAATCGTCCATTTCGGGATAAAGAATGGCTATGGTGTCCTCACCGAGATCGTCAAGGTATTCGGGGTCGTTATACACCAGATCGTTCGGAGTTGCATAATAGGTATATTCCGCATTTGCTACGGCGGCATCTCTGCTGAGCATGAAGTTTATGAATATTTCGGCCAGTTCCTTGTTTTGGCAGCAGGAGGGAATGCACATCGCGTCAATATAGTAGTTAGTGGGATCGGGATAGTAGAAACGGAGATCGACCGTGTCGGCCTGCGCATCGATCATGGTGAAGTAGTCTCCGGCGTAATAGGCGCCGATAGCGGATTCTCCGGATTCCATCATGTTGTAGATCTCATCCATAACATAACTGTAGACGATGGGGCGCTGTGCGCTGAGCTCGTCGAAGGCCTTGTCCCAAACGGTCTTGTCCGTGCTGTTGACATCAAGACCGAGCTTGTACATGGCAGTTCCGAAAGCATCGCGCGAATTGTTGAACTGGACAATCTTTCCCGCATACTTTTCATTCCACAGAAGGTCCCAGCTCCCCGTATCAGCTTCATCCACCTCATTGGCATTATAGATGATCCCGACGATCCCGTATGCATAGGGGACGGTGTATTTGTTGTCCGGATCATAGTAAAGCCCTTTAAAGCTCTCCGGAACATGAGAATAGTTCGGGATGTTGCCGAAATCGAGAGGAAGCAGCATACCTTCGGAGGACATGCGGGCGATCATGTAATCGGACGGAATGATCACATCATAGCTCACCGCACCGGATGAAAGCTTGGAGTACATATCCTCATTGGAGGCAAATGTATCATAGTTAACCTTTACTTTCTGGCCATAGGTTTCTTTATACCAGTTTTCAAATTCTTTAATGGTATCGTAGCTGCCTTCGCTGCCGTCGGAAATGTATTCACCCCAGTTGTAAACGTTCAGGGTGAGAGTGCCTTCCTTTGAGCCGCAGCCGCTGAGGGCTGACAGAATAAAGAGGACCGCCAGGATAAGTGCAATGTGCTTTTTCATTTCATTTTTCCTCCTTTATGCTTTTTCCTTTCCGGAGCAGGGCTGTCCGGATCACGGTCTGTCAGGTTGCTGATGAGCAGCAACGTGAGAATTACAAAGAAAATGATGGTTGCAAGGGCATACATTTTAGGCGTTACGGTTTTCTTTGTCATATTGTATATGCGTATCGGAAGGGTCTGGAAACCTGCTCCCGAAGTAAAGTAACTGATAACGAAATCATCGAGGCTCATGGTGAAAGCCATGATCGCGCCGGTGATTATGCCGGGCATGATCTCATGGATCGTCACTTTGAAGAACGCCTTGAAAGGCGTGCAGCCAAGATCCTGCGCGGCTTCCGGGAGGGCCGGATCCATCTGTCGCAGTCTTGGGAGCACCTGAAGGATCACATAAGGCAGACAGAAGGTGATATGCGCGATCAGCATGGTCCAGAAACTGAGGGAGTTTGCAAGACCGAATAGCCTTCCGGCAAATACGAACATAAGCATCAGGGAAATGCCCGTGATGATATCCGGATTCGTCATGGGAATATCGGTTGCCGTGTTGAGAGCTGCCTTGAATGCCTTGTTCCTCAGATGCAGGATCCCGACTGAAGCGGCCGTTCCCATAACCGTACTGACGACCATTGCGCTGACTGCAAGCAGGAGCGTATTCCGGACGCTCTGGAGTGTCGGCTCGTCATTCAGGAGTTCCTTATACCAGCGTAAAGAAAAACCGGAAAAGACGGAAAGGCTTTTTGCCTCATTGAATGAGAATACAAGAAGGATCGCGATAGGAGCAAACAGAAATATGAAAATAAGAACAGTATAGATTTTGGAGGATGTTTTCATAATGTGCTTTCTCCTCCGTATACGCGATTGTTCGTGAACTTCTTCATCAGAGCCATGACTGCGAGCAAAACAACCATGAGGATGAAGGAGATGGCCGCAGCAAAATGGAGATTATTTGCTACGAACTGACCTTCGATCGCGTCACCGATGAGGAAGAACTTTCCGTTGCCGAGCTTTTGCGAAATATAAAAAGTACTTACGGAAGGGATGAGCACCATGGTGATCCCGCTCAGCACTCCCGGAAGGCTCAGGGGAATGATCACCCTTTTCAGGATTCCGGCGCTGTTGCAGCCGAGATCCTTCGCGGCCTCGATGAGCTTGTCGTCCATCTTGGCCATTATTGAATAGATGGGGAGCACCATATAGGGGAGATAGTCGTAAACCATGCCGATCACAACAGCGCTTTCGGTCCCGATAATGTGGATCCTGTTCAGACCGAGCAGGGAAAGGAAGCCGTTCAGGATACCGGTATCCTGAAGAATGGTCATCCATGCATAGGTCCGGATGAGAAAGTTCATCCACATCGGGATCATGATCAGGATCATCATGATCTTCTGGCTTCGCTCTTTAGCTCTGGACATGATATAGGCAAGAGGATAGCCGAGGAGAAGACAGATCACGGTGCTGATAAAGGCAAGCTTCAGGCTTCTCCAGAAGATGAGAAGATACGTCCGGACTTCATTTCCTTCGACATTGCTCTTAGAAGTGAAAAAACGCGAGATGTTGTCAAAGGTGAAGTTGAAGCTGTTGTCCGTGAAAGCGTAATAGGCAACGAATATAAGAGGAACAACGATGAACAGAGCGGCCCAGAGGGAATAGGGAGCAAGAGAGAGCTTTGTGGTGAGACTGCTTTTTTTGCTCATACTTCATCACCGTCCTCTTCGGGAGGGATGCTGAGCTCGTCCAGTTCATTGGAGAAGGAGGAATAATCGCCGAACATACCGGAGTATTCGCTCTTCTTCATAATGTGGATGGCATCCGGCTCTATGTACAGGCCGATATGCTCATCGACATCCACAAAATCCGTGGTCTGGATCATCCACTTGAAACCGCCGATATCCACTATGACTTCATAGTGGACACCCATGAAGGTAACACCGGTGACAATACCGGTCAGCATGCCTTCGCTCTCTTTAACAATGTCCACATCTTCGGGGCGTACGACAACGTCCACAGCTTCCCCGCGTCCGAATCCTTTGTCCACACATTCGAACACATGGCCGGAAAAGCGGACCTTGAGATCTTCAAGCATAACACCGTCCAGAATGTTGCTTTCTCCGATAAAATCTGCAACGAAAGCGTTGACAGGTTCATTGTAAATGTCGATCGGAGTGCCGATCTGCTGGATCCGGCCTTCGGACATGACAACTATCGTGTCGGACATGCTGAGGGCCTCTTCCTGATCATGTGTGACGAAGATAAAGGTTATTCCGGTGGCTTTCTGGATCTTTTTCAGTTCCTGCTGCATATCTTTCCGGAGCTTCAGGTCGAGAGCGCCGAGAGGCTCATCAAGAAGAAGGACCTTCGGCTCATTCACGAGCGCTCTCGCAATGGCCACACGCTGCTGCTGTCCTCCGGACAAACTGGTAACACGCCTTTTGGCAAATCCGGACAGCATGACGAGATCAAGCATCTCGTGTACTTTCTTCTCGATCTGATCCTTGGGCATTTTCTTCTCACGAAGCGGGAAAGCGACGTTTTCGTAAACGTTCAGATGCGGAAAAAGAGCATATTTCTGAAAAACGGTATTTACATGGCGCTTGTGAGGGGGAACGTCATTTATCTTCTCTCCGAGAAAAATGACATCACCCTCGTCCGGTGATTCAAATCCGCCTATCAGTCTGAGAGTGGTAGTTTTTCCGCAGCCTGAAGGACCGAGAAGCGTAAGAAATTCATTGTCGTATATATCAAGGCTGATATTATCAAGGACCTTTTCGCCGTCAAAGGACTTGGAGATGTTTTTGAGTTCGATGATCTTCTTCATATCCATATACTCCGGTCATAATATATATAAAAAGGGATATGCTTCGCGGCATATCCCTTGTAAATCCGTATGGATGCTCGTCCCGGTAATACGGAAAGAACATTATACTATGGGTTTTAGAGTCTCTTAAAGCAAAGATGCTTACCTACTCTTATTGACCATTTCACAAGTTTTATGCCGTCCGGCACGCGGTTATAAAGTAACCAACTTATAAAACTGAGCTTTTAACTCAATCAATAAGGCAACTGATGTTGCCACCGCATAGAAGCGGTAAATCGGCATTCGACCCGGCTGTCCGTGTGGCCTCGGCTCAATAAGAGCGGTCGTATCATGCTTTGGATAGACCCTTATTTATCCAATAGTCAGCTTATTTTAACAGTATTGCCATACAGTGTCAACAAGAAAACAACGCTTTCTCAGCAACTTTTTCTTGTTAGCATAATCAGTTCGTGGTATCTTATAAAACATAGATTTTTATATGTGAGGTGCGTTTATGAATATCGTAGTTCTGGGAGGCGGGATCAGCACGGAAAGACATGTCTCTCTTGTAACAAGCACTTCTGTATGCAAAGCTCTGCGCAGTATAGGCCACAAGGCGATATTTGTTGATCTGTTCTTCGGATTGGAGGATTATGAAGGAGATCTTCTTAAGATCTTCGATTCGGGAGATGATCTTTGCGGCAATGTATCCATCGAAACTGTCGCACCGGATATTGAAAGCGTCAAAAGAGCGAGGAAGAAACAGTCTCCTTCCAGAATAGGGGACAGAGTACTTGACGTATGTGCAATGGCTGATTGCGTCTTTCTCGGCTTCCACGGTGCTGACGGGGAAGACGGAAAGATCCAGGCCGTTTTAGACCTGATGGGCATTCCGTTTACCGGTTCCGGATATCTCGGAAGCGCCATGGCGATGAACAAGGCCGTTGCAAAGAAGATCATGGAATATGAAGGCATCCTTACGCCGTCCTGGAGCGAGATCGTGTTTTCTGCGGATCAGATCGATCAGCTTTCGGATACGCTTCCTGTCCCTTGTGTTGTAAAGGTACCGGGCGGCGGCTCCTCCATAGGCGTATTTATCTGTGAATCAAGGAATGAGCTTCGCGATGCGCTTGAAAGAACACTTGACTTCGGAAAACGTGTTATCATTGAGGAAAAGATCAACGGCAGGGAAATGACCGTGCCCGTTCTTGATGACCGATATCTCAGTCCGATTGAGATAATACCTCCCGATGGCACCAGCTTCGATTATGTTGCCAAATACCAGTCCGGCAGTCAGGGGGCGAGAGAGATCTGTCCTGCTGCTATCACAGATGAGGAAAAGAGGAAAATGGGTGAAGCGGCTTTGCGGCTCCATAAGGCGCTCGGACTTGCCGTGTATTCCAGAACGGATTTCATTCTTGACGATTCCGGAAATGCCTGGTGTCTTGAGATTAATACTCTTCCCGGAATGACCCCCAACAGCCTGATCCCGAAATCTGCTGCGGTGGAGGGAATCACATATCCGGAGCTTTGCGAGAAGATCGTTCAGCTGTCTGTGGCACAAAGAAAGTGAATTCACAATTAATTGATAATTGATCTTTCCGCTGTGTTATATTGATTACCAGCTACTTTCAGTATTTGCAGGTGTGTTTTCATGAGAGATCGAATTGCAAAGTTTATGGCGGGAAGAAACGGCAATGACAGACTGAACCTTTTTCTTATTGTTATCGGGATCATTTTTATCATACTGGGCGTCGTTTTCAGAGATTCGGCCGGGCTGTTATTC
This sequence comes from Oscillospiraceae bacterium, assembly GCA_017434755.1. Classification (GTDB taxonomy): domain Bacteria; phylum Bacillota; class Clostridia; order Oscillospirales; family Oscillospiraceae; genus Limivicinus. The sequence goes on along the minus strand of JAFRER010000003.1, from coordinate 258,925 downwards.
AATACGCTTACACTCGTAATAATAGTTCTTGTCTATTTCAGGATGTTCTCAAAAAATCTGAGTAAAAGGCAGACAGAAAACGCGAAATACATGGAAATACGATACGAGTTTATTTCAAAATTCCGGCTTCTTCGCGAAAAGTGGGTACAGAGAAATGAGTATAAATTCTTTCGATGCCCGTCCTGCAGAACTGCGCTCAGGGTCCCGAGAGGAAGAGGGAAAATCATGATAGTCTGCAAAAAATGCGGCACCAGATTTGAAGGCAGGTCATAAATGTTCGGGTATCTCGTCGCGAATGAAAAACTGCTTACTTCAGACGAGCTTAAAAGATACAAGTCGGCATACTGCGGACTGTGCAGGTCTATCAACAGCAGGCACGGGCTGCTTTCACGCGCCTCACTGAGTTACGATCTGACCTTTCTTGTTCTGCTGTTCTCATCCCTGTATGACAGCGAGAGCAGTTCGGGAACGAATACCTGTCTCATCCATCCTTTTTCCCCGAGGGACTGGTTCGAAAACGAATTTACGGCATATGCTGCGGATATCAATGTTGCGTTGGCTTATTACAAGGCAAGGGATAACTGGAATGACGACAGGAGCATCTTTTCCGCTTCTTTTTCCTCCCTGATCACAGGAGCCTATAATACCGTCTGTTCCGAATACCCCGAAAAGCTCTCCGCAATCGGCGGGTATATGACGCAGCTGGCAGGGATAGAAAAGAAAGGCGATCCGGATCCGGACGCAGCTTCCGACTGTTTCGGAAAAATAATGTCCGAGATCTTTTCCGTTCGAGAGGACAGGTGGAAAGACTCTCTGCAGTCTGCAGGATTCGCTCTTGGTAAGTTCCTGTATATCATGGATGCCTGCATCGATCTTGAGGACGATGCTGCCAAAGGATCCTACAACCCCTTCAAAGAAAGAAACGGGGCTGAGGATAACAGGGATTATTTTTATGAACTGCTCAGCATGTTCATGGGGGAATGCCTGCAGTGCTTCGATTATCTGCCTTTGGTTGATGATATAGGTATTATCAGAAATATTTTATGCTGCGGAGCTTGGAACAGCTTTTACAGAAAGTATCCGATACAGGATGGTGCGGCTGATGTATAAGGACCCGTATAGCGTTTTGGGCGTGTCCAAGGACGCTGATGACGAGGAGATCAAAAAAGCATACAGAGAACTGGCCAAAAAGTATCATCCGGACAGGAATCCCGGCGATCAGGAAGCTGCGGAGAAGATGAACGAGATAAACGTGGCCTATGACCAGATCAAGAGCGGTCAGACCCAGCAGTATTCCGGTTCCGCTGCTCAGCAGACTGCTTACGGGCAGTACAGCTGGCAGGATTTCTGGGGAAATGCTTACGGAAACGGTCAGGCTCAGCAGACTAATGCAGTGAGGAATGAATATACCGCAGCCGTCAATTATATCAGAAACGGCATGTATCAGGAGGCCATAACGGCTTTATCGGGCGTTCCCGAAAACGAACGGGACGCCAGATGGTATTATCTGTTTGCCGGAGCCAATATGTACAGCGGCAATAAGATCGCAGCAATTGAGGCTGCCAGGAAAGCGGTGCAGCTTGAACCGGGGAATTATGAGTATCAGAATCTTCTGTCTCAGCTTCAGAGCAGCGGTGATTTTTATGAGCGTTATACCAGAACCTCGGTCCCGTATTTTTCTCCGGAAAAACTCTTCTTTGCCTTATGTGCGGCGAATGCCTGCCTCGGTCCGGTCTGCGGTTTCCGTTTCTGCTGCATCTGAAATGTCACATGACTGAATAAAGCCCGAAGGATCTGTGTTCCTTCGGGCTTTTTGTATGCTTTTTTTACTTTGCTGTCTCGCTGATGAAATTCTCAAGAGTAAGCTGTGACAGGACATCTTCGTCGTAAACAATACTCAGAGAATCGTATAATCCGCTCATTTTTTCTGCATATTCATCTCCGATGGGAGAGTCAAATGCAAGTTCAAGCGCGTATGAAAGCCATTCTTCATCTCTGGTCTCGTTCACCGGTAAACGAAGTACCACGCAGACATAATTGTCTGCAGTTACAATTGATGCTTCATGATCCTTAAGCTTTTCTGCCTCATTTGTAATAGCTGCGGGAAGCATCGGATCTGAAATCGAATAGAATATATACGGCTTGTTGTTGAATGAATTCAGAAAATCGGGATCCTGAAGCTGTCTGTTCTCAGAATAGAGATCAGAAAAGGATTCTCCGCTTTTATATCTTTTGAGATATTCTTTTGAAAGCTTTATTACCGCTGTTCTTTCGGCTTCAGAATACCTTTCGTAGCTGGCCGTGTCATACAGAGGAAGGAGGATCAGACTGACCTTTCTGACGTTTTTATCCATCAGGGAAGAAAGCGCTTCATCGGAGGAGGGATCATCTCTGTCGGAAGTGTATTGAAATACAAAAACATCATAGAAAAGATCGGTATAAATATTGTATAAGATCAGATCAGACAGCGTGACAGCAAGATCGCTGTACAGCTGAGGCTCCTGCTTCAGCTCTTCGGAAGCTTTTGCCGCGGCGGAAGGATAAGACCTGCTCTCGGAAAGCGCTTTACCATAGCCTGAGTATTGCGAATATAAAAGACAAACCCATTCAAATTCTTCCTTTGCGTATGATTCGCAGTATTCTTTTCCTGTACATACGGTTCCGTTCGAAAGGAGGACTTCCATCCCGGGAACATCCCCTGGGGCTATATCGTATTTATCAAGAATACTGTCAAAAGCCTCTTTCATAAACAGAAGATACAAGGAGGAGGAATATTCTGTGCCGTTATATACTGCAAGAGGTTTGCCGCCCAACCCGGAAAGGGGATCCTCGGTGGTTTCGGGAGACGGAACTGTGTCCTGCTGTCCTATTTCGGAGATATAAGTCACGGAATCGATCCCGTCCGGTTCATCCGACGATCCGCATGCGCATAACAGCATCGATAGAATGATCAGAAAAGCGATCAGATGGATCTTTTTCATTTCAGTTGTTGCTTCCTTTTGTCTTTAGTATTGAAAACAGCAGAAGGATATGCTATAGTACAAGCAGTCTTCAGGGCAAGGTGAGATTCCTTACCGGCGGTAATAGTGAAAGCTTAGTCCGCGAGCCGATAGGCCGATCCGGTGTGATTCCGGAACCGACAGTACAGTCTGGATGAAAGAAGATCGTTTTGTTATCTTTGCCCGGATACTGTCCGGGCTTTTTTTATTGGAGAAACAGCCATGAACAATCAGAGGTATTCTACAAGGTATATCGCAGTAGTCGCAATGTTTACAGCAATATCATTTGTTGCCGTGCTCATCAGCAAGGTGATTCCCAATGTGGCGGGTTTTCTGAGCTATGAGCCTAAGGACGCCGTAATCGTCATAAGCGGCTTCATATTCGGGCCTCTTACGTGCGTGTTCGTTTCTGTACTGACATCGATCATCGAGATGCTTACCATCAGTTCCACGGGATTCTACGGTCTTTTGATGAACGTTGTATCGACATGTGCATTTACCGTTCCTGCGGCTTGGTTCTATCGCAAACACCATACACTGAAAGGCGCTGTGATCGGTCTTGGAATCGGGATTGTGGTGCTGGCAGCCTGCATGGTGCTCTGGAACTACATAATAACGCCTTTTTACATGGGAGTTGACCGTTCGGTCGTGGCTGGAATGCTGATGAGTATTTTTCTCCCGTTCAATCTTATTAAGGGAGGCATCAATGCCGGGATAACACTTCTTATTTATAAACCGGTGGTCAATGCACTCAGGAGAGCGCATCTGGTTGAAGAGTCTGCAAGCGGCAATAAGGGAGGTTTCAAGGTGGGCTTTACGATTTTTGCCGCTGCAGTTCTCATCACCTTCGTCCTTTTGTTCCTCGTTATGATCGGGGTCCTTTGACGATTTAGCCTTTACAGTTCGCTTTTTCTTGAAATACAGAAATTACGTGTTAAAATGTAACAAAAGACTGGAGGGACGAATATGATAATCACGATTGGCAGACAGCACGGAACTGACGGAAGAACCATTGCGGTCGAACTTGCCAGACAGCTCAACATTCCCTGCTACAGCAGGGAGATTGTGGATGAGGCGGCTCGTAATTCGAGTTTCAGCAAGGAAGTGTTGAATTCCTATGATGAGAAGAGAGTCTCTCCATATGTCCTCACGACACCCGAATACCCGGCTTTTAACGAGACATTCCATATGAACATTGAAGTCGTCTCTGTTCAGTTCGACGCGATAAGGTCGCTCTCCGAAAAGGGAGACTGTGTTTTCGTGGGAAGATGCGCCGACTATATCCTCAGAAACAGGGAAGACCTCGTAAGAGTGTTCTTCTACGGAGATTATTCCAACCGTGTGAAGAATATCATGGAAAGAAAGGCCTTATCTGAGGATAAAGCGAAAAAGCTGATCAAGGAAGTTGATAAAGACCGGGCCAGCTATTACAGGTATTATACCGATCAGATCTGGGGAGACCTTGATAACTATGACCTGTGCATCGACAGCACGAAGATCGGAATCGAGGGCTCGGTAGCCGTAATAAGATCATATGTTGATCATATCTGAGATCTTTCCGTTAATTCAATATCAGGTTCTTTTCGAGAAGAAAGCCGACCTGCTCTTTGAGCGCCCGGTTTTCTTCTCTTTTCAGTTCAGGATCCGATTCCAGCAGTGCTGTTGCTTCATCACGGGCTTTTTGAAGGATGTTGACATTAACGCCGAGATCGGCAATGTGCATTTCCGGAAGTCCGTGCTGCCGCTCACCGAAAAAGTCACCGGGCCCCCTGATCTTCAGGTCCTCCTCTGAAATAACGAAACCATCACCCGTTTTGCACAGGATGTTCAAACGGTTCAGAACATCCTGGCCGGTGTTGTCAGAAACGAGAACACAATAACTCTTCTCAGAGCCCCGCCCGACTCTTCCGCGAAGCTGATGAAGCTGACTGAGTCCGAATCTGTCGGCGTTTTCAATGATCATTAAGGAGGCGTTCGGCACGTCGACTCCTACCTCGATAACGGTCGTTGAAACGAGGATGCCGGTCTCGTTTCTCATGAACGAGGACATGATACGGTCTTTTTCTTTTCCGGACATCTTCCCGTGGATATACTCCACGGAGATCCCGGGAAGTTTCCTCATCAGGTCTTCGGTATATCTTTTGACGGATTTGAGTTCCTCAGACGGATCATCCTCAACTTTCGGACAGACGATATAAACCTGATGTCCGCCTTCGACCTGTTTGTTAATGAAGGAAAGCAGTCTCTGCCTGTAACTGTCATCAACAAGAAATGTTTCGACGGGTTTTCTCCCCGGAGGGAGTTCGTCAAGTACGGAGATGTCCAGATCTCCGTAGATGATCAGCGCGAGAGACCGCGGGATGGGGGTGGCAGACATAACCAGGATATGCGGATTTCCTGCCTTTTCAACGATTGCTGATCGCTGTTTTACGCCGAAGCGATGCTGTTCATCTGTTATGACAAGTCCGAGATTGGTATAAGAAACATCATCACTGAACAGCGCATGAGTTCCGATGATGAGATCGATATTTCCTGTTTTCAGTTCGCTTTTAATACGTCTTTTTTCAGCTGCTGTGGTGGATCCCGTGAGCAGTTCGATTCTCAGTCCTGAAAAAGAAAACAGCTCACGCAGGTTTTTACAGTGCTGCTCGGCAAGCACTTCCGTGGGTACCATCAGTGCGGATACAAAACCGGATCGAAAGGCATTATAGATCAGAGCAGCGGCGACAAGGGTCTTGCCGCTGCCGACATCACCCTGAAGAAGCCTGTTCATGACCTGACCGGACTTCATATCGATCGAGCATTCATCGATAGCACGTATCTGGGCTGAAGTAGGCGTAAAGGGGAGTGCATCAAGGAAATCCCGGATGCCATCGCTGCTTATAATAAAGCCGTTTTCTTTTTTTATACCGTGCTTTCTCAGGCCGAGAGAACAGGAGAGCAGAAAAAGCTCTTCAAATATCAGCCGTCTTCTCGAAAGCTCCAGACTGCCCAGATCGGCGGGAAAGTGAATGTTTTTATAGGCGAATCTTGCCTGCACGAGTTCATTGCGCTCCCGGATCTCGGGATTGAGTATTTCCGGAACGGTATCGGCAAATGTATCAACGGCAACCCGCACAGCATCCGTTACGTTCTTTTGGGTGAGTCCGGACGTCAGGCGATAGACAGGGACTATCCGCCCGGTCTTGTTACCGGCTGCTTCATCCTTTTCAAACGTGGGATTGGTCATGGCTGCCCGGTTGTACCGCTTTTCAACTTTTCCGTAAAAGTAATACTGTTCGCCTTTGCAGATCGTATTTTTCATCCAGGACTGGTTAAAATAGGAGATCTCGATCAGCCCGGTGCTGTCAAAAGCCCTGAATTTAACAATATCAAGGCCGCGTCTGATCCTTGAAAGTTTCGGATCGTCCGCTGCTACAGCCTTGATGCAGCAGGTGTCCCCGTCATTCAGATCGGAGATGTTTTTTATCAGACTCCTGTCCTCGTATTTACGCGGATAAAAAGAAATAAGGTCATAGACGGTAAAAATGCCGAGCTTGTTAAAAGCCTGAGCCTTTTTATCGCCTATGCCTTTCAGTGTTTTTATATCCGAATCAGAGTAGATCATGGTATGGAATCATTCAATAAACTTCAGCGTATAGTCTGTTGTGTTGGTAAGGTTGAACTGCTCGATAAGGCCGGAGGTACAAATAACGGTTTTGTCGATATCGACCATTATCAGCTCAAAGGACTCTTTGCCGTAATTCCTCCAGTAGTTGATCGCTGCCGTCTCGCCCAGAACGAAAAGGGCAGTGGACAGACAGTCAGCAAGAGTTCCGTCACTGCATACAACGGTGACCGAAGACAGCATGTTGTTAACGGGATACCCGGTGTTCGGCTTGAGGATGTGATGATATGTTTTTCCGTTCACATCGGTAAAATACCTTTGGTATGATCCGCTGGTGACAACGGCGGTTTCGCCGATGGTGAGAACGCCGAGATAGGCAGAAGGATTGTTCGGATCCTGAATGGCGATCTCCCATTTTTTCCCGTTCGGCTTCAGACCGAGAGTCTGAACATTTCCTCCGAGAGAGACGATGCCGCTCTCAACTCCGGCGTTTTTCATAGCCTCGATCGCATAATCCGAAGCACATCCCTTTGCTACCGCTGCAAAAGAGATCTCAGCATTTGCAGGCATCTGAAGAGTATAACTGCCGGAGGCCGGAAAAGCTGTCAGGACGACCTGATCAAAACACAGCCGACTGAGATCCTGGTAGATCTCAGAGTCGGAAGGTACATATCCCTTCCCGTCATGGATAGCCCATCTTTTGATTAGAGGATATAAGGTCAGATCGAGAGCACCGTCGCTTTTTTTGTATACATCCTGCGCTGTGCTGATCATTTTTGCAATCTGCCCGGAAACAAGGACCTCTTTTCCGTTTGCGTGGTTCAGTTCATAGACCTTGCTGCTCGTAAGCTTGGGATCAAGTGCGCTGTCCATGGAATAAATAATGCTTGATGCAGCAGCGACCCCTTTTTCTCTGTATTTCCCGTATGCCTTTATGGTCATCTGGGTATCCATGGCAAAGATCACAACTTCTTTTTCATCGGATTCTCCGCAGGATGAAAAAGAAAACAGTATGCAGATACTGAGCAGTATGGTGAATAGTCTGAATAAAGGATTTTTTTTCATATCGATAGATCCGGTATTGATTTCTTGGATTTGTTTTTTATCAATATAACATAAATGCGTCGAAAAAAAAACATGCATATTTACTTAACGGGGTTCATTTGCTATAATACAAAAAGATTTGCGGCTGTAGCTCAGCTGGATAGAGTGCCAGACTCCGACTCTGGAGGTCGTGGGTTCGAATCCCGTCAGCCGTACCATAATCAAACCGCTGTATTTTTATATAACAGCGGTTTTTTTAACTTTATAGGATTTTGAAGGGCTTTTGGATTTTGCTTAAAACAAGATAATTCAACTTTCATTCAACTCGCTCACGATATTTTTGCTTTTGAGGTATAATTCTCGACAACGTAATCAGCATTTTCCTTGTCCGCCTTTTCAATCTCATGAGCATAAATGTTTGTTGTTGTACTTACTTAAAATGACCAGGCCTCTAAGAAACCGATACAATGCCGGATCCTTTTTGAATAAGATAGGAAACTTGATAATGACGGAACAAATGCGGATGGAGATTCAGAACTGATTTGAATAAAACGCAGTAATCCCCGACAGAACAGGTCTGTCGGGGATTCGCTTGTTGTGATTAAATTTGCGGGAAGTCTGAAAGCCCCTTGTCACGAGGAGTTTTAATTCTTCCCGGGGTGCAGAATAAAAGTACGCTGATCGTATCAGGATCAGCGTACAATTATGGTGGAGATGGGGGGAGTTGAACCCCCGTCCGAAAACACTTCAAAATAACTTTCTCCGGGCGCAGACAGTTGTTTGAGATTCCCTTTCTTAAGCGTCAGCTGTCAGACTCAGAAGTCAGGTAGCTTCATTGTTCATGGCACTCTCAAAGCTTTGAATGCTCACGTTCACCACTAATCGACGCCTGAGATCGGGCCGTGGTACTCCCGAAACAGACGCTCACTGATCAAGCAGCGAGAAGAACAGTGTTATCGTTGTTCTTTAATTTATAAAAGCCTGACCTTTTTAAGGATGCAGGTCGCATCCGCCCGCTTGTCAGATCTCCGTATCCCCGTCGAATCCGTTACATCCCCGGGTTGACTTATTTACATTTGTCAGGAGCCGGATACTTTTCACCGAAGGTATCTACGGTCACCTTTTTCATAACCTGAGGGATCCTCGGCCTGTCATTGTAATCTGTTCTTACAGAGGCGATCTCGTCGAGAACATCAAATCCTTCGGTAAGCTTGCCGAAGGCGGCATAGCTTCCGTCAAGATGGGGAGAATCCTGATGCATGATGAAAAACTGACTTCCGGCGGAATTCGGATTCTGGGCTCTGGCCATGGATAAAACACCGCGTTCATGGAGCAGATCGTTTTTGAATCCGTTCATCGCAAACTCGCCACTGATGCTGTAACCGGGCCCTCCGATGCCTCTTCCCATGGGGTCACCGCCCTGGATCATAAAACCGCTGATCACTCTGTGGAATATCAGTCCGTTGTAAAAGCCGCGATTGATAAGAGAAATAAAATTATTGACGGTATTCGGCGCTATTTCAGGGTACAGCTCCGCTTTCATTATTTTTCCGTTTTCCATTTCGAACGTAACTACAGGATTGCTCATTCAGAATACCTTCCTTCTTTCAATGTTCTTTCAATGTTTCTTCTGGATTCTTTCTCAGCTTCACTGTCACGCTTGTCGTGAAGCTTTTTCCCTTTGCACAGACCGAGTTCAACTTTGATAAGACTGCCTTTGAAATAAACAGACAGAGGGATCAAAGCAACACCGTCCTGCATGATCCTTGCATTCAGTCGTGCTATTTCTTTTTTGTGCATAAGGAGCTTTCTCGGTCTTACGGGATCCTTGTTAAATATATTTCCGTGGGAATAGGGGCTGATATGCATTCCGCGAATAAAGATCTCATTATTCTTTATCGTGCAGAATGAATCTTTCAGATTGATATTACCGGCTCGTATGGACTTTACTTCGGTGCCGGCAAGCTCTATTCCCGCTTCATAACGGTCGAGTATGAAATAATCATGGTATGCTTTCCTGTTAGAAGCGATATCTCTTTTTTCAGGATTCATAGTATCACATCACATCCGCTGGTATATTACCATAATTTTCGATAAAACGGAAGAATAAAGTGTAACTGAATTGTAAATGAATCTGCTTCCGGATGTTAAAAAGAACACTCAACCACAACATTTAGTATAAATAATTGATTTTTGGTCTTAAAATAACAAATAATTGTGGAACACAAAATGGTTTGGTGTTATAGTATAAGAGCGAAGCAACTGAATTATGTAAAGTGATGACCCGAGCAGACTGCATATATTGCCTTTCTTCCTGTTTTATGATACTATATATAGTTGTCAGTAAACGAATGAACTGACGGTTAGGTTGGTAAGCATGGAAAAGTATGTGATCAACGGCGGCAGGCCATTATACGGTGAAGTAACTGTCAGCGGAGCCAAAAATGCTGCTGTTGCTATTATTCCGGCAGCGCTTCTTGTAAACGGAGTATGCCGGATTGAGAATATTCCGCATATCAGTGATACGGATAAGCTCCTCACGATCCTCAGTCAGATGGGAGCTAAGATCAGTTTCATAAACAATTCCACGATCGAGATCGACTGCAGCAATGTAAAGTATGTTGACGCACCTTATGAATTAACAAGGAAAATACGTGCGTCATATTATCTTATCGGCGCAATGCTCGGCAGATTCGGCTATGCGAAGACGACGATGCCCGGCGGATGTAATTTCGGCGTGAGACCGATCGAGCAGCACATTAAAGGCATTTCCGCGCTTGGTGCCGATATGACCGTGAGAAACGGTTATATCACCGCTGTTGCTGCCGACGGCAAGCTTCACGGTTCAAAGATCTATCTGGATAAGGTGTCCGTCGGCGCTACGATGAACATCATCCTTGCTGCGGTCCTCGCTCAGGGGAGGACTATCATCGAGAATGCGGCAAGAGAACCGCACATCGTTGATCTTGCCAACTTCCTCAATTCCATGGGCGCGGATGTTCGCGGAGCAGGAACCGATACCATAAAGATCAACGGTGTGGAGTCTCTTCACGGCGGATTCTATTCCATCATTCCGGATCAGATCGAGGCCGGCACTTTCATGGTTGCAGCCGCGGCGTCCGGCGGAGAGATCCTCATCAAGAACGTTATCCCGAAACACCTTGAATGCATCTCTGCAAAGCTTCGTGAAACCGGAACGATCGTCCTTGAGAATGAAGACTCCGTAATGGTAAAAGCGCCTTCGGGCGGATTGAAAAAGGTCAACATCAAAACACTTCCTTATCCGGGATTTCCTACGGATATGCAGCCCCAGTTTTCCGCCCTTCTCTGCATGGCACAGGGAACTTCCGTCATTACCGAAGGGATATATGACAACAGGTTCAAATATGTCAGTGAATTGAGAAAAATGGGGGCGGAGATCCAGGTCGACGGTCGTGTTTCCGTAGTAGAAGGACCGCATAAGCTCTCCGGAGCCGAAGTTTACGCATGTGACCTCAGAGCCGGTGCGGCTATGACGATCGCGGGTATCTGTGCTTCCGGTCAGACGATCATCAATGATATCCAGTTCATTGAACGCGGATATGAGAACTTTGCGGGAAAACTGAGAGATCTCGGCGCGGATATAAGGATCGTCGATTTCCCGGATGACGATGCATCACCGGACAGGATCGTTTATATAAGCTGATTCGGCAAAGTGCTCTCCACAGAGCACTTTTGCTTTTTGATGACGATGGTTGAAATATCTCTTATATGTGTCGGAAAGAATAAAGAAAAATACTTTCAGGAAGCGGCTGCCGAATACATCAAGAGGCTTTCAGGCTCCTGCCGTGTCTCCGTTATTGAAGTACCGGAGCACAGGCTCCCGGCCGCTCCTTCAGAGAAGGAGATAGAATTCGCGCTTTCGGATGAAGCAAACAGGATAAAGAGTTTTCTTAAGAAAGACCAGTATATCATTTCCCTGTGTATAGAGGGAAAGAGATTTGACAGTTCTGCATTTGCAGAAGAACTGAAAAGCGTGTTTCTTTCAGGAAGATCCAGACTTGCGTTTATTATTGGCGGTTCGTACGGACTTTCGGATCTTATCAAAAACTGTTCGGATCTGAGACTGAGCATGTCGGATATGACACTGCCGCATCATCTCGCGCGCGTGGTCCTGCTTGAGCAGATCTACAGGGCCTTTACCATAATCGAAGGGACCAAGTATAATAAATAGGGGTGAGAACTATTTTTGGTTTTAATAAAAAAGATAAAAAACCGTTGACGGATATATGGCCAAAGGGTGATAATGGTGAAAAAGAGAAAGCTGTTTTTCTCTGCCACCTGAGCGCAAACGATATGCAGGATGAACTGCTTGTAAACATGCTTGAGGCCTATGGAATACCTGTGATCAAGAACTATCCCGGTGATGGCGAGTTCGGCAAGGTGATCCTCGGAATGAGCGGCCTCGGCACAGATCTGTTTGTTCCCGAATCCATGTATGAAGATGCTGTCAATTTAATAAACAACACGGAGGGTATTACTGATGAGCAATTATCTTGAGGAATACAAAAGATGGCTTGATAATCCCGCACTGAACGAGGATGAATGGGCCGAGCTTAATTCCATCGCAGACAATGAGAAAGAGATAGAGGAAAGGTTCTTCGCTCCGTTGGAATTCGGCACAGCCGGACTCAGAGGCACCATGAAGACCGGTCTTCATAACATGAATATCCATATCATCCGGCATGCTACACAGGCTTTCGCAGATGTCATCCTTGAGGATAAGGCCGAGGAGAAGAGTGTTGTTATCGCGCACGACTGCCGTCTTAACGGTGTTGCTTTCGCCAAAGAAGCTGCGTGCGTCATGGCGGCGAACGGGATAAAGGTCTATTTCTTCGATGAACTCAGGCCGACTCCCGAACTCAGTTTCGCCGTTCGTCACTATCGCACGACCGCCGGATTGAACATCACGGCCAGCCATAACCCGAAAGAGTATAACGGGTATAAGGTCTATTGGAGCGACGGGGCCCAGCTTCCTCCTAAAGAGGCGGACGCGATCGCTGCCAAGATGGCTGCGAGCGATATCTTCACCTGTTTCAAGATCTGCGATTTTGATGAAGCGGTCGCGGACGGAAGGATCCGGATCATCGGGGCGGAGACTGACGAAGCCTTCCTTGAAAACGTGATGAACCAGGCGATCGACAAAGAGGCAGTTGCCAAAGCAGCGGATGATCTGAAGATCGTTTACACGCCGTTCCATGGCTGCGGGTATAAACTCGTTCCCGAAGCGCTGCACAGGCTCGGTATCAAACACCTCTACTGTGTTGACGAGCAGATGGTGATCGACGGCAACTTCCCGACTGTTGAGAGCCCGAACCCGGAGAATCCGGAGGGCTTCTATCTGGCGGTGGACCTTGCAAAGAAAGTCGGCAGTGATCTTATCATCGGTACCGATCCGGATTCCGACAGGATCGGCACCATGGTCAGAAAAGGTGACGAATACGTGACCATTTCCGGCAACCAGATGGGCGTGCTGCTGATAGACTATATAATCAATTCCCGTCTCAGGACCGGCACTATGCCTGTGAACCCCGGCGTTCTTTCCAGTATAGTGAGCACAAGCATGGCGAGAGCCATCTGTGAGTATAACAATGTTCATTTTGAGGACACTTTCACCGGCTTCAAGTTCATGGCCGAGAGGGTGGCATCATGGGAAGCGGCAAAGTCATATAACTATATCTTTGCTTTCGAAGAGAGCTACGGTTACATGATGGGCGATTATGTACGCGATAAGGACGCTGTTACAGCCTCTCTGCTGGTAGCTGAGATGGGAGCCTATTACTTCAATCGGGGCATGACCCTTCTTGATGCGATAAACAAGCTCTATGAAAAATACGGCTTTTTTGCCGAAAAGACGATAAATCTCGTTATGCCGGGCGTTGATGGTCTTCAGGCCATGCGTGCTCTTATGGCAAGACTCCGTGAGGATCCTCCGAAGCAGATCGTCGGCTGCGATGTGTTTCGCATGAGAGACTATGCGGACGGCTCCGTCTATGTCAAGGATCTCGGGAAAGTGGACAGGACGCCGTTCTACGGATCAAATGTTCTTTATTTTGAGCTTGCTGACCGTACGAACTTCATTATCCGTCCTTCCGGAACTGAGCCGAAAATCAAGGTATACATACTTGCCCGCGGTGAAAACTCGGAAGAGTGTCAGGATAAGGTCGCAAAATACACTGCCTACACGCAGGACCTCAAAGAAGGAAGGATCTGAGCTCTGCTCAATCCGATACAGAGCCGGAACACACCTGTTCCGGCTCTGTGTTTTTTGTGGCAAAAAAGGCGCGGATATGTTAGTATCATAAAAAACGATAAAGGTGATGCACAATTGATAGAAAGAATAATAGAGGCTGACAGGCTTGAAACGGTGATCACCGTGTTCGGTTCGTTTGACAGGAATGTTGAGATCATAGAGAACGAGCTTAACGTGAATGTGATAAACCGCGACGGAAGGATCATCATTTCGGGGGATGCGGAGAATGTTTTCTTTGCGGAGAAAGCGCTTGGGGCGCTGCTCTATCTTTCTTCCCGCGGAGACAGCATCGATACGCAGAAAGTTCGCTACATCATCGGACTTGCCAGAGATGACAAGACAGATCTCGTCTGTGAGATGGTCGATGACGTTATCTGCGTGACGGCTAAGGGAAAGTCCGTGAAGGCAAAGACCGTCGGGCAGAACCAGTACTGCAGCGCCATCGCCAATAATACCATAACACTCGGGATAGGCCCTGCCGGTACGGGAAAGACCTATCTTGCCGTTGCTTCGGCTGTGGCTGCGTTCAGATCGGGATCCGTGAACAGGATAATCCTTACAAGACCGGCTGTTGAGGCCGGCGAAAGACTGGGTTTTCTTCCCGGCGATCTGCAGAGCAAGGTTGATCCGTATCTCAGGCCGCTGTATGATGCGTTGTTCGAGATGCTGGGTGCGGACACTTATCAGAAATACCTGGAAAGAGGGAATATCGAAGTTGCTCCGCTGGCGTACATGCGCGGACGCACGCTTGATGACAGCTTCATTATCCTCGACGAGGCGCAGAATACGTCAAGGGAACAGATGAAGATGTTCCTTACGAGGCTCGGATTCGGCTCAAAAGCGGTGATCACCGGTGATATCACGCAGATCGACCTTCCCGAAGATAAAGTCAGCGGTTTGAAGATAGCGATGAAAGTCCTTGACGGTATAGATGACATAGCCATTTGCAGGCTCACCGGAGAGGATGTTGTTCGACACAGGCTCGTACAGGAGATCATCGATGCATACGAGAGGTTCGAGAATAACAGACCGCCCAGAAATGAAACTGAAAAAAGGCAAAAGAAATAATGAGACACAGGATTGAATATTCGAGCAGCGGATGCTATACGAAGCACTTATTCCTGAAAAGGCGTGTGAAGGCGGCCGTCTGCAGAACAATGAAATATGAGAATGTGGATGTGCCTTGTCTGATAAGTGTTCTGTTCACAGATGGCCCGGGCATTCGTGCAATCAACAGCGAGTTCCGGAAAGTGGACGCAGAGACCGATGTCCTCTCGTTTCCCGTCAACGAATTTGAGCCGGGATGTTTCGATGCAGATAACTGCGAATTTGATCACACGTCAGGAAAATACAATCTCGGCGATATTGTCATTTCGGTCCCCCGCTGCGAGCAGCAGGGCAGGGAATACGGTCACAGCGTTTACAGAGAGGTCGAATACCTCACAGTGCACTCTGTTCTGCATCTGCTCGGATATGATCATGTGGACGAGGGCGAGATGAAAAAGCAGATGAGGAACCGGGAGAAGATCATCATGGGAGAGAAAGAATGACAAAATCTGCAGTCATATCCGTTTGCGGGAGGGCAAACGTAGGAAAATCAACTCTGATCAATCGCCTTGTTGGGGAAAAGATCTCTATCGTTTCAGATAAACCCCAGACAACTAGGACGAGGATCACAGGCGTGGTAACGCATGGGGATACACAGTTTGTACTGCTTGACACGCCGGGGTTCCACAAACCGAAGAATAAGCTGGGCAGCTATATGATGCAGATCATAAGCAACACCGTCTTTGACGCCGACTGCATTCTTCTGCTCGTGGAGCCTGTTGCCTCGGTCGGTCAGCCGGAACAGGAGCTGATCGAAAGGATCGACACATCCGGGCTGCCATGTATACTCGTGATCAACAAGATAGATACAGTGGATAAAAGAAAACTGCTTGAGGTAATCGATGTATACAGCAAACGGCACGAATTCGATGCGGTTGTACCCGTTTCGGCCGAAAAGAGCGACGGACTTGACGTACTGCTTGCGGAGATGGAAAGATTCGCTGCAGAAGGCCCGCATTTTTTCCCGGATGATATGATCACCGACCAGCCTGAACGACAGATCTGTGCCGAAATAATCAGGGAAAAAATGCTGCTTTGTCTGGAGCATGAGATCCCGCACGGAACGGCGGTTGAGATAAACAGATTCACCGAGGGGGAGAACGGTCTGCTGGATCTTGAGGCGACTGTTTACTGCGAGAAGGCCTCGCATAAGGGGATAATAATCGGAAAGAACGGTACGATGCTGAAAAAGATCGGTTCACTTGCGAGAGAAGACATAGAAGACTTTTTCGGCTGCAAGGTGATGCTCCGGACATGGGTGAAGGTGAAGGAGAACTGGAGAAACTCTGACATCATGCTGAACAATTTCGGGTTTAAAGACAGCTGAGATGTATATCAACACGAAAGGCCTCATTCTCAAAGAAGCAAGATATAAGGAAGCTGACCGCATTATCACGCTCTTTACGGAAAAATGCGGCAAGATCACGGTCTCCGCACATGGTGCCCTGAGCAAACGGAGCAAGTACTCTGCCTCGACGCAGAGTCTGACGTATTCTGATTTTGTGCTTGATTACAGGAAGGGGAAATACTCCGTCAAGGAAGCAACTGTCTCCGAGTATTTCACGGGACTCCGTACGGATATCACAAAATACAGTCTTGCCTGCTATTTCTGCGATGCCGTTGATGTGCTGAGCATCGAAGAAGCTTCGGACGTGAGCATTTTAAGGATCATTCTGAATGCGCTGTATGCCCTGAGCAATGATCTTTTCTCACAGGAGCAGATAAAGGCGGCTTTTGAATTGAAACTCATCTCTGCAGTGGGATTTCAGCCGGACGTGGATAGCTGCTGTGTCTGTGGCGCAGAGGATCCTGAAGAACCGGTTTTCCTGATCGAAAACGGGAGACTGTGTTGCCGGAAGTGTCACACTGCGGCGATGGGCTTCTCTCTGAATATTGACGAGAGTGTTCTCAGGGCGATGCGATTTATCCTCTCTTCGAATCTGAAAAACTACATTTCCTTCAGGATCTCCGAAGACAACATGATGCTTCTTTCAAGAGTCTGTGAATCGTTTTTCCTGGAACATACAGACAGAAGATTTTCAACATTGGACTACTGGAAGTCCGTTAAGTGAAAATGAACGAAAAGTTTTTTGATACACTTGAACTAAATACCATCCTGCACAGACTCGCCGACTGCTGCGTGAGTGAGCCTGCCAAGGAAAAAGCACTTGCACTGAAACCGGCGTTCAGGAAGGAAGAAGTGCGATCCATGCTTTCTGAGACCAGTGCAGCCGTGAATATGATGGTTCTGAAGGGTTCGCCTTCTTTCTACGGGGTGAAGGATGTGAGTTATTCACTCCAGCGGGCTTCTATCGGAGGAAGCCTGAGTACACAGGAACTGCTCGACATCGCAAGGCTGCTGCAGAGCGCCCGCATAACGAAAAGCTACATAGCCGATGATAAATTCGCCGGTTCCTGCATTGACAGCTACTTTACCGCGCTGAGTGTGAACAGGTTTCTTGAAGAGAGGATTTTCACCTGCATTCTGAGCGAGAACGAGATCGCGGATAACGCATCGCCCGATCTTGCGGACATCCGAAGAAAGATAAGGGCGGAATCCGCGAATATCAGAAGTTCGCTCCAGAAGATAATCTCATCGCCTTCTTATGCAAAATACCTGCAGGAGCCCATTATAACGACAAGATCGGGGAGGTTCGTCGTTCCGGTTAAGATCGAGTACAAGAGCGAGATCCCGGGGCTTGTACATGATATCTCTTCGTCGGGAATGACCGTTTTCATTGAACCGAACGCCGCCGTCAAGTCGAACAATGAACTCAGAGAGCTTTATTCAAAGGAGAAAAATGAGATCGAGAAGATCCTGCGTATGCTCTCTGCCGCATGTGCCGAGCACGAGGCGGATATCGTTTCGGATCTTAACCTTCTGACCACGCTTGATTTCATTTTCGGAAAGGCCAAACTTTCCTATCAGTATCGCGGGACCGAGGCTCTCGGCGAAGAAAGCGGAATAAATCTGAAAAAGGCCAGACACCCGCTGCTGGATCCGGCAAAAGCAGTGGCCGTTGATATCATGCTGGGAAATGAATTCGACACACTGATCATCACCGGGCCAAACACCGGAGGCAAGACAGTGACGCTGAAGACCATTGGTCTGCTTTCCCTGATGAATCAGTGCGGCCTGCATATACCGGCTGATGATCAAAGCAATCTGCCTGTTTTCTCAAACATTATGGCGGATGTCGGAGATGAGCAGAGCATTGAGCAGAATCTTTCGACATTCTCTTCTCATATGAGAAACATCGTTACCATCCTCGACGAATGTGACGACAGATCGCTCGTTCTTTTCGATGAGCTCGGCGCCGGGACAGATCCGGTGGAAGGAGCGGCGCTTGCCGTTTCCATCATTGAGGCCGCCCGCGGAAAAGGTGCTGTGATCGCTGCAACCACGCACTATGCCGAACTTAAGGTTTACGCTCTGAATAATGAAAAGGTGCAGAACGCATCCTGTGAATTCGATGTTGAAACACTAAGTCCGACTTACCATATCGTGATGGGGCTCCCGGGCAAATCGAACGCTTTCGCAATAGCAAGAAAGCTCGGACTGGACGATGCGGTGATCGATGATGCGGAGGCAAGAGTTGCTTCGTCCGAAAAAAGCTTTGAGGATACGATTTCAAGACTGAATGTTATCAGAATGAGACTTGAATCGGAGAAGACGGAGATCTCGCAGAAACTCAGACAGATCACGGAAAACGAGAAAAAGTCGGCAAGGCTGCGTGCGGAACTTGAAGTGAAGATGGAGAAATCCGATCTGAAAGCAAGAAGAGAAGCGCAAAGGATCATCGATGAGGCCAGAAATACAGCGGAGGAGGTATTCGCCGAGCTGGATGAAATCAGGAAGCGGTCTGATGAAGAGCAGGAAATCGACGCGATAAACCGCGAGAGAAACATTCTCAGGGCGAAACTCAACAAAGCTGTTGATGCTGTCAGCGTCCCGGCTGATCATACCGATACGGAGGAAGCGGTTTCCGCAAGGCCTGTTAAAGCGGGGGACACGGTCCTTATAAAGTCGATGAAGAAAAAAGCCGAGGTTCTCAGTGTTTCAAAAGACGGAACGCTGCAGCTTCGTGCCGGGATCATAAACATCAATGCTTCACAGGACGACGTGCTTCTCCTCGAAGAGGAAATGCCGCAGAAAAAACCTTCCGCTGTTTCGACGGGAAACACCCTTCGGAGCGAAACGCTGAGTGCTTCGATCGATCTTCGGGGAATGGAATCAGCTGAGGCTGTTTATGTGGCAGAGCAGTATCTTGACAATGCGGTTCTGGCAAAACTCGAGAAAGTGACGATCATTCACGGAAAGGGTACCGGGGCGCTCAGGACGGCGATACATGCCATGCTTAAGAAGAACAAACTGGTGAAGTCGTTCCGTCTCGGCGTGTTCGGTGAGGGAGAAACAGGCGTGACTATTGTCGAACTGAAATAAAATTTCCGCCAATTCTTTGTATTAATGTGTAAAATAACGAAACTTTCAATGGATATTGACGTCTGATGCAAAATTTGCTATTTTATATGCACTATTATTGAGGAGATATTTTATTATGATTTCGAAAGAAGTAACCATCAATAATCAGGTCGGTCTTCATGCCAGACCCGCGACATTTTTTATTCAGAAGGCAAACGAGTTCAAAAGCAGCATCTGGGTCGAGAAAGAAGAGCGCAGGGTCAATGCGAAGAGCCTTCTTGGGGTTCTTTCTCTCGGCATCGTGAAAGGAACTGCGATCACGCTGATTGCTGACGGCGCGGATGAAGAGGAAGCGATCACCACTTTGTCTGAACTGATCGATTCCGATTTCTCTGAATAAGTTTATCTAAACCAATCAGGACGTGCTTTGCACGTCCTTGTTTTTTTATGATTTACAGAACCATGACTGAAACATTATCGGAAAAATCGAATAAGCTGCCGCTCCTCCCCGGTGTTTACATCATGAAGGATGCTTCAGGGCAGATCATTTATATCGGAAAGGCAAAAAAGCTCAAAAACAGGGTGAGCAGTTATTTTCATGGCGAACACGAGAGCAAGGTGGCCGCCATGGTAAGCAAAGTCGCTGATTTTGAAGTCATTATCGTGTCTTCCGAATTCGAGGCGCTCGTTCTCGAAAACCAGCTGATAAAGAAGCATAAGCCTCATTATAATATTCTTCTCAAAGACGATAAGACATATCCGTTCATCAGAGTAGACAGTATGAGCCCCTATCCGGATATAACGATCAGCCAGAAAAGCAAAGATGACGGTGCATTATACTTTGGCCCGTTCGGAGGAAGGAAAAACAGCCGCAGTATCATAGAAGAGATAAAGAAAGCGTTCCTTCTGCCGGATTGCAGCAGAAAATTTCCCCGTGACATAGGTTCGGGAAGGCCCTGCCTGAATTATCATATGAAAAAATGCGCCGGCTGGTGTTCAGGGGAACCGGACGGTGAGGAATACTTATCGCGTATCGAACAGACCGTCAAGATACTGCAGGGAAAGTCCGGCATTCTTCTTGAGGAGCTTGAAAACCGGATGAAAACGGAATCGGAAGCACTGAACTTTGAAAAAGCAGCAGAAATCAGAGACAGGATCACCCTCATAAAGCTTCTGGCACATAAGCAGAGAGTGCTGTCTGTCCGGTGTGCAGATCTTGACGCTGTGGGGTTTGCAAGAGGATACAGAAGCTGCTTTACCGTCTTGAGCTATACGGAGGGGACACTTGTCAGCAAGCATATGGAGATTACCGACGAGCCTGTCGAATCGGATACTGAAGCTGTGGCGTCTTTTATCGGACAGTATTATTCTTCTGCGGGATCGATTATTCCACGCCTGATACTTGTTGATTCGATCGATGAAAGCAGGAGCGAACTGGAAGAATTTCTGAGCAAAAGCGCTGGCAGAAAGGTCGAGATACTGTGCCCGAAGCGCGGGGACAGGCGCCGCCTCCTTGACTACGCCGTTCTGAATTCGGAAGAGGAGATAAAGAGGATCATATCCTCAGAAAACAGAAATCTGCGGATCCTCCGCGGTTTACAGACGAAACTCGGTCTTTCCGGAGTTCCGCACAGGATAGAAGCATATGACATCTCAAACCTTGGGAATTCAGGAATCGTTGCGGTGATGACGGTATTCATCGACGGGAAGAAAAGCAAAAAGAACTATCGGAAATTCCGCTTCAGAGAGCAACGCGTCCAGAACGACATTGAAAGCATGGGGGCCTGTATCGGAAGGCGGTTTAATGAATACCGCAAAAAAGATGATCACTCCTTTGCCGAAATGCCGGATCTGGTTCTCATCGACGGCGGAACCGAGCAGGCTTCGGCCGCGGCGGAGGCCATTAAGGCACTCGAACTTGAGACCGTTGTGTTCGGTATGGTAAAAGATGACAGACACAGGACCAGGGCGCTGGTATCCCCGGCCGGCCTTGAAGTTGACATTGCGGCGGATATGGAGCTGTTCGCTTTCATCGGGAGCATTCAGGAAGAGACCCACAGAGCTGCAATAGAATATCAGAAAACGATCCGGAACGAGCAGTTTGCTTCCGTTCTCGATCAGATCCCCGGTATCGGAAAAAAAAGAAAAGCGCTCCTTATAGATCGCTTTAAGACAGTAAAGGCAGTGAAAAGTGCTTCCGTCGATGATCTGAAAGAGGTGCTGCCGTCTTCAGCGGCTGCTTCCGTATTCGATTATTTTCATGAAAACAGGTAAAGGGTTATGGTATGAGAGTTATCTCGGGAACTGCCAGAGGCAGGAAACTTCTGTCACCGGACGGGAATGATATCCGTCCGACCACCGATAACGTAAAAGAATCTCTGTTCAACATAATACAGTTTGATATAGCCGGCAGGAAAGTACTCGATCTATTCGCCGGTTCCGGGCAACTCGGCATAGAGTGTCTGAGCCGCGGTGCAGCAAGCGCCGTATTTGTCGATGAAAGCCGTGATGCGTTGAGGATCATAAGAGAGAATCTGAAAAAGTGCGGTTTCACGGCTGAGGTTATACTCTCGGATGCTGCAGCATTCCTGCAGAGAGGTGAAAAGTTCGATATTGTGTTCGTTGACCCTCCTTATGACTCTGATTATTACGAAATCGTTATGAAATACATCAATTTGTTTGACATATTGAACAAGGGTGGTATAATTGTCTTCGAGTCAAGAGCCGAAAGGGAAATAGGCCAGCCGGAACCTCCGTATTATCCGTTAAGGAGCTATGTATACGGCAGTGTTAAGCTCAGTCTGTTTTCCCGCAGTTAGGAAAGAGAGATCATTTCAGATGATTACGGCAATCTGTCCCGGAAGTTTCGATCCGATCACATTGGGACATCTGAATATCATACGCAGAGCATCCAGGACATTTGATGAAGTGGTTGTCTGTATTCTCAACAACGCGTCAAAGAACACAACGATGTTCACGGTAGAAGAAAGGCTCGATATGATCAGCCGTTCGGTCGCCAGGTTTCCGAATGTCAGAGTAGATTATTACTCGGGACTGCTTGCCGAATATGCTTTAAATTTCGATCACGGTGTTATTGTAAAAGGTCTTCGTGCCGCTTCCGACTTTGAGTACGAGTTCCAGATGGATCTGGTCAATAAGCGGATAAATAAACGGCTTGAAACGCTTTTTATTCCTTCAAGTGAAAAATATACATTTCTCAGTTCAAGTGTTGTACGGGAGATGTCGAAGTACGGCGCTGATCTGACCGGTCTCGTACCGAATGAGATTATTACCGATATAGAAAAAAAAGCAGAATTATGGAGGAACAGCAATGGAAAATGACGTGATAGAACTTTTAGACATCCTGTACGGTATGATCAGCGAGGCATACCGTGTTCCCCTCGGGAATGACAGATGCATCATCGAGCGTGAAAAAGCAATAGAGATAATCAATGAGATCAAAGCGAATCTTCCGTCTTCCCTTGCCGAATCAAAACGGCTTGTAGCGGCACGTGATGAGTTTATCGGAAATGCCAAGAAAGAGGCTGAGGCCTTAAGGAAAAGCGCTGAGGAGAAGGCAAAGAAGCTTGTCGAAGAACAGGAGATTATGCAGGAAGCGAGATCCAGAAGTGCCGAGATGATCTCTTCCGCAGAAGCAAAATCGAAAGAGCTCAGAAGAGTAGCAAGCGAATTTGTTGATGATCTTATGAAAAAGGCCGAATTCAGTCTGAATGAATCCTTAAAATCGATCAAATCGGCACACACGGCATTCACATCAGCCGGCTCATCTGTTAAACCCGCTCAACAGCAGCCCCAGAGAAGACCTCAGCAGCCGCAGGAGCAGGCACCGAAACAGGTCAGACCTGAAATGATCAATCCCAAGGAAAGGTCCTGAAACTTAAAAAGACGAATAGCCGGAACTTATAATTCCGGCTATTTTCATGTTTATTATTCCCGGAGGAACGGCTTTGGATCCAAGGCATTATTCTGTTCTGCTCAATGAAACGGTTGAGTATCTGAATATTCATAAAGACGGCATCTATGTAGACGGTACCTTCGGCATGGGAGGACACTCCGAGCAGATCCTCAAGCGACTTGATCACGGCAGACTGATAGGCATAGATAAAGACAATTATGCGATTGAAACGGGGAGAGAGAAATTCGATTCGTATTCCGACAGGCTGATCCTTGTCCATGATGATTTCGGAAACATCTGCGAAATACTGGACAAGCTCGGAATAGACTCCGTGGATGGGATGCTTTTTGATCTCGGCGTATCATCTCCGCAGCTGGATGACGGTTTCAGAGGGTTTTCATACAGCCGGAACGCACCGCTGGATATGCGCATGGATACCGATAGTGGGCTTACGGCATATGATGTCGTTAATCTCTGGTCTGAGGAAGAGATAAAGTCCATCCTTTGGAAATACGGGGAAGAGAGATATTCCGGACGAATAGCCGAGGCTATAGCGGAACGCAGGGAAAAGGCTCCGATCAAAACTACTTTTGAGCTTGTTGACGTGATCAGAGAAGCAATGCCGGCTGCAGCCCTGAGAGAAAAGCAGCATCCCGCCAAACGGACTTTTCAGGCGATCAGGATCGCCGTAAATGACGAACTTGGTTCTGTTCAGAAAATGATCAGTACGGCACCCGACAGACTGAAAACAGGCGGCCGTATATGCGTTATCAGCTTTCATTCGCTTGAGGACAGGATTATCAAGCTCGGGATTGCCTCAAGAGAGAACGGATGCACCTGCCCGAGAGATCTGCCCGTATGTGTATGCGGATTCAGACAGACGCTGAAGAGCGTCACGAAAAAGCCTGTGGTTCCGTCCGAAAAGGAACTGCTTGAAAACCCGCGATCAAGAAGTGCAAAGCTTCGTGTCGCAGAAAAGATCGGAGATATCTGAAGAATGCTTCTGAGCAAAATTCTTGGCGGAATTAAGGTGATCGAGTCAAATGCCAAGCCGCAGACGGAGATCGGCGGAATAAGCTATGATTCGAGAAAGACACAGCCGGGTGATATTTTTGTTGCCATATCCGGATTTGAAACGGATGGGCATAAATACATAGAAGCTGCTTTGAAGAACGGTGCGGCCGTGATCCTGTGTGAAAGAAAGCCGCAATGTGAATGCAGCTTCGTTGTTACCGACAATTCGCGTTATGCGCTTGCAATCGCAAGCAAGAACTTTTTTGACGATCCGGCTGGAAAAATGACCGTGATCGGTCTTACCGGCACAAACGGGAAAACAACGACAAGCTATCTGCTGAAACATATCATCGAAGAATGCACCGGAGCAAAGACAGGTCTGGTAGGAACGATCAACAATCTGATAGGCAGCGAGATCATTCCTACGGAGCATACAACACCGGAAAGCTTTGAACTCCAGAAACTTCTTGCGGAAATGAATGATGCAGGCTGCAGCTATGTGATCATGGAGGTCTCCTCGCATTCCCTCAAACTCGACAGAGTGGCCGGGATCCGTTTTGATGTGGCTGAGTTTACAAACCTCACACAGGATCATCTGGACTTTCATAAATCAATGGATGATTACGCAGCATCAAAAAAGAAGCTTTTCAGCTGCTGCAACACGGCATGCATAAATCTTGATGACGAGTGGTCATCCTATTTTCTGGACGGCCTTTCCTGTATGGTGAACACCTATTCGATCCAGGACAGTTCGGCAGAGTATTATGCGGATGAAATCCTCTGTACGGAAAAAGGCGCTTCTTTCACCGTTCATTATAAGAATGAATGCAGGAATGTGCATATCCCGATCCCGGGACTGTTTTCCGTGCACAATGCACTCGGAGCTCTTGCCGTATGCTGTTCGGCCGGGCTTGATTTCAATTCCTGCTGCGACGCTCTCTGCAGCGCGAAAGGTGTGAAGGGCAGGCTGGAGATCGTTGATTCGGAAGAAGATTTTACGGTTATCATCGACTATGCCCATACACCGGATGCGTTGAAAAATGTCCTGAACACGCTGAGGCCTCTGACAAAAGGCCGGTTGATCACCCTGTTCGGATGCGGGGGAGACCGGGACAGGACAAAAAGGAGCATAATGGGCTCTGTTGCAGCGGAATTATCCGATCTGTGCATCGTTACAAGCGATAATCCGAGAACCGAAGATCCTATCGAGATCATCCATGATATCATGCCCGGCGTATATGCTTATAATACGCCGTACACGGTTATAAGCGACAGGATCGAGGCGATCCATTGGGCAATTGACAATGCTGCACGCGGTGATGTAATATTACTTGCCGGAAAAGGGCATGAGGATTACCAGATAATCGGCCATGTCAAGCACCACATGGATGAAAGAGAAATAGTTTCTTCCTATCTGAAAGGAAAAGACAGATGACTGTCAGACTGATACTTGCATTCTGCATTTCTTTTGTATGTGCCTATGCTTTCGGGAAAATATATATTCCCTGGCTCGTAAAGCAGAAATTCGGACAGGAGATCAAGGAAATAGGACCTTACTGGCACGAGAACAAGCGCGGTACGCCGACAATGGGCGGCGTGATGTTCATTCTGGGAATTTTCATTGCCTGCATGACAGCCGGTTTCCAATCCATCCTACAGGGAAGACTTGTCCATCTGTTCATATTTGCATTTGCGCTCGTTTTCGGCGCGATCGGTTTCCTTGACGACTGGGAGAAACTGAAGCATAAGGCGAATCTCGGCCTTTCCGGATGGGTGAAGCTTGCTCTCCAGCTTGTTGCGGCTTTCATATACATCTTTTTCATGATCAGGCTCGAGTATATTTCTTCGCACCTTTATATCCCGTTTTTTAATGTTTCGGTATATATTCCGATCTGGCTTTATATTGTCATATCTGCTTTTGCCATCGTGGGGACCGTTAACGCGGTGAATATTACGGACGGAGTTGACGGGCTGGCAACCGGTACCTCCATCCCCGTATTTCTTTTCTTTGTGGCAGTTGCTTTCCTTTGGGGAGACAAGTTTTTGGAGGCCGGGATATTTGCATCTGCCATGCTCGGCGGCCTTTTCGCCTTTCTGATCTATAATTTCAATCCCGCTAAAGTATTCATGGGAGACACGGGCTCTCTCTTCCTCGGCGGTGCGGTCGCCGCCATGGCTTTCGTATATGATATGCCGCTGATCCTTCTAACACTGGGTATCATGTATATCATCGAGACACTCTCCGATATCATCCAGGTCGGATATTACAAGCTGTCTCACGGAAAACGCGTATTCCGGATGGCCCCGTTCCATCACCATCTGGAATTGGGAGGCTGGACAGGAAAAAAATGGAAAGAAAAAGAACTTTTTGCTCTTTTCACTTCTGTTTCTCTGCTGTTTGCCGTACTGTCGTTTCTGGGTATTATGAGACGCTATTGAACAGGATCCGTATTCATACCTGATTTTTTCGGTGCTTCAAATGAGAATTCTGTTTACATGCGGCGGTACAGGCGGCCATATTTATCCGGCTGTCTCTATCGCCGAAGAGATCACGAAAATAATACCGGATGCGGAGTATCTATTCATCGGTGCCGACGGCATGATGGAAATGGATATTGTACCGAAATGCGGTTATCCGATCAAAGCGGTGCCTGTTACGAACCTCAGCAGGGGAAAAAAGCCAAAGGACATTGTCCATAACATTAAAACTGTATTCAATGTACTTTCATCGCTTTTCAAATCACGCAGGCTGATAAAGCAATTCCGCCCGGACGCCGTTATCGGCACAGGCGGATATGTTTGTTTTCCCGTTATCTTTGCCGCCTGGCTTCTGGGTATACCGGCGTTCGTTCATGAAAGCAATTCCGAACCTGGGCTGACTACAAGGATGCTTTCGCATTTTGTAAAGAAAGTATTCACAGGATACCGCGAAAGTATCCGGTATTATAAGGACGGAAAAGCCGAGTATACCGGGACTCCCGTCAGAGTGCAGTTTGATGATTCGGCCGATCCGGCTGATGCCTTTGACCGGCTCGGGACTTCCGCGGATCTCCCGCTTATAGTCTCCGTATGGGGTTCTCTCGGATCCGGCTTTATGAACGAGGTATTCTCAAAGATCGTCCGGATCATGCCCGAAAAGAAATACATCATGCTGCATGTCACCGGCAAAAGGTATTATGATCAGTATAAGCATATCAGCGAATCGGATCTTCGCGTGATCCGGGAGCGGTATTTCATTTTAAAGGATTTCGTGTATGATCTCCCTCTTTATCTGCATGCTGCCGGACTTGTGATCTGCCGTGCCGGAGCCTCCACACTGGCGGAGCTTGCATATCTCGGGAAACCTGCCATTATTGTTCCGTCACCTAATGTTGTAAACAATCATCAGGATAAGAATGCAAGAGTTTTCGAAGCCAAAGGCGCGGCTGTGGTCCTGCGTGAGGGGACTTTCTCGCCGGAGGTTCTTCTGGATACGATTGGATCCATTCTGTCTTCTCCGGAGAAGATGGAGGCGATGTCTTCTGCGATGCATTCTTTCTGTGTCCCCGATTCAGCGAGGATAATTGCGGATAAAGTCCTGGAACATGTGACTGTGTGATTCTGAAAGGCCTTTTATGAATTCTTCCTTTAAAGAAAGTTTTAGAAAAATAGTCAATATCGGCTCCTTCAGTAAAGTAAGCGGACCGCTGGTTTTCTTTCTGATCGTTATCGGACTGATCTTTGTGATGAGTGTTATATTCCGCGTGAACACCATCGAAGTGATCGGAAACGAGCATTATACGAAGGACGAGATAATCAGTGCGGTGGATATCGAAGAAGGCGACAATCTCTTTTTCTTCGACAGATTTGCTGCGATCAGCCGCGTATTTGCAAAGCTTCCCTATGTTGAGGAAGTGTTTGTTTCCAGATCGCTTCCGGACAAGGTTACGATTGAGATCAAAGAGAGTAAAGCCCTGGCCTACCTGATCGTCGGAGACGAAAAATGGACCATGGATGCCAACTGCAAGATACTCGGTAAAGCGGCGGAAGGGGAATCGGAACAGCTCATATCCGTTTCCGGAATCAATCCGGGAACTCTGCTTATCGGTGAGCAGCTGACCGTGACCGATTATGACGAGATCGTTCCGTTTCTATCGGAAGTGCTTACACAGATTCAGGATCGCGGGCTTACTTCCAGTATAAAATCGATTGATTTTTCCAACAGGAATTCCGTGAGATTTGATTATACGGACAAGTATTCGATCATCATCGGAGATGCGGCAAGGGTCGAATATAAGTTTGGTATGTTTCTTTCAGCTGTAGAACAGCTGAAAGAAGGAGATTTCGGGGAAATAGATGTATCAACTGCCATGACGGCTGTTTTCACGCCGTATTGAGTTACGGATTGAAACAAGATAAAATGATTTTACGTTTTCCTATTGACCATTTGGTGGAAATGTAATAATATAGTAAAGAAATTGTTATTTATTGGGAGGCTAACAATGGATTTCAAAGCTGATTCCGGTCCTGATAATGTTGTTATAATCAAAGTCCTCGGCATTGGCGGAGCCGGTAATAATGTAGTTAACAGAATGGTCAAGTCCGGTACCGACGGAGTTGAATTCGTTGCGATCAATACAGATAAACAGGCCCTGTCCATATCCAATGCCGATGTCAAGATCCAGATCGGTGAGAAGACCACACATGGCCAGGGAGCCGGTTCTGATCCCGAGATAGGCAGAAAGTCTGCCGAGGAAAGCAGAAGCAATATCGCAAAAGTCATTGAGAACACGGATATGGTGTTCATCACGGCCGGAATGGGCGGCGGAACAGGCACAGGGGCAGCTCCGATCATCGCCGATCTTACAAAAGAGGCCGGCGTTCTTACTGTCGGTGTTGTCACAAAGCCTTTTAAGTTTGAAGGAAAAAGAAGACTTGATCAGGCGAATGCCGGTATCAGGGAACTGCTGTCAAAAGTAGATTCTCTGCTTATCATCCCGAATGACAGGCTCAAATATGCCACCGATCAGAAGATTACTCTATCCAACGCATTCGAGATCGCGGATGATGTTCTTAAACAGGCGGTTACCAGCATTTCCGATCTGATAAAGAACACCGGTTTCATCAACCTCGACTTTGCGGACGTTACCTGCATCATGAAAAATGCCGGTTATGCTCACATGGGCGTCGGTCATGCGGCCGGAAAGGGCAAAGCGGAAGAAGCTGCCAAGATGGCGGTCTCCAGTCCTTTGATGGAGACATCCATCAACGGTGCACACGGTGTTCTCATCAATATCACCGGATCTGAGGACATGGGGCTTGAAGATATCGAAGCTGCAGCAAATCTTGTTCAGGAAGCTGCTCACCCCGATGCAAATATCATATTCGGCGCTTCCTTTGACAACGATATGCAGGACGAGATCCGAGTCACCGTTATCGCCACCGGTTTTGAAGAGGCCGCTCCCGCTCCGAAGCAGTCTGCATTCAAGCCTGCTCCCAAGAGTGAAGCCCCGGCACCGATTATCCCCGAGGTTCCGAAACCCGTTCAGCCTGCCAAGCAGACGAAAGAGCCTGCTGCTCAGCCTGCGGTACCTTCCGGCGAGGATGATCCCTTCGACAGCATCTTCAAGATATTCAATTCAAAATAAATGTCTTTGGTATAATCAGAGGACAGCAGTGTTTTATCTGCTGTCCTCTTTTCATTCAGATATGTTTACAAAATGTTGTAGACTGTTCGTTCGTTTGTGCTATAATATTCAGTCATGATCAGTCAGTCTCTGCACGGATGTATAAACTGTTTTTCTAAAATCGGGAGGTGTAGATCATAAAACTTAAACACACGATCTGGATTGTTTTCATGATCTCATTGTTCCTCGTTCTCTTTTTTATTGTCGACGCGAGACGGGACAGTTCCACCGAACTGATATTCGGAGGGGTTGAAGGCGGTACGATCAAATCCGACTATGTCCCCCCTGCGCAGGTCGTTGAAGATGAAGCTGATGAACTCGGCGGATTGAAATGGCCGGACATCGATATCACCGAACACCAGTATTCGATCGTCAACGATAACAATCTGCTTTCAGCCGTTTATTATCCGGATGTTGAAGTCATTGATGCAAATTACGTTACATATTACGGAACAAAGTTCGATGCCGAGACCATGCCCTATCTCATAGCGATGCTTGACGCGGTAAGAGAGGCCGGGTTCAGCATATATGTTAACAGCGGATACAGATCCTATTCCTATCAGGAACAGATTTTCAACGGCACTGCTTCCAGCATCGCGGAAAGCATGGGAATTACCGGTAAAGAAGCATACATGAAGCCGGAGTATCAGGAAGCGGTCGAGAAAGCAAGGCATATTACGAACTATCCCGGCGCGAGTGAACATCAGCTTGGTCTTGCTGTTGATCTTGTGGACAGATACCACGGTACACTGAAGTATGATAATATGAACCAGGAGATGTTCGCCTGGCTCGATGCGCACTGCTTCGAATACGGTTTTATCAAAAGATATCCGCAGAAGAAGCTTCTGCTTACAGGCTGGGATGAATCATGGCACTACAGATATGTTGGGGTCGAAGCCGCAACATTTATCATGAAGAATGATCTATGCTACGAGCAGTTTTATGCTCATTACGATCCCGAGTTCGAGTATTGACGGAAAAGTACCGGATAATATCGAAAAACACTTGCATTATCAATATGATGATGGTAATATAGCACAGTAGGTTAGGAAGTAATTGGAGTGGGTGTTCGCCCACTCCTTTATTATGGATTGTTCAACAGAGGTATGATATGAGCAAGATCAGCGACAGAGCTGAGCAGATCGCCAGGCCGATAGTCGAGGAAAACGGCTGCAGACTCTGGGATGTTGAATATGTCAGAGAAGCAGGAGCATGGTATCTGAGAGTCTATATCGATAAAGACGACGGGGTATCCATAAATGACTGTGAGACCATCAGCAGACAGATCGATCCGATCCTTGACAAAGAAGACTTTATTCCCGACAGCTATGTTTTCGAAGTCTGCTCTGCCGGAGCAGACAGGGTCCTGAAAAGGACGGAAGACTTTCAGGCATTCCTCGGAAAAAAGGTGGATGTCGGCCTGTATAAGCCTTTTGAAGGTGCTAAATCTTTTACAGGGATCCTTACGGGGCGTTCTGATTCGGAAACAGAAATTGATGTTTCCGGCAGAATTATCATTTTTGAAAACGCCATGGTCGCGCAGGTCAGACTGCACGTCGATTTTTAATACAAAACTTGAAACGGAGTTAATGCAATGAACGCTGATTTCTTTACTGCGATAGAAGACATAGAAAAAGAAAAGGGCATTCCCAGACAATTCATGTATGACAAGATCAGGCAGGCAATGCTTGCCGCTTTCAGACGGGATAACCCTGAGTGCACGGATAATGTTGAGATAATCCTTGATGAGGACAAAAAACGGATCGATATGGTAGTCAACAAGACCGCGGTCGAGGAAGTCGCCGATCCGAATACGGAGATCCTTATCGATGCAGCAAAGAAGATCAACCGGAGAGCTAAGGTGGGCGATATCGTTCCTATTCCGGTAGATACCAAGAAGTTCGGGCGCATTGCGGCTCAGGCTGCCAAGAATGTTATCATCCAGGGGATACGGGAAGCCGAAAGAGGACTTGTGTATGAGGAGTTTACATCCAAAGAGCATGAGATCCTTACAGGCGTTGTTTCTCATGTGGAGCCCCGGAACGGAAGCGTTTCCATCCGGATATCTTCAAACAGTGAATTCACCGAGGCCATGCTTTCCGCAAATGAGAGGATCAAAACAGAGGTCCTGCGGGAAGGGGACCGTATCAAGGTGTATGTTGTTGAAGTAAGGAATTCGACAAGAGGTCCGCAGGTCCTTATCAGCCGCACGCATCCGGGGCTCGTCAAGAGACTTTTCGAACTCGAGGTGCCAGAGATCTATGACGGTACGGTCGAGATCAAGTCCATTGCCCGGGAAGCCGGAAGCAGAACGAAGATCGCAGTATGGTCAGAGGATCCGAACGTCGATCCGATCGGCTCCTGTGTCGGGCCCAAGGGCGGACGCGTCGCCAATATTGTAAATGAGCTGAACGGCGAAAAGATCGATATTGTGAAATACAGCGAGTACCCCGAAGACTATATCGCAGCGGCGCTTTCCCCCTCTGAGGTCATCAGTGTGACTATGCTTGATGATTCGAAAAGCTGCAGAGTCATTGTTCCGGACAGCCAGCTTTCACTTGCTATCGGCAAGGAAGGACAGAATGCCAGACTTGCAGCCAAACTCACCGGATATAAAATAGACATCAAACCTGAGTCTGAAAGCAGATAAGGAGATCAGGTTATGGCTAAAGCTGTCCCTGTCAGGCTATGTTTGGGCTGTCATGAACCGAAAGCGAAAAATGAGATGCTTCGGATCGTCAGGACCGGTGACGGGAATGTACTGATTGATCTGAAAGGTAAGGTATCCGGAAGAGGCGCCTATATCTGCAAAACGAAAGCCTGCTTTGAAAAAGCGCTGAAGTCTAAGGCGCTTGTCAGGTCCCTCGGTGTCAGTATCCCTTCGGATGTCATTGATTCAATAAAACAGTTTTTTGATGGATCGGAAAATGGATAAATCGTTGAGTCTCATCGGTCTGATGAGAAAGGCAAATAAGGTATCCGTCACCGAACAGAAATGCAGAGAGGATATCCGAAGCGGCAGGTCCAGTCTCATACTGATCGCTTCAGACTGTTCCGACAATGCCGGAAACAGGATCCGTTCCCTTGCAGAAAGCCATAATATCCCTTATGCTGATGCGGGCTATACGAAAGATGAACTTGCTTCTGCTGCCGGTACCGGCCTTTGTTCGGTCATATCGATAAATGACAGCGGATTTGCCGGAGCGTGGCTTGCTATCAGAAATAAAGCTCCGGAACAGCAGGATTAAGCGTTATTATTCTACTTTGGAGGACAAAATATGAGCAGTTTAGACAATAAATACAGGATCCATGAAGTCGCTAAGGATTTCGGTTTGACTTCGAAGGTAGTATCTCAGATACTGACTGATTATATCGCGCCTCCGAAGAATCATATGCAGGTTCTGGAGAATAGTGAGCTTGACGTTATTTTTGAGTATCTGACCCAGCACAACCAGGTCGAGAGTCTTGAGCAGATATTCAATGTCAGCAAACCGGCGGCTGCGTCTCCGAAGCCCGCAGTGCAGAAAGCGGATGAGAAAGCTGAGGCGGAGGATAAGAAGACGAAGGGCAAAGCTCCGAAGCAGGACAAAAAGCCTCAGCAGCAGCCTGTGCAGGAGCAGCAGCCTGCAGCACCGAAGAAGCCGGCGGAAAACAAGCCTCATGTACCCAGAAAGGTTGCTGAGAAACGAGTTGTTGATACCAGGGGCGGTTCTTCTGTCAATATTGAGAAGTATAACGAGAAGTTTGAAGACCTCGCCGGAGCCAAGACCGGAGAGAACTTCCGCAGGACGAATAAGGAGAAGATCAACAGCAGCCGCAAGCAGAAAGCAAATCAGCAGTCCCAGTCCATAAAGAAGAGACAGGAGGAACGTGATAAGCTGAATAAGCTCCAGCTTGAAATAGCCAAGAAGCAGCAGCTCAAAGTGGAGATCCCGGATGAGATCGGTGTGGGAGAGCTTGCATCCCGGATGAAGAAAACAGCTTCTGAGGTCATAAAGCAGCTCATGAAGATGGGTGTATTTGCCTCCGTATCCGACGTGATCGACTATGACACTGCCGCTCTTGTTGCGATGGAACTCGGCTGCAAGGTAGAGAAAAAGGTGATCGTCACGGTTGAAGAGAAACTGATCGATGACAGTGCCGACGCCGCGGAGGATCTTGTTCCCAGAGCCCCGGTCGTTGTCGTCATGGGTCATGTTGATCACGGCAAGACATCTCTTCTCGACTACATCCGGCATGCGAATGTCGTATCCGGTGAAGCCGGCGGGATCACGCAGCATATCGGCGCATATACCGTTGAGATAAACGGCAGTCCCATAACCTTCCTTGATACGCCGGGACACGAGGCATTTACCACTATGCGCGCCAGAGGTGCGATGGTTACGGATATTGCGATCCTTGTTGTAGCCGCTGATGACGGAATAATGCCGCAGACAGTTGAGAGCATCAACCATGCCAAGGCAGCCGGCATCCCCGTTGTCGTCGCGATCAATAAGATGGATGTTGCCGGAGCGAATCCGGAAAGGATCAAACAGCAGCTTACCGAGTATGATCTGGTTAGTGAAGAATGGGGCGGCGAGACCATCATATGCCCGATCTCGGCCAAAACGGGTATGGGAATAGATAATCTGCTTGAAAACCTTGTTATCCTTGCTGAAGTTCAGGAACTGAAAGCGAATCCCAAAAGAGCGGCAAAGGGTACTGTTATTGAGGCCAGGCTTGATAAGGGCCGCGGACCGATCATGACGGTCCTTGTTCAGAACGGTACGCTCAGACTGGGCGATGTGATCATTGCCGGTACAGCTGTCGGCCGTGTCAGAACCATGATCAACGACAAGGGAAACCGGATCACCGAAGCCGGACCCTCGACACCAGTCGAGATTTCCGGACTCAGTGAGGTACCGAGTGCCGGGGATACATTCAATGCTGTCGCTGACGAGAGAATGGCCAGAGTTCTTGCTGATGAAAGGAAGAATAATCAGCTCAGCGGAAATGCCGCCTCCAAGAAGGTCAGCCTTGAGGATCTGTTCAGCCAGATCCAGGCGGGCGATATGAAGACCCTGAACATTATTGTTAAAGCGGACGTGCAGGGATCTGCTGAGGCTGTTAAGTCTTCGCTTGAGAAGATCTCTAATGATGAGGTAAAGGTAAAGGTCATCCACAGTGCAGTCGGTGCGATCAACGAGTCGGATATCATGCTGGCATCTTCCTCCGATTCGATCATTGTCGGATTCAATGTGCGGCCTGATGCCGCAGCAAGAGAGAGTGCAGTGCGCAATAACGTGGATATAAGGCTTTACAGAGTCATATATGACTGCATCAATGAAGTAGAGGCAGCCATGAAGGGAATGCTCGCGCCTAAGTTTACGGAATCCGTAATCGGCCACGCAGAAGTCAGAGAAACCTATAAGGTTTCCAAGATCGGCACCGTCTGCGGGTGCTACTGCACCGACGGCAAAATCATGAGAGGCTGCCTGGTCAGGATACTGAGAGACAACATAGTTGTTCACGAAGGCGAACTTGCTTCACTCAGAAGATTCAAGGACGATGTTAAAGAGGTCGCATCCGGTTACGAATGCGGCATCCAGATCGAAAAATTCAATGATATCAAAGTAGGCGATATTATCGAATGCTTTGTCATGGAACAGATCGAAGCATGATGATCGCGGGCGTATCCACGCCCGCGAAAACAAATGTCTGAAAGGATAGAAAAATGTCATCGAACAAACTGGAAAGAACGAATGATGATATCCAGTTCGCACTTTCAAAATATCTCCAGGATATAAAGGATCCGAGAGTTCAGAAGGGGATCGTAAGCATTACCCGCGTCAGGACCACAGGTGACCTGCGATATGCTAAGGTGTGGGTCTCCTGTCTTGATACGGAGAATGAAAAAGAATTCCTGAAAGGCCTGAAATCCGCATCCGGCTGGCTCAGAAAACAGCTGGGGGCTTCTCTCAATCTGCGATACACGCCCGAACTCATCTTTGAGATAGATCACAGCATTGAATACGGAGATCATATAAATCAGATTATCAAATCTTTTCGTGAATCTTCAGATGAGGTCTGAAAATGGATTATTCTGCCGCCGTAGACTATATAAACAAATATGACGCTTATCTTCTGGTAACGCATGCCAATCCGGACGGAGATACACTGTGCAGCGCTTCCGCACTCTGTTCCGCGCTGAGAAGGTCCGGGAAGACCGCGTACCTGGTCGTCAACCCGGAAACGCCGGTCAGATATAAGGACTATGTATCGCAGTATACTGCGCCGGAAGGTTATAAATGGAATAAAGCGATCAGCGTTGACGTTGCCTCGGAGGATCTTTTCCCGAAGACTTTCAGCGGATTTATCGATCTTGCGGTGGATCATCATCCCGGAAACTCTATTCGAACGGATAATAAGCTTGTCCGTCCCCGCTATTCCTCGTGCGGCGAAGTCGTATACAGACTGATTCTGAAGCTATGTGAGGATGTCACGGATGAAGAGGCGCTTTTGCTCTATATTGCCATTGCGACTGACACAGGCTGTTTCCAGTACGCCAACACGAATTACAATACGCTTGAGACCGTTTCAAAGCTCATCAAGCAGGGGATAGACAACAGGTCAATCAACATCAGGTTCTTCCGAAAGGTCAGCAAGGCAAGGATCAGGCTCGAAGGCATGGTGTACAGCAGCATCCGGTATTATAAGGAAGACAGTATTTCCGTAGCCATAATAACCAGAAAAATGATCGAAGAGTGCGGTGCTACGATCGATGACCTGGAAGATATCGCTTCGCTTGCATGCAGACCGGATGGAGCGAAGATCTGCATAACCATACGGGAACGGGAAGACGGGAGATCGAAAGTATCCATGCGCTCCTTTGACGGAATAAACAGCAGCGAAATCTGCGCCGTATTCGGCGGGGGCGGACATGAGGCGGCTGCCGGATGCACGATTGCCGCAAATCCCGAAGCTGCATGTGAGATGCTTGTTTCCGTTATTGACGAGGTCCTGAGATGAACGGCATACTGCTTGTTGACAAACCATCGGGTTGGACAAGCAACGATGTTGTCTGCAAGCTGAAAGGCATATTCCATGAGCGCAGGATCGGTCACTCGGGCACTCTCGATCCGATGGCCACGGGACTTCTTCCGGTTTTCATCGGAAAAGCGACCAAGGCAGTCGAGTTCGCGGATAATCATTCCAAGAAATACATTGCCGGGATCAGATTCGGGATCGTGACGGATACGCAGGATATCAGCGGTAAAGTGCTGTCGGAATGCGAGTGTAATGTGTCGGAGCAGGATTTTCTCAATGCGGCAGAAGCCTTCAAAGGAATCATCCTGCAGATCCCGCCTATGTATTCTGCTCTTAAGCGGAACGGCAGAAGGCTGTACGATCTTGCAAGACAGGGGATCGAGCTTGAAAGACAGCCGAGGCCCGTTACGGTATATGATATTTCTCTGATTTCTGAAACAGAACAAGGAATTTGCTTTTCGGTGACATGCTCAACCGGAACCTATATCCGCACGCTTTGCCATGATATCGGTCAGGCGCTCGGCTGCGGGGCGTGCATGTCATCTCTCAGGAGGATCGGCAGCGGCGCATTCAGAATCGAAAATGCCTTCGATCTGGACTGTATAATACGATGTGCCGGCGAAGAAAGGCTTGAAGATCTGCTTTTAAGTACAGATTCTATGTTTGCTGATCTTCCGGAGTATGTCTGCAGCCTGGAAGAGGAGCGATATATTAAAAACGGAAGGCAGATCGGTGCACAGATCCCGGATGGAACATACAGGGTCTATTCACCGTCGGGAGAATTTCTTATGCTTGCATCCGCCAAATCCGGTATTCTGAAATCGTTAAAAAACTTCTTTGAGGTCTGATCTGATCATGACAGATAAAGGAAAAGTAATAGCATTGGGCTTTTTTGACGGTGTACACATCGGTCATAAAGCCCTTCTTGATAAAGTGAACGAAAGAGCCGGACAGTACGATCTGATCCCGTCGGTCATCAACTTTGATATTCATCCCGACAGTCTTATACTAAACAGCCGGGTCGATCTGATATACGGATGCGATAAAAGGGTTGAGATCATAAACAAGGAATTCGGGATAAAGGATATAATCATGATCCGCTTTGACAGAGCGCTCATGAAGACTTCCTGGGACGTTTTCCTGACAGATCTGATAAAGAACAATGATATCAGGCGGATCGTAATAGGATATGATTTCAAACTCGGATACAAAGGACTCGGTACCCCCGACAGAATCGAAAACTTCTGTATAGAGAATAATGTAGGTTTCGATAAAATACCGGCCGTGGTAATAGACGGTGAGATCGTCAGCTCCAGTCTGATCAGAAACTGCATCAAAGAGGGGGAAATGGAGAAGGCGGAAACGATGCTCGGCAGAACGTATTCCATTGCAGGAAAGATCAATCACGGCAGAAATATCGGGTCAAAGATCGGATATCCAACGATCAATCTCAATATGCCGGATGGAATTGCTGTTCCGTCGTTCGGCGTGTATGCAACACAGACTCGTGTAAAAGATGACGTGTTCCGGTCGATCACGAACATAGGGGTCCGTCCGACGTTTTATACAGAATCGGATATTAGCGTTGAAACAAATATTTTCGACTACTCCGGTGACTTGTACGGACAAAACTGCGAAATACTTTTTTGCAAAAAAATCCGGGACGAACAGAAGTTTTCTTCCGCTGAATCATTATCCGAACAGATCTCGGAAGATGTTAAAAAAGTAAATGATTATTTTGCAAAAAAATAAAACTGACAGAATTGTCAGTTCTATTTTTAATGCTTTTTGTGTTTTGAATGGCTTCTTCCGCGCCGCCTAACCTGCTTTAGCTTATCCCTGTAGAGATCTTCGTGCGTATCTTCGGCGGGATAGACCAGTTTTCTGGCATCCCACAACAGTTCGTCCGTATGCTTTTTGAATTTCAGCCTGACAAAGAATTTGCCGTCGTTTTCACAGGTGAATATGTTGATATAACGCTGGTCACCCTGATTGAGCCACTTTTTTCCGTCCATATCCTTTCCGCATAGCGGACATTTCACGCCGGATACTTCCGGATCGTTGAATGCGGCGGCTTTGCTTTCGTAATCTCTGTATGTCAGAGGAGATACTTCGCTTTTGTCCTCTTGGGCCGTATCTTTCTGTTCGGTTTTTTCGGCTTCGATCTCCGCGAGTATCTTATCAGCATACTGATATGTCCGAAGGCCTTCTTCCATGTTGAGATGGGTGCTTACCAGCGCCGTGTTATAGGCGTCCCCCAGTGCATCATGTGCGGTCCTGGTCTGCTCGATCCCGAAGTGCTCCATCGCGGTGGCCAGAGATTTCTGGTTTTTTCCGCTGTTGGTCTGTATATTATATATGACCTGCAGATTTACCCATTCTTTTATCCATTCCCAGAACAGGTCATGGATGATTATATTCTGTTCAAGGATACTCTGATCATCGCATCCCCAGGTGATGAATGTAACATCATCACCGCACCACTCATGGAACCTCTCATATGCCTCGGGGAAAGAAACTCCGTTTGACAGACGCTCTGCATCAAAACCGGTGATCTTTTTTACTTTATAATGCATCTTCTTGAAATAGACCGGTTTGATATCTATGGAAAACTCTTCTCCCAATGAGAAATCGTCATTCAGCATGACTGCGCCTATTTCTATGATTTCTCCGCGAAGGTGCAGCGGCAGTCTGTTAAACACCGGTGACTTGGAGCTCAGCGCCTGATTCCACTCCAGATCGACCACAATATATTTCATAAAAACAATAGTCCCTCAACGTTTTTTTGTATTATAACATAACACCTCGTTTATTTCGATACTTTTTACTATTACTTCTTCAAGGCGGTAGCTTTATGTACGGTTTTTCCTTAAAAAAGGTCGCAGATGTTTGCGGCGGCGTGATCATCGGGGACATATCCGGAGCAGACAGAGAGCCGGTGAGCATTTCCATTGACAGCCGGAACGTCAGGTCCGGAGACCTTTTTGCGGCATTCAGGGGTGAACAGACCGATGGAAACGAATACATCGACGCGGCATTCCGAAACGGAGCCGCTGCCTGCATAACCGACAGGAGACCGCAGGAGATTACCGGGACGATCATTCTTGTCGAAGACGTTCAGAAATCACTTGAGACTCTGGCAAAAGAATTCAGAAACACTGTTTCCATCCCGTTCGTCGGCATTACGGGGAGCGTCGGAAAAACGACGGCCAAAGAGATGATCTCCTCTGTTCTTTCTCAGAAATACTGCGTCTTGAAGACGGATAAGAACTACAACAACCAGCTTGGAGTCCCGATCACACTTTCGCGTATCAGCAGAGAGCATGAGATCGCTGTGGTCGAGATGGGGGTGTCTAAGATCGATGATATGGACCTGCTCGGTGACATCGTACGGCCGCAGGTCGGCGTGTTCACCTCGATCGGAAAGGCGCATCTGGAGTATCTCAAGGATCTGGACGGAGTATTCACCGAGAAAACAAAAATGCTCAAATATATGGACGATGATTCTCTCGCCGTGGTCAACGGAGATGATCCGATGCTTCACCGCATTCGATTCAAAGGAAGCGTGATCCGCTGCGGATCAGCCCCGGATTCCGATTTTAAAGCAGAAAATATCGTTTTTACTTCAGACGGGAAGACGGTTTTCGATATTGCTGCCGATGAAAAGATATGCGATGTTGTCATCCCTTCTTTTGGAATGCACTATGTTTCCGATGCGCTGCTTGCGGCGGCCGTAGGAAAGCGGTACGGTCTTTCCGGGGAGGAGATAAGGTCCGGG
The DNA here is from genome assembly GCA_017434755.1 of Oscillospiraceae bacterium. Taxonomy (GTDB): domain Bacteria; phylum Bacillota; class Clostridia; order Oscillospirales; family Oscillospiraceae; genus Limivicinus. Next base: position 218,053 of record JAFRER010000003.1, on the reverse strand, counting down.
ATCGGCTCTTTTAAAAACATAGGCGGAAGAGGGGATCTGATCCGGAAAAACGGTTTCCTTATCATTGATGACAGTTATAACGCAAATCCCGAGTCTGTCAGATCTGCTATCGACTCCATGATGCTTCTGCCCGGAAGACATATCTGTATTCTGGGAGACATGCTTGAACTGGGAGAGGATGAGATCGAGCTCCATGCCGAGATAGGACGATATGCTTCGGATAAAGGGGTTGAACTGATGTACAGCGCCGGACCGCTCTCGCTGCATATCTCCGATAGTTTCCGGAAAGGCGGAAAGCACTTTGAAGACGTTAATGAACTGATAAGCGAAGTATCTTCACGGATCAGGGAAAATGACATCATCCTCATAAAAGCATCCAGAGGAATGCATTTCGAGAGGATCGCCAAAGCACTTGGCAATCTGTAAAAACGAACAGCACCGGATCAACGATCCGGTGCTGTTATTATTCAAAACAGTATATTCAGCATGATCAGAATGATCAGCCCCGGCATTCCCAATACGCCAACAACAAGTGCGTTGATCAGCGTGACCGGTATCGCAAAATCGAAGAGACTGCCGATCAGATTGAAAATGAAGAGCACGACAAACCCGATCAATGTATTCAAAAGAAGTTTGAAAATCAATCTGATAGGTTTTTTTATCAGTTTGAAAAGAATGACTATCAGAAGAATGATGACCGCTACAGAAAATACTACTGCCATTGCGCAACTCCTGTTTTAATTGAGGGAGGATACTTGTAAGAAAAATGGATGGATGCTATAATTATCAAGATAATGTGGAAGGAAAACGCTTGATCGGCAAGATGTTGTATGCAGAAGGGAATTATGGCTAAAGAAACTTTGGTATACGGAAATGAAAGCATAACGCAGCTCAAAGGGGCTGACAGAGTCAGAAAACGTCCGGCGGTCATTTTCGGTTCTGACGGGCTTGACGGCTGTGAGCACGCTGTTTTCGAAATACTCTCAAACTCCATTGATGAAGCCAGAGAGGGAAACGGCGACGTCATTACTTTAACATATTTTGAAGATAATTCAATAGAGGTGCAGGATTTCGGAAGAGGCTGTCCCGTTGACTGGAATCCGGTCGAAAAGAAATATAACTGGGAGCTTGTTTTCTGTGAGCTTTATGCCGGCGGGAAATACAATAACATTAACGGCGGAGATTACGAGTATTCTCTTGGGCTGAACGGTCTCGGATCCTGCGCCACGCAGTATGCATCCGAGTATATGGATGTTACGGTCTGGAGAGATGGCAAGAAGTATACTCTCGCATTTAAAAAAGGAAAGGTCTGCGGCAGAAAGGGCAAAGAGCTCACCGTCGAGGAGAGCGACAGAGTAAGGACCGGGACTACTATCAAATGGAGACCGGACAGAGAAGTCTTCACCGATATCGAGATCCCTGATGAGTATTTCCGGGATACGCTCAAGAAGCAGGCTGTGATCAACGCCGGTGTAACGTTCATCCTCAGGCTTGAGAAAGACGGCCAGTTCGAGGAATCCCGCTACCGCTATGAAAACGGGATCTCCGACTATGTTTCGGAGCTCGCCGGTACCGATGCCTTTACCGACACGCGATTCATCAGTGCCGAAAGAAAAGGCCGTGACAGGGAAGACCGGCCGGAATACAAGCTGAAGATCAGTGCGGCTTTCTGTTTTTCGAACAAGGTCAACGTGATCGAATATTATCACAATTCATCCTGGCTCGAAAACGGCGGTTCTCCCGATAAAGCCGTCAAGAGCGCTTTCACCGCCGCGATCGACAATTATCTGAAGACATCCGGTAAATACCAGAAAAACGAGTCCTCGATCAAATTCATGGACGTGCAGGACTGTCTGATCCTTGTGACCAACTGCTTTTCCACACAGACTTCCTATGAAAACCAGACCAAGAAGGCGATAAACAACAAATTCATCCAATCTGCCATGACGGAATTCTTCAAGTCTCAGCTTGAAGTCTATTTCATAGAGAACAAGGCGGATGCCGACAAGATCGCCGAGCAGGTGCTCATAAACAAGCGAAGCAGAGAAAACGCGGAAAAGGCAAGGCAGAACCTGAAGAAGACCCTGCAGGAGAAAATCGGTATCTCCAACAGGGTGCAGAAGTTCGTGGACTGCAGGAGTAAAGACGCAAGCAGACGGGAGATATATATCGTTGAAGGGGATTCCGCCGCAGGATCCTGCAGGCAGTCGAGAGACGCGGAATTCCAGGGGGTCATGCCCGTGCGCGGCAAGATCCTCAATTGCCTGAAAGCCGACTATGTAAGAATATTCAAAAGTGAGATCATCACGGATCTTCTCAAGGTTCTCGGCTGCGGCGTGGAAGTTCGTGACAAGCATACGAAGGATCTTTCCTCATTCGATATAAACTCTCTCAGATGGAGCAAAATAATCATCTGCACGGATGCCGATGTCGACGGATTCCAGATCAGGACACTGATACTCACGATGCTCTACAGGCTCACGCCGACCCTTATAAATGAAGGATTCGTCTATATTGCGGAATCTCCGCTCTATGAGATCATCGATAAGGACAGGACATACTTTGCCTATTCCGACAGAGAAAAGGCCGAGATCGTCGAAAAACTGGGCAGCAGAAAACTGCAGATCAACCGCAGCAAGGGCCTCGGAGAAAATGATCCCGAGATGATGTGGCAGACGACGATGAATCCAGCCACCAGAAAGCTTATAAAAGTGCTTCCGGAAGACGCAAAGGTGATGTCGGAAATGTTCGATCTGCTGCTGGGCGACAATCTTGAGGGCAGAAAGAAGTTCATATCCGATTACGGTTATAAATATCTTGATATGCTCGATGTTTCCTAAGGATTGAGAAATGGCAGGAAATAAAAGAAAAACAACCAGGAATAATAAAGAAATAACTCCGGTCGAGGCAAAAGCGTTAGAACAGCCGATCACGCAGACGCTGGAATCGAACTACATGCCCTATGCGATGAGTGTTATCGTTTCAAGAGCCATTCCGGAGATCGACGGATTCAAGCCTTCGCACCGCAAGCTGCTGTATACGATGTATAAGATGGGACTGCTTACCGGCCAGCGGCAGAAGAGCGCGAATATCGTTGGAAGGACCATGCAGCTCAATCCGCACGGAGACGCTGCGATCTATGAGACCATGGTAAGGCTCTCAACGGGCAATGAGGCGCTGATCACGCCCTTTATCGACTCCAAAGGGAACTTCGGCAAAGTCTATTCAAGGGACATGTCCTATGCAGCCTCCCGTTATACCGAGGCAAAGCTCGCTCCCATCTGCAATGAGATTTTCCGGGACATTGACAAAGACACCGTGGATTTCGCAGACAGCTACGACGGGACGCAGCAGGAGCCTGTTCTGCTTCCGACCGCTTTCCCGAATATCCTCGTCTCAGCCAATTCCGGCATTGCGGTCGGAATGGCGAGCATGATTTGCGGTTTCAATCTGAATGAGGTCTGCGATGCCGCTATCAATTATATCAGAGATCCGGACTATGATCTTTTCGGATCGATGCCTGCCCCTGATTTCTCCACCGGCGGAGAGATCATTTTCAACAGGACCGAGATGGAGGAGATATACAGGACCGGCAAGGGCAGTTTCAAGATCCGGTCCAAGTGGAGCTTCATCAAAGAACAGAACATTATTGAGATCTACGAGATCCCTTATACCACGACCACGGATATCATTATCGACAAGATATCCGATCTCTGCAAAACAGGAAAGATAAAAGAGATCTCGGATATGAGGGATGAAACGGATCTGAACGGTCTGCGGCTTGCCATAGAGCTGAAAAGAGGAGCCGAGCCGGACAAGCTGATGCAGAAGCTCTTCAAGCTCACGACGCTTCAGGACGTTTTCTCCTGCAATTTCAACATACTTGTAGCCGGAAACCCCAAAGTGATGGGCGTGAAGGAGATACTCGATGAATGGACGGCCTGGCGCACGGAATGCATCAGGCGCATGATATACAGCGATATTACAAAAAAGAACGAAAAACTCCATCTGCTGTCCGGTCTTGAGAAGATCTTGCTGGATATCGATTATGCAATCGACATCATAAAGAACACAGAGCTGGAAGAGGAAGTTGTTCCGAACCTCATGATGGGATTCGGCATCGATGAGACGCAGGCGGAATTCGTCGCCAATATCAAGCTTCGGAACATCAACCGCCAGTATATCGTCAACAGGACCTCGGAGATAAAGTCACTCCAGGATGAGATCGAGCACCTGAAAGATGTTCTGAACAGCAGCCGGAAGATCCGCGGACTGATCATCGATGACCTTAAGCGGATCAATAAAAAGTATGTCATTCCAAGAAGATCGGACATCGTCTATTCATCCGATCTGCCTGAAGAGCCTCTTGCGCCTGCTGTTGAAGATTATCCGGTCTATATCATCGTGACGGCAGAGGGGTATCTCAAGAAGCTGTCTGTACCTTCCTACCGCAGCAGCGCGGAGCAGAAGCTCAAGGAAGGGGACAGCATCACCGATGTTTTCGAAACGAGCAACGGCAATGAGCTGATCATTTTTACGGACAGGAACCAGGCCTATAAGCTTCGCATAAATGATATCGAAGACTCCAGATCTGCCGCACTGGGGCTCTTTATTCCGGCCAAACTCGAATTCGATGACGGAGAGAAGATCATCTCGGTCATCATTCCCGGCGATTATTCTTCAAGCCTGCTGTTTGTATATGAAAACGGAAAAGTATCGAAGGTCCCGCTGTCCTCATACGCCACCAAGTCAAACAGGAAGAAGCTGATAAACGCGTACAGCGACAAGAGCAGGCTTATTCGAATAATCCCTGTTGTCTCGGATACAGATATCGTTCTTTATTCCAGTGACAGCCGGGCCCTGATGTTCAATTCGGCTCTCCTCCTTTCCAAAACCGGGCGTTCATCGGAGGGTGTCTATGTGTTCACTAAGAAGAAAGACAGAACCGTCATCGACGCTTTGCCTGCTGCAGACGCCGGTCTTGCCGACCTCGAATGCTATAAAGCATTGAAGATCCCTTCCTCAGGATGCCCATTAAACAGAGAAGACCTGCCGGAGATACAGCTTTCGCTGATCGACAGCTGACCGGTTTTACGGGGATAGTTATGTTTCATAAAAAAGAATTTTCCATCCTGATACTGCTCGTCCTTGTTTTGCTGTTCTTATCTGCCTGTGCTGTCTATAACAAGGAATACATTTCCGAAACGGATTATGTCTCACCGATCCAGATCAGATCCGATGAAAACAGGATTATCGTCAGAAATCTCAACGAGCTGAAGATTGCAGTTCGCTCCGTGATCGATCAGTACAAGGAATCCGAAGAGAGCATAATCGCTTTTGATCCTGCCTATGACGGAGATCCGAACAGCGACATTTCCGCTGCCTGCAAACAGGCCATAACGGATAACGCTTTCTGCGCCTACTGCGTGGAAGACATATCATACAATCTATATAAGGTCGTCACGTATTACGAGGCCACGATCACAGTCCATTTCGCGGAAACGGTTAAAAATGATATAACAAGGCTCGCTTATTCCGGTGAGCTGAAGCAGTATATCGGTGATGCGATCGAGAACCGCAGCAGACAGCTGGTCCTTCTGGTCGATTACAGCAACTACAATGAAGATGACATCATGGGTATGGTAAGCGATTACTATATCAATAATCCCTTGTCTGTTCCAAAGTCTCCGAACGCTTCCGTCAATGTATATTCAGGCTCGGGAAAACAGAAGCTTTATGAGATAAACATAGATTACGGCCTTTCCGAGGAAGAGCTTGCAGAAAAGACCGTTCGAGCAGCTGAGTTTGTCTTTCCGGATCTTGAAGGGATCGAAGAAATGGATGAGCTTGAGAAAGCAGCTTATGCCTGTTCTTTTCTGATCAGGAATACAGAGTATTCAAGCTCCCGTAATGACAACACCGCTTATTCATCCCTTATCGAAAGAAAGGCGAACAGTCAGGGCCTTTCACTGGCATTTATCGAGCTCTGCAACCGCCTCGGAATTGACTGCCGTCTCGTTTACGGGCAGAAAAACTGGCAGAACCATTACTGGAACATAATCAGAATAGACGGAAACTATTATCATGTCGATATAGAATCCTGCATAAATGATGGAATAAAGGCAGGATTCCTGCTCAATGATGAAAGGATGTGGATCACATACCGGTGGAACATGTCCGGATATCCGCAGTGCTCGGATGTGATCAACTATTCTGAACGGCTGTTTGCTCCGTATCTGCATGAGAAGGAACCGGAATTGCAGGAGGAAGCTTCCGGCATGGACAATCCCTGAACAGCATACTTGACATTATCGATTTTTGTGATAATATAACTATGCTGTTTTGCGGCTTTAGCTCATCCGGTAGAGCGCCACCTTGCCAAGGTGGAGGTAGCGAGTTCGAGCCTCGTAAGCCGCTCCATATAAAGAAAACAGGCAGAAGCAAAAAAGCTTCTGCCTGTTTTCTTTTCATCCGTTTTAGAGTTCTGTCAGAGAATACACATCGGTGCGCCTGTTGGCAAGCAGAGGAAGCTGTGATCTTACGGATTCCGCCAAAGAAAGATCCAGTTCAACGAACTGATGCCCTTCTTCCGTACCCATCTGGCTGATCACTTCTCCCCAAGGGCTTACCGCGATGCTGTGGCCCCAGGAATGATAGGAAGCGCTGCTGTCAAGAGCAGGCGCCGTACCAATGCAATAATACTGATTGAACATGGCCTCCGCCCTGAACATCAGTTCCCAGTGCGCCGGACCTGTGGTCATGTTGAATGCTGCGGGGCATAAGACAAGCTTTGCACCATTGACAGCCATGATCCTGCCGAGCTCCGGGAAGCGGAAGTCAAAACAGACACATAAACCCATCTTTCCGAATTCGGTATCAAATACCGTTGATTTGCTTCCCGGGCTCAGCGTGTCGGATTCCCGGAATGCCTGTCCGCTCCTGATATTAATATCGAACATATGCATCTTTCGATGTTTTGCGATCTGGTTTCCGGCCCGGTCAAATACATAGGCTGTATTGTAGACTCTTCCGTCAGCGGATTCCGGCATGGAGCCGGCAGAGAGGTACAGTCCGTATTCTTTTGCTAAAGCAGAACACAGAGAGTACAGCCGGCCGCCTTCAGGCTCGGCATAAAGAGGGAAGAGGGAGGATTGGTACGGGCAGCAGAACATTTCCGGAAGTGAGAGCAGATCGGCCTTTTCGTCAGCTGCGGTCCTGCAGAGCGTCTCAAGCAGCTCTTTCACGTCTTCCTTATTCTGCGGCACTTTAATCTGGGCCTGCATGATCTTTATCCTGTCCATGTTTTTCCTCCTGAAATTAAAAAAGGGTCTGAGAGCATTCGGAGCTCCCGGACCCTGTAATGGTGCGGATAGTGGGACTTGAACCCACACGCGGTGAAGCACAGGAACCTAAATCCTGCGTGTCTGCCAATTCCACCATATCCGCCTGAGCATCCGAAATGGTAGCACACAGGTCTCATCAAGTCAATATGACTTTAAACCTGTTGATTATTTCTTATAGCTGTCCTTCAATGCGACTGATCTGTTGAACACCATATGATCGGGCCTGGAGTCGACATTATCAACACAGAAGTATCCCTGCCTGATGAACTGGAAGGAGAGGGAATCGGAGCTTCTGTCGGGGATGGCATACTGTTTCACGGAGGATTCGATCTTGCAGTTTTCGACGACTTTGAGGCTGTCGGGATTGATGCAGTCGATATAATCCTTTCCGCTCCCGTCGGGATCGGGATCCGAGAAAAGATAACTGTACAGATTGATCTGAGCATCCACGCAGTCAAGCGCATTTACCCAGTGTATGGTAGCGCCCCTGACCTTATGCCCGTCAGCAGGATCGCCGCCGCGGCTGTCAGGCTGATATTCACACAGTATTTCGGTGACATTCCCGTTCTCATCTTTATTGAAACCGGTGCAGGTGATCACATAAGCGCCTTTGAGCCTGACTTCGTTGCCGGGGAAGAGCCTTTTGAACTTGGGTATCTGCGTCTCACTGAAATCATCAGCCTCGACCCATAGATACTTTGAGAAAGACACTTCTCTTGTTCCTGTTTCCGGACGGACAGGATTGTTTTCAACCGGCAGCATCTCAATCTTGCCTTCGGGATAGTTCGTGATAACGAGCTTCACCGGATCGATCACAGCCATCAGACGCCGGGCGTTTTCATTCAGATCATCTCTCAGGCAGCTTTCAAGCAGGGCCCAGTCAACGGTCGAGTCGACCTTCGAAACGCCGATCCTCTCACAAAAATCCCGGATGGAGCGTGAGGTATAGCCTCTGCGGCGCAATCCGCACAGAGTCGGCATTCTGGGATCGTTCCAGCCGGAAACGATGCCATGATCGACGAGATATCTGAGTTTTCTCTTTGACATCACGGTATAGTTGATGTTTAAACGGGCAAATTCGATCTGTCTCGGCTTTATGCCGGGAATGGAGACATTGGATACGACCCAGTCATAAAGCGGTCTGTGGGCCTCATATTCAAGAGAGCAGAGGGAATGTGTGATCCCTTCAAGAGCGTCCTGGATAGGATGGGCAAAATCGTACATCGGGAAGATGCACCATTTTGTGCCCTGCCTGTGGTGCTCGATATAGCGGATCCTGTAGAGCACCGGGTCTCTCATATTGAAGTTTCCGCTTGTGAGGTCGATCTTAGCTCTGAGCGTATATCTGCCTTCCTCGAATTCGCCGTTCTTCATCCGTTCAAACAGCTCGAGGCTCTCTTCAACAGGCCTGTCTCTCCAGGGGCTGACGGCGGGGCGGGTCGTGTCGCCGCGATACTCCCTGAACTGCTCGGGTGTGAGCTCGCAGACATACGCAAGACCCTTTTTGATCAGTTCGACAGCCAGTTCATAGGTTTTCTCGAAGTAATCGGAACCGTAAAAAAAGCGATCTCCCCAGTCGAAACCGAGCCAGTGGATATCTTCCTGGATGGCGTCGACATACTCCGAGTCCTCTTTGGCCGGATTCGTATCGTCCATTCTGAGATTGCATATGCCGCCGAATTTTTCCGCGGTTCCGAAATCGATCGTAAGAGCCTTGCAGTGGCCTATATGCAGATAGCCGTTCGGTTCGGGCGGAAAACGCGTATGGACCTGCATGCCGTAGCAACGGTTCCCCTCGGAAAGGTCCTCTTCGATATATGTCTGGATAAAGTTTCTGTTTTCTTCCATAACTGCTCCCAACAATAAGGATGCTTCTGATTATAATGGATGGAAAAGTTAAAAACAACTGTTTTCGTCTGCTTTGAACAAATTTCCGATATGATATTTGTTTGTATTGACAAAGGATTCATTATTTATTATACTTTCACAAGAAAAAACTGTGACGGGCAGGAGTAAACGGTCAGTCGTTTTCAGAGAGGGCATGTCTGGTGTGAATGCTCAATGACAGCTGTTGAAGGTCGGCCCCGAGTTTCCGGGATGAAAGTACAGTAGTTCCGGACGTGTATCAGCGTTAATGGTATTGAGTGCCGTACTGTGTACGGAATTCAGGTGGTACCGCGGTATATTCACGCCCTGAAGCTTTGCTTCGGGGCGTATGTTTTTCAGGAGATCATATTATGAAAGAACTACCGAAAGTCTATGATCCGAAAGCAGTGGAGAGCAAGATCTATGATTTCTGGATGAAAGGCGGCTTCTTCAAAGCGGTCATCGATAAGGACAAAAAGCCTTTTTCGATCGTTATGCCTCCTCCCAATGTCACGGGTCAGCTGCACATGGGTCATGCGCTCGACGCGACACTGCAGGATATCCTCACAAGATACAAAAGAATGCAGGGCTATTCCGCTCTTTGGCTTCCCGGTGTTGATCATGCCGGAATCGCCACGCAGATAAAGGTTGAGGAAGTTCTCCGGAAAGAAGATCATATGACGCGCTATGATCTCGGCAGGGAGAAATTCCTTGACCGCGTCTGGGAATGGAAAGGGAAGTACGGCGATAAGATCGTTGAACAGCAGATGAAGCTCGGCGTCTCATGCGACTGGGACAGAAACAGATTCACCATGGACGATGTCTGCGCCAGAGCCGTCAGAGAGACCTTCTGCGATCTGTATGAGAAGGGCCTTATCTACAAGGGCAAGAGGATAATCAACTGGTGTCCCCATTGCCGCACCGCGCTTTCCGACGCGGAGGTGGAATACAAGGACATCGCCGGACATTTCTGGCATATCCGCTATCCGATCGAGGATTCCGATGAGGAATTCATCATCGCCACGACCAGACCTGAGACAATGCTCGGTGACACCGGTGTGGCGGTCAACCCGAAGGACGAGAGATACGCGCACCTGCTCGGGAAGAACGCGATACTTCCTCTTGTTGGCAGAAAGCTCCCGATCATTGCCGATGATTATGTTGAGCTCGATTTCGGGACCGGCGCCGTCAAGATGACGCCCTGCCATGACCCGAATGACTATGAAGTGGGTCTGCGTCATAATCTCGAACAGGTCCAGGTCATCGACGAAGAGGCAAAAATCATCAACGGCGGCGTTTATGACGGTCTCGACAGATACGAATGCAGAGACAGGATCGTAAAGGATCTCGAGGAGCAGGGCTACCTCGTGAAAGTCGAGGACTACAGCCACAATGTTGGCTGCTGTTACAGATGCGGAACGGTCGTTGAGCCGCTTATCAGCCCGCAGTGGTTCGTGAAGATGAAACCGCTCGCAAAAAAAGCGATCGATGTCGTGAAAGACGGCAGGATCAAATTTGTGCCGGAAAGGTTTACAAAGACATACCTGAACTGGATGGAGAACGTGCACGACTGGTGTATTTCCAGACAGTTGTGGTGGGGTCATCAGATCCCTGCGTGGTACTGCAGCGACTGCGGAGCCATCACCGTGTCACGGCAGGATGCGACGGAATGCTCAGCCTGCCATTCAAAGAACATCGTTCGTGACGAAGATGTTCTTGATACATGGTTCTCGTCTGCGCTCTGGCCGTTCTCCACGATGGGCTGGCCTGAAAAGACCGATACGATCGGCTACTGGTATCCGACATCGGTTATGGTCACCGGCTATGACATCATCTTTTTCTGGGTCGCAAGGATGATCTTCTCCGCTATGGAGCAGATCGATGAAGAGCCGTTCAAGACGGTGTTCATCCATGGTCTTGTACGCGACAGCCTTGGCAGAAAGATGTCCAAGTCTCTCGGAAACGGCATCGATCCGCTCGATATGATCGAGGCATACGGTGCCGATGCGCTGCGTTTCAATCTCATTACAGGCAACTCGCCGGGCAATGATATGCGTTTCTATGTTGAGAAGTGCGAGGCTATGCGAAACTTCTGCAACAAGCTTTGGAACGCTTCCCGTTTCGTGATGATGAACCTCTCCATCGAGAAGAACGAGCTGCCTGAGAAGCTTGAGCTGGAGGATAAGTGGATCCTTTCGAAGCTCAATTCCGTCATCAGCGAAGTTAACACCAATATGGACAACTTCGAGCTCGGCGTCGCGGCAGGGAAGATATATGACTTCATATGGGATTCCTACTGCGACTGGTACATCGAGATTACAAAGCCGAGACTGAACGGGGATGACGCTGCTTCCAAAGAGTCGGCGCAGAAGGTGCTGCTCTATGTGCTGAACGATATCCTCAAGCTGCTCCATCCCTTCATGCCGTTTATCACCGAGGAGATCTGGCAGTCTCTGCCGCACGAAGGCGAAGCACTGATGACCGAGGATTATCCGGTTTATTCCGTTTCGCTCGATTTCTCGGAGGAAGAACATGCTTTTGAGGCTGTAATGGATGCGATCAAAGCCGTCAGGGCCCGCAGAGCCGAGATGAACGTGCCTCCCTCTAAAAAGACACATCTCTTTATCGTTTCAGAGACCGCCTCGATCTTTGTGGACAGTTCGCTGCTCATCAGGAAGCTTGCTTATGCCGAAAGTGTTTCCGTCAGCAGAGAGATCCCGGATAACTCCGAAAAGATGGTCAATGTTTCGACGGACAATGCGAGAATATTCATTCCGCTGCAGGAGCTCGTTGACGTAGAAAAAGAGATCGAGAGGATCCAGAAAGAGCTGGATAAATCCGAGATGCTGCTCGAAGGTCAGATCAAGAAGCTCTCCAATGAAAACTTTGTTTCCAGGGCCCCTGAGAGCGTAGTAAACGCGGAAAGAGAGAAGAAGAGCAGACTTGAGGCACTGATCGTGAATCTCAGACAGAGTCTCACGGAGTTGAAATCCCTATAATAACCGTGGAGCAGCAGATAAAACCTGCTGCTCCATATGATGTAAACCATATAAAGGGTATAGCAATGCTCAATGAATCAGAAAAAAAAGAATACCTGTCTCTGAGGCTTAAGGTCATCGCGAAGGATTTTTCGTTTCTCAACGAAAAACAGCTCGAGGCCGCGCTTGCAACGGAAGGCCCGCTGCTGATCCTCGCCGGTGCGGGAAGCGGGAAGACCACCGTACTGATAAACCGGATCGCAAACCTTATCAAATACGGCAGAGCTTCAGACTGCAGCGAGATCCCGTCAGATGCAGAGCCGAAAGATCTGAAAACGCTCCGGAACGGCGGTCATGAAGCGGAAGAACTCTGTGCATACGTCAAAGTCGATCCTTGGAGGATCCTCGCCATCACGTTCACCAACAAAGCTGCGGCAGAGCTCAAATCAAGGCTCGCGAGGAAACTCGGGGAAACTGCCGATGACATATGGGCCTGTACCTTTCATTCGGCCTGCGTGCGCATTCTGCGCAGGGATGCGGAACTGCTCGGTTATCAGTCCAATTTCACGATCTATGATACGGATGACACACTCTCTCTGATAAAGAAAATCGAAAAGGATCTGGATATCGACAGCAAGGATTTCAATCCGAAAGCGATAGCATGGGAGATCAGCGGATTGAAGAACAGCGAAGTCTCTCCGTCGGAGTATGAGAGCACCGCAAGAACGTTCAATGATTTCAGAAAAACCAAATATGCTGCCGTCTATGCGGAATACAACAGGCGTGCATTCACTGCAAATGCAATGGATTTTGACGATCTGATCGCCAATACGGTGAAGATCCTGCGAGAGTATCCGGAGGCAAGAGAATACTGGCAGAGGCGATTCAGATACATCCTCATCGATGAATATCAGGATACGAACCATCTGCAGTATCTTCTTTCGTCGCTGCTATGCGGCAACGGCAATCTCTGCGTTGTTGGGGACGATGATCAGAGCATCTATAAGTTCCGCGGAGCGAATATAGAAAACATCCTGTCCTTTGAATCTCAGTATTCAAACTGCCGAACGATCAGACTTGAACAGAATTACAGAAGCACCGAACACATCCTTTCCGCTGCCAATTCCGTTATCAGCAATAATATCGGAAGGAAAGGAAAGACCCTTTGGACAAATAACGGTACCGGAGACCTTGTCAATGTATCGGTTGCGGATGACGAAAGGGAAGAGGCGGACCTGGTTGCCTCCCGCATCCTCCGTTCTATCGACAGAGGAGGCTCCTGGAGTGATAATGCCATCCTGTACAGGATGAACGCGCAGTCCAACCAGTTTGAATATGCATTGAAACGGCGTGGAATACCTTATAAGGTCATAGGCGGGACCAGATTCTTCGACAGAGCGGAGATCAAGGATGTCCTGTCGTACATGTGCCTTGTATCCTCTCTGTCCGATGATCTCAGACTCAGCAGAATTATCAATGTTCCCGTTCGTGGAATAGGGGACAGAAGTCTGGATCTGGTGAGACAGACCGCTGCTGAAAACAACTGCGCGATATTCGATGTTCTGCAGAACATGGATAATTATCCGGATCTGAAGCGTCTGAAGGCAAAATTCGAGCCTTTTACCAAGCTTATCCTTGACCTGAAGGCATTTTCCGAAAACAATCCGGCCGATGTGTTTTTCGATGAAATGATCGATAAAACAGGCTACATTCGGGCTTTGGAAGTTAAGAATACGATCGAAGACGCTTCCAGGATCGAAAATGTTAAAGAACTCAAGACCAATATTCTGACATATATCAGGGAAACAGGAGATACATCGCTGGAAGGATTTCTTGCCGATGTTGCTTTATACACAGATACGGACAGTATAAGCGATGATACAGACTGCGTCCTTCTTATGACTGTTCACAGTTCCAAAGGCCTTGAGTTTAGGAATGTTTACCTTGTAGGCATGGAAGAGACCGTGTTTCCGGGTATAAGAGCGATCGGAGACCCGGATGAGCTGGAAGAGGAGAGACGTCTGTGCTATGTGGCAATTACCCGGGCAAAGAGGGAACTTTATATCTCTGCCGCCAGACAGCGTATGATCTTCGGACGAACCACAGTAAACAATGTCTCCCGATTCGTTAATGAGATAAGCCCGGAAGATATCAATCGCGATGACCCTTACGGCTATCAGGCGAGAAAACCGGTCCGGCAGATAATTGATCGAGCGAAGGAAAACGCCGCAAAAGCAACACTCCGTCCGCAGCCGGCACCTAAGGCTGATTATGCGGTAGGCGATGAGGTCGTACACAGAGCATTCGGTGAAGGGGTCATCACATCGATGAAGCCGATGGGAGGGGACTATCTGGTTGAGATCCGTTTTTCTTCAACCGGTCCCAAAAAGCTCATGCTGAAAGCGGCTTCTATATACATGCATAAGAAATGATATCCCTTGCGGAAACGGAATCTGTAATTTCTCAAATGTAAGCATTGAATAAAAGCAGAAATGATATTATAATACTGTGCGTAAATCAATTTGATATTCTTTAATTGGAGGATAATGCAAATGCCACTGGTAACAACGAAAGAGATGTTCAAAAAAGCATACGACGGCCATTATGCGGTCGGTGCGTTCAACGTGAATAACATGGAGATCGTTCAGGGAATAACCGAAGCGGCCAAAGAGCTCAATGCGCCGCTGATCCTGCAGGTCTCCAAGGGTGCCAGAGCTTATGCCAATCATACCTATCTGATGAAGCTCGTTGAGGCTGCCGTAATCGAGACAGGTCTGCCGATAGCGCTTCACCTCGACCATGGTGACAGCTTCGAGCTCTGCAAATCCTGCATCGACGGAGGATTCACTTCCGTCATGATCGACGCTTCATCCAAATCCTTCGAGGATAATATCGCTCTGACAAGACAGGTCGTCGAGTATGCTCACGATCATGGTGTCGTGGTGGAAGCCGAACTCGGAACACTTGCCGGAATCGAAGATGAAGTCAATGTTTCCGCGGAGGACAGTTCCTACACCAGACCTGAGGATGTTCAGGAGTTCGTGGAGCGTACCGGATGCGATTCTCTTGCAATTGCAATAGGTACTTCACACGGTGCTTTCAAGTTCAAACCCGGCATGGATCCCAAGCTCAGACTCGATATTCTTGAAGAAGTAGGGAAGAGACTTCCCGATTTCCCGATCGTTCTCCACGGTTCTTCCTCCGTTCCGCAGGAATTTGTTGAGATGATCAATAAGTACGGCGGAAATATGCCCGGCGCCATCGGAATCCCCGAGAGCGAGCTGAGAAAAGCAGCCCAGATGGCCGTCTGCAAGATCAATATAGACTCCGATCTCAGACTGGCAATGACTGCCTGCATCAGACAGTACTTTGCCGAGCATCCGGATCACTTCGACCCGCGTCAGTATCTGAAACCTGCAAGGGCGGCGATCAAATCGATGGTCATGCATAAGATCACCGACGTTCTCGGCTGCGACGGCAAAGCATAAATCATTTTCCAGAATAAATTATAATCTGATATTTAAAAACACGGTCCGTGAAGTAGATCACGGATCGTGATTATTTTCAGGAAATACAAGAGGAAAGCGGATATTTGCTCTTGACATCGTTGTTTAACAGTCATATAATGAACACGAGAAATCTCGCATAATATAAATTTAACGAGATTTTAAGTAAATAACTATCCGGAGAACAAAAGCAATGAATTTCGACGAATTGACTGATATTCCTGACATTGTAATGGAGTTTCTGCAGTATCACTCCACGGTCCGCGGCCATTCCGATAAAACCGTTCTCGCTTATTATACGGATCTGAAAATATTATTCCGTTATTTAAAACGGATCAAACGGATCGTTCCGAAAGATGTTCCGTTCAACGAGATCGATATCACGGACGTTGATCTGGATTTCATTAAAAAAATCCGGATCGAAGACCTGTACAGGTATCAGTCATTCTCTCCGAATTCAGGTAAATCTCTTTCCGCTGCAAGCCGGTGCCGCAGAACTTCCACCGTTAAATCTTTTTATAATTATTTAACCAGTAAAAGACATCTGCTTGACAATAATATCTGCCTTGAACTCGATATGCCGAAACGGCAGAATTCGCTTCCGAAATACCTTGAGGAAAACGAATGCGAAAGGCTGCTTGCCGTATGCAATGATAAGTTCGGCGCCAGAGATTACTGCATTATAATGCTGTTTATTTCATGCGGCCTGCGTATATCGGAACTTGTTTCGCTGAATCTTAAGGACATTTATGCCGATCATCTGAGAGTGATCGGCAAAGGCAATAAAGAAAGAGTCGTTTTCTTTGCGGAAGGCTGCAGAGAGGCTCTGGATGATTATCTTGCGGAAAGAAGTAAAATGACGGATATCAAGGATAAAGAAGCCCTGTTTATCAGCCAGAAAAACGGCAGGTTCGGAAGCCGCGGCATCCAGCAGATGCTCGAGAAAAAGCTTATACAGGCAAATCTTGACCCGGATCGTTTTTCTCCGCATAAGCTGCGGCACACAGCCGCAACGCTTATGCTCAAAAACGGCGTGGATACAAGAGCATTACAGGAATTTCTGGGCCACAGCAATCTGAATACGACCCAGATCTATACCCATCTTGACAGCGCTGCCATGCATGAGGCTGCGATGGCAAATCCGATTGGAAAAAAGACAAAGAAAAGCGACTGATCAGTTCTCCAGCACCGGGACTGCGCCGCCGATATCGAATAGCGGCCTGTCTGTCAGATAGACCGGTGTGATACCCTTTCTTTCGAGGAAATCCAGGATCCGTTTCCGTTCGCCTTGCGGATAATTATCCAAAACCCCCGTAAAGCATAGCCTGTCTGCTGCGATTTTAAATGCGGATCCTCCGATGAAACCGTGCTCAAATCCATCCAGCCTGATATAGCTCGGATCAGAAAGAAGCACTTCGATTCCCTGCTGTTTTGCTTTTTCATATATGATCCGGTCATTGGTGATAACGGACCGGTCATCGAGAACACAGATATTACACTTTGTATATCCCTGTTTTACATCTATCCGGACAGTTATTTTACTGTCCAGATATTTTTTTATCACAGGATCCGCCGTGTTCCGGTTCATAACTGCAATATTGCCGAAACAGCAGACGTTTCCTCCGACATCTCCCGGATATTCCGCAGACTGTTCAGTTTCAAAATATAAGATATCAAAGCCGGTTCCGGTCAGTTTTTCAGAAAAAACCGAATCAGAAAAACTCTTCGATAAGAACAGTTTATTGTCTCCCGCGTGAAATACGGAGAGATCTGTGTGATAGGATATCTTCTCGGGAAGCTGACGGTTATCAGGCATTAGAAATGTCCGTAAACCAAGCATTTCCAATTTATTTTTAAATATATCATAATATCTGCCGCATATGATAAGATCCGAACAGCTCACAGGCAGATTCGGATCTTTAACGAATTTTCTCATTATTTCCCCATCACTATTTGGACTGCTTCTTTAATATCCCTTACAAAGATCAGTTCAAGATCCTTCCCATGGATCTTATCAACGGAAGCGGATGACGGAACGATACATCTGTTAAACCCGAGCCTTGCGATCTCAGAAAGTCTCTGGTTTATGGCGGATACATTCCTCACTTCACCGGACAATCCGACTTCTCCTATCGCTGAGAGATCTTTTCCGAGCGGAATATCATAGAAACTTGAAGAGATGGCAAGGACCGTGGCAAGATCTGCCGCAGGATCATCCAGATCGAGGCCTCCGATAACATTTATGTATGCATCGCAATTGGAAACCGGCACTCCTCCCCTCTTATCGAGCACGGCGAGCAGCATGGCCGCTCTGTTGTAATCGATGCCGTTGCTTCTTCTGGAAGGATTATAATTACCGGGAGATACAAGCGCCTGGATCTCCGCGAGAATGGGCCGTGTGCCTTCTATGACGCATGTGACGCATGTCCCCGGGCTGTTTTCAGGCCTGCCCTCAAGCAGCGCAGCAGATGGATTATCGATACAGATCAGACCTTTATCGGTCATTTCGAAAACACCAATTTCATTCGTAGAGCCGAATCTGTTCTTCGCTGCTCTGAGGATCCTGAAATTTGCATTCTTTTCGCCTTCGAAATACAGAACGCAGTCGACCATATGCTCAAGGATCTTTGGTCCGGCAATGTTTCCGTCTTTATTGATATGACCTACGATAAATACAGTGATCTCCTTTTCCTTGGATATGCGCATCAGTTTCATCGTGCATTCCCGGATCTGGCTAATGCTCCCGGGAGTTGATTCAACATCCGCGTCATAAACCGTCTGTATGGAGTCTATTATGACGATGTCAGGCTTGAGGTTTTTTATGGAATCGCTGATCCTGGCCAGATCCGTTTCAGCAAGCACATACAGATCTTTGTTTGATACAGCAAGACGCTGTGCTCTCATTTTGAGCTGGTTTCCGCTCTCCTCTCCGGAAACATACAGGATCCTTTTATTCTCTTCACAGGATCTGCAAAGCTGCAGCAGAAGCGTGGATTTGCCGACACCGGGTGCGCCGCCGACAAGGATCAGGGATCCTTTTACGGCGCCTCCCCCCAGGACTCTGTCAAATTCCGGAATTCCCGTCTGATATCTTATCTCATCGCTTATCTCTAATTCATCGAGAGCTCTGGCATCCGAAACAGAATCCGAATATCTCTTTTCTCCGGTTTTTGTCTCCCTGATCTCGACGAGCGAATTCCATGCCCCGCAGGCAGGACACTTTCCTGACCACTTTATGGTTTCGTTTCCGCACTCCGAACAGCAGAATACGGTTTTGTTCTTTGATGCCATATCGATTCTCCGTTGGGCTCAGATCGTTTTGCTTCCGAGCTGATGAGCCATGTTTATATAGAATGAACGTTTAGATTCATCTTCCGACGATCCGCATCCGTTGATGATTTTTTCCAGGTTTTTCCGAAAGCTTTCGGCAGCGCGCGAATAAAGCTCCTGATCCGGACACCTGCCTTTTTTGCCTATATACAGTTCATGATCGGAATAGCTGTCATTTATTCCTGTATAACGGCATCGGATGATCTGATAGATCCTTCCGCTGTCCTCGGCGAGAATATCGTCCGAAATGAAGAAGCCGTTGTTTATAAGATAATATCTCAGAACTTCCTGCTTTGTCATAGGCTGAAGGATCAGTGTATAGCCGTCTGAAAAGATCCAGTCGGCCTTATCCAGTATCGAACAGATAAGGTCTCCGCCCATGCCCGCAACAACTACGGTGTCGAATCTTCCGGAAAGATGCTCCGGAATGCCGTCGCACAGACAGAACGTAATGCGGTCGTGAACAGAATGCGACAGCGCATTTTCTTCTGCCCGGCTGAGCGGTCCGGATTTGATATCCGCTGCGATCAGATCACCGGTGAATCCGTCAAGCGCAAGCCTGATCGGGATCATGCCGTGGTCAGTACCAACATCGCATAACCCTTTTGCATGCGGATCTATCAGATTATAAATACTAAGCAGTCTTCGATCCATAAAAAAAAGCCGGAACAAATCCGGCTGCTATCAGTTTTCGAGTAAGAACACCTGCAGGCTCTCGATGAATTCATCCACATCTATGCCATGAACGGCGCAGGCCTCTTCAAGAGTTTCACCGCTTGCCATAGCACAGCCGAGACAATGCATGCCGATCGCCTGAAATGCAGGAGTAACCTCCGGACAATTCATTACGATATCAGAAATAAGGGTCTCTCTTGTGATTTCCATAGAATCACCTCCCGAATAATAATGCAAAAGATTGGAGCCTGATGAAGGCTCCAATCTCTCTTTGCAGGTTGATCAGGCCTGCTCCCTCATCTTTGCGAAGCACTCGCTGCAGTATACGGGACGGTCGGACTTGGGCTCAAAAGGAACCTTTGCCTCGCCGCCGCAGGCAGCGCAGACAGCGGTAAAGAACTCGCGGGGACCGCGGGCTGCATTCTTTCTGGCATCGCGGCAGGCTTTGCAGCGCTGGGGCTCGTTCTGGAAACCGCGCTCTGCATAGAACTCCTGCTCACCGGCAGTGAACACAAACTCTTTGCCACATTCTTTGCAAACTAAGGTCTTGTCTTCGTACATTTTGGAATCCTCTCTTTGATTGTGCCGATTTGGCTGAATATATTGCGAACAGCTTTCAGCTGATAACGCCTGAATATTTTTCCCGCAGTTTTCTTCTTATGCGCTGGACAGCATTATCGATCGATTTGACATCTTTATTCAGTTTTGCGGATATCTCACTGTAGGATAATCCGTCCAGATAGTATGTGAGAACTCTTTTTTCGTATATGGTCAGAGTATCGGAAACGGTATCGATAAACAGATGCCGGTTCTCCTTTGCAATAACGATATCTTCTACAGACCGCCGGAAATATTCAGAAAAACTGTCTGATTCGATCTCTTCGAGAGGAATTCCATCATTAAGCGGGTTATGCTTATTGGATGCGGCAGATTTGATTGCTGAGATTATGCGGTTTTTGATGCATACAACGGCAAAGGACCTGAATGAAGAGCTGATGTCTGAAGAATACTGTCTGATAGCGGAAATAAGTCCGAATGTGCCTTCCTGAATGATATCTTCGATATCTCCGCCTAAGATAAAATACGTTCTGGAGATCTTTTTGATGACGGGGATATATCTTTCGGAAAGGATCTCCTCCGCTCCCCTGTCACCATCAGAGGCTAATTGCTGGAGATATTCATCGGATAATGAATCTAGATTCATAAATAATACAACTTTTACCTTGTCATATTATACGACCGGCATATTTTTTGTCAATATTTTTTTAAATGTTTCAAAGATTGAGTTCCTGCTGGCCGAGATACTCTATTCCGAGGTGTTCATAGGCCTTTCTTGTGACACATCTTCCCCGCTGGGTCCTCGTAAGATAGCCGTTCTGAAGCAGGAAAGGCTCATAGACATCTTCGAGCGTAACCGACTCTTCGTTTATCGTGGCTGCAAGAGTATCGAGTCCGACCGGACCGCCGTTATAATACTCTATTATGCTTCTGAGCATCCTGCGGTCGATCGCATCAAGTCCGGCCTTGTCAACATCAAGCCGGGACAGAGCTCTGTCGGCGACTTTTGCTGTGATCCTCCCGTCAGCCTCAACCTGGGCAAAGTCTCTGACTCTTTTCAGCAGTCTGTTGGCGATCCTCGGCGTGCCTCTCGAACGTGAGGCGATCTCATGCGAACCTTCTCCATCGATCTCTATATTCAGAATGGATGCCGATCTGTTGACGATCTGACTCAATTCTTCAATGCTGTATAATTCAAGCCGCAAGGTAACGCCGAATCTGTCTCTCAGAGGGGCGGTGAGCTGTCCGGACCTGGTTGTTGCACCGATAAGCGTAAAATGCGGAAGATCCAGATGGATCGAATTTGCAGCAGGTCCTTTTCCGAGAATGATATCGATCGCGAAATCCTCCATGGCTGGATACAGTATCTCCTCATATGCTCTGTTCAGCCTGTGGATCTCGTCAACGAAAAGAATATCTCCCTCATTGAGATTTGTGAGCATGGCGACCAGATCGCCCGGCTTTTCAATGGCCGGTCCGGAAGTGATCCGGATATTCACATTCATTTCATTTGCTATGATCGCGGCAAGCGTTGTCTTTCCAAGGCCGGGAGGTCCGTGCAGAAGAACGTGATCCAGCGGCTCATTCCGCATCTTTGCTGCGCTAATGAATACAGAGAGATTTTCTTTTGCTTTTTTCTGGCCGATATACTCGTTAAGCGTTCTCGGCCTCAGCGAAGATTCATTCGTATCTTCGCTGAGCATTGACGAGGTCGTAAGGAGTTCGTCAAACTGTTCTTCCGAATAATTGATACTCATTCTGTTGCTCTCTCTCAATTCAACTGTTTAATGCTCTCAATGCCAGCTTGATGATCTGTTCGGTGTTCATTCCGGATGTGTCGATCGAACTCAGCGCCTGCCGGATCTCACTGCTGCTGAATCCGAGGACGGCCAGAGCGGAAGCCGCATCATTGACAGCTTTTCTGTCCGGAACGGCAACCGGTTCGGTAATGCTTCCGATCACGGACGGAAGATCCAGTTTCGCGATCTTATCCTTCAGTTCCAGAATGATCCTTTGCGCTGTCTTCTTTCCGATGCCCTGCGCCATGCAAAGATACTTTTCATCATTGTTTATGATAGCGGCGGTAAGGCTTTCGGGAGTACTGCTCGACAGGACGGATAGGGCGGCCTTGGGACCGACGCCGGAAACCGATATGAGCATATCGAAAAATCTCTTTTCGGTTTTGTTATGAAAGCCGTATAGATCATAATTGTTTTCCCCTATCGATTCGGTTATGTAGAGCTTATGTCTGGAACCTATCTTCAGAGAAGCGATCGTATTGGTCGAAACAAAAACAAGAAAGCCAATTCCGTTGCATTCGATAACGACCTGATTGAGATCAATCTCACTGATCATTCCTTCTAAATTGTAGAACAAAGTGCATCTCCCCCATTATTCAGCAAAGACGTTGAGCTTCTCGCATGACAGATCGCCAGGGCTATCGCATCGGCAGCATCGTCGGGCTTCGGAACTGACTTCAGACCGCAGATGCGCTTCACCATTTCCATTACCTGTTTTTTTTCGGCTCTGCCGTAACCGGTGACGGACTGTTTGACCTGGAGAGGCGTATATTCATGTATCTCAGTTCCGAATCGGACGCAGGAAAGCAAAATGACCCCCCTGCCGTGAGCAACCGTTATACCCGTAGTTATGTTTGTGTTGAAAAACAGCTCTTCTATAGCAACAGCATCCGGCCTGCAGTCACTCAGCAGCTGATCCAGATCACAGCTGATCTGAAGCAATCTGGAAGAAAGAGACGTATTGGCCGGCGTTGTGATGACACCGTATTTCAGCAGCTTTATCTTGTTGTCACTGCTGTCAAGAAGTCCGAACCCGATCGTGGCTATACCGGGATCGATACCGAGGATCCTCATAAAAATCACCTGATAAATAATATCATAAGTGAAAAATGTAGGCAACTAAAAATACAGGCTTGATAAAGCCTGTATTTTAAGCTCTCGGATGAGATTTGTTATAAACTTCTTTCAGCTGCTGTTTTATCAGCTGGGAATAGACCTGCGTGGATGAGACATCCGAATGGCCGAGCATCTCCTGGATCGACCGGATATCCGCTCCGTTCTCAAGAAGATGTGCAGCGAAAGAGTGCCTTAATGTATGGGGCGTGATATCCTTATCGATCTTGGCCTTTTTCTGATAATACTTGATGATCTTCCAGAACCCCTGCCTTGACATCCTCTCTCCGCTTACGTTGACAAAGAGGGATTTTTCATCCGGAAGGGCGATCATCTGCGGCCTTACGATATTGATATACTCGGCTAGAGCCTTGACTGCCTTCGGATACATCGGGATCAGCCGCTCCTTGCCCCGTCCGATGCATCTTACCATGCCGTTTGAAAGATACACATCGTCAATATTCAGGCTGATAAGCTCCGTTACCCTTATACCGGTTGCATACAGCAGTTCGAGCATTGCCTTGTCGCGGTACCCTTTCGGATCGATGCACTCCGGCTGATCAAGAAGAAGATTGACTTCCGTGCTCGTCAGGATCTGCGGCAGCTTCTGCTCATTCTTATCCGGAACAAGCTTGAGTGACGGGTTGACCTTGATATACTGATTAATGCACAGAAAAGTATACAGGCATTTGATCGATGCGATGTTTCTCGATACAGTCGACACCGACTTTCCGGACATGCGCAGAAATGAGATATACTCAAACAGCTCATCGTAACCGGCTTCAGCAATCGAGCAGGAACAGTGATCAGACAGGTATTCGCTCAGCTGCCTGATGTCACGCATATAGGAGTTGTAGGTATTGTCCGAAGCACCCTTTATATTCAGCAGGTAATCGGAAAACAGTTCAATGCATTCTGAGTTTGACATAGGAAAACCCCGCCTGATTATCTAAACATAATATATTGCTTAACATAATTTACAGAAACAATATATTACATTTTGGTAAAAAAGGCAAGGGGTTTTGTAAAAAAGATTTATAAAAAATCTAAAAAATGTCAAATTAGAATATAAAAATCAATATTTTGTTACCAATATTTAATAGACACAATATATAGTGTAAGTGACATAAGCCTGCTGCAAAGAGATTATGTATCCGCTTTAT
Organism: Oscillospiraceae bacterium; assembly: GCA_017434755.1. Taxonomy (GTDB): domain Bacteria; phylum Bacillota; class Clostridia; order Oscillospirales; family Oscillospiraceae; genus Limivicinus. The sequence continues at coordinate 193,722 of JAFRER010000003.1, read as the reverse complement.
GTCAACACTTATTTCCGGCCGAACATTTTCGTGGTTTTGGCTTCGGCTTCAGCCGCTTCCATTTTTGCAGTTGTGGAAATGGCCCATTTTTTGATCTGGATACGGACGCGGTCTTCGCCGGTCTCGAACGTGATGGTATCTTCCGTGATCTGGACGATCTTTCCCGTCATACCTCCGATCGTAACGATCTCCTCACCCAGATTCAGTGAGTTGCGCATCTCCTCCGCTTTTTTCTTTTTCTTATTTTCAGGTCTGATGATAAGAAAATAGAAAATAGCGAACATCGCTACGATCATAATAATGGACGAGTATCCCATTCCACCGCTGCTTGCAGCTTCTTCCAAGAATAAAATCATGTAATTAACCTCCAATAGATTTGTAGCTTATTATACATAGACAACCATATAATTTCAAGTCTGCCCGTTCTAAATTCTTGTATCGAGCAAGGCGGAATATCTGGCTCGGAATTCTGCAAAGGAATCGTTCCGGATGCTATCCCTTATTCTTGCCATCAGTCCATTGTAAAAATAGAGGTTATGCATCACGGACAGCCGCATGGCAAGCATTTCTTCCGCCTTAAACAGATGCCGAAGATATGCCCGGGAATAGCGGGAACATACCGGACAGCTGCACTGCACATCGATCGGTTCGGAGTCTTCTGCATATTTTTCGTTTTTTATGTTTATGATCCCGTCCCAGGTGAAAAGGTGGCCGTGTCTGCCGTTCCGTGCAGGCATTACGCAATCGAAGAAGTCCACGCCTCTGTACACGCCTTCGATAATATTGCCCGGAGTGCCGACTCCCATCAGATATCGCGGCCGGTCCTGAGGCATATGTTCCTCGACCGCTTCAATGATGTCATACATCTCCTGATGCGTCTCCCCCACGGCCAGACCGCCGATCGCATAGCCGGGAAGACCGAGCTCGGCTATCTTTTTCATGTGTTCGATCCGGATATCCTTAAAGACGGCCCCCTGATTGATCCCGAAGAGCACCTGACCGGGGTTGACCGCATCATCCCTGCTGTTGTATTCCTTCAGCGCAGCTGCACATCTTTGGAGCCATCTGTACGTGCGGTCAGCAGATTTTTCCACATATTCTCTGGGTGAAGGGATCTTGACGCATTCATCGAATGCCATGGCGATATCCGAACCGAGATTGGACTGGATACGCATGCTCTCCTCAGGACCCATGAATATTTTTCTTCCGTCGATGTGGCTGTTGAAGGATACGCCTTCCTCTTTTATCTTTCGCAGACCCGCAAGAGAGAAGATCTGAAATCCCCCGCTGTCTGTGAGTATGGGATGCTCCCAGGTCATGAAGGTGTGCAGACCGCCCATCTTTTTGATCAGCTCGTCACTGGGGCGGACATGCAGATGATAGGTGTTGGATAGTTCCACCTGACAATTGATCCGCTCAAGATCAACTGCCGAAAGTGCGCCTTTGATCGCCCCCTGCGTGCCGACATTCATGAACACGGGCGTCTGGATCGTGCCGTGCGGCGTCTCCATGATGCCGAGGCGGGCCTTATTCTCTTTTTTGATCAGTTTAAACATAGGATTTTACTTGATAAGCATGGCATCTCCGAAGGAGAAAAACCTGTATTTTTCCACAATCGCCTCATGATAAGCGTTCAAAACGTTTTCTCTTCCGGCAAGAGCAGAAACAAGCATGATCAGGGTGCTTTCCGGCAGATGAAAATTCGTGATGAGAGAATCGACACATTTGAATCTGTAACCGGGATAAATGAAGATGTCCGTCCATTTGCTCCCGCTGTGCAAAACACCGGAATCATCCGTAAAACTCTCAAGCGTCCTGCAGGAGGTGGTCCCGACGGCTATAACTTTATGGCCTTCCGCCTTCGTCTTGTTGACAGCCTCGGCAGTCTCTTCCGGGATCGTGCAGAATTCCGAATGCATCAGATGATCTTCTATATCATCCTCTTTGACAGGTCTGAAGGTGCCCAGACCTACATGCAGCGTAAGAAAACAGACTTCAACCCCTTTGCTTCGGATACATGCAAGCAGTTCGTCCGTAAAGTGAAGACCTGCAGTCGGAGCGGCAGCACTTCCGACTACTCTGCTGTATACTGTCTGATAACGTTCCGGCTCTTTCAGTTCTTTTGTTATATAAGGCGGAAGCGGCATTTTCCCGAGAGAATCAAGGACCTCCAGAAAGATCCCTTCATATTCGAATCGGACGATCCTGTTTCCGCCTTCGTTGACATCAAGAACTTCCGCTTCCAGTTCACCGTTTCCGAATACGAGCCTTGTTCCGGGGCGTATTCTTCTTCCGGGGCGGGCAAGGCATTCCCACTTTCTGTCTCCGATATCCCTGAGGAGAAGAAGCTCTGCTGCTCCCCCGCTGCTTCTTGAACCGAGAAGTCTCGCGGGAAGCACTCTTGAATCGTTCAGTACAAGACAGTCACCGGCTTGTAAATACTGAGGGAGATCATAAAAGTGATTGTGCCCGATCGTGCCGGTCTGCTTATCCAGCACCATCAGCCGGGAATGGTCACGCTCCTGTATGGGAGTCTGCGCGATCAGTTCCGGAGGCAGATCAAACCAGAAATCTGATTTTTTCATTTATCCTGCGTCTCTCGCATGGCGATGATGGTTTTTTCCATAAGATCCTTCAGCTCGACGCCGAGCATCTCGGCTCCACGGGCTATCACTTCTCTCGAACAGCCGGCAGCGAATTTCTTATCCTTGAACTTTTTCATAACGGATTTGGCTTCCATATCGCTGATCCCGGTCGGACGCATCAGTGCAGCCGCTCCGATGAGTCCTGTAAGCTCATCGACTGCAAAGAGCACTTTTTCCATGTATTTTTCCGGTTCCACATCGGAGCAGATCCCGTAACCATGGCTGACAACGGCATGGATAACGGAATCGTCTATGTTCTCTTCTTTCAGGATATCGACCGCTTTAACGCAGTGCTGCTCTGGATACAGTTCAAAATCGATATCGTGCAGCATGCCGACCGTTTCCCAGAAAGCAACGTTTTCCGGATCATATTCCTTTGCAAAAAAACCCATCACATTGGACACTGTCTTTGCATGATGGAGATGGAAATCATCCTTGTTGTATTTTTCCAGGATCTGCAGAGCCTGTTCAGGAGTCGGAATAGTTGACATGTTTTGTCCTCCTTTTTAGCATGATACTTTGTAATAATAACTCCATCATTGATAGATTTCAAATGAAATGTTATTATTTTCCCATGAAACAGACACTGATTAAAAATGAATGTTATACGGCTGCGATCGAAGCTTATTCTTCCGATGCTTCCGGGATATGCCATATCGGGGGCATGACGGTTTTTGTCCCCTACGCTTTGAAGGGAGAAACGATTAAAGTACGGATCGTAAAAGCCCTTTCATCCTACGCATACGGCAGGATCGAAGAGATACTTCAGCCCTCGCCTGAGCGCTGCGTTCCTGTCTGCCCGCATTATTACAGATGCGGGGGCTGCACGACTCAGCATATGACATATACAGAAGAACTTGCATACAAGAGCGCTATCGTGCGGGATTCCCTTCTGCACATCGCCCATCTGGATTATCCTGTCGGATCGATAACAGGCAGTGAACAGGAGCTTGGATACCGGAACAAAGCAACATATTCATTTACCAACAGAAACGGCAAAATCGTTTCCGGTTTCTACAGGGATCGCTCCCATGATGTCATACCTGTGGAAAACTGCTCCATCCAGCCGGAGATCAGTTCGCGCATTGCTTCATTTCTTACGGATATCCTGAACCGTTATGGATTTACCGCCTTTGATGAAACGACGCTCTGCGGGCATATCCGACACCTCTTTATCCGCACGGCGCACCAGACCGGTGAGGTCATCGTCTGCATCACATCCGCAAGAGGATTCGGAGAGAAAACGGAAAAGATCACCGCCGAGCTCGTTTCCGCATTTCCCGAGATAGTCGGGGTTATACTCGATATCGACAAAATTCCCGGAAACAAGCTGCTGAAGGGAAGGCTTCACGTCCTTTGGGGCAGAGATTACCTGATCGATGAACTTTGCGGCCTGAGATTCCGCATTTCTCCGCTGTCCTTTTATCAGATCAATTCACCGCAGGCAGAAAGGCTCTATGAAAAAGTCCGGGAATATGCGGTCAGTAAAGAGGATGACAATATTCTTGACCTGTATTGCGGCATCGGGACGATCAGCCTGTATCTGTCGCGGTATTCCGGGAGAGTGATCGGTGTGGAGATCGTTGAGCAGGCTATTGAAAACGCAAAAGAAAATGCCATGATAAACGATATCCGAAATGCTGAATTCTTCTGTTCGGATGCTATCGGTTTTAAAGAATACACGGAACAGACCGGTTTCATTCCCGACTGCATCGTTGTCGATCCGCCGCGAAAAGGGCTTGACAGAAAGACCATTACGGACATCTGTTCCTATGATCCGGAACGGATCGTATATGTATCCTGCAACCCGGCTACTCTTGCGCGGGATATAGGTGTATTCATTGAAAACGGATATGAAGTGATGGATCTGAGCGTTTTTGATATGTTTCCAAAAACGAATCATGTTGAGACGGTATGCCTCTTGTACCGCCAGAAATAAGACTTTTTTCAGTCCCATATGAGCCAAAGAATATAGATTATTCAAAACAACAGAAATAAGATTGGTAAATCGGGATATATGGAGATCAAAAATGAGAGTAAATTGCGTATGGGAACATAATGGCAATGATAGCATCCTTTATGCCAGTAGTTTAGTTGGAGCTTTTACAAGAGGCGCCTCGAAAGAAGAAGCAATACGAAAGATGCCTCAAGAAATACGGCGGTATCAATTGTGGCTGGGAGAAACGCCGCTTGACAATTATGATATTGAAATCGTACAGGAAAAGGAATCCGATCTGCAGATCAGCGATGCGGATAGTGATGTCTTGTTTACTGCAGAAGAAAGGTCTTTGACAGCCGAAGAATATCAATATCTAAAATCTTTAGCTATGAAATCTGCCGAGGATTTTTACTCACTCTACAGTTCTTTCCCTGATAAACATAAGAGCGCCCTTCCTTACCGCAAGACATTTTACGGTTCAGTTCCTCGCACCGCAGAGGAAATGTATCAGCACACAAAGAATGTCAACGAATATTATTTTTCCGAAGTTGGTGCGGAGGCCGACAATGAAGGAACAATTGTTTCCTGCAGGGCAAGGGGCTTTGAAGCACTTGAATCCATAGAGGGATACTTATCACTTGAGCCCGTTATTGGCAGTTACGGTGAGCAATGGTCGGTAAGAAAGATTTTAAGACGCTTTATCTGGCATGACAGGATCCACGCCAAAGCGATGTACAGAATGGGGATTCTGACATTCGGGACGGACGCTATACCTGATATATATGGGTTTAGTAGATAAACAACACTATTTCATCATCCCCTACGGCACCCACACTGCCATCGCAGTCGGCGGAGAGGCGATAAATCGGGATTTGTGAGGATGAATGGAGTTACAATATGAAAACAGTTGTATTATTATATGAGACATGTTGCATTTATGAAATCGTGATTACTAATTATTTCCTTCAATATGCCGGACATGAAATAATCTTTGCATTAAATGAAATTGATCCAAAAGAGGTAGAACTCTTTCTTGTGCCTGGAGGTGACATTTCATCCATAGCTAATGAAGAAGTATACTCATTTATTCGTGCAGTAGTTGATAATAAACATCTGGTTGCAGGTATATGCAACGGTGTAGATGAACTGGACAACGCGGGTATCCTTAATGGAATAGAATCGACTCATTCTGTTAAGGAGGCTCTGGTCGTTGGAGAATGCGTGATTACTGCAAGAGCAAATATGTACGTTGATATGGCTATTGCTATTGGAAAGAAGATGAATCTCTTTGTGGATGAAGTAGATTTACAGGAGACTATTGATTTTTGGAAAATGCATAAAGCATTTTAATTAAGGATAATCGAAAAAATCTCGTTTGATGAGACGACTGTGTTTATGTCAAAGAAACAGGCAGTTTGAGATATCTGGAGATAAAATTGAGTTTACTTGAGGAATACTATGACAGCAGAGATGAAGAAAAAATCTCTTGTCAAAGCATGGACATGTTGAACATCTGACAAAGATGAAATACATCTCGGAGGATAAATGATGAATGATTTTGGAATTAATGAAATGCTTGAAATGCAGAAGTCATTACAGGGAAAATATAAGGATTTATGGGATCCGATAAGTCCTGAACGCGGAAAAGACCAGTTGTTATGGATGATAGGCGAAATCGGAGAAGTTATTGATATAATAAAAAAACATAGTAGAGAGATAACCGGTCAGGACACTGATTTCCGGGAACAGTTTGTAGAAGAATTAGCGGATGTGCTCATGTATTTCAACGATATTCTTCTCTGCTATGGGATAACGGCAGAAGAACTGAAACAGGTTTATGTCAGCAAATTCGAAATAAACATGATTCGTTGGTAAAAACGGATTATCAGACATTATCAGATGATATGGAGAAGGACAGAATCAGACTTATTCCGATGACTCCGGAGATGTATCACAGCTTTTTCATGGAATATGAAAATGACCCGGACCTGTATCCGGACAGTGCGTCATACGTTCCGTTTACATACAGTGAAGATAAGGTGGAACAGTATATCCGTCGGCAGATCGATCTGAACAGGATCCCGCTTGCGATCATGTATGAGGATGAAATCGCCGGTGAGATCCTTATAAAAAGTATCGATGAGCATAAAAGCGCAGTTATGAGCATCACTCTTAAAAACGCGCGTTTCAAGGATCAAGGGATCGGTACTGCAGCCGAGAAACTAGCTGTCCAGTTTGTGTTCTTTGATTTGGATATTCCGGTTCTTTATGCGGATGCGCTCAAAACGAACACCAGAAGTTAGCACGTTTTGGAAAAAGCAGGCTTTAAACTGATCTCGGAAGACAAGGATTTCAAATACTTTAAGATAAGAAGAGATGCAGGGCATGAGGTGATCTGATGGATGCAGGATCAATCTGGAAGGATATTCTTACACAAAACCGCGATGCTATCGGGGAATATTTCTGCAAGGATGCTGTCATCAGATGGCATTGCACAAATGAGCAGTTCACTGTTTCGTAATTCATACGGGCTAATTGTGAGTACCCCGGTTCTTGGGACGGTATAGTTGAAAGAACGGATGAATACGGAGATACACTCATCACGGTGGTTAATGTATTCCCGAAGGACAGATCCGCATCTTATCACGTTGTCAGCTTTTTCAGGTTTGCCGATGGCAGAGTCAGCTCTTTGGACGAATACTGGGCGGATGACGGAGATACTCCGGAATGGAGAAAACGTCTGGGAATAGGCAAGCCTATCCACTAAAAGACAATATTCAGAATACTATGATTTCAGAGGGTAAAGACGATGGCTTCCAGCAAAGAGTATCTTGAATTTATTCTTGACCAGCTTTCGGATCTGGACGGGATTTCCAGCAAAAAGATGATGGGAGAATACATCCTTTATTACCACGGGAAAATAATCGGCGGCATCTATGATGACAGATTCCTTGTAAAAAAGACCGAGACTGCAAATAACCTGCTGAAAAACGCGCCGTCCGTTTCTCCGTATGAAGGCGCAAAGGAAATGCTTCTCGTTGAAGATGTCGACAACAGAGAATCTCTTGATATGCTTTTCAATGCCGTATTCGATGAGCTGCCGCCCAAAAGATGATCATAGAGGAATTATTCTTGCGTATATGCCGTAAAACACCTATATTGCTATTTCTTTTTCCATTCTAATGATGTATACTTACAAAGCTGATCAAAATGCATCCTAATTGTACATGAAGGAGTAAACGATGAATATTTCCCCTCTTCAGAAAGCCAGATATGAATATGTTCCGAAGCTTCCCGGGATGCTTCGCGGCGGAATTGCCGAAATAAGCGTTAAGGAAGGCGCAGCTACGCAAAGCGTTGCGGATCAGGAAAAGATCAAAGCTCTGTTCCCGAATACATACGGTGAGAAGGAGATCACATTTGAAAAAGGAAAGAACACCTCCCCTGTCAAAAAGCAGGTCGTCGGTGTGATCCTTTCCGGCGGACAGGCCCCCGGCGGCCACAACGTCATCTGCGGCCTTTACGATGCTCTGAAGGCTACAGACCCCGACAATGTTCTCCTCGGATTCAAGGGCGGACCAAGCGGATTGACCGATGATAATTATCTCGTTTTTGAAGATGATTATATCGATCAGTTCCGGAACACCGGCGGTTTTGATATCATCGGCTCAGGCAGGACCAAGCTCGAGACGGAAGAACAGTTCAAGGTAGCTGCGGAAGTATGCAAAAAGCATGGTGTCACAGCCATCGTCATCATCGGCGGTGATGATTCCAATACCAACGCCGCTGTTCTTGCTGAGTACTTTGCCGCACACAAGACCGGCGTTCAGGTCATCGGCTGCCCCAAGACTATCGACGGCGACCTCAAAAACGAGGATATCGAGTGCTCATTCGGCTTTGATACCGCCACAAAGACCTACAGCGAGCTCATCGGCAATATCGAGAGAGACGCTAACTCCGCCAAGAAATACTGGCACTTCATCAAGGTCATGGGCCGTTCCGCCTCGCACGTTGCGCTTGAGTGCGCACTTGAGACACAGCCGAACATCTGCCTTATAGGTGAGGAAGTTGCAGCTAAAAAGATGTCCCTCTCAGCCATTGCCGATCAGATCGCCGATTCCGTCGCAAAGCGCGCTGCCAAGGGCATGAACTTCGGAGTTGCCATCATCCCTGAAGGCATCGTGGAATTTGTACCCGAGTTCTCTGTTCTCATTGCAGAGATCAACGAGCTTCTCGCGGGAGGAAAGGCCGATGCGTTCAACGCGCTCCCCTCTTGGGATGCCAAATACGCCTTTATCGAAAAGGGACTTACGAAAGAGTCCATGGCTGTATTCGCCATTCTCCCCCAGAGCATACAGCAGCAGCTCTTCCTTGACAGAGATCCCCACGGCAACGTTCAGGTCTCCCTCATCGAGTCTGAAAAGCTCTTCTCCGCTCTTGTCGCAGACAATCTTGCCCAGAGGAAAAAGGCAGGCACCTATAACGGCAAATTCAGCGCTCAGCATCATTTCTTCGGTTATGAAGGAAGAGACGCATTCCCCTCAAACTTTGACGCGGACTATTGCTATTCTCTCGGCTATAACGCTTTCATGCTCATCCAGTATGGCTACAACGGCTATCTCTCTAAAGTTTCCAACCTCTCCAGACCCGCTGAGGAATGGAAGGCCGGCGGCATGCCCATCACCAAGATGATGAATATAGAGAGAAGAAACGGGCAGGACAAGCCTGTTATCAGGAAGGCCCTTGTTGAACTCGACGGCAAGCCTTTCAAATACTTTGAGGAAAACAGAGAAAAGTGGGCAGCTGAGACCTGCTTTAAATACCCCGGCGCGATCCAGTATTACGGACCTGCTGAAGTCTGTGATCTCACTACTGTTACTCTTGCGCTGGAAAAAGGCTGATCATCCTGTATTTACCGAAGAATTACAGGAAAAACTCTTGCTTTTTGTTCCTTTATGTGATATTTTATTTAAGCTTTTATGTTCGACTCAGAAAGGATCATTCAGATGCAGCCCTTAACCATCATTATTACAATACTTCAGTTATTGTCAGGATTGGCAGTCACGGCGATAGTGCTTATGCAGAGCGGAAAGAGCGCCGGACTTTCCGGAGCGATCTCCGGCGGTGCGGATACTTTCCTTTCAAAAGGGAAAGCCAAGACCTGGGATGCAAAGCTTGCTAAAGCCACAAAATGGTTTGCACTTGCTTTTGTCCTTCTTACCCTTTCTCTTCATTTCGTCTGATTATTCAGCATAAAAAAAGAGCCGGTATTCCGGCTCTTTTTTTATTTCCAGTCTTTCCATACATCCGGTTCATAACCGACTGTGGCAGCTTTCCCGTTTCGCACGATCGGCAGCTTTATCCAGTCCTGATTCTCATACAGCTTCTGGAAGCGTTCTTCTTCCCCGTTAAGATATTTAAGGATCACGCTGTCTTCTTTGGTCGTATCGATAAGATTTTCAAGCCCGAAGGCATTTTTAACGGACTGCAGCTCTCCCCTGCTGATCCCGTATCGTTTCATATCGATATACTGGTATTTGATATTCCTCTCTTTGAAAAACCGCTCCGCCTTTTTCGTATCAAAGGACTTTGCAGTTCCGAATATCTGGATATTCAAGTATCACACCTCCGAAATGACCGGAAGGATCATCGGTGACCGTTTCGTTGATTTGTACAGATAACCGGATACCGCACTTTTCACCTTGTTCTTGATCACATTCCAGTCGGTGATCCCGCTGTTTTCACAGGTGTTTACCGCTTCCAATGTAACTACTTTCAGCTCATCCATGATCTCATTCGCTTCTTTCACATATATGAAGCCTCGGGTGACAAATTCGGGATCCGCAAGGAGCTTGTGGTCGTAGGATGAAACAGGAAGCACAACGACTATCATGCCGTCCTCGGCAAGTCTGTGCCTGTCTCTCATAACAACGCTTCCGACTTCCCCGAAACCGCTTCCGTCCAGCAGAACTGCGCCCGACTGAACGGTTTCGCTGTGTTTGATATTCTTTCCGGTTATTTCAATGACCTCTCCGTTTTCGGCCACCACGATGTTTTTCGGATTGACGCCCATCAGTTTCCCGATCTCAGCGTGCTTTATCAGCATTCTGTATTCACCGTGGACAGGTATGAAGAATCTCGGCCTGGTGAGTGCGAGCATCATTTTCTGTTCTTCCTGACAGGCGTGACCGGAAACATGGAGCTCCGTATAACGGTCATAGATGACCTCAGCGCCTTTATGGAACAGCTCATCGATCACACGGCTGATCATGTTTTCGTTTCCGGGGATCGCGGAAGCGGAAATGATGACTCTGTCACCGGAATCGACGTTGATCTGCTTATGCTCGGAAAAAGCCATCCTGTACAGTGCGCTCATGGCCTCACCCTGGCTCCCGGTCGAGATAATGACCGAGCGGTTTTTCGGAAGAGAATTCAATTTATCTATATCTACCATCACGTCATCCGGGATATCCATATACCCGAGCACAGATGCCACCCGAAGCACATTTTCCATGCTTCTTCCCGTGATGCCGACTTTCCTGTTGTACTTCGCGGCTACATCGATGATCTGCTGAAGACGGTGCACATTGGAAGCGAAGGTCGTGATGATGATCCTTTTATCACAGCCGAGAAACAGCTTGTCAAAGGATAAGCCGACCTTTCTTTCGGAATCGGAATATCCCGGCTTTTCAACATTGGTAGAATCGCTGAGAAGCGCCAGAACGCCTTCATTTCCTAATTGGCCGAGACGTGCAAGGTCGATCATTCCGCCGGAAATGGGTGTGACGTCGATCTTGAAATCCCCCGTATGGATCACGGTTCCCAGCGTTGTTGTTATGGCAAGCGCGACCGAATCCGGGATGCTGTGATTGACATTAATAAACTCGATGGTGAACATACCGAGTTTGAATACCGATCCGGCTTTTTTCGTAAAAATCTGCGTGTTGTACAGCAGATCGTTTTCTTCCAGTTTTAACTCAATCAGAGCGGCAGTAAGCGGTGTCGTATAGATCGGAACATCAAATTCTCTCAAAAAATAAGTTACAGCACCGATATGATCTTCATGCCCGTGCGTTATGACAAGGCCTTTGATCTTATTTCTGTTTGCTCTGAGGTAGCTGAGATCCGGCAGTACAACATCTACGCCGTACATGCTTTCATCAGGGAAACCCATGCCGCAGTCAACAATGATTATATCACCGCCGAATTCATACACGGTCATGTTCTTGCCGATCTCGCCGAGACCGCCAAGCGGGATGATTCTTAGTTTGGGACTCAATTTATACTCCTTTTTCGTTCACATCTCTATTCGCCCTTCAATTGCCCGGTTCAGAGTGGCATCATCGGCAAATTCAAGGTTCGATCCTACCGGAATACCGTAAGCCAATCTCGAAACCTTGATATTGAAGGGCTTTATCAGTTTCGATATGTACATGGCCGTTGCCTCTCCTTCCGTATCCGGGTTGGTGGCCATGATTACTTCCGTAATGTCGTTTTCCGCGACTCTTTTCAGAAGTTCCTTGATCTTAATATCATCGGGGCCGATGTGATTCATCGGTGAAAGCACACCGTGAAGGACATGATATGTACCGTTATACTCTTTTCCTCTTTCAATGCTGAGCACATCCTTCGGATCAGAAACCACGCATATCGTGCTGTGATCACGCATCTCGCTGCTGCACACGCTGCAGATCTCGTTTTCCGTCAGATTATTGCAGATCCTGCAGCAGTGAACGTTGTGCTTGGCTTCAACGATGGCATCGGAAAAGGACTGCACCTCTTCGTCGCTGAGGGAAAGAAGATAGAAAGCGAGACGCTGAGCACTCTTTCTTCCGATACCGGGAAGCATGGCAAATTTATCGATCAATTTCTCAATTGAAACAGGAAAACGGGACATTTTCATACCTCGATGATTTTTTTAAATTATACTACATAAAAGATTGTATTTGCAACACTCTTGACTACTGTGCATGCTGGAGATAAAATATACAAGATACAAATATTGAAGGTTTATTGATATGAGCAAGTGGAAAAAGAAGACTGATCCTGTTGTCCTTACCGTGAACAGCAGCGAAGCCGGCAAGGAGGATCTGGCATATATCTCCGGGGAGGCTTTCAAAGCTCTTTCGGAAATGGCGAGGATCTACTCCTCCGTCAGGGACAAAAGCATCAAAATGAAAATCAATGAGCTGATGCGCATCACCGATAAGATCGCGCAGGATGCTGTCGATGACCCGACGGATATCCCCCAGATAAAGAGATTCTTCAACTACTATCTCCCTACGACGATCAAACTTCTGAATGCATATGACAGAATGAGTTCACAGGGAATTGACGGAGAAAACATAGACAAAAGCCTCAACAGCATCGATGAGATGCTCGACAAGGCGATCATTGCATACAAGAAAAGGCTCGACACGCTGTTTGCCAATCAGGCCCTTGACATCGAAACGGATATTGCGGTGATGAACACGCTTCTGGAAAGAGAAGGGCTGACGGATATCAACGATTTCACTTGAAATACTATAAAAAGGAGATAAATCATGAGTGCTATCCCAACTTTGACTCTTTCAGGAGAAGGCTCTGCCCAGGAAGAAATGACCGCCGCAGCTGCAGCAGTCGCTGAAGCGGAATCAGTCGTTGAAGAAGAAAAAGAGAAAAAGGGCGTAGACCTTTCTGCATTGTCAGATGAAGAGCAGGCTGCCGTCAGAGAATTTGTTACAAAGATCGACGTGATGAATTCCGAGCAGGTGCTCAATTACGGCAGCGCTGCGCAGAAAAACATAGCGGAATTTTCAGAAAACACTCTCAACTCCGTCCGTACGAAGGACCTTGGTGAGGTCGGTGATATGCTCTCCGATCTTGTTGTCGAACTCAAGGGTCTCAATTTCGGCGAAGAAGAGAAAAAAGGCATAAAAGGCCTTTTCAAAAAGACCCAGCAGAACATTGCTTCCATGAAAGCGCAGTATGACAAAGCCGAGGTAAATGTAGACAAGATAGTGGAAAACCTCGAAAACCATGAGATCGTTCTGCTGAAAGACATCAAGATGCTCGACAAGATGTATGAGAAGAATGAAGAGTATCTCAAAGAGCTCACCATGTACATCCTCGCCGGTAAGCTGAAAATTGAAGAGCTCCGGAACGTCGAGCTTCCGGAATATCAGAAAAAAGCGCAGGAATCCGGTCTTGCCGAAGATGCTCAGGCTGCAAATGACTTTGCCAACATGATCGGCAGATTCGAGAAGAAGATCCACGATCTTGAGCTAACCAGAACGATCTCACTGCAGATGTCTCCTCAGATCAGGATGATGCAGAACAACGATACGCTGATGTCTGAAAAGATCAGATCCTCTATCGTCAATACCATTCCTCTCTGGAAGAGTCAGATGGTCATGGCATTGTCCATGTATCATTCCGAGCAGGCAATGAAAGCGCAGCGTGAGGTAACCGAAGTGACAAACGAACTCCTTGCCAAGAATGCTCAGACTCTTCATACCGGCAGTGTCGCGATAGCCAAAGAAGCTGAGCGTGGCATCGTAGACCTTGAGACTCTGAAGAAGACCAATCAGGAACTCATTACCGCTCTTGATGAAGTAAGACAGATCCAGGATGAAGGCAGACTCCGCCGCGCAAAGGCTGAGGACGAACTTGCCAAGATCGAGGACGAACTCAAGAAGAAACTCCTGGAGATCAAAGGATAACAAATACTATGTCAATAGAAAAAGGTCGCGAGTATTTCAGACAGTTCGGAATGGAAGACCGTGTCATCGAGTTTACGGTTTCCTCCGCAACTGTTGAACTCGCAGCTCTGGCGCTGGGCGTGGAAGGAGCGCGGATCGCAAAAACACTTTCTTTCAGGACTCCAGAAAACTGCATGCTCATTCTCGCAGCCGGAGACGCAAGGATCGACAACCATAAATTCAAAGATAAGTTTCACTTTAAAGCAAAAATGCTCTCGCCTGATGAAGTGATGGAAAAGATCGGTCATCCGGTCGGAGGCGTCTGTCCGTTCGGAATCAGCAAGGACATACCGGTATATCTCGATGAAAGCATGAAACGGTTTACGACGGTTTTCCCTGCAGTGGGCAGCCAGAGCAGCGCGATCGAGCTTGATCTTGATGAACTGTACCGGTATTCGAATGCATTGGAATGGATTGATGTCTGTACCGTTCCGGAACAAAACTGAAGATATAAAAAAGGATCCCGCATGAAGCGGGATCCTTTTTTTTACTTATAGAGAACTTTGCAGAAATTCTTTTTTCCTTTTTTAACGATCAGTCCGTCAGAAATATCCTTCAAGGTCACGGTATATTTGATATCCGATACTTTACTGTTGTTCACGGATACGCCTCCCTGCTGCACATTGCGTCTCGCATCCGAATTGTTCGTGCACAGGCCGCTCTTTACGAGAAGATTCAAGATATCGATTTTCCCGTCCGGAAGATCCTCATCAGTTAGAATGATGGAAGGAAGATCATTCCCGTTCCCAACGCCTCCGAACAGCTCACGGGCGGATGCTTCGACTTTTCTGGCCTCCTCTTCTCCGTGGACAAGAGCCGTCAGTTCGAATGCAAGGATCTCCTTGGCCATGTTGAGCTGGCTTCCCTCCCATCCGATCATCTCGTCGATCTTCTCCAAGGGGATAAACGTAAGCATCCGGATGCATTTCAGGACATCATCGTCAGCAACGTTTCTCCAGTACTGATAGAACTCATACGGACTTGTCTTGTTCGGATCGAGCCAGACAGCGTTGCCGGCCGTCTTGCCCATTTTATTGCCCTGGGAATCCGTAAGCAGGGTTATGGTCATGGCATGAGCGTCTTTGCCGAGCTTTTTGCGAATGAGCTCCGTTCCGCCCAACATATTGCTCCACTGATCATCTCCGCCGAACTGCATGTTGCAGTCATAATGCTGGAAGAGATAATAAAAATCATAGCTCTGCATGATCATATAATTGAACTCGAGGAAACTCAGCCCTTTTTCCATCCTCTGCCTGTAGCACTCAGCCCGAAGCATGTTGTTAACGGAAAAGCACGCGCCGACTTCCCGCAGCAGATCTACATAGTTCAAGGAGAGAAGCCAGTCAGCATTGTTGATCATCAGCGCCTTTCCGTCGGAAAAGTCGATGAATCTCTCCATCTGACGCTTGAAGCACTCGGCGTTATGGTCGATATCTTCCTTCGTCAGCATTTTCCGCATATCGGTCCTGCCGGAAGGATCCCCGATCATTGTGGTTCCGCCGCCAATAAGAGCGATCGGTCTATTCCCTGCCATCTGAAGCCTTTTCATAAGCGTAAGAGCCATAAAATGGCCTGCCGTCAGGCTGTCAGCCGTGCAGTCGAATCCGATATAGAATGTTGCCTTTCCGTTATTGACAAGTTCTCTTATCTCTTCTTCATTCGTTACCTGGGCGATAAGTCCTCTGGCAACAAGTTCTTCATATAATCCCATTCTTAAAACCCTCCGATGATCATTTGTCCTATTGAATTCTTATACGCCTGAGCGGATCCGAGCTGTTCTTCTGCGCTCCTGACCGTTGTGGCGGTAATATGTTCTCCTCCGTAAAGCCTTGCCAGTTCATGTTTTCTGCCCTCAAAATCCAGTGGCTCAACAGAAGTATATGTTCTGCCGTCTTTTTCTGATTTTTCTATCAGAAACTGCTGATCCGCCATGGCCGCTATCTGCGGAAGATGCGAAACACAAAGCACCTGCTTCGATATGGCTACATTATACAATTTCTCAGCAACTTTCTGCCCGGCTATACCGGAAACGCCGGAATCTATCTCATCAAAGATCAGAGTTGGAACCGGATCCTTCTCGGAAAACACATTTTTCAAAGCGAGCATGATCCGGCTCAGTTCTCCTCCGGAGGCGATCCGGCTGATCTTTCCGGGATCCTCACCTGCATTAGCAGACATCAGAAACCGTACCCTGTCGATACCGTCCTTATCAAAGCCGTTTTCTTTTTCCACCGCGGAAAAGTCCACATAGAACCTTACAGACGGCATATTCAGATCCTTCAGCTGTTCCTCGATTTTTTTCTGAAGAATGCCGGCAGCCGTTTTTCGTGCTTCTGAAAGCTTCTCTGCCATTGACAGACATTTCCCGGCTGTATCATCCCGTTCAGCACGGTATTTTTCAAGAAGAACATCCGAATAGCGGATCTTATCGAGCTTATCATGGCATTCATCCAGATAAGAGATCAGATCATCCTCATCACGGTTATACTTTCTGAATAACCGGCTGAGCTGCGAAATACGCATCTCTAGTGCATTATACTGCTCTTCGGAAAAATCCAGAGCATCGATATAATCTCTCAGCGTCTCCGTAATATCGGAAATAAGGAAGGAGGCCTCGCCAAGTTTATCGGAACAAACAGAAAGGTCATTGCTGATCGAGGCGGCTTTATCCAGATAATAAGAACAGTCACGAATCAAAGAGGAAACATTCGTGTCTGATTCCCCGTCAAGCGTTTCCAGTGCAAGTTGAATGTTCTCCGTCAATTTCTCGGAATTCCGAAGCAGATCCCTTTTTGAAAGAAGGCTGTCATATTCTCCCGGACTGATCTGCGCAGCTTCAAGCTCATCTATGGCAAAAGAGAGCGAATCGGATAGTCTGCTTTTTTCCAGATCATCAACCTGTAAGGCTTCGATCTCCTCCGTCAGCCGGCCGTACTCAGCATAAACGCACCTGTACTGTTCAAGGAGTTCCGTGAAGCCTCCAAAGGAATCCAGATAATTCAGATGCGATCTTTCATCCAGGAGCAGTCTTCCATCATTCTGCCCGTGTATGTCTATCAGACAGTTAGACAGATCCTTCAATTGGGAAACGGAAGCCGGTCTGCCATTGATCCTGCAGGAGTTTCTTCCGTCGGATGTGATCTTCCGGGAAATGAGCAGTTCATCGTCGCTTGCATAATCATTCTGATCAAGCCATTCAGCGGCTTCAGGAGACAAACTGAACGATGCGGAAACAGTTGCTGCATCACAGCCTTTCCGGATGATTTCTCTGGAAAGCTTTGATCCCGTCACGGCACCGATCGAATCGATCACGATCGATTTGCCGGCACCTGTTTCTCCGGTCAGAACATTCAAACCATGCGAGAACTCTATATCCGCACTTTCTATGACGGCAACATTTTCGATATGTAATATTTCAAGCATATCACATTTCCCTGGATCAAAGAATCGAATTGATCTTATTCAAGAATTCATCAGCGCTTTCCGTGTCTTTAAAAAGAAGAAAAGCGGTATCATCTCCGGCAATGGATCCTACGAGTTTCTGAACATTCATGTTGTCGAAAGCGGAACAGGCAGCTCCGGCCAATCCGGGAAGGGTCTTGATAACAATGATGTTCTGCGCGTTATCATACGAGATGACACATTCTCTGAATATCTTCATCAGGCGGCTCAGCGATGCGTCATCTTTTTTCGGAGAGAGGATATAGACATACTTGTTGTTGCTGTTAATGGATTTTGTAAGCTGAAGGTTTTTTATATCCCTCGATAGCGTGGCCTGAGTGGTCCTGATGCCGATCTTCTCCAGCTCTTCAAGGAGCTGGTTCTGCGTTTCGATCTCGTTTTCGGATATGATCTTTTTAATTGCATCCTGTCTTCCGGATTTCACAAGCAATCACCCTGTCTTAATATAGTTTATTGGAAATATTCTCGAAATAGGAAAAACTGTCCCGTTCCAGAATGTGAAAGTACTTATCGGATTTGCGTATCCTGATACAGTCTCCGTTCATCAGTTCCATCGGATCTCCTCCGTCAACGGAGATGTACGCTCTTCTGCCATGAAGTCTCTCCACAATGACCTTTATCTGTTTCTTCGTCGTAAGAACAAAGCTCCTGGCAGATAAAGAATGCGCGCATATGGGAGTGATAATATAATTATTGGCAGACGGTTCGACGATAGGTCCACCGGCAGACATCGAGTATCCCGTGGAACCGGATGGTGTGGAGAGGATCACGCCGTCGCCGAAATAGGATTTTATCATTACATCATTGATGTAGATATCCGTCTGTATACAGTCTATATATCCGCGTAAGACGGCATCGTTGAGCGCATAGTTGGAAAAGATGCATTGTTCATCCCGGAAGACTTCAACATCCAGCATCATTCTGCTGCACATCAGAAGATCTTTTTTTGCCGCACGTATCAGCAGTTCCGCACAGTCCGGTTCACTCGGATCCGTCGTGCAAAGAAATCCTTTCGTACCGAGATTGATCCCGAATAAAGGCATCGCGGAATCGATCAGTTCTCTGGCAACCGCAAGAATGGTCCCGTCCCCGCCTATAACGACGGCAAGGGAACATCCTGCAGCATCTTTCAATGGACTGTATACAAGATCGTCCGGCAGGACCTTCTCTCCGGGATCGGCGAAAACAGGGCAGATACAGGTTGCAAAACCTTCCTTATTGAGGATCTGCATGACCTCTCTTGTATAATCCAGTCTGATATCTCGATATGGATTCGGGCACAATGCAATCATATCATCATTCCTATCACAGCTCATAATGTGACCTGTCTACTACCGTATCGATGTCCGGTTTATAATCAACGAAAGAATTGCGAAGATAACAGAGGAACTCTATATTTCCCTCAGGGCCCTTAATCGGTGAATAATCCAGACCAGCAGGATACATTCCAAGGGTCGGAACATATTCAAGTATATCCCGGATAACAGCTGCATGCGTTTCTTTGTCCCTGACTACGCCTTTCTTTCCGACCTTTTCTTTGCCCGCCTCAAACTGCGGCTTGATCAGGCAGATGATCTCCGCATTTTCAGCCAGAAGAGCTGAGACAGCCGGAAGAAGGAGTTTCAGTGAAATAAAGGAAACATCTATGACAGCCATTTCAATAGGCTCCGGTATTACATCCCTGTCTATATATCTCGCATTCGTACGCTCAAGATTGATCACACGGGGATCATTCCTGAGCTTCCAAGCCAGCTGCCCATATCCGACATCGACCGCATAAACGAGCTTTGCTCCGTTTTGAAGCAGCACATCGGTAAACCCGCCGGTTGATGCTCCGCAGTCGAGGCATATCCTGTCAGAAGGATCAACCTGAAAGGAAACAAGTGCCTTCTCAAGCTTGAGACCTCCCCTGCTCACGTAAGGCATAGGATTCCCTCTGACCTCTATAACGCTGTCCTCCGGGATCTGCGTGCCTGCCTTATTCTCTTTCTCTCCGTTTACATACACGATCCCTTCCATGATAAGCGCCTTTGCCTTTTCCCGGCTTTCAGCTAGAGATCGTTCAAACATGAGCTGATCAAGTCTCTTCCTGGCCATTGTGCTCCTTATCTATCTTCATGGCTTCCTTTGCTATGGACGCCGCATCAAGCCGGTACCTCATACGAAGCTCGCAGGGATCGCCGTGAGGGACAATCCCGTCTCCGAGATTGATAAGCGAAGATGCCCGGAGCGATATACCGGATTCTTCCGCTTTTTCCAGGATCCTGGATCCAATGCAGGATTCTCCGCATACCTCCTCCGCCATAAGAAGAACTCCGGTCCTGCTGACAGAATCGATCGTCTTCTTGAATCGGTTCGGTTTTAAGATGCCGAGTTTGATTATTTCCGAAGAAATACCGTATCCGGACAGGATATCCGCTGCCTTTATCAATTCATTGACTTCCGTGCCATATCCGACAAGCGTGATATCTGAACCGGAGCGGATCAACTGCTCTTCATTCAGATGGCTTTCCGCATACGGGCCTTCCCCATCTTTGGGGATACGGATGGCTACCGGTCCATATACTTCATCAACGGCAAAGCGAAGCATATCCCGTAATTCCGAAAAAGAGGCAGGTGCAAGAATCGTAATATTGGGGATCAGGCTTAAAAAAGCAATATCGAACACGCCGTGATGTGTCATCCCATCCTGTCCGACGATCCCTGCGCGCTCAACGCAGATAACCACATGCAGATTGAGCAGCGATACATCATGGATCAGCATGTCGAGACTTCTCTGAAGGAAACTGGAATAAACCGCAAAAACGGGAACCATGCCCTGTTTGGCAAGGCCGGCGGCAAACGTGACGGCATGCCCTTCCGCAATACCGACATCGAAAAACCTGTCCGGGAAGCGCCTTTTGAATGTATCCAGTCCGGTCCCGGAGGACATAGCTGCGGTGATAGCTGCAATTCGCTTATTGTCTTTAGCCAGTTCACAGATATACTCTCCGAAAACATCGGAGCAGGATGTCCGCTGGCTGAACACTTCTCCTGTTTTGGGATCAAACGGGCCCGTTCCGTGGTATATATCCGGATTATCCTCGGCAAATCGGCAGCCTTTTCCCTTTTTAGTCATAACATGGACAATAACAGGCTTTCTCATCTCATTTGCATGCCGGAAAACCTGTTCCATGAGAACGACATCATGCCCGTCGATCGGACCGAGATATTCAAATCCTAGATCCGTAAATATGTTGTTCGGCAGAAGAGCGGCTTTGATCTTTTCCTTTGATGAATGGATGAGTCTGTACAGAGATCCGGTTTTAAAAATGTTTTCCTTCAGCCAGGATTTAAAGGAAAGGTAATCCATATTGATCCTGAGCTTTTGCAGAATAATGGCCATGCCTCCGACATTATTGCCGATAGACATATTATTATCATTTATAACTATAACGATCGGTTCTCTGCTTTGTGAAGCATTGACCAGCCCCTCATAAGCAAGTCCGCCGGTAAGCGCGCCGTCACCGATCACTGCAACAACATCATAGTCTTCATGCAGAAGAGTCCTTGCTCTTGCCATCCCGAGCGCCACCGAAACAGAATTTGACGCATGACCGGAAATAAAAGCATCCGCATCACTCTCATTAGGATTGGGAAAACCGGAGATCCCGTCCGTTTTTCGAAGAGAATTAAATACAGAAAGCCTTCCTGTCAACAGCTTATGCGCATATGCCTGATGACCGACATCAAATACAATCCTATCCTTTTCGGGATCAAATACCCTGTGAAGAGCAACGGTCAATTCAACAGCACCGAGATTTGAAGACAGATGTCCGCCGTTTCGTGATACGGTTTCGATAACAGTATCACGGATCTCGCTGCATAAAAGGCTTATCTCATTCTTTGAAAGCTTACGCAGATCTTCATTGGATGAAAGCTTATCAAGTATTTCCAAAACGAATCATCTTCCTCAATTATTTCTGGTAATTAATGAATCAGCCAGGTCAAACAGAAACGCGGTATCCGAAAAACAGGGCAGCAAGGCATCTTTCGCCCTGGAAGTATACTCTTCGATCAGTTTTATGCAGTATTCCTCTCCGTAGAGTGTCATATAATTGATCTTCATTTCCTTATTATCCGATCCTACAGACTTGCCGAGCACTTCCCTGCTTCCGATCACATCGAGTACATCGTCTCTGATCTGAAACGCCCGCCCGATATTATCTCCGAATAAGGAAGCAGCTTCGATCTGGCTCTCAGAACCCTCCGCGCATATGACGCCCAATACGCATGATGCTTTCAGAAGTGCTCCGGTTTTAAGCATGTTGATCGTGATTATATCGTTCTCATTAAAGCTTTCACTGTAATTGGTATCAAGATACTGTCCACCGCACATACCGTTCAATCCTGCAGCTTCCGATAAAACACGGATGCAGCCGTTTTTAACGGAATCCTTTAGAGAACTGGATGCTATCTGATAGAAAGACTCCGTCAAAAGAGCATCACCGGCAAGAAGCGCATTGCACTCTCCGAAAACGATATGATTCGTCGGCCTTCCTCTCCTCAGATCATCATTGTCCATACAGGGAAGATCATCATGGATAAGACTGTAGGTATGGAGCATCTCAACTGCACATGCGACTGGAATTGCCTGATTGAACTCTCCGCCTGAGATCCTGCAGAATTCCAGCGTAAGAACAGGTCTTATCCTTTTCCCGCCTGCATTCAGACTGTACGTCATAGCGTCGAACAGACCTTTGTATCTTACGTTATTTAAACTGATAGCGTGCTTCAGTTTATCGTTGATCAGGGAACTGTATTCACTGATCTTCATTTACGTTCTCTCCGGAAAAAGAAGCTGTGATCGGGTTTTCCTCAAAAGAGCTCTTGAGGATCTCAACTTTCTGTTCGGCATATTCAAGCATGGAATTGCACCGGTTCAGCAGGAGCATTCCTTCTTCATACAGAGAAAGGGTCTCTGCAAGTCCGGAATTCCCGTTTTCAAGCTTTTCCAGTATTTCCTCGATCCGTCTGATACCGTCTTCAAATGAGATTTCTTTTTCCATTTTACTGCTCCGATTGACTGGTCCTTTTTACTTCGCATTCAGCACTGCCGTCGCATAACAGCAGGCTGATGATATCTTTTTCATGCAGCTGGCTCAAAGAAGAGACTGCTTTGCCGTCCTTTAAAGCAACAGAATAACCTCTGGCAAGAACGCCCATGGGGTTTAATGCCTTTATCCTGCCATCCGCAATGCATACAATACTCTTCTTCTCTTTAATATAATCAGATACGTGACTGATCATAGCATCATAGATTTGATCCAGATTCTGCCTGTAATCCTGATATAATGACGCAGGATGAGAGAATACAGTCCCTCTGCATAATCGATCAAGTCCGCGCCTGCACTCTGAGAGTTTTTTCCCGGAATATAAGCATAATCGGGATCTGACTGCAGTCAGTCTCTCCCGCATCTCATCCATATCCGGTACTGCAAGTTCTGCCGCATTGGAAGGCGTAGACGCCCTCAGATCGGATACATAATCGGATAAGGTTACATCCGGTTCATGGCCGACTGCCGTGATGACCGGGACAGCTGAATCATAAATCGCTTTACAGACTTCTTCCGTGTTGAATGCCCAAAGATCTTCGATCGATCCTCCGCCTCTGCCGGTAATGATCAGATCCGCAAGAGAATGCTGATTAACATACCGGATAGCAGAAGATATATCCGACGGTGCATCCTGTCCCTGAACACTCACCGGAACGACAAGAACGGCAGCGAGAGGCCATCTTTTATTCAGAATGTTGAGTATATCATGAACGACCGCACCTGTCCGGGAAGTGATCACAGCGATCCTGCCCGGATATTCCGGAAGCAGTTTTTTATGCTTATAGTCAAACAGTCCCTCATTGTTCAGTCTGTTCTTAAGCTGTTCAAAGGCTATCTGAAGATCGCCTGTGCCGTCCGGGATCATTTTCTGACAGTAGAACTGATAGGAACCGTCCCGGGTATAAACCGATACTCTGCCGTACAGGATCACTTTCAGCCCGTTTTCCGGTCTGAACCGAAGCCCGAAAGCGTTGTTTTTAAACAGAACACATCGAAGCGAGCTGTCGGGATCCTTTAAAGAGAAATAATGATGTCCGGAAGAATGGTATTTATAGTTGGATATCTCTCCTTTTACAAATACAGACTGCAGATTCTCATCCGTGTCGAAACAACCCTTTATGTATGCATTTAAAGAACTGACGGTAAAAGCATTGGACTCCGTACTCATGGGAGTTCTGAGAGCGATCTGTAAACAGAGCCCAGAAGACCGTTTATAAATGCTACTGTCTCGGGACTGTCAAAAGTCTTTGCAATCTCAACAGCTTCATTGATGGTGACGGAGGCCGGAATATCTTCAAAATAAAGCAGCTCACAAACCGCGCACCGGAGCACGGCCAAAGCTGTCCTGGGTATCCTCTCGAGTTTTCTTTTTTCAGAAAAAGAAGCTATCCTGTCGTCTATTTCTTCGGCATGCAGATACACGTTTCGGAGGAGATTCGTTATATACTCCATCTGAATGTCATCCGGTGATTCATTATAAACCGCATCGGAATCGGAAAGTGAACTGTAATGATCCGGCGAAAAAAAATCATTCAGCAGTATATCCGGATCTTCTTTCAGGAAGTCCGCCGAATAGCAGATCCTGACAGCTATCTGTCTGGCAATGGTCCTGGTCATAGCATCAATTATTTAGCAAACGAGATACCGGAAACATGGATATTGATCTGCGCATCATCGATCCCGGTCGTGGAAACGATAAGGGCACTTACTCTGTTCTGAACATCCTGTGCTACTTTCACAATATTCTCACCATATTTCACGGTTATGATCGCATCAACAATGATCCTTGTTTCATCGAACTGGACTTTGATGCCCTTCTGAACTGTTTTTAGGCCGATCAGTTCCGCGAGCTCATTCCCGGCAGTATATGCAAAGCCCGCGACTCCATCCACCTCATTCACCGCATTCTGAACAAGACTGACAATCACATCTTCCGAAATATTCACGCTGCCCGACTCGTGCGGTATGGAAATGTATTTATCTGACATAAGGCATAAATCTCCTTGTAAATGTGTTATGTATAATACCATATAAATATGCAAAAATAAAGTGTCACGCGCTATAAAGAATGCAAGCATTCTTGCATTAGAAGGAAAAGTATATTATAATCCAAAACAGTTTTAAACCGTCCGGAGGTTATACTATGGCTGCTTCGTCTCTTCCAGTAAAGATCATGCTCGGAGCTTTTATTCTTTTTGTGGGATGGCTCTGGTACTATTTATTCTTCAGACAATTCATCTATAACTTTACGACCGCCTACCCGACTCTCAAAAAGATGAGGTCTGTAAACGAAGACCTGATAAGTCCGAACGCCAGAAAGTATACAGGCGTTTCCGTATTCGCTTCATTAGCTGTATGCATTGTAATAGCAGCTGTCGTGATCTTTCTCTGCAGAAAACATTATTACTATATAATCGCATTCTTCGCAGGAGCCCTGATTTCCTTTGCAACGAGTATAAAAAGCCTTAACCCCCGGAACAGAGCCATGTTTGAATCATTCTGTTCCGCCTATTACAGATTCGTACAGGATGATGAACTGCGGACGGCGATGTATAATAAAAAAATAAGCCAGATGAAGGTCCGCCTGCATGAAATGAACATTTCGGACTCATTCATCCCGGACTTCAAAGACTGATCGGAATAATAAAATAACGAAAGCTACTTACAGCTTTCGTTTTTTTATTTCCGGATATACAGCATATAAACAGTGACCATTACGCTAACAACAGCGTCGGTAATGACAGCCGCCAAAACAGGCAATAAGCCCGTAATGCCAAACAGCAGCACCAGCGCCTTGATCGACGCGATAAGCACGGTCGACAGTTTAACACTGCCAATCACTGCATCGGACAGCTTAACGGTATCTGCTATTTTACCGATGCTTCTGCTGAAGATCAGAACGTCTGCAGAATCCTTAATCAGCGGGAAGTCCTTTAATGAAACATAACTGACAGCCACATCCGCGCTTTCATAGATCTCATCTTCGGTCCTGTTGTTTCCGACAAAGGTCACCCACGTTCCCTTGTTTTTGTTTTTAATAAGGTAATCCAGCGAGTTCTTTTTATCTTCCGGTGTTGTTTCAGCCTTGATCATATCAAAGTTCAGCGACGCAGCCATTTTTCTTGAACTGACTGCAGAATCGCCCGTCAGCATAACGAGTTTTGCCGTCCGACCGGATCTAAGCTTTTCCAATGCATCGAAAGCGCCTTCCTTAACACGGTCACTGAAGGTGATCAGACCCGAATACTTCCCGTCTATACAAACATGGATATTTGTTCCTGCACTGTCGGAATAAGTGTGCGCATCGCAGAAAGCGGAAACAAACGAATACTTTCCGGCATATACTTTTTTCCCGTTTATGAAGGCACTTACTCCTCTTCCGGGATACTCTTCGAACCGGTCGATGGAATACTTTTTCAGGTCACCGCTATCGACTGTTCTCAACAAGGCTTTTGCAAGGGGATGCCCGGAAAGGCTCTCCGCTTTTGCGGCTATATGGAGCAGCTCTGTCTCACTTATCTCTGAGGGGTAGACATTTTTGATCACATATTCGCCTTCCGTGATCACCCCGGATTTTTCAAACACGAAGGTTTCTGATCGGCTTATCCTTTCCAGCACCTTATTGTTCATAATATAGATGCCCTTGAAAGCAGAACGGATGATCCCGGATCTGAAAAGATAGAGGATGATCTTCTTAATGATCCTGATCTGTGATATAAACAGTATGATCACGGCTCTGCTGATCCAGTCGAACCACATATCCGTTATGATGCCGGGAATGAGCGCAATGATTACTGCCGCAGGTACGGAGAATATGCTGAAATACTTCAGCACATTATATACAAGCCTTTCAAGATCAGAGCTTTCTTCTGAAGAAGACCGGATGCGTTCCCTCAAGACATGTCCCGTGGATTCCTGCACTTCCGCCGTGATCCGTATGGTAGCGGGGTTTCCGGATCTGTTTATGCATCCTTCAGCCACGTAATCGTCCGGTCTGAGGATAACGGAAGAATCCTCGCCGGTCAGGGCAGTATACTCAAATGCTCCTCTTCCGCTTTCTATCATTCCATCGAGTGGGACCGGATCATCATTCCCGACCGATACAATATCATCGATCCTGAGATCGGCGGAATCAAATCGGATCCCACCCTCCGGAGTATGAATCATACATTCAACCGGATTGCCGACATTTAATCGCCCGTCCGTCTGTTTGAGCTTCTTTTCGATAGCATCTTCAAGGATGAGGCTTATCTTATAGGCAATAACGACAGCGACTGCTTCCGTATAGCTTCCGATTGCAAAACACAAAATTGAGCAGCCTAACACAAGCGCTTCATCAGAAGGAAATCTGCCCGAATTGATCTTGCGGATCGCAGAAAAGAAAACATCATACGAAACGAGAAAGAACGGGATCAGATAAGCAAGGAGCTCAACAATACCGCTGACTTTGAAAAAGCTTACGATTATCAGAATCGCGGCAGCGGCAGCGAGCTTGATATAATCCGACAGCGTGATCTCCCTGTGTTTATCGTATTCAGAGATAATGGCGACCGATTCTTTGATCTTCCTGCCAATTGAACTGTTCTTCTTTGTGACATGCTTTCCCATCACTCTGCTCCTCTTAAAAGCGGGATCCCGATGTTACGAATTAACTATAATCTCTCTATTCTTTATAGTCAAATGTTAAATCATATATACTGACCGTGTCTTCGTCACGTATGCCCATGTTCTCAAGTCTTGCAAAGACCCCTGATTCCCGGAGGAGTCTGTCAAAATACATACGGCTTTCATAATCGCTGAAATTGATCCTTGCGATCAGCTTTCTGATCCAATCCCCTTCAATGATCCAGACTCCGTCATTCTCTGTGATCTGAAGATCTTCAGCAGATCCGCCTGTCGGAAGCTTCGGAACATAATCAGCTTCATATGGTCCGGGAACGGGGATGCAGGAGAGCATCTCATAGCATTTATCGATGACCGGCTTTATTCCTGAATGGGAGACCGCGCTGCAGAGGAAAAAAGGATAACCGTCTTTTTCCGCTTCCGATCTGAGTTGATCCACCGCAGTGTCATCTTCCGAGATCAGATCAGCTTTATTCGCAACAACAATCTGTGGTCTGTCCATGAGCTTCTCATCATGTTTTCTAAGTTCATCGTTGATCTTCCTGTAATCATCCAGCGGATCTCTCCCTTCCGAACCGGAAACATCGATAATGTGGACAAACAGTCTGCACCGCTCTATATGTCTCAGAAACTCTGTCCCAAGACCAGCGCCGGAGGAAGCACCTTCGATAATTCCGGGAATATCGGCAAGAACGAACGAGTTCCCGTCATTAACATAAACGACGCCCAGATTCGGGAACAGCGTTGTGAAATGATAGTTGGCGATCTTCGGATGCGCTTTACTTACTACGGACAGAAACGTGGACTTTCCTACGTTCGGAAACCCGATCAATCCGACATCCGCTAGCAGTTTCAGCTCAAGAACGATATCAAAAGACTCGCCGGGAAGTCCCGGTTTGGCAAATCTGGGAGTCTGCCTTGCAGGCGTGGCAAAATGGATATTCCCCCATCCGCCTCGTCCTCCTTTCGCCGCAGTCCAGCAGATGCCGTCGGACATATCATGCATGATGCTGCCCGACTCATAGTCTCTTATGACAGTTCCTCTCGGAACTTTGATATACAGGGATCTGCCGTCTTTGCCGGAGCATCTTTTTCCCTGTCCGTCCTCGCCGTTTTCGGCGACATATTTCCTTTTGTACCGGAAATCAAGCAGAGTTGTCAAACTATCATCCGGAACAAACACAACATCTCCGCCGTTTCCGCCGTCCCCTCCGTCGGGTCCGCCTGAAGCGACATATTTTTCACGATGAAAAGCAACAGCGCCGTTTCCGCCGTTCCCGCTTTTTATCGTGATCCTTGCTTTATCAACAAAGCCGGAGCTCATAATACACCTCCGAATAAAAATACGAAGCCGGACTTATGTCCGGCTTCCGTCCGATTACTGAGCTATCTCTTCGTAAACAGAGACCTTTTTACGGTCCTTGCCCAGGCGTTCAAACTTCACTTTACCATCAACGAGGGCAAACAGGGTATCGTCTTTCCCTTTACCGACATTTGTTCCCGGATGGATCTTCGTTCCACGCTGTCTGACAAGGATGTTTCCGGCAAGGACAAACTGTCCGTCAGCCCTTTTGGTGCCAAGACGTTTAGATTCACTGTCACGTCCGTTCTTGGTAGAACCCATTCCCTTTTTATGTGCCATTAAACTTACACCTCCAATTGTCAAATTCAGTTGTGGAAATCAATAATTGATCGATTCGATCTGGACCTTCGTGTACGGCTGTCTGTGGCCCTGCGTCCTGCGGTAACCTTTTTTCGGTTTCATCTTATAAACGCGGATCTTGGGACTCTTGCCGTTTTTCACGACATTGGCCGAAACAGTAGCCCCTTCGACATTGGGAGTACCGATCTTGACGATATCTCCGTCAATGACAGACAGAACCTGATCGAACTTGACGTTCTCACCTGCGGCAACATCAAGCTTCTCAACATATATCACATCACCCTCGGAGACGCGGTACTGTTTTCCGCCCGATACTACGACTGCATTCTTCACAAATTATACCCCTTTCATAATCAGGACTCGCTCTAAAGGTGCTGTAAAGACTTAAACCTTTTCAATGCGGCTTGAATAGAATATCATCTAATACCATTAAAGTCAACAGTTTTTTTAACCTAACGCACTGATGGAATCATCCACGAGCAGCACTGTCCCGTCCAGACCGCTCTGTGAGATGAATTTACTGTATTCATGACCTTCAGATGTATAACAGATCATCACATCCGGCATACCTTCCGGAATCACAAGCGAGAGCTGTAGCTTGCAGTCAGACAGGAAATTCGTCATCCAGTACAGGTTATTACTGTAGAAGACTTCATCATAGTTGGAATACTGTACGCCGACAAGCTTGAAATCATATACTGTGCCTTCAACGATCAGAAAATACTGCTGGCCATCTGCATTGACGTCAACTCTGTCTATTATGACTTTATCGCTGTGATCAGCTGCGGAAGCGCTGATCCTGACACTTCCGGGCAGGAATTGTCCGGGTTCCGTGAAGAACGAAGCATCCAGTTCCCTGAAAGCGGAATAAGGGACAGTGACCGTTTTATACAGGGACCCGTCTTCACTAGCGACATCTGAACGGACAAGAAACGACAGTCCTTCCCTGTCAAAATAACAGCAGCCTTTCTCATAGGAAAGTTCAGCATAATCGGCAATTGTACCGTTGACGATTTTTCTGATCTTTGCAAAATCCTTATGCTCCGGCAGATCCAGCAGTTTCCCGGAAAACGAATCAAAGGACCGTGCGTATTTATAGAACACCCCATTTCCGGTTCCGTCAAAGATATAGTCTGTAAAAACAAAACTGATAACCTGCATATCGCATCTGACGATGTCAACATAGTGGGAGAAGACGAGTTCCAGCGTCAGATCCGCCCCGGAATACACATAATACTGATAATTATCCGTTGCCATCTGAAGCATCTGGTTTTTTCCCGGACAGAATTCATTGCCTAAACCTCGGTTTTCACCGGTATGGTATTCTTCATCCAGATCATTGAAATAATTGTTGATCATGTCCGAAGCATATTCATTGTTCTCGATTTCCACCACGGGCTTCTCGCAGATATAAGACAGTATAAGATTACCGGACTGGTCAGGAGCATAAAAATACTCTATTTCGGTATTCTCTACTTTTATAATGATCTGTCCGTTTCCCGTCTCATCCGGCAGTGCGTTTCCGTTCCCGGTATCCTCTCCCGACCCCTGATCACCCGGTCCGTTCGCAGTTAACGCGCCTGCCGGATCATTGGCCGGGGAAGTCTGGTCCCCGTCAACGGAAGCAGAAAGCCCCGCACAGCCGAACAGAACAGTAATCAGTATTACAGTGAGAAAAACAGCAAGTATTCTTTTCATCGAATCTCCTTAAACACATTTCGACAGCTTGAACAAACCGTGATCAGATGATACAATTTCTATAAAATCCAAACATCTTAGACAGAGGTAGGAACATGGATCTGTTCAAATCATTGTTTCACGTGACGATTTACTCAAATGACATAGACAAAACGATCGATTTTTATGAAAAACTCGGATTCAGGCTCATTTTTAAAATGGGTGAAGACGGCGGAGTTCCCTGGAATTACTATATGAAGATCGCGAACGGACAATACCTTGAGATCCAGCCTGTAAAGGGCGACAATCCCCATCCCCATCCCGAGTCGACAAAATACTATTATGATCAGACCATATGGCATTTCGCTCTTGAGACTCCGAATATCAAAAACATGATCGAAGTGCTTCTTTCAAGAGGTCTGGAGCTCTGGTACGATGGAGACAAAAGCAAACCCGTCACCTCTCCGGACGGTTATATGGTCGGCGGAGACGGATGCATGATATGCTGGGTATTTGATCCGGACGGGACTGCAATCGAACTGATGGAGCAGTCCGAAACATCGATGCAGCACATCTATGATCCCGAATCATACAAATGATCTGCTAAGAAAAAAGCAAGTCTTAGGACTTGCTTTTTGGCACCCACGGGGGGATTCGAACCTCTGACCTGCCGCTTAGGAGGCGGCCGCTCTATCCTGCTGAGCTACGTGGGCAGATTTTCACTTATCATACATCAGCGCAAGGATTATGTCAATCCATCGCAGACAGTTCGCCTGCATGCTCCTCGCAGAACGAGATGAATCCGTCCTTTGTCTTCAGCAGGCTGACTGCCTCCAGAACCTCTTTCGTGGAAAGCTGCTCGGGAAGTCCGAGATGTTTAAGAATAATATTGAGTTTCTTTCTGCTGTTATTTCTTCCG
Organism: Oscillospiraceae bacterium; assembly: GCA_017434755.1. Classification (GTDB taxonomy): domain Bacteria; phylum Bacillota; class Clostridia; order Oscillospirales; family Oscillospiraceae; genus Limivicinus. The sequence goes on along the minus strand of JAFRER010000003.1, from coordinate 161,958 downwards.
GACAGTCCCAGCCTGTACAGATCCAGAACGCTTAATCTGTCTTTGCTGTCTTTTGGCTCTGTTAATACGGATACGCCCGAATCCAAAAGAGCTTTGATAATCGTCTCCTCGCGGAGTCCTTCAACGCCGAGTATGCCGGATGACGATGCCGTCTTTTTTCTCTTTTCTTTCCCGTATTCGACCGGCACATATACGTTCTTTATCAAAGAATCATCAATAAAGGAACGCAGATATCTTCTGATCTGGAATCCCGCATTATCCGAATCGGTCAGAACGACAAGTCCCCTTTTCTTTGCTGCTTCAGCAAGCAATTCTCTTAATGAGGAATCATGGAAAATACCGAATCCGGATGTTTCAAGGATCGTTGCATCCAGGAATCGGCTGAGCTTGATCCTGTCATATTTTCCTTCAACCACGATCACCTCATCGATCCTCAGCATTTGACACCTCTCCAGTCAGGAAGATAAACGCCTCTTTCAGAATATCGTTGTTATCGCCTTTTCCCGTCTTCATGCTGTAATCTGCATCAGACAATATGCAGATGATCTTTTCAAGCTGCTCGCTGGAATAGTTTATACGCATATTGAAAAGCTTCTTTGCTAGCCATAGCTGGTCCTGCCTGACGACTTCGGACGCTGCCAGCCATTCATATCCCCTGTTTTCTTTTCTGGCTGTCTTTGCTGCATACAGTCTTTTATACTGTGATGAGAGTATCGACAGGAGTTGGATGGGATCAGCGGATTTTGAATCGAGAAGTTCAGCCAGCATTCTAACTGCAGCATGCTTTTTCCCTTGTGAAAGACATTCCACCATCTCAAACACATCCGCCTCCGGGAGATGATGCGCATATTTCACAACATCATCCGAACGGACCGTTTCCGCTTTAACGGCGGAAGCGATCTTTATGATTTCGGGGATCAGACCGTTCATGGAGCTGCCCGAAACAAAGATCAGCTGTTCGGCGGCTTCGTTATCGATCGTTTTCCCTTCGGCAGCAAATCGTCTGATTATCCAGTGTTTCAGATCACTCTGACTTTGAACGGAGATATTGAAGACTGCATAGTGTTCCCGGATATATTTATTTGATCTCAGGCGGAAGTCCGGTGTATATTCACTGTTTTGAACAAACACAACGGTACAGTAATCCGGAATATCAATGATTAAAGAATAAAGCTGCTCTCCATATTTGTTCAGGTCGAAATCATGGATCTCAACAAGTGTATGATCGGATAGAAAAGGAAACGCGTTTACTGCCTCGATTATTTCTGTGACGCCGAAATCTGTGTCACAGAATTTTTTATAGGAAAAACCGTCATCCATATCCGCAATAACCGCTTTCCGGATGTCTTCCGTGAAGACTTCCTTCAGATACTCCTCCGGACCGTAAAGCAGATAGAGCCTTGATAAGATTTGTGAACGAAGCTTTCTCTTCTCATCCGAATATACAAACAGATCCTTTTTATCAGCCATATCTATTCTCCGTATCGATCAATCAATAAGGAACGTTACTCTTCCGCACAGGTCAGTTCTGAATATGTCAATACCTTTTTCCTTCATTCTCTCCAGTGCATAGGAGGAAGGGTGCCCATAGCGGTTTCCCTTTCCGACACTGATCACAGAGTAATCCGGATCCGTAACTTCAAGGAAATAGCTGCAGGATGATCCGTTCGACCCATGGTGACCCACTACAAGGACATCAACAGGACCTAAGCCGTCTTTTTCTGACAGCTGGAGCTCATTGACATATGTTCCGTCCCCCGTGATGAGGAAAGACGTATCATATGTGGAAACCTTAACAGACATGCAGGATTCATTTTCGGCGGAATAATCATCCGACAGAAACAGACAGACTTCGATCTCTCCCAAGCGGATCGATGAATCCCTGTCAACAAGTATGATCTTTGAACCCGTGCGGGAAGCTGTACGTCTGATGTCGGAAAAAACCTTATCTGACAGATCGACATTGACCGGAATGAAAACATTTCTGACATCGATCAGCTCCATAAGGTGGCAGACACCGCTTACATGGTCGGAATGCAGATGCGTCAGGAAAAGAGCATCAACATTTTTCTGGCCTCGAACATATAAATAATCTGCGCATTCAACACCGGGATCAACATAAAAGTCTGAGGTACCGCAATCAACAACAACAGCTCTGTTGTCCGAAAACACGGTAACGCATTCCCCCTGTCCGACATCCATTACCGAAACAGTGGCCTTGTAAAGCTCTCCCGACAGTTTGAAATAAACAAAATACAACACTATAAGAATAATTGAAAAAGACAACGGAAGGATCATTTTTTTCAAAGGTGAATGATCCGAAAAGAAAAACACAAAAAACAGGACATAAATCAAGGCGAAGAGCAGCAGCGTAATAATCCCTTCATACGGAATGACGGCATGCGGAAGCCCCGAAATGAAGGAACAGACCGAAAAGATATACCTGCACAGGATGGAAAGGATCTGACCGAGAAAAACAGCCAGACTTCGGATCAGCAGGTTTACAAGAAGACAGATATAGGCACCGCAGAAGCAAATCGGAACGGCCCAAAGTGCAAGGACATTCGTAACGACCGAAAGCACGGAAACATATCCGAAATGTGCAGCACTGAGCGGGATCGTAAAGGCCATCACACCTATGGAGGAAGAAATAATACCTGCCGGGTAGCGGAAGATAAGCAGATGCTTCTCGTTTTTAACTGCAGAAAGCAGCGCTTTGTTGATGCGGCCTGAAAAAAGAATAATGCCCAATACTGCAGCAAAAGAGAGCTGGAGTCCTGTATTCTTAGCCGAGAACGGATTCAGAAGCAAAAGCAGAGACAGCGCAAAAGATAATGATGTAAGCGGATCGTTCTCTCTTCTTACAAAGGGCGCAAAAAGCATGACCGTCTGCATGATCCCTGCCCTTGCGGATGACGGGGTGTTTCCGGACATAAACACAAACAGCCATATGATTATCAGCGTTATGACAGATCCTTTTTTATCATTTCCGAAAACAAGCAGACAGAATCCCGCAATAAAGGAAATATGCATACCGGAAATGGCCACCGTATGCATGAACCCGGAACGAAGTAATGCCGGGTAAATCGCATTGTCCGTGTAGAGATCGTCTCTTCTGCCGATAATAAGTGCCTTTAGGAAAGGAGCAGTATCATCCGGGAAAACATCCGGGATCATTTCCTGGATCTTATGACTGAGATGCTTTGCAGTATAGAGTACGGAATATCCGTGTTTTTCTATTGTTATTTCTGAAGCGAGACGTCCTGAAAGATAGATTCCTTTTGACAGATTGGCATCGGACGATGGAGAATCACTGTCAAACATGGAACGAAAATCCGCTCCGAAACGGATTCTGTCCCCCGGTATCAACGTGCCGGTATTATGATAATAATCGTATAATACCGCTCTGCAGCGAGATCCCTTTCCTGTAAGAACGACATTCACTTTTGCGTAGTCATCGCCGGTTTCCGGATAATCGGATACAACCGCTGTAAAAGTCTCCTGCTTTGAATATCTTTCAGATACACCAGCAGCAGCGAAACGGTAAATACAGAAAAAGAAAAGCCCGAGGGAAAGCATCAGAAAGAATACCCGCAAATACCTGCAGATACTCTTTCTGATGAGAAAACATACAAGAGAACAGGCAAATACAGCTCCAGCTATCAAAGGCCATAATACAGGCACAAAGAAATATGCCGATACTATAACTGCTGTTGAAAAGGCAGCTGCACTGAAAGCAAGTTTTCTCATAGATCCCCCGGAAGCGGATTCACAACTTTTATATCGTTCTTATACTATTTTTTCAGCCAGTTTTTTCCCGCCGATCAGATGAAAATGCAGATGCATGACCGACTGGCCGCCGTCTTCTTTGCAGTTGTTGATCACTCTGTATCCGTTAGTCAGCCCCTGCTCCTTTGCGATCACAGGTATAGCCTCAAAGCAGGCTGCAACAGCAGATGAATTAGTACTGCTTATATCATCCGCGCAGCTGATATGGTCTTTGGGTACGATAACGATATGAACGGGAGCCTGGGGATTGATATCCTTAAAGGCAAACACATTTTCATCCTCATATACGGATGTCGACGGGATCTCCCCGGAGATTATCCTGCAGAACAGGCAGCTATCGTCTTTCATTATATTTCTCCTCTTAATATGTTCTCAGCTTGTTTAAATACATCCGGGATCTTATCCGTCAGCGGACCTCCGCCCATAGCGGAATCCGGCTTTCCTCCGCCTTTTCCGCCGACTGTCTGGGACAGCTGTCTGATTATCGCTCCGGCATTGAATCCGGCCTCGACCGCCTTTTTGCCGCAAACGCAAAGAAGCACAGCCTTATCTGTGTTTTTTATAGCCATGACTGCGACCACGCTGTCATCTCCGGCTCTGAGATTGTCGCCGATCTTTCTCACATTTTCGATCGCTGCGGAATCAAATTCAGCAGTAACAAGCCTGACCTGTCCGATCGTAATCGAATTCTTAAGCAGCTTACCGGCATCTCCGGATGATTCTTTATCCTTATACTTCTCGATGATACGCTTTGCTTCCTTAAGATCGTTATCCAGCTGAATAAAACGGCTCTCAAGCTTATTCGGAGCAGTCCTCGTCAGAATCGACAGGTTCTTAAGTGCAGTTGACTGCTCATGGAAAAGCGCCAAAGCTCTGTTTCCGGTAACAGCCACAATCCTTCTGACTCCAGAAGCAACGGATCCTTCCGAGATGATATGAAAACAGCCGATCTTTGCGGAATTGGAAACATGCGTGCCGCCGCACAGCTCCGAACTGTAGTCCGAAACACGCACGACTCTGACAGTGGCTCCGTATTTTTCTCCGAACAAAGCGGTAGCTCCGCTCTTCTTAGCTTCCTCCAGGCTCATTTCGACCGTGTCAACGGTATAATCTGCAAGAACAGCATTGTTGACTCTGTTTTCAGTTTCTCTGATCTCATCATCGCTCATAGGTGAGAAATGCGAGAAATCAAAGCGAAGGTAATCCGGCTCGACAAGTGAACCGGCCTGATGGATATGGGGTCCCAGAACTTCTGTCAGCGCTTTCTGGAGGATATGAGTTGCCGTATGCGCTCTTGCAACCGCACTTCTTCTCTTTGAATCAAATACGGCTCTCACTTTATCGCCGACCGAAAAATGACCGGAAGCAACATGCCCGTAATGCATATACTTGCCGCCGTTGTTCTTCTGGACGGTTTCAACCGCAAACACTGCGTCAGGTCCCAGCAAAGAGCCTGTATCATTGACCTGACCGCCCATCTCCGCGTACAGAACCGTTTTATCGAGAACGATTATGGCAGACTGCCCGGATACCACTTCACTGACAAATTCATTTTCGAAAACGATAGCCAGTACTTCCGCTTCTGTTTCCGATTCAGCGTAGCCGCAGAACTCGGTATCGGGAATCTGTTTGCCGAATTCGATCCCGGCCCAGCCGAGATCGCCGAGCTTTTTCCTTGCTTCTCTCGCCCGCTGCCTCTGTTCGTCCATCAGTTTCTCAAAAGCATCGATATCAACGGTCATCCCGTTGTCACTGCACATTTCCGATGTCAGGTCGACAGGAAAACCGTAAGTGTCATAAAGCTTGAAAGCATCGCTTCCGGAGAATACGCTCTCATTGTTTTTCTTATGTTCATCAAGAAGCTCGGAAAAGATCCTGAGTCCGGCATCGATGGTCGTGGAAAAGCTCTTTTCTTCTGACTCGATCACGTTTTCGATATAGCGCTGCTTTACTCTGAGCTCCGGATACTGGCATTCATTCTCATGAACAACCGAGTCTACGATCTTATACAGGAACGGCTCATTGATGCCGAGGAGCTTTCCGTGTCTTGCGGCACGGCGCAGAAGTCTGCGGAGCACATATCCTCTTCCTTCATTTGAGGGCAGAATGCCGTCACAGGTCATGAACACCGCGCTTCTGATATGATCGGTGATCACCCGCAGAGATACGTCGGACTTGTTGTCTTTCCCGTAATAAGCGCCGGTAAGTTCACTGACCTTCCTGGTGATATTCATTACAGTATCGACTTCGAACAGGGAGTTTACTTCCTGACAGACGACTGCAAGCCTCTCCAGTCCCATCCCGGTATCTATATTCTTCTGCTTCAGTTCGGTATAATTGCCTTTTCCGTCATTATCAAACTGAGAAAAAACATTGTTCCAGACTTCTATATATCTGTCACAGTCGCAGCCTACCGTGCAGTCGGGCTTTCCGCAGCCGAACTGCACTCCTCTGTCGTAGTAGATCTCCGAGCAGGGTCCGCACGGACCGGAACCATGCTCCCAGAAATTATCCTCCTTGCCGAAGCGGAAGATCTTCTCCGCAGGGATGCCTATGTCATCATGCCAGAGATCCCATGCCTCGTCGTCATCCTTATATACGGAAGGATAAAGCCTGTTCGGATCAAGACCGACCCAGTCCGGAGAAGTGAGAAACTCCCAGCTCCATTCGATCGCTTCCTTTTTGAAGTAATCCCCAAAGGAGAAGTTGCCGAGCATCTCAAAATAAGTCCCGTGCCTCGCAGTATGTCCGACATTTTCAATATCACCGGTCCTGATGCATTTCTGACAGGTGCATACTCTGCGTCTCGGCGGCTCCTCCTCCCCTTTGAACCAGGGTTTCATCGGCGTCATTCCGGCATTGATCAGCAATACCGATTTATCGTTCTGCGGAACGAGAGAAAAACTCGGAAGCCTCAGATGCCCCTTTGTTTCAAAAAAGCTCAGGAACATTTCTCTTAATTCATTCAATCCGTATTTTTTCATAACAACTCCTACTGTACAGTTCTTTTCCTTATAATAGACATCGGCGGCACAGCACATGGGAGTGCCGTTTTTATGATCATCATGGCGCGAGGTGTGCTTTCGATCGATGATCCGTTCTCATCAAAAAGCTTATCTGCTCGAAAGGACACCGGCACTCCGCCCGGAATCACGATCTCCAGCTCATCTCCGCGGAAAAACTTGTTTCTTTGAGAAAGCACGGCATCCCCTTCGGAAGAACAGGATTCCACGACCGCAACGACATTCGCCGCTGTAGTATAGGATGAATCGGCATAATACTGTTCCGGTTCATCGAAATAAAATCCGGTCGTATACGGTCTGTGGCTCACCATATCCACTTCCTTCACCCAAAGCGGATCAAGCGGCACACCGCTGACAGCGGCATCGATCGCTTTTCTGTACGCCTGCGCGGTGACTGCGGTATAGTAGAAGGACTTCATTCTTCCCTCTATTTTCAGGCTTGTAACACCCGCGTCCAGCAGTTCGGGAATGTGTTCGATCATGCAGAGATCTTTTGAATTGAAGATATAGGTACCGTCATCCTCAACAACAGGAAAGTATTCGCCCGGACGGGATTCTTCTAATAATCTGTATTTCCATCTGCACGGCTGCGCGCAGTTTCCTCTGTTTGAATCTCTTCCGGTCAGATAATTTGAGAGAAGGCACCTGCCCGAAAATGAAACACACATAGCGCCGTGCACAAAACACTCAAGGCCGAGGTCATCTGGGGTGTTCCTTCTGATTTGCCTGATCTCTGACAAATTGAGCTCACGGGCAAGGACTATCGTATCCGCTCCGAGTGAATACAGATAATTAGCTGTTTCGCTGTTAACCGCACCGAATTGTGTGCTGATATGGAACTTCAGACGAGGAGCATGTTTTTTAACTGATGCGAGAACCCCCAGATCCGCTATGATAACGGCATCCGCACCGATATCGGAAAGCAGACCGAGAAAAGCGGGCAGTCTCACCAGATCGGAATCATGCGGTAGTATGTTGCAGGTGATATACGCCTTGACACCGTGCTCATGGCAGTACTGCACAGCGTGTTCCAGATCATCATCGCTGAAATTGGCGGCTCCGGCCCTCATGCCGAATTCCTTGCCAGCCAGATAGACAGCGTCCGCCCCGTATGCCACAGCCATTTTCAATCTCTCAGCATCACCGGCGGGTGAAAGAAGCTCAACCGTTTTCGTCATTGTTTCTCCGGGTTTCCACAAATGTCAGAAAATCGTTATAGTATGTAAAGAATCTGCTTGAGCCGGTCTCTTCGTCATAATAGAAATAATAATAATCCGTTGCCTCGGGATTAAGCGCGGCGCGAATCGCTGCCAGACTGGGATTGCATATAGGGGTGGGCGGAAGACCGTGATTAATGTTCGTGTTATAAGGGCTGTCCTCTGTAAGCATCTCAGCGGTCGGTGAGCCTTCATAATCCTGATGGATATACAGAATCGAAGACTCAAGGCCGAGGGTCATGTCAGTCCTCAGCCTGTTATAAATGACCGAGGAAATAAGTGACCTCTCATCTATTCCCTTCGAAACATCAACTGCAGCTTCTTTCTCGATAAGAGATGCGATCGTTACGATATCCGAAAGTGAATAGCCGGTATCATTCAGCTGTTTCTGAATGTCTGCATCGATCTTAGCATTGAAGTTGGAGAGCAGCTTGTTGATCGCACTTGAGGCCTGCATCCCGACATAGAACTGATAAGTGTCCGGGAAAAGAAACCCTTCCAGTCTGGATGCATCCCCGGCTTTTTCCGGATCCAGAAAACTGTAGTTGAAAGAAGAATTGGCAGCGGCATACATGAGTTCCTCATAGGAGGAAACGCCGTTTTCCTCCAACAAATTAAATATCTGATGCATCGTATATCCTTCGGGGATCATCACATCAACGGTGACCGCGGCGCCGGACCCTGCCTGCATTTTTTTGACGATCGCACGGTAATCCAGATTGGATCTGAGTTCATATGTACCCGGATCGAGCTTTTTGTCTGCATCCGATAATTTGCAGAAGAGCTTAAAAAGCCACTCATATTGAATGATGCCGGATTCTTTCAGCGCCGAGGAGACAAAGTCTATATCCGCCTTTGCTACTTCCCTTACGCCGGTTACATTCCCGTCTTCATCCGTTTCTTCTTCCGTTACGGTCTCAAATATATCCGTGGGAAGGTTTATCGTCGCCGACACACTTTCCTTGTTCAAGGCGAGCGCATCCGATGCAGCCATCCAGGCAAAGCATGCAAGAACGATACTGACGCACAGGATAAAAACAAGGTACATCAGACCGCCGAGGCAGCCGGACTTATACTCCTGACTTCTGCGTACAGGAAGATAATCTCTTTCGGATTCCTCGTCCCCGGTGTAATTCTTCAACATGAACCTGCTGCTTTTTTTTGAAAGATCAGGCTTTTCCACCCCTGCGGTGCTGTTTACTTTTGCCTTATTGTCATTATCAGGCATTTTACTCTCCATCAATCCTGCAGCGCTGTATGGATCTGACGATAAAGATCGTCGTTCTTTTCCATGATCTCTCTTTCCGCGCCGTTTCTTTCAAACGGGACAAGAGTCCATCCGAAATAATCACAGGCCATTCTGGCCGTGGAAATACATCTTTCCAGATATTCAGTATCCTTTTCATGGATATCCGCTGAAGTGTGATATTTCTCCTGCCGCTTCTTCATTCTTCGGAGAGAGGTGGCAAGGTCAACATCCAGGAAAAATACTCTGTCCGGTTCGGGAAGCCCCATTTTAACATATTCAAGATCCGAAACCCAGGCAAAATAATCCTTCCGTTCATTTTCAGGAAGCTTTGCTCCCTGGTGAACGATATTGGAAGTCGTGTACCGGTCAGCTATGATCAGCTGACCGGATAAATACTCCGCCCCCCAGTCATCTTTAAAGGAGGCAAAACGGTCGACCGCATAAAACAAAGACGCCGCGTAAGCGTTGACATCATCCGGATGCGAACCGAAAGAACCGTTGAGATACAGCCTGATTAGCGCGCTGCTTTCTTTGTCATATCTGGGAAAAACGATTTTTCTGAAAGAAACGTAATCCGCCGAAAGTCTGTCGCAGATCCGGCGGTACTGTGAAGATTTTCCGCTGCCGTCTATTCCCTCGAAAATGATGAGTTTACCCTTTCCCATAAATGCTCCCTGTTTCAAACCTGTGAAAATACATAACCGATATTCGCGTGTATGATCAGATCGGCGTACTCATCATACGGAGTCGCACTGCGGTTGATAAGAACAAGTTTATTTCCGTTATAATAGTTGATAAGTCCGGCCGCCGGATAAACATTGAGCGAAGTCCCGCCGACGATGAGAACTTCCGCGTTTCTGATATAATTTACAGATGCCCTCAGCACCCTGTCATCAAGGGATTCCTCATACAGCACGATATCCGGTCTGATAACCCCTCCGCAGGAGCATCTCGGTACTCCCTCGCAGTTTTCCATTTCCTCGGCGCTGAAAGGCTTTCCGCAAGCCGAGCAATAAGCACGGTGCAGGGTCCCGTGAAGCTCAAGAACGTTCCTGCTGCCTGCCGCCTGATGAAGCCCGTCGATATTCTGTGTAATAACAGCTTTGAGCTTGCCTTCCTTTTCCAGTTCCGCCAGTCTGATATGCGCCTGATTGGGCTTGAATCCTCTGACTTTGAGCTTTTCATGATGGAAGCGGTAATACTCTTCCGGATTCTGTACAAAAAAGGAATGGCTGAGGATTGTCTCGGGAGGATACTTCCATTTCTGGTTATACAAACCGTCAACACTTCTGAAATCGGGTATCCCGCTTTCCGTGCTGACTCCGGCCCCGCCAAAAAAAACGATATTGTCGCTTTGTTCAATGATGGTCTTGAGTTTTTCTATCTCAACGCTCATTTATTCACCTCATAAGCAGCAAGTCCGGAATATCCGGAGTAGACCTTCTCCTTCAGTTTTTTACAATCATCAATATATATGCCGGTTTCCTTGTTTGTAATGTAAATGTACGTCGGATCGTCGCTCAGTTTTGTAACGGAATCGATATAAGCAACTTCCGACTCGACAGCAGCGAATGCCAGAGAGGCCGCTTCAAATACGTAATGCGGCGTTTTGTTTCCGAAAAAGTCACGGATCTCCGCACAGAAGCCCAGAAGAGTCCGCATCATGTCGACCGTCTCGATCGCGATCGCACAGGCTGTCTGACAGCATGCGGAGATCTTTTCCGGGTCGCCATCTTCAAAGGCTTTCTTCAAAGGTCCCCTGCACCGGACATCCTCGTCCACCAGATGATCCATATAGTTCCGGATGATCTCGGAATTTTTGCGGATATATTCGATCCTCTCCGTCTCTGTGCCGACAGACTTCACTGCCTGATTTGCCGCACGTTTCAGCAGTGCGGCTGCAACAGATGCGACCAGACAGGATGCGCTCCCGGCATCGGGCTTTTCCGAAGCATCGGAAAGCTTTGCTGAAAGCGTGTCAAAAGGCAGTTTCCGAAGAATTTCAATTATCAGCTTTTTTTCCATATGATCGATCATTCCCTGTTGAATTCACGCAGGACAAGTCCATCGTTTTTCTGAAGAGCCCAGTTAATACACCAGGAGGAGGTAAACAGGAGCAGATTGTTGCCTCTGTAATCCTGGACCCATTTTGTATCACTCGTAAGGTTCAGTCTGTCCGGAGCGGTTTCAGCACTGTCTATCCAGCGGATGCATTCATAAGGCAGATCTCTTCTTCTGATCTCTACTCCGTATTCCGTCCGCAGTCTGTATTCGAGCACTTCAAACTGCAGAACGCCGACGACACCGACGATGACCTCTTCGATACCGGAAAAGGGTTCATGGAATATCTGGATGGCTCCTTCCTGCGCGATCTGCATGATGCCCTTTTCAAACTGCTTCCGTTTCATCGTATCAGTACGCTCAACAGAGGCAAAGTGCTCAGGCGCAAAGGTGGGTATGCCTTCATATGTGACATTCATTCCCTTTTCACAGACCGTATCGCCTATGGAGAATACGCCCGGATCAAAAACGCCGATGATATCGCCCGCATACGCCTCGTCGATGATAGAGCGGTCCTGCGCCATGAGCTGCTGCGGCTGAGCCAGTTTTATTGTTTTCTTCTGCTGGACATGATAGTATTCTCTGTCTCTTTCAAACTTTCCGGAGCAGATCCTGAAGAAGGCGATCCTGTCGCGGTGGGCCTTGTTCATATTGGCCTGGATCTTGAAAACGAATGCAGAGAAACCGTCCGAAAACGGACTGATCTCATCATCACCGGACATTCTGGGAAGAGGAGGAACGGTCAGCTCAATGAACTTGTTGAGAAACTGCTCAACGCCGAAATTATTCAAAGCCGATCCGAAAAACACCGGACTGAGTTTTCCCGAACGCACCTGCTCAATATCGAATTCATAGCCTGCGCCGTCAAGAAGTTCCGTTTCCTCAAGAAGAGTATCATACTGTCCGTACGAGAGGATCCCGTCGAGAGCTTCCCTGTCATCGATCGAATACGCAACAGCGCTGATCCTGCTCTGTCCATGGTGAAACTCATTGAATAAAAGCAGCGAGCGTGACTGCCTGTCGTAAACGCCGCGGAAACTCTGCCCGCATCCTACCGGCCAGTTGAACGGATATGTCCCAATACCGAATTCCTTTTCCAGCTGTTCCAGAAGCTCAAAGGAACTCAGCGCCTCCCTGTCGAGCTTGTTGATGAACGTGAAGATGGGAATATGCCTCATGGCACATATTTTAAAGAGTTTTCTGGTCTGTGGCTCAATACCCTTGGCAGCATCGATTACCATCACAGCTGAATCCGCTGCCATGAGAGTCCTGTATGTATCCTCGGAAAAGTCCTGATGTCCAGGTGTATCAAGGATGTTGATGCAGTATCCTCTGTAATCGAACTGCATAACAGAAGATGTGACCGAGATCCCTCTCTGCTTTTCAAGCTCCATCCAGTCGGACACGGCATGTCTTGCAGCCGCCTTTCCTTTTACTGCTCCGGCCTGCTGTATAGCGCCGCCGTAAAGGAGCAGTTTTTCAGTCAGTGTAGTTTTCCCGGCGTCCGGATGTGAGATGATGGCGAAGGTCCTTCTTCTTTTGATTTCTTCCTGCGTTTCCATATGTTGAATACTATTGTCCTTATCGTACTATAACTGAGTTATAATATCACAGGATGCTGTATTTAGCAAATAAAAAACGGCTTTTAAAAAAGCCGTTTAACTGTTTCTGTCAGACTGTCATCGCTGAGACCGCATTCATGATCCCGAGCTTTCCGGCCTCATATGTAAGGCCTCCCTGCAGATAGATCGTATAAGGCTCTCTTACCGGGCCATCAGCCGAAAGTTCAAGAGATGCCCCCTGGATAAAATTGCCTGCCGCCATGATCACTTCACAGTCGTAACCCGGCATGTTCCACGGTTCGGGAGAAACATAGGCATCAACTGCAGAGCCGCTCTGGATCCCTTTGCAGAACTTAAGCATCCTGTCACGTGACCCGAGGCTTACCGCCTGTATGATATCAGAACGTTTTTCATTCCATTTCGGTGATGACACCATTCCGAACTCTTCCATCAGAGCCGAGCAGAAGACTGCTGTCTTCAGCGCTTGAGATACACAATGCGGAGCAAAGTAGAGTCCCTGGAACAACAGTCTGTTATTACCGAGCGTAGCGCCGCATTCACCTCCGATCCCGGGAGTCGTGAGGCACATGGCAGCCTTCTCGACAAGATCCCTTCTTCCGGCAATATAACCTCCGGCCGGAGCAATGCCGCCTCCGGGATTCTTTATAAGCGATCCTGCGATAAGATCGGCTCCGCCTTCTATAGGCTCCTTTTCTTCCGTAAATTCACCGTAACAATTATCCACCAGGATCGATGCGCCGGGATTGACTTCCCTGACACGTGCGCATATCTCGGCGACAGTATCGACGGAAAGAGCTTTTCTCAGCGAATAGCCTCTTGATCGCTGTATCAGGATTGCTTTAACGGATCGGTCGGAGGCCTCTGTTCTGATCTTATCAAAATCAGGGCAGCCGGCATCCGTAAGTTCGATCTGCCTGTATCCTATACCGTAAAAACGCAGTGAGCCATGACGTTTGTCATTCTCTCCTATCGTTGAACGCAGAGTATCATACGGGCTGCCAGTAACGGAAAGCAGCACATCTCCGGGGGCAAGCATCGCCATAATCGCAGCGGAGATCGCATGCGTACCGTTCACGAAGCCTATCCTTACGAGAGCAGATTCAGCCCGGAAGACATCCGCGTATACTCTGTCCAGTGTCTCACGGCCGAGATCATCATAACCGTATCCCGTCGTCCCGGAGAAGCAGCTTTCGGAAACTTTCTCCTTCTGAAAGGCTTCAAGCACCTTCTGCGTGTTGAATAACGAGACCCTTTCAATCTCCGCAAATCTTCCTCTGCACTTTTCTTCGCATATGCCGGCATATTTCAATACTTTCTCACTGATGACCATCATTCGAGCTCCATAACAAGTTTCCTGAAATGATTTCCTCTCTCTTCAAAGTTTTTAAAACGGTCAAAAGAAGCGCAGGCCGGAGAGAGGATCACCGTATCCCCGGAAGAGGCGTATTCACAGGCTTTACGAAAGTTGGAATCAAAATCCTTATCAAGAAAAACGTCGATCTTATTCTCCGCATAGTAGGGCGAAGCCATGATGGCATCATAGATCTTTTCCGCCGTGGCGCCTGTTAGGAACGCCGCTTTTGCGTACCGGCACACACCGTCGCCCAGAGGCGCGAAATCGAGTTTTTTATCATAGCCTCCGAGAATAATGACCGGTTTTCCCGGAAGCGCCTTAAGACCGGCGACCGTTCTGGTCGGACTGGACGCAATGGAATCGTTAATAAAGGTGACTCCGTCAAACACTCTCACAGTCTCCAGTCTGTGCTCCACGCCCTTGAATTCCCTTGCAACCGTTTTCACGGTTTCCTCAGACACAAGACCGTCCACCGCGCACATTGCCGTCATGAAGTTTGCGATATTGTGCAGTCCCGGGATCGTAATATCCTTTTTTGAAAGCACAGCCTTCTCATCCGTTCCGTTAGCCCTGATAATAGTTTCACCGTCAAACCGGTATCCTTTGCTCACTTTCCCGGTCAGTGAAAACCAGTATATATCTGCGGCGGCTTCAGCCGCAAAAGGTCTGCAGATATCGTCATCCTGATTCAGAACGAGCCTGCATGTTTCATCCTGATTCAGAAAGATGCTCTTTTTTGCCGTGATATAGTCTTCGTAATCTCTATGCTTGTCGAGATGGTTCGGCGTGATATTCGTAATGACCGCCGTATCGGGACGGCAGTACATGCTGTGAAGCTGGAAGGAGCTGAGTTCGAGCACCGTGAAGTCATCCTTCTTCATGAACGGGACCTCGCAGAGAAGCGGCTTCCCGATATTGCCTCCTAGATGGACGGTATACCCTTCCTGTTTCAGAAGCTCTGCGATCAGCGTCGAAGTGGTGGTCTTGCCGTCACTTCCCGTGATCGCGATGATCCTGCAGGGGCAAAGCGAGAAGAACACTTCCATCTCAGATGTGATAAGAGCTCCCCTGCTCTTTGCATCCTGAAGGTTTTTGTCAAAAGGCATGAGTCCCGGAGTACGGAAGATAATATCATGATCAAGACCGCTGAGATAATCCTCACCGAGCCTGTATCTGGCGCCGAGGGCGATCAGCTTCAGATCATCGGTATCCAGCTGTTCCGCGTTTCTCTTATCACATACGGTGACATTGCATCCAGAAGTAAGCAGAAGCCTGATGAGCGGCCTGTTGCTGATCCCTGCGCCGATCACGCAGATCCTTTTATCCTTTATGCTTTCTACATATCCGTAAAGATCCATCACAGATGCTCCATGTTAAGCAAGTATTCAAACATTAGTATTCTACAACAAATATATTGACTGTCAACAGATTCATTGCTAAAATCGCAATGGCAATCCGAACGGTCGCGGGTATCGTGCGAAAGCTGATACGTGAGGAAAGTCCGGGCTCCGCAGGGCAAGGATAACGGGTAACGCCCGCCAGGGGAAACCCTCGGACAAGTGCAACAGAGATATACCGCCGATAACATCGGTAAGGGTGGAAAAGTGAGGTAAGAGCTCACTCATTGCGTGGAGACACGTTAATGCTGTAAACTCTATCCGGAGCAACACCGCGGAGGGACATATGGCCGGCCCGGCCGTCCCGGGGAGGTGGCTTGAATCTGCAGGCAACTGCAAATCTAGACAGATGACCGTTTTCAACAGAACCCGGCTTACAGGATCGCCTAAATAAAAGGGAGCGCTGATTCGCGCTCCCTTTTATATATGGAATATAAATCAATTGTGTTATTCGGCGTCTTCCCAATTGTGCCAGACGTTCTGGACATCCTCGTTGTCCTCGAACATATCGAGCATCTTCTGCATGTTCTTGATATCATCCTCATTCGTGAGCTTGATATAACCGTTCTGCGGGATCATTTCCACCTGAGCCGAGAGGAGTTTATACCCGGCAGCGGTAAGCGCGTCGGCAACTGCCGCCACGTCGTCTTCAGCGGTATATACATTCATTACCTCACCGTCAGCTTCAAAGTCAGCGGCACCGGCCTCGAGAGCATCCTCGAACACCTTTTCCTCATCGAGCTCTTCATCCTCGTTATCGATCACGATAACGCCCTTCTTATCAAAGGACCAGGAAACACAGTTGGCCGCTCCCATATTCCCGCCGTATTTATCGAAATAATGGCGCATCTCCCCGGCTGTTCTGTTCCGGTTGTCAGTCATCGTCTCGATGATGACGGCGACTCCGCAGGGGCCGTAACCTTCATAAACGATATTTTCATAGTTTTCATTGTTCGCGCTTCCGAGGGCTTTCTCGATGGTACGCTTGATATTGTCGTTCGGCATATTGGCAGCTTTGGCCTTGGCGATGACCGCAGCCAGCTTTGAATTGCTCCTGGGATCTCCGCTTCCGCCTTCCTTTACCGCAACTACCATTTCACGGGCGATCTTGGTGAAGGCCTGCGCTCTCTTCGCATCGGCCGCGCCCTTCGTTTTCTGGATATTGTGCCACTTAGAATGTCCTGACATTGACAACCATTCCTCTCAGTAAAATATGATTTTATATACTACCACAGGGGGCAACAGATAGCAAGTCAATACGGTTTCACACTGTTTTTCAGCATATCATACAGCCTGCAGTATGAATCATGCCGCGTAGCCTGTATCTCCCCGGAGGTGCATGCCTCTATTACGGAACAGCCTGGTTCGTTGATGTGCGCGCAGTCGTTGAAACGGCATCCGCCGAGATGATCCTTGAAATCTACAAAGCATGATGCGAGTTCATTCGGATCGATGCTGCTGATCTGACTCACGTCAAAGGATGAAAAACCCGGCGTATCGATGATGATCGTATCATTGCCTATATCATAGGACTGAACAGCTCTTGTCGTATGTTTTCCCCTGTTCAGGCTGAAACTGATCTCTGCCGTTTCTGCTTCAGCATCCGGGAAAAGGCAGTTTACAAGGCTTGATTTTCCTATCCCGGAATTACCGGTGAAAACACAGGTTTTCCCCTGCAGCAGGCTTCTGAGCTCTTCGACGCCGTCCGAACTGACCGCGGACGTCTTGATCACATCAAAGCTTACGTCTTTATAAATGTTATACAGCCTGTCATCATGGGGAATATCCTCTTTATTGATACACAGAATGAATCCGCATCCGTTATAAGCCGCAATGACCGAAACTCTGTCTATCAGGAAGGGATCTGTGACCGGAAGTGAATCGGATGCAATGAATACGAACAGATCCACGTTCGAAACAGCAGGCCTGATAAAACTGTTTTTTCTGGGATAGATCTTTTCGATAATGCCGCTGCAGTCATCCAGGATCGCGTATTCGACCATATCTCCCACTACGGGTGACAGACTGTCTGCCTTGAATCTGCCTCTTGCCCGGCATCGGACGATATCCCCATTACAGTTTACGTAGAAAAAGCCGCTCAAAGACTTGACTATATGTCCTTTCATGCAGCTCACTCCGCAGATCCCGAAGAAACGGTTATCACGATCTTGGTGTGTTCCTCGACCTCCGAAAAAGCCTCGACGCTCTGCGATACTACTATTCCCTTGTCAGAGCTGCTCTCCGCAAGGACAGACCCGCCGTATGTCAGATTGCACACGTTGATCTTGGATAATGCGGCTTCTTCCGTAAGTCCGATAAGCTGCGGGACGGAAACCGTTGTGACCATGTTCCCGCTGCTGACGGTAAGATAGACCGTGGACCCGGCGGAAATCTTCTCTCCGCTTTTCGGACTGGTTCCTATCGCGTAATCTTTTTCGACAGAATCAGATACTTCGTTTTCTATCTCAACGACAAAACCGAGCTTTGTCAGCTTTTCAGCTGCATCTCTGTAATACACTCCGGCCGTTTCCGGGACCGCTTCAAAAACAGCGCCGGAATAAACCGTAAGATTGATATCGATTCCCGTGCTTTGTGACGAAACAGTTCTTCCCGAGGCAGGATTCTGAGATATGACTCTTCCCGCGTCCTCGGCAGAGGAAGGAACATAGCTCACATAAAAGTTAAATACGCCGGAATAATCCGCGTTATTGGATATATCTGCGATATTGCTCCCGACGAACTCCGGGATCACGATCAGTTCCGACTCCGGAAAAATGTCTTTCAGCCAGAAGTTCCAAAGTGCGGCAAACAGAAATACGGCGCAAAGCAGTATTAGAAACGCGCCAGAGAAAAACGAGACCCTTGATGCACGTTTCTTTCGAAGAAGAAATCGCCTGCGGGACATCTCGCTGACCGATCTGACAGGCATGACGACCGGCTCGCCGTCTGGCTCCCCGTTGTTTTCGTTTTCTATCTGGCTGTCGGTAAACAGTTCAAGCGCATCAAGAAGATCCCCGGCATTCTGAAATCTTTCATCGACAGCAGGATTCATCGCCTTGAAGATGATACTCTCGAATTCAATCGGGAAATCGTCTGTGATCTCATGCGGAGGGACAGGATTGGCCTCGAGGTGTTTAAGGGCTATTTCCGTGAGACTGTCTCCGGTATAGGGAAGCTGTCCGGTGAGCATCTCATACATCACAACGCCAAGCGAATAGATGTCGCATCTGGCATTCGGATACTCACCGCGGGCCTGCTCCGGAGAAATATAGTGAATGGATCCGATCGCCTGCCCGCTCATTTCCGTAGCTTCATTCTCCAATGCTGCTATCCCGAAGTCAGCCACTTTGATCGTTCCGTCTCTGAGGAGCATGATATTCTGAGGCTTGATATCCCTGTGGATTATTCCTTTGGAATGAGCGTGGGCAAGGGCCTTCGCGATCTGTTTTGCAAAATGAAGCGTTTCCCGCCAGCCGACAGCGCCTTTTCGTTCCAGATACTGCTTCATGGTAATGCCGTCGATGAGCTCCATGACGATGTATTCTATCCTGTCACTGTGACTCACATCATAAACCGTAACGATGTTCGGATGTGAGAGCATGGCAACAGCCTGAGATTCAGAGGAGAATCTTCTTCTGAAATCCTCATCAGCGGCAAATTCATCGAGCATGATCTTCACAGCTACAAGCCGGTTGAGCCTGTTGTCCATTGCTTTATAGACGACCGCCATGCCGCCTTCCCCGATCTTCTCGATGATCTGATATCTGTCCTCCAGAAGGGTGCCTATGTACTTGTCTGCATTGGAATCACTCATTATTCCTTTTATGTTCCTATCTCGTCACAGCCACGATCGTGACATTATCCGATGCGCCGCGATCAAGGGCTTTTTCCATAAGCGTTCTGCAAAGAAGTTCCGGGTCACTGTTCGCAACCGCACATTCAAGTATCTCAGGATCTGAGATCGTATTGGTCAGGCCGTCCGAGCAAAGAAGAAGAATATCGGAACTCTGAAGCTTGAATTCATAATAGTCGGCATCGACTTCCTCTTCTGAACCGACTGCTCTTGTGATCACATTTCTCTGCGGATGGGTTTTGGCCTGCTCTTTGGTAATTGCGCCGTATTCTACCAGATCCTCAACGAGTGAGTGATCTCTGGTGATCTGCGTTATCTTCATACGTCTGGGAGAAAGCAAATACGCTCTGCTGTCACCGACATTGATAATAGATCCGTTTCCGTTTTCCGAGATGATCCCGCCGACGATGGTCGTCCCCATTCCTTTACAGCTGTCATCAAACTGGGAATAATCGAAGTCGACCCTGTTAGCCTCCGCGCAGGCATCGATCAGGATCTTTTTGTAAGGAAACTTCCCTCTTTTCCTCGACATGAGTTTATCAAAAACAAAGGAAACAAATGTCTTATTGGCAAGTCTGCTTGCCAGACCGCCTGCTTTGGCGCCGCCCATCCCGTCGCAGAGCGCAACGATCAGGCAGTCCTTCTTTTCACATCTTTCAATGATGAAGCAGTCCTGATTATCTTCCCGTATTCTGCCTTTGTCTGTTATTCCGAAGCACTTCATTGATCAGATCCTCAATGTTCTGCAGATATATGTCTTCTCCTGAGCTGACCGCATGAGGCATCCACGTCATTGCCGAGTTTTCTTCTCACTGTCACGTTGATGCCTTTGCTCACCAGTATTTCTCTGAATCTGTTAATGACAGCCGGATCAGAAGGGTGCAGATCCCTTTCACTTACATAATTCAACGGGATAAGGTTGACATGCGAATGCGTCTTTCTTGCCTTTTCCGCAAGAAGGAAAGCCTGCTCATCGGAATCGTTCACATTCTTTATCATTGCATATTCAAAGCTTATCCGCCGTCCTGTCGCATCACAATAACGGCTGCATGCATCCATGATCCTGTCCACACCGCGGGAGCGGTTCGAGGGCATGATCTTCGAACGGGTCTCATCATCCGGCGCATGCAGGGAAAGTGACAGTGTCACGGGATATCCGAGTGCAGCCAGTTCATCAAAGCGTTCAATGATCCCGCAGGTCGAGATCGTAATATGCCTCATGCCTATGTTCAAGCCTTTGGGATCGTTGGCAAGACGAAGGAACCGTACGACATTGTCAAAATTATCGAGCGGCTCGCCTATTCCCATCATTACGATGTTGGAGATTTTGAGACCGGAATCCAATTGGGAAAAAACGACCTCATCCAGGATCTCCGATGCTTTGAGATCACGGACAAGTCCGCCGATCGTAGAAGCACAGAACGCGCACCCCTGCCGACATCCGACCTGAGAGGATACACAGACGGTATTACCGTATCTGTAGCGCATGATCACTGTTTCTACCGCATTCCCGTCACAAAGCTCCCAAAGATATTTAACCGTGCCGTCAGTCGAAATCTTTTTTTCGAGGATCTTCGGCTCATACAGATGATATCCGTCGTTCAAAGCGGAAATCAGCTCCCTCGGCAGATTCCGCATCTGTTCAAAGGATCTGATCCCTTTGGAGAGCCAGTGCGTAATCTGATCCGCCCTGAATCCCGGATGCCCGAGTTCAGTGAGCTCATCCCGAAGCTCTTCAGGATACATGGATAGAATGTCTTTTTTCATCATAAGGCCCTGATCAGCTTTGCAGCAAAAAAACCGTCCGTTCCGTCTGCTTGAGGCAGAAATGTATACATCCCGTCGGCAGATCGAATGCCCCGGAGCTCAAAATCCGCAGCACGGAAGTCATCATGTTCAGACAGAAAGCGTTCAACTATAAGCTCATTCTCTTCTCTCAGCACCGTACAGGTGGAATACAGAAGTGTTCCTCCCGGTCTCACATACCGGCAGAGATTAGCAAGGATACTTTGCTGGATCCCGGGAAGTCCGGAGATCTCATCTGCTCTCTTATACTTGATCTCAGGCTTTTTTCGCAGAACGCCGAAACCGGAGCAAGGCACATCGGCAAACACCGCATCGAAGGCGGAATCCAGTTCCGGATCATATATCCTTGCGTCCCGAACGGAACAGCGTATTATATCCAACCCGAGACGTGACGCACCCTCAGCCACTTTAGCCGCTTTTTTGCTGTTGATATCACAGGCAAGAATACTGCCCTCATTTTTCATTCTGACGGCAGCGGAAAAGGATTTGCCTCCGGGTGAAGCGCATGCGTCAAGAATTCTCATACCCGGAACGATCCCCGAAATAGCGGCACAGGCGGCAGCCGCCGGATCCTGTACAAAAAAGAAACCGTCAGCATATCCGGGCAGATCTTTAACACTGCATGAATCAACAAGCAAAATATCATCAAATGCGAAATTCCGATACGGTATCGATCTTTCATCCAAATACGCCTTGTAATCGTCCCGGGAGATACGCAGAGTATTTATCTTAATGCTCAGAAGAGCAGGCTTGTTGGATTCTTGCAGAAACGCTTCCGCTGAATCAGATCCGAATCGTTCGATAAGGTACTCGACGAACCATTTTTCAGCACTGTAAAAGACCGAAAGTTTAGTGGCCGAGTCACCGGATGGCTCGGGAGGATTATCCTTGACGGAGGAAATCCGTCTGAGTACCGCATTGACAAACGGGCAGGCCTTCGGTCTGTATTTTCTGCAAAGCTTGACAGCCTCATCCACCGCCGCATGTGAAGGTATCCTGTCGAGATACAGAAGCTGATAAGCCCCCATTCGAAGGATATTCATGACGCAGCTGTCGATCTTTTCCGCTGAAATATCGGAAAAGAATGCAATACAGAAATCGAGCCTGTACCTGAACTGAACACATCCCAAAAAGATGTTTACAGCAAGTGAGGCGTCTTTATCGTCCAGACCGAATTCCTTATTCAGCTTATCAACGAAAAAACCAGACTGCTGACCAGCCGAGCGGAAGGCATTCAGCTGCAATAAAACGGCTTCTCTGGCACTCACTGACATCTATCCGTACCGGCCGTTATCCTGCATCCGTTCAGATAGGCAGATGCGGGCATTCTTTTTTTCCCGGGAGCCTGCAGTTCCTTTATCAGCACACTCTGTCCGGAACCGCATGCGACTTCTATCCCGGAGGCGTCTGCTCTTATTACGGTTCCGGGCTCACTTCCGTCCGCATTCGTTCCGTATTCAGCCGCAAATATCTTCAGTTCTTTTCCTCCCATCACAGTAACTGCAACGGGCCACGGCTGAAGGCCGTAAATCTTTTTTATGATCATTCTAGCCGGATCGTTCCAGTCGATCGGACAGAGAGATTTATCAAGCATGCTCACATAAGTGGCCTTGCTGCTGTCCTGCGGGATACGGGGAGCAATTCCTGCTTCAATGTCCTCTAATGTTTTAATGAGAAGTTCCGCACCCATTACCTTGAGCCTGTCAGAAAGTTCCCCGGAAGTTTCAAATTCTCCGATCGGTGTTTCAACGGAATAGATCATATCGCCGGTATCCATTTCCGTAGCCATATACATGGAAGTCACGCCTGTGACCGAATCTCCGTTGATCACGGACCACTGAATGGGTGACGATCCTCTGTATTTCGGAAGAAGCGAGGCATGGATATTGACGGAACCGTATGTCGGATAATAAATGATCTCGTCAGGCAGAATCCTGCCGAATGCAACGACAACTATTATCTCCGGATCGATCTTTCGGACGATATCCGCAGCCGTTCCGTCTCTCATCTTCTGAGGCTGGAATACCGGGATCCCGTATTCGACCGCAAGCTGCTTGACGGGGCTGAACACCGTGGCCATGCCCCTTCCGCTCGGTCTGTCCGGCTGCGTAAATACGCCCGCAACCTCACAGTTTTTATACTCTGTCAAAGCCTTAAGTGACTCCGCAGCAAAATCGGGCGTGCCCATAAAAAGGATCTTAAGCACCTTCCGTATTCTCCCAGTATTCTCCGTTCTGGATCTCTTCTTCCGTAAGCATCTTCGTGCAAAGGGAGGTAAAAACGTTGCCGGAAAGATGATCGATCTCATGACAGAAACACCTGGCGGTGAGCCCGGTTCCCGAGACCGTGAACCAGTCCCCGTTTCTGTCCTGCGCCTTTACGGTAACATTCATGGGTCTTTTCACAATACCGTATTCACCGGGAAAACTGAGACAGCCTTCCGGTCCTGACTGCTCCCCGGACTGTTCAACTATTTCGGGATTGATAAGCTCGATCATATACTCGGCTTCATCCTCGGCAACATTCGTTTCCAACACCACTATGGCTCTGCGGAGCACGCCGACCTGCGGCGCCGCAAGACCGACGCCGCCTGATTCGATCAATGTATCTTTCATGTCATCGAGCAGCTGATGAAGCCTTGGATTGAAATCCGTTACCGTACGGGATTTCTTATACAGGGAATCCTGCTCCTTCGTCAAAATCGTTCTGATTGCCATATTATCTCCGTAATTCCTTTACAGCGGATTTCTGTCCGCATAGACGTTAATTCCTTTAAAAGTCTTATTCAGGCTGCAGCCGATAAGTATATTCGAAATCAGTTTGTTGAGCTTTACACTCTCCTGACAGGCAGCATAAACCGCATACCTGTACTTTTCATTGATCCTTGCGACAGACAGCGGTGACGGACCGATCACAGAAACACTGTTAGAAGGCGCCGTCTCAGCAGCCAGACACGCGCGGATGTGCTCGGCACAGCGGATGACTGTCTTTTCGTCTTTCCCAACAGACACCAGCGCGATCAGCTCACAGAACGGCGGCATGTTCTGGATCCTTCGAAACTCGAGTTCATACTCGTAATATGACAGATAGTCCTGCCTGGCAGCAAAGCGGATCACAGGATTATCAGGCGTCAATGTCTGTATCACCGCCCTTCCCTTCTTATCCGCGCGGCCGCTTCTGCCGATCACCTGCGTCAGGATGGAGAACGTCTTTTCAGCGGCTCTGTAGTTTCCCGAATAAAGGCTCTGATCTGCAGAGATTACACCCGACAGGGTGACATTACTGAAATTATGGCCCTTTCCGATCATCTGCGTCCCGACAAGGATCGGGATCTTTTCTTCAACGAATCGGCTGAGGATCTTTTCTCTGTCCCCCGTCTGGGACACAGCATCCGTATCCAGCCTTATGACCTGCGCTTCCGGAAACAGTTCCGAGAGCGAATCCTCTATCTTTTGCGTTCCGGAGCCGATCTGCTGAAGCTTTCCCCCGCAGGAAGGACATGTGCGATCCGTCCTTTTCGAATAACCGCAGTAATGGCAGATCAATCGGTCTCCTCTTGCATGATAGGCAAGAGAAACACTGCATCGAGGGCATTTATACACAAAGCCGCAATTGATGCAGGAAACGGCCCTGCTCGTACCTCTTCTGTTAAGGAAAATCAGGCTCTGTTCACTATTTTCTATGTTGAAAGCAAGTTCATCTTTCAGAGCTGAGCTGATCATGCCGGGATTTCCTGCAAGCAGTTCATCCTTCATGTCAACGATGCGTACTTCGGGAAGCGCAAGTCTGTTGTAACGTTCCGGAAGTGTCAGCAGAGAATACTTTCCTTTCTGAGCATTATACATCGAACAGACATCCGGAGTTGCCGAACCGAGAAGCAATCCGCAGGATTCTTCGGCACATCTGTATGCAGCGATCTCCCGCGCGCTGTACCGGGGAGTGCTTTCAGACTTATAAGAGTCTTCCTGCTCTTCATCGATAATGATCAGCCCCAAATCCGTTACAGGTGCAAACACGGCGCTTCGTGTTCCGATCACGAGCCTGGCGGATCCGGATGATATCCTTTTCCATTCATCCAGCCGTTCAACTGCAGACAGTCCGCTGTGGATAATCGCGATCTCATTTCCGAAATAGGATGAAAACTCGCGTATAAACTGCGGTGTAAGGGCAATTTCGGGAACAAGAAAGAGCACTGACTTCCCGTCATCCAGACAGTGCCTGATCAGGTGCGCATATACGCAGCTTTTACCGCTGCCCGTTACGCCGAATAAAAGCGATGTGAAATACTGACCGTTTGATACCGACTTCAAAATGTTTTGAAAGACATCCTCCTGCTGAAGGGTGAGCACGGGAAGCTTTTTTCGATCTTCTTCCCCAACGGACGGGCGTCTGAAGTACTCAACGTTTTTAAAAGTCAGAAGGCCTTTGTTCTTCAAACTGACCAGAGAGTTTCTCGACGCACCTGAATACTGCAGCAGATCTTTAGAGGAAAGACTGCCGAAATCCGCGAGTACTTCCATTATATGCGCCTGCTGCGGAGCTATCTTTTGTGCCTTTGCGCTGAATGAGACCGCCTCTTCGCGCGAGACATTCAAAACCGCTATCTCTCTGAAGGCATCCTTCACTTTTCTTTTTCCGGAATCGTCAAAGAACAATCCGGCCGGAAGTATGGTCCTTACGGCATCATATATGGTGCAGAAATACTGTTCCCGCATATAAAGCGCAAGTTTCAGCTGCTTCGGTGAAAGGACGGGTCTTTCATCAAGGATTCTGATCACCGGCTTCAGATCATCAAATCTGCTTGAAGATGCAAGTGCAAGCACGAGTCCTTCCACCGGAACTGCGTATCGGGAAAACTCCACCAAAACGCGCATCCCGGGAAGTACTCTGCCTGCATAATCAGCGGGTATAGAATAATCATACGGCCGATCTATATGATATGTAGCTTTTGAGATGGCTATTCGTGCTACCCTCGGATACATTTCGGCCACCCTTCAGAATAGAATCACTTAATGGAAAGCTTTCCTGAATAAACCTCGTCAATAGCTGTGGAAACAGGCTTCTTTTCCAGAGACTCCTGTTTTTCCTCCGCCTCCGCGGAAATCGCTCTCGCCCTTCTTGCAACAAGATTCACAAGCTGGTAACGGCTTCCGACTTTTTCCGTCAGTTCGGCAACGGGGGGATAAAGCATCATATTGAATCACTCCTTAATCCTGTATATAGTTTATTTACCGAAAGAATACAAAACATCTTTTTTCTTTTCAAATCTGCAAAGCTCGGCGTTCATGATCGATGAAAGATCTTCCGATGCCTTATCAAGGTCATCGTTGATGATTATGTAATCGTAAAAATCGGCTTCCCTGCATTCCTGGATCGCTCTCTGAATACGGGCTTCTATCGTTTCTTCGTTCTCTGTTCCTCTGCCGGTCAGTCTCTTCCGAAGCTCATCAATTGACGGCGGGATAATGAATATCATTACCGCTTCCGGTTTGTTGGAATGAACCTGAGCCGCGCCCTGTATCTCTATGTCAAGGATCACATTCATGCCTTTTTCCAGCTGTTCTTCCACAAATTTAGCTGGTGTCCCGTAGGAATTTGAAACATAGACAGCATGCTCAAGGAGTTCATTGTTCCGGACCATTTCATCAAAACGACTCTGGTCTATGAAGAAGTAATCCACACCATCGACCTCTCCCGGTCTCGGCTTTCTTGTAGTGACGGAAGTGGAAAAGCAGATATCATTTCTGAATGTCATCGCCCTGCTGACCACGGTCGACTTACCCGCACCCGAGGGCCCTGAAATAACGATAAGATTTCCCCTGTTCATTTTATTCCATCCCTTCCGCTCCGTTATTATCCGAAACCCTTTCCGAAAGTGTCTCAGGAGCAAGTGCAGAAAGCACGATGAAACCGTTTTCCATAAACAGCACAGCCTTTGTGCTTCTCCCGAACGATGCATCGATAAGGAGGCCTTTTTCCCGGGAAACCTGAACCGCTCTTTTGATCGGAGCCGAATCAGGTGAGGTGACGGAAATAAGCTTGTCTGCAGATATATAGTTCCCAAACCCAATATTGATAAGTTTTACCGGCATATCATTCAATATTCTGTATCTGTTCGCGGATTTTTTCGATCTCAGATTTCAACTCAACGACAGTATGTGCAACATCGGAATTCTGGCATTTGGATCCGATCGTATTCGCTTCTCGGTTAAACTCCTGAATCAGAAAGTCCATTTTCTTTCCGATGGGTGAACCGGTCTCAAGAAAGCTTTCCATCTGGGAAATGTGGCTGCGCAGCCTGACGGTCTCCTCATCGATCGCAATACGGTCGGCAAAGATAGCCGCTTCCGAAAGGATCCTGCTTTCATCGATCCCGCTTGAAGAAAGCACCTCGTTCATCTTCTGTTCGAGTCTGTTCCTGTATGCCGAAAGCGTTTCTTCCGCCTTAAGCTCTATCTGATCGACAATCCCGCCAATTGTCAGCAATCTTGCGCGGATATCAGCCAGAAGCTTTTCTCCTTCCCTTGCCCGCATACCGTCAAAATCGTCAAGAGCGGTAAGAAGCGTCTCCGAAAGGATCCCGGATATGATGCTGTTATCCGCTTCCGTCTTCTCAACAGTAAAAACATCGGGGAGTCTGCCCATCATTCCGGAAGTAATATCAAACGGGACCGAAAAGAGCTCGCCGATCTCTCTGAAAGCGTCAACATAGGACTGCGCCAGTTTACGGTTAATGGTGACAGAAACAGTATCTGCGTCCGAAGAATCGATCGTGATAAAGACATCTACTTTCCCGCGGCTAATATGCTGCTTGATCGTGTTCTTTATTTCCTCTTCAAGAGACAGGTATACTCTCGGAAGCCTCACAGAGGTCTCGAGATATCGGTTGTTTACGCTCTTCAGTTCAACAGATACGGTGATGCCCTCTGCGGTGACTTTTGCATTTCCGTAACCTGTCATGCTTTTTATCATTTAACTATCCTCCACGATCGCATTGATCGAATAAGTGACGGGATTATTCTTCTTTTTTTTCTGCAGAAGGATAATAACTGCCGTACCAAACAGCAGAAAAATGAAACCGAGCAGAACGCATACCGATTCCGGAAAACCAAGCAAATCGGCCAGTACATATCCGGCAACGAGAAACAGAACAGGCAGGATATATACCAGAACAGCATAACGGTAAATCAGCTGGGATCTGGTTTCAACAATAACGGTCTGCCCGGGGCGGGCGGAGACATTGTTATCAGCTATGATCCGGATAACATTCTCCCGGAATGAACAGCCTTCGCAGCCGGAACAGTTTCCGCCGCAGGCAGATTGTCTCTGCACCGACAGCTCAGCTGTATTGTCCGGAAAAGTCTTTAAAACAACAGCCTTCTGCAGCATCAGTCCTTCACCAGACTCACCGACACATTGTATGTCCCTATGGCACCTGCGTCGTTGCTCCCATCGATCCTGATCTTTACGGGAACATCGAAATACCCTGCAGTAGCGGAAATGTCGGACAGATCAGCAACGGCAGTGATATTTTCACTCACAATCCTGTCAAGCTCATCCTTAGTGCCTCTGATCTTGACAACAAGCTGCTGATTGATGGCAGTTGCCGTAAAGCCGGCAGGGGCATTTGTAACATGGATATTCTGCACATTAAAGGTTTTCGTCTCAAGCCCAATGATCTCCACCGAAACCTCAGCCTCTGTCAATCCTGTTATATTGTTCAGTTCATTACTGATCTTGATCGGGAAAGAATACTGATTCGTGGAACTGAAGGATGTGGTGTCGATCGAAGCAAGCACGATTTTGTTCACATCGGCAAGAATGGCAGAATCTCCCGAAAGTGTAATGGTCTTAGGCTGTATGTCCACGATCGTATTCGAATCATTGGAACCCGCACCGTAAATAAGATTCACATCAAGAGGGACCTCTTTTACGGCAAGGATGGGAAGAGTGGCAACCACGGTATCGGATGAGAAGGTGATCCCTGCCGTTGAGTATTCCGAACCCTCCGCATCCATGAGAACAAACCCCGTCTCAACGCTGTAGGTGGAATTGATCTCTCCGTCTCCGAATGTCACCCAGACATATTCCACGTTTTTCAAATAAGTTTCGGGCCCGGTCAACGTAATGGTAGAAGGCTCAAACTCTGCTTTCTGCGCGATGTATCCTTCCTCAATCTCACCGAGAAAGCTTCCCTTTACCTGCACCGTCTTGTCTATTACGTTGGAAACCGTGAAGGTGACTGTTTCCGGATATCTTCTGATCACGGAAATATTGGACGTATCCGTTCCCTCCGGAAATGCAACGGAATACTGCTGTGAAGTATAAATAGACTGTGACAGCTTGCTCACATCGATCTGTGCGACAAGGTCGGATGAATCCCAGGCCCCGATTATTCTGCGCGGTCCGGAGATTTCGACCGTTACTGTCGAAACATCCGCATCCGTGATCTCCATCCCTTTGGAGCTTCTCAAAGATGCAGTCCCGACAAACTCAACAGGAACATTCCGGAAAACCTGACGGTATTCATCTGACTGAAGGCTTGTAACATAGATCCAGATAACAAGCGAAATCAAAAGAGATGTCAGAAGCCAGAACAGTCTGCTGTCAGTTATTTTTTTCATCGATCTGTTTTTCTTGTTCATCTTTTTCTACCGTAAGAAGTTTTTTAATTGCTTTCCAAATGCTCTTGTTTGATTCGGATTCATCCAGTACAAGCTCGCTGTGGAGTATTTTATCAAAAGTAGAGGAATTCAGATGACGTTTCAGCATCCCGTCTTCCGCAACAGAGATGGCCCCGGTCTCTTCCGAAACTATGACAACGAGAGCATCGGACTGTTCGCTCATACCGATTCCGGCCCTGTGTCTCATTCCAAGGTCCTTACTGAGATTAGTGCTCTTTGTCAGAGGAAGCACACATCCTGCAGCAGCGATCCTGCCGTCCCGTATGATCACTGCGCCGTCATGGAGCGGTGCCTTGTTGAAAAAGAGATTCTTCAGGAGTTCGGCATTCACATCCGAGTTGATGATGGTACCAGATGCGATAATATCATCCAACTTGACTTTTCTTTCGAAGATAATAAGTGCTCCTGTTTTTGATGCTGAAAGATCATTGCATGCAATAATAGTCTGCATAATGACCGATTCGATCTCGGAAGATGAAGCAACTCTGCCCTGTGAGAAAGTCCGCCCCATCCTTTCAAGGAATTTTCTGAGCTCAGGCTGGAAAAGGATAAGCAAAGCGATCGCACCGATCTCGAAAGCTCTTCGGAGTATATAGTTGATCATGGTAAGCTTGGCCATACCCGAAATCCAAAGTACAACAAGGAAAACAATAAGTCCTCTTGCCAGATTATAGGTGTTGGTCCTTCTTACCAGTATAATGACCCTGTAGATCAGATACGCCACGATAAGAATGTCCAGAATATCAGCAATCCCGATAGTGGACAGATAGTTTAAAGCGCGCTCTGCCGCGTTCCTGAATATCTCCATAATTCACTCTTTCCAGCAAACACAATTTAACAATTTATTATATGTCCAAAAAAAGAAAAACGCAATCGGGAGATTTCAATATTTATAGCATGTTTACAAGAATTCTGCCGAAATCAATCGTTCAAAGACACAAAAATGAGATAATACATTATCATCAGCGGTCTTCCAGCCCCATCATCCGGAAGAAGCACACGAAAAAACCACAGGCTATGCCTGATGTTTTCAATAAAAAACAGATCCGGGGCAGGCCCAGCCTGCCCCGGGAACACTATTTTCTGTTATTCGAGCAGCACAACAGCATGCGCTGCGATCCCCTTTCCTTCTCCTGAAAACCCAAGACCCTCTTCCGTTGTAGCCTTGATGTTTACACAGTCTTTCGGAATCACGAGGATATCTGAGATTCTGTCACGCATAAGTCCGATGTAAGGAGCAAGTTTCGGTCTCTGAGCAATGATCGTGCAGTCTGCATTTACAACCGTAAAGCCAAGTCCATGCACGCGAAGGATAACCGTTCTCAGAAGTTCCGAACTGTCCGCCCCGAGAAAACGGTCATCGTTGTCGGGAAACAGTTTCCCGATATCACCAAGAGCAGCAGCACCGAGAATGGCATCCATCAGTGCGTGGAGCAGAACGTCCGCATCAGAGTGTCCGTCAAGCCCTTTCTCGAACGGGATCTCAACCCCACCTATGATCAGCTTTCTCCCCTCGGCAAGCCTGTGGACATCATAACCGTGTCCGATCCTCATAGAACTCCGCGGCTTTTCAGAATAGCCGTGCCTTTAACAAGATCATCCGGAACAGTCAGCTTGATATTATCCGGATCACCGGGTACCGTATGGACTTTTACTCCCATCATTTTTGCCGCGGAACTGTCGTCCGTGAGAGCGAGATCGTGGGTGACGGCATAAGAAAGCGCGCCTTTAATGATATCCGCATCAAAAACCTGCGGAGTCTGGATCTGAACAGCATAATTCCTGTCGGTATCTCCGGTTATCACACCGTCATCATCAACGATCCTTATCGTGTCCGTGCACTTTACCGCTGGAACAGCAGCCATAAATACATCTGCACAGGAAACAAGATTCCTGATCAGTTCCCCGGTAATGAAAGGTCTTGCTGCATCATGTATCGCGACCAGCCTGCATTTGGATCCCAGTTCCGATACACCCGCAAGGGCGGACTCCGTCCTCGTTGCTCCTCCCGAAACGACCTTGCTTACCTTGGTCAAGCCGTTTGCTCTGCACAGATCCGAGACCTCAGACAATTTTTCTGTCTTGGTCACAATAATGATCTCATCCACACATTCCGAATCCTGAAACGGTTTGACTGCTCTGACAAGCACAGGTTCACCGCCCAGATCAAGGAAGACCTTGTCGGTTCCCATTCTCTCACCGGCACCGGCGGCAACAATGACCGCTGAGCAATGCGGGTCGCTCTTTTTCCTGGAAAAAAGGTCTTTTAAATTCATAAACGGCATATCATCCTTTCAGCTGTCTCTTACGATAGAAATTCATCATTCCGTCCTGCATGTCATCCAGATGCATCAGCATTTTCCCGGCACCATATACCGCGCAGGAGACCGCATCATCTGCAACGACCGTCCTAATTCCGGTACTTCGCTCAATCAGTCTGTCCATACCGTAAATAAGGCTTCCGCCGCCGGACATAAGTATCCCGTTCTTGTCAAGATCTCCGACAAGCTGCGGAGGCGTCCGTTCAAGAACGATATGGATCGTTTCAAGGATCCTGTTCATAGGTTCCACGAATGCTTCGATCAGCTCATTTGAACTGATCTCAATGGTCTTCGGAAGCCCGTTGGCTAGGTTCCTGCCCTTCACTTCCTCGGTACCCGATTCCGGCCTCTGTATGACACAGCCAATGCTGCGTTTTATCTCTTCCGCTGTCCCCATGCCGATGAGCATATTATACTTTCTGCGAACATATTTGACTATAGCCTCATCAAAGCTCGAGCCGGCAACATCGATCGACTCGCACTCAACGACACCCCCGGCGGAGATCACGGCGATCTCTGTATTCCCGCCGCCGATATCGATGATCATATGTCCGTCGGGCTTGGAAATATCAACGCCGGCACCAAGGGCTACGGCTACAGTCGTTTCAATGAGATAAACCTTTCTCGCGCCTGCCTCTATGGCCGAATCGATCACCGCGCGCTCTTCGACGCCGGAAATGCAGCTCGGAACGCAGGCAAGAACACATGGCTTGAACAGGCTGAACGACGTAACCCTGCTGACCAGTTCCTTGAGCATGTGAGCCGCTATCTCGTAGTCCGATATCACGCCGGTGCTTACCGGATGGATAGCCACTATATTGGCGGGTGTTCTTCCGAGAAGTTTCTGTGCGTCCTGACCGATTTTCAGGATCTTGCCTGAAAACTTATCCACGGCGACCACAGAGGGCTCCCTTGACACGACGCCCTTCCCCTGCTCAAAAAGCATGGTGGTGGATGTTCCCATATCTATAGCGATGTCTCTTTCAAATATAAGCATAAACGACCTCGATCAGTATCATTCGGCACTCGCAAAAGCAGCTGCGGTGACCATTTCTGCGCCCGCCTTTTTCAACACACGGCAGCATTCCGACAATGTCGCTCCGGTAGTGACGATATCATCAATGATAAGGATCTTTTTTCCCTTAACGGTGTTTTCGTCACACAGAGAATACGCGCCCTTTATGTTTCTTCTTCGTTCGTCACCGGTTTTGAGGAGCGACTGCGTCTTCGTTTCTTTATTCTTATACAAAATCTTTCTGCAGTCAAGTCCCAATAAAGAGGATAAACCTTCAGCAAGCAGTTCTGCCTGATCATATCCTCTTTTTTTCCTTTTACTTCTGCTGAGAGGGACCCATGTCACTATATCACAGCAAAAAGGATCGTCTTTGAAGCACTCTGCAAGAATCGCAGAATATGGTTCCGCGTAGGAGACCGCACCGTAAAACTTGAACCTCAGGAACGACTCCCGGACCATCTCATTATATAAGAGCGGATAAATACATACAAAACCGCCGTCCAGCATCCTTCTCCGCTCCCCTTTTTTCAGAAGAGGCAGCTTCTCTCTGCAGTTCCTGCAGATCCCATGCGCCTGCCGTTCTATGACCTTTCTGCAGAAACAGCATCTGGGCGGATATAAAAGATCCAGGATAGTATCTGTGATCCTATTCATACGGCCGCCTTTTTGAGTCTTGTCTTCAATGCGTTATATCTCTTCGTCTGTTTGAAATTATCGATCATCCTGAAGGCGACTGCATCATCTCCAACCAATATCAGCAGTTTTCTGGCCCTTGAGACCGCCGTATAGAGCACATCGCGCGTCAGGAGAAGAGATGAATTCGCACTCAGAGCAAGGATCACGGCCTCGAATTCGCTTCCCTGCGACTTGTGGACTGTCATAGCCCAGGCATGTTCGATCTCGATAAGCGATTCATAGCCGTATTTTACAAGTTTCCCGTCAAAATCAATTTTCAGATACTCCTGTTCGGCGTTGATCTCCACGATCGTCCCGGTATCTCCGTTATAGATCCCGTTTCCGAAGATCTTTTCTTCCCTGTCAGACCATATCACGTCATAGTCGTTCCTTATCTGCATGATCCTGTCGGATTCCCTGAACACACTGTCTCCGAATACGATCTCCTTTTTCCCGTCCCCGCTCGGGTTCAGCCTTTCCTGCAGTTTTTTATTCAGATTGATCGTTCCGAGCTCTCCCTTCCTTGTGGGAGAAAGAACCTGTATGTCTCCGGTGCTTATCCCCATTCTGAAAGGAAGTCTGTCGGAAAACAGATCGCATATGGTATTCAGCGCGGCCTCCGCCTGTGTTCTTTTCAGACGGAAGAAATCTCCTGCATTCGCGCCCAGATCAGGATACTCCCCTCTGTTGATCAGATGGGCGTTTTCAATGATCTTGCTGCCGTCTCCCTGTCTGAAGATCGTGTTGAGGACCACAACGGGAACCACATCGCTCGCAATGACGGAAGCGAACACATTCCCGGGACCAACGGACGGGAGCTGATCTGCATCTCCTACAAGGATCAGCTTTGCATTATCCGGAAGCGCACGGACGAGAGCGTCCATAAGCAGGATATCCACCATCGAACATTCATCAAGGATGAGAGCGTCGCACAGGAGTCTGTCGTCTTCGTTCTTATCGAATATGACCGATTCATCATCCTCGGCGATCTTGGCGCCGAGAAGGCGGTGGACAGTATACGCGTCGTAACCCGTCACCTCTGTCGTCCTTTTGGCCGCTTTTCCCGTGGGTGCACACAGGAGCGTGCGCAGCCCCAAGCTGTCAAACAGTTTCAGGACAGCCTTGATCGTAGTGGTTTTCCCCGTCCCAGGTCCACCCGTGATAACAACCACTCTGTTGTCCGTAACCGCATGAAGTGTGGAGATCTGCTCGGAGGAATAACGGATTCCTTCTGTCTGTTCGATCTCCTTTATGATTTTACCCGGATTCGATAAACGAGTTATACCGGAGCACGCTCTTCGGGCCAGATCCGATGCGACATTGCATTCGGCCATGTAAACCTTCGGCAGATAGCACGCTCTGCAGCCTGCGATATCTTCTGCGATCATTTCGCCGCTTTCAATCAGATCCTCCATACACGAACGGACTTCATCCGCTTCTACGCCGATCATCTCCGCTGTTGCAGAGGCCAGTTTCTCAAAGGGAATGAAACAGTGCCCGTTGTTCAGATTGTGATAAAGTTCAAAGATGACCGCCGCTTTGATGCGCTCCGGAGAGTAGCCGTCCATGCCGCTTTCCAGTGCAAAACGGTCCGCTTCCGAAAATCGACCGCCGATGTGAGCGGATGCTATTATATACGGATTCTCCCGGAGCATTTCCAGCGACCTGTCGCCATAAAAGTGATAAATGCGCATGGCAAGCACCGGCCTGAGATTATAAGTGCAGATATAGGCCATGAGTTCCTGAATGCCGGAGTGTCTCAGGAATTCTTCGTTGAGCTTTTTTGCCTTGGTCAGATTTATGCCTCTGATCTCAGCCAGACTTTCATAATCGTCCGCTATAACCGCAAGGGCTCTGCCTCCGAAGCGGTTAACGATCAGGGTGGCTGTCGCCTGCCCGATCCCCTTGAAAATCCCGCTGGAGAGGAAACGGAATATGGCATTCTCATTATACGGCATTTCCTGCTGAAAGAAGGAGACCTTGAACTGCGGCCCGTGAACAGGATTGTTCTCCCAGTCTCCGAACGCCGTTATGAGTTCGCCCGGAAAAACATACGGGATACAGCCGACGAGCGTGGCCTGTGTCGAATCATCAAGACGGACCTTCAAAACGGCATATCCGTTTTCATCATTTCTGAAAACTACCGCTTCTATTTCCCCGTTAACTACAGTAAGATCTTTTTCTGAATCCGTTCCGGTCATTTTCCCAGTACCTTCTTTAAAAACTGTCCCGTATAGCTTTCCTCACATGCGGCGCATTCCTCCGGGGTCCCGGTAAAAACAAGACTGCCGCCGCGGTCTCCGCCTTCGGGGCCCAAGTCGATTATATGATCCGCCACCTTGATCACATCAAGATTATGCTCAATGACGATCACGGTATTGCTGTTGTTCACAAGCCTGTCGAGAATGCTTACCAGCCGGTTGACATCATCGCTGTGCAGTCCGGTGGTCGGTTCATCGAGAATGTAAACCGTAGATCCTGTATCCGGTCTGGACAATTCCGTCGCAAGCTTTACTCTCTGTGCCTCGCCTCCCGAAAGCGTGGTGCTCGACTGGCCGAGTTTAATATAACCGAGTCCGACATCATACAGGGTCTGCACCTTCTGCAGGATCTTTTTGTGATTGGCAAAGAAGGAAAGCGCTTCTGCAACCGTCATATCCAGAATATCGGATATGTTCTTGTTCCTGTAACGCACCTCGAGCGTTTCTCTGTTGTATCGCTTTCCGTGACAAACCTCGCAGGGAACGAATACATCCGGAAGGAAATTCATCTCGATCTTGACGAGGCCGTCCCCTTTGCAGGCCTCACATCTGCCTCCGGCAACATTGAAAGAGAACCTTCCGGATCCGAATCCTCTCATTTTAGCGTCATTTGTGGAAGCGAACAGTTCTCTGATGTCACTGAAAAGTCCCGTGTATGTTGCGGGATTGGATCGCGGAGTCCTTCCGATGGGGCTCTGATCCAGAACGATCACTTTGTCAACATACTCAAGGCCTTCTACGGAATTGAACTGTCCGGGTCTGATTTTCGCATGGTTTTTCCGGCTGGCAAGTATCTTGTACAGTATTTCATTAACGAGCGAGGATTTGCCGCTTCCGGATACGCCCGTAACACACACGAGCTTCCCGAGCGGGAACTCAACGTCTATATTCTTCAGATTGTTTTCAGCCGCGCCCCGGATTATGATGGATCGTCCGTTTCCGCTCCTCCTGTGTGACGGAACAGGAATGGACAGATCTCCCCTCAGATACTTTCCTGTAATCGAATCCGCACAGCCTTTTATCTCCTCCGGTGTGCCCGCGCAGACGACATGACCGCCGTCACTTCCTGCGCCGGGGCCCATATCGATGATATAATCCGCATTCAGCATGGTCTCTTCATCATGCTCAACTATGATCAGGGAATTCCCCTGATCTTTCAGATTATTCAGGGTTTTGAGCAGCTTGCGGTTATCGACCTGATGGAGTCCGATACTCGGCTCATCCAGAATATACAATACCCCTGTAAGACCCGAACCGATCTGCGTGGCAAGCCTGATCCTCTGGCTCTCTCCGCCGGAAAGCGTCGATGCAGCCCTGGAAAGAGTGAGATAACCCAGGCCCACGTTCTTCAGGAACAGAAGCCGGTCCTTGATCTCACGGATTATCCTGTCCGCAATCAGATGCTCCTTTTCGCTGATATCCGCGCTGCAAATGAAATCATATGCTTCCGTGACAGGCATATCCGAGAATTCAAAAATGCTCTTTCCGAACACGGTAACAGCCAGCGCCGTATCCTTCAGTCTTTTCCCGCCGCATTCCGGGCAGGCGCTTTCGGACATGCACTCCTCGATCTCCGAGCGGATGCTCTGACTCTGTGTCTCGGTGTATCTTCTGCTGAGATTGTTGATAATCCCCTCGAATTCTCTGTTGATTACGCCGAAGCCGTCCGCTGTCTCATACCTGAGCTTAAGTTTTTCACCGCCGGTTCCGTAAAGAATGGCATTGAGCGCATCAGAGGAAAGATCCTTCAGCGGTTCACTTAGTTTAAAGCGGAATCTTTTTGCCAGCGCGTCAAAATACATTTTCGAGATGGAATTGTTTTTTATGTTTCCCCATCCGGATGCGACGATCCCGCCTTCACTGATACTGAGCTCTCTGTTCGGCATGATCAGATCCGGATTGATCAGAAGCTGAACACCGAGGCCTGAGCATTTGGGGCAGGCGCCCGCCGGGTTGTTGAAGGAAAACATGGCCGGTGTGATCTCCTCAAGGGATACGCCGCAGTCCTCGCAGGCGAAGTTCTGCGAAAAGACCAGGTTCTCCCCGTTTTCAGGCAGATCCACATATACGATGCCTTCCGCGAGATTCAGCGCCGTTTCCACCGAGTCTGTCAGTCTCCGATTGATCCCTTCCCGGATAACCAGCCTGTCTACAACGATGCTGATGTCGTGTTTTGTGTTCTTATTAAGGGAGATCTCCTCGTTGATATCATATACCGAGCCGTCAATACGCAATCTGACATACCCGGATCTCCTCGCATCCTCGATGACCTGCCTGTGCTCCCCCTTCTTTGCTCTTATAACGGGAGCCAGTATCTGGATCTTCGATCTTTCAGGAAGAGCCATGATCCTGTCCACGATCTGATCGATCGTCTGCCGCCGGATCTCCTTCCCGCACTTCGGACAGTGAGGCACGCCTATCCGGGCCCACAGCAGACGGAGGTAGTCATAGATCTCCGTGACTGTTCCGACCGTTGAACGTGGATTAGCGGAAGTTGTCTTCTGATCGATCGACACTGCGGGAGAAAGGCCCTCAATGTAATCCACATCAGGCTTTTTCATCTGGCCGATGAACATTCTGGCATAGGCGCTCAGACTCTCGACATAACGTCTTCTACCCTCGGCATATATGGTATCGAAAGCAAGGCTGGATTTTCCGCTTCCGGAAAGACCGGTTATGACCACCACGCTGTCGCGCGGGATTTCAAGATCGATGTTTTTTAAATTGTTCTCTCTTGCGCCTTTAATGATGATTTTTTTCTGCATTGTATTCTCCGAAACGAGATGAACGGTTCAAGTGAAATTATGACTATTTATTATACTATTTTTCTGTTCTTTAATCAATAAAACCGCTTAGTTTTTTAAGACAGCTTTTAAAACAGCCGAGAAATACAACAAAAACAAAAGACAGCAGACAAATCATCTGCTGTCTTTTATGGAGCTGGAGGCCGGACTCGAACCGGCGACCTACGCATTACGAGTGCGTCGCTCTACCGACTGAGCTACACCAGCCTGTCGATACGGTTATCTAATTTAACATAAGGGATTGAATAAGTCAACTCATTTTATCAGATTGACATAACCGCCAAAAGATAATTTCATAGAAAAAAGTTATAGACATTTTCAACACTTTTTTCAACACCTTGAAAGCTTTGGAGCTTATGGCTTTCCCATGAATGTCCTGTAATCCGGGTGAAGCCGCAATCGCATTATGATTACAAAAAGGTTACGCAAAAAAGTTTACATAATGCAAATCTCTCATACATATCCGGCATCACAGAACGAAAAATACTCGGTCCCGGATACGATGATATGATCTACGAGAGGAATGTCCACAAGCTTCAGGGAGTCCCGGATCCGTTTCGTTGTTTCAATGTCTTCCCTGCTCGGTCTGACGTCTCCGTCCGGATGATTATGCGCAAGAATGACCGAACTTGCTTTATTCTTCAGCGCAGTTTCTACGATCAGCCTTATATTCAGATCGACCGTATTTACTACTCCGCTGCCGATCTCCGTGCATGACTTGACCTTTTTGGCTGAATCCAGACAAAGCATGATCACTTTCTCGTTTTCGTCGAACATAAAACGGGGTATGACATAAGCGGAAGCCAGCGAGGAGTTCGTTATACCCTTGATGTCAGATGCCTCCGACACTTTCGCCAGTTTGCAAAGCTCGGGGACCAGCCTGATAAGGGCTGCGCTCGAGGAGGATATGCCTGTGACCTCCTTCAGCTCCTCCGCGGAAGCAGCAAACACTCCCTGCAGATTCCCGAATCTATTGAGCAGCTCATGTGCGATCGGATTCGTGTCTTTACGCGGGATGGCATAGAATAGGAGCAGCTCCAGCGCGTTTATCTCATTGAAGCCCTGAAGCCCGTTCTCCGTGAACCTTTCCCGCAATCTGTCCCTGTGCCCGTCATGGATCCCCATCATTCACCTCAAATATCCATATTCGCGTAGGCGTTCAGATCAGTTCCCGCCGTATGCCCCGCCAGGAACTCATAATAAGCCTGCGCCCCGATCATGGCTCCGTTATCGCCGCACAGCCTGATCGGCGGAATATACAGATTGATACCTCTGCTCCCGCACGCTTCGCTGAAATCAGAGCGGATCCTTTTATTTG
The DNA here is from genome assembly GCA_017434755.1 of Oscillospiraceae bacterium. Taxonomy (GTDB): domain Bacteria; phylum Bacillota; class Clostridia; order Oscillospirales; family Oscillospiraceae; genus Limivicinus. Next base: position 121,548 of record JAFRER010000003.1, on the reverse strand, counting down.
CAGCAACGCCTCCCGCAACCACAAGATCCGAATAACCGAACTTTTCGGCGGCCAGGATCGTTCTGGGCACAAGGCTGTCACTGATTGCTTTTGTGAACGATGCAGCCAGAGATGCTCTGTCGAGTTCTTTTCCGCTCTGCTCACAGTTGTGTACAAGATTGATGACAGCAGTCTTAAGACCAGAGAAACTCATATCGAATTCATTGTCAGCAACATGGGCGATCGGGAATACATATCGGCTGTCGTCCCCTCCTGCGGCCAGCTTTTCGACAGGCTTTCCTCCCGGGTAAGGCAGGCCGAGGACTCTCGCTGTCTTATCAAAGCATTCTCCTGCGGCATCGTCTCTCGTGCAGCCGATTATTCTCATATCCGTGTATCCGTCTACCCGTACGAGCATGGTGTTTCCGCCGGAGATGGCAAGGCATAGAAACGGAGGTTCCAGTTCAGGATAGGCAAGATAGTTCGCCGCTATATGCCCCCGGATATGATGGACCGGTATCAGCGGGACGCCGAGCTCAAATGCACAGGACTTGGCAAAATTGACACCGACGAGAAGCGCCCCGATAAGTCCCGGCGCATACGTGACCGCAACTGCGTCAATCTCCTTTTTGGAGATCCCTGCCTCCTGCAGCGCCTGTCCGGCAAGATACGCTATTGCTTCCACATGACATCTTGATGCGATCTCCGGGACGACTCCTCCGTAGATCGCATGTTTGTCGACCTGTGAAGAAATACAGTCGGAAAGGACCTTTCTGCCGTCCTCCACTACAGCCACGGCTGTTTCATCGCAGGATGATTCTATTGCAAGTATCTTCAATTCTTTTCCTCACTCAGCTTTTTCGTCATGATCAGCGCGTTTTCTTTCGGAGACTGATAATAGTTCTTACGGATCCCGGCTGTTTCATAACCGTGCTTTTTATACAGTGAGATCGCGGGCGTATTGCTTTCTCTCACTTCAAGACTGATGAACGAGAGCCCCATTTCAGCAGACAGCTGTTCCAGCTTCTCCATCAGCGCATCCGCTGCATGGAGTCTTCTCGCCTCCGGCAGTACAGCCACATTGGTGATGTAACCTTCATCCAGAACATGATACATTCCGGCATAGGCAACGATCTCTTCTTTTCTGTTCCTTGCGCAGATCAGGAGAAACCGTTCATCTCTGATCTGCGCAGCGATCTGCTCCGCAGTCAGAGGGATCGAGAAGCATTCGCTTTCAATGTGTCTCAGGGCATCCGCATCCGATCCGGACGGGATGGTCAGTTCGTAATCCGGCATATGCATGGTCCGCTTTCGTCCGCTTTCAATGTGCCTCCGCCCAGGAGCGGCCGGCCCCCACTTCCACAAGAAGCGGAACGGAAATCGATGCAGCATTCTCCATCTCACTCTTCAGGATCCCGGCGGCCTTCTTCTTTTCGTCCTCCGGGCATTCCACGATCAGTTCGTCATGGACCTGCAGAATGAGTTTTGCCTTCATTCCCTCCTCCGCAAACCGGTCTCTGACCCTGATCATGGCGATCTTGATGATGTCCGCCGCGCTTCCCTGCACAGGCATGTTCCTCGCGACTCTTTCCCCGAAACTGCGTATGTTGAAATTGGAGTTTTTCAGTTCGGGCATGTTCCTGCGACGGCCGAACATGGTCGAAACATAGCCGTTTGTTTTCGCATCCTCTATGGTCTTTTCCATGTAGCGTGCGATCCCGCTGTATGTCGCGTAATAGGAGTCCATGTAGCTTTTGGCCTCCGCAACGCTCACGCCGATGTCCTGTGACAGCGCAAAAGCGGATATCCCGTACACGATCCCGAAATTCACGGCTTTTGCCTTCGATCTCAGATCCGGGGTCACTTTCTCGATCGGCAGCCCGAACACCTTGGCGGCTGTGACAGCATGAAAATCCATTCCGCTGCTGAATGCCTCAATCATGTTCTTATCATCGGCAAGATGAGCCAGTATCCTTAATTCTATCTGACTGTAATCGGCGTCCACAAGGACATTCCCCTCATCCGGAATGAACATGCCTCTTATCTGTGCGCCGAGCTGCTTTCTTACGGGAATATTCTGAAGGTTCGGCTCTGTGGATGAAAGCCTTCCCGTAGCCGTGACCGTCATCTGAAAGCTTGTGTGGATCCTCCCGTTTTCGTCGATGTAATTTGCAAGCCCCTCCGCATAAGTGGACTTGAGCTTACTGAGCATCCTGAATTCGAGGATATCATTGATAACGGGGTCCTTGCCCCGGAGTTTTTCAAGAATATCGGCATTCGTGCTCCAGCCGGTCTTCGTCTTCTTGCCGTAGGGAAGCATTCTCTCTTCAAACAGAACTACACCGAGCTGTTTCGGGGAATTAATGTTGAATTCATATCCCGCAGCGTCCCAGATCCTTTTCTGCGCCGATTCGATCCCGTCACTAAGGCTTTCTCCGAACGCATGAAGTGCATCGCTGTCTATCCTGAAACCGATCTCCTCCATCTCGGAAAGCACTTTGCAGAGCGGCATCTCGATATCGTTCAGCAGCTTCTCCATGCCGAGTTCCTTTATTTTTCTCTCAAGGACATCCGCCAGTTCCGAGTATACGCCGACCCCCCCGCTGTCCCTTCCGAGGTACTGCGGCGTGATATAGGCAAGAGAATAGTTGTTCTGGACTGAGTCGAGCAGATATGCCGCCAGTGCGGTATCAAAAACGAAGTTTTCCGCAATCACGCCTTTATGCCGCAGATCCGTGATCAGGTCCTTCACATTATGCGCCGCTTTGCGGACTCTATCCGAAAAAACGAACCCGGAAGCATCTCGATCATCGATGCTGAAACGGTATGATCTCCCGTTAGAACAAATATCAAACTCTTTATGATCATCCGAAACCGGTAAAATGCAGCATCGTTCCGATGTGCCAAACTCTGTTTTTATGGATTCCCATTTTTCATCCGAGGAGCGGATGGTTTCCGGAACCTCTTCCGTAACGCTTTGCTGTACAGCCTCCGAAAACTCTGTTTTCGGGTTTAAACCGTATTTGGCAATAAACCTGTTGAATCCGAGCCTTTTGAAGAGCGCATACAGTTCATCGCTGAATGTCAGAGCCGTTGCGGGATCATCGCAGATCACACTGACCGGGACCGTCTTGATGATCGTTGCGAGGTAATAGGAAAGCCTGGCGGATGCTTCTCCGGCGATCAGTTTATTCTTCAGAGAATCCCTGATATCGAGCTCGGTGATGTTTCCGTAGATCTTATCTATCGATCTGTACTCTCTGACCAGCTGCATCGCGGATTTTTCACCGACACCGGGTACTCCCGGAATGTTGTCCGAAGAATCGCCCATCAGCGCTTTCAGGTCGACAAGATGAACAGGCTCGAAACCATATTCATTTTCAAACGCGGCCGGATCGTATACGATCGATTCCGTGCTGCCCATCCTGCTCTTTATCAGACAGACGGATGTATTCCCGGTAATAAGCTGAAGGCTGTCCTTATCGCCCGTAACAAGGATGCAGGGGATGTTTTCCTCATCACACTTTGCAGAGATGCTTCCCAGAATGTCATCCGCCTCAAATCCGGGGCATTCAATATGCTCGATCCCCATATAGTCCAGGATCTCCTTGAGGATCGGGATCTGTACCGCAAGCTCATTCGGCATCCCTTTCCGTTTCGCTTTGTAACCGTCAAACTCCTTATGCCGGAATGTCGGTTCCCTGACATCGAAAGCAGCAATTATCTTATCCGGAGAATGGTCATCGATCAGCTTGGAAAGGATATTCAGGAATCCGAAAAGGGCATTGGTTGGCGTCCCGTCAGGGGCCTTGAGATCCCTGACTCCGTAAAAGGCCCTGTTGATTATGCTGTTTCCGTCCAAAACCATTATTTTCATAAAAACACCTCAGTTTTTTCCGCGGAGCATAACGATCTCATCTCTCAGCTGCGCCGCGATCTCGAACTCGAGCATCCTGGCCGCCTTCTTCATCTTATCTTCCAGATCCGCTATCAGATCGTTCTTTTCTTTTTCAGTCAGTTTCATGCCGGTCCTTCCGGAAACAGAGACGACCGGTGAAGAGATCTCCACGATGTCATGGATATCTTTTTTCACGGTCTCCGGAACGATGCCGTGCTCTTCATTGTATGTTTTCTGTATCTCTCTTCTTCTGTTGGTCTCATCGATACACTTCTTCATGGACTCCGTGACGGTGTCAGCATACATGATGACCCTGCTGTCCGCATTTCTTGCCGCTCTTCCGACCGTCTGGATAAGGCTCGTCTCACTTCTGAGGAATCCCTCTTTGTCGGCGTCAAGAATAGCCACGAGCCCTACTTCCGGCAGATCCAGTCCCTCCCGGAGGAGGTTGATGCCGACAAGGACATCGAACTCTCCTGCTCTCAGGTCCCGTATGATTTCCATACGTTCAATGGCTCCGATATCATGATGCATATATCTGCAGCGGATCCCGGCATTGAGCAGATAGTCCGTGAGATCCTCCGCCATCTTTTTGGTAAGCGTCGTGACGAGCGTTCTGTTTCCTCTGGCGATAGTGTCGCTGATCTCGTCGATGAGATCATCTATTTCCCCTTCTATGGGACGCACAAAGATCACGGGATCGAGCAGCCCCGTCGGCCTTATGATCTGCTCGGCGAAATTGCCGGCCCTTTCAAGTTCATACGGAGCAGGCGTGGCTGAAACATAGATGACCTGGTTGATCCTGTTCTGAAACTCCTCAAAAGTGAGCGGCCGGTTGTCAAACGCCGAAGGGAGCCTGAAGCCGAATCTGACAAGGGACTCTTTTCTGGCGCGGTCTCCTCTGTACATTGCTCTGACCTGCGGAACGGTGACATGGCTCTCATCGATAAACAGGATGAAATCCTTCGGAAAATAGTCGAGCAGCGTCTTCGGCGGAGTTCCGGGGGCCCTGTTTGAAATGATCCTTGAATAATTCTCGATACCGGAACAGTAGCCGAGTTCCCGGATCATCTCGATGTCATACTCGGTCCGCTGCCGAATTCTCTGTGCCTCGATGAGCATGCCGTTTTCTTTGAACCAGTTCTCTCTTTCGTCACATTCCGCCTCGATCTTCTCGATCGCAGCATCCATTTTTGCTTTTGTCGTGACATAGTGGCTCGCGGGATAGATTGCCACATGGGAAAGCCGTCTCAGCGGGACTCCCGTGACTGCATTGATCTCCATGATACAGTCGATCTCATCCCCGAAATACTCCACTCTGACCGCTTTGTCCCGTGAATAGGCAGGATAAATGTCGACGCAGTCTCCTCTTACCCGGAATGTGTTGCGCTCGAAGGCAATATCGTTTCTGGAATACCGGATGTCGACCAGTCTTTTCAGAAGGTCATCCATCAGAATGCTTTCACCTGGTCTGAGCGACACGACCAGCTCGAAATAATCGTCGGGATCACCGAGCCCGTATATGCACGAAACAGAGGAAACGACGATCACATCCCTGCGCTCGAACAGGCTCGAAGTGGCGCTGTGCCGGAGACGTTCGATCTCGTCGTTTATGGAGCAGTCTTTCTCTATATATGTGTCGGTATGAGGGATATACGCCTCCGGCTGATAATAGTCATAATAGGACACAAAATACTCGACGGCATTGTTCGGGAAAAAAGCCTTGAACTCGCTGCACAGCTGCGCAGCCAGCGTTTTGTTATGCGCCAGGACGAGTGTTGGTCTGTTCAGCGATGCTATAACGTTTGCCATCGTGAATGTCTTGCCGGAACCGGTTACCCCGAGGAGCACCTGCTCGTCGATCCCGGCATTCAGCCCGTCAACAAGGCTGCTGATCGCCTGTGGCTGATCGCCGGTCGGTCCGAAAGGTGAAACAAGTTCAAACATCAGTCATTCTCCTTCACAGTGGATTATACCACCGCTGCAGGAAACGGTAAAGCAAATTAAAAGTGGACAAAACGGCCCGGTTATGTGATAATCGATTAAACAATATTTGCACAAAAGGATATTTACCAATGAACACTTCTGCGGCCGCAATGTGGATCAACAGTGTTTTTGAATCCTTCGATTTGAACATAACGCTTGCGATCCACAATGTTTTCTACCCGATGAAAGCCTTTTCCTCCCCGTTTTTTGATTTTATTTCTCTTATGGGAAAAGGCGGGATCTTTCTAATCGTTCTCTCTGTGGTTTTGATCTATTTCAAAAAAACGAGGCGCATCGGAACAGCCATGCTTCTGGCAGTAAGTATCGGTTTTCTTTTCACCAACTGCTGTCTCAAGCTTCTTATCGCCAGAGCCCGGCCTTATACCGACGAATCGAGCATATACTACCAGCTCTGGCTGCTTGTCGGTCAGAGGACGGAAAGCGACAACAGTTTTCCCTCCGGGCATACAACTGCCGCTTTTGACACGATGACCGCCCTGTTCCTTGCCGGCAGGAAAAGAACCAGCTGGATGGGCTTCATCTTTGCGTTTCTTATGGCAATTGCCCGGATATACCTTGTCGTTCATTTTCCCTCTGACTGTCTTGCGGGCATGATCGTGGGGATCATCGCCGGATGCATAGGTGCGTTCATAACCTCCAAGCTTCCCTATAAGTGGTTTACCTTGGATCTTCCCCCAAGTTTTATACGCAAAAAAGCCGGTCAAAACCAAAAAGGAGCATCCGAATGATCTTTTCAAATCCGAACAGACTGTACCGTTTCAAGGGAACCGACCGCAAGAAGGTAAAAGATCAGGCGATGTCCGACGATTTCAGGGATGCGGAACAGTACGGCAGGGTACGTCTTGGGAACATGTATTTTTATTATCGGGATCTCGGCGTGAAATACTATGTCCCGTATGATTACATCGATCGTGCCTTCACCCGCATTTCCGAATGCCCTGAGGATGAATTCAGCAACAATCAGGTCTATTACAGGCTGATCCTTGAACACGATGGCAAAGAATTCGCCAATCTGATCTTCAACACGGAAGGCCCTGTTGAAAAGATCTATGAAAGGCTCGCTGTTATCGCCCCTGCTATCGCGATCGGATTTGTAAAAAAGCAAAAATGACGGAATTGCTTCCGTCATTTTTTGTTCCCGTCATCAGACACTATCACGGTCTTATAGTTCCTGTATATGACCCTTCCGGGAAGTGCCCCCGAGGGTTTGCTCACGTTTGAAACCCGCGTATAATCGACTGCCTGTTTTCCGGATCCTGCCGCCTCCGAAAACCGCAGTGCATATTCCGCAGCTTCCGTAATCGTCTCAGCTTCCGGCTGTGCGCCCTCGCACGAGAGAATGACATGACTTCCGTGATAATTCTTTACATGGAACCACCAGTCGGTCTTTCTTGCCTGTCGGAAGGTTAGTTCGTCATTCTGCAGATTGTTCCTTCCGACGAGAATAACAAATCCGTCTGCACTCTTAAAGGACAGCGGTCCGGTCAGCTTCTGTTTCCTGTTCTTTCCTTTAGCTTTTTCGCGTATAAAACCTGCAGCGGAGAGCTCTGTCCTGATCTCACTGATATCCGCCAGCGTCTCGGCACGGTTTATCTCGTCTGCCACACTGTCGAGATATTCAAGTTCAAGTCTTTCTTTTTCTAGCATATCCCTCAGAACAAGGGCTGCTTTTTTCTTCCTGTTATAATCCTTGTACAGCACCGCGGCGTTTTGCTGCGGAGACTTGAGCGGATCAAGCGGTATCTCCGTTTCCGTTCCGTCTTCGGAATAGTAATCCGGACACTTCAAAAGAGTGTCCCCTATTTTTATCCTGTAGATATTTGCCAGAATGAATTCGGCTGCTTTTCTGGTTTCCTCCGCGTTTTCCGTCGCTTTGAGCTGGTCCGTCTGTATCGCGATCTTTTTTGCGATCCTTCCGCGAATGTTCTTTACCTGTTTACGAAGCGAACCGCTGAGATTTCTTCTTCGGTCTTCCGCATCCTTTTCGGCGTAAAACCGTCTCATAGCCTCGGAAAAGCCTTCGCATACGATCCGGGAAGCACCGTTACCAAGATGCGTCAGTTCATAGGAGCTGAGTTCGGAAAAACGTCCGTCCTTGACATAGATATACGGCACATATGCACCGGTTTCGCATTGCAATCTGAAATCTGAAAGGACATCCGGGAGCAGATCGTAGGAATTCGCAGCCCTGTAGGCAAGTTCTCTGCAGAGCAGCGGAGAAAAACCGAGGAAAGCCGTAAGGAGCCAGTCGCTTGCGGGAACGTCTTTGTCGGCTCTGCTGCAAAGCATCTCCACCTCATGACTGTCCGCTTTGAAAAAATCTGTCCTGTTCTGCCTTGCGGGCGATAAATACGGCGCGCCTGGATTGATGCATCTTGCCCGGTCGTTCTTATAGCCGGTTCTGATCAGCGCGTCAATTATCATCCCGTCACGGTCAAGCAGCATGAGATTTGAACTGTTTCCGAGCATCTCCAAAACGATCCGGAGCTCTTCCGTCTCTCCAAGCGCATCTCTGCCTGTCAGGGACAGTCCGATGATTCTGTCTCGTTCCATCTGATATACGTCTGTGATAACTGCGCCTGTCAGGTATTTTCTCAGCAGCATGCAGAACATCGGAGGATCGGAGGGATTCTCATATTCCGTTTCCGTGAAGTATATCCTCGCATTCCCTGCCCCTGCCGAAATGAGAAGTCTGCGGTTCCCCTGCGCGCCGTATAGGTGAAGCAGTATCTTGTTTTTCTCAGGCATAAAGATCTTCACGATCTTCTGCCCGCTCAGTTCCCTGTCCAGTTCAGAGGCAAGTGCGCTTATAAAAAAAGAGTCCAGTGCCATTTACTCACCTGTACATAAATGAAACAGTTCCTCGATCCTCTGTTCCTCCCCGCTGAGATAGAGCCAGCCGAAAAGAGTCTCGAGTCCGGTCGAAAAATGATACTCCGCGATCGTTGAATTGTGCGGCACGGAATTCACTTTGGCATTTCTTCCCCGCCTGAATACAGCATGCTCCGCCTCACTCAGCGCAGGGAGGATCCTTTCGGCTGCTGCCGCCTGCGCCGTGGCATTCACGTATTCGACCGTCTTTCCGTGGATATCAGAAACACGTCCCGGCTCTTTTGTACAGAGCCAGGACCTGACAAGCAGTTCGTACACGGCATCGCCCACATGCGCAAGGCCGAGAACACTGATTTTATTGATTTCATCCGGCGTCAGAGCCGGTCTACGGGAATCATTCAGCAAGGTCATCCTCCGACTGTTCAAAATCGGTTTCCGCATTCCGGATCTCTTCATCCGAAGCATATCCGAGCTCTACCTTCATTGCCTGCCAGCGTTCATTGTCGATTGTAAGGGCTCTTGGCTTGGCTCCTTCATACGGACCGACGATCCCGAGCTCCTCCATCTGATCGACTATACGGGCAGCTCTCGAGTACCCGAGCTTGACCCTTCTCTGAAGCATCGATACGGAGCAGGATTTCATTTCAAGAACTGCCTCGACCGCTTTGGGCAGGAGCTCATCATAATCGCTGTTTCTGGCCGTCTCCGCTTCTGCCTTTCCGTGGTCGGAGACGGACTTGTCCTCCGCAGCTTTATTCATAAAGTCTTTCAGTTCATCAGAAGCCTCAGAAGGAATCGCCTGCTCCTTGACGAAGCGAATGACCTCTTCCCTCTCTTCGTCCGACACAAATGCACCCTGGATCCGGACAGGCTTGCCGCTGCCTACGGGCGAGAAGAGCATATCACCCATACCGACAAGCTTTTCAGCACCGGCCTGATCAAGAATGATGCGGCTTTCCATAGCAGACGACACCGCGAAAGCGATCCTCGAAGGTATATTGGCTTTCATGAGTCCGGTGATCACATCTGCGGAAGGCCTCTGCGTCGCAATGATCAGATGCATTCCCGCCGCTCTTCCCATCTGAGCGACACGGCAGATACTTTCCTCCACTTCCTTTGAAGCCGCTATCATCAGATCTGCCAGCTCGTCGATCACGATGACGACCTGCGGCAGTTTCGGCATATCCTCCGTACAGCGGTTGTTGTACGTGGCCAGATCTCTCACTCCCGCCTCGGAAAACAGTCTGTAACGCTTGAGCATCTCCACAACGGACCACTGCAGGGCTCCAGCCGCCTTCTTCGGATCTGTTACGACCGGGACATACAGGTGCGGTATGCCGTTATAAATGCCGAGTTCGACCATTTTCGGATCGATCATGATCATCTTGACTTCATCCGGTCCGGCTTTATAAAGCAGGCTGAGGATGAGCGAATTCATGCAGACGGATTTTCCGGAGCCGGTGGTTCCGGCTATGAGCATATGCGGAAGCTTTGAAATATTGCCGACAATGCAGTTGCCGCCTATATCCTTGCCGATGGCAAAACTCAGTTTTGACTTGGCCGTTCTGAATGCGTCCGCCTCGATTATCTCGCGCAGATAGACCGTATTGACGATTCTGTTCGGAACTTCGATCCCCACGGTGGATATCTTGTCCGGGATCGGAGCGATCCTGACATTGATCACGCCGAGCGACAGCGCCAGATCCCCCGAAAGATTTGTCACTCTCGAGAGTTTTACTCCCTGTTCGAGTTCGATATCGAAGCGGGTAACGGTGGGACCGTGGATGATGCCGACGATACTCGCGTTGATCCCGAAGCTGTGAAGAGCAGACTCGAGTCTTGCCCGGTTCAGAAGGATCTCGTCCTTCGTATCGCTCATCGAAGTCAGAGGAGACCGAAGAAGGTCGACCGGAGGATAGCGGTACTCAACAGTTTCTTTCGACTCATCCGACTGTGCGATCTGATCCGCGATCTTCTGTGTCTCTGCTTCAAGTACTTCTTTTCCGAGCTTTTTGACCTTCACTTCCGTCCTGGGGGGATTATCAGTGAAAGCCTCGGTCCGGACTGAAGGATCCGGCGCCACGCTTCCGATCGTCTCTGCCTCTTCTGCCTCGGCTCTGTCGATCATTTTGATGGGAACGCGTTTCCCGTTCTTTTTTCGCGGAGCAGCAACCGGTTCAGCAGCAGATTTTTTGAAGAGAGCATCATCCTCGATGCTCTTTGACTTGCTGAGAGGCTCCGTTCCGAGAGGGATGTCGAAAGACTCCTGCCTTGCTTTCGGCGTATGCACAGGCTCCCTGCGTCTTGTATCCTGTTTCTTTTCCGGAATCAGGACAGCCGATGCAGGATCTGTCTTCAAAGTCTGCGGCTTTATGCTTTCCCTCCTGTCAAGCTTCTTTCTGACGCCGAAATCAAGACTCTTATAAAGGAAAAACACAAACAGGAGGATCAGGACAGGATAAGCCGCATAAGCACTGAATGCATTTTTGAGAACAATGGCAATCAGCCCCGAAATGACTCCCCCGCTCTTAAGCTCTTTTCCGAGCGTAAACAGGTTTTCCAGACCTTCACGGGAAGTGATGCTGTCACCGTTGAAAAGCATCAGATGAACGATCGCCGAGAAAAACACAGGCAGCATAAACGCACAGAATACCCTGAATCCGACAGGCTTATCCTTGTTGGTCGCAAGAATGAAAGCCACCAGGAGAAATACAGGAGCCATGAGCCAGAACCCGGGGCCGATCAGTCCTTTGATCACTTCACTGAAAAACCGTATGACTGTGCCGTCTGTATTAAAATAGCTGACAACACCGAGAATAAACAGGAACACAAAAACAACAGCGCCGATAGACCTTGACAAAAACCCCTGCGGGGGTTCGGGCGGCATAACAGGCGCTTGCGTTTTCTTCGGTTTTTCTATCTTTCTGGTTGTTGTTTTCTTTTTTGTTTTCGAAGAAGATTTCGCCATACAGTGACCTCAGAATATAAAAGTCAGAATGATGGAAAGGACTCCTACGAGCCAGCAGTAGTATGCGATACCGCCGAATTTCCCGTATTTAACGATCCTTTTCATCAGTTCGAGAGAAGCAAGGCTCGTGACCATTGCGACGACCATACCGATCAGATAAGCCGGAAGGCTGTGCCAATCCACCTCTTCCCTGAATGCGGCTATCAGATTGATGATATTGACACCGAAAAGCGCCGGAATGGAAAGAAGAAAAGAGAATTTATACGCAAAATCCTTTTTCAGACCGGTTGCAATACCGGCAGAGATCGTCACGCCGGTCCTTGAAATGCCCGGAATGATCGCCACGCACTGGCAGATGCCTACAATGATCGCGTCAAGGACAGACATGTTCTTTCCCGTCTTATTTCCTTCAACGAATCTGTCCGATATAAAGAGCATCAATCCGCTCAGGATAAGGCAGACACCGACGAAAACCGTGTTGTAATACAGCTGGTCCACGTATTTTTTTACCGGAAGGATAAAGAACAGAGGAACGAACGCGACAAGAAACATCAGGAACACCCTCGCAGCGGGATAATACCTTCTGCTGTTCTCATTTGAACTTCCTAACTGAAATACGCCGAGGACTCCGGTGATCATTTCGGCAATATCATGCCAAAAAACGACGATTATGGATACAAGCGTCGCAAAATGGAGAAGCACGTCAAACAGCGCCCCTCCCCCGGATTCCGGCATAAAAATATTATATAAAACGGACAGATGTCCGGATCCGGAAATCGGCAGGATCTCAGTGAATCCGTGGATCAGTCCGATAATGATCGCATTGAATATCGACATGGTATGCTCCAACACCCTTTGTGGGAATCAGTTTACCATAATCTGCAAATAAAAAGCAATACCGCTTTGAAAAATTAGCGGCAACGATTCGGCGATATATGTACTACTTTTCCGAATAGGCTGCCAGAACTCCCCTGAATGTCATATAGCAGTCGAATTTGGATACTGTTTCAAACGGAGCATGCATACTCAGCACAGGCACCCCGGCATCGATCGTGTCGATGTTCCGGTTGGCCATGAACTTCGCGATCGTTCCTCCGCCTCCCTGATCGACCTTGCCGAGCTCAGCCATCTGCCAGATCACACTGTTTTTCTCAAAGATCCTGCGAAGATAAGCAACCACCTCTGCCGAAGCGTCACTGGTACCCGATTTCCCGCGGGCTCCTGTGAATTTACATATGCCCATGCCGTAATTGATCTTAGCCTCGTTCCGTTTTTCCGATACCTCCGGATAATTCGGATCAAAGGCGTTCGTGACATCTGCCGAGATACAGAAGCTGTTTTCAAAACAGCGTCTGAGTTCAACGCTCTGTGCAGTGCACAGGTCCTCCATGAAGGTATCGAATGCCGAACTCTGCATACCGCTCACGCCGTCCGAACCGGTTTCCTCTTTATCCGCAAGGATGCAGACACAGGTCTTTTCCGGATCTTCGACCTGGAAGATCGCCTGGAGCTCCGCATACGCGCATACTCTGTCATCATGTCCGTATCCGCCGATGAGCGACCGGTCCAGTCCGATCTCACACACGTCAAATGCGGGGACTGCACACAGTTCAGCAGAAAGAAAATCTTCCTCGGATATGCCGTACAGATCGTTGAGAATGCTGAGCACGGCAAGCTTTACTCTGTCCTTCCCCTCATCGTCATACGGCACACTTCCGATGACAATGTTGAGTCCTTCTCCCGTAATGCCCTCTGCCATCGTCTTCTTCATCTGGTCACCAGCCAGATGCGGGAGGAGATCCGTTATCACGAATCTCGGTTCATCCTTGTTCCTTCCGATACAGACATCCGTTACGCTCCCGTCCTTGAGTGCGACTGTCCCGTGCAGTTCGAGCGGGATGGTGACCCACTGGTATTTTTTGATTCCTCCGTAATAATGCGTTTTAAAATAGCAGATCTCCTCATTCTCCATGACGGGTAACTGCTTCAGGTCCAGTCTGGGGGAATCGATATGCGCCCCCGCAATCACAGCTCCGGAGGAAAGCGGTCTTTTGCCTATCACGGCCAGCATAAGCGCTTTACCTCTGTTGTTCCGATAGATCTTCATTCCGGGCTGCAGCGCCATTCCCGGAACGTAAGCGACGAACCCGCGCTTTTCCGCCTCAGCGACCGAAAAGCTGACCGCCTCTCTCTCCGTCCTTGCGGAATTAAGAAAACCGATATAGCCGCTGCAGTATTCCTCCAGTTTGACCCTTTCCTCGAGAGGGATAAGGTCATAGCCGTTTTTCTGTTCATAAAACAGTTCATTTCTCATATCGCTCATGGATCAGTCCTCCAAAAAACAGTCTGCATTTGTTTTCAAAATCCTCGAATGAGGAATCATTTTTCAGAACGCTGGAACAGTATTCAACATAATATGCATCATCCTTCTGCGCATCAACTCTCCTTTCCGCCTGCTCCCGCGTGATCCCGTCCCGGGACATGATCCTTTCGATCCTGCCCTCTCTGTCCGAGATCACGGCAACCGTATGATCACAGTGATCGGACAGACCGGAGGATATCAGCTCCACGGCATCCAGTGCCGCCAGTCTTCCGCCGGAAAAAGCGTAGTCCTCCAGGATGCTGCGGACACGATCCGCTATATGCTTATGGGTGATGCCGTTAAGATCCTGCAGCGCTTCTGCGTTTCCGAACACCGTTTTTGCGAGAGCCTTTCTGTCTATTTCTCCCTCTGCGCCGACCGCTTCCGGAAACCGGACGGCCAGTTCGCCCTTCAGATCAATATCGGTCAGCAGCATCCGATGATACAGCTCATCGCAGTCGATCACCAACGCTCCGAAATCACGCAGGCAGTTGAGTGCTGTCGTCTTTCCGCTTCCCGAGCCGCCGGTGATTCCGATCAAGGTGAGTGAATCCACCAGGGCCTCTTTTAACTCTTTCTCCGGGAGCGCCCCCTGCCTGAGTATCCTGTATGGTGCGGAGCTCATGTCGATTATCGTGGACTCTACGCCGAGCGTGCACGCTCCCCCATCTATAACTGCATCGACCGCTCCGTCGAAATAACTGAGGACCTCGGCTGCAGACTGCGGGCTTTTGCTTCCCGAGGGATTGGCTGAAGGTGCGGCAAGAGGCAGGCCTGCTTCCCGTATGAGCTGTAGCGTCAGCGCGCTGTCCGGGCATCTCAGGCCGAGAGTATCACCTCCCGCGAGAACGATATCCGGCACGAGGTCCTTTGCCTTGAGTACGATCGTCAGAGGCCCGGGCCAGAATCGCTTGGCAAGATTTAATGCCTGCGGCTGGACTTCTTCGCAGTAAAGCTCCATTTCCTCACAGGAACTGACCATGAGCGAAAGCGGTTTCACAGACGGTCTCCCTTTAACTTCGTAGATCTTCCCGACCGCTTCGGCATCCAATCCGTTCGCCGCAAGTCCGTAAACTGTCTCCGTAGGAACTGCAACAAGTCCCCCTTTTCGGATGATCTCTGCCGTATTGCCTATGGAATCGATGAATACCTCTGTTTTCATCACGCCTCCGCCTGCAGCCGCAGTTTTTCTGCTCTGTCCGCCGTAACAAGCGCATCGATGATCGGGTCGAGATCACCGTTTATCACCGAGGAAAGATTGAAGTTCTTGTCATCACCGTTCAGACGGTGATCCGTGACCCTGTTCTGCGGGAAATTATAGGTCCTTACCCGTTCGCTCCTGTCACCGGAGCCGATCTGGCTCTTTCTTTCGGCAGCTACCGAGGCATTCTGCTTTGCTACTTCTTCTTCATAAAGCTTGGATCGCAGGATCTGCAGGGCCCTGTCTTTGTTTTTATACTGGCTTCTTTCATCCTGACACTCCACAACGAGCCCGGTGGGAATAAAGGTGACCCGGATGGCGCTTGATGTCTTGTTTACCTTCTGGCCCCCCGCGCCGGAAGAGCGGAACACGTCGATCCTCACGTCGTTCATGTCGAGTTTGAAATCCACCTCGTCTATCTCCGGCATTACGGCAACAGTCGCGGCGGAAGTGTGTATTCTCCCTCCAGACTCGGTGACCGGCACACGCTGGACCCTGTGGCCACCTGCCTCGAACTTGAGCCGGGAATAGGCACCTTCTCCCTCAACGATAAAGTCTATCTCCTTTATGCCGCCCAGTTCCGTTTCGCTGCAGTTCACCACTTCGATCTTCCAGCCTCTGACTTCGGCATAGATGGAGTACATCCGGAAAAGGTCCGCTGCGAACAAGGCGCTTTCCTCTCCTCCGACTCCGCTTCTGATCTCCATGATGACGTTCTTCGAGTCGTTCGGATCCTTCGGCAGGAGAAGGATCTTTATCTCATCCTCCAGTCTGCCGAATTCATCCTCGGCCCGTCGATATTCCTCTCTGGCAAGCTCTCTGAGTTCCGGATCATCAAACAGTTCCTTCGCTGCCGCCATTTCCTTCTCTGCTTTCAAATACTGCTCATAAGCGGCGACTACGGGTCCGATCTCCCTGAGCTCTTTATCGTATGAGGAATAAACGGAAGCATCCGAATATACTTCCGGCCGTTCCATTCTCTCTTTTATCTCTTCATACTGCCTTTGCAGCATCTGCAGGTTTTCGAACATCTCAGCACCTGTTTATTTCATCCTTCAAGCCGATATTTTACCACATTGGTCCCGCATCGTCCATACAGTTCAGAGCATAACGGGAGAATACCTGAAATCCATGCCGCAGATCATTTCTTCCGGGGAAGAATATCCGAGCACGTAGAAATCATGTATCATGGAATCCTTCCGTATCGTCTCCCTGCAGGCATCATTCATTTTCAGGATGTCGGCGGGTCTGATTGCCATCGGGATATCCGGTTTTTCCTTTTTCAGCTGCTTCAGATAGGCCTGTCCGGCCTGATTCGCCGCAAGGATCCTGACATACGGCAGCGGCCGTCTCTGCATTTCTTCCGTGATCTCCAGCGCCGCGCACATGCAGACCCGTCTTATTCTCGAAAGCGCATACTTTCTTGTTTTCGCAGTTGCAAAGATGTCGTCGAGGGCATAATTGCCGGCTATGGCAGCCTCTATTCTCTCCGAGAGTTCCTCATCGCAGTCCTTTATTTTCCGGAAGTCTTCCGCCCGCATTCCCCTCAAGCTCGAAACGATCGCCTGTTCGATCGCCTTCAGCGATACAGGGCCCCTGCCGCTTTTGATCTCGCGGCATATAATCCGGCTTGAATTCTCCGGAACATAGGCGGATATGTCCTCGCCATTTAAAAGCATGTTTCTGATTTCCGATGCGGAACGGATCTGGCCGGTGGAAATGCTGTCATGTTCCGCGCCGATCCTCGGGACAGGCAGGAAACGTATCCCGGATTCGTTTTTCATAACCGCTTTCATATACTCCACAGCCAGGATGTTATTCGGCGTACGGATCAAGTCCGCCTTTGCGCCGACAAATCTTCGAAGCAGTTCCTCCCTGACGGCGGGATAAGAGATACCGCTCCTTTCCTTAACAGCTTCAGAAAGCGCCTCTTCAAACGTCCCGGAACAGAGGACCTCTGCGATCTGCATCAATCCGTCCGGATCATCCGCCTCCGTCCCGAAAGAAAGGGTCTCTGTCCCCATGGCTGAAAGGATCTTCGTAGCCGCGGATGCATATCCCTCTGCGGACTGAAGGGCCCATACGGAAGGCAGCTCTGCCACGATGTCCGCACCGCACAGAAGTGCAGCCTCCGAACGCGCGAACTTGGACATGACGGAGGGCTCCCCTCTCTGCACAAAGTCCCCGGAAAGTGCACAGATGATCACCGCTCCCTCTTCGGAGAGTTCCCGGGTTTTCTCCAGATGATACAGATGCCCGAGGTGAAATGGATTGTATTCAGACACGATTCCGACAGCGTTCATATGTTCCCTCCGCCCGCCGGACATGCACGAAGTCCGGCGAGCTAAAAAATGCTTGCGTTTTAAAGCAATTGTATTAAAATATTCTCATAAATTCAATTATTATATTACAAAGTCAACAGGAAGGAAAACAACTATGAAAGTATTGGTCATCAACGCCGGAAGCTCATCTCTCAAGTATCAGCTCATTGACATGGATACCGAGCAGGTCATGGCAAAGGGTCTTTGCGAAAGGATCGGCCTTGACGGGCATCTCAAGCACACCCCTCTCGTGGGTGACAAGCCGGTCTATAACGAAGACATTCCTCTTCCAACTCATTCCGAAGCAATAGCAGCGGTCATTGATAAGCTCGTCAGTAAAGAGTATGGCGTTGTATCTTCCATGAAGGAGATCGACGCAGTCGGTCACAGGGTGGTCCACGGCGGTGAAAAATTTGCTTTCTCGGTTGAGATCACCGATGAGGTCATGAAAGCCATAGAAGAGTGCACACCTTTTGCACCGCTCCATAATCCCGCAAACATCACCGGCATCAACGCATGCAAGGCGGTCATGGGCGATGTTCCGATGGTCGCTGTGTTCGATACGGCATTCCATCAGACAATGCCCAGCAAAGCATTTATGTACGCACTTCCCTATGAATACTACATTACGGACGGTATTCGCAAATACGGTTTCCACGGCACTTCTCACCGCTATGTTTCAGGCCGCTGCGCTGAGCTTATGGGCAAGCCGATCGAAGAGCTCAAGATCATCACCTGCCATATGGGCAACGGTTCCTCCATTGCCGCCGTTATGAACGGCAAATCAATTGACACCTCCATGGGCTTCACGCCGCTTTCCGGTCTTCCGATGGGAACGCGCGGCGGCGATGTTGACGCCGGTGCACTGCAGTTTATCATGAACAAGTACGGCTACACCATCGACGAGATGCTGAATATAATGAACAAGAAATCCGGCGTTCTCGGTATCTCCGGTGTTTCTTCCGACTTCCGTGATCTCGACACTTCTTCCGCAGGAGGCAACAAACGTGCTTCGCTCGCTCTGGAGATGTTCCAGTATAGTGTTGCAAAGGTGGTCGGTTCCTATGTTGCCGCTATGAACGGCGTGGATGCCATAGTCTTCACGGCCGGTGTCGGCGAAAACAGTGCCGATACCCGTAAGGGCATCACGAATTACTTCGGATATCTCGGGATCACGATCGATGACGAGGCAAACAAAAAACGCGGAGAGGACATCATGATCTCCACTCCTGATTCAAAGGTCAAGGTCTTCGTTATCCCCACGAATGAGGAACTTGTCATCGCACGCGACACGAAAGCGCTTGTTGACTGACAGTATGCTGTAAAAAATGGACAAGGAGATAGAATAATGCCTGTTTTTGAGGACTTTTATTTTGATTCCGCTTATCAGGGCAAAAAGATCCATGCCCTTATATGCAGACCGGACAGCACTCCCGTCTGCGTTGTTCAGATAGCTCACGGAATTGCCGAGCACATCGACAGATACAGGGACTTCATGAGCTTCCTTGCCGGGAACGGCATAGTGGCTGTCGGCAACGACCATCTCGGCCATGGAAAGTCCATTCTTGAAAAAGACGATCAGGGTTTCTTTGCCGAAGAGAACGGCTGGACCTATGTCGTTGACGATATGGCTGAGCTTCGCAATATCGTAAGAAAGGAATACCCCGATCTTCCATACGTTATGTTCGGACACAGCATGGGAAGCTTCCTTACGAGGACCTATCTCATCCGCTTCCCCGACAAATACGACGGTGCGATCATCAGCGGTACCGGACATCAGGCCGCGCCTGTTGCATTCGCCGGTTACACCATGGCGAACATCGCGACAAAATCAGGCGGCCCGCGTAAACTCGGAACGGCTCTCAACAATGTCGCATTCGGCTCATACTGCAAACAGATCGATGATCCACGCACCCCGTTCGACTGGCTCTCACGCGACCCTGCCACCGTGGATAAGTACATCGCCGATCCGCTGTGCGGCTTCGTTGCCACAAACAGCCTGTTCCGGGATATGATGGGCGGCATCCGCTTCATCATCGATCAGAAGAATATCGATAAAATGAACCGAGACAAACCCGTTTATTTCATGTCCGGTGACGCGGATCCTGTCGGCGAATACGGAAAAGGTGTCGAAAAAGCCTATAAGGCTTTCTGCAAGGCAGGACTTAAGAATGTCTCCTGCAAACTTTATCCCGAAGGCCGTCACGAGATGCTCAACGAGCTCAACAAAGCTGATGTTTACAACGACATACTGAACTGGCTCAAGGAAAACATCATTGAGCAATAAAAACTCGGAAAAAAGAATAGAAAGCATCGAAGCTGACCGGTGTTTACCGGTCAGCTTCTTTTTTATCACGCATTTTCCTTACAGCCGCACCATTTCCGGATTCAAATCCGTGATCTTTCGTGCCCCTACCATGTACATGGCTTCCGAAAACTCATTCTTCAGCAGTTCAATGTAGGTTTTTACTCCTTCAGCTCCGCCGCCGAACCATGCCACGGCAAAGGGTCTGCATATCAGCACGCCGTCCGCTCCTAAAGCAATCGCTTTGACCATATCGACACCGTGTCGGATCCCGCCGTCAACAATAATCTTCGTTTCTTTATTAACTGCTTTCACGATCTCCGGAAGAACTTCGGCAGTTCCAGGAACGTCTGCCAACGCCCGGCCACCGTGGTTTGACACGATAATGCCATCCGCCCCCGCTTCCACAGCCTGCAAGGCTCCCTTTGCTGTCATAATGCCTTTTACCAGAAACGGTTTATTTGTATGGGCCTTCAGTTCCTTCAAATCTGTTATTGTTTTGGTTCCGGGCTGATCTCCGATATGTTTCCAGTGACTCAATCCAGCGCTGTCCACTACTACACACATAGCCAAAGCATCCGACTCTTCAAACAGATCCATCTTTTTCATAATACTGGCGTTAGGCATGGGATTGAAGACCGGTATGGCTGCCGGATGATGCTTCTTCATCGATTCCAATGCGCCAATAAGTGTCTCCGGCACAACTCCGTCGCCGAAACAGTCAATGGTTCCGGTACGTGCCGTGCCCTCCATAACCCCATCATTAAAAGGTACTGTCACATCTTCTTTGCTGTATTGAGTCATAGATCCGATCGGGCCGCTCATCAAAGGAAGAGAAAACCTTCTCCCGAAGAGTTCACAGCCGGTATCTACCGGCCCGTCTTCTACGAATGTATCAAAGTTCAGGCGAATTCTTTTCCAGGCCGACCAATTATCATGTGCACCGTTTCCGGGCGCTTTTGATCCGGGTCCGGGCAGTGTATTCCCACAGCCGAGACCGTTGCATTCAGGGCATGCTTTGCAATTGAGGATCGTTTTCCTGGCATTTTCCAACACTTCACGATATGTCATACTTCTTTATGCTCCCCTTCATTTCAATTTCTGCGTTTGAACCTCGATTCTGCCTGTATGATTTTATGATAAAACAGTGCGGGAAGAATAACAAGCCGAAAAATTGACCGATACAATTGCATATTGCATCGTGTTCTGCTGATGGATCAGAAGAGGATGATATCATTTTATCGTAGGTCTTTTCAGAATCCAAGTCCGATAAGATCCGTCGCGATCTTCCGGTACACATCACATATATCCGATGCTCTATCATCGTTGATGCGGATCGGGAAGGAGGATCTTCTGAAATCGATCTCATCATAGTGGGATACTCCTCTTTTCCCGGTGCCCGTAAGCAGAACAAAGGTCTCTCCCCATCTGGCCGATTCCACACTGACGAGTCCGTCGTTTTCGCCCTCGATCAAACGGATAATGAAATTGGCGGTGGACAGATTGATATCCGAAAACGGACTCCTCATCACGCCGGCATAGCTCTGATAAAACAACCCCGGAACGTCGGGGTTTTCCCTGTTGAACTTTTCAGCATATTCAGTTGAAAAATCCCTGCAAACCGAATAAAAGTCCGGCTTCGTGTCGCCGATCAGTCCGATCCAGTTATCTACAGCGAAAGATGCAAAATTAAACAGCGAATCAGGAGCCTTCAGCAGCTTGTCAATGGTTTTGGAGCCGCGGTGCGGAGTCCCGATCGTGGTAATGCTTGCGATCCGGCTTCCCATCCCCAGAGAGGATGCCGCCATGCGGGCTTCCAGTCCTCCTTTGGAATGCGCTATGATGTTGATCTTTTCGGAATCCGTTTCATCCAGGATCTGATTGATCCTCGCTTTAACAGTCCTGGCATTATCCTCTACACGGGCCCAGCTGTCCTGCTGCCCGTAGAACAGCTGAGACTTCGTGCCGGAAAGCACGGATGGGATCCGCCCCCAGTATAGCGGCCACTTCAGATCCCTGAAACCGACTCCGTGAAGCATGAGAATGGGATATTTTGTACAGGTGCTGTTGTTCCCCATCTGGGTCCTCCGTCAGAATCCTGTTTACCTCTAAACGAAAAGACGGCCCAAAGGGTCGTCTTTTATCTGGTGCCGGTGGTGGGACTCGAACCCACACGTCCTCGCGGACAACGGATTTTGAGTCCGCCTCGTCTACCATTCCAACACACCGGCCTGCTTAGCAGAGTATATATCGAAAAAGAGCAGATTTCAAGAAAAATCACTCCACCGAATAGTCCGGCTCTATGAACATCATATTCAGGTCGGTAGGTGTCGGTATTCCGGCTATATAGGCTGTATCCATCGAATATTGCCAGATATCTCCGGCATAATAGAAATCCTGAAAATCGCCCGGATTCGTCACCCAGAAGGAATAATCGCTGATCCTTCCCAAATCATACGCATAGTATCCCTGCTGCTTGCTGAAATAGATCCCCGGTTCATATCCGGCGTTTTTTATGGTCTCACAGAAAGCAACGGCGCAGTCGTTCATGGTCTCAAAGGAAAGACCGTCGACACGGTAACCCGGTTCGCTTTCCCAGTCGAAGTAGACCGGGAGGGTGAGATCATAGCCTTTGATGAGCTCGAGAACAAAATTGGCCTCTTCGATGGCTTCCTGCACATTGATCGCCTGAGAGAAGAAATAGACCCCGACATCAAGCCCGTTCTCGATAGCGCCTTTCAGATTCGCTTCATAGTACTCATCCGGGAACATGGAACCCACGGTATACCCTCTGTAACCGACGCGGATCACAGCAAAATCGATACCCGCCCCGGGAACGCGGCTCCAGTCGATGTCGAACTGATGATAGGACACATCGACACCTAGCTTGATGGAATAGAAGTCCCCCGTATAACGGATCTTGCCCTCTTCCTCAACGACAAAGTCGTCCTCTTCAAGCGGGTTCACTTTGACGTCCTCGACCGGGGTGATCCAGACATCCTTGAATCCGTCGTTGACCAGGACCTGCCCCTCATGCTCGTCGACAGGCCGTCCGCCGCAGGCGGATGCCGTCAGAAGGACAATGATCAGCATCAGTGCTGTTATACTCTTGGCTGTACTCTTCATTTCAGCTCCAAAACATCATATGTTGGGGTTATTGTAGCACACTATTCTATATATTGCAAATACAGCGTTTCAGGCCTTTTCCCGGACCAAAAAAGATGTTGACAAATCATCCCCCATTTGTTATTATATGCGAGCTGGTGTGATGCTGGTGTAGCTCAGTCGGTAGAGCAGCTGATTTGTAATCAGCAGGTCGGGGGTTCGAGTCCGTCCACCAGCTCCATAATCATATATGGGGGACTTCCCGAGTGGCCAAAGGGGACAGACTGTAAATCTGCTGGCAATGCCTTCGGTGGTTCGAATCCACCTTCCCCCACCAGGAAACAGGACATCTCATTGGAGATGTCCTGTTTCTTCTATATGTGGATTCGAAAGGCGGCTCTTGGCAAACTGCCGGTGGCAGTTTGTAACCGCCGCGGCTTTTCCGCAGAAAAGCGAATCCGCCTTCCCCCCATCAGGATGCAGGTTGTCTCTCTTGAGGAAGCCTGTTTCTTCTTTTACTGGCACAAGAGTCTGAATAGTTAAAACAGCACCGCAGATCAACTGACCTGCGGTGCTGTATATTATTCAGATGAAATTATTCCGCGGATTCCGCAGCTGCATCAGCCTCGGCGGTCTGAGCCGCAAGCTCGGTGACAGCCTCTGCTTCCTCTTCGATCTCGCCTACGGTCTCACCGGTCTCGGAGATCTCAAAAACGACCTCATCCTCCGCTTCCTCTTCTGCAGCAGGAACTTCCGCCGGTGCAGGTTCGGAAAGCGCACGGATGGAAAGGGAAATCTTCTGCTTCTCCTCGTCCACAGCCGTGATCTTGGCTTCTACCTCATCACCGACCGTAAGGACTTCGGAAGGCTTCTCGATGCGGCGGTTCGCAATCTGAGAGATGTGGATCAGTCCGTCAACACCGGGTACAACTTCAGCAAATGCTCCAAAGTCCATGAGCTTGACGATCTTCACCTTTGCTACATCACCGACTTTATAGGTCGACATGAAGATCTTCCAGGGATCAGCCTCGGGATCCTTATAGCCGAGAGAAATCTTTCTCTTTTCCTTATCGAAACTGATAACGTAGACTTCAATCTCATCGCCAACGGATACGACCTCGGAAGGCTGACGGATCCTGCCCCAGCTGAGCTCGGAAACATGAACCATTCCATCCACACCGCCGATATCGACAAATGCACCGTATCCGGTAAGGGATTTGACGGTTCCCTTGTACTTCTTGCCAACTTCGATCTCCTCCCAGAACTTCTCAAGCTGGGCTCTGCGGTCGGCCTGGGCTGCGCGGCGGATGGATCCGACAACACGTTTTCTGGCCTTATTGACCTCCGTTATGCGGAGCTTGACCGTCTGTTTGAGGAGCTGAGAAAGTTCAGCATCCTTGGGAAGATTGGTCTGGGAAGCGGGAACAAACACGCGGATGCCCTTGATGTTGACAACGACACCGCCCTTGTTCTCCTCGGTAACAACACCTTCCATGACCAGTCCGTTCTCAACAGCCTCTTCAAGGTCTACCCAGATCTTTGTGGCGTCAAGACGCTTCTTGGAGATCTGCGCGGTGCCCTCAACATCGTTCACCCTGACAACAACGCCTTCGACCTCGTCACCGACCTTGAGCACATCTTCGACTTTTTCACCGGCATCGGTGAATTCAGAAGTGGGAATGAATCCCGAATACTTTGCGCCAAGATCGACGCTTACTTCCGTGCCGCTTATAGCGGCTACAACTCCTTTGACCTTATCTCCGTTATATATAGGCTTGAGGGACTCCTCAAGCATTTCATCGAAGGACATTTCCTTTTCCGCGGCGGGCTTTTCCTCGATTATGGTCTCTTCCATAATGTTCTCATCACTCATTTTGTTTCTTACCTCCTTAATTATCCACGAGGGAGTAGATGCTCCGGCGGTGATCCCCACTGTCTTCACTCTGTCGAACCCGGAAACATCCAGTTCATCCGCATTCGCTATGAAATGCACATCAGAGCATTTTTTCCGGCATATCTCCGCAAGATGGATGCTGTTGGCGCTGTGCTTTCCGCCTATCACGACAACCGCATCGCATTCGGACGCGATCTTCTCTGCTTCTACCTGCCTTGTGGACGTAGCAACACATATTGTATCAAATATTTTCACATTTGTACACAACATTTTTATGATATCACAGCATTTGTCGTAATTTTCTCTCGTTTGAGTGGTCTGTGATACCACGCAGACAGGTCTGTCAGCAAGTGCGGGTAGTCTCTCACGCAAAAGCCGCTCAGTCTCGCCGGGATCTTCCGCTATGATATGCTCCAAGCAGTATCCGGAGATCGCTTCGACTTCGGGATGGTTCCGCATTCCGATGATAACGATGAAATCCCCTTCTCCGGAAGCTTTTGTCACGATAGTATGGATCAGTTTGACCTTGGGGCATGTGGCATCAGTCACTATCGCTCCGGCACTGCTCAGTTCCGTATAGACCCCGGGAGGGACACCATGCGCGCGGATGATCACATGCTCTCCTTCGCGTACATTTTCCACGCTGCTGAGCACCCTCAGACCTTTATCCTCCAGATAGGAGATCACATCCTCGTTATGGATCAGCGGCCCGAAGCTGGCGCATTTCCCGTATTCAAATATCGTCTTTTCAGCGATCTCGACCGAGCGCTTCACGCCGAAACAGAAGCCTGCCGATTCCGCAACAAGTATCTTTCTCAATTTATCAGCTGCCGATCTTCAGTTTTTCTTCAATGATCGATGAAAGCAGAGCTACTGTTTCCTCTATACCGATATCGCTTGTGTCAACAAGAACGGCGTCATCTGCGGCCCTGAGCGGAGCGACCTCTCTGCTGCTGTCCTGATTATCTCTGTATTCGATCTCTTCCAGGACCTTATCGAAATCGGCGTTGATCCCTTTCTCCATGAGCTGGAGAAGGCGCCTGCGCGCTCTCGCGGCGCTGCTGGCCGTCAAAAATATCTTTACGTCCGCGTCAGGAAGCACCACGGTTCCGATATCTCTTCCGTCCATAATAACATTATTCGTCCTGGCCATCGATCTCTGCATCTCGAGAAGGAACTCTCTTACAGCAGGCAAAGCCGAAACATCGGAGGCACAGATGGATATCTCCGGAAGCCTTATATCCGAGGATACGTCCTCACCGTCAAGATACATTCTCTGCTCGCCGGACCCGTCATACTTCATCTCGATCTTCAGCTCCGGCAGCAGCTTTGCTATTGCCGGCTCGTCAGAACATGAGATGCCGCGTCTGTGAGCGGCAAGTCCCACCGTCCTGTAAATGGCGCCGGTATCCACGTAGATAAAGCCGTATTTTTCGGCTATTGTTCTTGCCATGGAGCTTTTCCCTGCTCCGGAAGGGCCGTCTATCGCAATCGAATAAAACGCCATGATACACCTCCAAAGTGTTATGATCTCTTTTCAACGGACATACCGGCCATTCTGCCGGTCGCCCAGGCTATCTGCAGGTTGAATCCGCCCGTATAAGCATCGACGTCGATTATCTCGCCCGCAAAATACAGTCCCTGCACGAGTTTCGACTGCATGGACCGCGGATCGATCTCTCTGACGTCGATACCGCCGGATGTGACTATCGCCTCATCGATTGGTCTTGTCCCCGATACAGAGACCGGGAACCTCTTGAACAGATCCCGCAGATTCTCCCGCTGCTCTTTCGTGATTGAGTTGACCTTTGTGTCCTCCGGGATGCCGGACAGTTCGATCAGAACGGGGATAATCGAGCTGGCCGCCAGGTCGCAGAGCGCGTTCTTGATCTCTCTGTTTGAGTATTTCCGGAAATCCCGCAGTATCCTCTCGTCGAGCTTTCGCTCGTCGAGAGCGGGCTTAAGATCGATCTCAAGCCTGTAGCGGCAGGTATCAAATCGCCTCATATGCGCGCTGGCGCTGAGGATCACCGGCCCGGAAACGCCGAAATGCGTGAAGAGCATCTCGCCGAAATCCTTATAGATCGCCTTATCGTCCTCGTATACGGTCAGTGAGATGTTCCGGAGGGAAAAACCCTGCATCTGGCCGCACCAGGGATCCCCGCTCTCAAGCGGAACAAGAGAAGGCCTGCACGGCCGGACGGTATGCCCGGCTTTTTCGGCAAAGCGGTAGCCATCACCCGTCGACCCCGTCAGCGGATAGGATAGGCCTCCGGTGCACAAGACAGCATTCGCGCAGCGGATGGACCGCTCGAACGTTTCGACCCCCTGTACGGCTCCGGTTGCGATCGAAAGGCCTTTCGCTTTTTCTCTGAGGAAGATCACGCCGTTCTCCCTGCACAGACGTGCCATCATGTCGGCTACGTCATTGGCGTTATCCGATACCGGGAACACTCTTCCTCCGCGCTCTGTCTTGAGCGGGAGCCCGTTTTCCTCAAAGAACGCGATTACGGTTGAAGGCGGGAAAGCGTTCAGACAGCTGTACAGGAATTTCCCGTTCACAGGAACATTTTCAAGGATCTTTTTTATCTCGCAGTCGTTTGTAAGATTGCATCTGCCCTTGCCTGTTATCCGGAGCTTTCTGCCGGGATCCCTGTTCGGATCCAGCACGATCACCTTCAGGCCGCGCTGCGCGGCAGTGAATGCGCACATCATGCCGGCCGGTCCGGCGCCGATCACAGCAAGGTCGCATACTGTATGGTCACTGTGCATATCCGGCCTCATCCCCGCAGAAGGATTCTATTTCTTCCCGCGTAAGATATCTCCATCGTCCGCTCCGGAGGTCTCCGAGTTCGAAACTTCCTTCCCGGATCCTCTTGAGTTCCTTTACTTTCAACCCGGCAAAAGCGCACATTTTCCGGACTTCCCGGTTTTTCCCCTCGCCGATCGTGACCAGCAGCGTCGCGTGATGTCCGGAGTTTTCTCTGATCTCCACCTCTTTGGCGCGTACAACGGTCCCGTCGATCTCGACCGGTCCGGACAGGACATCGGCTGCCTCCGGTATGCATTCCCCTTCCACGATCACCTCATAGGTTTTCAGTACCCTGTTCGAAGGATGCATGAGCCGGTTCGCAAAGTCTCCGTCATTGGTCATGATGAGCAGACCCTCGGAATTCAAGTCAAGCCTGCCGACAGGGTAAAGCCTTGCCCCTGCGTCTTCCACGAGCATGGAAACGTTCTTTCTACCCTGCTCATCGCTCATGGTCGTAACATAGCCCTTAGGCTTGTTCAGCATGACATAGATCTTTTCCCTGCTTGAACTCAAGGGCACTCCGTCTAGCAGGATCGTGTCGGTCTCGGGATCGGCCTTTTCCCCGATTTCCGCAGTGTGTCCGTTCACGATCACTCTTCCCTCGCTGATCAGTTTCTCCGCAGCCCGTCTCGACATCAGGCCGGCCCCTGAGATCAGCTTCTGAAGTCTGTCGCGCATCTCAGACCTCCTGACTCAGAATGTTTATAAGCACTGTCACATCGACGGACAGTGCTTATAATACTGTATCGTTTTTTCAGTCTATCTCAGCTGTCCTTCTGTTTGGCAATGAACGCGTCTACTCTGTCCATAACCTGAGGAACGAGATCGATGATCCTGTCAACGGTGTTGCTTGCGGGAGGCGTCACATTGATCATTCTGACCACGCCGTCCTTGATCACGAGGAATCCGAATGGCTCGACTTTCACGCCCGTGGCGTTCCCGCCGCCGTACGGTCTCTGATCATTCGATCTCTTCGTTCCGAATTCAACACCGCCGCCGCCGAAGCCTACACTGATCTTGGAGATGGGAACGAGTGTGATGCCGTCAGGCGTGTTTATGGGATCGCCCACGACAGTGTCCACTCTAAGCATATCCTTCACGTTCTCCATGGTGGATCTCATAAGGTTACCGATAGGATTGTTGTTTTCCATATTATACGTATCCTTTCATTTGGTTAATAGTTCCATTCTGATCAAATGATCATTCTGTTTCGGCAAGCGCCGCTTTGGGTCTGCGTTTGGATCTGCGTTTTTCCTTTATCTTCTCCGAGATGTGCCACGCCTTGTTCTTGATCAGTATCCAAAGCGCTCCGAAGAGGATGGTGAAGACCACGGAGAGAATCTGCCCGATCCGAATGGAGAAGCCGAGTCCGAATTCAATAAACGGCTTTTCCTCCGCGAAGGTAATATCGGTAAAGACATCCGTGTCCGGACAGTGGAATCTCTCTCTGCACACGGGAGCCAGCGCGCAAAGCGCGGCATTTATCTTTCCGAAAGTGACCGCGGTCTTGTAGGGGTCCTTTCCGGCCGCGATATAATGGAGCAGGAACCTGTCGACTTTCATCTTCCGGAACTTGCCGAGTCCTTTGAAAACGGTCTTCAAAAGCGCAACGATCTCATCCAGTGTGAAGTCCAGTTCCAGTTTTTTCTTCTTTTTTTCTTTCTCTTCCTCAGCACCGGTCTCCTCTGCAGGAGGCTCTTCCTTTTTCTTCTTTTCTTTTTTGGGTTTCTTCTCTTTTTTCGGTTTCTTTTCCTTCTCCTCCGTTTTCGGGAGCAGCTGAAGGAAGATGCCCATCACCTTTGCCGAAAGACTGAGCTGACCGTCAGCGTATCCTATATCTGCACCAACCGGGATCATCATGATCAGGAAAATGATCAGCGCGATGATTCCGATTATTATCAACGCAGTCAAACACATCACCCCTTTCCGCGGGATTCAACATCAAACGGATATTTCACTTATCGTGATCTGATCCGTATCAGCGGAGGAACGCAGCTCCTCCACTCTCTGCCTGAGCGCTTCCGTTCCCTCGCTGGACGTCATGTCCGGAAGCTGCGGGAGCTCATCGATCGAAGTCAATCCCGCCGACCGTAAAAAAGCCTCGGTGGTTTGCAGAAGCGATGGTCTGCCCGGCGCATCGAGCTTGCCGCAGACCTCGATGAGGCCCCTTTCAAGAAGCACACCGACCGTATAGGAACTGTCCACGCCGCGCATCTGATCGATATAGGCTCTTGTGACAGGCTGATAGTAGGCAACTATCGCAAGGACCTCGAGCGCCGGTCTCGTCAGAGACTGCCTTTTCCGTTCATCGATGGTCCTGGCAATATACTCCGCATACTCCGGTGCGGAGCAAAGCTGCAGTCTGTCCTCCAGAAACAGAAGTCTTATCCCTCTTCCGCCAGAGGCATATTCCTCTTCCAGTTCCCTTGCCGCTTTGACGATCTCCTCTGCCTCACATGCAAAGGTCAGGGAGAGGCGCCCGACGGGAATACTGTCGCCCGAGGCGAACAGGACGGCTTCGATCGCCGATTTCAAATCATCCATAAATCATTCCGATATCTTTTCCAGAATCTCTTCTATTTCGTCGTTCAGAAGCGAAACGACGAATTCTCCGTCATCGTCCGATACGGAGATGCTGCCGAAGCTGCACAGCTCAAGGATCGACAGGAAAGCAGCCACCATCTCAGTTCTGCTGGAACAGTCTCCCAAAATAGAGGCAAGACTGAGCGGCCCGCTTCGCAGTGCGCTTACTATGCTCCGGCTCTTTTCTCTTACGCTGAAAAGGACTCTACGGGGATAGACAGACCGGGACGGAACCTCCTTTACGGGTTTGGCGTTTTCCCGCAGGAACACCGCCAGAAGCGCCGCCAGGAGATCTGCCTCCCTTATCTCTGTCGCGCTGATACCATCCTCATCCGGAACAGGCTCGGGGGTTTTGGTGTATAGCAGCATACCCGCCTTTGTGCGTTCCTCGAGCTCGGGAACGACCGACTTCAGGGATTCGAAATAATCCTTTGCCTGCAGTTTTTCCAGCGAGGAAATGAGCTCTTCTAGCTCGGAGACTTCGGATCTGTCTCCGAAAAGCATCATTTTGGTCTTGATCAGCAGAAGATAGGAGGCCATCTGCACGAACTCGCTGGCGATCTCGAGATCCATTTTCTGCATCCTGTCGAGATAATCGACATACTGATCAAGAATCTCGGAAATGCTGATATCCCGGATCGCGATCCTGTTTTTTCTGAGCAGTTCGAGGATCAGGGAAAGAGGCCCGTCAAAATCTTCAATTGTGTTTTCACCTTTGATCAGAGATTCGAGATGAAAATTCAGAATGTTTTCTTCCATGGCTCATCAACACCGGATTTTTTAATATTTTATCAAAACAGCACATAAAAAACAAGAGCAGAGCGGAATAATTCGCCCTGCTCATTCTTTTGTTCAGACAGACTCGCCTATGAAAGTCATGAGTTCCTCCCGGCCATCGCCCTTTTCGGCAGAAAACGCTATGAGGGGGACCTCTGCCTCGAGCGACAGCGCCTCCCGGATTCCGGAAATACAGCCGTCGATCTGGCTTTTTTTCAGTTTGTCAATCTTATTCGCGACCACCGCGAAACGGCAGCCGGATGACATCATCCAGTCCGCCATCATCTTATCGTCTTTCGTTGGAAGGTGCCTCGCGTCGACGATCAGCACGGCCGCGTCGATCTCCTCTTCGGCAAAGAAGGCCTCCATGAGTGCAGACCATCTCATTTTCTCCGCGGCGGATACCTTTGCATATCCGTAGCCGGGAAGATCGATCAGATACAGGCGGTCGTCAACGAGAAAATAATTCACGTGAACGGTCTTGCCGGGTTCAGAGCCGACACGGGCAAAGTTCTTTCTGTTCAGAAGCCTGTTGATGACCGAAGACTTTCCGACATTCGATTTGCCCGCAAAGACTGCACGGCGGCGACTGTCATGGATGAACTGTTTTTTATCGGCGGCGGAGAGCACGAAGCTCACCTTGTTGTAATTGATCGAGTACATGACGCACCAGCTGTCACTGTTTGACGGAATCGAGGATGCCCTTCGGAAGCTGCGTTTGCGATGTGCCGCTTTCCGCCAGCTTCGAGATCAGAGCAATATCGACCGCCTCGTCGATGACCGATACAGGAACGAATTCCAGGCTGTTGCGGACTGTCTGATCGATCTCTTCAAGATCGCTGAGGTTATCCTTCGGGATAATAACCGTCTTTATGCCGCTTCGAAGTGCCGCCATGGTCTTTTCCTTAAGTCCGCCGATCGGAAGGATGCGGCCTCTGAGTGTGATCTCCCCTGTCATGGCCACATCGTGTCTCACCTTCATTCCGGAAAGAGCCGAGATCAGTGCGATGCAGACCGTGATGCCAGCGGAAGGCCCGTCCTTGGGGACAGCGCCCTCGGGGAAATGGATATGCAGGTCCATGGTCTTGTAGAAATCCGCTGCGATGCCGAACTGCTTCGTTCTGCTCCGGATGACCGTGACCGCAGCGGAGACGGATTCCTTCATCACGTCTCCGAGGTTGCCCGTCATCTCGATCTTTCCGCTTCCGTCCACGGCAGAGACCTCCACATCCAGCGTCTCCCCGCCCACGGATGTATAGGCAAGTCCTCTCACAAGGCCGACCTCGTCTCTTCTGAGCAGACTGTCCTGCTTGAACTTTTCGGGTCCAAGGAGCTTTTCGAGCTTAGACGGGACCACGGAAAGCGAGGCGTATTCCCCGGATGCGATGCCTGCCGCTGCCTTCCGGCAGATGTGCGCGATCTCGCGTTCAAGGACCCTGACACCGGATTCTCTCGTATAGGATACGATGATCTTCCGGATGGCATCGTCTGTGATCCGGAGCGTTTTCCCGTTCAGGCCGTGCTTCTTCCTCTGCTTGGGAACGAGGTGCCTCTTCGCTATCTGGAGCTTTTCCTCATCGGTGTAGCTCGACATCTCGATGACTTCCATCCTGTCGAGAAGAGCTCTGGGAATGGTGTCCGTCGTGTTGGCCGTGGTGATGAAGAATATCTCGGAAAGATCGAAGGGGATCTCAAGGAAATTGTCCCGGAAAGTGCTGTTCTGTTCCCCGTCGAGCACTTCAAGAAGCGCCGCGGACGGATCGCCCCTGTAGTCGGAGCCGAGCTTGTCGATCTCGTCAAGCACCATCAGAGGATTGCAGCTGCCTGCCTGGACCACGCCGTTGATGATCCTGCCCGGCATGGCGCCTATATAGGTCTTGCGATGGCCGCGGATCTCCGCTTCATCGTGGACGCCGCCGAGCGCTATCCGAACGAGCTTCCGGTTGGTTGCCCGTGCGACGCTCATCGCAACGCTTGTCTTGCCGGTCCCCGGAGGGCCCACCAGACACAGGAGCCCGCCCTTCACTTCGGGTGTAAGCTGCCTTACCGCGAGATACTCGATGATCCTCTCCTTGACCTTGTCAAGTCCGTAGTGATCATTATCGAGGATCTTCCGGGCTTTTTCGATATCGAACGTCTCCTCTGTCCTTACTCCCCAGGGGAGCTCCAGGCAGATGTCGAGATACGAGCGGATCACGGAAGCCTCGGAGGAACCGAATGGCTGCTTTGAGAGATGCGTCACCTCTTTGAGGAGTTTATCCCGGATCTCATCGCTCACCGGAAGCGCATTGATCTTTTCCCGGTACTCATCCGTATCGTCGAGGCCGTCCTCGCCGAGTTCGCTGCGGATGACCTTCATCTCCTCGTGGAGGAAATACTCCCGCTGGTTCCGGTTGATCTCCTCCTGGGTCGCGTCGTTGAGCTCCTTTTCGATGGTAAGGATATTCAGCTCATTATTGAGCATCTTCCCCAGCATGACGAGACGCTTCGAGGGGCAGAGCTCTTCCAGGAGCTGCTGTTTATCCTCGACCGAAAGACGGATGTTCTGCGCGATGAAATAGGATATGTGCGCCGGATCCGGATTTGCGACAACATCCAGCAGATGCTCCGGCAGCATATCCGAATTGAAATGGATATATTCCTCGAACAGAGAAAGCGCGTTTCGAACCAGCGCTTCCAGCCTGTTCTGGCTCACCCGTTCCTTCTTATCGGGAAGTGCCTTGATAAGGGCGCTGTATCCGTCCGGCCCGCTGCTGATCTCCGAGGCATGCGCACGGTAGAGCCCCTCCACCATGACACGGCATCCGCTTCCGCGCGGGATCCTGAGCTGCTGGCGGACCCTGCAGACAACGCCTATATGATAGATGCCGCTTTCTTCGGGCATGTCGTCCGCTATGTTAATCTGAGAGGAGAGGAAGATCAGCCGCTCTGTGTTTGCGGCATTGTTCAGCGCCGTGACCGATGCGTCCCGCTCCACCTCAAAGGTGAGCAGCATGCCGGGGAAGATCGTCAGTCCTCTCAGCGGGATAAGCGGAAGTTTGAATTTATCATTGATGATGTTTTCCATTTGATTCTCCTGTGGAAACCACTGCGTGAAACAGGTCAGGCGGAGGCTTCAGCCTCATTCCTGTGACGGATATCCGTCACGATCTCTCCTGTTTCTTCATCCTTTCTGATCACGACCGACTCGATGGACGGATCCGACGGGACGGAATACATCACGTCCATCATGATATTCTCCATCACGCTGCGCAGTCCCCTCGCGCCGATATTCTTTTCGATCGCTTTATCGGCGACCGCCTCGAGCGCGGCGGCCTCAAAACTGAGCTTTATGTTGTCAAAAGCCATCAGCTTTTCATACTGCTTCGTGATGGCGTTCTTCGGTTCGGTGAGGACCCTCACGAGATCGTCCCGATTGAGCGAGTCGAGAGCCGCAACGACCGGCAGCCTTCCGACCAGTTCGGGGATGATGCCGAACTTGAGAAGATCGTGCTGCTGGATATGGGAAAAAATATTGGTCTCCTTGTCCTTTTTGCTCTGGATAACGGCTCCGAAGCCCATGGTCTTGTCATTGATGCGCTTCTCTATGATCTTGTCAAGTCCGTCGAAAGCGCCGCCGCAGATAAACAGGATGTTCGTCGTATCCACATGGATGAACTCCTGCTGCGGATGTTTTCTGCCGCCCTGCGGAGGGACATTGGCGACCGTTCCTTCGAGAAGCTTCAGCAGTGCCTGCTGCACGCCCTCGCCGGAAACGTCTCTCGTTATAGAGGGGTTCTCGCTTTTCCGTGCGATCTTGTCTATCTCGTCGATATAGATGATGCCTCTCTGCGCTCTCTCCACGTCGAAATCGGCGGCCTGCAGGAGCTTGAGGATGACGTTCTCAACGTCCTCACCCACATAGCCTGCCTCTGTGATGGTGGTGGCGTCAGCGATGGCGAAGGGAACGTCCAGCATTTTTGCAAGCGTCTGTGCGAAGAGGGTCTTTCCGCTTCCCGTCGGCCCGATGAGGAGGATGTTGCTCTTTTGGAGCTCCACGTCATCAGAGGCGTGCAGGATACGCTTGTAATGATTGTAAACGGCAACGGCCAGCACTTTCTTGGCGTACTCCTGCCCGATCACATATTCGTCGAGCGAGGCCTTGATCATCTCAGGCTTGGGAAGCTTATCGAAAACGAGCGGCGCTCCATCGTAACCCGCGGGAGCCGGCGCCGGCATATCTTCCACGATGCTCATGCACATCCGGACGCACTCGTCGCATATATAGCTTCCGTTCCCGGCTATCAGTCTGGTGACGAGCCCCTGCGGTTTCCCGCAGAAGGAACACCTTATGCTTTTTCTGTCATCTGATCTTGGCATTTCGATACCTCTGCATCATTCATCTGTAAAACAATGGAGGAACAGAACGTCCCTCCATCATTCATTCTATCAGCGTTTATAGATAACCTTGTCGATCAGTCCGTATTCCCTGGCTTCCTCGGCAGACATGAAGTTGTCCCTCTCGCAGTCCCGCTCGATGACGGAAATATCTTTTCCGGTATTCTGAGCAAGGATCGCATTGAGTTTGTTCTTGAGCTTCAGAATATGCTCTGCCTGGATCTGGATGTCGGTGCACTGACCCTGACTTCCGCCCGAGGGCTGATGGATCATGATCTCTGAATTCGGGAGGGCGATCCTTTTGCCTTTCGCTCCGGAGGAGAGCAGGAAGGCTCCCATGGAGGCCGCCATACCGATACAGATGGTGGAAACATCCGGCTTGATATACTGCATGGTGTCATATATCGCAAATCCGGCTGTCACGCTACCGCCGGGGCTGTTGATGTAAAACTGGATATCCTTGTCCGGATCCTGCGCCTCAAGGTAAAGCATCTGGGCCACGACGAGACTGGCGGTGACGTCATTGACTTCCTCTGACAGCATGATGATGCGGTCGTTGAGCAGGCGGGAAAAAATATCGTAAGAACGTTCGCCTCTGCTTGTCTGTTCAACAACATACGGGACAAGACTCATTTGCTCCACTCCTTAACAATTCCGCTGCGGATCTTTCCTTATTCCGCAGGCTCTTCCTTCGCTTCGGCCGCAGGCTCTTCCTTTGCCTCTTCAGCCTCGGCTTCCTTTACGACTGCACTGTCGACCAGGATATTGGTCGCCTTCTCCTTGCGGAGCTCGTTATCGATGAACTCGTCACCGAAATACTGCACGAGCTGCTCGGGTTTGACCCCCATATTGGAGGAAATGCGCTCGACGTACTCTTTTCTGTCTTCCTCGGATACCTGGATATCCTCCGCCTTGATGACCGCCTCGAGAAGCAGGTCGGACTTGACCTGAAACTCTGCGCCCGGACGGACGGAGACATTCAGCGCGGCCTCGTCAAGGCCCATCATCTTGCAGAGGTCCTCGAAGGACATGTCCCTGTCGGCCATGCCGAAGTTAGCGGCATAGTTACGGAGCATCTCCTCCTCCTTGGCTCTGATCATGACTTCAGGGATCGCGACGCTCATATTGTCAACAGCCTTGCTGATTATTTCGGTCCGGAAAGCGCCGTCAGCCTGATCCTTGCGTCTCTGCTCTATGGTCTTGCGAAGGTCTGCCTTGTACTCCTCAAGGGTGTCGAACTCGGAGACATCCTTGGCAAACTCATCGTCCGCCTCGGGCAGCTCATTAACGGTGAGAGAGTTGAGCTTCACCTTGAAGACAACAGCTTTACCCGCCAGATCCTCCACATAGTCCTCGGGGAAGGTGATGTCGATCTCCTTCTCCTCGCCGATCTTCATACCGACGATCTGCTCCTCAAACCCGGGTACAAAGGAATTGGAGCCGAGCTCAAGGTCATGGCCCTTATCGGTGCCGCCATCGAAGGGGACGTCGTCCAGGAGGCCTTCATAGTCTATATTAGCCGTATCGCCTATCTGAGCCTCGCGCTCTACGCTGACCTTGCGGGCGTTTCTGCGGCGCACGGAATCGAGTTCGCTCTGAACATCCTCGTCGGTAACGGGAAGCTCGCTGCGGACAGCTTCAAGCCCCTTGTACTGACCGAGGGTGACCTCGGGGTAAAGTCCGCAGGAAAAACTGAACACGGCAGTGCGGTCATCGGTAACGTTGAAATCCACGATAGAGGGAGACCCAACCAGCTTGAGATCCGCTTCCTTCATGCCGAATTCGAAGGCGTCGGGAGCGATAATATCGAGAGCGTCCTGATAGAACACCTCATGCCCGTACATCCCCTCAATGACGGCTCTGGGGGCCTTGCCCTTGCGGAAGCCCGGAATATAGATCTGACCCCTGTTTTTCAGATAGGCGGACTGGACAGCCTTTTCAAACTCTTCCTTTTCGGCCTCGACCTGAAATACAACGGTATTATCCTCTTTTTTCTCAACGTTCTTAAGTAACATAGCTATGATTTCCTCCAAAAAATTCTCTGTAAACGCACTTGAGTATATTAACAGAAATAGTTGACAAAATCAATATTATTCTTGATCAGTCGGCAATTTTAAGCGGTTTGAAACTCAGATGATCGGCGGAGACGAGTCTGTACTCCGTGGGCCAGTACCATCCGTTGAAAGCGGCTCTGCAGGCGGCTGCGTGAAGATGCCCGTAACAGCACAGTTTCACGTTGAATTCCTTGAGAATGTCTGTCAGTTCCCGGCAGATATAATTCTGAAACAGCGGCGGATAATGCAGAAAAACGAGTTTTTCCGCATCCCCCGCGGATTCGAGAGACCTTCTCAGTCTTCCAGCCTCGCGCAGGATCATCTTCCTGTCGTGCTCGGTACCGGTCTCCTCTTCGAAGAACCAGCCGCGCGTGCCGCATACGGCAAGATCACGGTACCGAAATGAGTTATTGTTCAGGATACTGATCGAATTGAAGCCGTTTTTCACGAAGAAGGCATTCATCTTTGAGGCAGTGGTCCACCAGTAGTCATGATTGCCCTTCAGAATGATTTTTTTCCCCGGTAGAGCGTCTATGAAACGGAAATCCTCCTCCGCTTCCTCCAACCCAATCGCCCAGCTTAAATCGCCGCAAAGCACGCAGACGTCATCGACGTCCAGCGTGCTGAAGGAGTTTTTGAGTTTTACGGCATGGTCTTTCCAGATGTCCCCGAAAACATCCATCGGCTTGCTGCCGGAAAGGGACAGATGAAAGTCGCCGATAGCGTAAAGGGCCATGGTCAACTCCGGCTTTGCAGATATCTATTCAAAGGCGTTCTCTATGTGTTCGATGCGAGGGCTTTTCCCGTCACCGGGCGAACTGTAAACCTCGATCACGTCAAAGCGGACCGGTAGGTCGCAGTCATGCTTCAGGAGGTAGTACTTCGCAGTGCTGATGATCCTCGCCTGCTTGCGCCTGTCGACGAATTCCCGTGCCTCTGCGAAGCTTGCGTTCTTCCTCATCTTCACTTCGGCGAAGACGAGACAGTCAGCGTCCTGGGCGATCAGATCCGCCTCGCCGTAGCGGCAGGAGAAGTTTTTCTCTAAGATCCTGTACCCTTTCCCGCGCAGGTATTCAGCGGCAAGGTTCTCCCCGATGGCTCCGATCTTTCTCTTTTCCATCAGTGCATCTTCTTCAGGAAGCTCATCCTGTGGACCGGAGAGGGTCCGAATTCACGGATCCTTTCATAATGGAGCTTCGTGCCGTAACCCTTGTGCTGATCGAACGCGTACTGCGGATATGCCTCCGCCATATCAAGCATG
The DNA here is from genome assembly GCA_017434755.1 of Oscillospiraceae bacterium. GTDB lineage: Bacteria > Bacillota > Clostridia > Oscillospirales > Oscillospiraceae > Limivicinus. The sequence goes on along the minus strand of JAFRER010000003.1, from coordinate 82,812 downwards.
TATCTGTCACGGGAGACCTTTGCGAGGATCGAGGCCGCGGCGATGTCCGCGCACAGGGAATCGCCCTTGACAACGCACATGCTCTCCGTGAGAATGCCCGAATTCCGGTTTCCGTCGATAAGCGCAAGGGCCGGTGCGGGATTCAGCATGGCGATAGCCCGGTTCATGGCGAGAAAAGTGGCGTTGAGGATATTCAGCTCCTCTATCTCCTCCACCTCGGCCCGTGCGATCCCGAAGGATACGGCGCCCGCAGTAATGATATCAAAAAGCTCCTCTCTCTTTCTTTCGGAGAGCTTCTTCGAGTCGTTCAGGCCGGGGATCTCCAGCCCTTTCGGCAGGATCACGGCTGCTGCATACACAGGGCCGGCAAGCGGCCCTCTGCCCGCTTCATCCACGCCGCAGACGGGACCGCCTGATCGTTCATATATTTTGTTTTCCAGTTCCCAAAGATCAGTCATCCGGCTTCTCCAGAGAAAGCCGTCCGAGCTTTCCCTCATGATATTCATTCAGAAGGGTGTTTGCCATTCTTTCAATATCGTATTCGCCCTTTGATACGAGGAATCCCCTTTTTGCGGCAGCTTTTTCAAGCATATCGAAGCCGCTGTCTTCCGGGGAAGGTGTGAACCTGTATCGTTCCTCCAGCGCTTCGGGATAGCTGTCCCGCAGTCTGAGCATGAAATTGGCGGCGAGCGTCTCTCTGTCGATTATATCCGACTTGATCGCGTTGGTTATCGCCAGGAGCTCTCCAACCTTGGGATCATCGAACTTTGGCCAGAGGATCCCGGGCGTGTCGAGGAGCTCAAGTCCTCCTCCCATGCTGATCCACTGTCTTCCTCTGGTAACTCCCGGTCTGTCTCCCGCGATGGCCGCTTTTCTTCCGGCAGCCTTGTTTATAAAGGTAGATTTCCCGACATTGGGGATCCCGAGGATCATCACCCGGAGCGTCCTTCCGCTCTGACCCTTTTCTTCATATTCTCTGATCTTGCCGGAAAGAAGGTTCCGGACAGCGGGGACAAAGTCCTTGATCCCTTTCCCGTTCTTCGAATCCGTTTCAAGCACGGAGAATCCGAACTTGGAATAATGCTCTTTCCATTTTGCGGTCACTGCCGGATCGGCCAGATCTGCCCGGTTCAGGACAAGGAGCCTTGGTTTCTCACCGGTGATCCTGTCGATATCCGGATTCCTGCTCGACTCCGGGATCCTCGCGTCAAGGATCTCACATACCGCGTCGACGAGTTTGAGATTCTCCTCTATCATCCTGCGGGCCTTGGCCATATGGCCGGGGAACCACTGGATATTCATTTTTTCGTAGGTAGGAACGCCCATTATTCGACCTTGTGGAATTCGTTCAGCGGGTAGATGACATACAGGACCTTTCCGATTATGAGCCTCGAGTCTACCATGCCGATCAGGGTATTTCGGCTGTCTGTCGATTCGTTCCTGTTATCGCCCATCACAAACACACAGCCCTCGGGAACGGTCTGCGGACCGATGAAATCGATCTTGGTGTATGTCAGATCGCGGATATAGTCTTCCTTGATCTCGACACCATCCACAAACACGGCTCCGGTCTCGAAGTTGATGTTGATGATCTGGCCCTCGGTGGCGATGACTCTCTTTACCAGCGCCTTGTTGGAATCGTACGCATCCTTTTTGAACACGACCACATCACCGGTCTCCGGTCTGTAGAGGAAACGGGAGACCAGCATGAGCTCATTGTTTCTCAGCGTGGGCAGCATGGAATTTCCGTTGACATACACCAGCCGGATGAAAAAAACGAACACGATGACACAGAACATCAGAGCGGAAGTGAGGCTCTGTATCCAGTCGTATGTATCTTTTACGGATTTCGTGTTATCCGATGCTTTCTCTTTTCTGATCAGCTTCATATCAGCGAAAGGCTCCTAAACTACAAAGACTGCTCCCTCAGCTGCAGGGATCAATATTATACACCCGCGGTTGATATCCGGGCAACATAAAAATGCGGCACCCTTGAACAAAGGATGCCGCAATCGGTTTTCTTACAGGCGCTCTTTGACCTTTGCCTTCTTGCCGACTCTGTCGCGGAGGTAATACAGCTTGGCTCTGCGAACTTTACCTTTCCGGATCGTTGTAACGGAAACGATCGAGGGAGAGTGAACGGGGAAGACCTTCTCACAGCCCACGCCGTAGGAGATGCGGCGGACGGTGATGGTCTCGTTGATGCCACCATGCTTCTTCGCAATGATGGTGCCTTCGAATGCCTGGGTACGCTCACGGCTTCCTTCAACGACTTTGACGAGTACGCGGACGGTATCGCCGACGTTCATCTCGGGAAGTTCGGGCTTCATGTACTGCTCGCTCAGTACTTTAACAAGATCCATATTTTTTCCTTCTTTCAATATAGACGTTCATACCGGCGGGCTTCAGCCTCGGCAGCGGACCGCCTTTCTCGTGCGGAGAACCGCACAGGCTTTGGTAATATACCACAGGATGCAGGATATTGCAAGAGTTTTTTATCGGAAAGCTTCCATATCCGGCTTAAAAACTTCCATTCTTTCGTAGGAAGCAAAATCCGGAGCGATCGGGGGGCATATCGTGACAAGTGCGGCGGTGATCAGGTCGGGGTTCAGTGTCGGTTCCGCGGCGGAGATCAGCGCATCCGCGATCACGATCCCCTCTCCGCCGGACGAAAAACGGATCTCCCGGATCATCGGTCTGATATCCGTCTCGGAAAGGCCGCGCTTGGATTTCTTCATCACCGGGATGTTCTCCCTCTCAAAGAACTCCGTGAGCTTCGGGAGCACCTGCAAGACGTCGCGGTCATCGTATTCTAAGGTCCCCCGGACTCGGAGCCATTTCACAGAGGAGACTTTCTCCTCGGCCTCATACACTTCCAGAACCTCTATTCCTTCCGGAAGCGAAGAGTTCAACCTGTCGCGGAAGTCATCGAATGATACCTCCTCGTTCAGACGGAGATCCATGATCTCGCATCGGCTCGACATCCCGACAGAAAGCGGCAGCGCTATGGAGATCTGGGGATGCGGGTTATATCCCTCGGAATACTTGAGCGAAAAGCCTGCTCTTGATATCGCCCGCTGCATGGTGTGCATCAGATCGAGATGGGAGATATACACGGCCCTGCCTGTTTTGGAAAAACGCATCCGAAGCTTATTCATCGCAGCCCCTCCCTTTTAGCAGCGCGGCAGCGCCGCATGCCGAGCAGCTCTTCCTGCAGTCCGGGGAGAGCTCCGAACGGTAAGCCCGTTCCTTTTCCCTTAAGAGAAGCGACTTTCTCACGCCGACATCGATTACATCCCACGGCAGGACTTCCTCGACGGGCCTCTCGCGTGAGGCATAGAAATCCCTGTCCAGCCCGCAGCTGCAGAACGCATCGTTCCAGCGCTCATAGCTGAAGTAATCCGTCCACGCGTCGAGCCTCCCGCCGTTTCGGAACACAGTCTCGATGACATCCGCCATCCGCCTGTCACCGCGGGAGAGCGCGGCTTCGATGACGCTCGTCTCCGCATCGTGCCAATTATATACAACGTTCTTCGCCTTTATGGACGAGCGCAGCAGATTCACCCGTCGGAGATATTCCTCCTGCGTGATCTGTGCCTCCCACTGGAAGGGGCTGTGGGGTTTAGGGATGAAGCAGGACGTAGATACGGTGATCCGAACGCCCCTGTTCTTGTTCTTCGCATTTACCCGCCAGCAGTGGAGGATCTTCTCGCTCATCTCAGCGATGCCGACGATATCCTCGTCCGTTTCCGTTGGAAGACCGAGCATGTAATAGAGCTTCACCGTGTTCCAGCCGCCCGAGAAAGCAAGCGCACAGGTATTGAGCACATCCTCCTCGGTGACGTTTTTGTTTATCGCGTCTCGGAGTCGCTGGCTTCCGCCCTCGACGGCAAAGGTAAGTCCGCTCTTTCGCACCTTCTGGATCTTTTCCATGATCTCCACGGAGAAATTATCAGCGCGCAGAGACGGAAGCGCCAGACCGACGCTCCTCGGCTCGCAGTATTCGAGCAGTCCGTCGCAGAGGCCGGATAGAGGCCTGTAATCACTGGTGCTCAGCGAAAGCAGGCTGATCTCCTCGTGACCGGTGTTCTGCACAGCCTCTATCCCCTGTCTGATCAGCGTATCGGGCTTTTTGGACCGGATGGGCCGGTAGATATAGCCTGCCTGACAGAAGCGGCAGCCGCGGACGCATCCGCGGAAAAGCTCCAGGCTCACCCTGTCGTGCACGACCTCGGTGGACGGCACCACGGGGTCGGTCGGATAGGGCGCGGCGTCAAGGTCTTCCACGATCCGCTTGAGCACCCTTGCGGGCGCACCGTCACGAGGGGTATAGGCCTTTACCGTTCCGTCGTCGTTATACGCAGCTTCATACAGCGACGGGACGTAAACTCCTTGGATCTGCGCGGCCTTAATAAGGAATTCCTTTTTACTCCAGCCCTCGTGCTTGGCTGTATGGAGCAGGCTCAGGATGTCGTTGTCCATCTCCTCGCCCTCACCGATGAGGAACAGATCGATGAAAGGCGCCATCGGCTCTGCGTTCACGCAGGCACTGCCGCCGGCCATGACGATCGGAAGCAGACCGTCCCTTCCCTCGCTTCGGAGCGGAATCCCGGACATATCCAGCATGTCCAGCACCGTGGTGTAGGCCATCTCGTAGCCGATGGAGAACGCGATCGCGTCGAATTCACTGACGGGGTCTCCACTCTCAAGAGCATATAGAGGCATCCCGGCTTTCTTCATCTCCTCATACATATCCCCCCAGGGGGCGAAGACTCTCTCGCACCACACAAAGTCGAGACTGTTCATCGTATGGTAGAGGATGCTCATGCCGAGATTGGACATGCCGATCTCATAGGTATCCGGGAAACAGAAGGCCACCCGCAGATCGACGGCTTCCTTATCCTTGATTATCTGATTGTATTCACCGCCCGTGTACCGCGATGGTTTCTGGACCCGGGGCAGTATTCTCTTCAGACGTTTATCCATAGCTTTCTCCAAAGGAGCGTATCATGCAGTATGCCGCCGCGGCCGTATTTGACCGCAGCGGCATCCGCAAAAGAATAATCGGTTCAGATGGTGTCCTGCGTTCTGGCTTCGAGTTCGGCGCAGATGCGGTCGTATTCTTCCTCATCCAGCTTATAGTACTTTTTATACAGTATATACGAAGCGAACATGAGAACGCAAGGCAGAACGGTCATAACGAACAGCAGCCCGAGAGACTGGCTCGACTGGACCCCGGCGAGGAGATTTGTGACAGCCTCTCCCTTGGCCTCGGATGTGATGATTCCCTGGTTCGCAAGCTGTTCCTGTTCGGCTATGCCGTTGGTGTACTTAAGGATTCCGAAAGCGATGTATGTGATATTCGCAATGGCCACGGTGAGCGCAGAGGCAAGCTTCGTGATGAAGGGCCGCAGGGAGGAGATGATGCCCTCGTCTCTGGCAGCGTGTCTCAGTTCGTTGTACTCGACAGTGTTCATGATGGAGATCATCATGATGAGATAGAATCCGTACTGGCCGAAGTTGGCCATCATATAGCCGAGCGTGAGGAGGATGAACTTGATGTCAAATCCCGCCACGCTCGCGACTCCCTTGGGTATGAACCAGGACGGGATGAGCATCAGGACATAACCGATGCCGGAGGTCAGCATGAGCAGATTCATCAGTTTTTTCCTGTGCATGTGCCGGGAGATCATCGGATAGAAGATCATGAGGAAGCCAGTTACGAACATGCCGAGCATCTGGAAAACGGTGAAAAAGCTTCCCTTATAGCCGAATTCCACGTAGATATAGGTCTGGCCGATACCGGAGAGAACGATGCCGTTGCCGATCTGCTGGAGCAGGAAGATGAGCGCGATCCAGAGGAGCTGATCGTTTCCTGTGATGGTGTTCCAGATCTTTTTAAAGCTTACAGGAGGCACGGGATCGTCGCTGTAGTCGCGCTGCTCCTTTACGCCGAATATGGTGATGGCGAGAAAAACAGGTCCGAGGATCGCTATGATCAGAGCAACTATTCCATAGGCCGTCACGGCGTCTCCGCCGATAGCGCTGTCACCCGCGGTGAGCATGGGGATGAAGGATGCCGCAAGCATTCCGCCTATCCCGGCAAAGAGCGTGGCACGTGAGGTGAATTTGTTGCGTGTGTCCGCATCGGAGCTCAAAGCAGGGACCATGCCCCAGTAGGAGATGTCGTGCATGGTGTAGGTGATGGAATACATGAAGTACATGAATCCGAAGAACACCACGAATCCCCAGCCTTGAAGCTTTGTGTTGAAGGTTGCCCAGATGACCACGGCAGTAGTGAGGATGCCGATAATCAGCCAGGGTTTGAACTTGCCGATCTTCGATCTGGTGCGCTCAATGATGTTGCCCATGATGGGATCGTTCAGCGCGTCGAACACACGGGCCGCCACCATAATTGCCGTAATGGCGGTCAGCTGCGCCGCATTGAGCTGGCGGGTGAAGAGCACAAAGGTGAGCAGGTAGCTCGTGACAAGGTTGTACATCATGTCGCGGCCCACCGTGCCGAGCGGGAAGGTTATCAGGTTTCGCTTTGTTATTCGCTCTTCATTTGCTTTTTCGAGATCTCTGACTTCTTTTTCTTCGTTCATTTCCGGTCTCCTGTCAATTTATATCTTTTTCTTTTTTAGAAAGGATATACTCTTTCATTTTCTCCGGGCCGATGGAATACACTCTGTCGCAGAACTGGCAGCTGACTTCAATGGTCTTTCCGTCCGCGAAGAGGCTTTTCAGTTCCTCGTTCTCTATGCAGCTCACGGCCACGAGAACTCTTTCCTCGCTGCAGTAGCACTTATAGGCGATCGCATCAGTCCCGACAATGTGGTATTCAAGGCCTTTCAGTACCTGCCGGAACAGTTCCTCCGGCCCGTCCTCGCTCAGAACGGTGGTGAGCGCGTCCATGAGGAAGATATTGTCCTCGAGCTTCGTGATGAGCTCATCCCCTGCTCCCGGCATGAGCTGCACGAGAAATCCCCCCGCGGCTTTTACCGAGCAATCAGTATCAACGAGAACGCCCAAAGCTGATGCGGAAGCCACCTGCTCACTCACCATGAGATAATTGGTGAAGTCCTCGGCGATCTCGCCGCTGACAAGTTCCACCGAGCCGATATAGGGCTCCTTCAGGCCGATGTCCTTGGATACGGTGATGGTTCCGTCTTTTCCCACGGCTCCGCCCACGTCCAGCTTCCCGTCCGCTCGGAGCGGAAGATCGGTCTGAGGTCTGTCAGCATACCCCCGAACGTTCCCTTTAGAATCGGATACGGCCGTAATGCTGCCGATCGGGCCGCCTCCGTTGATACGGATGGTGACAGTGCCGTTATCCTCCTTAAGCATGTTTCCGAGAAGAGATGCAGCACACAGAGTTCTGCCGAGGGCGGCACACGCAGTAGGTGCGCATCCGTGGATGACTCTTGCTCTCTCCACCGCGTCCCGCGCCGTGAGCACTTCCATTTTCACAAGGCCTTCTGCGGCCGTAGCATGAATGATCCTGTCCATTTTCTCCTCAAGTCTGCCGTATTTGTCACATATAAGTTAATGAAATGCTTAACTTTGATAATTATATCATATACATCCTCTTTTTAACAGACAATTGTATGTCAATTTCCTGTCATTTCAGAACTCTGTTTTACTTGACAACACCGTCTGCAAAAAGTATAATGGCAAAGCTGTCGAATAAAACGGGGTGTAGCGCAGATGGTAGCGCGCTTGGTTCGGGACCAAGAGGCCCGGAGTTCAAATCTCCGCACTCCGACCAGAAAGAAAAGCCTGCTTTCGCAGGCTTTTTCTTTTTCCGCTGCGCTGCAGTCAGCATCTCAACCCCATCCATAAAAAAAGCCTGTCTTTCGGACAGGCTTTTCTGATTTCGATTTATTCATTCTTTCCTTCCGGAGCATGCCCATTGTACTCAAAGCATAGCATGGTCAGATCATCGAACTGTTCGGCATCCTGAACGAACCCGTCCACTGCCTTGCGGACATTATGAAGGATCTGGTCCGTTGCTGCCTCCGGATCAGTATTCAGCGCATCAAGCAATCTGTCCACTCCGAACATGGTGCGGTCCTTGGCAGTCGCTTCCGTCACGCCATCCGTATAGACGAATATTTTCGATCCGGGTTTCAGCTGGAGCTCATACTCTTTATAGGTCAGATCGCTCAAGCCGCCTATGACGAAACTGTGCTTGTCTTTATACAGTGTAAAGTTTCCGTCGGGATCTCTGATTGCCGGGTATTCATGTCCGGCGTTCGCGGCAGTAAGCTTTCCGGTGGAGATCTCAAGAATGCCGAGCCATACGGTTATGAACATTTCCTCAATATTGTTGGAGCATATGGTCTGGTTCGTCTGCGCCAGGACCTCCGCGGGAGACTGGCCGAGAAGTGCGTTGCTTTTCAGAATGATTTTGGATGCCATCATGAACAGCGCGGCGGGGATGCCTTTTCCGGAAACATCCGCGATCAGAAAACAGAGATGATCGTTATCGATCAGATAAAAGTCATAAAAATCGCCGCCGACTTCCTTTGCCGGATCCATTGCGGCATAGATGTTAAACTCGTGTCTGTCCGGGAACGGCGGGAAGATATGCGGGATCATGCCCGACTGGATCTTGTTGGCAAGAGAAAGCTCCGCAAGAATACGCTCCTTATCCGACGTTATGGATACGAGCTCCCGGATGTAGGCGTTCATGTCTGTCTCCATCTGGGAGAGACTCTCATGCAGCTCACCAACTTCATCCTCCGAAGAGATGCTCAGCTGCCTGAAGATATCGGTCTGCATCGTCCGCTTGGACTCCTCAGCCTCAACAAAGCTTTTGGCGGCCGAGGACAGACGGCGGATCGGGCTGGCTATGATCTTCGTGGATGCAGAGATCATGATGGCAACGAACACTGCCGTGATCGCCAGCATGATGATCGTCATCCGCCAGGCGAAATGCGCAAGGTCGTTCATAACGTCTTCCATCAGGATGTCGACACCCACATAACCCGCGGGCTCTCCAGCAGTAGTGCGCATAGGATAGTACACGCTCATCAGCCAGCCGAATTCCTCGTTGCTGATGATGGGATCGATCTGTTCCCCGCGTACCATCCTTTCCGCATTTTCGGCAAAGGCGCCCGCGTAGTACGGTTCATGATACCCTCTCGGTATCGCTCCGTCGGAAGGATCGGTATCCAGCACATAGTAGACTTCGCTGATCTCCGGCTTCACAACATAGAGAAATTCGACACCGCCGTTTTCTCTGATCTGGCAAAGCGCCTCGTAGGTCCTCTCATACTCTTCGCCGGCATCCTCTGCCTCAAGCCATGTCTGAACAAGATCCGGATCGATAGCGGAAGCCGCCACCGCTGCGATGTTCATGCCGAACTTCTCGTAATCGTCGAACATCTCTCTCTTGTAATGAAAATAGCTCATGACGATGGAAACCGCGCTCAAAGCGATTGCAAAAACAAGCACCATCACCGCAATCTTTCGGCTCAGAGGTACTTTAACCGTCTTTTTTCCCATTCCTTATCCCCGATCCGGACCTTTCCGGTCCCTTTCTAATCGCTTACATACGGATAACCAGAGTATTGAACCCGGTGTTTCTCCGATAATAAAACTCCTTGGCTTTTTTCTGGACAATCCTGATTCCCACAAGATCAAGCTGCTTGCCCTCGGAAAGGCTGATCCCTTCCGTATCCTCCGCAAAAGGATTGAATTCGAAGGCGTTGTCCCGAAGGTAAAGCGTGACCTCTCCTTCTTCTTCCATGACAACCGTCACTTGAACATAGATCTCACCCATCTGCTCACGGAAACGTTCTATGATCGCACAGCAGATCTCCTCGACCACAAGGCCGATATACATGGCCTGCTTAGCACTGGCACCGTGCTCTTCACTGAATTCCTGCAGCTGCTGCACCACTACATGTACATCCAGTCCGGAGCTGTCGACCACGGCCGTCTTCGCATTGCAGACATTGATATCTTTCAGCTGCGTAATCCCGCCGCGAAGCATGGCTACAGGCATCCAGATGAGCATTGTAAGCAGCTCATCCACAACAAACACATACCAGATGTATTTCATTCCATGCCGCGAACACAGATAGAGCGCAGCAAAAAAGACAGCCAAGCTGCGGAGAATGGTGATCAGATAGGCAAGCCACTCCTCGTAGATCGCCTGATAATAGCCGCTGAAAAGCAGATTCACCATTGCAGGGAGAGCGCTAAGCGCATAGATCCGGATACCAAGAGAAGAATAAAGCAGCTCTTTACTGCCCTTCATTCCGAAAACCATGCTGAGCTGCTGCGGGAAGATCAGGAGCAGCGCGGCGAACAAAGCGGTGACAACAGCCGACCAGAAGAATTCAAGTCTGAGCGTGATATGGATATTTTCCAGGTTCCGCTCGCTGCGGTAACTGGAAAGCATAGGCTCCGTGGCATAGATCGCGCCTTCCGAAATAGATATGCACAGAAGTGATATATTATACACCACATCAAACGCCGCGACGGCAATCGCCCCGCCGTGTCTGATCAGAAGGCGGTTGAAAGCAATAGTGGTCAGGAACTGGAAAAGATACTGCACGGAAGTCGCAAAACCGGTACGTGCCGAAATGCCGGTAACGCTCCAGTTCATGGATTCATGACGGAACCGCAGGGCTCCCTTTTTCAGAAAGATGTGACGACCTGTGATCAGAAGCATCAGTACCGCGCCCACGACCGTGGAGTATACCGATCCTTCCACGCCCATTTTCATGACGATGATGAAAATGTAACTGAATATCGCATCGGTCACACCGGATACCGTCATGGCCAGGGCAGCCGTCTTCGGGCCGCCGTCTGCGTTAACGAAGAAGTAAAAAGGTCCCTGACTGAACATAACGGGAATGAAGATGAGCTGCGTGCGGATATAATTGAACTGGATTCTGTTCATCGGGTTCGCACCGAGAACACGCATCAGAGGCGCCTGGAATATGAGCCCCAAGGCCATCGTCACAAAATAGATACCCAAAAGCAGCTTCCAGATCGTCATGAAAATACGGTTTGCATCTTTTTCGCGCCCCTCTGCAAGAGCGCTCGAGTAATGGATCGAACCGCCGATGGAAAAACCGTAGCTGAGGATGTTATAGAACAGGTAGATCGGCTGGCCAAGGCTGATTGCCGCGAGTCCCGCGGATCCTATTCCGTTTCCGACAAAAATACTGTCCGCGACGCCTGCAACAGCAAGCCAGAAGCTTGAGAGCAATGCGGGAACATAAAAACGCCGGAACGCGCCGCGCACAAAATAGCGGCTTCTCTGACGCAGCATATTATCGTCCCGGAGTTGAAGCATCAACGCGGCTCCTCTCATTTTTTCATACCATATGATAATATCAATTCATATGACTTGTTGTCAAGGATTCCGCTTTGCGTTTTTCTAGAAGTTTCAACCGCTTAAACAGTTAAGCAGCCCAGAAATCATTCTCAGGAAATGTCCGTTTCAGAGGCAGCCGGCGGGTACTCGTTGCAGAGAAGGCGGTAGGGCGGCTCGTCCTCCTCGATTTCGGGGAAACGGCCTACAGGCGGTTCGAATCGGTTGTCGGTGTTGTCGTCGTTGCACTGGCTTACCTCACCGAGCAGCACAGCTCCTGTGCCGGACTCCACCTCAAAATCATGGTACAGAAACTGTTGGATATGAATGCTCTCTCCGGGTCTGAGACGAAGCTGTGTTCCGGCGGGAACAGTGAAGGTCCTGCCGTCCATGTGGACGGTTACTTCTGTCTCACGGTCAATCGACTCATCCGGGCGGGAATTATATACCCGTATCCTCACATTTCCCCCGCCCCGGTTGATGATGTCCTCTGTCTTGTACCAGTGGAAATGATTGGGACTGTATTGCCCCTCCTTCAGATACAGGAGCTTCTCCGCATAGACCTTCGGATACTTATCCGCCTTGGAGCGATTACCGTTGCGTATGGTGATCAGAGACATGCCGACCCTGTCGAAATCACCGAGGCCATAGTCTGTTATGTCCCAGCCCAGCATGCAGTCTCGCACCTCGTCATACTCATGACCGAGGCTTTTCCACTGCTCCGGGGTGAAGGAGCAGAAGGGCGGCAGGTAATAGTGCTCTCTTTCACACATAATCTCAAGCTCCCTGAGCGCCGCGTTTATCTCCGATCGTTTCATATTTCAAAAGCCTCCATATGAAGTCTATATGATAGTAGCAGGTATTCTTCAGGTATACAACCGTCACCCGTTTCAAACCCGTTGACCCGTCGGTATCCGGTGCGGTATTATAATAACATATAATACATATTCATACTATACTGTCGAAAGAGAGATGACCGCCGTGTTTTCAACAGGACATCTGATCTGGATCGCCATCTCAGCCGCGCTGATCATCGCCTTCAGTGTTTATCTGTTCCGTAAAAGGCCGCCGCTTCGAAAAGTGCTGGAGGTCTGCATCGTCATCGGTATCCTCTCCGAGATCATCAAGGTCTTTTCCGTTGCGCAGATCGTGCCGATGGTGGATCCCGTGATAGCAGAGCAGAACGGTGCACAGATGATACAGTATATCCCCACGGGCGAATACACTCCGTATATAGCTAAGGAACACATGCCGCTCGAGCTCTGCTCTCTGTATCTGCTCTTTATGCCGCTGGCTCTGCTCATAAAAGACGAAAAGCTGAAGAAATGGATCTATGCAGTCATGTTCGTCTCAGGCACGATCGGCGGCTTCATGGGCATCGTGCTTTCCTCGATTGCCGGTGACTTCGAGACAACGGCCGCCTTCTTTGCAACTCCGCGCGCGTGGCAGTTTTTCCTTTTTCATTCGATGATCGTTGCGCTGAGCCTGTATATCGGCTTCGGAGACGAAGCCGGACTGCACTTCGGCGACTGGAAGAAAGCCGTTCTCGGCATACTTGTTCTCGACATCCCCACCTTTTACATCAACTCACTGCTTTCTAGCGAGATCTACATGGCGGACAAGGTGGTAGGCGTGAGCCACAGGATCAACTTCTTCTCCTCGTATGTGAATCCGCTGGGACTCATCCTCACGGAGAAATGGCAGTGGATCGTGTATCTGATCATCCGGCTGGTTCTTGCAGCAGGTCTGATCATCCTGCTGTATATCCCCATGCTTGCGCGCAGACATGGTGAGGGGCGGACTGCCGATGAGTGATTCAAAGAATATTCATCAGGCAGGTGGGAAACATCTGGCTAAGACAAAAGTATACGAGGGGCCAAAAACCGGCAATGACTCGGTCGAAATCATGGAGGACAAACTGCTTGATGCCGAGCAGAACTTCGACAGGCAATACAGGATAAAGAAGATCGCCAATTTCGTTGTCTCTCTGATCATCGTCGTGCTCGGCGTGTCTTCAGTCATATTCATTTTCATCCATGACAGCGACGGCTGGCTCACCTTCCGGTGGCTCACCGTGGACGGCACTCTGTTCACAACTGTCTTATCTGTTTTCTTTGTTGTGATCGATATCATCGACTTCATCCATCTCACCGAACACTCCACCTCTTTCATCTATTTTGCGAGGCTTGCGGCCGCTGTTGCCGAGGGGCTGATCATGATCGTGGTTCTGATCAGCCAGCTGCCGATCTTCTCGGAGCACATGCACATCTTCCGCTACGATATGTTCAATATGCATATCCTCATTCCCGTTCTGATGATCGCCTCGTTCGTGCTGAACGATCCGCCTATCGGGAAGCTCCGCTTTCTCCAGAAGCTGAAAGGCACGTGGTATGTTTCGCTCTATGCTGCGATCGTCATCACCCTGATCCTAACGGGCGTCATCCCCACCGAGCAGATCCCCTACTTTTTCCTCGACGTGACCCATCTTCCGCTGATCGACCTGATCACCTACTTCGGGCTGATCTTCGCCATTGCCATTACCCTCTCACATTGTCTTTCCTACCTCAACCGCAAGCTCTCATGGCTCTGGCTGCGCGATCTGGCCTGAATGCAAAGATTGTATTAAAGGCAGGTGCTGTTTGCACCTGCCTCTTATTTTATTCATCCTCGTCCTTCGGAAAGACGAAATACGGACGCTTGGGATGCCACAGCAGATACGGAGTGTCCACCCCCACGTCCTCTATGGCGATATGGGGACGGAACTTTCCTTCCGCCTCGTCTCGCCGCAGCATCTCCTCAAATGCCTCGTGCCGTTTGCCCTTGTTCTTTAAGGCGTGCTCAATACCCGGCGGGTCCATTTCGATCGCTCCGGTGGGACAGATCATGAAGCAGAAGGAGCACTCATGGCAGTCGTCGCATTTAAAACCCCTGTTGCCGAATCTTTGCGGATCGGATCTCAGGTCGATATAGCCCATAGGGCAGTTGTCCATGCACAGATTGCACGCGGGATAGGCGCACTTCTTCGGGTCTCGGATGAAATCGCCCTGCGGGTTAACGGGCTCCGCGAGCATGTTGGAGCAGATGAGCGCCTGTGTCATCACCTTGTCGTCGAGAACGGGATTGGGGTAGATCAGGTCTGTCTCCCCTGCCGCGATCCGCGGCGAATTCCCAACCATCTCCTTACCGAAGTCCTCCGCCTCGGCAAAGTCCTGCTCATCAGGATGACCGTAGGTATAATAGGGCTTTGGCATGCCCGGCATCGTTACGTCGCCGTACCAGTCTTTATAGCCGATCGGAAGCAGACCCGCCCTTTTCGCATTCGGAAGAGTAACCGGGAAATACAGATGCGGAAGCGTGCCGTGGGTGTTGAACAGGAAGCAGTGTTTCCCGTGCTGATCCGGCATCTGCGTGATGAAGTGATGCATGTTCGGCGTAGCGACTTTCCAGACAGGGCTGCCGAGGCCGATCATGTCATACTTATCCAGCATGTCATAGTTTGCATCCCTGAGCTTGAAGACATCGGTCTCTGCTCCGGCCGCCCTGCAGCCTTTGGCAATGCTCTTCGCGATCCGCATGGTGTTACCCGACTGGGAATAATAGATTATCAAGACTTTCATGCCTGCTCCTTTCCATCTTAAAAGAGGCCAAGCGCGGCACAGGCATTGTATATGCCGTCCCTGTCCGCGTCGGTGGTGATATAGTCCGCTCTGTCCTTCAGCGCCTGCACGGCGTTGCCCATCGCCACCTTTGTCCACTCGTCCATGAACATCGACAGATCGTTCTCCGAATCGCCGAATACGATGGCGTCACGCCGGTCCGCTCCGAAATGATCCAACACGGCCCGGATACCTTCCGCTTTATATGTTGGTTCGATAAAAAAGTATTCTTTCTGATACCGGCACCAGGGAAGGTTTTTCAGTGCCTGGATGCTGTGCTCCACCGGGGCTTCACAGGCGACGAAGGCCTTGTAGATGACATCTTCGTTTTCCGGCCTCAGTCCCGGAACGACCTTCGTTTTCTGATAGATATCGTGTGTTGCCTCGTAGAAGCGCTCATCGGGGACAAGTCGGGTGTCGCTGTCGTCCACCTGAAGCCCCCAGGGCAGATCTCTCTCCTCACACTCGCGCACAAGCGCAACGATGTGCTCCTTCGGCAGCGGCTTTATGCCCAGAAGCCGGTTGTCGATCGTGATCCCGTATCCGCCGTCGCTCACCATGTTGACGAAGCCGAGCTCTTCCATGATCGGCCTGGCCATGGCGTTCGAACGCCCGGTGGCGATGGCGAGAAAATGGCCCTGTCTTTTCAGAAGCTTCAGAGCTTCTTTAGCCGAATCCGGCACATAACCGCTTGCATAACCGCCGGCGATCAGCGTGCCGTCGATATCAAAGAACAGATAGCGTTTTCTCAATAATGATCACCTGCTGATCCATTTGAATAATTATAAATGCATTTTAACATACTCCCTGAAGAGTGAACAAATAAAAATACAGAAAGAACTGCTATTTTTTCTTGAACTCTTCCATAATGGTATAATGTAAATTCAGTGGAAAACATCTCATAACATGATCCGGTCCGATCATACAAAACAAAAAAGGAGAATATGGAAATGTCATTAAAAGAAAAGCTCGAAGAAAAGCTCAATGATCTCAAAGACGCCCTCGTCCTTAACAGGGAGAAAGCCGAAGCCGTTGCAGACGACGACAGCCTTTCCGATATGGTCGATGCGGTTAAAGACGCTGTCGCTGATGCTGCAGACGCGATTGCCGATGCCGCTACCGGCGACGAAAATGATGCCCTCGTCCTCGACAGGGAGAAAGCTGAAGCTGTTGCAGACGACGACAGCCTTTCCGATATGGTCGATGCGGTCAAAGATGCTGTTGCTGATGCAGCAGACGCGATTGCCGATGCCGCTACCGGCGACGAAAATGATGCCCTCGTCCTCGACAGGGAGACCGCTGAAGCCGTTGCAGACGACGACAGCCTTTCCGATATGGTCGATGCGGTTAAAGACGCTGTCGCTGATGCTGCAGACGCGATTGCTGATGCAGCTACCGGCGATGAGAATGACGCCCCCGTCCTCGACAAGGATGTTGCCGAAGCGAAAGCCAAGGAATAAGGCTCTCCCGGTTATTCCCGCAAGCAATCCGTATTCCTCGATCCTTTCCTGAACACCATCCGCTCATCATTGCGTGGATGGTGTTTTCTTTATCTATTCGGTGAGTAACAAAAACCACCCGTTTATCGGGTGGTTTTTATATTCCTGTACTATTATTGCCTGGTCTCGCTGAGCTTTCGGATCTCGATCTTCTTCTGTCTGTCTGCAATGAATTGCGGAAGGACTTTCGGACGTTCGAAGTAGTCGATGCTCTCCACGTTGGTGCGTTTTCGCAGATGGATGGCATCGAACTTGCAGCGCGTGGTGCAGACACCACAGCCGAGACACTTGTTGGGATCCACGAAGGATGCGCCGCAGCCGAGGCATCTGGCAGTCTCCGCCTTGAGCTGCTCCTCAGTGAAGGTAAGCCTGTCATCCTTGAAGGTGCAGGCCTTCGAGGCATCCTTGCCGGGAACGTTGCGGCCGGAAGCATCATAGTCGCGTTTCACGGTGTCGAAGTCCACGTTGTCCTTATCAAAGGCATGATACGTAAGTCTGTCACGGCCGATCACAAGGCTCTGGCCCGGATGCACAAAGCGGTGGATGGAGATGGCAGCCTGCTTGCCCTGTGCGATGGCGTCAATGGCGAACTTCGGTCCGGTGTAGGCGTCGCCGCCGACGAAGATGTCCTCCTGCGCAGTCTGGTAAGTCATGCCGTCCGCGATCACGCGGCCCTTTTCATCGGTTTTGAGCTCCCCGAGGTCGAGTCCCTCGAGGTCGATGCGCTGGCCGATGGCCGCAAGGATGGAATCGCATTCAACGGTCCCGGCCTCGCAGACGAGGGCGGCGACCTTTCCGTCTTTGCCTGTGATCTCAACTGGCTTGTGCTCGAAGAGGAACCTGACTCCCTCTTCTTTCGCCTCCGTCACTTCAGCAGGATCGGCGGGCATTTCGCTCTCTTTTCTGCGGTAGGCCACGGTCACATCCGCTCCGAGGCGAACAGCGGCTCTTGCCACATCCATAGCGACGTTGCCGCCGCCGACTACTATGACTTTCTTTCCGATCTCGGGTTTTGTTCCGGCGTTGACCTCACGCAGGAAGTCTATGCCGCCCCATACGCCTTCGAGATCCTCACCCGGAATGCCGAGAGAGGCAGACTTCTGCGCACCGACGGCCAGATAGATGGCATCAAAGCCCTGCTCGCGAAGCTGTTCAATCGTAACATCCTTGCCTATCTCCACGCCGCAGCGGAAGATGACGCCGAGCTCCTTGAGCACATCGATCTCAGCGTCGAGAACGGTCTTCTCCAGGCGGAAGTTGGGGATGCCGTAGCGGAGCATGCCGCCCGGTTGGTCGTTCTTGTCGAATACGGTTACCCGGTAGTTGTCCGCAGCGAGAAAATACGCGCAGCTCAGACCCGCAGGGCCGGCGCCGATGATGGCGATCTTCTTATCGCTGTAATCGTAGAGCTTCTTGGGAACGAAGCGCTTGTCGCGTTCAAGCTCCCGGTCGGCGATGAACTTCTTCACCTCGTCGATGGCAACAGCCTGATCGATGCTGCCTCTGGTGCACTCGTCCTCGCACTTTCGGTTGCAGACTCTGCCGCAGATTGCCGGGAACGGGTTTTCCTTCTTGATGAGTTCGAGAGCCTCGAGATATCTGCCCTGAGCCGCCAGTTTGATATAGCCCTGAACAGCGATATGAGCCGGGCAGGCGGTCTTGCAGGGAGCCGTGCCCTCGGGAGCGATGTATTCGCGGTTGGTGCGGTGCTCCGGATTCCAGTGTTCAGGTGTCCATTCGATGTCGTCGGGCAGTTCCTTGTGTGCGTGTTCAATGGGTGTCTTGGCACAGAGCTTCTGGCCCATCTGAATGGCGTTGTTCGCACAGTGGTCGGTGCACTGGCCGCAGCCCACGCATTTCTCCTTGTCGATCTCGGCAACGTAGTTGCTCGCAGAGGTTGCCGGTGTGTTGTAATACTGGGAAACGCCGAGGGCAAGGCAGCTTTCGGGCTGGCAGTTGCAGATGGCGAACGTCTCGCCCTGATGGAGAGTGGTGATTTGGTGGACGCAGCCTCGCTCGTCCGCAAGGCGGATGATCTCTTTCGCCTCCGCGACAGTCACGGGTTTGCCTTTGCCGGTATTGTTGAACATATCGCCGACATGACCCATGAAGATGCACAGATATTCATCCAGATCTCCGCTTCCCTCGCCCATCATCCTTCGCACGCGGCGGCACTGGCAGGGCGTGGCGCTCATGTGGCCTTCGTTAGCCTCGATGTACTTGCTGCAGAGCTCATTGTCGATCTGCTGCGCTTCGGCGGGGATAGCGCTCTCCACAGGGATGACCCTCATGATGCCGGCGCCCATCGGCGTATTGGGAGCATGCTCTATCTGGCTTGTGGTGGCGTGCTGATGGAAGGCATAGGCGATCTCGGGATGCGCTATGCAGAACTTCTCATTGATGAGCAGGAATTCAAACACACCGGGGGTATAAGGCGGGAGAAGATAGATCTCAAGCCCCACCTTCTTGACGAGCACCTGAACCACGAGGCCTATGTCGGTCAGCTCGTGCAGGATCTCTTTTGTTTTTGCCTTGGACATTTTGGCCTTCCTCGCAATGAAGGGCACAAAGGCCGGCTTCATGCTCGTGAGAGCCAGCATGACGGTGATCTGATCGTCGGTGATCCACTTCTCGAAGACCTTATATTCCGCGCAGTCCGGCGTGATCTTGTAGTGTCCGTCGTTGATCTTCTCACAAAGCTTGATAAGATTCTCTCTTACTTCCATAAAACCCTCTCAAATAGTACGTATTTATTTGCCTGATGGTCAGAATTTTCCGCTGTGGCCGGAATGTCCGCCAGAGAAGTGACCGCCTCCGCTGCTGCTGAAGCCTCCGTCTCTCGGTCCGTCATCCCTGTGGATGATGGTACGTGTGACGGTCCTGTTGATAAAATCATCGCGCCGGACCTTCATATGCACCCCTGGAGGAACGATATATCCGCCGGCGGTGGTCTGTTCCACGGCGGTCTTCATCTGCTTCTGGAAGGAACTGCAGACGGCCAGAGCGATCAGGATGGGAACGATTATCGCTATAAGGAGCAGGAACGGGTTCTTATGACTCGCATTGGGATCCTCATAGCCATGTGAGACCACCTGCGTGGTCTGCGGGACATAGGTGCCCTCGTCAAGCGGAGACTTGAGAAGACTCTCCGCACATTCTAGGAAAGCGTTATAGCCGTTGTACCAGTCGTTCTGACGGAAGTACGGCAGCATCGCCTGCTCGAGCTTGTACATGCCCGGCTCGTTGAAAGCCTTGTTTCCGCCGAAGCCGTTGGTGTCAAGAGCAAAATCCCTGTCCTCCATGCTCATCAGAAGGATAAGATAATCTCTCTTGGCGTCGCCGTTGCCGTTGTCCCATCCGAGTTCGTACTCGCTGTACATTTCCACGGCAAGATCGTAGATATCGCGGGAATTGGTATAATTTCTGTAATCCGGTACGATGACGATATACACCGCGCACTTATATTCTGCGGATATCCTCTCCGCCTTCTCTTCAAGGGCCTGCACCTGCGATTCCGTCAGGATCCCTGCCGTATCGACGACATTTGCGATCCTTGCATTGGTCCCTTCCGCAGATGCGGCCGTCACCATGCAGGCACACAGCAGGACGATCAGGAGGAATAATACAAGACGTTTCTTCATATCAGCCCTCCAAAATACAGAAGTCCGCCGAGAAGCGCCATAAGCGGAAGCGAGATACCCGCGAACCAGGCCCAGTACCGGCCCATGGATACCGGCAGATCGCCGATGAGCCTGCCTGTCTGGCCGTTCATGGCAAACATATAGTTATTGCCGTTCCACCTCGTGGTGAGCATCCAGACCGGGAGAAGCACATAGCTGACCTTTTTCCTGCGGATATCCACATGGGAGCCCGTGGGAGTACAGGTGGCATAGCCGGAAACATCCTGCCGGATGAGATCCGTTGCGGTGTTCGCGGCTCTTTTCTCGATCCTTGCCTTGCACTTGTCAGCGTCCATGTCGTACTTATCCGCGAGAAAGCCCGGCAGATAAGCCGTTGAGAACGGGACGAGCTCGGAATAGTCATAGGGCTCGATGGCATCCATATGCGTATCCGGCATCTTGGAAGAAGCATCCGCGGGGATCTTTTCAAAGCTGACCGTACCCGCGCGGCGGATGTTGAAATGGTCCGTTTCGGTGATGCGCTCGTCACCCATGACATAAGCGTTTACTCTTGTGCCGCTGAAGGACATGTCCGCATCGGCCTCCACATCATAGAGCCAGAACGGGACATACACGCCCTTGATCTCCTCGATATGGTTCTCCTCGGTAAAATTCTTCGGAAGAAGCTTTTTCCCGCCGTAATACTGCTTCAGAGCCCTTATCGCTGCTTCCTTGTCCAGTTTGAACGGGATGACATAGTCCGGCTTGAGCAGGCCGGAGACCTGCCCAGGGATGATCGTGTTGTTGCCGCAGTATGGGCAGCTCGTTGCCGCGGTGGTCTCTTCGCAGAAAAGCTGCGCACCGCAGGAGGGGCAGTTATAGACCCGGAGCTTGTCGGCATCCGCGCCCCATCCGGCGTTGGACATCTCATATTCCTGCTGTTCGGCCTTCTCCTCTTCCGAGGCGGCCTCAGCCGCCGCAATGGCGGCTTCCATCGCAGCCTGCGCCGCAGCGTCCTTTTCTTTATACAGCGCTTCGATCTCCTTGACGGAATAGCTGCTGCCGCAGTAATCGCACTGGAGAATGCCGTTTTCCGGCGAATAGCGAAGGGGTCCGGTACATGCCGGACATTTTACGTTTGTTATCTGTGAAGCCAACACATACCCTCCTTAATGTGAGATATGCATAAGATCCCCAACCATGCGGGGATCTTATGCATCGTGTTCGTTCAGAGCCGATCAGACGATGTCGCCGGTGTCGAACGGATCACCGCACTCAGGGCAGAACTTGGGGGGCTTGGTCGGATCTTCCGGCTCCCAGCCGCATTTATCACATTTGTAAACAGGCGCGCCCGCGGGCTTCTTCGCACCGCATTCGGAGCAGAACTTTCCCTTGTTGGGGGTTCCGCATTCGGTGCAGACCCAAGAATTGGGATCCGCAGGCTTTTTGGCGCCGCACTCGGGGCAGAATTTGCCGGTGGCCTGCGTTCCGCAAGCCGGGCACTTCCAGGAATCCGCAGCAGGTTGTGCAGCCTTTGCTGATTTCTTATCCGCGGCCATCGCATACAGCGAGGCGGCATCCACACCGCCGGCAGCGCCGGCCATGCCCATCCCGATGAATCCGGTGGCAGCACCGGCCGAGTTGGAAGCGGCATTCTGCATTGCTGCAGCCTGCGCTCCGGCAAGGTGAGCCGCTGCCATGGCGGGATCGCGGAGCGCGGCATTGCGCTGGAGCTCCTTGATCATGGCCTCGTCCTCGGGGTTCGCCGTCACACTGGAAACGCCGAAGGAGACGATCTCAATGCCTCTGAGGTCGCGCCACTTGGAGGAGAGCACCTCGTTGAGCGCGTCTGCCATCTCCATGGTGTGGGCAGGCAGAGAGGAATAGCGGATACCCATATCGCTGATCTTGGCGAATGCCGGCTGCAGAGCGGAAAGCACTTCGGTCTTGAGCTGGCTGTCTATCTTGTCGCGTGTGTAGTCGGAAGTTACATTGCCGCAGATGTTCGTATAGAACAGGATGGGGTTGCAGATCCTGTAGCTGTACTCGCCGAAGCAGCGGACGGAGATGTCCACATCAAGGCCGATGTTCGTGTCGACCACGCGGAACGGAACCGGGGAGGGTGTACCGTACTTGTTGCCGATGAGCTCCTTGGTATTGAAATAATAGACTCTCTGATCCTTGGGGATCTCGCCGCCGAATGTGAATCTCTTGCCGATCTGGGCAAAGATCTTCTTGATGTTGTCTCCGAGGTCGCCGCAGAAGAGAGAGGGCTCGGTGGAGGCGTCGTAGGTAAATTCACCGGGCTCGGCGCAGAGCTCTGCGACCTTTCCATTATCGGTGATGATCATGCACTGGCCGTCCGCAACGGTGATGACGGAGCCGTTGGAGATGACGTTGTCGTCTCCCTTGTTGTTGCCCTTGGTGTTCTTTTTCTTTCCCTTTACGACGAGGACATTCGTTGACAGAGCGTCACAGTAGAAAAACTCCTTGTACTGATCCGCTACGGTGCTGTTGAGCGAGCTGACTCCTGCGCTCAGAACGTTTCTGATAAGACCCATGGTGGACTCCTTTCAAGATATATAAAGTTTATTGTTTTTTGCGTGAGGAGAATTGTTTTACAAGCAAAAATTATACAACATCCTGAAGCCGCATGCAATAAAAGATGTTCTCAGGATAATAAACCTTTTATGAACGATCCGATCACGCTCTCATACTTCCACGGATCGGAAAGGCAACTGACGGCATGCTCAGCCCGATCGAAGGTCTCCATCGCCTTCGGAGTAGCGCAGGCATCATAAAGCTCTCCGCACATGGAATAGGGCACAAAGCCGTCCTGATAGCCGTGGATGAAGAGGATCGGGACTTTCGCATGCCTTACGGCCTCGACCGCCGACGATGCTTCGATATCGAAGCCGCCGAACACTCTCGCACCGATCCTCGCGAAAGGATAGAGAAGCTTTGCCGGAAGCCCCATGCCCTCGGCTACCTTGCAGATGATCTCCTTCGGGGAGGTGTATCCGCAGTCCGCTATGATGCCTACGACATTAACCGGCAGATCGAGTTCGGAGGCCATCAGGACAGTCGCCGCTCCCATGGAGACGCCGTAGAGCAGGATCTTCGTATCCTCCCCGTTGTGCCGCAGGACATAGCGCACCCAGCTGCGGCAGTCCTCACGCTCCTTCACGCCGAAGGTGACGGTCAGGCCCTCGCTCTTGCCGCAGGCTCTCTCATCCACGAGAAGGATGTTATGCCCAAACTTCCGGAGGATCTGCAGGATACCGGCAAAGTCCCCCGCTGCCGCTGCCCGGTATCCGTGCATCAGGATGGCCACGGGAGCATCAGATGAACTCTCATAGTATCTCGCTGAGAGCTTTTTCCCGTCAAAGGATTTGATATAGATTCTTTTGCACGGGAGCTCTGCTATTTCATCGATATAGGATGTGAACAGTTCCCTGTAGGGGCCGTACTGCTCGTCGCTCAGGTACTGCTGCGGCTGCTTGTGCTTGTCCGGATGGTTGAAGAAGACGAACACGTACAGTCCCGCCGAAAGGGCGGCCGTCAGCAGAAGGAGTGCGAGGCAGATCCAGAACAGAACCATAATATGATACCTCCGAAATATCCGCTATTGAAAAACAAAACTGGAAATGCTATAATAAAAAATACTTCCGCGGATGTAGTTTATCGGTAGAACTCCGGCTTCCCAAGCCGATAAGGTGGGTTCGACTCCCATCATCCGCTCCATTATTAAACCTTGAACTGCTGGCAGTTCAAGGTTTTTTTATATCTTTTCGAGCCGCTCCTCAAGGATCTTCACAAACAGCTCCAGTCCCGACCGGTCAGCTTCCGAAAAACGGTTCTTAAAGGGACTGTCGATATCCAGAACGCCGTAAAGCTGCCCCTTAACATGCACGGGGATGACGATCTCGGATTCCGAAGCACCGTCACATGCGATGTGGCCGGGAAACTTGTGCACATCCGGCACGACCACGGTCCTGTCCTCGGCAGCCGCGGTTCCACAGACACCCCTGCCCGGCTCTATTACCGTGCAGGCCGGCTTCCCCTGAAAGGGGCCGAGCAGCAGCTTTCCCTCACGGAAAAGATAGAAACCCGCCCAGTTGAGCCTCTCAAGCGAGGCAAACAGAAGCGCAGAGGCGTTCGACAGGACCGTTATATCGTAGCCGATCCTGTCCGAGAGCTCATAAAGCTCCCTGCAGATCAGATCATAATCCGCCATTTCTATATCTCCTAAGAACAAACAACTCAAGATATGCATATCAGGGGCGGTAAAGCCCCTGATTTTTTATAGAAGTACCACTCCGGCCTCTTCACAGGCCCGGATCGTCTCATCGTCCCAGATGGAGGCCTGCACCTCGCCGATATGGGCCTTTCCGAGCAGCAGCATGGAAACTCTGGATTGGCCGATGCCGCCGCCGATGGTGAGCGGGAGCTCGCCGTTGAGCAACATTTTATGATACGGCAGTGCTCTCCTGTTATCAAAGCCGGCAAGCGTCAGCTGACGGTCCATCGACTCCTCATTGACACGGATACCCATCGAGGAGATCTCCATCTCCTGCCCGAGGACCTCGTCATAGAAGAGGATATCCCCGTTGAGGGCCCAGTCGTCATAGTCGGGAGCCCTGCCATCGTGCGGGACGCCGGAGCGAAGCTTCGCGCCGATGCCCATAATGAAGACCGTCCCGTACTCTTTGGTGAAGGCTTTTTCGCGCTCCTTGGGCGTGAGGCCCGGATACATGTCCTCCAGATCCTGCGAATCGATGAAGGTGACCTGCCTTTTCAGCTTGCTCAGGCGCTGCAGCGCCGGGTAGATGGCCTGCATGGTGTCCTGCGTATCGCAGAGGGCCTCCACTATGTCCATTACCACGGATTTCAGATAATCCCTGTTCCGGTTCTCCGGGAGGATGATCTTTTCCCAGTCCCACTGGTCCACATAAACGGAATGCAGATTGTCGAGCACATCCTCGTCGCGCCGGATAGCATCCATGTCCGTATAGATGCCTCTTCCTGGATAGAAGCCGTAGCGCTTCAGGGCCAGTCTCTTCCACTTGGCGAGAGACTGCACGACCTCAGCTTTTTTGTCCGAGCGGAGGATATCGAAATCGACGGGTCTTTCATAGCCGTTAAGGTTATCGTTAATGCCCGAATCCTGCTCCACGAAGAGAGGCGCGGATACCCTGTAAAGATTGAGCAGGGCCGCCAGCCTGTCCTCAAAGAGCCTTTTCAGAAGGCTGATAGCCTTCTGCGTGTCGTAGATGGAAAGGAGGCTTTTATAGCCTTCGGGAATAAATGAGCTCATAGATCATTCCTCAAACAATCCGATTACTTTTTCGTAGATCTTTTCGGCATCCTTTCTGAACTTTTTCCGGATGCGGCGGGCCTGGTCCTCATCGGCGCAGATAAAGCGCATGCTGATGATCTCGCCCTGGCTGTCTGACATGGAGAGGGAGACGGTGCAGATATTGTCCTCCACAGAATGGGTGGCTGTGATCATCGCCTCTCTGCGAAGCCGCTCGTCAACGGGCTCTATCAGCCGAAGAGCCTTGGAGCGCACGGAGTACGGGAGGCTGGTCGCAACCGCCTCGGCGTTCTTCCTGCCTTTCTCGGTGATAAGATAGCCGTCCTCGTCCTTGGTGACATGCCCGGCGGACGTGAGCTCATCGAGACATTCTATATAGTCGAAGTAACCCACACCTCCGTCAAACAGGCACAGATCCCCGAGCGTCTCGGGATCGATCCTGCCGGACAGATTGCTCAGGACAAAGAGGATCAGAATCTTGATATCAAGCTTTTCGCGGATGAATCCGTGCTCTTCCATAATATCCCTCACAGACCTTTATGTGCGTTTCACGATGTTTTTGCTGTCCTTATAGATGCTTCCCTCGGGGATAACGCCCCTGACGCAGGAAGTGGGGTATACGCTGGATGTCCGGCCGATGATTGTGCCGGGATTGAGAACGCTGTTGCAGCCGACTTCTACATTGTCGCCCAGCATGGCACCGACCTTTTTCCTTCCGGTCTCGATGCTGATGCCCTCTCCCTTGATAACGACGAGGGTCTTGTCGCTCTTCACATTGCTGGTGATGGAGCCGGCGCCCATGTGGGCCTTGTAGCCGAGGATGGAGTCGCCGACGTAATTATAATGCGGGACCTGCACATTGTCGAAGAGGACGACGTTCTTGAGCTCGGTGGAGTTGCCCACGACGGCGTTCTTGCCGACGATGGCGCTGCCGCGGATAAAGGCGCACTGCCTGACCTCGGCGCCGTGGTCGATGATGCAGGGTGAGCCCAGAAACGCAGAATCAAAGACCTTGGCGTCCTTCGCGATCCAGACGCCCTCTTTAGGATGGTCGAATCCGGCCGGATCGAGTTCCGGACCGAGCTTCATGATAAAGGTCTTAATGTCGTCAAGGACCTCCCAGGGATACTCCTTCCCCTCAAAGAGATCCGACGCTATGGTCTTGGAAAGATCAAACAGTTCGCTTATCTTAATTCCCATCATTTCACCCTTATGAGCCTTCCTGCCTTCTTCATGGCCTCGATTATGTAGTCCACCTTCTCCTCGCAGAGCTCGTCCGTCGTGGCTTCTACCATGACCCGGAGCACGGGCTCGGTACCGCTTTTCCGAAGTACCACCCTGCCCTGCTTGCCAAGGTCTTCCTCGACCTGTCTGACGGCTTCCTTCACTTCCTCGCAGGCAAGGGTCTCATCCTTGTCGGTGACGATGACGTTCTTGAGCTTCTGCGGATACATTTTCATGCCGGATGCCAGAACGGAGAGCGGCTCCTTGGACTCGATGACCGCCTCCATGACCTTGAGGGCCGTAAGGATGCCGTCACCGGTATTGGCATACCGGGAGAAGATGATATGGCCGGACTGCTCACCGCCGATCAGGTGGCCGTTCTGGCGCATGTTCTCGGCAACGTACTTGTCGCCGACAGCGGTCTTCTCATAGCCGATGCCGAGTTCATCGAGAGCCAGGTAAAGGCCCATGTTGGACATGATGGTGGTTACGACCTTGGAATCGCCGAGGGTGCCGCGTTCCTGCATGTATTTGGCGCAGATATACATGATATAGTCACCGTGGACAACGTTGCCCTTCTCGTCAACGGCTATGCACCTGTCCGCGTCGCCATCGAAGGCGAATCCGATGTCAAGATGATTGTCCAGAACATGCTTCCGGAGGTTCTCTATATGGGTGGAGCCGCAGTCCACGTTGATATTGAGACCGTCGGGCTTGTTGGCGATCACGTGCGTATCGGCTCCTAGGGCGTCAAACACACTCTTGGCCATCATCCACGTGCTGCCGTTGGCGCAGTCGAGACCGACCTTCCAGCCTTTGAAAGAGCGGGTAGCGAGGGAGATGAGATAGCCGATATATCTGTTGCGGCCGCTCGAGTAGTCGATGGTGCAGCCGATCCTGTCGCCCTCCGCGTAGGGGAGCTCGTAGTCGGTGTCTATATAGTCCTCTATCTTGAGGAGGATCTCCTCCTCCATCTTCTCTCCGGCACCGTTGATCACCTTTATACCGTTGTCATAGAAGGGGTTGTGACTCGCGGAGATCATGATGCCGCAGTCGAAGTCGTCCGCGCGGGCGATGAAGGAAACGCTCGGGGTGGTGGTGACGTGGAGCAGATAAGCATCCGCTCCCGAAGCGGTGAGTCCTGCACAAAGGGCGGACTCGAACATGTAGCTCGAACGTCTGGTGTCCTTGCCTATGACCACCTTCGCCTTGCGGTCCCTGCTGTAGTAATTGCCGAGAAAACGGCCTATCTTGTAAGCGTGTTCAACGTTAAGATCTTTGTTGGCTTCTCCTCTGAAGCCGTCTGTTCCGAAATATTTACCCATAAACTGTCCATCCTATTCTGTAAGTTTTGAAGCGGCGTCCGCGTCTGCAAACACGGTGACATCCGCGGGGATCTGAAGAAAAGCGGCAGGAACGAGGCTGTCGTCCCGCGCGTAAAGCATTTTGAAGACAGCATCGGCCTTTTCGGAGCCGAAAGCCATCACAACGATCTTCCTGGCCGACACGATGGTCCTTATCCCGATTGTATAGGCATATTGCGGTACATTGAGCTCTCCGCCGTAAAGCTCCAGCAGCGACCGGCACGTCCCCGGTGAAAGCTTCTGCCTGTGGGTAGGGGACGCAAACTGCGTGGTGGGCTCGTTATAAGCGATCTGGCCTGCTCTGCCAAGGCCAAGTACGGCAAGATCAAGGCCTCCCTGCGACTCTATGATCTTATCGAGTGCGTCGATGTTTTCGGCCGAAGGGACGATCAGGTTCGCGGGATCCGCGTCCGTCACATCGATCAGCCTTTTTCTGAGGGAAACAGTGCAGCTGCGCGCATCATCCGGGGGGATGCCCTCAAACTCCGCGAGCAGAAAAAAACGCACCGAAGCGAAGCTGAATCTCCCCTGTCTGTTCCTTTCCGCAAGTTCGCTGAACAAGGCATCGGGCGTCCTGCCGGCAGGCAAAGCGATGCACGCATCAGGCTTTTTCCGCACCGTCTCCTCCACGATGTCGGCAGCAGCGGACGATGCCTGTGCGTATGGCATTATGACCGTTCTGATAGTATCACCACATTTCGGATAAGATCGGAAAAGGAACCGCTGTCAGGTCTTCTCCGTCTTATCGGACAGGAGCTTGGTGAGCTCTTCCATGAACGTGTTGATATCCTTGAAAGAACGGTAGACCGAGGCGAAGCGGACATAGGCCACTTCGTCCACGTTCTTAAGCCTCTCCATGACCATCTCGCCGATCTCGATGGTGTTGATCTCGCGGTCGAGATTGCCCTGGAGCTCCAGCTCTATCTCGTCGGCGATCTGCTCAAGCTTCTTCAGCGGGACGGGGCGTTTTTCACAGGCCCTGACCATGCCGTTGATGAGCTTGACCTTGTCGAAGCCCTGCCGGCTGCCGTCTCTCTTTATGACGACGAGAGGCATCCTTTCGATGATCTCATAGGTGGTGAAGCGTTTCTTGCATTCGAGACACTCTCTGCGTCTGCGAATGGTGGAGCCTTCCTCGGCAGGTCTGGAATCGATGACTTTGCTCTCTGTGTAACCGCAAAACGGACATTTCATTGTATTTATCTCCTAAGCTTTTATCGCTTTTTATTTTTCCGGTACTGCCGGGTTATTTCAGCACAATGACTTCTGCGGACAGAGGCCCGATCTCCCCGACATACTCGGGAAGGCCGCAGCAGGAGCAGTCCGCTGCAAACGCGGAGCCCTCCTCTCCCCGGTTGATCACCGTAAGGACGGCATTCTCAGCAGAAGGAGTTCCGAAAGCGTCTCTGCCGCCGACATCATAGCGCAGGATCATGAGGATGTCGCCGCCCTGTGCCTGGAAAGAAGCCTCGCCGGTCCGCATGGAGGGATTGGTATTTCGAATCTTTGCAAGATACTTATACCAGTCATGCAGCCCGCATTTCCGGTTTTCTTTGAAGGGTTTTCTGTTGAATGGATCGGCCGTGCCGGTCATGCCCTGTTCATCACCGTAGTAGATGCTCGGGACACCGGGAACGGAAAACTGCACCGCAGCGCAGAGCTTTTCGAATTCCATCGCCTTCGAAATGCTCTCGTCGGTAAACTCCAGCTTAAGCTGCTCCGCCCGC
Source organism: Oscillospiraceae bacterium (assembly GCA_017434755.1). Classification (GTDB taxonomy): domain Bacteria; phylum Bacillota; class Clostridia; order Oscillospirales; family Oscillospiraceae; genus Limivicinus. The sequence goes on along the minus strand of JAFRER010000003.1, from coordinate 53,070 downwards.
GGAAGCTCGCGGAGCACCGCATCATACGCTATGGAATTGACGATCCTCGCAACATCATGCGAGCCGAGCAGGTTCATCAGCGAATAGTAGAGAGGCTTCGGATAGTTGTTCTTCTGGTTGATGAGAAAGTCCCGCAGGCCCGGAGCGTCCAGCCTGAAGTGGGCAAAATCGAGCAGTGCCGTGCGCAGCGGATAGTTCATAACAGAATCAAGCGCTCTGCCCAGTGCATATTTCCTTCTGCTGTCGTAGCTGACCTTGACGATGGGATCCTCCCAGACTTCCCCTATGATAGGAGCCTCCGGATCCTGCGCCTTGATCTCCTTCCTCAGCGCTTCGAGCACCTCGTCCGGGATCTCGTCGGCAACGTCGAGCCTCCAGCCGGAAGCGCCTCTGCTCATCCAGGTCTTCACGACCGATGACTTGTTGCGGAAGATGTAGTTCTGCCAGGACGGTATCTTCTCATCGACCTCGGGGAGGTTCTTCACACCCCACCAGGACCGGTAGCTGTCCGGGAATTCCTTGAAGAAATACCATCGGTAATACTTTGAGGCCTGGCTCTGATACGCTCCGACGGAATCGTAATGCCCATAGGCGTTGAAATAGATGCTGTCCGCCCCGGTGTGGGAAAAGACGCCGTCGAGTATGATCCTGATCCCGTTTTCTGCGGCCTTTCTGCAGAGCTCCGTGAAATCTCTGTTGGTGCCGAGGATCGGGTCCGCCTTCATGTAGTCCGAGGTGTCATAACGGTGGTTCGAACGGGCCTCCACGATGGGGTTGAGATAGAGGCAGCTGATGCCGAGATCCTTCAGGTACGGGAGCTTGGAAACGATGCCCTTGAAGGTCCCTCCGTAGAAATCATCGGGGAAGTATTCGGTCTCCCCCTTTCTCGCCTGCCAGGCGACCGGGTCGGAGAGTCGATTGTGGAGCCGCGGGGTCTGGCCCAAAGATTTATGATATTCGATGCCCTTCTCGGCCGTCCCGTCATCGGAAAAGGCGAAGCGGTCCGGAAATATCTGATACATGACGCTGTTCTTCAGCCAGTCGGGAGTCGTGAAGCCGGCATCGTAGACGGTGAGGCGGAACCCTTCGGCGGAATAGTCGAGCATGCGGCTTTTATACCCGCTGTGGTCCGGGCAGAGCCAGCGCTCACCGCGGCAGGTACGGAACCGGAAAGAATACCACATGGCGGCAGGCTCGTCAGGAGCCTTGAACACGACGGAATACCCGTCATCATCCGGGGCCATGGGGATCTCCGATGTTCCGTTATCGTCCTTCAGAATAAGCACGGGATCGACGACCATCCCGCTGGTCACCGAAACGGAAAGACGGATCTCCTCCCCGCATCTGACCGCACCGACCGGGAAGCGGAAGCGGCTCTCCGCGCTGTTGTGGGAGAGCAGGACTCTGTCGAGACAGTCGCTGCAGATGAGCTTTGTATACAGGTCCTTATACTCTCTTGCGGAAGTGTCGAAGCCGAAGTCGATCTCCATATCGGAGTCGGTTATATGCTTCATCACATCCCTGTTATGATAAAACGAGAGCGCATAACGGATGATGTTCTTCATCTCCTCGCCGTTATAGTTGGCGAAAGAAAAGCCTGTGCCCTCTCCGGTGTATTCATTGTAGGGGATGACCGTATCCCGGAGACCGCCTGTTTCGCGGACTATAGGCACGGTTCCGTATCGCATGGCGATCATTTGGCTGATGCCGCAGGGCTCAAAACGGGAGGGCATAAGATAGTAATCGCTGCCGGCGTAGATCTTGTGGGCGAGCTCATCGTTATAGCCGATGTAGGCACAGACTCTTCCCTTCCATCTTGCCTCGGCTCCGCGCATGAAATCCTCGAATCTCGGATCTCCCGTGCCGAGAAGCGCAAACTGCATATCGGTGCTGGCGAGCAGATCGTCGATACCGTACATGACGAGATCGAAGCCCTTCTGCTCCGTCATTCTCGTGACCATGGCCATAAGAGGGACGTTATCGTCCACATTCAGCCCGAGCTCTTCCTGCAGTGCTTTCTTGCAGGCTTTCTTGCCGGATCTGTCGGCGAGAGAATAGTTCGCAGCGATATGCGGATCTGTAGCGGGGTCGAAAACATCGTTGTCGATGCCGTTGACAATGCCGGAAAGCTGGGCAGCCCTGGCGTTGAGTATGCCGTCAAGGCCCTCGGCGTAGTAGGGATTCTTGATCTCTTCTGCATAGTTCGGGGAGACGGTATTGATCCGGTCGGTAAAGACGCAGCCGGCCTTCATGAAGTTGGCGCAGCCGTACAGCTCCATGAATTCGGGCGTGAAATACCGGCTGTCGATCCCGAGCAGGTCCTGAACGAAGCTGAAGCTGTATCTGCCCTGAAAAGCAATATTGTGGATGGTGAGGAGAAACTTCATCCCCTCCTGCATGGCGCCCCTGTACTGGGTGCGCGCGAGCATGGGGATCATAGCCGTATGCCAGTCGTTGCAGTGGATGACTTCCGGAACGAAGTCCAGACACGGGATCGCGTCAAGAACGGCCCTGCAGAAGTAGGCATACTGCTCTCCCTCGGCATCGCCGCCGAGATAGATGGCATTTCCGAAATACTTTTCGCTGTCGATCAAGTAGATAACGACGTCGTTGAGAACGAGCTTCTCAAGGCCGACATATTCCCTCCTCCAGCCGAGATCGGAATAAAACGAGAGCATGTGCTCGACGCTTCCGGCATATTTGTCCTTGATCTTTTTATGGTAAGGCATGATGACTCTTGCATCCATGCCGATCTTCGCAAGTGATTTGGGCAGTGTGCCTATGACATCGGCAAGGCCCCCCGTCTTGGCAAGAGGCGCGCATTCGGCGCCGACAAGCAGGACGTTCGGCATTCCGCTGCACTCATAGGTGTTTCTGAAGTGATCTGTCATAAAAGGACGTCTCCCGATATGATATAAACTTTTCTCCATTTGAGTATTATACAGTTAAGAACGCAAAATATAAAGGTTTTTTTTCACGGTCAGCCATATATATTGTGTATCGCCTTCCGAACGGTGCGGATATATTACCCTTGCTTTATCCTCCTGTTTTATTTATAATAGGTCTCCGTAAACAATCAGAGGTACAAAATGAAAAGAACTACGAACATTCTGAGCATAATCCTCGTGATCGCCGCGCTTGCGATCCTTGTCTTCGGCCGTGTCGGCAAGCCTGTGCTGCAGCCGACCGTCACCGTATACGTGACGAAGGAGATCGAAGCACAGGCGCCGGCGCCGGCAGAGGCCGAGCCCGTTGAGACCCCGGAGCCGGAACCAGAACCGGAGCCGGAGTATTTCACGCTGTCCTTCATCGGGGACTGCACGCTGACCTCCTTCAACGGCGGCACGGATTACAGGAACAAGCTCGGTGACGATTATTCCTATCCGTTCAAAAACACCATACAGTATTTTAAAAACGACGACCTGACCTTCGCCAACCTGGAATGTTCCTTCTCAGACAGGGCTCTCTATGCCGGGGCGGACAGGACCTTCTCCTTCCGCTGCCCCACCGCATATGTCAACATTCTGCTGGAGGGAAGCGTCGAATTCGTCAACACCGCGAACAACCACTTTGACGATTTCGGGCAGAACGGCATTGACGACACGCTCGCAACGCTGCGGGAAGCCGGCATCGCCTACGGGGAAAAGAACTCGATCCAGATATTCGAGACCGAAAGCGGCCTGAAAGTCGGCATCTACTGCGAGCCCTACGACACCGGTGCAAAGACCCCCGATCAGATTTCGAAAAGCGCCGTTGAAGCGGTCAACAAGCTCAAGGAGATGGGTGCGGAATACATCATCTGCGCCTATCACTGGGGCAACGAGGGAAAGTATTCCGTGTTCGACAGGATGTCCCAGCCGGCACACGCAGCCATCGACGCGGGAGCGAATCTCGTCTACGGCAGTCATCCTCATGTGCTCCTGCCTATCGAGGAGTATAACGGCGGTATCATCATGTATTCTCTCGGCAACTGGAGCTTCGGAGGCAACACGCACCCCAGCGATCCGGATACGGCTCTCGTTCAGGTCACCGTGAAAAGGGATCTCGACGGCACCGTCACCACAGAGGGCTACAACGCGGTCCCGTGCTGTGTCAGCTCCACATTCCCCCCGAACTTCAACAACGTGAAAGCAACGGATTACAACGACTATGTTCCGACCCCCTATGAGGAGGGTTCCGAGCACTGGAACAGAACGATGAGCAAGCTGGACGGTACCTTTACCGGAGCGGACCTGTATATTGACTATTCCGCATTCCATTAATGCCAACCATAACAACGGCGCTGTGCATGTAACCGCACAGCGCCGTTGTTTTTTAACTGAATCACCTGAGGCCGAAAAGCATTTTTGCATTTTCCGAAGTCTGTTCCGCGATCCTCTCAACGTGTACCCCCTTGATTTCGGCGATCTTCTCCGCTATATAGAGCAGATTGGTCGAGTCGTTCCGCTTTCCCCTCATCGGGACAGGGCTGAGATACGGACTGTCTGTCTCCAGCAGGATCCTGTCGAGCGGACAGATCTCAAGCACTTCCACCGTCTTCCTGGCATTCTTATAGGTGACAGGACCGTCGAAGCCGAGGTACCAGCCGCGCTTCAGAAGCTCCGCCGCCATCTCCGCCGAACCGGAAAAGCAGTGGAACACGCCTTTGAGATCCGGATAGGAGGACACGATATCCAAAGAATCGCCGTGCGCTTCCCTGTCATGCACAATAACCGGCAGGTCGTATTCAAGCGCCAGCACGAGCTGGGCGGCAAACACGGTTTTCTGCTCCTCTTCCCTGCTTTTATCCCAATAGTAATCGAGCCCTATCTCTCCCACTGCAACGCATCTGGGATCTTCAAGGAAAGGCCTCAGCTTTTCCACTGCAGGCAAAGGGTAGTCCGGCAGATCCTCCGGATGGATCCCGCAGGCGGCATAAACATGGGGATACCGCTCCGCAAGCTCCAGCACGACAGTACTTCCCGGCACACTGCAGGAAGGAATGATGACCTTTTCTATTCCCTTTGCCGGAAGATTGGCAAGCAGCTCATCCCTGTCTTCCGCAAAGGCGTCATCATCATAATGTGCATGGGTATCGATAAACATCAGCTTAACTCCGAAATTATGATGGATTTATTATATCACAAGAGAATGCCTGAGAAAAGGAAAAGAGACGCATCTTCGGATGCGTCCCTTTATGAACCGCAGAAATTATTTGATCTCGAGCTTTCTTGCCGCAGGAACCGTTTCGACCTTTTTGGGCATATCGAGCTTCAGGATACCGTCGCTGAAAGAAGCGGTGATCCCATCAACATTGATGCCGGATACATCGAAGCTCCTGCTGAAGCTGCCGTAGTAGCGCTCGCGTTTTACATAGTTCTTTTTCTCTTCCTTGTCCTCGTTCTTGCGCTCGGCGGTGATGGTGAGGCAGTCGTTCTCGATGTCGAGGCTGATGTTTTCTTTGCTGAATCCGGGAAGCTCGGCTTCAAGAACATACGCGTCGCCGTTGTCGATGACATCGGTGCGGAAAGCATTTATGCCGCTGCCGGTGTTGCCGAAGAATCTCCTCTCGAGCTCTTCGAAATCGCGGAAAGGATCAAACGCGGAAACACGTGAAAGATGACGGTCAAAAGGAATAAGTTCAAACATGATATTTACCTCCAATTTGTATTTTGAATCAACTCTTGTGCCGCTCGGCACATCTTTCGTTCAAGTTCATATATAAATTACCGCAAAATTATGAACAAATATACTATATTTTATGAATAAATTATGAATATTAGCACTCTTCTTTTTTGAGTGCTAATATTCGCAGTGTTGCAATCGGAGATTGTGTAAAGTATAATCTTTCTAAAATGTACAGGAGGATCGGATCATGAAGATATGTCTTTTCGGAGCGTCCAGCAATTCTCTCGACGGGATCTATTATGAACAGGCTAAAGAGCTCGGTCATGAGATCGCCCGAGCCGGTCACACGCTCATATACGGCGGCAGCGACTGCGGGCTGATGCGGTCCTGCTCGGACGGCGTCCTCGAGGCAGGAGGAAAGCTGCTGGGCATCGCGCCGAAGTTTTTCCATGACGCCGGTATCCTGAACCGGAAGTGCACCGACTTCATCTTTACCGAGACCATGAGCGAACGTAAGCAGAAGATGGAGAATGAGGCTGACGCGTTCATCGTTGTCCCCGGAGGGATCGGAACCTATGACGAATTCTTTGAGACCATGACGCTCAAGCAGCTCAACCTGCATGCAAAACCCATGGCCCTTCTGAATACTGGCAGCTATTTTACCCTGCTCCTCCGGATGCTTGAGGACTGCGCCGCAAGAGGATTCATGCATCCTGACTGCCTGAACCTGTTCAAGGTATGTGAAACGCCGCGCGAGGCGGTGGCCTATGTACAGAGCGAGGACGCGCAGAACGCCAGAGGCAAAGGGATCAACGGATATTCTCTGTAAAACAAAGATGCCCTCCCACTCTTTGGGAGGGCATCTTTGTTTTTTCCGCCGCTTCCTTATTTTATGTTGAACTCGCGGCGTATATTTGGTAAAATAAATAATTAAAATTAATAAGACAGTTGAGATACAGAACCTGAAATGAAACAGAAAAACTGGAGAATTCCGTTCGGAGGGACGCGCATCCCCTCTGAGCTGACCGATGCGGGCTATCCGCGTCTTCTTGCCGCTGTGCTTGCGCTGCGGCATATCGATACGCTTTCGGAAGCAGACCGTCTGTGTAATAACGAAAAGGTGCTGTTCGATCCCCTGACCATGACGGACATGGACAAGGCCGTGGAGAGGATCCGGACGGCTATCGGTGCGCGTGAAAAGGTGGCAGTATACGGTGATTACGACGTGGACGGGATCACCGCCTCTTGTCTGCTGAAAAAATACTTTCAGTCAAAAGGTCTGGACTGCACGGTTCATATTCCGGACAGGGAGAACGAGGGTTACGGGCTCAACACCGATGCTCTCGATGCTTTTCTCGCAGACGGGGTCAGCCTTGTGATCACGGTGGACTGCGGTATTACGGCAGTGGATGAGGCAAGGCACGCAAGGGACATCGGGCTCGATCTGATCATCACCGATCACCATGAATGCCCGCAGGGCCCGCTTCCCGATGCCATTGCCGTGATCGACTGCAAAAGGCCGGACGATACTTACGAATTTGAAAACCTCGCCGGAGTGGGTGTTGCTTTCAAGCTCGCCTGTGCAGTCGAGGGAGACCCGGACTCTGTGCTTGATCAATACTGTGATCTGATCGCCGTCGGGACCGTTTCCGATGTAATGCCGCTCGTGAGCGAGAACCATTACATCGTAAAAAAGGGTCTGGAAAAGATCAACTCCTCGCCGTGCACCGGTCTGAATGCCATGCTCGACGAGATCTCGCCCGACAGAAAACCGGTCACGTCCGGCACGATCGGCTATTCGATCGCCCCGCGTCTCAATGCGGCAGGCAGACTCGGAATGGTGTCCGTCGCGGAGGAACTCGTCTCCTGCGACGATCCCGTGAAGGCAAAGGAGCTTGCAGGCAGGCTTGCCGAGCTCAACAAAAAACGGCAGGAGATCGGAGACCGGATCTGGCAGGAAGCGCTTTCCAGACTATACGGAGAAAACGCACCGGACAGTCCGATCGTTCTCTTTGATGATGAATGGGACCCCGGCGTAATCGGAATAGCCGCTTCGAGACTTGCGGACAAGTTTTCCCTGCCCGCCATCATGATCCATATCCGGGACGGTGTCGGCAAGGGATCCTGCAGGAGCTCGGGCGGATTCAACATGTTTGACGCTTTGAGCGCCTGCTCCGAGCACCTGCTCTCTTTCGGCGGACACGCTCCCGCTGCCGGTCTCAAAGTCATGCTTGACAAGATAGACGATTTCCGCAGGGCTTTGGCGGAATACTACAGCAGCCACAGACCGGAACCCGTTCCGGACGTAGATTGTGAACTCCTGATCACAGATCCGGAGCTGCTGTCGGTGGAGAACGTTTCTTCTCTCGAATTGATGGAACCCTACGGGAACGAAAATCCCAAGCCGCTCATGGCGATGTACGGCATCACGCTCGGTTCTGTGACCAGTGTCGGTGCTTCCAGACAGCACACCAAGATGTCCGCGCTCCTCGGCGGCACCCAGTTTGACTGTATATATTTCTCTCATACGCCCGAGGAACTGGGGATCAGTGAAGGCTGCAGGGCGGATATAGCCTTCAGCCCGCAGATCAATGAGTTCGGCGGGAAGATCAGTGTACAACTCAACATTTCGGCGCTGAAACTGCACGACGGATCCGAGTTCTGCAGCGAGATCCTCGAGCCTTCCGCATGCGCCTGCAAGGATTATGCCTCCGCCTTCACACCGGACCGGCAGGTCTTTGCGAAAGCCTGGCATACGGTGAGCAGATCCGGATTCCGAGTAGGCAGTGATGTGCATGAGATGGTAGCACAGTCGCCTCCCGGAATGCCTCCTGAGCAGTTTTGCATATGTCTGCTCGCTTTTTACCAGGCCGGTCTGCTGAGAAATCCCCGTGCAGAAAGCATTTTCGGTTCCGAAGCCTTCCATCCGGGCGAAAAAGTCGACCTTGACTGCACGGAAATCATAAGAAATCTGAAGGGTATTTCCGATATCACCTGATCAGGACGGATTATTATGGATAATACAATCCTCAAGCCAAACGGCGTTCCGGATCCGGACGCTCTATACAGCGAGCTTGAAGCCCGTATCGAAGCCTCCGGAAGGACCTTCGACATCGGGCGCATCCGTGCTGCCTATGAGATGGCCAAGCGGGCACATGAGGGCCAGAACCGCAGGGACGGATCCCCTTATGTGACCCACTGCGTGTATGCCGCGGATATCGCTCTGGATATGGGTCTTGATGAGGACTCCATCGTTGCCACGCTTCTGCATGACATCATAGAGGATACTGCCCTGACGCATGAGGACATTGCGCGGGAATTCGGCAGCACCGTGGCGGACCTCGTGGAGGGCGTTACAAAGCTGACCCGTGTGCAGTACACGAGCAAGGAAGACGAGCAGATGGAAAACATGCGCAAGATGCTGCTCGCCATGGCCAAAGACATCCGTGTCATCCTCATTAAGATCGCCGACAGGCTCCACAACATGCGCACCATGGCCTATCAGAGTCCCGAAAAGCAGAGGATCAAATCTCTCGAAACGATGGAGATCTATGCGCCTCTTGCGCACCGGCTCGGAATGCAGCGTGCCAAGTGGGAACTGGAAGACCTCGCTCTGCAGTACCTCGACCCTACCGGTTACAAAGAGATCATGGACACCATCGAAGCAAAGATGCCGCAGTTGGATCAGTTCATGGAAACGACCAAGGAAAAGATCGAGTCCGGGATGAAGGCGGAAGGCATAAGCTGCACCGTTCAGCACAGGATCAAGCATATTTACAGCATTTACCGGAAGATGTACTCGCAGAAGGTGGACCTAAGCGGCGTTTTCGATCTGTGTGCCTTCCGGGTGATCGTGGACAGCATTCAAGACTGCTACAATGCACTCGGCATACTCCACTATATGTTCAAGCCCGTTCCGGGCAGATTCAAGGACTACATCTCCACCCCGAAGCCGAACATGTACCAGTCGGTCCACACAACTGTCATCGGCACCGAAGGCATACCTTTTGAAGTCCAGATACGCACCTGGGACATGCATTACACAGCCGAGTACGGCGTCGCCGCGCATTGGAAGTATAAGATGGGGGATGCCGTCGGCTCAGTCCGATCCGGTGACGAAGACAAGTTCGCGTGGATCCGCAGGCTTCTGGAGACCCAGCAGGAATCCGACGCGGGAGACTTCATCCATGATCTCAAAGTCGACATGTTCGCCGACGAGGTATTCGTTTTCTCCCCGAAAGGCGACGTGATCAATCTCCCCAACGGCGCCACCCCCATCGACTTTGCCTACAGCATTCATTCCGATATCGGCAACCATATGATCGGCGCCGTGGTTAACGGCAGGATCGTCAACCTCAACTATATTCTGCAGAATGGCGACATCGTTGAGATCCGGACTTCCAAATCCGCACCGGGACCGAACCGCGACTGGCTGAACATCGCCAAGAGCGGATCCGCCAGGACCAAGATCAAGCAGTGGTTCAAGCGCGAGCGCAGAGATGAGAACATCATACGCGGCCGTGAGATGCTGGAAAGCGAATTCAAGCACAACGGGATGTCGCTCGATCTTCTCAGCGACGAGGCGGTATATTCTCCCCTGCTCAGCAAGCTTTCGCTCCAGACCGTGGATGATCTATATGCATGCGTCGGATACGGCGGCATCACTGCCACCAGAGCGGCGCACAGGCTGAGAGACGAAGCGCTGCATCTCGGCACATCGGACCGCAAAACAGCGATCGACAAAATGACCGAGGCAGCCGAGCGAAGAGAGCAGCAGGCCAAACGCGAGCAGCACGCCATCAACGGCGTGCTCGTGGAGGGCATAGATAACTGCCTTGTCAAATTCTCCCGCTGCTGCATGCCGGTCCCCGGCGATCCGATCGTGGGATTTATCACACGCGGTCAGGGCGTGAGCATCCACCGGAAAGACTGCAGGAACTATCTGAACCAGTCCGCCGGCGACAATGAGGCCAGATGGATCAAGGTGTCCTGGGCAAGCCAGATATCGAACAGCTATGTCACGACATTTACAATTGCAGCCAGAGACCGCAACGGTCTGGTACTGGATATCGCCACCATCCTCAATGCACTCAATGCGAAAGTGCGCACGCTGTCTGCCAGGACCGTCTCCCCGGGTGAGGCGCTGGTCGTTGTGACGCTTGAGGTCAAGAGCGCCACCGATCTGAAATATATCATCAGCCGCATCGCATCGGTTCCCGGTGTGACGAACGTGACAAGAGCAGGAGGCTAAAATGAGAGCAGTACTTACCAGAGTGAAAAGTGCTTCCGTGACCATAGGCGGGGAAATCGCCGGCATTATCGGCAAGGGATTCCTTGTCCTTCTCGGCGTGCATGAGGACGACACCGAGGCGGAAGCCCTGAAAATTGCCGACAAGATCTGCGGACTGCGCATCTTTGAGGATGAAAACGGTAAGATGAATGTGAATCCCGCTGATGCCGGAGCCCGTTTCCTCATCATCAGCCAGTTCACTCTTTTCGCCGACTGTAAGTCGAGACGTCCCGGCTTTTCTCATGCCGCGCGTCCTGACAAGGCGATCCCGCTGTATGAGCTCGTTATCGCAGAGTGCCGGAACAGAGGCTTTGATGTTGAGACCGGTGAATTCGGTGCGGAGATGTTCGTCGAATCCGTAAACGACGGGCCTGTCACCATTATCCTCGATACAAAGGAGCTTTAAGATGCTTGTTAAGACGATCCCGGTCGGCCATCTGGAGACCAACTGCTATATAGTCACCAATAAGGATACGCTCGAGTGCGTTGTCATCGATCCCGGCGACGAGAGCAATACCATACTCGACTATATCGAAGACAATAAGCTGAAATGCGTCGCCATCCTCATCACCCACGGGCATTATGACCACACGGGCGCCGCAGACACAGTCGCCGAAGAGACCGGCGCAACCGTATACATGAATAAGGCGGATGACAGAAGAGTAATGAACTCCCCCGCTTTCATCTACGCTCTTCCCGACAGCGGCGTTTATTTTGCCGACGGTGACGTCATCACGGCAGCGGGGATGGATTTTGAGATCCTGTCGACTCCGGGGCACTCTCGCGGGAGCGTGACCATAAAATGCGGCCGTGTTCTTTTCACCGGGGACACGCTCTTCCGCGGAAGCTGCGGAAGAACGGACCTCGACGGCGGAGACACCGACGAGATCTTCCGCTCACTCAAAAGGCTTTGCAGTCTTGAGGGAGATTATGAGGTATATCCCGGACATATGGAAAGCAGCACGCTGGTCCGTGAGAGGCTGCTGAATTACTACTGTCGCCGCGCCATGTCAGAGTATTGAAGAAAGGATCCATTCTGCAGTCATGAAAGAACCGGTACTGACAGTTCTTGCAGCCGGGATGGGCAGCCGCTTCGGCGGGCTGAAACAGATAACTCCCGTTGACGATCTCGGCCACTCGATAATCGATTTTTCGCTCTATGACGCGTATAAGGCCGGATTCAAAAAGGTGGCATTCATTATAAAGCATGCCATCGACTCTGATTTCAAAGCACGAATCGGGACACGCATGGAAAAGTATTTCGACGTGCGTTATGTTTATCAGGAGCTTGATTCCCTTCCGGCGGGATACAACGTCCCCGAGGGACGTATGAAGCCCTGGGGCACGGGACATGCCGTCGCCTGCTGCAAAGGTATCGTCGATGCGCCTTTTGCCGTTATCAATGCGGATGATTTCTATGGGCAGACCGCCTACAGCGCGCTTTACGGTTTTCTGTCCTCCGGCAGAGCAGCGAATGAGCACGCCATGGTGGCGTATGAACTCCGTAACACCGTTACGGAGAACGGATATGTCTCCAGGGGGATCTGCTCCGTTGAAAACGGTCTTCTCACGGACGTCGTTGAAAGGACGCACATAGAAAAAGCCGGCGAAAATGCCGTTTATGTGGAAAACGGTGAACGCTTTCCGCTTTCGGGAGACCTGCCCGTATCCATGAACTGCTGGGCCTTCGGAGAATCGATGCTTGATGAACTCAACAGCCGCTTTCCCGCCTGGCTGGATGACGCGCTCATGACGAATCCTCTGAAGGGCGAGTATTTCCTTCCGACAGTTGCAAACACCGTGATAAATGAGGGTTTCGGGACGATCAGCATTCTCAGCTGCCGGGAGCAGTGGCACGGGATCACCTACCGGGAGGACATGCCGATCCTCGTGGATTCGATAAGAAAAATGCGGGAAGCCGGACTTTATCCGGGAGCCCTTCTCGAATGAAAGGACAAATGCTATGACAGTTCTGGTGACAGGCGGAGCCGGTTATATCGGCTCACACACATGCGTGGAACTCCTCAGTAGAGGCTATGACGTGGTCATCATAGACAATCTCGTCAACTCGAGCGCAAAGGCGGTCGAGCGGGTGGAGGAGATCTCCGGCAGGAAGGTCGCTTTCTATCAGGAGGACGTCCGCAACAGGGCCGCGCTCGACCATATCCTCGAAAAACATGACATCAGCTGCGCCATTCATTTTGCCGGGCTCAAGGCTGTTGGCGAATCGGTGGCCATGCCGCTGGAATACTACGACAACAACCTTTTCAGCACGGTCAGGTTGTGTGAGGCTATGCGCGATCACGGCGTGAAGGATATCATTTTCTCCTCCTCCGCAACGGTCTACTCCGGCGAAAACGATATGCCTCTGCGGGAGAACAGCATCACCGGCATGTGCACCAATCCCTACGGATGGACCAAGTACATGTCTGAACAGATCATGCGCGACACCGCGAAGGCGGACAGCGGGTGGGCCGTGGTCTTCCTGCGCTATTTCAATCCGATCGGCGCGCATCCGAGCGGGCTCATCGGAGAAGACCCGCGCGGGATACCGAACAATCTCATGCCTTATATCTCTCAGGTAGCCGTTGGCCGCAGAGACCATCTGAACGTTTTCGGCAACGATTACGACACGCCTGACGGCACGGGTGTCCGTGATTATATCCACGTGGTGGACCTTGCGAGGGGCCACGTCGCCGCCATCGATCATATGCGCAGGCAGCGCGGTGAGTCGGTCTTCAACCTCGGGACCGGAAAGGGTTGCAGCGTGCTTGAGCTCGTACATGCCTTCGAGAAGGTCAACGGTATAAAGATCCCTTACGATATCGCGCCCCGACGCGCGGGCGACCTTGCGACGGTATACGCGTCTACGGACAAATCGGCCCAGATCCTCGGCTGGAAGGCTGAGTACACTATAGAGGACATGTGCCGCGACACCTGGAACTGGCAGTCAAAGAACCCGATGGGCTATAACGGATAAACGGAGGATGATCATGGACAGCTCTTATCCCAATCTGCTGAGCCCCCTCACCGTAAGAGGGCATGAATACAGGAACCGCGTGGAATTCGGGCCCACCCTTTTCGCCCACTCTATATTTACCATTCCGGAGATCAAGGAGAATGTCTACCGCATGGTGGAAGACCGTGCCAAAGGAGGCGCGGCAGCCGTATCCACCGGCGAGATCTGCGTGAATTATGAAGAAGGTATCGCTGGTTTCGTCTCCCGGAAGATCGACTACGGCAAAACGGAGGGAGAAGATTTCGAGGCGCTGAGCGAATACGCGAAACGGATCAAGAAGCACGGCGCTATCGCTCTGTTCGAGGTCTGTCACGAGGGATGCGCCGCTTACGTACAGGATGGCATTTCACCCTGGGGACCGGATGAATTTATCCGAGATGACGGGGTCAAGGTGCGAGCCTTCACCAGAAACATGATGCGCAAGGTTTGCAAGGATTTCAGGACATTCGGCGCTTTTGCCGCTGCTGCGGGCTTTGACGGCGTTCTTCTTCACGGAGGTCACGGATTCCTGCTCCAGCAGTTCGTATCGCCGGGAATCAACCACCGCACGGACCGCTATGGCGGATCAGCCGAAAACCGCGCCAGATTTCCCAAGCAGATCATCCGGGCACTCCGGAAAGGACTCGGTCCCGACAAGATCATTGAACTGCGCTTTTCCGCCACAGACGGGGTGGATGTGCCGGGCGCGATGACGATAGACGACACCGTGGAGTTCGCCAGGCAGGTGGACGGACTGGTGGATGTGTTTCAGGTGTCGAACGGCATAAAGGAAAAGGGCAACTCGACCGGCACCTTCTCCAGCCATTACGACATCCACGGGGTCAATGTGGAATATGCCCGCAAAGTCAAGGCAGTTATGAACAAATCCCTTGTCTCCGTCATCGGCGGGCTCAATGATCCCGCTCAGTGCGAGGATATAATCGCCTCCGGAGCAGCGGATCTGGTCGTTCTGGGCAGACAGGGCTTCGCCGACCCGGAATTCGTGAACAAGATCATTTCCGGAAAAGCCGACTGCATTCACCGCTGCGTCCGCTGCTTCAACTGCTACCCCGGCAGCATCGAACATCCTTCGGACATCGGTTTTGATGAGCGCGGGCTGACCCCGGAGCTGATGAGGAGGATCCTGAGTCCTGCGGCCATGGGAAGATGCACCGTCAATCCGGACAGCGGCTTCGGGAGAGTCCCCTTTGACTGTCTCGCCGAAGTAAAGGAAAAGAAGAAGATCCTTATCGTCGGCGGAGGTCCCGCGGGCATGCAGGCTGCGATCACGGCCTCACGGCGCGGCCATGACGTTACGCTCATCGAAAAAGAGGGGCAGCTCGGCGGGACGGTACGTCTGTTTGCCGAAAAGGATCCTCACAAGAAGGACCTGCTGGAATTTGTGAACGTGCTCGAAAGAGAAGCGAGAGCCTGTGCGAAAGTGATTACCGGACAGGAGGCCACCCCGGAATACGTATCCGGCTTTGCCGCGGATATCACACTGATCGCCACCGGATCGATTTACAAAGAGCCGGTGAAGACCGAGGGCTATGAAAACCTGACCGATATCCGGAAAGCCTATACGGAGACTCCCGAGGGAAAAAGCGTCATCATCCTCGGCGGCGGTATGTCCGCATGCGAAACAGCCGTATTCCTTTCGGAACACGGCTGCAGAGTGAAATTGATCATCCGGAGCGGCTATCTTGCAAAAGAACTTTTCGGCGGTGCAAGGAACGCTCTGATGACCGTTATGGAGAAACTCGGTATAGAGGTCGTGTATCATGCCCGCTTCAGGAGCATAGAACCGGGAGTTGTCAACTGCGTGTTCCCGGATGATACCGAGATCGCTTTCAGCGCCGACATCGTTTACGGCGCTCTCGGCAGCAAACCGCAGGATGAGCTTTACAGAGAGCTGATCCTCTCGGGACTGCAGCTTTTCGCGGTCGGCGACGCTGCAAGTCCCGGCAAGATCGTCGATGCGGTCCACGGCGCGTATGACAGAGCCGTGACCATCGGTGTATGATTAAACAGTTAGATAAAAAAAGATCCACTAAAGGTGGATCTTTTTTTTATACCGTTATGAACTCTCGCATGACCTCGGGAGCGATCTTTGAGACCTTGCGGTCATAAGTCATCAGACCGTTGAGTTCATCCTCCACATCCGTGAGCTGCGTATAGACCGCGGCGCTCAGCCCTTCTGCCGCAGCCGGCCTGATCTGTTCCCCGTAGAGTTCCTCTACGGCTATTTCAAGCTGGGCCGGGATCTCGAATTTCTTATAGCCGAAATACTTATCGTTATAGGTGTGTCCGGCCACCTTGTGGCTGTATCCTCCGAACTCGCTGAGCAGCACCGCTCTTCCGCGTTTGTCCGGCCTGTATTTATAGTTTTTGAAATACACATGGAAACTGCGCACGTTTCCGATGCCCTGGTCGTGCCAGCCGGACGCGTGGTCGATCAGCCGCGTCTGGTCGATGTTCTTTATCATCTGGCAGAACTTCTTGGAATCGAACTGGCCCCAGCCCTCATTGAAGGGTACCCACATGACGATACATGGGCAGTTGTACAGGGTCTTCACCATGGCTGCAAGCTCCGCCCTGTAAGCGGCTCTTCCGTCCGGATCCATCCTGCCGAAGAGAAGATAGGCATTGTCTTTTATGCTTACCCCGGTGAAGAGCGGGGCCGCGACGACTGCGGGATTGTATGCTCCCCCGCCGTTCGGCATATCCTGCCATACCAGCATGCCGATCCTGTCACAATGGTAATACCAGCGGAGAGGCTCGACTTTCACATGCTTGCGGATCATGTTGAAGCCCATGGCCTTGGCGATCCGGATATCGAAGGCAAGCGCCTCATCAGTCGGGGCCGTGTACAGACCGTCCGGCCAGTAGCCCTGATCGAGCACGCCGTTCTGGAAATACGGCCTGTTGTTGAGGAACAGCCGGGGAACGCCTTTCTCGTCCTTATTCACGGATATCTTCCGCATGGCAAAGTAGCTTTGCACAAGGTCTTTCCCGCATCTCACGGTAAAGCCGTAAAGCTTCGGGTGCTCGGGGCTCCAGGGCTCGAATTTCGGGACCGGGATCACTGCCGGAAGAAGATAGTCTTCTCCGTTAAAGCTGGCGTAGGCCTCGCTGTCTCCTACGAGATCCGCTTCGATGGAGACCGTTGCCTTGTCAAAGTTCGGGGTTATCCGCAGAGATCGTATATACTCCTCTTCAACAGCCTCCAGCCACACGGTCTGCCAGATGCCGCACTGGGGGGTATACCAGATTCCGCCGCGGCGGGTCTTCTGCTTTCCTCTTGAACCGGTTCCGCGGTCTGTGTCGTCCGAGACCCGGACCGTTATATTGAGTTCGCTGTCCGTAACAGCCTTGCTGATGTCGGTCTCAAAGGGTAGATATCCTCCCGAATGAGAGCAAACCTGTATGTCGTTCACCCATACCACGGCGTCCCGGTCTACGGCACCGAAATGCAGAATGATCCTCTTGCCGAGGAAATCCTCCGGAAGGATCTGGCTTTTATGGTACCAGATGAATTCATCCTTTTTGATCGTCCTCTCCACTCCGGAAAGCTCACATTCGGGAGAAAAGGGCACAACAATGCTCCCGTCATAGCTTTTGGGATGACGGGTGGATTTGTTGATGGCATAATCCCAGATGCCGTTCAGATTCAGCCAGGATCTGCGGGCAAGCTGGGGCCTCGGATAATCCGGAAGCGGGTCGTTAAAGTCTACGCTCTCTGTCCAGGGTGTATCCATTCAGTCTGTCTCCGTTTAAATCAGAATAGTCCGGGGAAGCCGCCCATCCCCTGCAGCTTGGACATTGCTTCATTGGTACGGTCGTCACTGAGTTTCAGTGCTCCGTTAACAGCAGCAAGGATCAGATCCTGCAGCATTTCCACATCTTCGGGGTCTACCACTTCCGGATCGATCTCTATGGACTCAAACTGCCTTGTTCCGGACACCACAGCCTTCACGGCTCCGCCGCCGGATGTGAACTCGAATTTGGAAGCTTCGAGCTCCTGCTGCATCTTCAGGAAATCCTGCTGCATCTTCTGAGCCTGCTTCATCATATTCATCTGGCTTCCGCCGCCATATCCACCGCGGAAATTGTTTTTCGCCATTATTCGGTTCCCCCTTTATTTGAATTGAACGATATCAAACCTTTTCAGTTCTTCGATGTCTCTTGCGCTGTGCTGCTCCGGCTGCATTCCGGAAACAACGACTTTCACTTTCCTGCCGAAGAGCTCCTCAAAGCGCTTCTCGATGCCGGTACGCTTATCCGGCGTATCAAGAGCCTTTCTGTTGAACTCTGTCTTTACCGCAATGCGGAGAAAATCCCCGTCGAGCTCCCATTTCGCCGCGGAGGGATCCGTCATGATGACCCTCGTTCCCATCGGGAAGGCGGAGGCAATGTCTTTTACGGCGGATTCCAGATCGAAGTCTGCCCCTCCTGCCGCAGGTGCTTCAACGCTGACAGGCAGATACTTTTCTTCTTCCGTCGTTTCTTTTCCTTCCGGCTCTGCAGCTGGTTCCGTGCCAGCCGTCTCATCCGCAACGGATTCCTGCTCCGCAGGCAGGATTTCTTCGGGCTTGGGCAGCGAAACAGATTCCGGTTTTTTCTCGATGACCGGATCTCCGCTCACTGCCGGTGCGGCAGCAGCTGCAGCAGGAGCGACTACCTTTGCGACCGTATTCTCGAGCCTGTCCAGTCTGGCTCTGACCGCGTATAGGGAATCCTGAGCCCTGTCATCGCACAGGGTTATTAAGCAAAGCTCCGCCGTTATCTTCGGATCGGATGAATCCCGCATCTGCGCCGCTTTGCTCTCCAATGTCTCCATCAGCGCTATGAGTTCTTCGGAAGAATACCTGTCGGAATACTTTTTCAGGACCGAAGGATCGAATCCGCCGGAGACAAGTCCCCCGCCGTCAGGCGGCAGGATCTTATAAAGGAGAACATCCCTTAAAAGGCCGGAGATCTCCTTCAGGACAGATGCCGGATCCTTCCCCTGCATCCACAGCCCGTTGAATCCCGAAACGGCGCTTCCGGAATCCTTCGCGAAAACAGCATCGAGCAGCGACTCGACAGCATAATTATCTGCCAGACCGAGGCATGAATTGATGTATTTCTCGTCGATCTCAGGAGATGAAGCGCACTGATCAAGCAGACTCAGCGCATCGCGCATGCCGCCCTCCGCCATCACCGCCAGAAGCTCCGCAGCACCGGATGTCAGTTTCAGCCCCTCTTCGGCCGCTATCTTCAGGAGATGCTCCTTTATGAGCGGCGTCGGGATCCGCTTGAAGCTGAATCTTTGGCAGCGGGACAGGATCGTTGCAGGGACCTTTGAAAGCTCAGTGGTCGCGAGCACAAAGATCAGATGCTCGGGAGGCTCCTCCAGGATCTTGAGCAGCGCGTTGAAGGCAGGTTTTGAGAGCATATGCACTTCGTCGATTATATAGACCCTTTTCTTCAGGACCGCGGGAGAATAGATCGCCTCGTCGCGCAGGGCGCGGACATCGTCGACGCCGTTGTTGGAAGCGGCATCGATCTCCACGATCTCCGGAGCCGAGCCGTCCAGAATGCTTCTGCAGGCAGAGCACTGGCAGCAGGGATTGCCGCCGGCAGGATGATCGCAGTTGACTGCTCTGGCAAGGATCCTGGCGCAGGTCGTCTTTCCCGTTCCGCGGGAGCCGATGAAAAGGTATGCGTGAGAGAGGTGCCCGGAAGCCACCTGATATTTGAGAGTATCAGTTATCTGGTTTTGACCGACGACCTCGTCAAAGGTCTCGGGACGCCATTTTCTGTATAATGCCTGATACATGCCGCGCCTCTCCATATGGATTATGGCTCTTGACAAGACTGCACACCCGAATCCGAATAATGATTTATGCCCGTTACGCCGGCAGCCGGCTCGGACCCGGCGACCTCACGGCACACGAAAAGCACCGCTTAATGCTGCTCGGTTCCCCGCCTGACATGGTTCACGGGTTTCCGTTGCGCGAGACCGAGTCTTCAACGCTGCTTACCGGAGTCAGACGACACAAAACATATCCTCGTTCGGGGATTCATCCCTGCTGCAGCGGATTGCAGGTTACAGGGCACCGCTGGCTCCCCGACTAGTGCAGCCTTGTCAAAAGCCATCGTGTGTATATTACTACAACTTCGCTTTATTTTCAAACAAATTTTTCTTTACAAACCATAAATCTATGCTATAATAATTAAGCTTTTCAACAGATCATCTCATGGGGGCGTAGCTCAGCTGGGAGAGCGTACGGTTCGCATCCGTAAGGTCAAGGGTTCGAATCCCTCCGTCTCCACCAAAAAGAAGAGGCATCCTATAAGGGGTGCCTTTTCTTTTTGATATTTACTTGTGGGATTCGAAAGGCGGCTCTTAGCGAGCTGCCGGTGGCAGGTCGCAACCGCCGTGGCTTTTCCGCAGAAAAGCGAATCCCTCCGTCTGCACTATAGTAGTGAGTAATAATGGTATTTTTTACTCAAAAGCAACCCCTGTTAGAAATAGGGGGTGCTTTTCTATATATTATTTACTTGCTCTGTCTGATTGCAGGCCGGTATGGATGATTCCATCAGCGGGGCTGTTGGTCAAATTGTTATCCATTTCATACGTTTATACAGGATATGATCCCGATAATACTTGGTCCTCTTTCTTTATATGCCTTTTGATCGCTTTGGATCAGTCGTCCTCGTATTTTCTGTTCCGGATGGAGACAGACATTGTTGCGGTGATTACAAGTATCAGCACTGCCAGGAGCATCAGACCGCTGTTGTTTTCCACGGTTTCGGGAGACTCTTCAACGGAATCTGCATGCACAGCTGAAAGCGAGGCAGCGGAATAGATGACATTTGCACTGACCTGTTTTGCCAAGGGGACCGGTGTATCATTCAGTTCTTCGATGTTCTGAGCAATAGCTGCTTCCTGAACTGCTGAGGGCGCTGCGACAGGTGCTGCTGCAGGAGCGGCGGCCTTTTCCTGTTTTTCAGGAGCCGGTGCGGGGATCTCCTCCTTTACGATGTCCCAGACAGAGGTCAGGGAGACTTCACCGCTGAGAGAGACCGCTTCGTCCAGTGCCAGAACAGTGCCGTCTTCCATGGCCCAGCCGCTGAGGCTGAAACTGTACACGCTCCTGCTGCCGTCTTCGTTCTCGACGGTTACAGAGTAGGCGGCATCGTCGGTCAGGTCTGCAGCAGAGAAGGGCTTGAAACTGGTGCCTCCGTCTTTGTTCTTCAATACGAGCACGGTGTCGGAAATCTTGAAGTCGGGAAGCTCTGACGCGTCCACTCCGGCAAGCTCATCGCTGGCTTCGATTTTGAAGGTTACGGTTCCGGCCACTTTGGAGTTAGCATAGTCGCCGAGATCGACAACCGCAATCGCATCATCCATGACCTGAACGGTTCCGGGGAGGGTGTACTGGGTGAGTTCGGGGCTGAAGTAGGTGATCTGCAGGGCGTCGGATTTCTTTTCGTACAGAACACCGTTTTCGTCTACAACACAGTCGGAGGACAGGTTCTTGAAGGGGGCGGGAGACTGGCTGTAGGTGGCATCCTTGTTCACGGCAAGGCTGCGTCCGCTTACAGTGCAGTCATCGTCATCTTCCATGGTGCCGAAGCTGATCTCACCGGCTCCGAGGAAAGCCTTGAAGAATCCCTGGGGCAGGACCTCGACGTCCGTGCCTATGATCAGAGTGTAATCGTTGTTTTTGGAGGCGCTGAAGATTGCAGAGGCAAAGTAGGTGTTCTCCTTTCCATTCTGCTGGATGCTTGTCTCATACGCTGCGGCGTTGTACTCGATCGCAAGAATGCCGCTGCATTTGTTGAATGCCTGGTCATAGATGCTGGTGACAGTTGACGGGATTGCGACTTCTTCCAGCGCAGTGCAGTTTTCGAAAGCACCATGTCCGATTGTGTCAACCTGTGTGCCGGAGAGGTCAGCGGATTTCAGACCGGTGTTGCTGAAGGCCTGCTGCATTACGGTGGTAAGGTTCGCACACTTGGAGAAGTCGAAGTTTGTCAGGTTGTAGCATTTGCGGAATGCACTCCATCCGATGACCTCGAGAGTGGAGCTGGGATTGACCTCCGTCAGTTTGTCGAAGCCGTGGAACACGTCCGTCTTTTCCGGGTTGTCATAGTAGTTGTAGCTGGACCAGCCTACGCCGAGGATGCCTTCTCCCAGGGTGAGGTTGGTGACCATCTCCTTAAGCTCTTCCTTCATGGCACCGGAGAGGACGCTGCCTGTGCTGTCGTGGAGCTGGACGATGGCCAGGTCTTCGCCGGTGGCTTCCGTGTTATTTACAATGCAGACCATCCTGCCGTCTTCGTAAACTTCGATGGCGATGTCGTGGTTCTCGTTGTTGAAGTAGACATACTTCGGAGCCGGGACCACAGCCGCTTCTTCAGCCATTTCTTCGACAACATCTACATTGAGGTCGGCTTCTTCGCTCTGTGCGGCTGCCGGCTCGGTCACGTTTTCGGTTTCATCTGCTGCCGCTGCAGGTATCATCATGAGAGCCATTTCCTCAACAGCAGGAACTTCCTCCGCTGTCTCGACGGCAGCTTCCTCCAAAGCCTCTACAGCCTGGGGCTCTGCAGCAGGAGCGGTTTCCTCCGCCTGGACGGGATCTGCCTCCACGACGGCCTGGATCGCATTGGCGGCCTCTTCAATCATCTCTTCACCTTCATTCATCGCATAAGCGGATGAGCAGGCAAATCCGAGGCCTGTGAACAAACTCGCGATAAGAAGCAGGGAGAGGGCGGATCTGGTCATTTTTTTCAATGCATTGCGCTTCATCTTTGTTTTTCTCCTTTATTCAGTCATTGTGTTTGGCTGTGTTTCTTTCTTATGGCTGAATCTTAACAAAGAGGAAGTCAATCAAAGAATCAATAATCCATGCTTTTTGCGGTAATTCTTCTAATATTTTTGATTGTTCGTGGTTTTGCCTGAGATCTCACCCGTGCTTTTTCATTCCATTTCTTCAGGCGTGTGTTATGATATTGACTCAATCAATGCTTTTTCCGGCAGACCGGAAAAAGCATTGATTCCGGAATACAGTTGTGCACGGCCGACAACGTCAGTAACATATTTTTCTTTAAGCACTGCCTTTCAATCGATTCTTGAAAAACGTATATTCTTTTGATAAGATTTCAATTAACCATCATCTATGATCGAGGCTGCAGCAATGAAACAGGAACAGATGGAGCACTTCACCGAGCGCGTCCTGCACGACATGAACGATGCCGTAGTGGTCTTGAACAACAAGGGGAACATCGTCTATGTCAATCAGCCGGCTTCCGTTCTGCTGGAGTTAAAGGACGGACCTCGCGATGACCGGTCCGGCTTCTTTGCGGGAAGCAGTTATAACGACGCCTTTTTTGATGCCATTCTGAACGCTTTCTACAGCAAGGGAGACACAACGGACAAAATGGTCGGATATATGGCCCCGTCCGGAAACAAGTATGTCTTTCGGCTGTCCTCTTCCTATCTTCCCGGTGAGACCGAAGATGACGCACAGCTTGTCATCACGCTGGATGATGAGACCGAAGCTGAGCAGACAAAACTGAAGCTCTCGGATTCCTCCAAAACGTTTACCACGTTCCTTTTCGGCTTCTGTATCTGGATCATTTTCTATGCCTTCTGGGAGTTTATGAAACGTCCCTTCTCCCCGGATATCATGACCCACGGAGTGGAGCTGCTCGGCATCATCATGTTCTTTTTCATTCTGCGCTGCACAAGCCTGACCTGGCATGATCTCGGCATCATGACGGATAAACCGAAAGAAACCGTCCTTACTGCCCTGATTGTTGCCGCTTGCGCCGTTGCCTTTCTGTTTTTGCTGAAAACAGTCGCACGGCTGATCGTCCCGACGAGTTTTGAGCCGGACGCTCCGTTCTTTGATATCAGCCGCTTCGGTCTGCGGCAGATCCTGTATATCTTCACCGCTGGAATTCAGGAGTTTCTCGCCCGCAGCGTCATACAGGGCAACCTCAAGCGTATTACGGTCGTAAAGCGCCCGGCTGTTTTGGCGATCGTTCTCTCTTCCCTGATCTTCGCCGCGCTACACATCCATCTCGGATTTCTGTTCATGGCCGGTGCCGCGCTCCTCGCCGGACTGGAAGGCATTCTGTACGAAAAGCAGCAGAACATCTTCGGCGTTTGGATCGTCCACTGGGTCTTCGGCGTGACCGGCACCCTGCTCTGCCTCATCGATCATTGAATCACGGGAGTACAAACCGTCTTTATATTCTTCCTGCTATATGGTATGCTCTTTCCAGAATAACAATACCTGTTTGAAAAGGAGTCTCTTAGATGTTTACACCGGAATCACTTATACCCGGAATCACGGTCACTGATGCAAAAAAAGATCTGCGCGATGCGGAACGGATCGAGCAATACCGGCTCGGAATAGAGGCCGTTTATATTCCGGCCGGTCTGAAATGGAACTACATACCGAGGTCCGCGATCCAGAGCGCCTCCTCATCACACAGAACCGTCAGTGCGGGTCACTGTGTCACCGTAGAGGTTAAGACACCCGCTCTCGAGATAGTCACTGCAGAGAAAAGCTTTGACCTTCATCTGGAAAAGGCCGCCAGCCTTGAACGGTTTCTTGAAGTGCTGAGCGCAGAGATCTGAACCTGTTTGCCGTTAAATGAGAAGCCCCCTCTTATTGACCCGTGTCTGGTCCGATAAGCGGAGGCTTTCGTTTTTTCTGATTCAATTACTCTATCACATACGGTACCGCATCATCCTCGATCGGGCAGAGGTATTTTTCATCCTTTGTCCTTTCGGCAAACTCTGCTTTTGCAGTGTCCAGCAAAGAGGGGTCCGTGAACAGATCTGCTGCCGTTCCGGCAAGCACTTTGGCGGCATAGAGCAGGCCCTTGTCCCCTATCGAAGTCCTGCCGCAGGAGACATTCTGCCATGAATGGCCCGGACTTCCCGCAGGCCAGGTGACCGCATTGAACTGCGCGGTGGGCGTGAGCCAGCTTACATCTCCCACGTCCGTGGAACCGGGAGTAAACTCCTCTCCGCTGTAAAAGGGATAAACGAAGCTGTTCAGATCCAGTGTATTATTCTTGGTCAGTTCCTTAACTTTTGCTGCGATCTCTTTATCCGCAAGCGCGCCGAGTCCGGGAAAGACTTCCCCGCCGGCCCATGTTTTCCGAAGCATTGCGGCATAATTCTGCTCTTCAGCTGTGTATACCGGAAGCGGCACCTCATTCATGTTGCTGAAAAGGACCTTTTCCAGCGCCGTATTCGGAAGCGGATTTGCCGTGCCGTCGACAAAGATCCTCTCATAGGTGGTTCCCGTCATCAATGCCGCGCCTTCAGCCAGCTTATCTACTCTCTTCTGAAGTTCTTTTACGTCCTTCACTTTGACGGCGCGCACCATATACAGAACAGATGCATGCGGCTGAACGACATTCGGCGAAAACCCGCCGCCATCTATCATGGCATAATGGATGCTGCATTCCTTTTTCATATGCTCACGCAGATAATTGCAGCCAATATTCATGATCTCGACAGCATCGAGCGCGGACCGTCCGTCGAAGGGATTTCCGGCGGCATGGGCTGCAAGACCCTTGAACTTATACAGCACCTGCGTGCAGGAATTGCTCGTGCCGGTTGTCACCTCGTTCATGGATCCCGGATGCCACGTGATCGCTGCATCAAGCTTTTCCCATACTCCCTCGCGTGCAAGGAAAGCTTTTGACGCACCGCCCTCCTCTCCGGGGCAGCCGTAGAAGATCACGGTCCCGGGCGTGTTCGTCTTTTCAAGGAAGTCCTTCACCGCGCAGGCGGCGCCGAAAGAGCCGGCCCCGAGCATATTATGTCCGCAGCCGTGCCCCGATCCGCCCTGAGAGGCAGCGAGCCCGGCATCGTCCGGTTCCTTGCATTCGACGGCACCGGCCTGCTGGGAAAGGCCCGAAAGCGCGTCGAATTCTCCAAGTATCCCAATAACGGGACCCGCGCCGGCAGTTCCGGGAGCCGGGCCTTGCGTATAAGTACCGCTGAAAGCTGTTTCTATGCCGCCGAGCTTTTCTTCAAGCTCAAAGCCCTGTTCCTGCAGCGCCTTACAATACAATGCCGCTGATTTGAATTCCTTCAGGGACAGTTCGGCAAATTCCCAGACTTTGTGTGAAATATCCGTAAACATTCCGCTGTTATCGTCGATATACTGATAGATCTTCTGCTTGTTCACTGTATCTTTCTTCCTTTCGGATCATATGAACATGGCTCCCGCTCGGTAATCTGCGGGAGCCATTCCATTCTTAATAAAGTACCTTGCTTAGGAAATCCTTGCATCGCGGGTTCTTCGGATTGTTGAACACCTCTTCCGGCGTCCCCTCCTCGGCAATTACGCCGTCATGCATGAAGATCACCCTGTCGGCGACTTCCTTCGCAAAGCCCATCTCATGCGTAACGATGACCGATGTCATTCCGCTCTTCACCAGATCACGGATAAGATCCAGAACCTCTCCGACCATCTCCGGGTCGAGAGCCGAGGTGGGCTCGTCAAAGAGCATGACATCCGGTTCCATCGCAAGCGCACGGATTATTGCGACACGCTGGCGCTGTCCGCCCGAAAGCGTGGATGGATAGGCATCTGCCTTATCCTGCAGGCCGATCCTTTCAAGCAGCTTCATAGCCTTGGCTTCGGCCTCTTTTTCTATATCCGCCGCTGTCTTGGTAACGGGCTCTCCGCGCTTTTTCGCTTCTTTCAGCCGCTGTTTCCCGATCTTGATCGGCGCGAGGGTTATATTGTCCTTAACGCTCTTATTGTTGAAGAGGTTGAAGGACTGGAAGACCATCCCCATCTTCTGACGGCCGAGATTGATGTCGATATGGCTTTCGTCATAGATCTTTTTCATCAGCGCCGCATACTCGGACCCTTCGGTCCTGGGATGCTTCTCTTTCAGAAGATCATCTTCCTTGATCTTATGGATTGCTTCTTCATCACTCAGCCCGCCGGTCACAAGCTTCTTATAGGTATTGGATGCCCGCAGAACATCAAAATGCAGATATGGATCGACCGGTGTCATGAGCCTGCCTTCCATCCAGACCTCACCGTAAGTCGGCTCTTCAAGAAGATTCATGCAGCGCAGGAGCGTGGACTTGCCGGATCCGGACACACCGATAATCACGACAACCTCGCCTTTTTCCACGGTGGTGGAAACACCCTTCAGCACCTGGAGATCTCCGAAATTCTTATATATGTTCTTTATATCAAGCATTACTTCAGGCACGGGCTTTCATCCTCCCTTCCCAGGCTTTGAGGATCTTTGAAAGGATGAACGTCAGCGCAAAATAGAGAACACCGACAATGAACAGGCATTCCATGGTAAGGTATGTATTGCCCTTTACTTTCAGATAAGCCGTCATTAGTTCGCCTACAAAGAAAGTGGAAGCCAGTGAGGTCTCCTTCACGACCATGATGAATTCATTGCCGAGGGCCGGAAGGATATTCTTTACAGCCTGCGGGAGGACAATGGACATCATTGCCGTGCGCTGCGTGAGTCCCAGGGAACGGGCCGCTTCCATCTGCCCGATATCCACCGCTTCGATACCGGAGCGGATGATCTCGGATACATACGCACTGGAGTTGATGATCAGAACGATGGAAACAGAATAGATATAAGGCAGGGAGGAGAGCTTCGGGATGATCAGGGGAAACACGAACACACCGATATACAGCTGGAGGAGCACTGGCGTACCCCTGACGACTGCTACGAGAGCATTTACCAGCGCCTTGAGGATCTTCAGGTGTGATCTTTTGGCAAGCGCCAGAAGTGAGCCGAAGAAGGCTCCGCCGGCAACAGCAATGATCGACAGGAGCAGCGTATAGCCGATTCCTTGCAGAAGGAAGACCTTCCAGTATTTCGTCATGATCTTGACGATATTCAGTATAAATGTCATTCAGTGTTTCCCCTCCTGTGGGATTGCTCTGATTGTGTCAAGGAAATATTAATCCGTGATCTTAACGCCGTTCTCGTCAAAGCCGAGTTCATCAAGAGTGGATACGCCCGCATATACCTTGCTGGCATCATACCATCCGGTGTAATAGTCGTTCTCAAGAGCCTTGGCAAGCGCGACATTGATCTTTGCGACAAGTTCGGTATTTCCTTTCTTGAGGAGGCAGACATTGTTTTCGTATTTAGGATCAACTTCAAAGTCGAATCCGGAAAAAGCAATTGCGTCGCCGGAGTTGGCAATTATAGACTCACCGTTTCCGTGTGCCACAGCGAGGAAATCGACCTGCTTGGCTTTCAATGCCTCAACAGCAGTTCCGAGATCGCTGAAGACCTGGGTGATATTGACATCAAGCTCACCGAATGTTTCCTCAACGAGCGTCTGCTGCAGAGATGCGCCCTGATAGCCGATCTTTTTGCCGATGAAGTCTTCGGGCTTCGTGAATTTACCCTCGTTCTCCTTCAGGCAGATAATAGACTGCTGGGTCTCATTGTCACCGGCAATATAATAATCCGAAAGCTCAAAGTTTTCTGCACGGTCTGCTTTCCAGGAGAAGCCGGAGATGGCGACATCAACGTTGCCCGTCTGTACGGCTGCCTGGCAGGCGTCGAAAGACATGGGCTTGAGAACGAGCGTCATATCGAGCTCCTGTGCGAGATAGTTGGCAAGAAGAACATCGAATCCGACGATCGCGGCATCGCCGCTCTTGGCCACATCATAAAACTCCATGGGAGCGAAGTCGGGAGAAAGCGCAACCGTGAGCGTTCCGTTGGTTCCGTTGGTGCTGAACTGCGAGAGATAGTTGTCATAAGCCGCGGAAAGATTGACCTCAGCAGGTGTAGCCGCCGGGGATTCAACAGCAGCATTCTCTCCGGAAGGAGCGTCATTCTGCGCGGGAGCCGCGGCAGGAGCTGCAGACTGGGCGCTGCTTCCGCAGGCGGATAATGCAGCCACTGCGAGCACGATCACAAGAACCAGAGCAAGAATCTTTTTCATTTTGTCCTCTTTCCCGGACCAAGTAACGGTCCGAATTTGTATTTGTCCTTTGAATAGTGAATATTATTCATCAAACTGTGCATAATATACATCATATATTCATTATTGTCAACCGTTAATCCAGTCGGCTTTTGTCAAACTTTGCCGTTTTACACATGCTTTTTTTGTGAATATTGCACATAAAAATAGAGAACTCCCTTGCAGATTCACTGTCTGTGAGGGAGCTCTCTATTCATATTTATTATATATGTCAACAGGTCAGATGAATACAGCAAAGAATATCAGTTTCTCAAACTGTTTACCGGAGCGGGGATATGTCCGCCTCTGCATATGAAATCAGAACTGCTTTCGGAGTGGACAGGCATGACCGGTGCGCTTCCGAGCAGGCCGCCGAGTTCTATCCTGTCTCCCACTTTCCTTCCCGGAGCCGGAATAAGCCTGACGGCTGTGGTCTTGCTGTTGATCATCCCTATAGCCGCCTCATCCGCAATGATAGCAGAGATGGTATCCGCGGGAGTATCTCCCGGAACGGCGATCATATCAAGGCCGACGGAACAGACGCATGTCATCGCTTCAAGCTTGTCGATGCAGAGCGTTCCTCTTTCCGCGGCGCTGATCATGCCCTCATCCTCCGATACGGGGATGAAAGCTCCGGAAAGCCCGCCTACGGAAGAAGAGGCCATAATGCCGCCTTTTTTTACGGCATCGTTCAGCATGGCCAGCGCCGCTGTGGTCCCGTGTGTTCCGCAGACCTCGAGTCCCATCTCCTCCAGGATCCTTGCCACCGAATCTCCTACCGCCGGTGTCGGCGCAAGGGAAAGATCCACTATACCGAACGGAGTCCCCAGCCTCTCCGAGGCTTCCCTGGCAACGAGCTGCCCCATGCGGGTCACGCGGAAAGCTGTCTTTTTTATCGTCTCAGCTACGACATCAAGCGGCTGTCCCTTAACACTCTTCAGAGCACTGTGTATCACTCCGGGTCCGGACACGCCGACGTTGATGACTTTCTCCGCTTCGCCTGTCCCGTGAAAAGCCCCCGCCATGAACGGATTGTCTTCCACCGCGTTACAGAAAACGACGAGCTTCGCGCAGCCGAGACCGTCCCTGTCAGACGTCAGTGCTGACGTTTCTTTTATGATCTGCCCCATAAGTCCGACTGCATCCATATTGATCCCCGCTTTGGTCGACCCCACGTTTACCGAGGAGCAGACCAGCTCCGTTGACGCCAGTGCTTCGGGAATGGAGCGGATAAGCTTCTCATCGGCCTTTGTCATCCCCTTCTGCACCAGAGCGGAAAATCCGCCGATGAAGTCCACTCCGCAGTTTTTGGCCGCCCTGTCGAGGACCTTTGCAAAAGGTATATAGTCCGGTATATCCGAAGCGGCCGCAATCAGCGCTATGGGTGAGACTGAGATGCGCTTGTTGACGATCGGGATGCCGTATTCGATCTCGATCGCCTCTCCGGTGGTAACAAGCTTTTCCGCATAACGTGAGATCTTGTCGTAAATCTTGGCACACGCTGCAGAGGCATCGCCGTCACAGCAGTCATACAGGGAAATACCCATCGTGATCGTACGGATATCCAGATGCTGCTGATCGATCATCTCTATGGTCGAAAGGATCTCTTTTCTGTTAAGCATTCCTGTGCACCTCAGATCGTATGCATAGCATCAAATATCTCTTCTCTCTGGATACGGATGGAAAGGCCCATATCATTCCCCAGTTCGGAAAGCGTATCACTGATCTCCTTGAAGGACACATTCGCCTCACTGATATCCACTGCCATGACCATGGTGAAATTCCCTTGAAGAATGGTCTGAGATATATCGAGTACATTAATGTTCAGCGAAGCAAGCCGGATACAGACAGCCGCAATGATCCCGACTCTGTCCTGGCCGACAACCGTTACGATAGCGTTCATCCTTATACCCCCGTTTTCTTTTTGATACATTGTATTAATAAGTATATTACCCCTGTTCAGGACAGTCAATAACAGCCGTAAAGAAGAACGGGCCGTAAAACGACCCGCCCTTCTTTACGGATATATATTAGGGAGGAATCTCCGGAATATCAATGTCTGCCGCTGTAGGAACTCTTTTTTCCAGGTTTCCTGACAAGATAGTAGTCTGCAGCGACCGCGCCACCCAGAACGATGGCGATCATGGCGAACAGAAGCCTGTTGCTTCTGTTCTGGGTATCGAATTCAAAGAAGTCACGTCTGGCATCCTTCACACGGACGTCCTTATAGATCAGGGCATAGGTCGAGAACTTATCCGTTCTGAAGCAGAGCATGTCATCCGAACTGTTGTATTCGGCATCGAGTATCTCGACTTCGCCGTCGTGGATACGAACGAGCTGATAGGTCCTGTATACGCTGCTGTTTTTGTTTTTCAGGTTCTGCGGGACCTTGAACTCGATAGTCACTTCTTCCTTTGTTTCGGAGACCTTGACAGCTTCGGTGTCGGTGCCGTATTTCGTGTAAATGTTAATATCCAGATATGCTCCGACGTTCGCGCCTTCACTCGCGGTTTTTACTTTGGCAATCTCTTTCTCGGAAATGGAGGAGGAGATATCGCTAATGGAGAGCCAGACCTGAATATTTGCGCCGTTCTTGATCAGCTTCATGTCTTCCGCGGAAAG
Source organism: Oscillospiraceae bacterium (assembly GCA_017434755.1). GTDB lineage: Bacteria > Bacillota > Clostridia > Oscillospirales > Oscillospiraceae > Limivicinus. Next base: position 21,558 of record JAFRER010000003.1, on the reverse strand, counting down.
AATCTTCTCTATCGATTCACTTCCGCCGGCAATATCACCATTCCTGTAGTTGTGGTCAGGCTCTGTTATGTATTCCGCCCTGCCCTCATCGGTTCCCCGTACGATCGTGCCGCAGGCCGATGTCTGGCTTGAGGGATCGATATAGTAGTTGTCTTTGTCCGGTCCTTCGAGCGTCAGCACTATTTCGACCTTTTTCCCGCTGCCTACTCTGGGGTTGTCAAAGCATCCGACGGCAGAACAGTTCAGTTCGTCTCCCTTCAGGACACCCTTGAACTTGGCTTCCGAACAGTTTATCTCGCAGGTGCACGATCCGTCGCAAACTTTGTCGAACACCTTCACATTGCTGATAATCACAGGTCTTCTGGTTATCTCCCAGTTAACGTTCACAGGGCCTGTACTGCCGTCGCTCCACACATAGTTGTTAATATCCGACAGCTCGATCACGGCATTATAGCATCCGACGGCTTCCGCGCTTCCGGTGCCGGAAATCATATATCCTTCTCCGGTCGCGGCCGGACGTTGAACTTTCCCGTTATAAGGCATCGTTTCGGTAATAGCCGGCATTTTGACGGATCTGGGCTCTATAACAAGACTGATTTCGTCCGAGATGAGACTGCCGTATATGACATTGAACAGATACGTGCCGGCAGACGCAGGACAGTTTTTCTGGGCGGATATGGAAATAGTGCTGTATCTGTTCGAAAAAGACACATTGACGCCTTCAGGTTCAGCAGAGATCCATCTGACCGCCGGGGCGGAATCACCGTTGGTGACCGCCAGATTGACCCCTGACCAATTGACATTGTACCGTACGGTACCCGCAGTGCCGTAGATTAGTTTCCCGTTTCCGGATCCGATGGAAACGGATCCCATATCCACATAGTAAAACCATGGCCCAGTCACTTCGCTGCAGGCCTTATAGTAATCATTCTCTTCAGTGGACACCTTGACGGTATATCTTCCGGGAGCAGAAGGAAGTTCCTGATTTCTCACTCCCTCGGCGTCGACATACACGACCGAGAATTCACCGATATTCTCGTCACGGCAGCTGACGGAACCCGTAACGGGATCGAAATCGAAGTCCCCGGGTCCCGGAGAAGGCTTGCCGTATGCATCCGCGGATGCCCCTATAAGCATGAAGAGAGTAAACACGATCATCGATATGAAATTCAGAAAAAAGCGGATCAAACGTTTCATCTGTATAAATCCCATATACGTTTACATAAATTAATTAAAAAAATTTCATAATTCAGTTAACATATTATAGCATTTTATACAAAAAATGGAGTTAAAATACGGTTAAAATGCATTAATTTTTGAATATATTAACAAGAAATTTTGATAAAAATTAATTACAATTAAATAATATTATGTAAATTAAAAGAAAAAGTTATGTAAATCATACAATCCGGGAAACCGTGGCGGCATCCCTCAGAAGCGAAATCGGGTCACCGGAGAAATCAGTTAACATAATTCTTAAAAAAATAAGTGTACTTTTCAAAAAAATGCTGTATAATGCATACATCCTTTCAAGAATGAATAATCTGGAACATGGAGGACTATCATGAATCTTCTAGGCATCATCATCAAATCTCTTCTTTCCGGCAGCACGCTCAGCACTCTCATGAAGAAGACCGGTCTGAGTTCAAAGCAGCTCAGGAAACTGATCCCTCTGGCCATCCCTCTCCTCATAAAGATGATGACCAGAAACGCTTCCAGCCAGGATGGTCTCACGTCCCTTCTCGGCGCTCTTACGCAGCACACGAACAAAAAGCCCATGGCTGTACAGGTCGCCGAGGCTGATACGGAAGACGGAGATAAGATCATCGGTCACATTCTCGGCTCCGACAAGGATTCCAGTGTGATCTCTCTGGCGAATCAGTCCGGACTGTCCCAGCAGCAGGTATCCGGTGTTCTGAGCAACATAGCGCCTGCTCTTCTCAGCGGGCTTTCCGCCGCCACTGCCACAGGCAGCAATTCCGGGAAGGTCGATCTCAGCGACGGACTTGATCTGAGCGAAGTCATGCTCATGCTCGGCGGATCAAAGCCGCAGTCTTCTGGTCTGTTCGGAGGCCTGTTCTCAAGCAAGCCCAAAGAAGAAAAGGATGCCAATCTCAACGGATCCGCTCTTCTGCAGCTGCTCCTCGCCGGGAAATAACCCCCATCTGATCCTGATAAGAAAAGACACGCCGGCGGCGTGTCTTTTCTTTATTCCTTATTCCTTATTCCGATTGATAATCACACGGATTTATAGTAAAATAATCAAATAAGCGTTTCAGGAGGTATTGCATGACAGACAGTTCTTTGAAAGAGAAGATCCATTCCTTTGTCTGTGAAAACCGCGACAGTATCGTCCGGGATATAGGCAGACTCGTATCGATCAACAGTGTGTGCTCTTCTTCTGAGCCCGGCAAGCCGTTCGGCAAAGGATGCGCGGAAGTGCTGGATGCCGCTCTCGGAATGGCCTCGGACTTGGGACTCACGGCGAAAAACTGTGACGGCTATATTGGCTACGCTTCGTACGGGTACGGGGATACGTATATCTCCACGATAACCCACCTTGATACGGTACCTGCGGGTGACGGATGGACTGCAGATCCGTTCGTCATGCGCGAGCGTGACGGCTGGCTCATCGGAAGAGGCGTTTTGGACAACAAGGGCCCTTCTGTACTTTGTCTTTACATGCTCAAATACCTCAAAGAGAACAGCATCAAGACCAGACATGAGATACGCGCGCTTCTCGGTGTGAGCGAAGAGACCGGTATGGAGGATGTGTCGTATTATCTCTCTCATTATCCTGCTCCGCTATTCTGTTTCACGCCGGACGGTTCCTTCCCTGTCTGCAACGGGGAAAAAGGCCTATATCACGGCAGGATCATCAGCCGGATGCCGAAGGGCAATATATTGGAAATCAAAGGCGGGCTCGTGGCAAATGCCGTTCCCGGAAAAGCGGAGGCTCTTGTCATGTTCAGCGGTGAACTGCTCCCGTCCGGAAGGGTCGATGTGATGAAAGAAGGCGATCTGTGGCGTCTTGTTTCCCACGGGATCGGCGGACACGCTTCAAGACCTTCCGGAACGGTAAACGCTGTTGCGGTCCTTATCGACTACATTCTGGAAAACGGCATTGCGGATGAAAAGGAAGCCGCATTCTTGAGGATCGTTCAGAAGATTCATGCCGCACCCGACGGCTCCGGGATCGGAGTTGCCGCGGATGACGGGCGATTCGATCCTCTGACCATCGTCTGCGGTGTGATAGGCTTTGATGCAGAAGGCAGGATGTATCAGACCATTGACAGCCGTTATCCCACCAACACTAGCGGTGAAAAGATCCGGTCGATCCTGTCTGCCGCTGCCGGAGACATAGCGGATGTGGTCACGGACACTGACGCAGTCCCCTTTTATATCTCCGCGGACAAGCCTGAGATCAGGATCTGCATAGATAAATACAATGAATATACCGGTGAGAATGCGAAGCCCTTCACCATGGGCGGCGGAACATACGCGCGGCATTTCCCCAACGCTGTTTCCTTCGGTATCGAAAGCGATACACTGATCATGCCGGAATGGGCAGGGGCGATCCACGGTCCCGATGAGGCAGCCAGCACGGAATGGTTCCTTCTGGCCCTGGAGATGTATATAGCCGCTGTTCTGGAACTTGATGCCGCACTTTAAAGTTTATTTACAGTTATTGTGTTATATATGATCTGATCGTTCCTTTCATCATTGCGTTCAGTTGATCAGTTTCCTTCAATTCTAACAACAGGAGGGTCCCAAATGAGCAACAAAAGAGCCCTTGTTGTCGAAGATGACAGCAACATAGCAGAACTGCTCAGGCTTTATCTCGGAAAAGACGGTTTTGATGTCATGATCTGCGCCGACGGGGCAAAGGCAGAAGGCATCTACGATCTTTTCCAGCCGAACGTCGTCCTGCTGGACATCATGCTTCCCGGAAAGGACGGCTGGGAGATATGCCGTGCGATACGGCAGAAAGCATCGACTCCGATCATCATGCTCACAGCCAAGGGAGAACCCAACGACAAGATCGGCGGACTCGAAATGGGTGCGGACGACTATGTCACGAAGCCGTTCAATGTTAAGGAACTCATCGCCCGGATCCATGCGGTGATGCGCCGCTCCGAGGGCGAGACCGTTGAGGAGAAAAAGCTCGTATTCGACAAGCTTGAGATCAACATGGATTCCTATGAACTGATTGTTAACGGTGTCAAGGTAGATACTCCGCCAAAAGAAATGGAGCTGCTTTACCATCTGGCCAGTTCTCCGAACCGGGTGTTCACCCGGAATCAGCTTCTGGACGAGGTATGGGGATTTGACTATTTCGGCGATTCCAGAACCGTTGATGTTCATGTTAAGCGGCTCCGTGAAAAGTTGGAGGGAGTTTCGGATAAATGGAGCCTTAAGACTGTCTGGGGAGTCGGATACAAATTCGAGGCGGAACAGGCATAAGCGATGAAAAGCATCTTCCTGCGCAATTTCCTTGCGACCGCAGTCATGATAGGACTGTGCTTTCTGATTATCGGGATCAGCTTTCTGAGTATCGGGCGGTCATTCATCCTTAACGAGTATTCCTCCGATATGCGCAACGCCGCTGATGAGGTCGTCCGGATGGCAAGCGCATCCTACACCTCTGATGGGAGCGATCTTCCGACGCTGAAGCTGTACATCGTTTCGGTTGCCAAGGGCACCGGGAACATGATCATGATCTCTGACGCTGCAGGTGAGATCCGTCTCTGCAGCGAGATCTCGGATGACGTATACACGGGCAAACGGATCCCGGACGCAACTCTTCAGGAACTGCAGAGCGGTGCCGGGATAAGCAGGCTGGACACGCTCGGAGGGCTGTTCCCTTCCAGGCAGTTCGTCGTGACTGCGCCTGTATACTCTTCCGATAGCGGTGAGCTGATCGGATATGTGTTCGTTTCCAACAGGCTGGATAACATCCTCGCAGCATGGAACCAGCTTCTGACTATAATCGTTGCGATCGGACTGACAGTGTTCGTGGTCGTGCTGCTGATGGCCATGCTTTACTGGAGAAGAATGTCGAGACCGCTGGATGAGATCTCTGCGGCTTCCAGAAAATTCGCAAGGGGTGATTTTTCAGTCAGAGTCCGGCAGGTGGAGGATCCGGAGAACGAACTCGGCGCTCTGATCGATTCCTTCAACAAAATGGCGGACTCTCTTGAAAGCGCAGAAAAACGCAGAAGCGAGTTCATTTCGAATATCTCTCACGAGCTGCGCACCCCCATGACCACCATTGGCGGCTTTGCCGACGGTCTTCTTGACGGCACCATTCCGAAAGAGGACAGTGCGAAATATCTCACTGCGATTCGAGATGAGACCGAGCGGCTCAGCAGGCTCGTGAAAAACATGTTGGAAGCAAGCCGTGCGGAAGCCAGCGAGACCGGCGGTCCAAAGCGGAGCGATTTCGACCTTACCGAGGTCATTGTCCAGACCATGCTGAGTTTTGAGACCAGGGCCACTGCAAAGAACCTGGATGTCGATCCTCAGCTTCCGGATGACCGGATAATGGTGCGGGCCGACAAAGATGCCATAACGAGAGTCATCTATAATCTGATAGACAATGCGGTCAAATTTGCCAATGAGGGAAGCTGCATCACCGTCAGACTGTATAAGGATGATGAGAAGGCCTACGTCGCCGTCAAAGACGAAGGCGAGACCATCCCGCCGGAAGATCTCCCGTTTATTTTTGACAGATTCCACAAGTCCGACCGGTCCAGAAGCATAGACAAGGACGGCGTGGGACTCGGTCTTTACCTTGTTAAACAGATCATCAATGAGCATGATGAGGACATAGCTGTCCGGAGTGAAAACGGAATTACCGAATTTGCTTTTACTCTTGCTCTTGCTAAATAAAGTAGATTTGAGGAATGATAATGAACAACAATAACGGATGGTACGAACCGCTCGATCGCAGTGTTCCCGGTGAAAAGGCCGCTGAAAGCAGCCCTTCGGAGAACACGTACGTTTCCCCTGTTGCGGCCGGAGGCAAAAAAAGAAAGCGCCGCGGGGTATGGCTGGTGCTCTCGCTGATTGTTCTTGTGGTTGCGCTGATCGTACTCAGTTCCGTTGTCTTCAGCAAGATCTTTAAAAGCAGAATCTCTTTTTCCGTCGGCAGCAACGGAGACGTCTCCTCGTTCTCCTTCGGAAACGCGAGCGACGACGGATTCGGCTTTTTCCCTTTTGAAGATCCCGATGAAGACAGTGAAAGCGCAGAGGAAGAATACCCTGATAACGTGGACGATTTCTTCAGTTCTTTCTTCACGCCGGCGGAATCCTATGATGTTCATATAGATGCCGAAACTTATCAGGGCAAACTTGATCAAAGACTGGAGCTTACGGAAAACGGGAGTGAAAGACTCACTCTGCAGGAACTCTATGTGAAGTGCAGCCCCTTTGTAGTGACGATCATCACCTATCAGAACAAGAACGTCGAGTACGGGATGGGTACCGGGATCATCATCTCTTCAGACGGACTGATCATGACCAACACCCATGTTATCGACGACTGTGACAGGATAACGGTCAAGCTGCAGAATGACGATATCTATGAAGCTCTGCTGGTAGGCGCTGATTCAAGCAGTGACATCGCTGTGCTCAAAATCGAGGAAAAGAGTCTGCCCGTCGCGGAATTCGGGAACAGCGATTCTCTTCAGGTCGGAGAAGATGTCGCCGCGATTGGGAACCCTCTCAGTGAGAGTTTTCGTTCAACTCTGACAAACGGTATCATTTCCGGGATAGACAGAGGCGTCTCGTATAACGGCAGGACCATGACGGTCCTTCAGACGAACACAGCTCTCAACAACGGCAACTCCGGCGGACCGCTGTTCAACATGTACGGCAAAGTGATCGGTATCACAAACATGAAGATGAGTTCAAGTGTGAATGCCAGTGTTGAAGGCATCGGCTTTGCCATACCATCCAACAATGCGATCAGCATAGCGAACGCCCTGATCGCCAACGGAGAGGTAAGGGGGCGGACTTCGATAGGTATCACGGTAGGCTCTGTTCCCGAAAACGCCGTTGAGGAATACAAGATCCCCTTCGGCCTCTACGTCACGGATGTCACGGCCGGTTCCGATGCGGAAGTCAAAGGAATAAAGCCCGGTGACATCATCACGCATGTCAACGGAAATGAAGTGAGGACCACACAGGATATCCTTGATGCGAAGGAAGGCCTTCTTGTAGGCGATTCCATCACATTCACCATATACAGAAAAAGCACCGGAGAGACCTTTGACGTGGACGTTGTTCTGATGGACACTTTGGACGTATACGGCTGATCATACTTCCCAGATATGAAAGAAGCGGGATCTTTTAACAGATCCCGCTTCTTTTTTATTCATCCGTCACGATATACTTCACGATGTTTTTGCATATCTCCAGATCTTCCTCCGTGATATGCTCATAGGGGCCATGTGCGGCGTAGCCTCCGGTCGACAGGTTCGGGCATATGAGCCCTCTGTAGGAAAGCTGCGATCCGTCGGTGCCTCCCCTGATCGGTTTGATGTCCGGTACGGCTCCCGCCCGAACGATCGCGCTCTTCGCACGCTCCATGATCTCCGGCCTTGTTTTCACCAGATCTGCCATATTGCGGTACTGATCGGTGATCGTAAGAACCATGGTACCGGCACCGTATTTTTCATTGATAAGCTTTTCGATAAGGCGCAGTGTGTTTTTTCGCTGTTCAAGAAAAACGGCGTCATGATCTCTGACAATGTAGCTGAGTGTGGCTTTCTCCACCGTTCCGCTCATATCCGTCAGATGGAAGAATCCTTCGTATTTCTCTGTTTTCTCCGGGACTTCCCCGGAAGGCAGCATGGAATTGATCTCCATGGCCACTGTTCCGGCATTGATCATTTTCCCCTTTGCTGTGCCGGGATGGATATTGAATCCGTTCACTTCAATTCTGGCCGCAGCCGCATTGAATGTTTCAAAATTCAGTTCTCCCGGCGCTCCTCCGTCGACTGTAAAACCGTAGTCCGCATTTACTCTTTCAAGATCCATAAGGGATGCGCCGTGGCCTATTTCTTCATCGGGACTGAAACAGACTGCGATCCTGCCGTGAGGGATCCCCTCCGTTATTATCTCTTCACAGGCCTGCATGATCTCCGCAACGCCTGCCTTGTCGTCTGCTCCGAGGACCGTATTACCGTCCGTGGTTATAAGAGTCCTTCCGGCAAAAGTGCTCAGGTTCGGGAAATCCTTTGGGGAAAGGATCCTCCCCGAATCTCCGAGCGCGACTTCCCCGCCGTCATAATCCCTGATCACCTGAGGAGCCACTCCCGCCCCCGGGAAATCCGGAATGGTATCCAGATGCGCATTCAGCGCGATTGACGGAGCGTTTTCATGTCCGGCAGATGCGGCAAGGTCGGCATAAACATAGGCATGTTCATCCACATACACGTTCTGCATCCCCATTTCCTCAAGTTCCCGTGCAAGCAGTCTGCTCAGATCGAACTGGCAGAGCGTCGACGGAACCGAATCACGCTCTTCCGCACATGTTGTATCCACCTTTACATATCTGAGGAATCTTTCGGTAACTCTTTTCATTCTGACCAGCTTTCCTTTCGTTTTCTGATTCATGAGACATATGATATCAGTTTGAAGCAGAATTATCAACGATTCACAGTGATTTAAACTTATTATTTATATATAACAAACATCTTTTCATTTTTTGAAATACATGATATAATAAGCTGTCATATTATGGGAGCAGAATTGTAACAATAAAACCTCTGCAAAAACAGTAAAGTGAGGAGATATATATGAAGAAGATTCTTGTACTTGAGGATGAAGCCAATATCCGCAGTTTTGTGGTGATCAATCTGAGAAGGAGCGGCTATGAACCGATCGAAGCGGACACCGGTGCCGCCGCGCTTGAAAAGCTTAAGGTGAATCCGGATATCTGTCTGGCTTTGCTCGATGTGATGCTTCCGGACATCGACGGTTTTGAGGTCTGCCGTAAGATCAGGGCCTCCGGCTCAAAAATGGGGATCATCATGCTCACCGCCAAGAGTCAGGAGATCGACAAGGTCACAGGTCTCATGACAGGCGCGGATGACTATGTGACAAAACCCTTTTCTCCCGCTGAACTGACAGCCCGCGTCGATGCCCTCATTCGCAGGCTCGGGATCGATGAGGTGGATGGCAATTATGAGATCCAGAGCGGTCCGTTTCTGCTTAACACTCGCAACCGGACTCTTGAGAAAAACGGTGAGCGCCTCAAGCTTACCCAGATCGAATACCTGCTTATGAAACTCTTCATGGAAAACCCCGGCAGAGCCATGTCACGCGATGATATCCTGCTTGCCGTCTGGGGCGAGGATTTCTCCGGAGAGCCGAAAACTGTCGATGTCAATATCAGAAGACTGCGCACGAAAATCGAGGATGACACCGCGGAGCCGACTTATCTCACGACTGTCTGGGGTTACGGATATAAATGGGGATACTGATATCCCCTTTTCTCATGTACTGCTGAACAATACACTCTGATTGGAGAAATCAACAGGCGATGCTTAAAAGTCTGAAGGCCCAGCTGCTCGTCTCCGCTCTCGCCGCGATCGTTCTTCTTCTTGCGGCGGTCTGGTGTGTGACAAGAGCTCATCTTATGCTTTCCATCATAATCATATCGGTCATCTGCATCTATCTGATTCTCCTGAACATCTGGTTCTGGAGAAAGATCATCGATCCCATCAATGAACTCACGGCCTTTTCAAAACGGATAGCCTCCGGCAGTTACGGAATCCAGCTTGAGACCGGCAAAGAGGACGAGATCGGCGCTCTTACCGGTGAGATAAACGACATGTCTCAGAAAATCGGGATCGGAGAAAAATACAGGACCGATTTCATATCTCAGGTCTCCCATGAGTTGCGTACCCCGCTGACTGCCATAACCGGCTGGAGCGAGACCATTGCTTTTGATCCCGCGGTACAGGGCGACTCTCTCAAAGGTCTCCATATCATTTCAAAAGAAGCCGAACGGCTTACGAACATGGTCGCTGAACTGCTCGAATTCACCAGAATACAGGACGGCCGTTTCAATCTGAGGATAGAGCAGATCGACATCGCAGCGAATCTGGAAGACGCGATCTTTACATACGGAGAGCTTATGAAGCAGGCCGGTATCGAGGTCAACTACAAAGCTCCCGAAGAGAACATTCCTCTTATTCCGGGTGATGACGAGCGTCTGAAACAGGTGTTCCTCAACCTGCTGGATAACGCAGCCACGCATGGCGGCGAAGGGAAAAAGATCGATATCAGCCTTTCCCTTGAAGAAGACGGTGTGCACATCGTGTTCCGCGACTACGGAAAAGGCATTCCGGCTGATGAGCTGCCGCACGTAAAGGAAAAATTCTATAAAGGAAGTTCCAAGAACCGCGGCACCGGCATCGGCCTGTCCGTATGTGATGAAATCGTGGCGCGGCATAACGGAAAGCTTGATATTTCTAATGCTGAGGACGGAGGCTGCCGAGTTGAGGTAACGCTTCCTCTAAAATCCTCCGTATAAGCGTTAACTGATAATTCTGGGCAAGGATAACAACGAATATGCCTGATAACACATGTTCTTTCCGCACATCCATAGGCGGCCAGGCTCTTATCGAGGGCATCCTCATGAGAGGGCCGAAAACCCAGGCGATCGTTTGCCGAACCGCCGATGGTCTCGTTGAGAAGACAGAAGATCTGAAATTCATAAAAGACCGATACCCTGTCCTCGGCTGGCCATTCATAAGGGGATGCGCAACTTTTCTCGACTCGCTGGTCAAGGGAATGCATGCGCTGACCTACTCTGCCGGTCTTATCCCTCCGGAAGAGCAGGGCGAGCCGGATAAACTCGATAAATGGATCGAGGATCATTTCCCTGAAGAACAGGCTCAAAAGCTCATCGTCGGCTCGGCTGTCGTTCTCGGGGTCGCTCTTGCGCTTTTCCTTTTCATTTTTCTTCCGACTTTTCTGATCGGTCTTATCCCTGCGCTGAAGGGCAATTATCTGATCCGGAACCTCTCGGAGGGTCTTCTGAAGATCCTCATCCTGCTCGCATACATGATCTTCAGTTCAAAATTGAAAGACATCAAGCGTGTTTTTTCCTATCACGGTGCGGAGCACAAGACAATCTTCTGCTACGAGCACAAGCTGCCTCTGACCGTTGAGAATGTGAGGAAGGAATCCCGTTTCCACCCCAGGTGCGGGACCAGTTTCCTTCTGGTCGTGGTCGTTGTGAGCATAATCGTGAACTCTTTCGTGCGCGTTGACAACAGCTTTCTCCGCATGCTCTGCCATCTGCTGCTTCTGCCTGCGGTGGTCGGACTATCGTATGAGATCAACCGCTGGTGCGGAAAACATGACAACATCATCTCATCGATCCTTTCGGCTCCGGGAAAATGGCTTCAGCGGATTACTACAAACGAGCCGGATGACGGCATGATAGAATGTGCCATACGCGCACTTGAACTTGTCATTCCCGAAGAGGAAGGCTCCGATATCTGGGGCGGGTGATCAAGAATGAAAACATACAATGACATCTATCTGGAAATCAGAAATATGCTGCGCAGCGCCGGGATCGAGACGTACTCTCAGGAAGCAAGGCTGATCGTTTCCTGCGCTTCGGGAAAAAGTCCTCAGGAATTCCTCAGAGATCTGCGTCTGTATACCAGCCCGAGTGTTGAGAAAAAAGCGCTTGAAAGTGCCGAGCGTCGCATGGCAGGCGAACCGATCGCATATGTCCTCGGAGAATGGGAATTTTACGGACTTCCCCTGTATGTGACGAAGGATGTCCTCATTCCCCGGGCCGATACCGAAATAATCGTGGAGACAGCTGTAGACCTGCTCACAGGCAGCAAGATGGACGCCAGAATCCTCGATCTGTGCTGCGGAAGCGGGTGCATCACATGCGCCGTTGCCCATGAGCTTCCCGCCTCCAGAGTCATCGCCGTGGACATCAGCCACGCTGCTCTTGAGATCTGCAGGAAAAATATCGCCCTCAACAAGCTGAGTTCAAGAGCGATCTGCATGCAGGCCGATGCTACGATGAACCCTCCCGCAAGCCTCGGTGCATTCGATATGATCATTTCGAACCCTCCTTATATAACCACATCCGAGATTGCCGATCTCGACAGTTCGGTCAGGAACTACGAACCGATCTGGGCTCTTGACGGCGGCGAAGACGGGCTGAAGTTCTACAGAGGGATCATAAAATACTGGAAATCACTTCTGAAACCAGACGGATGCATCCTGTTCGAAGTCGGAGAAGGGCAGGCTGAAGCAGTCGGAGAAATGCTGCTTTCCGCCGGATTCAGATCTGTCAGTTACCGCAAAGACACTCTCGGAACCGACAGAGTCGTTATCGGCAGCTACTGAGCCTTAAGGCTTATCACAACCGTAATTCATTTTAAAGGAGATAAATGACATGGCAGAAAAGAAAAAGGTCACAGTATCGGCATCACCCGCGGAAGAAACCGACAAGAAGAAAGCCCTTCAGGCGGCCATAGCAAGGATAGAGAAAGACTATGGCAAGGGAACGATCATGCGTCTGGGAGAGGATATCCCCGTCAATGTGGAAGCCCTATCCACAGGGTCCCTCAACCTTGATCTGGCGCTCGGCGTCGGCGGCGTTCCCAGAGGAAGGATCGTCGAGATCTACGGCCCTGAGGCTTCCGGAAAAACGACGCTCGCGCTCCATGTTGTCGCCTCCGCGCAGAAAAACGGAGGAGACGCAGCTTACATCGACGTGGAACACGCTCTTGAACCGGCATACGCACAGGCTCTGGGTGTTGACATTGACAGCCTTCTCATCTCTCAGCCGGATACCGGTGAGCAGGCTCTCGACATTACCGAATCTCTTGTCCGCTCCGGAGCCGTGGACGTGGTCGTTGTGGACTCCGTTGCGGCCCTTATCCCCCGCTCTGAGCTGGAAGGCGAAGTCGGTGATACGGTCGTCGGAGCCCTGGCAAGACTGATGTCACAGGCTATGAGGAGATTGGCCGGCGCTATTTCCAAAAACAACTGCACGGTCATATTCATAAACCAGCTGCGTCAGAAGATCGGCGTCATGTATGGGAATCCCGAGACCACTCCCGGCGGTCTCGCTCTGAAGTACTATGCGTCGGTCAGACTTGACGTCCGCCGCACAGAGACCATAAAGGTCAACGGTGAGAATATAGGCAGCCGCACAAGAGTCAAGGTCGTAAAGAACAAGGTCGCTCCCCCGTTTAAAGAGGCCGAGTTTGATATCATCTACGGTGAGGGCATCTCCCGTATCGGCGAAATCGTGGACATGGGCGTCAAGCTCGATATAATCGAGAAAGGCGGCGCGTGGTTCACAGTCAACGGACAGCGTATCCAGGGTCGTGACGGAGTAAAGGATTATCTGAAGAACAATCCGGAGATCTGCGATGAGATCGAAAAGCAGATCCGCGAAAACGCCGACAAATTGACGCCCAGAGGCAGAAGAGCCGCCGTTCAGGCCGCTGCCAAACCGGTGGATATCAGTGCCGGCGACTTTGAAGAATGACCGTAACGGCGATCCGAAAACTGTCTTCTGAAAGATTCGCCGTCACCATTGGTGACAGGGAGATAAAGACCACAGCAAATGTGCTGTCTCAGTTCCGTCTGTTTGAAGGGCGCGAACTGGAACCGGATCTTTTTGAAGAATTCACCGCAGAATCGGCGCGTGCTCTCGCAAGGGAGCATGCGCTTGAAATACTGTCAAGACGGCAGATGTCCGAAAAGGAAATGCGCCGGAAGCTGATGGAGAAAGGTTATGATGCGGTCACAGCCGCATACTGTTCCGACTGGCTCGCTGAAAGACATTACCTTAATGATGCGGAATATGCCGGGATGCTCGTCCGGCACTATTCTTCCAAGGGTTACGGTACCGGCAGGATCCGCTCGGAGTTTATCCGTCGCGGTATTTCCCGCGATCTTTGGGACGAGGCTCTCAATGAGATGCCCGGCGGAAACGAAAGGCTGTCCGACATATTGCAGAAAAAGCTCAAGGGAGATTATTCAAAAGATAACATCCGGAAGGCCTCTTCCTCGCTTTTCAGACGCGGTTTTTCCTGGGATGAAATCCGTTCTGCGCTCAATGAACTCGATATCGGATCTGACTGAATTTTAGGTACTTTTTTATGGAAAAAACATTCGCTTTGATCTCGCTCGGATGCGCGAAAAACCTCATAAACAGCGAGCAGATGCTCTACCTTCTGGATGAAGCGGGTTATACGCTTGTTCCCTCCGCAGAAGGAGCTGATTTTGTTGTAATCAACACCTGCGGCTTTATCGATGACGCAAAAACCGAGGCGATCGACACGATCCTTGAGGCCGCGGAGCTGAAGAAGGCAGGAAAGCTCGGAGCCATCATCGTGACGGGCTGTCTTGCGGAGCGCTACAAGGATTCCATCATCGATGAGCTCCCCGAGATCGACGCTGTTCTCGGAGTCGGCAGCTATTCCGACATAGTCGAGGCCGCAGATGCCGTTACCGCCGGCTCAAAGCTGGACCTGTTCCGCGACAGGAATGCGGACATCGAAGAAACACCCCGTGTGGTCTCCACGGGCCCGGGCTGGGCTTATATCAAGATCGCGGAAGGATGCAACAACTACTGCGCGTTCTGCGCTATACCCTCCATTCGCGGCAGATACCGCTCCCGTACCATGGAGAACATTCTCGACGAGGCTGCCGCGCTTGCTGCATCCGGTGTGAAAGAACTGATCGTGATTGCGCAGGATATCACCAGATACGGGACAGACATTTACTCCAGGCGATGTCTTGCAAAGCTCTGCAGAGAGCTTTCCGGGATTGAGGGGATCGAGTGGATCCGGCTGCATTATCTCTATCCCGAAGCATTCGACGATGAACTGATAAACGAGATAGCTGAAAACGGGAAGATCGTCAAATATCTCGACATTCCGATACAGCATATCAACAGTGCCATCCTCAAAAGAATGAACCGCCGCGGGACCGGCGAAGATATCCGCAGCCTGTTCGGAAAGCTCCGCGAACGAATACCCGGGCTCGTTCTCCGCACCAGCCTGATCACAGGTCTTCCCGGCGAGGGAGAAGCCGAATTCGAGGAACTCTGTGATTTTCTACGGGAATTCCGAATCGAAAGAGTGGGCGTATTTCCCTTCTCCCCCGAAGAGGGAACGCCCGCCGCGGAGATGGAACACGTCGATGAAGACGAAGCAAGAAGGCGTGCTGAACTGATCATGCAGCTGCAGGCGCCCATCATGGACGATTTCTGCAGAGGCTTCATCGGCAGCACCTTGAAAGTGCTCTGTGAATACTACGATGTGGAATCGCAGATGAATGTCGGCAGATCCTATGCGGATTCCCCGGACATCGACGGGGCTGTATATTTCACAGGCAGCTGCGCAGAGGGTGATCTGGCAGATGTCCTGATAACCGGATTTGATGACGGATGTCTCACGGGAGAAATAAAATGCTGAAGACCACCGCCAACAATATAACCATGCTCCGGGTGGTGCTGGTGCCTGTATTCATGATACTCGCCTATACCGGGTATCTCACTGCGGCGTTCATCGTATACGTCGTTGCCTGTCTTTCGGACTTTCTTGACGGCTATATCGCAAGGCATTATGATCAGACGTCCGATTTCGGAAAATTCGCCGATCCGCTCGCCGACAAGATGCTCGTCGTCGCAGCGCTGTGTTATTTTGCGGACAAAGGCCAGATGCCCGGATGGATCGTCGCGATCGTTGTTTTCCGGGAATTTGCGGTTTCCGGTCTGCGGCTTACCGCTGCCGTCAAAGACAGGGTAATTGCCGCCGCCTGGTCCGGAAAGATCAAAACAGCCTGTACGATGGTCGGTCTCGGCGCCATGATGCTCTTCCCGGAAATAACGCCCGTCAATACCGCCGTAAGCATCATCATCCTTGTCACAACACTGTATTCCGGGGCGGAATACTTTATCAAGAATATCGATATTCTGAAAGATCAATAAGAAAAGAAGGAACTGCTATGAAGATATACAACTCTGCTTCAAGAAAAGTCGAAGACTTCGTCCCCAATCATCCCGACATCCTGAAAATGTATACCTGCGGCCCAACCGTGTACCATTTCGCGCACATCGGAAATCTCCGCTCCTACATCATGGAGGATGTTCTGGAAAAATATCTGCGTTTTTCCGGCTATAATGTCAAAAGAGTGATGAACATCACGGATGTCGGCCATCTTACCAGTGACGCAGACGAGGGCGAGGACAAGATGCTCAAGGGTGCAAAGCGTGAGCACAAGAGCGTCATGGAGATCGCGAAGTTCTATACGGATGCGTTCTTCTCAGACTGTGCCAAACTCAACATTAAAACTCCCGATGTTGTAGAGCCCGCAACCAACTGTATAGACGACTATATCCGCATCATCACGAAGCTCATGGACACGGGATATGCCTATTTTGCGGGCGGCAACGTATACTTCGACACTTCGAAGCTCGAGCGCTACTATATCTTCAATGATTATACCGAAGACGATCTGGCTGTCGGCGTGCGCGAAGGAGTCGAAGAGGACACAAACAAGCGCAACAAGAATGACTTTGTGCTCTGGTTCACCAAGTCCAAATTTGAGGATCAGGCGCTCAAGTGGGATTCGCCGTGGGGAACGGGATATCCGGGCTGGCACATCGAGTGCTCGGGCATATCCATGAAGCACCTCGGTGATGATCTCGACATACACTGCGGCGGAATAGACAACGCGTTCCCCCATCACACAAACGAGATCGCCCAGAGCGAATCCTATCTCGGTCATAAATGGTGCAATTACTGGATGCATGTTCACCATCTCAACACCAACGACGGGAAGATGAGCAAATCCAGCGGTGAATTCCTTACCGTCCCGCTTCTTGAGGAAAAGGGTTATGATCCACTCGCCTACCGGCTGTTCTGCCTTCAGAGCCATTACAGGAAGTCTCTGGTGTTCAACTGGGAAAACCTCGATAATGCGATGAAGACCTATAACAAGCTCATAGGCCGCGTAGCAGCACTCACTCCGAAGGGAGAAGCAGTGGATGAAGAGGCTGTCACTGCACTGAAACAGCGCTTTGACAATGCGCTCGGCAGTGATCTGAATACATCCCTTGCCATCACAGCACTTTACGATGTTCTCAAATATGATACGAATGAAGACACCAAACTGAAGGTGATAGCGGACTTCGACTATGTTCTCGGCCTTGACCTTATAAAGAAGGCGGATGCGAAGAGAGAAACCGAGAAGAAGCAGAAGGCCGTAGAGGGAGAATTCACGGTGATCGCGGAGGACGGGTCATCCGATCCGCAGATTGAGGAAAAGATCCTTGCGCGGCAGGCCGCAAAAAAGGCGAAAGACTTTGCCTCTGCGGATGCCATCCGCAATGAACTGAAGGCGGCGGGCATAGAACTGACCGACATTCCTCACGGAGTAAAGTGGAAAAAGATCTGAATAACAGAAAAAAGACCGGCCCTGTACAGGGCCGGTCCTTTTATTTGTTTTTATACAGAATCATACGAAGCTGGATTCGGTGCCGAGGTCTCCGAGCCAGACCCCTTCCGCGACGGGATAGAACGCCTCCGGTCTGTCAAAGGTGGTGCTGAGCCTCACGATCTGCCCGGTCTCCTGAGAGCGCTCCATTGAGTCAAGGATATCTACAATATGGGCAGCCATCTCGCCGCTGGCGCGCTGCGGACGTCCATCAGCGATCGCCATGGCCATCTCGACCGTTGCGATCCCCCTCATGTTCTTTCCTCCTCTGTAGCAGAGGGGAACTTCCTCGTAGCAGCTCTGCGCCTCGGGAGTCCTTCCGAACATGAGCCTCTGCACGATCTCATCTCTGGGGATCGCGCTGATAAGCTCTGTATACCTGTCTCCGTGGTATACAAATACGGGGCCCGTGGTGGCATTCGGATCCGGAACGGTTATCATGCCGTCCGTGCCGTAGATCTCAAGACCGTTCAGCTTGGAATTCCATACCTCCCAGCTCATGTTCACATTGCCGTATACTCCGGACTTCATACGCAGGAGCGTATTGTACTGGGTGTAAACATCGGAATCGATGAGCGTGCCTTTAATGTCGCGCTGACGGAAGGTCCTGGAGGCAAAGCAGGCCACATCTTCAACGGGCCCCAGCAGGGAAACGAGTGCGGTGAGATAGTACGGGCCCATGTCTCTCATCGGTCCGCCGCCTTCCTGATAATAGAACATCGGTGACGGATGCCACAGTTCGTGTCCGTGCGTGAAGAGGTTCGCCGTGAATCCCGTGACGTCGCCTATCACCCCGTCATCCAGAAGCTTCCGGACGGTCTGGATCCCCGGTCCGAGGAAAGTGTCCGGCGCATCGCTCACGCGAAGGCCGAGCTTATGTCCGAGCGCCACGATCTCGTTTGCCTGGTCGACCGTAACGGCAAGCGGTTTTTCACAGTACAGGTGCTTGCCTGCATTCAGGATAGCCTTGTTGAGTTCATAGTGCACGGAGGGAACCGTAAGGTTCAGGATGATGTCCACCTCCGGATCCGCCAGCAGTTCCTCGTTGGAATACGCCTTTTTCAGATCGTATTTCTTTTTGATGAACTCCGCTTTTTCCGGAAGCAGATCCGCACAGGATATCACTTCAACCTTATCATAGTGGTACTTCATATTGTGGATGTAGATGCTGGCAATTGCGCCGCATCCCAGCACACCGACCTTCATTTTCTCCATGGTATTCTCCTTTTTCACTATCATCCGTCCAAAAAGCGTTTTCTTCGAGATGAATTTTAACAGTATTTGAAATAATGCAGTGAAACATAGGGAACAGTCTTTTCAAAACTGTTCCCCTGTGCGGGTCTTTCGAGATCAGACGAAATTGGACGCCGTTCCGAGGTCGCCAAGCCAAAGGCCGTCTGCGACTGGATAAAAAGCCTCCGGTTTTTCGAAGGAGGTGTTCACTTCCACCACCCTGTGCTCCGCCGCGGACTGATCGCAGCAGTCAAGGATATCGACGATATGGCAAGCGATCTCACCGGGAGTCCGGTGGGGTCTTCCCTCCTGGATCGCCATGGCCATATCCACCACGACTACGCCGCGCATGTTATTTCCGCCGACGAACGCGAGCGGCTCCTCCTGGTAATACTTTTCCTCACCGTCATGGATGAACATAAGTCTTTTCACGAACTCTTCCCTGGGAATGGTGTTGATCTCAGCCATGAATTCCCTTCCTCGGAAAACATAGACGGGGCCCTGCGTTGCGTTGGGGTCCGGTACCGTGATCATTCCTTCAGTGCCATAGATCTCCATGCCGTTGTTCTTTGATTTCCATACATCGAAGCTCATGTTGATGTTCCCATAAACACCAGATCTGAGCTTGAGCAGCCCGTTATAATTTGTGTTGATCTCGGTTGTTTCCAGCACCGCTGTACGGACGTCTCTCGGCCGGAAGCTCGGAGAGGCATAGCAGAATACCTCTTCCACCGGACCGAGCAGCGTCGTGAGCGCGGTCAGATAGTAGGGTCCCATGTCATGCATGGGTCCGCCGCCGGCCTGATAGAGGAATGCGGGGGAAGGATGCCAAAGCTCGCTGCCCGGATTAAGAAGATTGATGGAAAAGCCCGTCACTTTTCCTATGGCGTTTTCATCCAGCAGCTTCCGGACAGTCTGTATGCCGGGGCCGAGGAACGTGTCCGGCGCGCAGGCAACACGCAGGCCCAGTTTATGACCGAGTTCGATGATCTCCTTTGATTCCTCAAGCGTGACGCACAGGGGTTTCTCGCAGTACAGGTGCTTGCCGGCATTCAGTATCGCCTTGTTGAGAGAATAATGCGCCTTCGGGATCGTCAGATTCATGATGATGTCGATCTCGGGATCGGCGAGCATCTCTTCGTTTGTACATGCCCTCTTCAGGTCGAATTTTGCCCGGATCTCCTCCGCTTTTTCCGGAATCAGATCGCTGCAGGCAACGACCTCCACCTTATCAAAATGGTATTTGAGATTGTGGATATAGATGCCTGCAATGGCTCCGCAGCCGATAACGCCAACGTTGAGTTTCTTCATGTTTTCCTCCTGTAATTTGATATTGGCTATTTATATGCTGTCTATAAATCTCTCAATATTCAGAAGCGCCGCTCCCACCGCAGAATCGAACTCACCGTAGTTGCTGAATCGCACATAAGGCTGATCATCACGGAATATGCTCTTTTTCAAAAGCTCATCATTGAGCCGGTCTGAATACTCTTCAACAAACCTGCTCATCTCCCCGCCGAGGATGACATCGCTGTCAAAGATGCAGCGGATATTGTTTACCCCCGTTACAAGATGGGCGATATAATCCTCCCAGATACGGGCACAGCTCTCGTTTCCAAGCTTCAGTTCCGAGAAGAATCCCTCAAGAGAATCCGCTTCCCCGCTTTCGGTTAAAACAGCCGAAGAGCAATAGGTCTCAAGGCAGCCTCTGTTTCCGCAGCGGCATTGTTTTCCCCCCATTTCAATGACCATATGCCCGAATTCACCGGCTCTTGCACCGAAGGGGCAATCCGTTGAAGAAATCAGCGCGCCTCCAACGCCTCTGTTCAGGAGGAGATAGACAGCAGGGCTTTTCTGCGGCTTGAACCATATTTCCGTCCTGGCCGCAAGAACGGCGTCGTTATCAAAAAGGACGTTCTGTCCGAAATATGTGTTCAGTTTCCCCAGCCGTACAGAGTCCGCATCCAGCGTAGGGGCAAATTCCAATGTCCGTGTCCTGTAATTGATAATGCCGGGGAAAGAAAAACCAACACCGAGAAGCGCAGACGCATCCACATGATTATAGCGCAGGAAACTGTCGGCCCTTGCACGCAAATCCTCCCAGTAAACCGGACCGTCGGAAAAAGACACTTTGAAGGATGCTTTCGCGCAGATCTCCTTTCCGAGATTCAGCAGAGCAAAACGGATGTCGTTCTTTGAAACACTGATCCCGAGCGAGTATCTTGATTCCGTAACGATCGAGCTTACAGAAGGTTTTCTGCCGCCGGTAGAAGCCTGATGGCCCGCATCCGCGGTAAGCCCAAGTTCCTCCAGTTCCTTAATAGTCTGGGCAACTGTAGGAAGGCTCAAGCCGCAGGCATCCGATATTTCCTTCCTTGTAAGCTGCTGCCGGTTATAAAGAAGGCGGAGCACAAGCTGTCTGTTTGAAGCTTTAACTACTCTTTCCGATTCCATAAATAAGTTATCCCGTAAATGATCATACAACTATATTAAATCGTTTTTCCCCGTTCATGTCAATAGACGAAACGGTTTTATTCAATATTGTTAAAACATTTTAAAAAGTTTTTATTAATAACTGTAATTCTGTTGACATTAACTGGTAAATGATGTAAAAATATATATAGAAGATATGGATATTGACCATGTCCGAACAGAATCAAAAACAGAAAAAACGGAGGAAAAAGAAATGAGCAGACCAATAACGATATTCACGGGCCAGTGGGCGGACCTGAGCTTTGAGGAGCAGTGCAAGACACTGAGTGCGATAGGCTATGAAGGTCTGGAGATAGCGACCTGGGCGGACTTCGACGTACGCAAGGC
>JAFRER010000022.1 GCA_017434755.1 Oscillospiraceae bacterium | reverse complement strand
ATCTGCCCTTGATGACCAGGCGCAGCGCCTTGAAGACTGGGATGAACAGGCATGGAACCTGCTGGTCTCTCGGGTGATCATCCAGAAGGATGGAAGCGCGGAGTTCATTTTCAGAGGCGAAATCACAATCACGGTCAGAGCGGAATGATGCTCAGACCGTGATTTTCTTTGTGCGGCGACAGGCCGCATTTTTACTACCATACGGTAAAAAACGTACTCGTATACGGAGAAATCCACTACCATACGGAACAGAGCTATACGTCGTTTTTTGCCCTGAAAATGGAAAAATCAGGCCTCCGAACAGTCGCGAAGCCGCCCGGAGACCCGATTTTTCAAGAAAATGCCGTATTTTTGCTCGAAAAGCACAAAAGTAGCCGCCTTTGTCCTGGTAGACAAAAGCGGCTACTTTTGTGGTGGAGAGTGGCGGACTCGAACCGCCGACCTTCCGCGTGTGAGGCGGACGCTCTAACCAGCTGAGCTAACCCTCCGTTCGAGCCTGTCTATGATAACACATGGAAAAGCGCAAATCAAGAGGAATTATCTATGCATTCGATACGTGCGGAAAATGGAAGGGGGACATCCCATACATATCGGATATAATAACCATCTTTTATAAGTATGCCGCATCCTTGACTTGTTCATGCAAAATGCTAAAATATTCTTAAGTAAAAATGGGGAAAATGGGGCAAATCGATGAAAAAAATGTATGTTCTGATCGGGAATTACGGCAGCGGGAAGACCGAACTGGCCATCAATTTTGCCCTCAGAGCCGCTGAGACGGGCCGTACGGAGATTCTGGATCTGGATATGGTGAACACCTATTTCCGCCTCACGGAGCCCGGCATCATGACCAGAATGAAGGAGATACGGCTCGTTTCGCCCAATTTCACCAATTCCAGCGTGGAGACGCTGTCGCTCCCGGCGGAGGTGCAGTCCGCCTTCGCCATGGACTGGGACACCGTGGTCTTCGACGTGGGAGGCGACGCCGCGGGCTCCACGGCGCTGGGCCGCTACCACCAGGACTTCATGGAACTGGAGGAGGGCCAGCTGGAAGTCCTGAACGTCATCAACATCCGCAGGCCCCTTTCCGGGACCGTGGACAGGATCATCCGGATCCAGAACGAGATGCAGGTCCACTCCAGACTGAAGATCACCGGCATGATCAACAACACCAATCTCTCCGTCGCCACCACCGAGGCCGAGCTGCGGGACGGCTACGAGATCATCAAAGAGGTCTCCGAGCGGAGCGGCATCCCGGTGGCCTACACCTCCGGCAAGAAGGAGTTTCTGGACGCATTTCTGGCTGAGGGGCACGATCCGAAATACATCGGCACCCCCGTTCCCATCGACGTGTATATGAAGCGCGACTGGGACAGCTGGGTCAAAACGGTATGACCGGAGAGAAAGCGCGCAATACAGCTGAAAAACTGTTGATAATAGAAAGAAAATATTAAGAAAAGAGGTTGTTTGCAGAAATGGTAAGGGTCACTATCAATGAACAGATCTGCAAAGGATGCGGACTTTGCGTAAGAGCCTGCCCGAAGAAAGTGCTGGCACTTTCCAAGACCAAGCTCAACTCCAAGGGCTATCATCCGGCAGAGGTCGTGGATCAGGAGGCATGTATCGGATGCGCTTCGTGCGGAAGGACATGTCCTGATGTCGCGATAACGATCGAAAGGGATTAAGGAGGGAAATAAAATGGCATTGACATTAATGAAGGGCAGCGAGGCGATCGCAGAGGCCGCCATTCGCGCAGGAGCCCGTTTCTTCTTCGGATATCCTATTACTCCGCAGACCGAGATCCCCGAGTACATGTCGGCGCGTATGCCTGAGATCGGCGGATGCTATCTGCAGGCGGAAAGTGAAGTCGCGGCGATCAACATGGTGTACGGCGCAGCCGGCACCGGAGCCCGCGTGATCACCTCCTCCTCCAGCCCCGGCGTCAGCCTGAAGCAGGAGGGCATCTCCTACGCCGCAGGCGCCCAGCTGCCCTGTGTCATCCTGAACGTCATGCGCGGCGGCCCCGGACTCGGAAGCATCCAGGCTTCCCAGGGCGACTATTTCCAGGCCGTCAAGGGCGGCGGCAACGGCGACTATCATCTGATCACCTATGCCCCCTCCTCCATCCAGGAAGCGATCGACATCATGCAGTTTGCCTATGACAAGGCCGAAAAATACCGCGTCCCCGTCCTGTTCCTCGCCGACGGCATCATGTGCCAGATGATGGAACCCGTGGAGATGCCTCCGATGGTCGAGTACAAAGTCGATCCGGAGAAGAAGCCCTGGGCCGCCACTGGCTGGAAGCCCGGCGACGATCCGGCCAAGAGAGCGGTCATCAACTCCCTGTATATCAATACCGAGGAGCTGACGGTCCACAACAACCATCTCCAGGCGATCTACGCGGAGATCCGCAAGAACGAGAAGATGTGGGAATGCTACAAGACCGAGGACGCCGATTACGTCATCACCGCCTTCGGCACGGTGGCGAGGATCGCGAAATCCGCCGCGGATTCCCTCCGCAAGGAAGGCATCAAGGTCGGCGTGTTCCGCCCGATCACCGTATGGCCCTTCCCCTATGAGGAACTGAAGGAAGCCACGAAGAACGTCAAGGCGATCCTGGACGTGGAGGCAAACGAAGGCCAGATGTACGAGGACGTGAAGCTGGCGCTTCTGGGCAGCAAGCCGACGGAGTACTTCGGACACTGCGGAAGCCTCATGCCTTCCACCACGGAGATTATCGCAAAGATCCATGAAATGATGAAGGAGGGTAAGTAATATGTCAGTCGTGTTTCAGAAGACGCCATATCTTACAGACAAACCCTTCCACTATTGCCCGGGCTGCAATCACGGCATTATCCACCGTCTTGTGGCCGAAGCCCTTGAGGAAACCGGCATGGGGGGCAATATAGTCGGTGTTGCGCCTGTGGGCTGCTCGGTGTTTGCATACGATTATTTCAACGTGGATATGTTTGAGGCTGCCCACGGCCGCGCTCCGGCCGTTGCCACCGGCATCAAGCGTGCCAAACCCGATTCGCTGGTGTTCACCTATCAGGGCGACGGCGACCTGGCCTCCATCGGTACCGCCGAGATCGTCCACGCCGCCCACCGCGGCGAGAAGATCGCCACGATCTTCGTGAACAACGCCATCTACGGCATGACCGGCGGCCAGATGGCTCCTACCTCACTGGTGGGCCAGATCACCACCACCTCCCCCTACGGCAGGGATGAGGCCTGGTGCGGCGCGCCGATCAGGATGTCCGAGATGCTGGCGGAGATCCCCGGCGCCTACTACATCGAGCGCTGCGCGGTAAACAACAACGCCAATATCATCAAGACCAAGAACGCCATCAAGAAGGCCTTCAAGTATCAGATGGAAGGAAAGGGCTTCTGCATGATAGAGGTCCTCTCCACCTGCCCGACCAACTGGGGACTCAACCCGGTGGAGGCCATGAAGTGGCTCGAAGAGAACATGATTCCTTATTATCCGCTTGGAGTGAAGAAAGATAAGGGGGCGCTTTGATCATGACGAAAGAATTTGTTTTTGCCGGTTTCGGCGGACAGGGAATGCTCCTGATCGGCAAGTTCCTTGCCATGGCCTGCATGCTGGATGGGAAGCACGTTTCCTGGCTGCCTTCCTACGGACCGGAGATGCGCGGCGGCACCGCGAACTGCTCGGTCATCATCAGCGACGATCCCGTTGCCTCGCCCATCGTGTACGAAGCGGACGTGGTGGTGGCGATGAACCTGCCCTCCCTCGACAAATTCGAGCATGAGGTGAAGCCCAGCGGTCTGCTGGTGATCAACAGCTCCATCATCGAGCGCAAGTCCGTCCGCGATGACATCACCGTTGTCTACTGCGACGCCATGAAGATCGCGGAAGAGGTGAAGAACCCCAAGGGCGCCAATGTGGCCATCCTGGGCGCCATGCTTGCAAAATGTCCCATCGTCGGCATCGACAAGATGACCGAGGCCATCCGCATCGAGCTCGGCGAGCGGAAAGCGAAATTCCTCGACGGCAACGTGCGCGCCCTGAAGGCGGGCATGGAAGCCGCAGGCTGATCCTCCCGGCAAGAGATCCTTCCGTCCGGAGCCTCCCGCTCCGGACGGAAGTTCTTCTTGGGCAAACTCAACAAATTTGAAACGCTATTTTTGTTGATTCGCACACTTTGAAGAAAAACCCCGAAATAGTATAATATTTAGAGATTTTTAATCTTCGTTAAGCGGCACAGACCGCTTTTCTTTGCCGGATGTGTCTTTTCGCACGGAAAACAAGGGTGTATACACCGGCGCCCTTCGGCGCCGATGATATAAAGATCAGAATAATTGGAGGAACAAAAATGAAGAAAATCCTTGCGCTGCTTCTGGTCCTGGTCATGGTCTTCGCACTGTGCGCCTGCGGACAGAAAGCAAGCACCGGTTCTGTGTACTGGCTCAACTTCAAGCCGGAATCAGACGAAGTGCTCCAGAAAGTTGCCAAACTCTATACCGATAAGACCGGTGTCCCCGTAAAGGTCGTCACCGCCGCTTCCGGTACCTACAGCCAGACGCTCACCGCCGAGATGGACAAGAGCGCTCCCCCCACCCTGTTTGTCGTGGGCAACGCCAACTCCGTCAAGGACTGGAGCGACTATGTGGTGGACCTCAATGGAACGGCCATCGCCAATGAACTGAACACCGACGCCTACAACCTCTATGATGAGAACGGCAAGCTCGTTTCCATCGGCTACTGCTTCGAGTGCTACGGCATCGTTGTCAACCCCGATCATGTTGCCGCCGCCGGCCACAGCATGGATGAGCTGACCAACTTCGCCGGCCTCAAGGCCGTTGCGGAGGACATCCACAAGAACGCCGCCACCCTCGGATTCGACGCCTTCTCCGCCGCCGATATGGACGGCAGCTCTTCCTGGCGTTACACCGGCCACCTGATCAACCTCGAGTACTACTATGAAGAGACCGCTTCCGGCGCAAAGTGGACCGCGGCTCCCGAGGCCCTGACCGGCGAGTACTTCGATTACTTCCGCAACATCTACGATCTGTCCATCAACAACAGCACCACCGATCCCAAGGAGCTGGCCACCGGCGGACACGATCCCGTCAACGAGTTCATCTCCGGCAAATCCACCTTCGTTCTCACCGGATCCTGGGACTTCTCCGGCATTGCCGAGACCGTTCCCAATGCCACGATGATCCCGTACTACTGCGGAGTTCCCGGCGAGGAGAAAGCCGGACTCAACTGCGGTACCGAGAACTGCTGGGCCATCAATGCCAAGGCTTCCGAAGCCGACCAGAAGGCCACCATGGACTTCCTGGTGTGGTGCGTGACCGATCCCGAAGCTTCCCGCCTGCTGGTTGACTCCTTCGGAGCCATGCCTTACAAGAACGCCGTCGAGTCCACCAACGCCTTCCTTGCTGCTGCCGATGCCTATGCCGCTGCCGGCAACTATGTCATGGACTGGGCGACCAACTATCAGCCTGGTGTCGATGACTACCGCTCCGCCGCCGTTTCTGCTCTGAACGCCTACAACGCAGATCAGACCGATGCCAACTGGGAGCAGGTCAAAACCGCCTTCATTGACGGCTGGGCCGTACAGTATGCAAAGCAGAACGGATAAGACCGTTCAGCAGCCTTCAGCAGACTTTTCATAAGCGTAAAAAGCGGGGGCGGGCATTCACGCCCGTCCCCGTTTCCTTGCTTCTATATCGCTTTTTCTGCCGCATGAGGCATGAGAGCGAACAAATGAAAGATAAAAGGAGATGGTCACATTGCGAAAGAAGAGAATCACCAATATGAATTCTCAGATCCGCCAGACAAGACTGTGGTCACCCCTGTTTCTCGGCCCGGTGGTCACCGCCTTTGCGATCGGCTTCGTCTGGCCTTTCATTCAGGGCATATACCTTTCTTTCTGCGAGTTTAAGCTGATCAAGGATGCCAGACTGACCGGATTCGGAAACTACCTGAAAGCACTGCAGGATCCGACCTTCCGGCACGCATTCTGGTTTACCGCGCTTTTCGCGATCGTTTCTCTGGTGCTGATTAACGTTCTGGCCTTTGCAGTCGCGTATGCCCTCACCCAGGGGATCAAGGGAAGCAACCTTTTCCGCACGGTGTTCTTCATGCCGAACCTGATTGGAGGCATCGTGCTGGGCTATATCTGGTCCATGATCTTTGACGGTATCCTCGGGCGTTACGGCACCTCGATCGTCATGGATTCGAGGTTCGGATTCTGGGGCCTGATCATACTGGTGGGATGGCAGCAGATAGGGTATATGATGATCATTTATATAGCCGGGCTGCAGGCCGTGCCCGGTGATATGCTCGAAGCGGCAAGGATAGACGGCGCCTCAAAGTGGCAGACCCTTTTCAAGGTCACGATCCCGAACGTCATGCCGTCTATCACCATCTGCACGTTCCTCGGACTTACCAACGGATTCAAACTCTTCGACCAGAACCTGGCTCTGACCGGCGGCCAGCCGATCATACAGGAGGGAGGAGAATTCGTAAAGACCACGGAGATGCTCGCCCTGAACATCTACAGCACGTTCTATACCTCAAATACCACTTCCAAGGGCGTTGCTCAGGCAAAGGCAGTCCTGTTCTTCATCCTGGTGGCGGGACTCGGTCTGCTCCAGCTCAGTTATACGCGTAAGAGGGAGGTGCAGCAGTAATGAAGAATTCTCTTTCAGCTGAAAGCAGGAGAAAAATGATCCTGTCGATCGTGCTTGCCGTTATCTGCATCATCTATGTGCTGCCGGTGCTCGCGGTCGTGCTCAACTCCTTTAAGATAAACACCTATGTTAAGACCGATACTTTCGCCATGCCGACCGGGAAGATGTGGGCAGGTTTTTCCAACTACATCAAGGGCATGACCTTCGGCAACTACCCGTTCTGGAAGAGCGTTGTCTTCAGCGTGATCATCACGGTCCTTTCCACAACGCTCATCCTGCTGTTCACGTCGATGGCTGCATGGTATATCGCACGCGTCAATTCCATTTTCTGCAAGGTGATCTACTTCCTGTGCGTGTTCTCCATGGTGGTACCGTTCCAGATGGTCATGTTCACACTCTCCAAGACGGCGGACACACTTCATCTGAATACACCGTGGACGATACCGGTGGTGTATCTGGGATTCGGCGCGGGCCTTGCGATCTTCATGTTCGTCGGCTTCGTAAAATCCATACCGATCGCGATTGAGGAGGCCGCTTCGATAGACGGCTGCGGACCTCTGCGCACCTTCTTCCTGGTGGTGCTTCCTATGCTCAAGCCGACGCTGATCTCCGTCGGTATCCTTGAGATCATGTGGGTCTGGAACGACTATCTGCTCCCGGTCCTCGTGCTGGATATAAACAAATACCGCACCATACCCATCCACATCCAGTATCTGCAGGGAAGCTACGGCACTGTTGACCTCGGCGCGATGATGGCGCTGATCTTCCTTGCGATCATCCCGGTCGTTGTATTCTATCTGACCTGCCAGAAGCACATCATAAGAGGTGTTGCCGCAGGCGCGGTCAAGGGATAAGCCCGATAAAACCAAAACGCCGGCAGATATATCTGCCGGCGTTTTGGTTTGCTGCGACAGCTTGACAAGCTGTATTTCCCCCTGTAGAATCCATCTGAAAGCAGAGTATAGAATGCCGGACGGAGTGGCTGGGATGAAGAAAATAACGCTTATACTGTGCCTGACGATCCTGCTGTCCGTATTCTCGGGCTGCGGCAGACAGAAGGAGCAGACCGCAGACGGGTCATCTGCCGGTACCATGATCGCGGGTGAATATGTTCCGGACGATCCGCTGCTTCAGTCTGACTTCCTGTGCGCGGACAATCACCGGGTATTCTATGAGATATTCACCGGTTCCTTTTCGGACTCGAACGGGGACGGTATCGGCGATATCCGCGGAATAATCGGCCGCATGGACTACCTGAACGACGGGGAGCCGGACTCCGGACGGAGTCTGGGGATCGAAGGCATCTGGCTGACGCCGGTATTCCTGTCCCCTTCTTATCATAAATATGATGTGACGGACTACTATTCGGTCGACCCCGATTTCGGAACGCTCGACGATCTCAAAGACCTTTTTGAAACATGCCGCGAGCGGAACGTAAAAGTGATCCTGGATCTTCCGATCAACCATACCGGATCGCAGTGTGAATGGTTCCGCCGCTTCTGCGAGGCGCATCGCAGCGGCGACACCGGAAGCGAATACTACGATTTTTACAGTTGGATACCGGAAGGCTCCTATGCGGAGGGACGGGTTTTTCAGCAGATCCCGTGCTGTTCCGATCGGTATGAATGCAACTTCACCGGGGACATGCCGGAACTGAATTTTGATAACAGACTCGTCCGGGAGACGTTACTGGACGTGGCGCGCTTCTATCTGGATCTCGGAGCGGACGGCTTCCGCTTCGACGCCGCAAAGTATATCTATTTCGGAGACGACGGAAGGAGCTCGGATTTCTGGGAGTGGTATCTGGACGAGCTGAGAGAGATACGCCCGGATATCTATACCGTCGCGGAGGTATGGGATGCGGATCCCGTGACCGATCGTTATTTTGCAGCCACCAATTGTTTCAATTTCTCCATGTGCCAGGCTGATGGTCTCATTGCCGATACAGCAAGGGGAGGAAGTGTTGACAGCCTGACCTTCTATGTGCAGGGTTATCTCGGCAGGGTGCACGGGATCAACCCGTCTGCCATGCTCGTTCCCTTTATCACGAACCACGATCAGGACCGCGCGGCCGGTTTTCTCTCCACCTCAGACGGAACCATGCAGATGGCAGCGAATCTTTACCTTCTGGGACCCGGTTCACCTTTTATATACTACGGCGAGGAACTCGGAATGCGGGGATCGCGCGGATGGGCGGACACCGATGCCGACCGGCGGCTTGCCATGGTCTGGCATGACGGGGATACGGTGAAGGATCCCGAGGGAAGCCGCTTCCATGATCAGATCGAAGCGGGAGCTGCGGAGCAGCTCCGGGATCCGGACAGCCTGTATAATTATTATAAAAAGCTGATTCTGATCCGGAATGCCAACCCCGAGATCGCCAGAGGGGTGTACCGGGCGCTGAGCATCCCCGGCAGCCGCCTGGGCGGATTCACGGCGCTTTGGGGAGGCAGTGCTGTATGTGTGCTGCACAATGCTACCGGGGCTGCGATTACCGTGGACCTGGCGGAGATCGGTCTGGGCTACTCCGTGATCCGGGCCTCCGCGGGAATGAACGGAGCTGTGCTTGACGGGACTGTTCTGACGGTCGGCGCCATGACCAGTGTCGTGCTGAAATGATTAATGTCGGAGAATACTATGGATACGATCGAACCCTTCTGCCCCTTTGACAATACCGCGTACACCGGTGTCCCGGATGCCGGGAGGACGGACCGCGGGCCGGATATTCCGGAGCTTATAAAAGAACTCGACGCACTTTATGCGAAAAACGACCTTGCCGCTGCGGAGGTCCTTATCGACGAAGGCATTGAGCAGGCGCTTGGTGCCGGTGACTGGAGGAGCGAGCTTTCTCTTGTGAGCGAGCAGCTCGGACTTTACAGAAAGACCATGGAAAAGGACAAGGCGCTCAGGGCGATCGCTGATGCCCAGAGACTGATCGGGGAGCACGCCATGGGAAGGACCGTGTCCGGAGCGACCGTTCTTCTGAATGCCGCGACGACGATGAAATGCTTCGGAAACGCGGAAGGTTCCCTGCCGCTGTTTGAGCATGTTCTGACGGTCTATTCCGAGAATCTCGATCCGAATGACTATCGCTTCGCTGGCCTTTACAACAATATGGCGCTTTCCTGTGAGGACACCGGTGCGTTTGAAAAGGCGGAGGCCTTTTTCGGCAGAGCTCTTGCCGTGCTGGAAAAACTTCCCGATACGAACAACGATATCGCCGTGACCTGGTGCAACCTTGCGGAACTATATTATGCACGCGACTGTGAGGACGAACGGGTCTCCGCGTGCATGGAGAACGCGGGAGATCAGCTGCTCGATTCCGCACTGAAGCATGACGGCTATTTTGCGTTCACAGCGGGAAAATGCCTTCCGCTGTTTGACGCTTTCGGATTCTTTTACTATGCCTCACGGCTGAGAAAGATACTGGAGGAAAGCAATGGCATTTCTTGATGAGGCAAAAAAGCTATATGAGGACAGCGGCAGAGAACTGATCCACAGGCTGCTTCCCGAATATGAGGGGCTTATGGCCGTCGGTCTTGCAGGCCACGGCTCCGAGTGCTTCGGATTCGACGATGCTGTCTCGCGGGATCATGACTTTTTCCCCGGCTTTTCCATCTGGATCGACGACGGGACGGACAAGGCCGCCGGGGTGGAGATCGCACGTGTGTACCGCAGCCTGTGCGGCAGTTCCGCTGCCGACCGATCTGCCCTGGCAAACAATGCCAGAGGTGTACACCGTATAGGGGATTTCTATTCAAGATACACCGGTTCTGCCGGAGCTCCGGAAAGCTGGGAACAGTGGATGTTCGTCCCGGAGCATGCGCTCGCGGAGGCTTCCAACGGGCAGGTGTGGAGAGACGATCAGGGAAAATTCAGCAGGGAGCGGAACATCATCCTCAACGGAATGCCCGAGGACGTGCGAAAAAAGAAGATCGCTGCGAGAGCGGTGAAAATGGCGCAGTCGGGACAGTATAATTTTCAAAGATGTCTCCGGCACGGGCAGGAAGGAGCGGCGGCGCTGGCTGTCGCGGAGTTCGTGCAGAGCGCCTGCAGCATGATCTATCTGCTGAACAGAAAGCACATGCCCTATTACAAGTGGGCTTTCAAAGGTATGGAACGGCTTGAGAAGCTCGGAAATATGAAGGACGCGCTGGAATTCCTGCTCACCGCCGCTCAGGACGAAGACGGCGCGGGCATCAAAGCAGGGGTGATAGAGGATATGTGCGCCGCTGTCATTGCCGAAATGAAAAGGCAGCATCTGACGGATGATCAGTCGGATTATCTGGAAGGCCACGCCTTCTCGGTCATGGAGCACATAGAGAACGCTCAGATACGGTCGCTCCACGTGATGGAAGGCTGACAGGAGGGAGAAGAGGCATGAAACTCAGATGGCTCGGACATGCGTGCTTCGAGATCACGCACAAGGGCTACACCGTTGTGATAGACCCGTACAACAGCAAATACACGGCCGGCTATCCGCCGCTCAGGGTAAAGGCAGACAAGCTCCTGATCAGCCACGAGCATTACGGTCACAATTACCGCGAAGGAGTCATCCTTTCCGGAAGACCGGAATCGGACTGCCCCTTCGAGATCGCCGCCATGCGCGTGGATCACGACAGCGTCGGCGGCATCATGCGGGGCACCTGCCTCATCCATATCCTCGAGGCGGACGGGCTCAAGGTCGCCCACATGGGCGATATCGGGACCCGGCTCAACGGAGGGGAGGTCAGCAGGCTGTTCGGCGCGGACGCGATCATGGTGACCGCCGGCAGCTGCACCGGGCTTCCGTCCCAGGAGGTATGGCGGATGACGGACGAGCTCTTCCCGAAGGCGATAATCCCCATGCATTACCGGTTCGGGAACTACGGCCCGCGCAGGCTCGAGCATATCGAGAACCTGATCAACTACTTTGAATCGCCCGAGATGATCCATTACTATGACACAGACTCGATCATCATCGATGAGAACACGGAGCCGCAGGTGGCGGTGCTGAAGTACAGGGGCTAAAAAAGCATTTACACTTTGAGCCTTTTGTGATACTCTTAAAACTGTTAATAGGCAATAACATACTACTTTTACTGAAAAGAAAGGATGCTGAATAATGGTTGATTTTGCAGTCAGAATGAATGAGATCAGAGCCTCCGCCATTCGTGAGCTTCTGGCCCTCACCAAGAAGCCGGAGATCATATCCTTCGCCGGCGGGCTTCCTGCGCCGGACCTTTTCCCGGTTGAGGACATCAAGAAGGCAACAGACGCCGTCCTTGACGAAGCAGGCAAGACGGTCCTCCAGTACGGCGAGACCGCGGGCTGGGCAGGCCTGAGAAAACATATTGCAGACCGCATGCTCAAGAGAAACCAGATCGTCACCGATCCGGATAATGTCCTGCTTACCGCCGGGAGCCAGCAGGGCCTCGACTTCATAGGCAAGCTGTTCCTCGATGAGGGCGATGTGGTCCTCATGGAGAGCCCGTCCTATCTCGGCGCCATCAACGCCGTCAAGCCCTATATGCCGAAGTTTGTGGAAGTGCCCACGGACGGCGACGGCCTGATCGTGGAAGAACTCGAGCGGATCCTCCAGACCACCGACCGGGTGAAGCTCATCTACGTCATCCCCGATTTCCAGAACCCCAGCGGCCGTACCTGGCCCATGGAGAGAAGAAAGAGATTCATGGAGGTCATCACCAAATACGAGATCCCCGTCATAGAGGACAACCCCTACGGCGACCTCCGCTTCAACGGTGAGTTCCTCCCCGCTCTCAAGACTATGGACACCAAGGGCCTCGTCATGTATCTCGGAACCTTCTCCAAGATCCTCGCCCCCGGCATGCGTCTCGGCTGGATCTGCGCGAACGACAAGTATATCGACAAGCTGAACCTCATCGCTCAGGGCGCCGTTCTCCAGACCGCTACCTTCACCGCTGCGATCGTTTCCAAGTATCTCGACATGTTCGATGTCGATGAGCACATCGCCAAGATCCTTCCCGTATATAAACACGGCTGCGATCTCATGATCTCCACGATGGACGAGTGCTTCCCCGAGGAGGCCGTGTTCACCAGACCGGACGGCGGTCTGTTCACATGGGTCGAGCTTCCTGACTATATCGACACCAAGGTCATGGCGGATGAGGCTCTGGCCAGAAAGGTCGCCTACGTCCCCGGCGAGGGATTCTTCCCC
This sequence comes from Oscillospiraceae bacterium, assembly GCA_017434755.1. Classification (GTDB taxonomy): domain Bacteria; phylum Bacillota; class Clostridia; order Oscillospirales; family Oscillospiraceae; genus Limivicinus. The sequence goes on along the minus strand of JAFRER010000022.1, from coordinate 79,584 downwards.
AACGGCGGCAACAGCCACTGCATGCGCCTGAACTACTCCAAGGAGCCGGATGACAGGATCGTCACCGGTATCAGGATCCTCGGCGAAGTCATCAAGAACAACCTCAGATAATTCTTCTGAATATCGAAAAAGCCCGTGCCGCAAGGCGCGGGTTTTTTATGTTCTTCCCTGAAAGATTTTCAGCTTGACATAACATGACAAAAACGCTAAAATAAATCGGTTTTAATATGTCGAGGGATATTGGGGAAATCCCCTTGAAATATTATTTTTTCATTTTCGATGGGCATGTATCCGGTTTCAGATAAGGCGGATACAGATGCATATTTGAAAATCCACCGCATAATTCTAATAAAAAGGAATGGAGGTGTGTTTTCTTATGCCGAATTTATGGATATGGATTGTTCTTATAGCGGCTGCTGCTGTTATAGGCTTCTTTTTAGGGATCATATACAGAAAAAAAGTTGCCGAGCGTGAAATAACAAGCGCGGAGGAAGAAGCAAAACGTATTATAAATGAATCAATAAAGAGCGCCGAAAATAAAAAGAGAGAGGCCCTTGTTGAGGCAAAGGAAGAAATACACAAAAATCGCGCGGAGTTTGACCGCGAAGTAAAGGAGCGCCGTTCAGAACTGCAGAAGCAGGAGCGCCGCCTTCAGCAGAAGGAAGAGAATCTGGACAAAAAGACCGACGCGGTAGAGAAAAAGAACGAGGCTCTGTCCTCCAAGATCGCCGCGGCGGAAGCCCACCAGCAGGAGATCGCGCAGATCAAGAAGGCCCAGCTCGAGATGCTCGAAAAGATCTCGGGACTGTCGGTCGAAGAGGCGAAGGCCTACATCATTGCCACCGTCCGGGACGACGTCACCCACGAGATGGCGGTAAAAGTAAAAGAGATAGAGACCCAGTACAAGGAAGAAGCAGATGAAAGGGCGCGCGAGATAATCGCCACAGCCATCCAGCGCTGCGCCGCGGATCACGCCAGCGAGATCACCGTTTCAGTCGTTCCTCTCCCCAATGACGACATGAAGGGCCGCATCATCGGACGTGAAGGCCGCAACATCCGCAGCATCGAGATGCTCACCGGCTGCGACCTGATCATCGACGACACTCCCGAGACCATCACGGTGTCCGGCTTCGATCCAGTCCGCCGCGAAGTCGCGAGGCTCGCACTTGAAAAGCTCATCCAGGACGGGCGCATCCACCCGGCGCGCATCGAGGAGATGGTCGCCAAGGCGCAGAAGGAAGTCAACGCCACCATCAAGGCCGAAGGCGAGAGAGCCATATTCGAGACCAACATCCACGGCCTCAATCCCGAGATCGTCAAGCTCCTCGGCCGCATGAAATACCGTACGAGCTACGGCCAGAACGTTCTGAACCATTCCATCGAGGTCTCCCACATCGCGGGTCTCCTCGCATCGGAGCTCGGAGCCGATGTGGCCACCGCCAAGAGAGCGGGACTTCTGCATGACCTCGGCAAGGCCATCGATCACGAGGTCGAAGGAAGCCATGTCACCATTGGCGTCGACCTTGCCCGCCGATACAAGGAATCCGAGGAAGTGATCCACGCCATCGAGGCGCACCACGGCGACGTTGAGCCGCATACGCTCGTTGCCTGCCTTGTCCAGGCGGCCGATGCCATTTCCGCATCCCGTCCCGGAGCAAGACGCGAGAACATCGAAAACTATGTCAAGCGCCTTGAGAAACTTGAAGAGGTCTCCAAGAGCTTCCCCGGGATCGACAGCTGCTACGCCATCCAGGCCGGCCGCGAGATCCGCATCATGGTGAAGCCCGAGGAGGTCAGCGAAGACCAGATGGTGCTTCTGGCAAGGGATATCGCCAAGAAGATAGAGGAAGAGCTCACTTATCCCGGCCAGATCAAGGTCCACGTCCTGCGCGAGACCAAAGCCGTCGATTACGCGAAGTAATAATCGAACAGAAACCTCAAAAGCAGCCCGGATCCCGGGCTGCTTTTTCCTGCCCGCAATTATGATGGCCGAAAAAACGGTCCATTCTGCCATGCAGAGAGAAGAAAGTGATAAGAAATAAAAGGACGGATCGGCCTCCGTACGGGGGCCGTTTTTCCTTTTTCAAAAAACCTGTTGACAGAAACGGAGTATGGTGTTATATTAACTGTACTAACTCAGTTAATACAGTTAATACGCAGAGGGAGAAGATAAGGATGGTGGTCAGATGATCAATATCAACTACCGGGACAGAAGACCGATCTTCGAGCAGGTGAAGGATGGCTTCCGGAACCTGATCATCTCGGGCGTGCTGAAGGAAGGGGAGCGTATGCCGTCGGTGAGGGATCTTGCCTCACAGCTGGCGATCAACCCCAATACCATCCAGCGTGCGTACCGGGAACTCGAGATCGACGGCTATATCTGTACCGTGCCCGGAAAGGGGAGCTTCGTCAGCCAGAGGGATGAGGCCGCCGAAAAGAGAAGGGCGGAGCTGCGCGCAAAGATGAGCGAGATCGCGCGCGAGCTGCGGCACGCCGGCATCGGCGAGGAAGAGCTCATCACTCTGATCAGGAAGGAGTACGACCATGATTGAGACAAGAAAACTCTGCAAGAGCTTTGACGGATTCCGGGCTCTCAGCGAGCTGGACGTAAAGGTCCCCAAGGGAGCGGTATACGGGCTCGTCGGCCCGAACGGCGCAGGCAAAACCACGCTGATCCGCCACCTGGCGGGCATCTATATACCCGACAGCGGCGAAGTCCTCATCGACGGGCAGCCCGTCTATGAGAACACGGAAGTAAAATCCCGCATCGCCTATATCCCCGATGACATCTTCTATTACACGCAGGCAACCGTCACCGATATGAAGAATTTCTATAAAGGCCTTTACCCTGCCTTCGACGAAGAGCGATTCAAAAAGCTGGGAGAGATCTTCGGCATGGAGGAGACGAGACCCGTGAGAAAGCTCAGCAAGGGTATGCAGAAGCAGGCGGCTTTCCGCATAGCAATCTCCTGCCGGCCCGATGTCATTTTGCTCGACGAACCTGTCGACGGGCTCGATCCCGTTATGAGGAGGAACGTCTGGGGCATTCTGATGTCCGATGTTGCGGAAAACGGCACAACGGTGCTCGTATCTTCCCACAACCTCCGAGAGCTCGAGGATGTCTGCGACCATGTGGGCATCATGGAAAAGGGCAGCATGCTCATCGAGCGCTCCCTTGACGAACTGCAGAACAACATCGTCAAGCTCCAGCTGGTCCTGCCCGACGGCACGGAACTGCCCGAGGGGCTTGAGATCCTCGGCAGGAGCAGCACCGGCAAGCTGGAGCAGATCATCGTCCGCGGGAAAGCGGAGGAGGTCGAGGAACGCATTGCACAGATATCTCCCGTTTACTGCGAGTCGATCCCGCTGAATCTCGAGGAGATATTTATCTACGAACTGGGAGGTACGGGATATGAAGTCCGGAACATCATTGTTTAATAAAACCATATCGTTGAATCTCCTGAAGAGATGCTGGCCTATCTGGACATGCTGGCTCGCCGTGCTCATTTTCGCCCTGCCGCTGAACATCTACAGCGGACTCAGCCAGAGCATGTACTGGGATGCCTGGCACATGCCCGCGGATCTCTGGGTGGAGCAGACCGTTCTCAACAGCGCCTGCTTCTTTGCCAAGGCCTCCTTCGTAGTGAGCATCATTGCCGTGATGGCCATGTTCAGCTTCCTGTATAACGCCAGGACCTGCAACATGATGTGCTCCCTCCCCGTAAAGAGGGAGACGCTCTTCGTCACCGCCTGGCTGACGGGCATCGTCCCGCTGCTCGCGGCGGACATCATTACGGCGCTCATCACCATGGCGGCTTTCCCCGGCACGGTCAGCCCTGCGCTTGCGTTCCGGTGGCTCGGCATCGTGGCCATGGGCAACATAGGATTCTACGGCTTCGGCACTTTCTGCGCCATGCTCACGGGCAGCCTGTTCATCCTGCCTCTGGTATACGCAGTGCTCGGCCTCACGGCAGCCATTGCAGAAACCTCGGTGGTGTGCATCCTGAGCGGGCTCGTCTTCGGCTCCGTATTCAACGGAGGAAAACTGCTCATATTTTCTCCGATCATTTATCTTGCCGACAACCTCCATGCCATCGTGCGCAGCCATAATGACGATCTCGGCATGATCTTCTATGACAAGGTCGAACTGTCCGGCACAGGATATCTTTTCTGGTTCTTCATTGCGGGCCTCATCTTCTCCGTCCTCGCGCTGCTTCTTTTCCGGAAGCGCCGCATGGAGACGGCCTCCGACACCGTTTCTATCCCGGTGCTCAAGCCCATTTTCAAATACTGCATGGCCTTCGGCTGCGCCATCGTCCTTCCGGTGGTGCTGTACCAGATCTTCCTGCAGGGTGTCCTCAGAGGCACTGCACTGGCGGTGGTCTTCGCCGTGCTGATGATCGCAGGGGCCTTCATCGGATATTTCGCGGCCAAGATGCTCGTCAGCAAGAGCGTCCGCGTCTTCCGGGGCGACTGGAAGGGCTTCACGATCGTTGCGGCGGTGTGTCTTGCCTTCGTGATCACGGCGGAATGCGACCTCACCGGCTATGAGAGGAGACTCCCCGATCTTTCCGAAGTGGAACAGGTGGAATACAGCCTGATGAACTACTCTCCTCTGAAGGAAAGGCAGAATATTGAGGCCGTGTATGATCTGCACAGCAGCATCATCGGGAACAAGAAGCACCATGAGGCTTCGGATCAGGCCTATTATGTCATCATGCGCTATATCATGAAAGACGGCTCTGATTTCGCCAGGTATTACCGCATCGCAGCTCCGGAGACGGAAAACTTCGCCGAAGGATCCGATGTAGTCAGGGCGCATGATATAGAAAACTCACTGGAGGCGTGCCTCTGGCGCTATACGCCGGCAGTGCCCGTCACAGCGGAAAACATCTATGACGCCTCCGTATACAACGAGCCCAAATACGACAAGTACGGCAACTATATTGAGGGCGATGTGCGCCATCCCGAGATCGCGATGCAGATGGTGCTTACGGCCGAGGAGGCCGAAGCGCTCTATAACGAGTGCATCCTTCCGGATATCAAGGCCGGCAGGATGTGCGATCCCTGGTTCGAATATCTCAAAGGCGAAGATCTGTATGCGGGAGTGAGCATATCCATTCAGCTCATTTCCGTTCCTACGGACGGAGAGACCGATTTCTATGATCATATGAGTCATGACGGGGTATATATATCGCTTCCGGAGAGTGCGACGCTTACGCTTGCAAGGCTTGCGGAGCTGAGCGCCTCCCGCTGAACAGACTGAAAGGAGAAACACAGCATGAAAGGCATAAAGATCCTATGGCTGGATGAACAGGCGCTGATCGCCTCGTTCCACGAGGTACGGGGCTATGTGCCGTATCCGCTTCTCGACAAGGCGACGTTCCTCCGGTTCATCGAATCCCTCACGGAAAAGGGATACAGTTTTCAGTAAGAAACAGCATAAAAAAGAGGTACTTGTGCTCAAGCGCACAGGTACCTCTTTTGCAACTATAAACTTATTTCGGATCCGCGCTCTCTCCGCGGAATTTCGGCAGCCAGTACTCCTTCCCGTAGACGAGGATCTCCGCCAGAAGGCCCAGCGGCAGCGCTGCGAGTACGTCTACAGCGGAGTGCTGCTTCACGAAGCAGACGGAAAGGCAGATCATGATCACGAAGACCGAGAGCAGGATCTTCCAGATCGGCCTGAGCAGTTTGTCCTTCAGCGCGGCCGAGAGGATCCCGAGGGAGTAGGCCACGTGCAGCGAGGGGCACACGCCCGTGCTCGTATCAAATCCGTAGATGACCCCGAGGATCCAGGTGAAGAAGTTGTTCCGATCGAAGACTTCCGGCCGCAGGTCCTGCCTGCTCGGCCAGATGATATACACCGCCATCGCCACAGCCTGCGTGATCATGATGTAGATCTGGATCTTCCGGAAATTCTCCACATCGTAAAACAGCGTATAGGCCAGTGCTCCGAATACCAGCACATACCAGCCGACATAGAAGATCACGAAATACTCATTAAAGGGGATCAGGTCGTCCAGCCTGCACCAGACGGGATGGCATTTTTCATAGGGGATGAGGTTCTCGGTTATAAAATAGAGAGCAAAATAGCCGACCCATCCGGCCAGCAGCTTCAGATGCGAAAAACGCGGCTCATTCAGACGGCGCAGCGAGAATCCGCTGTAATCAACTCTCTGCTTCATTGGGTATAGTCCTCCAGGGGCAGGTTCCTGACGTAATGCTTGCGGGTCACATTGGGATAGGGGACGACGGTGTGCTCGGGGAGCGAAACCGCCATCCGGGTTATTTCGTCCATCAGATACCGGCAGATCCTCTCGCGCTCTTCCTCAATGGGAGCTTTCGGATCGAAGGTCACAGGCTCGCCGTAATGGGCCGAGCCGAGAAAGGGCGCAAGATACAGCGGGACAAAGCGCAGAGCTTTTCCTGCCTTCTTATAATAAAAGCGCGCCAGATCAACGAAATTCTGCTGAAAATCGTACACGATATTGTTGTGCGGGGTGTAGCACTCCGGAAAAATGACGATCCTGCTCCCGGCCTGCAGCCTTGCGATCGACTCCCGCAGCGTAGTCTTCAGGCGGGCGTCGTGATAGACGGCGATGGTGTGCGCGCTGTTGAAGATGAGCACGGCGAGCGGCGTGATGAGGCGGCTGAGGAGCTTGTAAAACCAGTGGAAGGCCTTCGGCCTGCCCGACCAGAAGTCCTGAAAGGCATAGGCTGCTACCTCTTCCCGGTTCATCATCTCTCCCGCACACCAGACGTCGTGCAGACCGGGGGTGTAGAGCTCGCCTGCGATTGGCCCCTGCATGTGGCTGTGGTTCCCGACGATGACGCACTCGCCCTCCGGGATGTTTTCCGCTCCAAAAACCCTGTACTTGGGCGAGAAGAGCCACACGAGCCATCTTATTATCCTGTAAAGAACGCTTGTCTTCTTGTCTTCCATTTTTTCTCATACCGAACGCTGACCCGCCTCCATAAAGAAGCGGGCCGCAAAATGTTTATGTTGAAAGCATTATAGCACATATAAACTGTTTTTGCACGGACAGTTTTTTATAAAAAGAAGACCGGCAGCAACAAAACCGCCGGTCTTTTGTTTTGCTCTGTCCCGATTCAGGCAGGAAACTCCGCCCGTACCTTGAGGGAGGCGCCGTCCTCGGACCAGGCGCGGATCTTTCCCTTGTGGGCCTCGGAGACAGCCTTCGCCACCGCAAGGCCGAGGCCGAAGCCGCCGGACTCTGAGTTCCGCGAGGAATCGGCACGGTAGAAGCGTTCGAACAGCATATCCGCGCTGCCCTGCGCAATGTTCTCCGTAGTGTTGTTCACGGTGAGCTGGATGCTCCTGCCGCTTTTTTCAAGGGAGACGGAAATGCTTCCGCCCTCGGGGGTATACTTGCAGGCATTGTCCAGCAGGATGGACACGAGCCTGCCGATGGACTTTTCGTCTCCGTTCATGCTGATGCCCGGCTGGATCTCCTCGGAGAGCGACAGGTTCCGGCTCATCGCCACCGCTCGGAAGGACTGCACCGTCTCCTCCACGGTGTCGGAGAGAGGGAATCCGGTCATCATGAGCCCGGTGCCGTCCTCTGCCATCTTGGATAGATAGATAAGGTCCGAAGTGAGACTCGTGAGTCTTCCGGTCTGTTTCCGGATATCTGCGAGCCATTCACTGTCCTCTAGCTCCGTCTCGAGCACATCGGCGTCCGCGTTTATGATGGTGATCGGTGTCTTCAGCTCGTGGCCCGCGTCGGTTATGAACTGCTTCTGCTTTTCGTAGCTTTCGGCGATGGGCCGCACGATACGGCCGGAGAAGAGAATGAGCAGGAGCAGAACAGCAAGCAGGCCCGCGAGCGAGATCGCGATGCTCGCCAGCAGGAACGAATGCACCGTGGCCTGCTCCCGGCTGATGTTCAGGAAGATCAGCATGGTCCCGGTTTCGGTGCTGCATCTGCGGAACCGGTAGTCCCCGGCAAAGCCCTTCTCCTTTCCGGCTTCGAAAGTCTCCTGCGCGAGCGATATGGCTCCTGTGCCGTCTATGGAAACGATGTTCTCCATGTTTATGTGATAGAGTTTTCCGTCTCCGTCGAAGAAAGCCGTGAAGTACCTTGTCTGATAGGGCAGTTCCGGCGTCGCGTTTCTGCGTCCGAAGGGAGCGCCGCTTTGCCCGTCGTCTTCCGGGGGCGTCCTGTACTGGATCGGGAAATAACCCTTGTGTTCTGCCAGGATCTGCAGGGTACTGTCTGCGTCTGCGACCATATTGCGGTAATTGATGATGTTTATGGCACCGATCAGCACGAGCAGAACGGTGAAAACGGAGAGCACGGCAAGGAGAATGAATTTCTTCTGCAGCCTGCGGATCATGTCTGCACCTCCAGATAGTAGCCCGTGCCGCGCTGCGCCTTGATCTGCACGTCCGCCTCCAGAGAGGCGAGTTTTTTGCGCAGATAGGAGATATACACCCATACCACGTTCAGCTCCGCCTCGCTGTCATAGCCCCAGATCCTGTCCATGAACAGCTCCGTGGAGATGAGCTTCCGGGGATTGCGCATGAGCATCTCCATCATCTGGAACTCCTTGTTTGCAAGTTTCACATGTCCGCCCGGGCCGGAAAGCTCATAGCTTGCGCAGTCGAGCGTCACGTTCCCGACGGAGAGTCTCGTGTCCGGCTGGACGGAAAGCACTCTCGTCATGGCCCGGATCCTCGCGAGGAGCTCTTTCATGTCGAAAGGCTTGGTGAGATAGTCATTCGCTCCGCTGTCGAGTCCGGTGACCCTGTCGTCGATCTCAGACTTCGCGGTGAGAAGCAGGACGGGGGTACGGTCCCCTGCGGCGCGCATCCGCCTGAGAACCTCGATCCCGTTGACCTTGGGCATCATCACATCTAGAATCACGCCGTCGTAGTTTTCCGTGGCAAGATAATCCAGTGCAGCTTCCCCGTCATGGACAACGTCCACCGAGTAGTTGCTTTTGATCAGTATGGTCGAGACAGCCTTTGCAAGGGACTTCTCGTCTTCTGCGTATAAAAGCCGCATGATCCTGCCCTTCCTTTCTTTTTTCAGCATAACACAAGGGTGCGGAAAAATCACGAACAAGTTTTTAATTTGCGGCTGCAAGGAGCGGCCAAATTCCTGTTTATTTTATGCTCTTCTGCTGTTATAATGATAAAAAAGAAAACTCGGAGGAGAACAATGGGCAGGCTTTTCGTGATAAGCGGACCATCCGGAGCGGGACTCAAGGAGATCGTCGCCAAAGTGATCGACGGCAGGGGAGACATCGGCAGGGTGGTCCCGGTCACCGCGCGAAAGATGAAGGCCGGAGAAGTGAACGGTGAAAGCTTCTGGTTCTTTGAGCTTGAACAGTGGGATGACATGAAGGCCAGGGGCGACATGCTCGAATGCACGGAGTTTGCGGGGAACGATTACGGTACCTCAAGACGGCTTGTGCAGGAACAGCTTGATGCGGGGAAGAATGTGGTCCTCCTGCTTGAGACGGAGAGGGCTGCAATGCTGAACAAGAACATGCCCGAGGCCATCTGCGTCTATATGGAGCCATCTGACCCGGAGATCCTCCGGAGCATTTATGAAAAAACGGCGAGGAGTCCCGTGGAGGCGGATGTCAGGATGCGTATTGCGGATGAACAGAGAAGAATATCGCTTTTCTGCGACAAGAGGATCTTCACGGACGATCCGGAAGAGGCGGTCTCCGAACTGAATGCTCTTATTGACGGATAAAATAAAGGCGCGGACATCTTTCCGCGCCTGTTCATTATAGATATTGGGAATTCCGGGCTTTCTCCCTGCGGAGAAGGTCCGTTTTTCATCCGTGGTAGTCGTCGGGAATGTTCAATTTTTCATATCGGGCTTTGAGCGCGTTGTATTCCGCACGGTCGATCAGGCCGGTCCTGAGAAAACTCTCGATCTGCTCAAGATACTTTGCCCTGCCCGTGCTGTGGCTGCAGTTGATCGCCTCTTCGGTGACATGCCTTGCGGAGCTTTTCACTTTGCCTGACTTTTTGAGCTTCGAGGAATACGCAATGATCCGGAAGAAGGAAACGATCATGATCACGATTACCAGCAGCGTGATGAGCAGCATGATGGTGCCGGAGGGGGAGGAACGCCAGAAGTACTTCAGGAGTCTGGGATCCGGGCCGTAATGCCTCAGATACATCCCAAGAAGCTTCAGCGAAGAATTCGGCAGGATGATCAAAAGGATCAGACAGGATATGAATACAGATACACTGTTGCTGAGTTTCTTCTTCATGGTCCGCGCCTCCAGTTCTTGTTGAAATGATAATACCATACCGTACGGGGTGTGTCTATCAAAATGCAACAGAAAAACGGCAGCCTGTGAAATTCAGGCTGCCGCAGATTTTTTTATTATCTGTGCTTGTTTCTGCCCCAGAAGGTGTTGTAGCGGTCGGGCTCCCAGCCGGGCTTTATGCCTTTCACGGCCTCTGCCGCGGTGATCACGGCGTCGTCATGATCAATGTCGATGAGCGTATAACGGTCATTTCCCATGCCGAGCTCCTTCATATAGCTCAGCTGGCGCAGGCTGTGCCTGCTCTCCACACGCTCGATCATGGCCTTGCCGCCGCCCTCGGGCAGACTGTAGATCAGGTCCACGCAAGCGTTGTCCACGGCGAGGATATCCAGTGAGGCGAGGATGCCGATGTCCGGCGTGACCACGGGCTCTGCCTCAGGGCCCTCACAGTCGCAGGAGACGGACATGTTGCGCATCGTATTGATGAAGCAAATGTGCGGTGCAAAATAATCGACGGTAGCCTTCGTGCTCTCGCTCATGCGCTCCATGAACTCCTCTTCGCCGATGCTCCACATGCCGGCGCCCGGCGTTGTGTGGATCTCTGCCTTGCCGATGCGTCCGTCTGCGCAGCCTATGCCGATGTTCTTGTTGCTGCCGCCGAAGCCGCCGCGCACATGGCCTTTGAAGTGGGTGAGTACAAGCAGGGAATCGTAGTTCAGCATGGTCTTGCCGATATGCATCTCTTCGAACCATTTGCCTCCCTTTACGGGAAGTGTTGCCACACCGTCTGCATCTGTGATGTCGACCGGGCAGAAGGTCCAGCCGTTGATCTCGAGGGTCTTTCTATGGTCTTCGGTGGTGAACCGGGTCCCTTCATAATAGGTGTTGGTTTCAATGATGGTCGCATCCTTGAGACGGCTCTCGAAAAGCTCCTTTACCCAGGGGCGGGGGATGATGTTCGGGCCTTCAGCTTCACCGGTATGGAGCTTGACGGCGATCTTCCCGCAGAGTACGCCGCCGACTCTGTCGTAGATCTTTTTCAGGCCTTCCTCCGAAAGGTCGCGCGTGAAAAAGACGACGGAGCTTTCGCCGGTACGCTCATCAAAGGGGACATACTTCTTCCCGTCTGTTCCGGGAACGGGCTTGCTGGTCATGTTCTCTTCCTCCCTCATTCGGTTTTTCGGTCGTTGTGATGGTCGTTTCATTCATTCACTTTCTGCATATATTAAAGTATAGCATAAATTATTCCAAATGACAGCACTTTTTTCAGGGGTGTTTCCCCGCGGAGAGAAAGGAAAGGCAGGCGGATGGAAGAGTTTTATCCGCCTGCTTTAAAACTGTCCTATTCTGTCTGTGACGGGGCTCAGCCGCTCTCTTTCTGAATGAGAGTCCACGGCGCGAGAGCGGAAGAGCATTTTTCGCCGCGCAGGTGCTGGAAAAGCAATTCGGCTGCCATACGGCCCACATTATAAGGCTCGTGAGAGAGGGAAGTGATCCGCGGGACGGACATTTCGCTGTACTGGCTGTTGTCAAAGCTGACAACAGCGATATCCTCCGGAACGGAGATCCCTTTTCTGTTCAGGTAGGATACCACCCTGGAAGCGATTTCGTCGTTGTAGCAGACAACGGCGCTGCAGGAGGAGAAAAAGGCGTCTGCCTGCTTTTCGTCAAAGCCCTCCCGCAGGAAATGGTCCTTCCGGTCCGTATTGTACCAGAGGATATTGCCGTCCTCCAGCGGAAGACCATGCTCCTGCATGGCGTCCATATAACCGACAAAACGCTGCCGGCCCTGAAGATCGTCGAACTTGAAGATTCCGGAGATCCGGCGATGTCCCTTGCTGAAAAGATAATCCACCAGCATTTTTCCGCCGGCGACATTGTCGTCCAGAACGGATAGCGTGTCCGGAAGCTGCTCGTAATTGCCGTGCATGAATACGAGAGGAACGCCCCGGTCCATCAGCTTCTGATAGAGCTTTATATTCGGATTGGGGAGGCCGGTCTTTGTCCCCTCCACCAGCACACCGTCCAGCGTTTCCATTTCCAGAAGGGTGAGAAGGATCTTGCGCTCGTTGGAGAACTGGTTCTGCGTGGCGAACAGAAGAGGGGCACTGTTGTTCTCCGAACACACCGATTCGATCTCGCGCAGAATGCTCGGAAAGATATAGTCACTGATATACGTGGTGATGACGGCGATGGAGAGGCGTCTGCCGGATTCTTTTGCTTTCTGCTCGCGGATGTGCGATCCGCTGCCCTGCACCCGGTCGATCAGCCGTTCCGTTTCCAGAAGGGAGAGAGCCTGACGGACGGTCTGCCTGCTGACCTGAAACTGCGCGCAAAGCGCCTGCTCGGTGGGGAGCGTCTTCTGATAGGTGCCCTCACGGATGGCCGTCCTGAGAGCCTCTGCAACGATCTGATACTTTGGATTCATATGCGATCTCCCGTCCTATCGGTTTCAAACAAATTATAATCATAGGACAGAACGTTTTCAATACAAATCTTTTTATATGAGGCTGACTATTCGGATTTGTCTGTAATAAAACAAGACGAATTGTGCAAAGCGAACAAATGACGATGCTGCCTCAAATAAATGGAAAAGTTTTGAAAATTCACTGAAAATTGAAAAAACTTCCGTTTTCTTAAGATTTGTATCAAGCGAAAAGTTCAGAGCGAAAATTTGTATTGTGAAAGCACACGAAAAACGCTTTTTGTGCGTACAACTGTTGATTTTTTGTTTTCAAGGCTTTATCATATGCACATACAGTCTGAAATCATTCGGACAAAAACAAATAAGAGAAAAAATGAGAAAGAGGTATGATGCAATGACACGTAAAGTTATCACCCTGCTTATTGCTCTCGCGATGGTATTCGCACTGGCCGCCTGCGGACAGCAGGCCGCAGCTCCCGCGGCAAGCGGATCCGCCGACAGCGGACTGATCAAGGTCGGTATCATCAATCTGGATCCTTCCGAGTCCGGCTACCGTGAAGCAAACGTCAAGAACCTGACCGACACCTTCACCAAGGAGAACGGCTATGACGCCACTTTCGTTACGGCTCCCACCGCTGACAAGCAGCTCGAGGCCGCCAAGGGCTTCATCACCGCTCAGGTGAAGTACATCCTTGTCTCTGCCGCTGAGACCACCGGCTGGGACGAGGTCCTCAAAGAGGCTAAAGAAGCCGGCATCAAGGTATTCCTGTTTGACCGTATGATCGACTGCGATCCCAGCCTCTACACTGCCGCTGTCGTCTCCGACATGCGCCAGGAAGGTGAGACCGCTGTTGCATGGCTCGAGAGTCTGAATCTCTCCGAGTACAACATCCTCCATATTAAGGGCCAGCTGGGCTCCGCAGCTCAGATCGGCCGCAGCGATCCTCTCACTGAGAAGTGCGCAGCGGATGCCAAGTGGACCATCGTGCGTGAAGGCACCGGCGGCGACAGCTGGGATCCGAACGAAGCCCGTAAGATCGCCGAGGCTGCCATCAACGCCGGCGAAACGTTCAATATCGTCTATGCCGAGAACGACGGCATGGCGGGCGGTGTTGTGGAAGCCCTTGACGCGGCCGGCATCACCCACGGCGTGAACGGCGATGTCATCGTGATGGGCTTTGACTGCAACAAGTGGGCTCTCCGCGAGCTGCTGGCAGGCAACTGGAACTATGATGGCCAGTGCAGCCCGTTCCAGGCAGCCGTGATCGATGAAATGATCAAGACGCTCGAAGCCGGCGGAGCCATCGAAGGCCTCAACGAGCTCAACCAGATCATCTCCGTGGAGAAAGGCTTTGACGCCACCAAGATCACCCAGGAGGACATCGACACCTACGGACTTGGCGAGTAATCCAAGTATTATCCTGCATATCCATAAACCGGAACAGCGCGGTGTGGAACAGTGGAGCGATCCGCGGTCCGCACCGCGTTATTTTTGAAACTATCAGACAGGAGATGAACGGATGGAAGACGGAATCGTTTTGACCATGCGCGGGATCAGCATTTCCTTTCCGGGCGTAAAAGCCCTGAACAATGTTGATTTCACCCTGCGCAAGGGAGAGATCCATGCCCTTATGGGCGAGAACGGAGCCGGCAAATCCACCCTGATCAAGGTGCTGACGGGCGTGTATGAAAAAGACGCCGGAAGCATCTGCATCGAGGGATGCCCCGGAGAGGCGCATATCCATTCTCCGCAGCAGGCGCAGAACATCGGCATCAGCACGGTGTATCAGGAGATCACGCTGTGCCCGAACCTGACCGTGGCCGAGAACCTGTTCATCGGCCGCACGGGCGGCAGCGTCGTGCACTGGAAAGAATACGAGAAGAGGGCGACGGAGATCCTTGAGAACCTCGGCATTCCTGCCAGGGCAAAGCAGGAGCTCTCCCGGTGCTCCCTTGCCGTACAGCAGATGGTGGCCATCGCCCGGGCGGTGGACATGAACTGCAAGGTACTCATTCTGGATGAGCCGACCTCCTCGCTCGACGACAAGGAAGTCGCCATGCTCTTCCGCCTGATGCGCGATCTGAAGGCCCGCGGTGTCGGCATTATTTTTGTCACGCACTTTCTGGAGCAGGTCTACGAGGTCAGCGACAGGATCACCGTTCTGCGAAACGGCGAACTGGTGGGCGAATATCCCGTGAGCCAGCTTCCGCAGGTGGAGCTGGTCGCCAAGATGATGGGAAAAAGCCTGGACGATCTGGCGGAACTGGAACGCATCGGGCAGAAAAGCGCAGCCAGCGAGGAAACGGTGTACGAGGCGGAGGATCTGTCAAGCTCGGAATGCAGGCCTTTTGATTTCTCCATACGCCGCGGAGAGGTGAACGGATTCACCGGACTGCTCGGCTCCGGCCGCAGTGAGAGCGTACGGGCAATCTTCGGAGCGGATCAGGTGACCGGCGGCCAGATCCGGATGAACGGGAAATCCGTCCGGATCAGCAAACCGCACGACGCCATCCGCAACGGCATCGGCTATCTGCCGGAAAACCGCCGCAGAGACGGGATCATCGCCGATCTTTCCGTACGGGAAAACATCATCCTGGCCCTCCAGGTCATCCGGGGCATGAACCATCCGATCTCCCGTGCGGACGCGGAAGCCTTTGCCGATGAATACATCGAGGCGCTGCAGATCAAGACGGCTTCCAAGGAGACCCCGATCCGGTCCCTTTCGGGCGGCAATCAGCAGAAGGTCATCCTTGCCCGCTGGCTGCTCACACATCCGCAGTATCTCATCCTTGATGAGCCTACGCGCGGCATCGACGTCGGAACGAAACTGGAGATCCAGAAGCTGGTGCTGAAGCTGGCGGAAGAGGGCATGAGCATAACGTTCATTTCCTCCGAGATAGAGGAGATGCTGCGTACCTGCTCACGGCTGATCGTCATGAGAGACCGCAAGATCGTCGGCGAACTGACGGGTGACGATCTGACGCAGGCACAGGTCATGAAGACCATAGCGGGAGGTGAACAGGCAGAATGAAACAGAACAGAAAAACTTCCTCCGGACTCGGTCAGCTGCTGATCCCGCTGGTGGCGCTGGGCATTCTGATCGTGTTCAACATCTTCCGTGACATAAGCTTTTTCTCGATCGGCATGCGCGTTAACAACGCCGGGAATATCGTACTGACCGGCAACCTGATCAGCATTATAGACAGCGCGAGCGAACTGGCGATCATCGCCATGGGCATGACACTGGTCACCGCGGCCTGCGGCGGGCAGGACATCTCGGTCGGCGCGGTCGGAGCGATCGCCGGCGCCGTGTTTGTCAAGGTCCTGCAGGGGATGGGTGCCATTACGATCGGCAGCGTGATCCTTGCGTTTGTGCTCTGCTGTCTTGCGACCATAGTCTTCAAACTTTTCAACGGCACGCTGGTGGCTGTGTTCAAGATACAGCCGATGATCGCGACGCTGATCCTCTATTCCTGCGCGCGCTCGATCGCCTACTGGATCAACGGCGACGCCACGCCGCAGCTGAAAAGCAGCATCATCAGTTCAATTGGCAAGACGATTCCGGGCATACCCGTCCCGACTCCCATATTTGCAGTGATACTTGTAGGGCTGCTGCTGTTTCTGATTTTTAAATTTACAAGCCTCCGCCTTTATATCCAATCGGTCGGTATCAACCAGGGAGCGGCCAGACTCAACGGAATGAACCCGATCATGATCAAACTGATATGTTTCATCCTGCTGGGCGTCTGCGTGTCCGTAGCCAGCCTGATAGGCGTATGCCGCCTGGGTCAGCTCAATCACAAGACCCTGCTGGTGGACATCGAAATGGATGCGATCCTTGCAGTCGCCATTGGCGGCAACAGTCTCGGCGGCGGGCGCTTCAAGCTGAGCGGAAGCATCCTGGGCGCATACATTATCCAGATGCTCACCACCACGCTGTATGCCATGAATGTGGCGCCTGTGAACGTCAAGGCGTATAAGGCGATCGTGATCATCATCATCGTGGTCGCCGGTTCTCCGGTGGTCAAAAACAAGCTTACCGCCCTTTGGAAACGACTGCGCCCCGTCCCTGTGCCGGAAGGCGCGGAGAAAGAGGGGTGAGCGGAATGAAAGAGAAACGGAAAGGCTTTGCGCTCGGTCGGCGTGAACCGCTGACCGATACCCAGATGCTGATGTTCATCAGCATAGGGATTTTTGCTGCCATGTATATCGGAGCCATGCTCACGCTCGGCGGCGGCTTCCTGAAGCCGCAAATGATCTTTGATCTGCTCAATGATAACGCGGCGCTCATCATCATCTCCTGTGCCCTGACGATTGTCATGATCGGCGGCGGCATCAACATAAGCGTCGGCGGTGTGATCGGGCTGACCGTCATGAGCTGTGCGCTGTTCCTGAACAACAACGGGATCGAAAGCGCTTTTCTCAGCATCCTTCTCACATTCCTGCTCGCGCTCGGAATCGGGCTTGGATTCGGACTTCTGCAGGGCTTTCTTGTCAGTCATCTTGAGATCCAGCCGTTTATCGTTACGCTTGCGGGCATGTTCCTTGCCCGGGGCCTGACCACGATCCTCTCCGTGAATCCTGTCAAGGTGACGAACGAAGGATTTCTGGCCCTTGTCAGCACGAAACTTAAAATCTCCTGGCTCGGCTATGTTGCTCAGAACGGCAATCTTATCCCGGCCAAGATCGAGATCGGGGCAGTTGTCGCGGTGGCGGTCGTCTTTCTGATGTTCCTCCTGCTTCGCTACACGAAGCTCGGCAGAGGCATCTACGCGGTCGGCGGCAACCGGCAGAGCGCCCTGATGCTCGGAATAAACGTGAAAAACACGATCTTTTGGAGCTATGTGATCAGCGGACTGCTGAGCGGTCTGGCAGGCTTCGTCTTCCTGATGCACAAGCCCGCAGGCAACGCCAGCGTGGCCATGCGCAGCGAGATGGACGCCATCGCCTCCTCCATCATAGGAGGCACACTGCTCACCGGCGGCGTCGGCGGCGTGATCGGGACCTTCTTCGGTACTATGATCCTTGCCACGATTCAGAAGATCATTGCCCTCAGCCCCCTGAACGCTTCCTGGTGGCAGGAAATGGCCAACGGAGCGATGCTGAGCTTCTTCATCCTGCTGCAGAGCGTTGTCCTGATGCGGAAAAACCGCAGCGGGAGCAGAAAGAGAAAGGGTCCGGACGGCAAAAAGAAAAAGACGGAAGACCCGGCTGCGCAAAGCGGATCTTCGTGACGGATCGCACTTGCATCCCGCGACGATCTGCCATACAATACACTTACCCTACAAAAAACCCTGTTCAAGGAGATGAAAGGATTTGAAAATTTTCTCTGTCTATGATCCCGAATTCCGGCCATACGGCAAGGTTCTGGATGGCTATGACACGAAGGAGCTTCAGGAAGCGATGCTGGCCATCCCTCTCCCGGAGACCGGAACAGCCTATGAGGCATCTATCCGCTCACTGGAAGACTGCGGGATCTTTCCTCTGCTGCGCGACCGCGCATACGGCGGAATGCCGCTCCAGCTCGGCATGTGCTGGGGTCACAACACAAAACTCAACTGCCTCGAATACCACAGGGACAGTGAGATCAACATCGGCACGGGCGATTTTGTCCTCCTTCTTGCGTGTGAGGACGACATCGAGAACGGGAAGCTGGATACCGCAAAGGTGAAGGCCTTCCGCGCACCTGCGGGAGCAGTGGTGGAGGTCTATGCCACCGCTTTGCACTACGCCCCCTGCCACGTCAGCGCCGCGGAGGGATTCCGTGTGGCGGTTGCCCTGCCGAAGGGGACGAATACGGAGATGCCCGTCATCGAGCCGCAGAATGAAGAAGACCGCCGGCTCTGGGCGCGCAACAAGTGGCTTCTTGCCCACAGGGATTCGTCCGAGGCATCAAAAGGCGCATATATCGGTCTTACCGGTGAAAACATAGATATTAAGGAGGAAATATAATGAACAATATTCCCGAAGTAAAACTCGGCATCATTGCCGTATCCAGAGACTGCTTCCCCATCGGACTGTCCATCGCTCGCCGTGAAGCCATTGTCAGGGTCTGCGGCGGCAATATTTACGAGTGCCCCGTTACCGTGGAGAATGAGAGCGATATGCTCAAGGCCGTGGATGATGTGAAAGCGGCCGGATGCAACGCGCTTGTGGTTTTCCTCGGCAACTTCGGCCCTGAAACGCCCGAGACGCTGATCGCCAAATACTTTGACGGCCCCTGCATGTTCGTAGCGGCCGCGGAAGGGGACGGCGACCTGATCAACGGCCGCGGCGACGCCTACTGCGGCATGCTCAACTGCTCCTACAACCTGGGCATGCGCCATCTCAAGGGCTACATTCCCGAGTATCCTGTCGGTTCCGCGGAGGAGCTCGGTCAGAAGATCAAGGAGTTTTATCCCATCGCCCGTGCGATCATCGGCGTGCAGAATCTGAAGATCATCACCTTCGGCCCTCGTCCGCAGGACTTCTTTGCCTGCAACGCGCCCATCAAGGGCCTCTATGAGCTGGGCATCGAGGTGGAGGAGAACTCCGAGCTCGATCTTCTCGTAAGCTACAAAGCCCACAAGGGCGACCCGCGGATCCAGGAGGTCTGCGCCGATATGGCGGCCGAGATGGGCGAAGGCAGATACTTCCCGGATATGCTCGAGCGCATGGCACAGTTTGAACTCACGCTCCTCGACTGGGCGGAGGGACACAAGGGCGCGCGCAAATATGTCGCTTTTGCGGACAAGTGCTGGCCGGCCTTCCCCGAACAGTTCGGCTTTGAGCCCTGCTACGTCAACTCTCGTCTTGCCGCACGCGGCATCCCCGTGAGCTGCGAGGTCGACATCTACGGCGCCCTCAGCGAATACATCGGCGCCTGCGTCTCCGGCGATGCGGTGACTATCCTCGATATCAACAACTCCGTCCCCGCAAAGATGTGGGAGAGCGAGATCAAGGGCAAGTACGATTACGCCCTGACCGATACCTTCATGGGCTTCCACTGCGGCAACACCCCCAGCTGCAAGATGTGCGCCGACCGCGCCGTCAAGTATCAGCTCATCCAGCACCGTCTGCTCGAGCCGGAAGGAAGCGAGCCTGACTTCACCCGCGGCACCCTTGAGGGTGACATCGCTCCCGGAGAGATCACCTTCTTCCGTCTCCAGTGCGACAGTGAGGGTGTGCTCCGTTCCTACATCGCTGAGGGCGAAGTGCTGCCCGTTGCAACCACGAGCTTCGGCGGGATCGGCGTGTTCGCCATCCAGGAGATGGGCCGCTTCTACCGGCACGTACTGATCCAGAAACGCTTCCCGCACCACGGTGCCGTTGCCTTCGGCCATCACGGCAAGGCACTCTTTGAGGTGTTCAAGTTCCTCGGCGTAAAGGACATCGGATACAACCAGCCCAAGTGCCTGCCGTATCCCACGGAGAACCCTTTCGCATGATCGACCTGAAAAAGACCGCGCTTGGGATCGAGCTCGGTTCCACCCGGATCAAGGCGGTTCTCATCGATGAGAACCATGTTCCCATCGCCTCGGGCGATTTTGAATGGGAAAACCAGCTGGTAAACGGAATATGGACATACTCCCTCGAGGATGTCCATAACGGACTCCGGACCTGCTTTGCCGATCTGAAAGCGGACGTCAAGGCAAAATTTGATACGGAACTGACGACGGTCGGAGCGATCGGTGTCTCCGCGATGATGCACGGCTATCTTCCCTTCGACAAGGACGGAAGGCAGCTGGCGGAGTTTCGCACCTGGCGCAACACCATCACCGGCGAAGCCGCGGAAAAGCTGACGGCGCTCTTTGCCTTCAACATCCCTCAGCGCTGGAGCATCGCGCATCTGTACCAGGCCATTCTGAATGGTGAAGAGCACGTGAAGGATATAGACTATCTTACCACCCTGGCAGGCTATATCCATTGGCGTCTTACCGGAGAGAAGCGGATGGGCGTGGGCGAAGCGAGCGGCATGTTTCCGATCGACAGCGCTGCGCTCGATTACGATGAGGACATGGTCCGGAAGTTCCGCGATCTGACCGGTATGGACCTTCGCACCATTCTGCCGAAGGTCCTGCCCGCCGGGGCAAATGCCGGAGTGCTGACTCCCGAGGGGGCGCTGTTTCTCGATCCCGGCGGAATGCTGCAGCCCGGTATCCCCGTGGCGCCCTGCGAGGGCGATGCGGGCACCGGCATGGCGGCCACGAATTCGGTACGGGTCCGCACCGGAAACGTCAGCGCGGGGACTTCGGATTTTGCCATGATCGTCACGGACAAAGAGCTTGGCGTTCACAGGGAGATCGACATGGTGACCACGCCGGACGGACTGCCTGTTGCCATGGTGCACTGCAACAACTGCACCAGTGATATCAACGCCTGGGTCGGCCTTTTCTGGGAATTCTGCGGACTGATGGGCGTGGAAAAGAGCAAGAAAGAACTGTTCATCGCGCTCTTCCGAAAGGCGCTCGAAGGCGATACGGACTGCGGCGGGCTGTTGAGTTTCAACTACTTCTCCGGGGAAGGCGTCACGGATCTGGACGAGGGCCGTCCGGTCTTTGCCCGTTTGCCGAACGCACGGTTTACCTTGGCAAACTTCATGCGCACCCATCTGCTTTCTGCGCTTGCGACATTGAAGATCGGGCTGGACATCCTCACGCAGAGTGAGCATGTGGAGATCGACCGGCTGTACGGCCACGGAGGCTTCTTCAAGACGCCGGAGGTCGGACAGAGAATGCTTTCCGCCGCCGTCGGCGCGCCTGTATCTGTGATGGAAACAGCAGGCGAGGGCGGCCCCTATGGCATGGCTCTGCTTGCCGCCTATATGCTGTGGAAGCATGAGGGAGAAAGCCTTCCGGACTATCTGGATAACAGGGTCTTCTCCGAAGCAAAGTCCTCCACACTGATGGCTGCGGAAGAGGATATAAAGGGCTTCAATACATTCCTGAAACGCTATAGGAGCGCGCTTCCGATGGAACGCTGTGCGGTGGAGGTACTCTGATATGCTGGAGGAGCTGAAAGAACTCGTCTGTGCTGCGAACCTGCTCCTGCCGAAGTATGAGCTGGTCACCTTTACCTGGGGCAACGTCAGCGGGATCGACCGGAAGAGCGGCCTGATGGTGATCAAACCGTCCGGTGTTTCCTACAGCGGAATGCGTCCGGAAGACATGGTGGTAACGGATCTCGAGGGTAAAGTCGTGGAGGGAAAATGGAAACCCTCCAGCGATACGGCAACGCATGCTGAACTATACAAGGCTTTTCCGGATTGCGGAGGCATCGTCCACACCCATTCCCGCTGGGCAACGACATTTGCTCAGGCGGGACGCGGTATCCCTGCCATGGGTACGACGCATGCGGATTATTTCTACGGCGAGATCCCCTGTACCCGGCCGATGACAGATGAAGAGATCCGCGGTGAATACGAAAAAGAAACCGGCAAGGTCATCATTGAGACCTTTGCTAAGCTTGATCCGGCCGCTGTTCCCGGCGTTCTCGTGAACTCACACGGCCCCTTCGCCTGGGGAACGGATCCGATGAACGCGGTGCACAATGCCGTCGTGATGGAGGAGATCGCCTTTATGGACTGGCACGCCATGGTCCTGGATCCTTCGCGCGGCCCTATGCAGCAGGCGCTTCTGGACCGGCATTATCTGCGGAAGCATGGTAAGAACGCCTATTACGGGCAGTCATAAACGGCAGCGAACAAAAAAGAAAACACCGTGAGATGTTTGAGCATCTCACGGTGTTCTGTTTTATCTGTTTTCAGCCGTATCAGTACATGCCGCCCATGTCGGGAGCTGCGGGAGCGGGAGGATTCTTTTCGGGAATATCCGCTACGAGGCTTTCGGTGGTGAGTACCATGGAGGCCACGGAGGAGGCGTTCTCAAGAGCGCTGCGGCAAACCTTGGTCGGGTCGACGATGCCGCTGGCCATCATGTCGGTGTATTCGCCCTTGGCGGCGTCATATCCGAAGTTCACATCTTCCTTGCCGTAGATCTCGTTGAGGATGACGGCGCCTTCCACACCTGCGTTGAATGCGATCTGCACAACGGGGGCCTTCAGGGCTTTTGCCACGATCGCAGCGCCTGTCTTCTCATCGCCCTCAAGGGAACTGACGAGCTTATCGGCAGCCTTGGAGGCATAGACGTAAGCGGATCCGCCGCCCGGTACGATGCCTTCCGCGACTGCGGCTCTGGTGGCGTTGAGAGCATCTTCGATGCGGAGCTTCTTCTCCTTCATCTCGGTCTCGGTTGCAGCGCCGACCTTGATGACTGCCACACCGCCGCTGAGCTTGGCGAGACGCTCCTGAAGCTTCTCTCTGTCATAGTCGGAGGTGGTGGTAGCGATCTGACTCTCGATCTGGGCAGCGCGGGACTTGATCTCAGCAGAATCGCCCGCACCGTCGACGATGACGGTGTTGTCCTTGGTGACCTTCACCTGATGCGCCTGGCCGAGCATGCTGATATCCGCATCCTTGAGCTCCATGCCGACATCGCTGGAGATGACCTGACCGCCGGTGAGGACTGCGATATCCTGGAGCATTTCCTTGCGTCTGTCGCCGAAGCCGGGGGCCTTCACGCAGATGCATGTGAAGGTGCCGCGCAGTTTGTTGAGAACGATGGTGGCAAGGGCTTCGCCCTCTACGTCCTCGGCGATGATGAGGAGCTTTCTGCCGGCCTTTACGATCTGCTCAAGCAGGGGGAGGATCTCCTGAATGTTGGAGATCTTCTTGTCGGTGATGAGAATGAGAGCATCGTCGATGACGGCTTCCATCTTCTCGGTGTCGGTGACCATGTAGGGGGAGAGGTAGCCGCGGTCGAACTGCATGCCTTCCACAACGTCGCTGTAGGTCTCGGCGGTCTTGCTCTCTTCAATGGTGATGACGCCGTTCTGGCTGACCTTCTCCATCGCGTCGGCGATCAGTCCGCCGATGACGGCGTCGCCGGAGGAGACGGTACCGACTCTGGCGATGTCATTGGAGCCGGCAACAGGCTGGGAGATCTCCTTGATAGCCTTGACGGCTTCTTCGGTGGCCTTCTGGATGCCCTTCTTCATGACCATGGGGTTGGCGCCTGCAGCGAGGTTCTTCAGACCTTCACCGATCATCGCCTGTGCGAGCAGGGTGGCGGTAGTGGTGCCGTCGCCGGCCACGTCGTTGGTCTTGGTGGAGACTTCCTTGATGAGCTGTGCGCCCATATTCTCAAAAGCGTCCTCAAGCTCGATCTCCTTGGCGATGGTCACGCCGTCGTTGGTGATCAGGGGAGCGCCGTATTTCTTGTCGAGAACGACGTTGCGTCCCTTGGGGCCGAGAGTGATCTTAACGGTATCGGCGAGCTGGTTGACACCGCGCTCTATCGCTTTTCTGGCTTCCTCGCCGTAAATGATCTGTTTTGCCATGATTCTGAATCCTCCTTATTCAATGACCGCCAGAATGTCATTCTGACGAACGATGGTGTATTCCACATCATCCAGTTTTACCTTGGTTCCGGTGTACTTGCCTACAAGCACTTTCTGGCCGACCTCAACGGTCATGACCACCTCGTTGCCGTCAACGACACCGCCGGGGCCGACTTCACATACCTGGTACACTTCGGGCTTCTCCTGCGCTGCAGCGGTGAGGAAAATGCCGGAAGAGGTGCGCTCTTCCGCCGCGTTCTGCACCAGAACTACTCTGTCAGCCAATGGTCTGAGTTTCATCATATATACCTCCAATAAAGTTTTTACATATTTCAGCATCGTTAGCACTCAAACAGCCTGAGTGCTAACGATGCTTATAATAGCACATTTTAAATTTTTTGCAATACCCTGAGGGGAAAAACCGGCAGAAACTTTATTAATTTTTTATTACGTTTTTTCGAAGAAGCGCATGCCTTTCGGGACAACGATCTTCACCGCTCCGGGGATCAGCTTCATGTCGACTTTCTTCGCGAAAACGGCCTCTCCGTCAAGATTGATGACATTCTCCTCGTCAAACTCGATCGACACGTTGTCACTGCGCAGATGGGTGATGTACTTCGGCAGCTCGTCAGCGCGGCCCTTGGCGTATTTGCCGATCAGGCCGGCAAGCTTAATAAGGCTGACTCCCTGTACGATGTAGATATCCAGGATCCCGTCGTCCGGCATCGCGTTGGCCGAGGGATTGAAGCCGCCGCCGTAAAACCTGCCGTTGCAGGCGCAGACGAGAGAGTATTTTCCGTCCGCCGTGAAGTTGTCAGAACGGATCACCATGTGCGTGCTGATGCCTTTGAAGACCTCCACGATTGCGGAGATGACGTAGCCGACACCGCCGCGGAAAAGGGGGAAAGAAGTATATTTGTGCACGTTGGTTCCGATCCTTGCGTCGATGCCGACCGAGCAGAGGTTCACACTGTAACGGCCGTTGCAGTCAATGATGTCGATGCTGTGCTCCGTACCGTCGAGCACGGCGTCCATATCGGTGAACAGGGACTGCTCATCGCCGAACATCCGGCAGAAGTCATTACCGGTACCAAAGGGGAAGGGACAGACCGCAACGTTCTCCCTGCCGACCGCACCGCTGACGCATTCGTTGAAGGTGCCGTCACCGCCGCAGGAATAGACGCGGACTTGCTCGCCGGTATCCGCTCTGCGGATGACCTCATCCGTGGCGTCGCCGGGAGCCTTGGTCGTGTAAACCTCGAAATCGTCCTCCCGGGTTTCGAAAGACTTCTGAGCCAGTGCTTTTATCTCTTCCGTCCTGTCCGTGCCGCCAGCAGCAGGGTTCACGATAAACAGATGCTTCATTGTCCGATACCTTCCTTTATTTAAAGTACATGAAAAGGTCGCATTTGATCATGCCGTTGTAGAGCTTGCGCTTTTTGTCGGCGGGCTTTCCGAAGGTCCGCTCGAATTCCGTGTGGGAGGAGAGAAGATAGAGTTTCCAGTTTTCGGAAGCAAGGAACCTTTTTCCGAATCCGCGGTAGAGTTCCTCCGCCTCCTGCTTCTCCATGATCCGTTCCCCGTAGGGAGGATTGGTCACGATGATGCCGTTTTCCGTCTTCCGGTCGAATCTGGTCGCATCCGCGACTTCGAACCGGATGATGTCCGCCACGCCGGCGCGTCTGGCATTTTCCTTTGCCATCTCGATGGCGGCGGGATCGATGTCGCTGCCCGCGATACGATACTCGCCTTGATACTCCTTTGCCCGCGCCGCTTCCTTTGTCCGGATCCAGACGGTCCTGTCGATCTGCGGCCAGCTCATGGCGGTGAAAGTCCGGCTGATCCCCGGAGCAATGTTCCGCGCGATCAGTGCCGCCTCTATGGGGATGGTCCCGCTGCCGCAGAAGGGGTCGCAGAAGTCCTCCCGTCCCCTGTAGCGAGACAGCTTCACCATGGAAGCGGCCATGGTCTCCTTCAGCGGGGCCTCCCTGTGCGCGGGACGGTATCCGCGTTTGTGCAGGCCCTGACCGGATGTGTCGATGCAGAGGGAGACATTGTCCTTCATGATCGAAAACTGGATCTGATACAAGGCACCGCTCTCCTCGAACCACTGAATGCCCGCGTGATGGGCTTTCAGGCGCTCAACGACGGCTTTCTTGATGATCTTCTGGCAGTCGGATACAGAAAAGAGCTTTGAATTCAAACTGTAGCCTTTTACAGGGAACGCTCCGTCCGCCGGGATGAATTCCTCCCAAGGCAGTGCCCTGGTTTTTTCAAACAGTTCATCGAAGCTCAGCGCGTCGAAGCGCCCGACCTCCAACAGCACGCGCTCTCCGCAGCGTAAGCCAATATTTGCCGCCGCGACGGCCTCCGGACCTCCGCGGAAGTACACTCTTCCGTTTTCGGATTTTACGTCCGGAATATCCATACGCTTGAGCTCATCGGCAATGAGGCTCTCAAGGCCCAGAAGGCAAGGTACGCACAAAGTGTAGTCCATTTCTGCTCCTGCAAAGTGTTGAATATTATACAAAAATCGTGAATAAATATTAATATATGAAATTCATATAATTCAGCCTGTAATTATCATGACAGGTAGATATTAATACAAAGCGTTGCGCTTGTAAATGCTTTTGCGTATAAACCATATACAGGATGTGAATAGATTACAATTTGCGTTCATAAAAAATTCAAAAAGACTATTGAAAAATTTGAAGCAAAGATGTATATTAAATCAGGTCATAATTTGTTCATATGTTTCGGAGGGGGAAGAATGGCGATCGAGCGGCAGGATTTCATGAGTTATATTCAGGATTCCTTTTCCGCTTATTATAATGTCACCGAAAACAACGGCGAGATCACGGAGCTTCCTCTTTCTTTCAAGGCCGATTTCATGCAGCGCGGCGAAAAATACTGGATCACGAAAAGCGTCCATATCTGGGCAAACGAGACCAACGAGTTCTGCTATGTTTTCTCCGATGAGTTCTTTGACAGATCCACTGTTGCAAAATGCATCGATTATGCGCTGGACGAAGGCCTTCCGAGAGTAAAACCCCATAAGGAACATCAGTACACGAACATAAAGGTCATCTTCGTGGCCTCCGCATTTGAGAAAGATGCTCTTGAAGAGATTCGGTCAAGGAAGTTTTCCAAGAACTATAATCATTCCTTCTGGGGCTATTCCACTTTGCTCACGGGTGCGGCGGATCTGAGCAGTGAAAAGGTGACCACCAACCGCGCCGGCGCCGAGCTGGAGAAATATTTCCGTAAACTATTTGCGGCTTATAACAAAAAGCCGTAATTGTTTTAAATCATTTTTTATAAGGAGTGAAAACCGTGGCACTAGTAATCCTTCTTATCGGTATTGTTCTGCTTGCTCTGGGCTATATCTTCTATGGCTCCTGGCTTGCAAAACAGTGGGGTGTAGACCCCAACCGTGAGACCCCCGCACATACCTCTTATGACGGCAAGGACTTCGTCCCCGCCAACCCCGCAGTGCTGATGGGACACCACTTCTCATCCATCGCAGGTGCCGGCCCGATAAACGGACCTATTCTGGCAGCTGTATTTGGCTGGGTTCCTGTTTTTCTTTGGGTGGTTCTCGGTGGTATCTTCTTCGGCGCAGTTCATGACTTTGGCGCTCTGTTTGCTTCCGTCCGTCACAACGGCGGATCCATCGGCGAAGTCATTAAGGACAGCATGGGAGTGAAAGCGCAGAGACTGTTCACCATCTTTGCTCTTCTCGTTCTCATCCTCGTCATTGCCTCCTTCACGAACGTTGTCGGCAACACGTTCGCCAGTGCAGGACAGCCGTTCTTAACGTTCGGCTCCAATGTCAGCGGCACCGCCGCCACTGCGACGACCTCGCTGCTGTTCATCGTGCTCGCCTTCATCTTCGGCTTCTTCGTATACCGCAAGAACGCCAAGATCGGCCCTGCAACGGTCCTCGGCATCATCGGCATCATCGCGATCGTGTTCATCGGCCTCAATGTCGGTATCAACATGAGCTACACCGCATGGGTCATCTTCATTGCGATCTACGTCACCCTGGCTTCCCTGCTTCCTGTCTGGATGCTGCTCCAGCCCCGTGACTACCTGAGCTCCTTCCTGCTCTACGCCATGATGATCCTTGCCATCTTCTCCATCATCGGCTCCACCTTCGCTGGCAAGATGGCGGTTGAGCTTCCTGCCTTCAACGGCTTCAAACTCGCAAACGGCAGCACCCTCTTCCCGACGCTGTTCATCACCGTCGCCTGCGGCGCTGTTTCCGGATTCCACTCCCTGATCGCTTCCGGAACCACCGGCAAGCAGCTCGACTCTGAGAAGGATGCCAAGGCCATCGGCTACGGCGCCATGATCGTTGAGTCCGCTCTCGCCATTATGTCCCTCCTGGCTGTTGCCTGTATCTGGAGCAAGCAGGGCGATCTCGCTTCTCCTTCCGTCAAGTTCGCTGCCGGTCTTGCCACCATGTTCAGCACCGTCTTCGGCGGCGACGGTTCCATCGTTACCAGCGGCGCAGTGTATTCACTGCTCACCCTCGCGGTCTCCGTCTTCGCCCTCACCTCTCTTGACTCCGGCTGCCGTCTCGCCCGTTACATGTTCGGCGAGCTGTTCATCCCCGAAGGAAAGAAGTATGAGGACCTCACCGGCGTCCGCAAATTCTTTGCCACTCCGATCGTCGGCACGCTGCTCCTGGTCATCATCGGCTGCTCCCTCGGCCTTGCGAAGCTCTCCGCGATCTGGGGCGTGTTCGGCGCTGCCAACCAGCTGCTCGCAGGCCTTGCCATGCTCGCTGTTGCTGCATGGCTCGGTGAGATCGGAAAGAACAACAAGATGTTCTACTTCCCGATGTGCTTCATGCTCGTCGCTACGATCACCTCTCTTGTCATGACCATCATCGGCAAGCTGAAAGCTCTCGGCTCCGGAACCTGGGCTGACTGGTACGTCCTCATCTGGTCTCTCGGCCTCGTTGTACTCGCAGTGATCCTCGCTGTCCAGGGCATCAAGACCATGGCCGGACAGGGCAAAGCAAAGGAAGAAGCATAAGCTGCTTTCTCTTCCCTGAAAAGCAAATAATAACAAAAACCGCGCCCCGCAAGGGGCGCGGCTTTCTTTTTATAATTGTCTTTGTGGCTGTTCTGTATGGCAGATCATGCTGCCGGGGAAGCGCCATTCCTGTTGAAAGCACGGTATTGCCGGATCAGAAGCGTCAGCAGGATCGCAAGGCTGATCCACTGAGAGGTGGAAAGACCGGCCCAGATCCCCCGGATCATATCCCCGCGGAAGAATTCGATCACGAACCTTCCGGCGGCATACAGGGCCAGATACAGGACCATCGCCTTCCCGCTCCGGTGATGCTTCTTTTCATAGGCTCGGACGATGAAGAACAGGATCAGTTCGCCGAGACTGCAAACGAGCTGGATCGGAAAATACGGCACGCCGTTAAGGGCGGACGGACTGTTTTCAAAAGCGATCCCGAAGCGTTCCGAGACCTTCCCGTGACAGCAGCCGTTGAGAAAGCAGCCTATCCTGCCGAAGCAGTGGAACAGGGGAAACAAAGGGGCAAAATAATCGAAGAAAGAGCGGCTGTCCAGATGATACTTCCGGACGTACAGCCGGAGCGTGACCAGCGCGCCGATCAGACCGCCGTAAAACACCATCCCGCCGCCGATGACTTCGTACGCCAGCTTCAGATCACCGAGCAGCAGCTGCCGGTTCCGGATCAGGATCGGGAGGATGGTCAGAATATACAGGATCTTGCTTCCGATCAGGACTCCTATGAATAGAAGAGCTGCGGAGTTAGTGATATCCACCTCCTGCAGCTCTTCAAATCTTCTGTGCCGGAATAGGGCAGTTACCGAACAAACTGAAACACCGGCCATCGTGCACAGCCAGTAGGCGGGAATGCTGAGTCCAAGTATTTCAAATGTCGGATGCATGTTTGCGCTTCGGACGGAACGGACTCAGTAGGAGTAACCTGCTGCCGCAAGACCGCTGACGCAGGCAATCGCGCAGATAATACCGATGGAGTTTGCAATCAGGCCAATCAGACTGAGAACGAAACCAGCCGTGGCAAGTCCGGTCTGCGCCTGCTTGCGCGCCTTCGTGCCGAAAACAAGACCGATGATCGCGAGGATGATGCCGATGATAGCACTGTAACCGAAGAAGGAGAAGACAATGGAAACGATGCCTAATACGAGAGCGGCGACGGCCTTTCCTTTGCTCACCGGAGCGGTCTCGCGATAACCGGCACCGCCGACGGTATCGGCACTGTCAAGCCTTTCTCCTCTTGCAGCAGCGCGGGCTTCCTGGAAGACTTCACCCGCCTCTTCCTTGAAATCGCCAAAGGTGTCTATTGCATCATCCTTGAAATCGTCAAATTTCTCTTTAAAGTCAAAATCCGCCATGATATTTACTCCTTACTCAATTTAATAATAATCGGAAAAGCACATTCCGCTGAGGAATGCAAGCTGTTTCTGCGTTAAAAAGTAACACAAAGCGTCAGCTGTGTCAATAAAAAGCAGAGCGAAAGAGGCGGCATCTATTTATAGACCCGCGGCACCCTTTTCGACACGGCGCACAGCAGTTCATACGGGATCGTGCCGGCGGCATCGGATATTTCATAAATGCTGTTTTTCTCGCCGAAGACCTCCACCTCGCTGCCGACGTCGACTTCCGGCAGCCCCGTAAGATCCGCCATGCACATGTCCATGCAGATGCTTCCGCACTGCGGCGCGGACCCGCCTGCCACGGCGTAGCTGCACTTGCCGCTGCTGGCCCGCGGGAGCCCGTCCGCGTAGCCGATCGCCAGCACGCCCATGCGGGTGAGCTTATCCGTGGTGTAGTGCCGCCCGTAACTCACGTCCGTCCCGGAGCTGTAGTACTTGATAGTGCTCACGGTGGTGACGAGCCGCATGCAGGGCTTCAGGCCGAAGCGGCCGCTTGTGTCTCCGTAGCCGTAGAGCAGCAGACCGGGGCGCACCATGTCCAGATAGGTCTCCGGATAATTGACGACAGCTCCGCTGTTGGCGCAGTGGCGTATCGCGAAACGGATCTTTCCCGTCTCTTCGGCGGCTTCGATCACCGACAGGAAAAGAGCGAACTGCTTCAGAGTATAGGCCCTGTTTTCATTCCCGTCTTCATCCGATACAGAAAAGTGCGTGAAGATGCCTTCCGTCTCGAGTCCCGGGAGCGTGCAGGCGGCAACGATGTTTGCGACGCCCTCTTCAAAGTGCTCGCCCTCGCACAGGAAACCGAGCCGGGACATCCCGGTATCGACCTTGATATGGGTCTTCAGCGTCTTTCCGAGCCGCGAGGCTTCTTCGCTGAACTCCAGCGCCTTCGCAAGACAGGTGACCGTCTGCGTGATATCGTACTCGATGAGCACGCGCACATATTCTTTCGGGGTGTGGCCGAGGATGAGTATCGGCATCCTAATGCCTCCGCGGCGCAGCTCGAGAGCCTCGTCGAGACAGGAGACCGCCAGATAGTCGGCACCCTCCTCCTCAAGGATCTGCGAGACCCGCAGCGCACCGTGACCGTAGGCGTCCGCCTTCACCACCCCGAGGAACCGGCATCCCTCCGGCAGTTCGGCCCGTATCGCTCTGTAATTGTGGCGGATGCTGTCCGTGAAGATCTCCGCCCAGCTCCGTTTCTGAAGATCGTCCATCTTGCCGCTCCTGTTCGCTGTTTTTTGCTTATTATACCACTTTTGGACCGGCGGTCAAATATGCGTTGCACTTTTCCGGAGCCTGTGCTATAGTAATGCCTGTTAATGCGGAGAACGGGAAAATAGCGTGATGCTGCCGAAAGAGAACGGAGGTCGCCGGCTGAAAGCCTCCACGGAAACGCTGCGCTTGGTTCGCCCGGGAGCACCGGCCAATCACCGGCGTCAGAGGCGCGATAAGCCTTTCGAGTGCGGCATATTTGCCGAAACCGGGTGGTACCGCGGAAGTTCTGCTTTCGTCCCTGTATGGGACGGGGGCTTTTTTTATTTCATGGAGGAACAAGAATGAAGGAAATGCTGCAAAACCTCAGGGAAGCATCGATCAGAGCGATCCTCGACTGCGAGGACGCGGAGCTTCTCGAATCGCTCAGAGTGAAATATCTGGGAAAGAAGGGAGAGCTCACATCGATCCTGCGCCAGATGGGGAAACTCTCTCCGGAGGAGCGCCCCGCCATGGGCCAGCTCGCCAACAAACTCAGAGAGGACATCGAAGAGGCTATAGAGGACCGGAACAAGGTCATCTCCGCGCTCAGGATGGAGCGCAGGCTGATAGCGGAATCGGTCGACGTCACGCTGCCGGGGAAGAAACAGACCCTCGGTCACAAGCACCCGATGTACAACGTTCTCGATCAGATCAAGGACATTTTCATCGGCATGGGCTTTGAGATCGTCGACGGACCCGAGGTGGAGCTCGCAGACTATAACTTTACAAAGCTCAACATAGATGAGGGGCATCCCTCCCGGGAATGGACCGATACCTTCTACTTCACGGAGGACAGTTCCATCCTTCTGCGTACCCAGACCTCGCCAATGCAGATCCATGCGATGGAGACCAAGGAGCTCCCCATCCGGATGATCGCCCCGGGCAGGGTCTACAGGAAGGACGAGGTGGACGCCACCCATTCGCCGATGTTCCACCAGATCGAGGGCATGGTCATCGACAAGGGGATCACCATGGCGGATCTGAAGGCCACACTCAACCTCGTTGTGGAGAAGATCTACGGCAAGGGCACCGTCACCCGCTTCCGTCCGCACCACTTCCCGTTCAC
The DNA here is from genome assembly GCA_017434755.1 of Oscillospiraceae bacterium. Taxonomy (GTDB): domain Bacteria; phylum Bacillota; class Clostridia; order Oscillospirales; family Oscillospiraceae; genus Limivicinus. The sequence goes on along the minus strand of JAFRER010000022.1, from coordinate 46,750 downwards.
CGAGCCGAGCTGCGAGCTTGACATCCAGTGCCACAAGTGCGGCGGCGTCGGCTGCCCCACCTGCAAGGGAGAGGGCTGGATCGAGGTCCTCGGCGCCGGCATGGTGCACCCGAAAGTGCTCGCCGGCTGCGGGATAGATCCCGATGTCTACTCGGGCTGGGCCTTCGGCATGGGGCTTGAGAGGCTCGCCCTCGGCGAATACAAGATCAACAACCTGCGTCTGATATTCGAAAACGACAGACGCTTCCTCGAGCAGTTCTGAAAGGAGGGGAGAAACAAATGAAACTGTCAAGAAAATGGCTCAATGAATTCATCAATCTGCCCCTTTCCGAATGCGGGGACAGGCGTTTCACGGAGGCGATGAGCGTCTCCGGCTCCAAGGTCGAGACGACCGAGGACCTTTCGCAGATGATCAGAAACGTGGTCGCGGGAAGGATCGTTTCGCTCGAAAAGCATCCGGATTCGGACCATATGCTCGTCGCGAAACTGGACATCGGCAGAGAGTCCCCTGTGACAATCTGCACCGGCGCATGGAACGTCCATGCCGGAGATGTCGTTCCCGTGGCCCTGCATGATTCCCTGCTACCCACCGGCGCGAGGATCACGAGGGGAAAGCTTCGCGGTGTGGAATCGGACGGAATGCTCTGCTCTCTTAAAGAGCTCGACTGCACGCTCCATGACTTCCCCTACGCCACGATCGTTCCGGCCGCCCTTCTCAACGACTATCATCCGATCGATCCCGATAAGCCCTCCATATCCGCGGATATAAAGCCGGGCGACAGGATCTTCGGCAAAGTGATCACGGCAAAAGCGATCAAAGTGGAGAACGCCGGAGAAGGTTTCTGGAAGTGTTCGCTCGAACCCGAAGCGGTGACCGTGACGGAGTGTTCCAACATCCATGAAGGCGATCTGGTTGCCTACAACACGGCGGAAGATGCTATCTGCACCCTTGAGGATCTCCGGGCGAAGCAGGAGGAGTTCCCGCACTGCATCACCGACGGCATCCTTGTTCTCCGTGAAAACTGCGTGCCCGGAGACGATATCGGAAAGCTTCTCGGCATGGACGACCACGTCGTGGAATTCGAGATAACTCCCAACCGCCCCGACTGCCTCTGCGTCATAGGACTTGCCAGAGAGGCGGCTGTGACCTTCGGCAAACAGCTGAAACTGCATAAGCCCGTTGTGGAGGCAAAGGCCGGAGGAGATATAAACGGGCTGGCGAAGGTCGTCATAGAGGACGACAGGCTCTGCACGAGATACACCGCGCGTATGGTCCGGAACGTGAAGATCGCGCCCTCGCCCGAGTGGATGAGAGAGAGGATCCGCAATTCCGGCATGCGGCCCATCAATAACATAGTCGATATCACCAACTACGTCATGCTCGAGTACGGCCAGCCGATGCACGCCTTCGACTTTGCCTGCGTGGACGGCGGCGAGATCCATGTGAGATGCGCCCGCGAGGGAGAGACCATGCGGACCCTCGACGGCACGCAGCGTGAGCTCAGTACCTCCATGCTCTGCATCTGCGACAGGGAAAAGCCGGTAGGCATAGCGGGCGTCATGGGCGGCGAGAACTCGGAGATCGTAGGTGACACCGCGATGGTGCTCTTCGAGAGCGCCTGCTTCAACGGTCCCTCCATCCGGCGCACCGCCACTTCCTTGGGCATGCGGACGGATGCGTCCTCCCGCTTTGAAAAAGGCCTTGACATAGAGAACACGGTGGACGCGGTGAACAGGGCCTGCGAGCTCGTGGAGATGCTCGGTGCGGGCGAAGTCGTCGAGGGCATCATAGACGTCCTCCCGAACCCCGTGAAAAAGACGACGCTGAAGCTTGAACCGGAGAAGATCAACGCCCTGCTCGGCACGGAGCTTACCGCCGGAGAGATGGTCAGGATCCTTGAGGATCTCGGTTTCACCGTTGACGGCGACCTGATCACCGTTCCCTCGTGGAGAGGTGACGTGGAGCATTATTCCGACATCGCGGAGGAGGTCGCGCGCTTCTTCGGCTATAACAACATCCCCACGAAGTTCACCGGCGCCATCAGCAGCTGCGGAGGCTTCACCGACTTCCAGCTCTGTGAGAGGAGAGTGGGCGAGATCTGCCGCAGCATGGGCATGGATGAGATCATAACCTATTCCTTCATCAGCCCGTCATACTACGACAAGATCCGCATTCCGGCAGACAGTCCCCTCAGAGACAGCCTGCGGATCCTCAATCCCCTCGGCGAGGATACCTCCATCATGCGTACCACCATCCTGCCATCCATGCTGGAGATCCTCACGCGAAACTGCAATTTCCGAAACAAGTCCGTGGCCTTTTATGAGATTGGCAGGATCTATCTCAAGAGGGATGACGGCATGGCCGACGAACCAAGGATGATCTCCTTCGGCGCCTATGGCGGCGGTGTGGACTTCTTCACCGTAAAGGGCTGGATCGAATCGCTCCTCGGCGACATGTGCAAGGGCGTTCTCCGCTTCGAAGCGGACAGGGATAACCCGTCCTACCATCCGGGCCGATGCGCCGCCGTGTATCTCGACGGTAAACGGGTCGGTGTTTTCGGACAGATCCATCCGAAGGTGATGGACAATTACGGCGTGGATTCCGAATTCTACTGCGCGGAGCTGAGCTTCGACGCGGTATATGCCAATAGGAAAGATCTGGCGGTCTACAGGCCGCTGCCCAGATTCCCCTCCGTCACGCGTGATATCGCGGTCCTCTGCGACAGGGAGATCCCCGTAGGAAGGCTTTCTGAATGCATCCTTTCCTCCGGAGGACAGTATCTGCGGGAGTGCGAGCTGTTCGACGTTTATGAGGGAGACAGCATACCTTCCGGCAAGAAGTCCGTGGCATTCTCGCTGACGATGCGGGCGGATGACCAGACCCTCACGGACGACCATGCGGAGGAGACCGTGGACAGCATCCTGAAGGCGCTCAGCGAAAAATACGGAGCGGTCATCCGGTAAAGGTTTTTTCTGTCAAAAGTTTGCCTGCAGGTCTTTACTAAATTGGTTGCTATCTGCTATAATCATTTAATAAGAATTGATTATAGGGGAGTGATGCAGTTTGGAAGACGCGACCAGAAAATTTACAGCCATAGATTCAAAGACCCAGATGAAGGAGATCCTCAATTCCGTTTACAATTCCCTTATGGTAAAGGGATACAACCCCATCAACCAGATTGTGGGCTATATCCTTTCCGAGGATCCGACCTATATCACCAACTATAACAACGCGCGTCAGCTCATCTGCCATGTCGACAGGGACGATCTGCTTCAGGAGCTGGTCAGGAGCTACCTCAATAAATGAACTAAAAATTCGCAGGGCACTGCCTTGCGAATTTTTGCAAAACAGACAGCATCCCGAACGGGAGCCGGACCCGCCTGTGCGGGCTCAGCAGTCAGAAAGAAACAGTGTAAAGGAGAACAGGATGGCTTTTTACTACAATGAACCCTCAAGGACCTTCAGCGAATACCTTCTGATCCCGGGCTTTACCGGGGAGGGCTGCACGCCCGCAAACGTAAACCTCAGGACTCCGCTCGTGAAATATAGAAAGGGTGAGGAGAGTTCTATTTATCTCAACATCCCCTTTACCTCCGCCATCATGCAGTCGGTTTCGAACGATACGCTTGCCATCGCCCTTGCCAAGGAAGGCGGGATCTCGTTCATATACGGCTCCCAGAGCATCGAGTCGGAGGCCGCAATGGTCGCAAGGGTAAAAAGCTATAAGGCCGGTTTTGTGACGAGCGCGTCCAATGTCCGCCCGGACCAGACTCTGGAGGACATTCTTGAACTCAAGGAAAGGAATGGATTTTCCACCGTTGCCGTCACCGAGGACGGGACGGAGCACGGAAAGCTGCTCGGCATCGTCTCCAGCAGGGACTACCGCGTGAGCCGCATGGATGTGGCCACCCCCGTCTCCTCATTCATGACGCCGCTGGAAAAGCTCATCACGGCCCCGGACGGGACCAGTCTCAAAGAGGCCAACGACATCATCTGGGATCACAAGCTCAATTCGCTTCCCATCGTGGATCAGAACGGCAGGCTCGTCAGTTTCGTTTTCCGCAAGGACTATTCCGAGCATAAGGCCAACCCGAACGAGATCCTTGATGAGAAGAAACGCTATATGGTAGGCGCCGGCATCAACACCAGAGACTACGAACAGCGCGTTCCCGCGCTTGTGGATGCGGGAGTGGACGTGCTGTGCATCGATTCTTCCGACGGATACACCTGGCGCCAGCAGAAGACCCTTGAGTTCATCCGCGGCCGTTACGGGGACAGTGTAAAGGTCGGCGCTGGCAATGTCGTGGACAGGGACGGCTTCCTCTTCCTCGTCGAGGCGGGCGCTGACTTCGTTAAGGTCGGCATCGGCGGCGGAAGCATCTGCATCACAAGGGAGACCAAGGGCATTGGCCGCGGCCAGGCCTCGGCGCTCATCGAGGTGGTCGCCGCGAGGGACGAATACTTCGAGAAAACCGGAGTCTACGTTCCCGTATGCTCGGACGGCGGCCTTGTGTACGACTACCACATGACCCTCGCACTCGCCATGGGTGCGGATTTCCTCATGATGGGCAGATACTTTGCCAGATTCGACGAGAGCCCGACGGAAAAGCTCATGATCAACGGCACCTTCGTCAAGGAGTACTGGGGCGAAGGTTCGAACAGGGCAAGGAACTGGCAGCGCTACGATCTCGGCGGAAAGGGCCGGCTCAGCTTCGAGGAGGGCGTCGATTCCTACGTCACCTACGCCGGACCGCTGCATGACAACGTGGAGATGAGCATCCACAAGATCAAATCCACCATGTGCAACTGCGGTGTGACCAATCTGGCGGATCTCCGGAAGAACGCCAAGCTTACGATCGTGTCGTCGGTCAGCATCGTGGAGGGCGGCAGCCACGACGTTATCCTGAAAAACAAATAATACCTAAAAACAAAAAACGGGAGGCAGTCAAAAGGCTGCCTCCCGTTTTTGCTTTTCTATCTGCCGAACAGCAGGAGATGGGCCACTCCGAAAGCCTCGCGTATGAAGAAATTCACCGCGAGCAGGGGATTGCCCGGATAGCAGGCCACGCCTGCCGCGCGGACTTTCAGAGACCGCGCCATTTTTTTTGCCCGGAAGATATGGTAGGAACTGGAGAGGATCGCGGTGTTTCCGTCAGGCTCGTCCCCGAGGGAACGGATGAGGTCAAAGGAGAAGGAGAGGTTCTCCATCGTCGATTCTGCTTTTTCTTCCGTGATGATGCGCCCGGGAGATATGCCTGCGGCGAAGAGCTGCGCGAACATGCACTGCGCTTCACTGATGTCCTCGTTCCGGCCTCTGCCGCCGCTCACGATGGCGACGCTCTCCGGAAAGCGCTCCAGATAGCGCTGTGCGGCTTCGAGCCTATAGCGGAGCGAGCGGGAAGGACGCGTCCCGATGACTTCCGCGCCAAGCACGATCAGATATTTCCTGCCGCAGTCTCTGTCTGTCCGGGAATGGAGGAGCACCGGCGTTTCAAATACCGTGAACAGCACGGCCCCGGCAATCAGGATCCATGTAAGGACACGGCTGGCGCCCTGCGGCAGACAGCGATACAGCACGATCAGCAGGGCACTCAGCGTGAGCAGATGGGCGATGTAGGAATAGCCCTTCATGAAATACCGGAAGACCACTGCCATCAGGATCAGCAGCACGGGAGCAGCCCACCAGGAGAAAGCAGCTGTACCGGTCATGAGCTCAGTGCCTCCCACTTTTCATACAGGGCATCAAGTTCCGTCTGCAGAGAGGCCTTTGAGGACTCTATCTCCATCAGTTTCTGATAATCCGAGGCGAACTCCTCCGCCTCCTTTTCCAGAAGGGCCAGCCGGCTCTCGGCTTTTTCGATCTCGCGCTCGGTCTTCTCGATGGCTCTGTCATTCCCGCGGTGGGCTTCACGCTTTTGCGGTGTTTCCTTCTTCTGCTGCCGGACGGCGTTTCTGGTGAATACCTCCTGCCGGTCCTTCCATTCGCCGTATTCGGAATACGTCCCGCGGAAATCGATCACTTTTCCTTCCCGGAAGTCCCAGATTCTCGTCGCAAAGCGGTCTATGAAGAATCTGTCGTGAGAGACGAATATCAGGGTCTCCGAATAGTCCGAGAGCGCGCTCTCGATCCACTCCCGGCTCGCGATATCCAGATGGTTCGTGGGCTCGTCCAGCATCAGCAGGTTGATCTCGCTCCCCATCAGCATGCACAGCTTCAGTCTGCTTCGCTCTCCGCCGGAGAGGGCTCCCGCAGGAATAAAGACGTCCTCCCCTCGGAATCCAAAGGCGGCGAGTCTGTCACGTGCCTGCTGCGGCTGGGCCTTGCACTCATAGATCATGGTATCGTAGAGGCTTCTGGACATGTCGTCAAAACGCACGATCTGCGGCAGATATGCTTTCCGCACGGAGGGGCCGAGCCTAATCAGACCCGTATCAGGCTGTTCTTCGTTGTTGAGCATCTTCATCAGCGTGGTCTTTCCTGTCCCGTTGTCACCGATCACGGCGATCCGCTCACCGCCCGTGACGGTGAAGCTCAGTCCGCTGAAAAGATGTTTGTCCCCATAGGATTTGGAGATATTCTCCGCGGATGCGACCTCGTCCCCGAAGAATCCCTTCTGCCGGAAGCGCACATCGAGCTTCCGGGCCTCTTTCGGCTTTTCGCTCGCGGAGAGCCGCTCGATCCGCTTTTCCATCGAGAAGGCCCTCTTGTGGAGTTTGTCATTGCCCATAAATGCCCACAGGTGCATCTGTTCCGCGGCGCGGGTGAGCTGTTCGATCTTGGCCTGATCCTTTTCGTACTGCTTGAGCTTCTCGTCGAAGCGGCGCTGCCGTTCGGCAACGAAAAAGCTGTAGTTCCCGCTGTAGAACTCGGCCTTTCCGTCCACGATCTCAATGCAGCGTTTCACCACCCGGTCGAGGAAATACCGGTCGTGGCTCACGGTGAGCACCGTGCCGCCGAAGTGCGACAGATATTCCTCGAGCCACTCGGTGGCATGCATGTCCAGATGGTTTGTGGGTTCGTCCAGAAGCAGGATGTCCGTGTCCTCAAGGATGAGCCGTGCAAGGTTTACCCTCGTCTTTTCCCCGCCGGACAGCGTGTCGAAAAGCTGAGCGCGCATCGCTTCGGGGATGTCCAGCCCGTTTGCCACGCGGCTGCGCTCATTGTCCATCTCATAGCCGCCCAGACGCCGGAAATCGTCGAGCAAGCGGTCGTATTCGTCTATGAGCTTGCGGGACGGGACGGTCTCCATCTCGGTGCTGAGCTCGTCGAGGCGGCCGCTGATATCATACAGTCTCTTCTGGGCACCTCTGAGCACGTCTTCAACGGTATAACCCTCGGGATAAGAGGGGATCTGGGAGATAAGCCCCATCCGTTTGGAAGGCACGACGGAAACGGAACCCGCGTCAAAGCCGATATCGCCTGTGAGGATCCTGAAAAGAGTGGTCTTTCCGCAGCCGTTCGGCCCCAGTATCCCGACGTGTTCGCCGGAGTCGACGCTGAAGGAAAGACCATCCAGTATGTTGCTGCCTATCTCAAATGATTTTACGAGTGAGTTGACCGATATATCTGTCATAGCTTCTCCGGAGTGTTATTTTCTTACCGCGGTATACATGACGGTATTGGCGACAGACCCCGCGTCGGCGAGACCGTAGCCGCCTTTTTCAATGAGCACCACAAAGGCGTAGGGGTGCTCTTCATCGTCCAGAAATCCCGTGAACCAGGAGTTGTTGGTGCCGTCTCCGACTTCCGCCGTGCCTGACTTGCCGCACATGGCAAGGCCGGGGAAGCGGTCCTCACCGTAATGGTCCGTGACGTTAAAGCGCATCATGTCTCGGAGCGTGTCTGCGGTAGAGGGATTCATCAGCTGCACGGACTGTGTCTCCGTTCCTTCTATGATATACGGCTCGATCAGGGTTCCGCCGTTTGCGATCGCGCATACGTAGCGGAGCAGGGAATAGGGGCAGATCAGGTCGGTCCACTGGCCGATCCCGGCCCAGGCGAGCTCGGGATCACCCATGTAGGCGGTCTCAAAATTGCCGGCGGCGGTGGTGATGCCGTTGAGCTCGTGCTTATCCGTGAAGCCGTATTCCTTCACATAGCGCTTCATGTTGTCCTGCCCGACGGTCACGGCGATCTGCGCGAAAGCGTAGTTGCAGGAATTGGACAGGGCGGTGCGAAAATTCGTGGTCCAGTGCGGGTCGACACAGGCGATCTTTACACCCGCGATCTCACCTTCGCCCTCGCAGAAAAACTGCCTGTCCCAGATGTTGCTTACCGTCTCGATGGCGGCCGCGGAGGTCACCAGCTTGAACACGGAGCCGGGAACAAAGGTCGCGTTGAGGCATTTGTTTATGTAGGTGCCGGCGGGCGGATCGGGATCGTAGAAGAGCGGATCCGTGCTCGGCGCGGAGACGATGCACAGGATCTCGCCCGTTCTGTAATTGCACACGAGCACAGCGCCCTCCCTGTCCTCGCCTATGGCTTCGTAGGCGGCGCGGTTGAGAGCGGCATCCAGCGTGAGGTTGAATTCATAATCCTGCGAGTGGGTGGTGCCGGTAAAGATGCTGTAGTCCTTTATGCCCTCCGTGAAGGCGGGGATGAGGCCGGAACCCGTCCTGCCCTCGTAGTCGCCCAGAATGTGGAAGCAGGCCTTCCTTGTAAGCGCGTCCTCGGCATAAAACGAGCCGTTGCGCGAAAACTCCGCGAGCAGCTCGCCGTTTCGGTCGTGGAGCACACCGCTCGATCCGGAGTTGAGTCTCGAAAAGTAAAGGGCCCAGGAATCCCCGTATTCCAGAAGTCTCACGACATATACGCCGACGCCGAAAAGCACCAGCGCCATGATGAGCAGGACGGAGATCGCACGCCGTGTTATCTTTTTCATGCTTTCTTCACCTCCGCCGGCTTCGGATCGCGGGAGACCCCCTCATCCTTGAGACGGGGATCTTCCGGCCGCGTATAATTCTCCGCGTTCCGCACCACGAAGCTCGCCTCGCGGCGGTTGTCAGAGCCCTTGATATAGGCGAGAAGCATCCAGCAGGAGATAAGCGATGAGCCGCCTCTGGACAGGAAGGGGAAAGTGACGCCCGTGAACGGCAGGATGTCCATGGAACCAAGAATATTCAGCGCCATCTGCGCCAGCATGATCGTCACAGAGGCGCATGCGGCTATGGAATAGAAGGCGCTCCTGCAGTGCCTCGCGCTCCTCACGGCAAACACCGCGATGGCGGCAATGGCGAGCACGGCGCTCAGGGCTATGAGAAGACCCAACTCCTCGCTCACCACGCCGAAAACCATGTCTGTGTTGGCGGCGACGATGCTCTGCAGCCAGCCGCTCCCGGCGCCCTTGCCGAAGAGACCTCCGGCTGCCGCGGCGGACATCGTCCGAACCTGCTGGTAACCCTTGTCGAAAACGTCCTCCCAGGCGTGCCCCCAGGTCGCAAAACGCTGCGCCACATACGGCCGCGCGCTGACCGCCATCAGTCCCGCTATGACCGCGGAGGAGATGGACAGCACCACGGTGGCGATGGAGCCGGAGCGCATGAAGGAGATCACCAGAAAACACACAAAGAAGACGAGGGCGGAACCGAAGTCGCCCATGAAAGCGAGGGCTGTCACGCACAGCGCCGAAAAACCGACGAACGCGTACAGGTTCTGCCGCATGTACAGGCGTTCGAGCGTGGAGGCGCCGACGTAGATATAAAACACCTTGACGAACTCGGAGGGCTGGAAGGAGTATCCGGCGATGGTCAGCCAGTTTTTTGCTCCGAAGATCGAGTTTCCGGCAAAGAGGTTGAGAGCGAGCAGCACGCCCGCGATCATGGCGAAGGGAACGCGCATGGACGAGGCGCGTTTGAGGTTCCGCAGCCACCAGCCGAAGAGAATGAACAGGAAAACGCTCGCGATCACGAGGATCGAATGCTTGTACATGTCCTCCGGCGTGGAGGAGGCGGCAACGGATATGCCGATCGAAGTCATGAAAAAGGCGAGCGTCTCGAGCTCAAAGCCCGATTTGTTGATCATGCGCATGGCCGTAAAGCAGAGCCACTGCAGTACGATGACGGAGACGAAAGCGAGACTGATCCGGCCGGAATAATCCGGCTCACAGCTCATAAGAAGCTGCATCAGCAGCGTGCTCTGAAACAGCGTAAGCCAGACCAGCGTGACCGCGGGAAAGACCCGGCTGCCGGCGACGCTGCGTTTCTTTTCAAGTTTTCCAATCTTTTCGCCCTCGAGTTCAATGAACGTAAGGCGCGTGCCGGCGAGATTGATCACGTCTCCGTCCCGGACCGGGGCTCCGCCGTATCCCGCCTGCAGCTGATTGATCCATACGCCGCCCCGGGAGAAAACGTCATAGATCTTCCACTGACCTTTGTCGTTCCGGCAAAGCACCGCATGCACGCCGGATATTCCGGGCGCATAGACCCGGATATCCGCGGACGGAGACCTGCCGATGAGGTTTTCCCAGTGACAGACGGGAACGCGCTCCTTTCCCGATCGAACGTAAGCCCAGATCTCGTCGTCGTATTTCTCACTGAGCATGGAGCGGAGAGCGCGCTCTATGACGATCAGGGAGAATATGATCAGAGCGTATTTTGAAAGAACAAGCATATAATCGAAAAAATCCATGCTCTTTTTCACATCTCCCTTCAGCGGTTTTGATATAATCACAATATTATATCACATGTTTCGAAGCATTGACAATAAAGAGCGCCTAAACTACAATGAGCCCATGAAAATGAGTACGAAAAAGATCATACTGCTGCTTGCCGCCGTGGTCGTCATCTGCCTCGCGGTCTGGTTCGCTTTTGTCCTGTTCGCTCCGGCGGGGACGATCGCCGTGATCAGCATCGACGGCGTGGAGTATAAGCGGATTGACCTGTCAAGGGTGAAAGAGCCGTACGAACTGCAGATCGAGACGGAATACGGCAGGAATACCGTCCTCGTGGAGCGCGGCGCGATATCCGTCTCCTCGGCGGACTGCCCGGATAAGATCTGCGTTTTTCAGGGAAGACTGACGGAGGCCGGCCTCCCGATCATCTGCATGCCGCACAGGCTCATCATCTGGATAGAAGGCGGTGATACCGATGCGTGGAGCTAAGCGTATCGCATTCATGTCGGTCCTCACCGCAGCTGCGTTGATCGTCTTCATCATCGAAGCGCAGATCCCGCCGATCGTTCCCGTGCCGGGCGTGAAGCTCGGGCTTGCGAATATCATCACGCTTGTGGCGATGTATCTGCTTTCGAGAAAAGAGGCCGGCCTCGTACTGCTGATGAGGATCATCCTCGGGGCGGTATTCGCCGGCAGCCCGTCGAGCTTCCTGTTCAGCGCCTTCGGAGGGCTTCTCGCCTATGCCGTCATGTGCGCCCTCAAGGGACCCGTTCCGGAAAACAGGATGTGGCTGATCAGCATCATCGCCGCTGTCGCGCACAATCTCGGACAGATGATCGTCTGCGTGCTCGTTGTGAAAACGCCGGGGATCCTCGTCTATCTGCCGCTGCTGATCGTCTCCGGCATCCTGACGGGCGCCTTTACGGGCGTCGCGGCCATGTATCTCGTCAGGGCGATCCGGAAAATAAAGCTTTGACTATTGCGTAAAAAGAGTTATAATATATAGATACAACAGATTATGTAAATCATTTTCTGCTGTTTTTGTGACTATTGGAACGGAGGATTCATCAAGATATGAGCGAATGTACACACGACTGCTCCACCTGCAGCGAAAACTGCTCCGAAAGGGCTGTCGATTTTCATAAGGACCTGCATGAGGGTTCATCTGTCAAAAAAGTGATCGCCGTCGTAAGCGGCAAGGGCGGTGTGGGAAAGTCTCTCATCACGAGCCTGCTCGCTTCCGAGATGCAGCGCCGCGGCCATAACACCGCCATCCTCGACGCGGACATCACCGGCCCTTCCATCCCGCGGTCCTTCGGGATCAAAGGCCATGCCACGGGCATGGGAGATTATATCCTTCCCGTCACGACGGAAACGGGCATGCAGATCATGTCCATCAATCTCATCCTTGAAAACGAGACTGAGCCGGTGGTCTGGAGAGGGCCTGTCATCGCGGGCGCCGTTACCCAGTTCTGGACCGATGTGCTCTGGCAGGATGTGGACTACATGTTCGTGGACATGCCTCCCGGCACGGGCGACGTGCCGCTTACGGTGTTTCAGTCTCTCCCCGTGGACGGGATCATTATCGTTTCCACGCCGCAGGACCTCGTGGGCATGATCGTCTCCAAGGCCGTGAACATGGCAAAACTCATGAACATCCCCGTGCTCGGCATCGTTGAGAACATGTCGTATCTCAAGTGCCCTGAGTGCGGAAAGGAACTGGAGATCTTCGGCGCGAGCAAGGTCGCGGCTGTCGCGGAGCGTTTCGGCATCGCGCATACTGCGAGGATCCCCGTGGATCCCGCTGTGTCGGCGCTGGTGGATGAAGGAAAGGTCGAGAGCGTTGACGGAGCCGTCATATCCGGCTTTGCCGATTTCCTCGAGAAGGAGATATAATGGTAAAAGTAGCTGTTGCTTACAATAAAGATACCGGCGAGATCTTCGAGCATTTCGGCCATTGCGAGATGTTCGCGGTATATGAATACGGCGAGACCATCGACGACTGCAGAAAGGTCCTCATAGACTGCTCGGACAGGCACGGCCATAAGGCCATGGCCGATCTGATGAAGGAGCAGGACATTATGGCTGTAATGAGCGGGAACATGGGCCCTGAGGCAAAGGCGCTCCTGCTCAGCTACGGCATCGTTCCGGTCGCAGGATACTGCGGAGACGCGGATACCGCGGCTGATATGCTCGTTACCGGTCAGCTCCCCGTGATCGGAGAAGGCGCCGGAAGCTGCGGAGGAGGCTGCGGCGGCTGCGGCGGAAGCTGCGGGGGCTGCGGGTCCGAAGAGGGAGAATGTGACTGCGGCTGCGGTTCCGGAGACGGAGAATGCGGCTGCGGCTGCTGAGAATACCGAACGTTCTGGTGATAAACTGGAGGTTGTATACATGAAAAGAAAAAGCATTTCGATGATTGCTCTTCTGCTTGCCCTGCTCATGCTGATCAGCGCGGGCTGCGGCAAAAAGACCGAGGAGCCTCAGATCATCAACGATGTGCCTGTTTCCGATGTGCCGGTGGTACCGGTGGAGGGCGGCGATGAAGATGAATACGAGATCCTGAGCGGGGATTTCTTCTATTCCCTGATATACGACACCGTCCTTTATGAGGGCAGTGAGACATTCCACGTCCTCCGCTATACGGATGACGGCCTGTATGCGTCCATAGACGACGGCGAGAGCGCGAAGATCTGCCTGTTTTCCGGCACGGAACCGACCTATCTCGCAGAGTATTCTCCCGCTACGGAGAACGGCATCAGCGGCACGCCCGTGTTCCTCGACATCGACTCCAACAACAGGCTCGTCCTGCTTGAAAACGTTGAGGGATACAGCGCCAATTCCGACGGGACCTATACCTATCACAGCTCCTACTATGTCAGGACCGTCGCAGAGGACGGCACGATGCTCACCTCATCCAGACTTGACGGTGTGGGATCCGTGAACATGAGGGGCGGCGCGGTCCTGGGCAGCGGCGACACGATCGTGATCGCTGTCAAAAACGGCTGCGAGTTCTATGATTACAGCGGCAAAAAAGTCAGCGAGCAGAAGATCGACGGCATGGGCGAGGACGGTCTGGTCAGGCTGAAGGACGGCAGGGTAGCCGCCTATGTTGCCGATGCGAACAAGATCGTCGTCATAGATGCCCTTGCCGAAGGCAAGACCGAGGAATACTCCATACCGGGCGTCGTTTACGGCGGGGAGCTGATCAGGGGAGCGGGCTTTTATGATTTCTGCTACACCTGCGGGACCGATTTCTACGGTTACAGCATCAGTGAAAAGAAAGCCGACAAGCTCTTCAACTGGATCAACAGCGGCATCGTGTATGATGAGCTCCAGGCGATCAAACTCAAGGACGACGGTACGGTCACCGCAGTCAAATACGACTGGTCGTATTTCTATGATTCCTGCACCGTGAACAAGGTCGATATCCGGCGTATCGCGGCTGAAACGGACACAAGGACCAAGCTCACCATCGCCGCGACCGATCCCGATTACAGCCTCTGGTACAACATCATCGATTTCAACAGCATCGACCCGAACTTCAAGATTGAGCTCATAGACTACTCCGTATACAATTCCTCGGGAAACACCGCTGCCGCAGCTGAGACGCTGCTGAATGACATAAAGGCCGGAACGGCCGCGGATGTCATCTATGTTGCCCAGTTCAGCGAGGGTCAGATCAATGAGCTTTCTGCCGCGGGCGCTTTCGAGGATCTCTATCCCTGGCTCGAGAAGGACGAGCTGGTCTCAAAGGATGACCTTGTGCCTTCCGTCCTGAAAGCCTGCGAGTTCGACGGCAAGCTCTACTATACCGCCTCGGACTTCTCCGTGCTGACCTATGTCGGACTGTCTGCTATGGTCGGGAATGAGAACAGGATCTCCTTCGTCGGCCTGAACGATGCACGCAAGAAGCTCGGCGGAGCCAATCCCAGCGTGTTCTCTCTCAATTACAACCAGTTTGACATACTCAATGACTATCTGGCATGTGTGCCGGACTATGTGGATTTCTTCAGCGCGGAACCCACTTTCAAAGGTGATACATTCCTGTCCAGACTCAGCGTCAGCGCACTTGCCGGCCTGAAGCCGCCTGCCACCCCGGCGGACGACTTCGAGCGTGTGAATGCAGGGCAGCAGCTGCTGGCGAGAATAGTGGTCAATAATGCTTCTGAGATAGCTTCCGCCTATTCACAGATCGGAAAGCCGCTCTCCTGTGTCGGTCTGCCTGTTGAGGAAGGCTCCGGAAACATGCTGGATATCAGCAAGGGCTATGCGATCAATGCCAAGGGCGAGAACAAGGACGGAGCATGGGAGTTCATCCGCACCTTCCTGACAGAAGATTATCAGGCGGCGAACAGTTCAAGACTTCCGGTCAACAAGGCCGCGCTTGAGGCAAATTCCAAAGCCCTGATCGATTATTACTACACGCCCAAGGCCGGCAGCACCGTCACTGCGGACGATGTGTATGCCTCCTTCATGAAGCTCATCGATTCCGCCGAGCGCGTCATGACAGACGACGAGAGCATCCGCGCTCTCGCAAAGGAGAACGTCAGTTTTGTTCCCAATGTCACGGCCGGCAACTTCGGGGCTGCTCTTCTGGAGTATCTGAACTGAAGTCTTCTATCTGAATAATAAAAGCAGGGATCTGCCGATTCGGCAGATCCCTGCTGGTTTTTTTGAGTGTTTATTGCGCAAGAACGCTGTCAAAAGCCTTCCGGATGCTGTCCTTTATGGTGTCGTAATCGTGGAAGGGCTTTGCTTCGTAGAGCTTTTTCCCTTTGTAAAAGACGGACGGAACGTTGTAGTAGTCATAGCTTCCGGCAAGCTCCGGCTCCAGGCTTTCTTCGATCCATCGGATGGCGATGGCCGAATAGGCAGGCGTTTCCTCGAGGAGCTCGCCGATTGCTTTCTTCGCTTTTTTGCAGTAGGGACAGGCGCTGAGATAAAAAAGCTCAATCTGTTTCATCATCGTTCTCCTCACCTTATGGGATGTCGAACAGTCCTGTGAAGAGCCTGCCGCAGAACCGGTTTGTATAAATCATCCGAGATTCATACAGACCGAAATCGTTTTCATAACTGTTCAGAAACTGCCGAATTGTGCAATTGCCTCATCTACGGTCATGGCACCTGTACAGACCGCGTAGACCGCCCGTCTGAACTGCAGGACAGCGTCATCCGTCAGACCGAATTCTTCCGGCGAGAGGATCCGGGCGTCCGGTATGTTCCCAAAGGCAGCATACATGTTGTTAAAGGACAGATCTTTGGTCGGGGATAAAAGACCTTTGCTCTGTGCCATCTCGTTCAGCTCCCGCGAAGTGACGAGAAAGCGCATGAATTCGTTGGCCATGGCCAGATCGGGAGATTCTTTGTTGACGGAAAACTGCAGATTCGGGATATCAAGGAAATAAGCTCCGTCGTCTGCTATGGGAACAGGAACGAAGGTGTAGGTAAAGGGATCGGCGGTAAACGCCTCGGAACGGCTCTCCCGTTTCTTCGTACCTGAAACGGTATCTCCGGTGCAAGTCATCATGGGAATGTCGCCTTCAAAAAAGCGAAGGATCACCGCTTCATAGTTGTTTTCAATCTCTGCGCAGGCATCCGGGTCCGTACAGCCGTCGTTCAGGAACTGTACGATCTTTTCAAGGGCAGGCCGCATATACTCGCCGGCAGCGGGGTCTAAAGCGTTCAGTTTTGCGACGGCCTCCGCATCATTTGCCACGGTTCCGCAGAAGAAAGGATAGCTCGTCACGGTGAAAAGCGATGTCGTCTCCTCTTTCGTGAAGCCCATCATCGGGGTTTCATAGCCCTTTTCACGAAACGCCTTACATACGGCAACCAGTTCCGTATAGGTCGTGGGAATGCTCAGACCTTCTTTGGCAAAGAGGTCGTTGTTTACGAGCATGCCATAGGTGTTGGAGAAGACCGGGACCATGGGGAGCGTGCCGTCGTCCGTCTTCAGCATGATGTTGGGACGGATGCAGGCCAGATCAAGACCCAGCGCCGGATCGGACAGATCCTCGGCATGATCGATCGAAGCTTTGTATTGCTCGCGGCCGTACATCCAGGAATTGCTGACATAGATGTCGGGAGCTTCGTTTCCGTCCAGGACCGTGCCGATCATATTGTTATAGTCGTCGACCTTCGTGAACGTCAGTTCCACATTGGGATAGTACTCGTTGAAACGGTCAAATTCGGCCTCCAGAGCCTCAAAGTTGCTGTAATTGCCGACAACGCTGATCTTGCAGCTTGCGGAAGTGTCCAACGCCGGGCGAAAGCCCTCCTCCGCCTTCTCTTCCTGCTTTTTTGAGCCGCATGCGGCAAGACCCAGGATCATCAGCACCGCTAAAAACATACACATCGTTTTTCTCATGGATTGTTCTTTCCCTCCTTGATTCTTCGAATCTCTTTGATGACCAGCTTGATATCGACAGGTTTTGCGATATGCCCGTTCATTCCGGCGTTCAGGCATTCCGTTACATTTTCGGAAAAAGCGTCTGCCGTCATGGCAACGATCGGGATGGAAGATGCCCAGGGATCCTCCAGTCTCCGGATCGCTCTGGTAGCATCGAGCCCGTTCATTTCCGGCATCTGCACGTCCATGAAGACCAGCGCATAGCTTCCGGCCGCCGCTCTGCGCACCATATCCACGCACACGCGCCCGTTTTCCGCACGGTCGGCAGTAATCCCGAACATACCGAGCATGGCAGATATGATCTCCCAGTTGATGTCGTTATCCTCGGCTACAAGAATGTGAAGCCCCTTCAGATCAGAATAATCCTCCTCCGGCTCCTGCGATCTGGACTCTTTCCCGATCAGATCGTTGATCTTATCGTAGAGCGTGGAGCGGAAGAGCGGTTTGCTGACAAAGCCGTTCGCGCCCGCCTCCTTCGCTTTATCCTCAATGTCGGACCAGTCATAAGCGGAAATCAGTAAAACCGGGATGGTATTGTTCAGTTCAGAGCGGATCCGGGTGATCGTTTCAATACCGTCTATTTCCGGCATCTTCCAGTCAACAATGATCACACCGTAATCCTTCCCGGAAAGGTGCCTGTGCTCAATCATGCCGAGTGCTTCCAGACCGCTTTGGGCCAGATCCACCGTGGCTCCGAGAGACGCAAGGGTATCGGCACCCGTCTGAAGCATGATTTCATCGTCATCGACGAGAAGAACGTCAATGGGATCAAGCTGCATATCATCCCGCTGCCTGTCGGCCACAGGGATATCCAGTACAACCGTGAAGGTCGTCCCTTTTCCCTGCTCGCTCTGGCAATCGATCGTTCCGCCCATGAGTTCGACCATCTGTTTCGTAATGGCCAGACCGAGGCCAGTCCCCTGAATGCTGTTGACACGGCTGTCTATCTGGCGTGAGAAAGGCTGATACATGTTTGCTATGAATTCCGGACTCATACCGATGCCCGTGTCGGCTACAGAATAGGTCAGCTTAATGCAGTCCGATTTATCGCTTTTTTCCTCGCGCAGATCGACGCTGACACGCCCGCCGGGTTCCGTGTACTTGATGGCGTTGGATAGGATGTTGATATAGATCTGATTCAGACGGAGCTGGTCTGTATACAGGTACTCCTTCTCGATCTGATCGATATGAAAGCTGAATTCGATGTTCTTCTCCTTGATCATCGGCTGTGAGATATTCACGAGGTTCTCGACTGTTTCCACAATGGAAAAGGTCAGAGGACTCAGTTTCAGCTTTCCGCTTTCCACCTTGGAAATATCCAGGATGTCGTTGATCAGGGTCAGCAGATGATTGCCGGCAAGACTGATCTTCCGGAGGCTTTCTTTTGTTGAATCCACATCCCCGAGATTCTTCTCGGCAATAGTTGTAAGGCCGATGATGGCATTCATCGGCGTACGGATGTCGTGTGACATGGTGGATAGAAAATCTGTCTTTGCCTTATTGGCGGATTCCGCTTCCCGGGCGGTAAGTTTGAGCCGCTTGTTCAACTGGCTCATATAAAACAGGTCAATAATGAAAAGGATCAGCAGGCCGACGGAGATGACAGCAATCAGAAGCCAGTTTTCTGTATCGATTTTAAGATCTCCGGCAGGCACGATGCTCAGCAGTGTCCAGCCGTCAGTCGCGGTGACCGGAGTAAAGGCAAGCCGGCACTCCTGTCCATGCGAGTTGAGCATGGAGACAGAGCCGGTCGATGAAGTGATTGTGCCGAACAATTCCTGTGCGGATGCTGCATCCACGGGATTATACGATCTGTAAAACTCAAAAAAGCTGGCATTTTTAAAGGAATAGCCTTTGAGGATGTAATCGCCGTCCGCATCGATGATGGAGAGCTCCGCGTTCTCAAATACCACCTGCGGGAAGACCCACTTCTGCTCCAATTCGGAGATCGGAAGCACGCGCAGCAAAACCGCGGGAGTGAGGGTCCTGCCATCCGGACCAAGCAGAGAGATTCTGTTGCAGAATGCCAGCGCCTGCTCGCCGTTGACGGGATTTGTGTAGGCACGGGTAATGTTGATGGATTCCCCCAGATCGTGGATCCAACCAATGTCTTTCAGGAAATCCAGTTTCTCATAGGAAACATGGTAGTCATCGGCAGTGCCCTGCTTCGGACGGGTTGATAAGCCTGTGAGCGTGTCCAGATAGATGAGATGTGCGGAACTCTTCGAAAGAACATGCGATTCCCGGATAAACTCCGCGGCTTCTTCCATGGACATTGCATTTGTGTTGATATATTTTGCCCAGACATCACAAACGCGTTGTTCTCCCTCAAGATAGTTCTCCGTCACGTGCTCCATGGTGATGGTCGTATTCTCAAAATGCTCTATCTGTCTGCCGTAGGCATCTTTGCTTTCAAAACGGGTATAAAGCACGACGAAGACCAGTATGGCTGCCATAATGGCCACGTTCACAGTGATAATCAATGATCTTTTCATGCTGCTCTCTCCCGCCTGCGTCCGCTTTATCCGCTGTTCTGCAAGGGACCGGGATCCCTTCCCGAACATTTTCCCTGATCCGCCCGGTATCGTCAGTGTTTCCTCAAGCTGTTCCAACTTGCATCAGTCACCCGTGAACGTCTGCAGATCTCCTGCAACGAAGAACTTTGTACATCTAAAATATTATATGTTGCTATTATAAATCACTATAACACAGATCGGGCCTGCCCGCCAGCTTTATTATTGCAGAAAGAGTCATATCGTCTGACGGAACGGCTCGCGAACCGGTTTTGTACTTTTTGAAATGCCTCCTTATCCACCGCCTCCGGCTGTTTGGAAAATTACGTAAACCTGTTGCGGCGCAATAGGTCACATCCTCCACAAACCGTCTGTCCGAGCATGTGATTTTTGGTTTTTCTGTCAGATTGACGGTCTCTTTCACGGCATGGTATAATCCAATCAGTTTCAGAGATCTCACGCGACTGACGGATTATCGCGGAGCACCGCGGAGGAACGCGAGATCGTTTTTGAGCCGACCGTCTGGGCGCACTGAACTCACAGGAGCTTAGTGCGCCCGATTTTGCTTTTTTATGAATATGGAGGCATGCATGAAGAAAGTCGGAATCGTCATGGGGAGCGACAGCGACCTGCCCGTGATCCAGAAAACAGCAGATACTCTCAGAGCACTTGAAATCGAATTCGAGGTACATGTATACTCTGCCCACAGAACGCCCGTCGAGGCGCGAGAGTTCGCACTCTCAGCACGCTCGATGGGCTTTGGCGTTATTATAGCCGCTGCGGGCATGGCGGCGCACCTGGCCGGTGCGATCGCCGCGAACACCACCCTGCCGGTCATCGGCATCCCCTGCAAGGGCCCCGTCCTTGACGGACTTGATGCCCTGCTCAGCACCGTGCAGATGCCCTCGGGCATCCCGGTTGCTACGGTGGGGGTGAACGGCGGGACGAACGCCGCGCTGCTCGCAGCGCAGATCCTCGCTGTGGAAGACAAAGCGCTTGCCGAAAGGCTTGCCGCGAAACGCGCCGCCGATACCGAAGCGGTGCTCGCCAAGGACGCCGGCATAACCGGACGCCTGTAAGATCTGTTAAGAATTATTGTTATAAAGGAGAATCAAAATGGAACAGAAACTCGTTTACACCGGAAAGACCAAGAACGTCTACGCACTCGAAAACGGCAACTATCTTCTCAAGTTCAAGGATGACTGCACAGGCAAAGACGGCGTGTTCGATCCGGGCGAGAATTCCGTCGGTCTCACCATCGAGGGCGTCGGGGATGTGAATCTCCGCATGTCGATCTACTTCTTTGAGATCATCAACGCCGCCGGCATCCGCACCCACTTCGTCAGCGCCGATCTGAAGGACACCACCATGGAAGTTCTCCCTGCCAAGGTGTTCGGTAAGGGGCTCGAGGTGGTCTGCCGCAACAAGGCGGTAGGATCCTTCATCAAGCGCTACGGCGAGTATATCGAGGAAGGCGCTGATCTGCCCTCCTATGTGGAGATGACCTTCAAGAACGACGCCAAGGGCGATCCCCTCGTGACCAAAGACGGGCTCATCGTTCTGGGCGTCATGACCGCCGAGCAGTATGACGAGATAAAGGAAATGACCAAAAAGATCACGGCCATCGTCGCGGATGAGATGGAAAAGCGCGGCCTTGTGCTCTATGACATCAAGTTCGAATACGGCTATGACGCCGAGGGCAAGGTCATGCTCATAGACGAGATCGCCTCCGGGAACATGCGTGTTTACAAGAACGGTGAGTATATCGACCCGATGACGCTCTCCGAGCTCTTTTTTGCCTGATGGGCGGATTCTTCGGCGCTGTTTCAAGGCGCGACGTCGTTCTCGACGTGTTTTTCGGAACGGACTACCACAGTCATCTGGGCACGCGTAATGCCGGCATGACCATCTGGGACAGGGAGACGGGCTTCAACCGGGAGATCCACTCCATAGCCAATTCCCCCTTCCGGACGAGATTCGAAAAGGATGTGGCCGAATTCCACGGCACCAGCGGCATCGGCTGCATCAGCGACGCAGATCCGCAGCCTCTGCTCGTCCGTTCTCACCTCGGCCTGTATGCCATTACGACCGTGGGACAGATCAATAATATTGAGCAGCTGGTTTCGGAGTATTTCTCCGATCCGGGCCATCAGTTCATGGCCATGAGCTCCGGCAGGGTGAACATGACGGAGTTCGTTGCCGCCCTGATAAATGAGAGCGGCGACATGGTCGAGGGCATACGGAACATGCAGCGGCTCATTGACGGCTCCATGACCATCCTGATCATGACATCGGACGGGAAGATCATCGCCGCCCGCGACAGGTTCGGAAGACTTCCGGTCCTCGTGGGAAAGAACGCCGACGGCTGCTGCGTGGCGTTTGAATCTTTCGCTTACCACAAGCTCGGCTACGACGATATCTATGAGCTCGGTCCGGGTGAGATCGTGCGGATCGATGAGGACGGCTATGAGACCCTCTCGCCTCCGAACGAGCAGATGAAGATCTGTGCCTTCCTCTGGACCTACTACGGCTATCCGAACTCCAACTACGAGGGCAAGAACGTGGAGCTCATGCGCTACCGCAACGGCGAGATCATGGCCCGCGATGAAAAGATCAACGGGACTTTCCCTCGTGTCGATTATGTGGCGGGCGTCCCGGATTCCGGCCTGCCCCATGCCATAGGCTATGCCAACCACAGCGGGAGCCATTTCGCAAGGCCTTTCGTCAAATACACGCCGACATGGCCGCGCTCCTTCATGCCTTCCAATCAGGGCGAGCGCGATCAGGTGGCGAAGATGAAGATGATCCCGGTCCCCGAGCTCATTGAGGGCAAGAGGCTCCTCTTCGTGGATGATTCCATCGTCCGCGGCACGCAGCTCAAGAGCACCGTGGATTTCCTGTATGAATCCGGCGCGGCCGAAGTGCACATGCGCTCAGCCTGCCCGCCTATCATGTACGCCTGCAAATACCTCAACTTCTCCCGCAGCAACTCGGACAGGGATCTGCTCGCAAGAAGCACCATCCTGGAACTGGAGGGCGAGGAAGGGGAGAAACACCTTGAGGAATATGCCGATTCCCGCACGGAGCGGGGCAAATGCCTGCTTCAAGCGATCTGCGAGAAGCTCGGATTTGACTCTCTGGGCTATCAGTCCATGGAGGGCCTGCTCGAGGCCATCGGTATAGACCGCGAAAAGATCTGCACCTACTGCTGGACAGGAGAGGAGTGAGCCGATATGGAGCGTTCCTGGTCCGCTTCCTACGCCGTTGCCGGAGTCGATATAGAAGCCGGCTATGAGGGCGTGAAGCTCATGAAAAAGCATGTCGAGCGCACGTATATTCCGGGTGTCGTGTCGGACATCGGGGGCTTTGGAGGCCTCTTCGCGCCGGATCTTTCCGGCATGAAGGAGCCGGTCTTCGTCTCCGGGACCGACGGCGTCGGCACCAAGCAGCGGATCGCCCAGCTCATGGGAAGACATGACACTGTCGGCATCGACTGTGTCGCCATGTGCGTTAACGACATCATCTGCTGCGGCGCGAGACCGCTCTTTTTCCTCGATTACATAGCCATCGGGAAGAATATCCCCGAAAAGGTCGCTCAGCTGGTTGCCGGCGTGGCGGAAGGCTGCGTGCGGGCCGGCTGCGCGCTCATCGGCGGGGAGACTGCCGAGCATCCCGGCACCATGGCTCCGGACGACTACGATCTCGCGGGCTTTTCCGTGGGCGTTGTCGATAAGGAGAAGATCCTCGATAAAAACGCCGTTCGTCCCGGCGACGTGATCATCGCCCTGCCTTCGAGTGGCATCCATTCGAACGGATACTCCCTCGTCCGCAAGGTCTTCAACGTGGAGCACGTCGATCTCGGAAGAGACGTGCCGGAGCTCGGCATGAGCCTCGGCGAGGCGCTGCTCATCCCCACAAGCATCTACGTGAAACCCGTGCTGCGGGCATTTGCAGAAGCGGAGATCCACGGCATCAGCCATATCACCGGCGGCGGCTTCTACGAGAACATCCCGCGCTCCGTGCCGCAGGGGCTCTGCGCAAAAATAGAGAAAGCCTCCGTACGTACGCTCCCGGTATTTGACCTCATCGCCTGTGCCGGGAACATCCCGGAACGGGATATGTTCAATACCTTCAACATGGGCGTCGGCATGAGCCTCATCGTATCGGCGGATACGGCGGACGCCGCGGTCAGCGTCCTGAAGGAAGAAGGTGTCGGGGCATACGGTATCGGTGAGATCGTGGCGGGAGAGGAGAGGATATGCCTGTGCTGAAAGGACTCACGGACGGCGTGCTCGCAGGGATGATGGTATCCTTCGGCGGAGCCGTGCTTCTTTCCTGCGATAACCGCTATGCCGGCGCGCTGCTGTTCTGCATCGCGCTGCTGGCGATCTGTTATTTCGGTTTCAACCTCTATACGGGCAAAGTCGGCTTCCTCATTGCCGACCACAGTCCCGCTATGTTTATAAAGGTGTTTTCGGGCCTTGCGGGGAATTTCATCGGCACGCTTCTGTTCGGCCTGATCATCGGCGCGGCCGTGCCCGCTCTCAGAGAGGCTGCCGTGAATGCCTGCGGCGCGCGTCTGGCGCAGCTGCCGTACCAGACTCTGCTTCGCGGCTTCCTGTGCGGCATCCTGATGTATGTCGCAGTTTGGATCTTCAACAGCAAAAAATCCGTGCTCGGGATCCTCTTCTGCATTCCCGTCTTCGTGCTCTCGGGGTTTGAACACTCCATAGCGGATATGTTTTATTTTGCGCTCGCAGGCGCGATGTTCAGGCCCGGGAGCCTGCTGTTCCTGTTCCTTGTGGTGCTCGGGAACAGCGCCGGCGGGCTGTTTATCCCCCTGCTCGGACTTGTGAAAGGAAAAGAAAGCGATGGATAAAACAAGGATAGCAGTCCTCGTCTCGGGAGGAGGCACCAACCTTCAGGCGCTTATCGACGCGCAGAAAAGCGGCGTGCTGAAAAGCGGAGAGATCGACCTTGTGCTCTCGAACAACTCCGTGGCCTATGCGCTCACCCGCGCGAAAGACGCGGGGATCGAGGCGGTGTGCATAACGAAGAAGGACTGCGGCGGTCAGGAGAGCTTTGAAGAGGCGATGCTCGCATGCCTGAAAGAACATGACATAGACCTCATCGTCCTCGCCGGCTTCATGAGCATCCTCAGCGAGCATTTTGTGAAACAGTATGAAAAGCGCATCATAAACGTGCATCCCTCACTGATCCCGTCTTTCTGCGGCAAGGGCTTCTACGGACTCAAGGTCCACGAGGCGGCCCTGGAATACGGCGTGAAGGTCACCGGAGCAACGGTTCATTTCGTTAACGAGATCCCGGACGGCGGCAGGATCATCCTGCAGAAGGCGGTGCCAGTCCTGCCGGACGACACACCGAAAAGTCTGCAGAAGCGGGTGATGGAACGTGCCGAATGGGTCATCCTCCCCGAAGCGGCGGAACTGGTCTCATCTCAAATCATGAAAGAAAAGGAGAGCCTCAAATGACAGATTTCATCGGATTCCTCAGAAACAACCCCTATCCCGGCCGCGGCATAGCCGTGAGCAGTGACCGCGTTTACTATTTCATCATGGGCAGAAGCGAGAACAGCCGCAACAGGATCTTCTCCCTGACCGACGACGGCATCCGTACCGAGGCTTTCGACAGCTCGAAGGTCGTCGATCCGAGCCTCATCATATACAATCCGGTCCGCAGCATGGGTGACAGTCTTGTGGTGACAAACGGCAACCAGACGGACACCATCTGCGAGTTCGGCGATTTCCGCGCCGCTCTCGCTACGAGAGAGTACGAGCCGGACGGCCCGAACTGGACCCCGCGCATCTCCGCCATCCTCAACGCCGACGGCAGCTTTGAACTGTCCATCCTCAAGCGCGTGGACGGCCGCTGCCTCCGCTGCTATTACAGCTATGAGGGCTGTGACGCAGGCAAGGGCTTCTTCATAAGCACCTATCAGGGCGACGGGTCCCCGCTCCCGAGCTTCACCGGCGAGCCGCTTGAGATCGATATGCCGGAGCCCGAGGAGGTCTGGAAGGCGCTTAACGAAGACAACAAGGTCTCTCTGTACACGAACGTGAACGGAGAAGTGAAACTGTTCAATAAACATCTGGGGGATTGATCACATGAAGGAATTCGAACTCAAATACGGCTGCAACCCGAATCAGAAGCCCGCGAAGATCTATATGAAGGACGGCTCCGAGCTGCCCATCACGGTCCTGAACGGACGTCCCGGCTACATCAACTTTCTCGACGCTTTCAATTCCTGGCAGCTCGTAAAGGAGCTGAAGGAGGCCACGGGCCTTCCGTCCGCAGCGTCCTTCAAGCACGTGTCTCCTGCGGGAGCGGCCGTGGGTCTGCCGCTCAGCGAGACCGACCGGAAGATCTATTTCGTGGCCGATGACGCGGTGCTCTCTCCGATAGCCTGTGCCTATATCCGCGCCCGCGGAGCCGACAGGCTCTGCTCCTACGGCGACTGGGCCGCACTCAGCGAGGAGTGTGACGCGGCGACGGCGGCCTACCTCAAGGACGAGGTCTCCGACGGCATCATAGCCCCCGGTTATACCGACGAGGCTCTCGAGATCCTCAAGACCAAGAAAAAAGGAAACTACAACGTTGTCCGGATCGACCCGGACTATGTGGCCGCGAAGCAGGAATGCAAGGACGTGTTCGGCATCACCTTCGAGCAGGGCCATAACGATTTCAAAATAGATGAATGCCTCCTGCATAACATCGTCACGGCGAACAAAGAGCTTCCGGAGCAGGCGAAGATCGACATGATCGTCTCCCTCATCACGCTCAAGTACACCCAGTCCAATTCCGTCTGCTACGTGAAGGACGGGCAGGCCATCGGCGTTGGAGCCGGCCAGCAGAGCCGCATCCACTGCACACGCCTTGCCGGCCAGAAGGCGGACAACTGGTTTCTGCGCCAGAATCCCAAGGTGCTCGGCCTGCAGTTCGTCGACGGCCTCAAGAGGGCGGAGAGAGACAACGCCATCGATGTCTATATCTCCGATGAACACGATGACGTGCTCCGCGAGGGCGCGTGGCAGGAGATCTTCAAGGTGAAGCCGGAAGTACTCACCGCGGAGGAGAAGAAGGCCTGGATCGCCACACAGAGCGGCGTCACCTGCGGGTCCGATGCGTTCTTCCCCTTCGGCGACAATGTGGAAAGAGCCAGAAAATCCGGTGTGCAGTACATAGCGGAACCGGGCGGCTCCATCCGTGACGACAACGTCATCGAGACGGCGGACCGCTACAACATGGTCATGGCCTTCACGGGCATGCGCCTGTTCCATCACTGATCGGAGGCTGCCGTGAAACTGATGGTCATCGGAGGCGGCGGCCGTGAGCACGCCGTTATCCGCAAACTGAAGGAAAATCCGAAGGTCAGCTGCATCTATGCCCTGCCTGGAAACGGCGGCATGAAGGGCGACGCCGTCTGCGTGCCGATCGGCGCAAAGGACATCCCGGAGATCGTGGAGTTCGCGGTCCGTGAGGGAGTGGACTATGCGGTCGTCACCCCGGA
The DNA here is from genome assembly GCA_017434755.1 of Oscillospiraceae bacterium. GTDB lineage: Bacteria > Bacillota > Clostridia > Oscillospirales > Oscillospiraceae > Limivicinus. The sequence goes on along the minus strand of JAFRER010000022.1, from coordinate 19,689 downwards.
CGATCCTCTTGTCCTCGGCTGTGTCGATGCGCTCGAGGCGGCCGGTATCCCGTGCTTCGGACCGCGTTCCGAAGCCGCGATCATCGAGGGCAGCAAGATATTCGCAAAGCAGCTGATGAAGAAATACGGCATCCCCACGGCGCGCTTTGAAAGCTTCGACAGCTGTGCCGACGCACTTGAGTATCTTAAGACCGCACCCCTGCCGACAGTCGTCAAAGCGGACGGCCTTGCGCTCGGAAAGGGCGTGATCATTGCCCAGACGCGTGAAGAGGCCGAGGCTGCCGTGAAGGAAATGATGGAAGGCGGAAAATTCGGAAAAAGCGGGGAACGCGTGGTCATAGAGGAGTTCCTCGAAGGTCCGGAGGTCTCCGTGCTGGCTTTCACCGACGGAAAAGCCCTTGTTCCGATGGTCTCCTCCATGGACCACAAGCGCGCCGGAGACGGCGACACGGGCCTCAATACCGGCGGCATGGGTACGGTCGCTCCGAATCCCTACTACACGGACGCCGTGGCAGAACGCTGCATGAAGGAGATCTTCCTGCCGACGATGGCAGCGATGAACGCCGAGGGGAGAAAGTTCAAAGGCTGTCTCTACTTCGGCCTGATGATAACAAAGGACGGCCCGAAGGTCATTGAGTATAACTGCCGCTTCGGCGATCCCGAGACCCAGGTGGTGCTGCCCCTGCTCGAGAGCGACCTGCTGGAGGTGATGCTCGCGGTGACGGAGGAGCGGCTGGCGGATACGGAAGTGAAGTTCTCGGACAAATACGCCTGCTGTGTGATCCTCGCATCAAAAGGCTATCCGGGAAAGTATGAAAAAGGCTTCCCGCTGATGATTCCGGATGCGGTGCGGGACAAAGTCTATGTGGCGGGAGCCGCGCTCAAGTTCGGAAACCTCGTAACGAACGGAGGAAGAGTGGCCGGCTGCACCGCCGTGGGAGACACACTATCCGAGGCGATCGGGAAAGCCTATGCTGTCGCCGAACAGGTCCGTTTCGATAATTCCTTCTGCCGCAGCGACATAGGCCGCAGAGCCCTGCAGGCGCTGAAGGACGTCTGAAAAGACAGATAAGGTTACATAATATGGTTTACAGAATTTTTGTAGAGAAAAAACCGGGTCTGGATAACGAGGCAAAGGCGCTTCTGAACGATGCCCGCTTTCTGCTGGGGATCGGGGGACTGGAGCGCGTCCGGCTGCTCAACCGCTATGATGCGGAGGATATCAGCGGGGAACTCTTCAGCTATGCCGTCGGAACCGTGTTTTCCGAGCCCCAGGTCGACCTCACGTATTCCGAGCCCGATCTCAATGGCTCGCAGGTGTTCGCCGTCGAGTATCTGCCGGGGCAGTTCGATCAGCGCGCGGACTCGGCCGCCCAGTGTATCCAGATCATTTCCCGCGGCGAGAGGCCCCTTGTCCGCTCGGCGAGACTCTATGCGCTGTACGGTGATGTGAGCACGGAGGAACTGGCGCAGATCAAAAAGTATGTCATCAACGCGGTGGAGGCGCGGGAGGCTTCTCTTGAAAAGCCCGAAACGCTGAAGATCGACTATACTGTTCCCGAAAAGGTGGAGACCATGACGGGCTTCATGGCTCTGGACAGGAGCGGACTTGAGAAGCTGATCGCGGAAATGGGGCTTGCCATGGATGCGGATGACGCGGCCTTCTGCCAGGAGTATTTCCGCTCCGAGCGCAGGGATCCGACGATAACCGAGGTCCGGGTGCTCGATACCTACTGGTCCGATCACTGCCGCCATACCACCTTCAACACGGTGATCGACGATGTGCGCTTTGAGGATGCTCTGCTGCAGAAGACCTATGAGGACTATCTCGCGGTACGGAAAGAGCTCGGCAGGAACAAGCCCGTCTCGCTGATGGACCTCGCGACGATAGCGGTGCGGCACCTGCGGGCGAACGGCATGCTCGACCGGCTCGATGTGAGCGATGAGATCAACGCCTGCACCGTTAAGATCAATGTGGAGACGGACGGGGTGAAGGAGCCGTGGCTGCTCCTGTTCAAAAACGAGACCCATAACCATCCCACGGAGATCGAGCCTTTCGGCGGCGCTGCCACCTGCATAGGCGGGGCCATCCGGGATCCGCTCTCGGGGCGTTCCTATGTCTACGGAGCGATGCGCGTTACGGGTGCGGCTGATCCGACCGTCCCCGTGAGCGAGACGATCCCCGGCAAGCTGCCCCAGCGCAAACTCGTGACTACCGCCGCAGCGGGCTATTCGTCCTACGGCAACCAGATAGGCCTTGCCACGGGAATGGTCAGCGAGCTCTACCATCCGGGCTATGCGGCAAAAAGAATGGAGATCGGCGCGGTCATCGCCGCCGCACCGGAAAAGAACGTGCGCAGGGAGACCCCGCAGCCCGGAGACGTGGTCATCCTTCTCGGCGGAAGCACCGGCCGCGACGGCATCGGCGGGGCGACAGGCTCTTCCAAGGCCCATAACGTCCGTTCAGTGGAGACCTGCGGCGCGGAGGTGCAGAAGGGCAACGCGCCCGAGGAGCGTAAGCTCCAACGCCTTTTCCGCAATGCCGAGGCAAGCCGCATGATCAAGCGCTGCAATGACTTCGGCGCAGGAGGCGTATCCGTAGCGATCGGCGAACTGGCCGACGGACTGGATATCGATCTCAACGCCGTTCCCAAAAAGTACGAGGGCCTCGACGGTACCGAACTCGCCATAAGCGAGAGCCAGGAGCGCATGGCCGTTGTGGTCGCGGCGGAGGATGCCGGCAGATTCCTCGCCCTTGCGGCGGGGGAAAACCTGCAGGCCTGCCCGGTGGCAAAGGTGAAGGCCGATCCGAGACTCACCATGCGCTGGAACGGACAGACCATCGTGGATATCTCAAGGGCCTTTCTCGACACCAACGGCGCCGGCAAGCATATCTCTGCCAGATGTGTGGCTCCGGAGGATTTCAGACGCGAGGTCACGGGGAGCTTCACAGAAAACTATGAAATACTCGCCGCCGATCTCAACTGCTGCTCGGGCCGCGGCCTGAGCGAGCGCTTCGATTCTACCATCGGCGCGGGCACGGTGCTCATGCCCTTCGGCGGCAAATATCAGCTTACGCCCATACAGGCCATGGTGCAGAAGATCTCCGTTGAGAACGGACATACAGACGACTGCTCGCTGATGGCCTGGGGCTTCGATCCCTTCATCACGGAGAAGAGTCCGTATCACGGCGCATATCTGGCCGTAGTCGAATCCGTTTGCAGGCTCATCGCGACGGGGGCCTCCTTCAGCGAGGTCTACCTGAGTTTTCAGGAGTATTTCGAGCGTCTCGGTAAAAACAGCTCCCGCTGGGGCAAACCCCTCGCGGCTCTGCTCGGAGCCTTCCGCGCACAGATGGAGCTCGGTATCGGCGCCATAGGCGGAAAGGACTCCATGAGCGGTTCCTTTGAGGATCTCGACGTCCCGCCGACGCTCGTCTCCTTCGCCGTCACCACCGGGAAAACGGATGAGATCATTTCTCCCGAATTCAAGGCCGCCGGACACAGTCTGGTCCGCATAGCCCCGGAATACGGCCCGGACGGACTGCCTGCTGCGGCATCGCTGCTGAATGTGTTCTCCCGCGTCACCGCGCTGATGAGCGCCGGAAAAGTCTTCAGCTGCTGGACGCCGGGACATGGCGGCATCGCCGAGGGCGTGATGAAGATGTGCTTCGGCAACGGTCTGGGATTCCGTTTTGCGGACGGCATATGGACCGACCGCATTTTCGGCTATGATCACGGCGCCTTCCTGCTCGAGACCGATGATGCGGATGCCGGTGAGCTGATCGGAACGGTCACCGGGGACGGAACGATCCGTCTCGGCGAAGAGGCGATACCGCTGGATGGATTGCTTTCAATCTACGAGAACAGGCTCGAGGGCGTATACAGCTGCAATATCCCGGCGGTTGAAGGCCCGATGGAAAACTTCCTCTTCAAGGCCGAAAGCCGCGTCGCTCCCGCAGCAAAGACCGCGAAGCCGCGCGTGCTCATTCCCGTTTTCCCCGGCACGAACTGCGAGTATGACAGTGCGGCCGCGGTAAGAGATGCGGGCGGAGAACCCGAGATCATCGTGATCAACAACCTCTCCTCCGAGGGGATAGAGCGCAGCGTGGAGTTGTTTGCCGGCAGACTGCGGGATTCGCAGATGATCTTCATCCCCGGCGGGTTCTCGGGAGGCGATGAACCGGACGGCTCTGGCAAATTCATCACGGCCTTCTTCCGCAATGCAGCTGTCAGCGAGGGAGTCACGGAGCTCCTCGAGCACCGCGACGGACTGATCTGCGGCATCTGCAACGGCTTCCAGGCGCTCATCAAGCTGGGGCTCGTGCCCTACGGCAGGATCATCGATCCGGACGAAAACAGCCCGACCCTGACCTTCAACACCATCGGGCGCCACCAGTCGAAGATCGTACATACACGGGTGGTTTCAAACAAGTCGCCGTGGCTGGCGCTGACGGAACCCGGAGAGGTCTTTTCGGTGCCGATCTCCCATGGTGAAGGACGTTTCCTTGCGAGAGAGGAACTCATCCGCGCTCTCGCCTCGAACGGGCAGATCGCCACACAGTATGTGGACCTTGAAGGAAACGCGAGCGCAGACATCCGTTTCAATCCGAACGGCTCCGCCTTCGCCATAGAGGGCATAACCTCTCCGGACGGCAGGGTCTTCGGAAAGATGGGCCATGCCGAGCGCACGGGCAGAGGCCTCTACCGCAATGTTCCCGGAAACTATGAACTCCGCATGTTCGAAGCAGCGGTAAAATACTTTAAGTGAGGTGCAGCATGGAGTATAAAAGCGATATCCAGATAGCGCAGGAATGCGAGCTCAGACCCATCGGCGAGATAGCTGCTCGCGCGGGCATCGATGAGAAATATCTCGAGCTTTACGGCAGATACAAGGCAAAGGTCGATCCGGCGATCCTGAAGGAGACGGACCGCCCCAACGGAAAGCTTGTTCTTGTGACGGCGATCACGCCCACCCCCGCCGGGGAGGGCAAGACGACCACCACCATCGGCCTGGCGGATGGTCTCAGCCGGATCGGCAAGAACGTTATAGTGGCTCTGCGTGAGCCCTCGCTCGGACCGGTCTTCGGCATCAAGGGCGGCGCTGCAGGAGGCGGATACGCCCAGGTGGTGCCGATGGAGGACATAAACCTCCACTTTACCGGCGATTTCCACGCCATAGGGGCCGCGAACAATCTGCTGGCTGCCATGCTCGACAACCATATCCAGCAGGGGAACGCCCTGCATATCGACCCCCGCAGGATCACGTGGAAGCGCTGCGTCGACATGAACGACAGGCAGCTGCGCTTCGTGGTGGACGGTCTCGGCGGAAAGGCCAACGGCACCCCGCGTGAGGACGGCTTCGACATCACCGTTGCCAGTGAGATCATGGCGGTGTTCTGCCTTGCCACCTCCATCACCGACCTCAAGGAAAGACTCTCGAAGATCATCGTGGGCTACAGCTACGAAGGCGTTCCCGTTACAGCCGGCGACCTCAAGGCAGTCGGCGCCATGGCCGCGCTCCTGAAGGACGCGCTCAAGCCGAATCTGGTTCAGACCCTCGAGGGCACCCCCGCCTTCGTGCACGGCGGCCCCTTCGCGAACATCGCCCACGGATGCAACAGCGTCATGGCCACGCAGATCGCCCTGAAGATGGGCGACTACACGGTCACGGAGGCCGGCTTCGGTGCGGACCTGGGCGCGGAGAAGTTCCTCGACATCAAGTGCCGCATGGCGGGCCTTGTTCCGGATGCGGTCGTCATCGTGGCCACCGTCCGCGCGCTGAAGATGCACGGCGGCATGCCGAAGGCCATGCTTGCCAACGAGGACCTCGAGATGCTTGAAAAGGGCATCCCGAACCTGCTCCGGCACGTGTCCAACATACGGAATGTCTACGGTCTGCCCTGCGTGGTGGCGGTGAACCGCTTCCCGACCGATACCGATGCCGAGATCGGCTTCATTATCGACAAATGCCGCGAGCTCGGGGTCAACACGGTTCTGTCTACCGTCTGGGCCGAGGGCGGCAAGGGCGGCGAGGATCTGGCCCGTGAGGTCGTGAGGCTCTGCGAGGAGGAGAAAGGCGATTTCCGCTTCTCCTATGAGACGGAGCTCAGCCTTGAAACGAAGATCAATGAGATCGTCACGAAAGTCTACGGCGGCAAGGGCGTGAGCATCATGCCTGCGGCGCAGAAGCAGATCGACGAGCTGACAAAACTCGGCTTCGGCGGTCTGCCCGTCTGCGTTGCCAAGACGCAGTACAGCTTCACGGACGATCCCACCGTACTCGGCGCGCCGGAGGACTTCACCGTCACGGTGAAGAACGTGAAAGCCTCTGCCGGAGCGGGCTTTGTCGTAGTGCTCACGGGGGACATCATGACCATGCCCGGCCTGCCGAAGGTGCCCGCCGCGGAAAGGATCGACGTGGACGAGAACGGCCGTATTTCCGGCCTGTTCTGAACAGCATCGGATATAAAAGAGCGCATCGCTGCGATGCGCTCTTTTTGTTTGACAGTTTATTATCAGCCTTTGTTAAAAAGATATCGGCATTATAGACAAAAACCACCCTGTCGGATATGGACTTATCTGACGTTTTTTGGTAAAATCTTTATTCAGTGAAAAACATGCAGCATACTGTATTTCGAGGTGGTTATTTTATGATTCGGAGTTTCAGAGGCGGCGTCCATCCTGACTACATGAAGGCGCCGCAGATCCCCGTAAATGTAGTCGCACCTCCTCCGCAGGTCATCATTCCGATGATCCAGCACATAGGCGCTCCCGCCAAGCCCATCGTGAAGGTGGGGGACTATGTGACCATGGGTCAGAAGATCGGCGACAACGAGGTCCCGATGTTCTCCCCGGTCCACGCGTCGGTCTCCGGCAAGGTCGTGGCTGTGGAGCAGAGACCGCATCCCCTGGGCGAAATGGTGATGTCCGTTGTCATCGAAAACGACTTTCAGGACACGCCCTGTACCGACCTGCAGCCGCTCAATGAGTTTGAACTGAAGGATCCCGATGCGATCCTTCAAAGGATCCGTGACGCGGGCATCGTCGGAATGGGCGGAGCCATGTTCCCGACCGGTTTCAAAATCGTCGGCGGCTACGGCAAGGTCGACAAACTGGTGATCAACGGAGCCGAGTGCGAACCCTACCTGAACGGCGACCATCTCACCATGCTGACCTTCCCGGAGCAGCTGCTCAAGGGCATCGAGCTCCTCAGGATCGCCAGCCGGCTCGACAAAGCCTATTACGGCATAGAGGTCAACAAGCAGGACGCGATAGACGTCCTCATGTCCCATGATCCCGCCAAATACGGCATCGAGATCGTGCGCGAAAAGGTCAAGTACCCGCAGGGCGCAGAAAAGATGCAGATCAAGGCGGTCACCGGCAGGGAAGTCAAGCCCGGCGCACTGCCCTCCGGAGTCGGCTGCAACGTCTGCAGCACGAGGACGGCCTATGCGGTGTATCAGGCCTGCTATGAGGGCAAGCCCTGCATCGAGAGGATCGTCACGGTCTCCGGAAGCGCCATGAATCAGACGGCCAACGCCCTCACCAGAGTCGGCACGCCTCTCGGCTACCTTGCCGAGCAGTGCGGCGGCTTTGCGAAGACCCCGAGGAAGATCGTGCTGGGAGGCCCGATGATGGGTATCTGCGCCACGAGCCTCGAGGCTCCCACCATAAAAGGCACAGCGGGAGTGCTCTTCTTCACCGAGGAAGAGGACAAGAACGTGGACGACCCGACCTGCATCCGCTGCGGCAAGTGCATCAGCGTCTGCCCGATGCACCTCGAGCCCGTGTTCATGTATATGTATTATCAGAAGAGAGACTTTGAGAAGATGGCGCAGTACCATATCACGGACTGCTTCGAATGCGGCAGCTGCTCCTACAACTGCCCGGCGAGGATGCCTCTGACTCATGCTTTCAAGACGGCAAAGATCATGTTCCAGGAGAGGGCTGCGGCTGAAAAGGCCAAATTGGCGGCAAAGGAGGCGGCAAAATGAGCGATAAACAGGAACGCATCATTTTTGATGTCGCATATCAGCCTCAGGTGAGGACGGATATGGACACCCGCCGCATCATGATCAACGTCATGATCGCGCTGCTGCCCGCCTTCGGCGTATCCATCTGGCAGTTCGGCTGGAAGCCGATCCTGCTCGTGATCGCGTCCATGGCCTCGGCGGTGTTCTGGGAGTGGCTGTACCGAAAGCTGATGAAGAAGCCCTCCTCCATAGGCGATTGCTCTGCGGCTCTCACGGGCATGCTGCTGGCGATGACCCTGCCTGCCTCCGCACCCTGGTGGCTTCCGGTGATCGGCTCCTTCTTCGCCATCGTTGTTGTCAAGCAGCTCTACGGCGGCATAGGAAAGAACTTCCTGAACCCGGCGCTCGCCGCAAGAGCCTTCCTCATAGCCTCCTACTCGCTGAAGATGACGTCCTGGTCCGTGCCGAACTCTCTGGCCGCCCAGGTCGACGGCGTCACCATGGCGACCCCGATGACCTATCTCTACGGCGGCCAGACGATGCCGGTCTACCTTTCGATGAAGAACATGTTCTTCGGTATGATGCCCGGCTGCATAGGCGAGATCAGCGCTCTCGCGCTGCTGATCGGCGCGGCGTATCTGATGATCCGGAAGATCATCACCTGGCGCATACCGGTCTCGTTCATCGGAACCGTCTGCCTGCTCAACCTGATCTTCGGCCACAGCGGCTACACCAACTTTGAGTGGATGATGTACAACCTCCTGTCCGGAGCGCTGATCCTCGGAGCCTTCTTCATGGCTACCGACTATTCCACCACCCCGGTCACGCCGGGAGGCCACATCCTCTTCGGTATCGGCTGCGGCATTGTCACGGTCCTGATCCGCTACTTCGGCAGCTATCCCGAGGGCGTGAGCTATGCCATCCTTATCATGAACCTCTGCGCCTGGGCTATGGACAAGGCATTCCGCAGGTATCAGTTCGGCGTTTCCAAGGAGGATATTGCCGCAATGAAGGCTGCGAAAAAGGAGGCGGCAGGCAAATGAAGAAAGACAGTACAGGCGCCTTGATATTCAAGCTCGGCATTATCCTTCTTCTGGTCTGCGCGGTCGTCGCAGGCGTGCTCGGCGTTGTGAATGAAATAACCGCAGACCGTATCTACCAGCAGAAGCGCGAGAAGACCTTCGCCGCATACTCCGCGGTCCTTCCTGCGGCGGAATACGAGGAAGTCGGATTTGACAAATCGCAGTTCGGCACCGTGGACATCATCGAGAAAGCCGACGGCGGCGAGGGATATGTGGTGCAGACCACCTTCTCCGGAGCCCAGGGCATGATCACCATGGTGGTCGGCGTGAAGGAGAGCGGCTCGAAGTATACCTGCAGCGGCATCTCCATCATCAGCCATTCCGAGACCTCCGGCCTCGGCGCGGTGGCGGCGAGCAGTTCCGAAAAGGGCGAGAGCTTCCGCTCCTCGTTCATCGGCAAGGATAAGAACATAAAGATCGCGGATATCGACGCGATATCCGGCGCAACGATCACATCGAAAGCGGTTACCGAAGCGGTCGCGACGGCCATAAAGGCTGTCGAGAGCATAGCATAAAGGGGGTGCGGCTTTATGAGAATCAAAGATCAGTTCAGAGAAGGCCTCATTACCAATAACCCGGTGCTCGTCCAGCAGATCGGCATGTGCGCCACCATGGCGATCACCACCTCGCTCTTCAACGGCATCGGCATGGGCCTTTCGGTCCTCGTCATCCTGACCTGCTGCAACGTGGTCATCGCGGCGATCCGGAAGATCATTCCCGGCGAGATCCGTCTTGCGATATTCGTCGTGGTCATAGCGGGCTTCGTCACAATCGTGGATCTGCTCCTGCAGGCTTTCGTCCCGGCGCTGTCGGAATCGCTGGGGGTGTTTATCCCGCTGATTGTCGTCAACTGTATCATCATAGGCAGGGCGGAAGCCTTCTGCCAGAAAAACACGGTGAAGGCATCCTTCATCGATGGCATTGCCCAGGGCCTTGGATACACCGGCGTGCTCGTGTCGATGTGCTTTTTCCGTGAACTCCTCGGAGCGGGACGCTTCGGCGGCGGTCTGATAGACATATCCAACGGCTTCCGTTTCACGCTCGACGGTTCGGGCGGAGGAATCCGGATCTTCGCTGAGGATTACGGTGCGAAGATCCTCACGATGCCCTTCGGAGGGTTCCTCACGCTCGGTTTCCTGATAGCTCTTATGCAGTACGCGCTGAAGAAGAGCGCAAAGAAAAAACAGCTCGAAGCAGAGGCTGAGGCGGATAAGGAAAAGGAGGCGGCTGAAGAATGAGCTTAAATACAATAGTGGCTATATCCCTCGGAGCCATCCTGACGAACAACTTCATTTTCTCCCAGTTCCTCGGATGCTGCCCCTTCCTCGGCTGCTCCGACAGGACGGACACCGCTGCGGGCATGGGCCTTGCGGTCATCTTCGTCATGGGCCTTGCCTCGGCCATCTGCTGGGTCATCGACCAGTACATTCTCATCCCGCTGAAACTGGCGTTCCTTGAGACGCTGGCGTTCATCCTCGTTATTGCCGCTCTAGTGCAGTTCGTCGAGATGTTCCTGAAGAAGACGGTGCCTTCGCTCTACAAGGCGCTGGGCATCTATCTCCCTCTCATCACCACCAACTGTGCCGTGCTTGGCGTGGTGCTGTTGAACGTACAGAATGATTACAACTTTATTGAGTCCGTTGTGTACGGCATCACAGGCGGCATCGGCTTTATGCTCGCCATTGTGCTGTTCGCTTCCGTCCGCGAGAGGGTGCAGTTCTCCGATTATCCGGAGTGCTTCGAGGGATTCCCGATCTGCCTCGTCTCCGCCGGTCTGCTCGCCCTGGCCTTCATGGGCTTCAGCGGCATGTCCATCATGTGAGGAGGCGGAACGATGAAAACGATCCTTTTATCCATCCTCTGCCTCGGCGTGCTGGGCGGTGCGTTCGGTGCCCTGCTCGCTTTTGCCTCAAAGATCTTTCATGTTGAAGTCGATCCCAAACAGGAGGCAGTGAGGAACTGCCTCGCCGGCGCGAACTGCGGCGGCTGCGGATTCCCCGGCTGCGACGGCTACGCAGCAGCGGTTGCTGCGGGGCAGGCCCCCACGAACAAGTGTGTGCCCGGCGGCGAGGAGACCGCGAAGAAGATTGCAGAGATCATGGGCGTTGTGGAGGGCGCCGTGGAGGCGAAAGTGGCCTTCGTGCGCTGTTCCGGAAGCGACCTGAATGCGGAGAAGCGATTCAACTACAACGGCCCTGAGGACTGCCGCGCGGCCATGCTCTTCGGCGGAAAGAGCAACAAGATGTGCACCTTCGCCTGCATCGGCCTCGGAAACTGCACGAGGGTCTGCAAGTTTGATGCCATCCATATAGAGAACGGCGTCGCCGTGGTCAACCGCCACCGCTGCGTGGGCTGCGGCTCCTGTGCGGAGGCCTGCCCGAAGAAGATCATCGCCCTCATCCCGAAAGCTCAGAAGGTGATGCCGGCCTGCTCGAGCAACGCCAAGGGCCCCGTGGTCATAAAAGCCTGCAAGGTGGGCTGCATCGGCTGCATGAAGTGCCAGAGGGAGTGCCCCAACGACGCCATCCATGTTGTCGACGCGCTTGCCGTGATCGATTATGACAAATGCACCGGCTGCGGCCACTGCGCCGAAGTCTGCACGAGGAAGATCATTCAGGTCCTCTGAAACTATACCTGAAACGAAAACACCGCTGCGCGGATCAATGCGCAGCGGTGTTTTGCATGTTTATAGAGTTTTTTATTCCGTGCCGTACAGCACCTTGCCGTCGAGAACGGCCTTTGCGAGCAGGTCGCCTGTATAATGCAGTTCAAGCTCGAAAAAAGGATAGTCGGCGTTGAGCAGGGCAAAGAAGATCTTGTCTCCTTCCCAGATCGGCAGATCACAGACCCTTTCCTTCTCCACCCATTCCAGAACACCTTCGCCGCACTCGCCTGCGATGTCCGTGGAGAAGGGCGCGGCGGTGAACAGGTGCATGGCCTCGGAGGGCCACATGTCCGAGCGGAAATACACGATTGCCCGGTAGCGCCAGTTTTTCAGCTCCAGCCCCGTCTCCTCGCGCACCTCGCGCAGCATGCACTCCTCCGGCGTCTCGCCCTCGAGGAACTTGCCGCCAATGCCCACCCATTTGTCGTGATTGAGATCGTTTTCCTTCTTGATCCTGTGCATCATCAGGTATTTTCCGTCCGCTTCTATATAGCACAGGCTGGTCTGTATATCGTCCATAGCAGCATCTCCTTTTTGTTGAGGACAGTATATCATAAAATACGGCAGACACCGAAAAAAAACTTTCATTCTGCTGCAGGAAATAGTATAATTTTTTTAAGCGTTGACCACAAATCCCTATACCGAAAGGAACAGCCAAATGAAAGTAATCATCCAGGAAAACTATGACAAAATGTGCGAGTGGGCGGCGAACCACATTATCAAGGCCATCAACGGCCACAAGGAGAACAGACCCTTTGTGCTCGGTCTCCCGACCGGTTCCTCCCCCATCGGCGTATACAGAAGGCTCGTAGCGGCAAACAAGGCCGGCAAGGTCACCTTCAAAAACGTCGTCACCTTCAACATGGACGAGTATGTGGGTCTGCCCCGCGAGCATGACCAGAGCTACTGGTACTTCATGCATGACAACCTCTTTGATCACATAGACATCCCCGCGGAGAACGTCAACATCCTCAACGGCATGGCGGAGGATCTTGAGGCCGAGTGCGCGGCATACGAGGAAAAGATCGCCTCCTACGGCGGCATCGACCTCTTCATGGGCGGCATCGGCGTGGACGGACATCTGGCCTTCAACGAGCCTTATACGTCCCTCTCTTCGAGGACCGGCCTGCGCGATCTCACGAGTGACACGATCATCGTCAATTCCAGGTTCTTCGATCACGATCCCTCCAAGGTCCCGACCAGAGCCCTTTCCGTCGGAATCGGCACCGTCACGGATTCCAGGCAGGTGCTTGTGCTCATCAGCGGCCATAACAAGGCCCGCGCCCTTGCGGCGACCGTCGAGGGCGGTGTGAGCCAGAAGTGGACCTGCAGCGCCCTTCAGCTCCACAATGACGCCATCATCGCCTGCGACGAGGCCGCCTGCGGCGAGCTCACGGTGGACACCTACAAGTATTTCCTCGATGTCTACGGCAGCGAAAGGCTTTGACAGAAAGAGAAGACAATGACGAACAGGGAACTGGTCCTGGAGTTCATAGACAAGGTCTTCAATGCGCATGATCTGACAAAGCTCGATGACTTCATGCGTGACGACTATATGCAGCACAGCTTCGGCGTGGCGGACGGCAAGGCCGGATTCATCTCGTTCGCCGGGGACTTTTTTAAAAAGGGCCCCTATATGGACGTTAAAAAGGTCTTCGAGAATGAAAACGATGAGGTGGCGGTATTCTTCGAGTGCCGCTTTGCGGACGGAAGCCATGCCAAGGTGGTGGATATCTACCGCATCCAGGACGGCAAGATCGCCGAGCACTGGGACACCCCGTGCCCTCTGCCCGCGGGCGATACCACGGCCAGTGGCAGAAGCAGCTTCTGAAAAACTGACCGAAATAGTATAAGACGATACCGGCACCGGGAAAGGTGCCGGTATCGTGTATTTGGATACGTTTTACCAGTCGTCGTCCAGAATGGCGGAGAGCATTTCCGCTTCGTCTACCCAGGTGGGGGAATAAACTGTCTTTCCCGGGCTCACGCCGCAGGAGGGACAGACCTTGAAAGGCTTCGGGCATACGGCGCCGCAAACGGAGCAGATATACTCGTCTGCGCGAAAGAGATGTGTTTTGCGTATCCAGTGCGGTGTCTTTTTTGACATAGCCTCAGCCCTCCCGGTCAGTGTTTCTCAGAGAGCGGTGTTTTCCCCGGGCATATACCAGTAGGAATGGAATCCGTACAGATATGTGTATGCTCCTTTGGGCATCTGGGTCAGGGCGTTGAACACGTTCAGATAATCACCGGCGCCCATCGGTATGGAGATTGCACCGAGTGTGCCGAGAAAGGAGAGAGAGGGGAAAACAAGGAACAGAATGAACGGCAGAAAGCCGAAAACGATGTTCGGCAGAAGAGACATGATAAGGAATCTTTGCCTGCTCATTCTCTCAGGACCCACGACAAAAAGCATGCCGTGCTGCAGATTTGTGTACATATAGACGTCTTCTTTGAAGCAGAGAGCATGCAGAAATTCATGGGGAAACATGGCGACCAGCGCGGCAAGCGCTCCGAAAATGTTCCAGGCACGAAAGCCGCCGCGGAGAAAGAGCAGCGCGATGGTCACAAGGGCGATGCCCAGCGAGATGCCGTTGGCGATCAGGCCGAGCTTTTTGGTATCCTCGGGTTCTTTAAAGGCCACAGCGCCCGGCATATGCTCCTGATGCGGCAGACTTTCAGGATTCATATCATATTTGCCCATGTAATGAAAGATCATCAGTATTTCCCCTCCTGATGTGCGGATCTGTCAACAGCGGCCCTGTCGATCCGGAAACCGGCAGCAACCAGATCATTATATATGGGAAACCTGCGATTATCAAGCGCTGCTCCGCAGGAACGGGTGAAAAGAATTGTTTCGGATGATGAAGAAAAACTCCTTGACTTTGAGGGGAGGGGGTCATATAATATACAAGCTTGTAACTGAATAAGAGTTGTTTTCTTGACCGCACATGCAGAAGTCGCGTAGTTGGTCGAGCGCGCACGATTGGAAATCGTGTAACGGTCAAAAGCCGTTCGAGGGTTCGAATCCCTCCTTCTGCGCCAGCATCTGTACAGACAGAAGCGCCGCCTATCAACGGGTTGGCGCTTCTGTCTATTTTTGTCTTGTTTTTTCTCTAAAAATCGTGTATAGTATTTTATATGAAAATCGTATATTGCCTTTTGGAATATAAATCGTGTCTGTTTGGTCAGTTTAAAAAGAAAGAAAGGTGTTTTTAAGTGTCTGTTAAGAAGAAATCATTAGAAGAAATTGCCAAAGATTATAAAGATGGAAAGATTAGCGAAAAAGAATTAAAAGAAGAAATTGAAAAAAATAATATCTCAGATGATGTTTTAGCGGCCAATATTATTCACTTAGCATCGAATCAAAGAGGAATTAAAAGCGTACCTCAAGTTGATGATAGCAAAGTATTAATGCACGTTAAACACGAAGTAATAGATGAAGAAGTATCAGAAATAGGTAATAAGCAAGCGCGTAAGATTCCAGAGTTCAATTTAAAAAGAAAATCAAAAGACCTTGTTGATAAGATGTCAACTCCAATGTGGAAACTTGAATCTCTATTTATCAACGAACAAGAAGCGCGCCGTAACAGTATATACACAATAAAACACTATCAGAGAACTTTTAAAAAACTATATCAATTCCTTGCTTTTGTTACTGCAAACAATGAAGAAGATATAAATGCAATGTATGATAGTGATAAAGTACCAGAAGGTACTGAGCCGCTCGTTTTCTTTGGAAGGAATCTTCCAATATCTGCTTTAGAGATAGATGATATTCAAAAACAGTTTGGAGATTATCTGGAAGAAGAAGGCGCGAATGAGCAAACTATCTTAAGTTATTTTCGCGATTTCAAAGCAATAATGTATTATGCCATGGATAATGGTTGGATTAAATCATATAGGATAGTTGTAAAGAACAAAGAACCAGATGTAAAGCAAGTATATACAGAAGCAGAATTAAAGAAGCTTCTTGTTAAACCGAACATTGATAACTTTACAGAGTATCGGAATTGGGTAATAATCAAGTATCTATTAGCAACAGGAAACCGAGTGCAAACGATTGTCAATTTAAAGGTAGGAGATATCGATCTGGAAGAAGGATATGTAAATATCAATACGCAAAAGAATAAAACCACAACAAGAATTGCTCTTGTAAAACAGATTATACCAGTTTTAGATGAATACATTACCGCATATAGAACAGATGAAGAAGGATATCCCTTAAATGATGATTATCTCTTCTGTAATAGATTTGGAGAACAACTAACACCAGGTGGTTTACAATCTGCCATAGCAGAATATAATCACAAGCGCGGCGTTCAGAAGACTTCAATTCATTTGGTTAGGCACACCTTTGCCAAGAAGTGGATAACATCTGGTGGTGATATTGCTTCATTGCAAAAGATGTTAGGCCAATCTTCTATAGCAGTAGTACAAAGGTATGCAAACCTTTATTCAAGTGATGTAA
This sequence comes from Oscillospiraceae bacterium, assembly GCA_017434755.1. Lineage (GTDB taxonomy): Bacteria > Bacillota > Clostridia > Oscillospirales > Oscillospiraceae > Limivicinus. The sequence continues at coordinate 3,499 of JAFRER010000022.1, read as the reverse complement.
AAGCAAAAGCACAAGAGCATGCAGTATTAGCAAATACAAGAATCAATAGTGGAGAAACATTGAAAAGAAAAACAATTAGAAGAAAGAATTAAAAAGAGCGGAGCTTCAATGCTCCGCTCTTTGCTTTATTTATTTTTTCTTCTTTTCTACCATGGCTTTAACCATGTCACGATATGATTGTTTGTTTGGAGTGCGTTTTCTATCAACAAGTTGTGGGAAGAATCTAAGAGCAAATTCCCTTCTTAAAGCAGGAATGTCAGTTACCCCTTCAATCTCTTTCTTTGCAAGATTGTTATACTTCATTCCCCAATAAGCATCCAATCTATCCATAAACCATTCAGCATCTTCTAATGAACCTTTTTTGTCTATGAAATCATGCATATACATTAAGGTAACATCAGCAAGAGATTTAGGTTTATCGGTAAGAGGATTAAGAGGTTCTTTCTTTGTCTTCGCCATATTGATTACTCCTTTACAAAATTATTTTTGTTCTATAATACAATTATACAGCGGCAAATCAAAAAAACAAGTGCCGCTCACATCGATCTAAATAATTCTTCTTCCCCTTATACTTATTTAAAGAAAACTCTACTTAAAAATATAGGAAGAATGCCGGCATTTAAATTCATAAAACCATGTTCTCAGGCGCGCCGCCGAATTATGATGCGGTATTCAGTATTTCATAGAATAAACCCCTATATAAGGAGATGATATTTAATGCCAAGTAGTTGGGATAAAAACAAAGGATATAGTTATGTAGCAAGTGATTATGACTTTAACAGCAGAACGCATGGCGGTCATAGTGCAGAACATAAAAGAGAAATGGAAGAAGTAGCAAATGATATATTTAACAAGAAGATTGAATAGATAGTATCAGAATTAGAACAAAGCATTTATACACGTGCAATAAATGATGTATTAGGCGCATTAAAGATTGACATGACAAGTATTGTAACAGTAGGCATGACAAATGCTAAAGAAATCTTCTATGGAGAAAAGTGCCAGACAGCAATAATGAATGCCGTTATGGAAGAGATTAGAAAGCACTTAGGGAACACATTATACATAAGGTATTGATAGGAGCATATATAAATATACGTATACGTACTATATATACGTACTATATATACGTTGCAACATATACATTACAACTTATACGATATAAATATCAGTTTGAAAGAATATGCGCCGCGCGCCGCGCTTCGCGCGTAACAACAAAGAAGGGAGAAAGATAATTATAATATATATATTTATGTTCTTTATTTATAATTAAGTAGATATATTAATATTATAACTCTAACGATTTGAAGTTAAATTTTAAAAGTATATCACTTAATGTATTGAGCGAATCCCTATCTACAGTTTAGCGAAAGAAAGACTCTTTTCATTCTAATGATACAATCTAAGTAACTAAACTGTAGATATATTCATTGTACCAAAATAAACGTACAAAAGAATAGTACCAAAAGTGTTGACAAATCATGTTGAAAGTATTATTATAAGAGTATCAAATTATACCTTCGTTTAAATCGATACTAAGGAGATGTAAACATGAAAGAATATGGTTATTGTAGGATATCAACTAAGAAGCAGAACATAGAGCGCCAAGTAAGAAACATAAAGAATGCATATAGTAATGCAATCATTTTAACAGAAGAATATACAGGAACTTCCTTCAATCGCAAAGAGTGGAGCAAGTTAATGAACAAGGTTAAAAGTGGTGATGTAATTATCTTTGATTCTGTATCAAGAATGAGCAGAGATGCAGAAGAAGGCTTTAAGACATATGAAGAGTTATTCAATAAAGGTGTTGAATTAGTATTCCTTAAAGAACCACATATTAATACTGAAACGTATAAACGCGCCATTACTGCTAACATTCAATTAACAGGAACAAATGTTGATTACATACTTGAAGGAATCAATAAGTATCTGTTAGCATTAGCGAAAGAACAAATCAAACTTGCATTTGAACAGAGCGCAAAAGAAGTTGAAGACCTTCATCAGAGAACAAAAGAAGGTATCGAAACTGCAAGACTAAATGGAAAGCAGATTGGGCGCACTGCAGGATCTAAACTCATCACTAAAAAAGGAATCACTACTAAAGAGCAGATTTTGAAATACTCAAAAGACTTTAATGGAAATCTTAATGATATAGAAGTTATCAAGATAATTGGAGTTGCAAGAAACACTTATTACAAATACAAAAAAGAATTATCAGAAGGGAAAGAATAATATTTCCCTTTCTGATAATTCTTTGTTTTCAATGGAGATGTTTTTATATCATTTGTAAAGAATGAAGAAATCACTTCCTTCATCTCTGTTTGGTATTGCAAAAAGAACTACTCCTGATTTGTTCTTAAAAAGATATGCAGGATTGCTTGAATAAAACTGTGTTTCATCCAAATAATCAAAACCTTTACGTGCAGTAATAGTTACCTTTGTATTAACAAGAGCACTAACCAATTCTCCATTTTCATCTTGAACCGTAATAGTTCTTGTTTCTTCGTTCTCAATATCATAATCATATTCCGCAGAATTGACGCCAATAAACAAACACATATATGGTTCTGTATCTGTTGTTTCAGCAGGTAACCCAACTAAACTAATAGGGTTTTTTGATGATTGCAAAACAATTGGTTTATATTCCCAAAATCCTGACAATACTGATACATCAACTTCAAAAGGATAGTCTGAAGAATTATCTTTCACAGTTTGAATGCTATAGCTTTCTTTGACTCGTTCTTCAATAAAGGATTCAAAAGCTTTATTTTGCTTTTGGAGTTCTAAGAGAACGGACTTATATGCTTTTTTATCTGAATTATCTAAAGCAAGTTGTGCTGCTTGCATAGCAGCATTAAGTTCTTTCATATCATACTTGTTTGCAAAGTAGTTGCCCATTAACTTTTCAGATTTTTCAAGTTCAGTAGCAACTAAATAGTATTGCTCTTGAGGATTAGAACCACAAGAAGCTAAAGGCAAAACTATTGCTACTGTCATAACAATAATGAAAATAACAGATAACACTTTTCTCATTTTATTTTCTCCTATACATTTATATTTGATTGTTGTTTTTTTTAGTGTAACATACAAGAATTTGTCAGTAAAGAAACATTTTGAATCTCACATGTCTTGCAAATCGTATCATGCATAATAAATGATAAATCGTGTATTGCTTATATTGATTTGTGACTCTAAAACCGCTCTAATAGTTGATTTTACTACATTTTTGCATTCATTAAGTATAGGCACGATTGGAAATCGTGTAACGGTCAAAAGCCGTTCGAGGGTTCGAATCCCTCCTTCTGCGCCAAAAAATGCAGTCCATCCGAAGGGTGGGCTGCTTTTTTTGATACATGAAGGGATTCGAAAGGCGGCTCTTAGCGAGCTGCCGGTGGCAGGTCGCAACCGCCGTGGCTTTTCCGCAGAAAAGGAATCCCTCCTTCTGCGCCAGAATAGGATTGCTATTTTAACAAGATAGCAATCCTACTTTTTTACT
>JAFRER010000021.1 GCA_017434755.1 Oscillospiraceae bacterium | reverse complement strand
GACCTGTTTCGTCAGGCCAAAGAGAAAGCGCCATGTATCGTCTTTATTGATGAGATCGACGCTATCGGCCAGAAACGAAGCGGCGGCCAGTACGGCGGCAACGATGAGCGAGAACAGACCCTCAACCAGTTGCTCACAGAGATGGACGGCTTTGACGGCAGTAACGGCGTGATCATCCTCGCCGCGACCAACCGCCCCGAGTCACTGGACCCTGCCCTCACACGGCCCGGCCGATTCGACCGGCGCGTACCTGTTGACCTGCCCGACCTCAAAGGGCGAGAAGCCATCCTGAAGGTTCACGCGAAGAAGATCAAGGTCGCTGACGATGTAGATTTCCTGCAGGTGGCGCGCATGGCCTCTGGTGCCTCTGGCGCAGAGCTTGCCAATATTGTCAACGAAGCCGCATTGCGCGCAGTGCGTGACGGCCGCGGCTTTGCCACCCAGGCCGATCTGGAGGAGAGCATCGAGGTGGTCATTGCCGGCTACCAGAAGAAGAACGCGATCCTCACAGATCAGGAAAAGAAGATCGTCGCTTACCATGAGATCGGTCACGCCCTGGTTGCCGCGAAGCAGACGAACTCCGCTCCCGTGCAGAAAATCACCATTATCCCCCGCACCTCCGGGGCCTTGGGCTATACGCTGCAGGTGGAGAATAACGACCACTATCTGATGAACAAGCAGGAACTGGAGAATAAGATCGCAACTTTCACCGGCGGACGGGCTGCAGAAGAATTGGTGTTCGGTTCCATCACCACGGGAGCCGCTAACGACATCGAGCAGGCTACAAAGCTTGCCCGCGCCATGATCACCCGCTACGGAATGAGCGAGGACTTTGACATGGTCGCCATGGAGACGGTTACGAATCAGTATCTCGGCGGTGATACGTCCCTGGCCTGCTCCGCTGAAACACAAAGCAAAATTGATGCACAGGTTGTCGAACTGGTACGGAAGCAGCACGAAAAAGCACTGACCATTCTATAGGACAATCGCGGTAAGTTGGATGAACTCGCCTCGTATCTGTATGAACATGAAACTATTACCGGTGAAGAGTTCATGCGGATCCTGAATGAAAACGCGAGCACATAATACCACGGGCCCGTATTCCGTCAATGTCCGTCTGGACTTGTTCGGAAAATTTTCCTGATTAGAAGTAACGCGCCCCAGACTGTAGATGTAATAATCTCCGGTCTGGGGCTTTAATATTTGCACGATGGTTTACATAACTTTTTCTCTTTCCGCATTTTAACCCCCCTGCACATATTTTTAACCCCCCTATGGCTCCAAAGGGCAAAATTTTAACCCCCCTTGCGGGAGGCCAGGCCAGCTCTCAAGCATGTTTTAGTTCAGAAACACGGGAAAGCTTTTTCAAACTACTAAGTTTACTCTCTGAAGATGCAAATTACAGTTATCAGTGAAAAAGTCATGATAATAGGGCGGGTTTTCTGAATCGATTATCGGATATTGGTTTACATAATCAGACACCTTTTGGTGCAACACAGACAGAAATCGTCTTGAAATGTTTCGTTTCAAGACGATTTTTGCTATATATGAGAAAGCTTAGCCTCCAAAAGTGACGTGTATAGGGCGTTTGAACAAAGCGTTGTTTGAACGCAAAAAGAAACACACGAAATGAACCCGTGACGATTTGTCACGGGTTCGCTGTTCTGATCAGCAGTAAACCAATTCGCTCAAAACGATTTCCTCCGCTCTTTCCCGGATGTTGTTCATGCGTCTGACCCACTCCATTTGATCGGCCGCCTTGAGCGCTTCGGTCACGCCCTCGCGCTGGGCCAGTTGATTTGTGATCAGTTCTACACGTTCCGTGCAACTGTGGTCGATCTCGGCCAGATGAGCATCCAGCTTGCCGGTCAGCAGCAGGCTGGAATACCATCCGCGCTTGTGCTTTTTCAGATAGCTCTTTCGCAGGAGCCCGTACTTGCCGATGGGCGGATTTTCGGCTTCGAAGCAGAGCTTTGGAAAAAAATATTCCCCTTGTTGGACATATGACAGTTCCATAATTAATACTCCTTTTTTGTTTCAAAATGTTGATGTTCACCTTGGTAGGGGAGGGAAAAACGACCCGAAAAATGAATATATGCAAATGCAAATCAGGACACTCGGCGAACCGCCTTCGGAGTGCGTTTTGACCCCTTAATTGACCCCCAACTTATTGAACCTAAAAAAATGCAGTGGTCAGACCGGTTTGGAAAAGTTCTTAAAAATAGCAAAATTGACGTATAATGACGTTTAAAAGTATCGAAAAATACCCAAATTCTGTTCGAAGCCTTCTTCCCCTTCCAACTGTTGATAGACTCTTTGTTTTATGATATAAAAAAGTGATTAAAACGGTACAGTATTCATGCTGACAGACTGAAAAGGGAGGAATCTCCGTGGAACATACGCAATGGTACAAAGACCGGGTCTTTTATCAGATCTGGCCGCGCAGCTTCAAGGACGGCAACGGCGACGGCATGGGCGACCTCTGGGGCGTTTATGAAAAGCTGGATTACATCAAGTCCCTCGGCATCGGCGGCATCTGGTTTTCACCGTTGTATCCCTCGCCGGGAGTGGACTGCGGCTACGATATTTCGGATTATATGGACATCGCCCCGGAATACGGCGGCATGGAAGCCTTTGAAAAGGTGCTGGAAGGTGCGCACGCCCGGGATATCAAAGTGATCATGGACCTGGTGGTGAACCACACCAGCAGCCAGCACGAATGGTTCCAGAAGAGCCGCCGGCGCATGGAACCCTATACGGACTATTACATCTGGCGGCCTGCACGCCCGGACGGCAGTCTGCCCAACAACTGGGACAGCCTTTTCGAGGGCAAGGCCTGGCAGTACGACGAACTGCGCGGCGAATACTACCTGCACCTCTTCGCCGTCGAGCAGCCGGATCTGAACATGGACAATCCTCTTGTGCGGGAGGAAGTGAAGAAGATCCTCCGCTTCTGGCTGGACAAAGGCGTGGACGGCTTCCGCGAGGATGTGATCACCTTCATCTCCAAGACGGAAGGGCTTCCCGACGACAGGCTGATGCCCGCGTCCCGCGGCCTTCGCTTATACAACAACGGTCCGCACCTTCATGAGTATCTCACAGAGTTCTACGACGGAGCGCTCGCGGATTACGACTGTATGACCCTGGCTGAGGGGCCTCTGGTGAGCGTAAAAAAAGCGCTCTCCTACATTGAGGAGAAGCCGGGCAAGGTCATCGACATGATCATCCAGTTCGAGTGCATGAGTGCCGACTGCATTGCCAGCGATTATATCCATACCCCTTTCTCCCTGCTACGGCTCAAGCGGGCCTGGACAAAGTGGCAGAACGGCCTGGACGGCAAAGCCTGGAATATGCTCTATCTGGAGAACCACGACCATCCCCGTGTCATCTCCCGCTACGGCAGCGAAAAGTACCGCGTGCTGAGCGGCAAGATGCTGGCCGCGGCGTATCTGTTCCAGAAGGGAACGCCTTTTGTGTATCAGGGGCAGGAGATCGGCATGACCAACTGGTATCCCACTGATCCGGAAATGTACGAGGATGTGCAGACCCGCTGGCAGTACTTCAACAAGGCGACAAAGAAGTCCCGGGAGAAGCGGCTGAAGCGCCTGTGGGCGGCCTCCCGCGACTCTGCCCGCACCCCCGTGCAGTGGACTGACGAGCCCAATGCCGGATTCTCCACAGGTGAGCCCTGGTTCTACGTGAACGACAACTACAAAGAGATCAACGTTGCCGCTGCGGAGGACGATCCCGACTCACTGCTCAACTTCTACCGCCGGGCTATCGCTCTGCGCCGGTCGCTGCCGGCCGTACGGTACGGCTCTTACAGAGAATATGACGCGGCTTCAAACAAACGCTATGTCTACGCCCGCGAAGGCGTTGGCCAGCGGCTGCTGGTGGTCTGCGCGTTCAGCGAAGCGCAGCAGCGGTTCCGCGTCCCGGCGGGCTTTGATCTGAACAAGGCAAAACTCGTGCTGCAGAACTATCCCGACACTCCCGAAGACATGCTGCGGCCATATGAGTGCCGAGTGTATCTTTGGGAATAAGCAAAGAGCTATCCAATCAACAACACAGAAAAGGAAGGGTGTTACGATGGATACCTGGTACACTTCCAAAAAAGAGCGAACCTTCTACGGTCTCTATTTCATGGGCCAGAACGCGGTCTACACGTTCACGTACATGTTTCTCGCGACCTATCTTCTGCTCTGCGGCCTGGACGCGGTCGCCACGGCGGGCGTCCTGCTGCTGGTCAAGATCTGGGACGCCGTCAACGACTGCCTCTTCGGCGGCCTGATCGACAAGTTCCATTTTAAGAAAGGGCGTTTCATGCCCTGGCTGAAGATATCACTTCCGCTGATCATCCTGACGACGATCCTGCTGTTCCGCATCCCGGAGAGACTGGGACTGAACCAGAAGCTCGTCTTCTTTGCCGTCGCGTATATCCTGTGGGATACGGCTTACACCATCTGCGACGTGCCGGTCTTCGGTCTGGTCACAACGATGACGGACATCCAGGCCGAACGCACTTCGCTGATGACGACGGGGCGCATCTGGGCCAATATCGGCGTTCTGATCGCCCTGATGGTCGGTTATGTCCTGCCCAGCGAGGCCGTCGGCGTCTCCTTCTCCAACTGCGCTCTGATCATCTGTGTCGTTGCGCTTGCGAGCATGTTCTGGCTCTGCTTCCGTGCACAGGAGCATGTACAGGGCGAGGAACGCACGGAGGAATACACGCTGAAGAGCATGTTCACGTATCTGCTCCACAACAGGTATCTGTTCATCTATTACGGCGGACAGCTGCTTTTCCAGGGACTCAACACGGCGACCACCGTGCTGCAGTTTGCCTGTTTCTACTTATTCAAGAACTCGATGATCTCCACGGTGATCGCGGCCCTGGCCTTCGTGCCCTCGGTCATCGTTGCCTTCTTCATGCCGAAGGTCCTGAGGAAATGGGACAAGTTCCGCGTCTTTTATCTCAGCGCCGTTGTTTATGCCGTCCTTTCCGTCGTGATCTGGCTTGTCGGGCCGCGGCTGGTCCCGCAGCTCATTCTGCTGACGCTGCGCGGCTTCGTATTCGGCGCGATCACGGTTCTGGAGTTCATGTTCACGCCTGACTGTGCCGAGTACGGCCAGTACACCACCGGGATCGAGGCCAGAGGCATCACCTTTGCCATCCAGACCTTTACGATGAAGCTGGTGAGCGCACTTGCCTCCGTCATCGCGATCGGGGTGCTCGGCCTGTTCGGCTGGCAGAGCGTGGCGGCCGAGAGCTTTGCGGAGCTTGCCGCGCTCAACGTTGCGCAGAGCGACACGGCGCTCAAGGCGCTCTGGGCAGTCTTTACTCTGCTCCCCGCGCTCGGTTCTGTGCTTGCAGTCCTTACCTGGCGCAAGTATGACCTTCGGACGAGCGACGTTGAGCTGATGGCGAAGTACAACAACGGCGAGATCGACCTTGAAAACTGTGAAGCCGCGCTCTCCCATCCCTATCCGCGGACGACGAAATAAGCGCGGCAGGGTCTCCAGAAATCCTGCAAACCGTTTTGGCACAAACTTGTCCGACTTTTCCAGGCACCGCCTGGTGCAACACAGACGTTAACAAGCGCCACCCGATCGGGTGGTGCTTGTTTTGCAGACAAGATATGGTATAATGGATCAGGAACGATAACAAGAACTTGAGCGGGAGGATGGAATATGAGCGAAATTGGCTTCTATGAAAAACCGGAAGTATTCAAAGAGTATGAGAGCCTGCGGATCCTGATACCGGTCTACCCGCTGCCGGAGGATGAGAAAGAGGGCAAGGGCGCCATGTACATCAATTCCGAGCATTACCTGCTGGCTGTCCTGAATTACTGCTACGGCATCATCCGGAACAATCTTTCGCTGTCCGCCGTGCTTCCGACGGATCCGGACGAGGACGCTCTGCTGGTCGGCTCAAACATCGAGCTGTACAAAAGGCTGCTGCTGGTATACCGGAATGCGCTGATCTATAACCATGCGCTGCCGAGGAAGCTGCCGGACATCCTCTTTGAGAAGAATTACCGCGCCAGCGGCGAGCTGGGTGTTCTGACCAGCCGGCAGATCGACCCGAACAGGGAACATGTGACCATAGCATGCCTGCGCACGAGGCCGGAAAGCAGTGGGAAAGACGGGATTGCGGAAGACTTCGACGAGTTCCGGGCCTCCTGGGCAAGCTATGAGCAGGGCAGGCCGTTCTTCAAGGGTTTCGAGGACTTTTATTCCTCCTATTGGAAAAAACAGCGCGTGATCGAGAAAGACAAGTGGGAAGAAGCCCGCAGGGAAGCAGACGGAAGCTACGGATACGAGGGCCCGTGGAGCTATTGAGCGGGCGGCGCTGAATTGTACAAGGTATTGCTCACCTGCAGAGCAAATGATATAATCATTCCATTCTATTGAACAGGCGGTAAAAAAAGATGAAAAAGATAAGAAAAGTCCTGGTCCTGCTCCTGGCGGCATTTTTGTTGCTGTCACTGGCGGCCTGCGGTGCGTCGGGCACACCGGCGGCCCCGGATGCGACGCCGACCCCTACAGCTCAGCCGGACACCCCTGTTCCCGCGGAAGTCACACCCGATCCCGCCGCGGAGGCGGTGGATGCCCAGCTCATCCTGCTGTTTACGAACATGGGGCAGTGGAATCAGGATGGCTCCGGTCAGGCCTGGCAGTACACCGTCACCGATCTTGACCATAACGGACGGCTCGAACTGATTGCCGCGAAGCATGAACCGAATGACCGCAGCACGGCCATCCGGGCCTGGGAGGTCGGAACAGACGGGAAAAGTCTTGCAGAATGCGCCGTAGAGGATGCGGACGGAAGCTTCCCAGATATCATCACCGGAAACACCGACACTTTCTATAACTCCCAGACGGACGAATGGGTGTATTTCTTCTATGACAACACTCTGTTCGGCGGCGGTGCGAAAACGGTGAAATGCTCCATTCAGCTGAAAGACGGGAAACTGAGCGACACCGAATATGCTTATGAGATTACCCTGTCAGATCTGAACGGACAGACGCTGGTCGCCCATACGGATCTTAACGGCATCGAGATCTCTGCAGAGGCATATAACGACGCCGGCATAGACAGTTTTGCCGGAAGCATGCGCGGCAGCACGAATCTGGACTGGTTCGGCAGAGCGGAGGTTTCCGACGTCACCCGACTCACGGGGAGCTACCGTGTGTTTACGGGAGAGGACAAACCCTCGGATCCCCACGATACTCCCGTGCCCACACCGACACCCGCTCCGTCTCCGGCACCCTCACCGGTCCCGACTCCGTTGCCCGTCTATCTGACCATCACCAAAAACCCCACGAACGAGTACCGGAAAGAGGGGGAGACGGCCTATTTCGTAGCAGGCGCCAACACCTACACGTCCCTGCGCTGGACTATGGTTTCACCCGACGGCGGTGAATACAACCTCCAGTCTTTCGCCTGGATGTTCCCAAATGCCTCCATCTACGGTGACTACAGCACCACGCTCTCCATTGGCAATCTGACAACCGGCATGAGCGGCTGGGGAGCTTTCTGCACCTTCTACCTCAACGATCAGACCGCGCGCACCAGCACCGCTTACCTCAGCGTCCAGGCTGCGCCGCAGCCCACTCCCGTCCCGACGGGGCAGGTGAGCGGCACCGTGAGCGGCTACAGTTACGCCTCTGTCACCATCAACCTCTCGAGCGGCGGCTCCATCACCGTGAACCGAAGCATCTGCGATGAGGACGGCAATATCTACATGGGCGCTCCCTGTACCTGCTATTACAATGCCCCGAGCGGCACCCCGGTATACTACTATGTCTATATCAAGGGCCAGCAGCAGGTCGGTCCGATCTACGGAAGCATGTCCGGTGTCATCACCGACCACACCAACGGCAACCTGACCATCACTCTTCAGAACGGCGACATTGTCATCGTAAGCACGGACATCATGGATCTGCTCAGCGGCGTGCTGAAGGACGGCTGCAGCTGCACCGTGTACTACCAGAACTATGCGAGGTCCGACTATATCTACAAGGTGGACGTCATCGGTGCAAACGAGGGCACCGGCTTCGGTTTCGGATTTGGAAACACCTGACGGCCGGATCCGGGAGAAAGGATCGTATTGTGGTGTTCAGCGACCGGTCACGGTTTAAGGAAAGACAATAGAAAGAAGTAAGAATCATGCCTTTCAAAAAATACTGTTATGATGGTTCAAAGCCGTTTAAGATCTCCAAAAGCTCTACGGATGAAACGGACCTGTGCGCCGACCGCAGAGATGCAGAATCAAAGATGGCGGAGAACAATGCCCTGATCGACGAGCTGCAGGCAAAGCTGTACGCGGAAAAGAAGGAAGGCGTCATCTTCCTTTTCCAGGCGATGGACGCAGCCGGCAAAGACGGAACGATCCGCGCCGTGCTGTCCTGTCTTTCCCCGCACGGCGTGCATGAGGCCGCTTTCAAGGCTCCGAGTTCCGACGAGCTGGCGCATGACTTCCTGTGGCGTATTGCCTCAAAGGTGCCTGCCAAGGGAGAGATCGCCATATTCAACCGTTCCCACTATGAGGATGTCCTCATCGGCAAAGTCAAGGAACTGTACCGCTCCCAGGACAACGCCCGCCGCATTGATCTTGATAAAGTCATCGAATACCGCTATGAGGACATCCGGAATTTTGAAGAGTATCTGTACCGGAACAATGTCCGCACCGTCAAGATCTTTCTGAACGTCTCAAAGGACGAACAGGCCAGACGCTTCCTGTCCCGCATTGAAGAGCCGGAGAAGAACTGGAAGTTCAGCGGCGGCGATTATGAGGAGCGCGCCTACTGGGATGCCTATCAGGAAGCCTTTGAAAGCGCGATCAACGCCACGTCGACAAAGCACTGCCCGTGGTATGTCGTCCCGGCCGACCACAAGTGGTATATGCGCTATGTAGTTTCGGAGATCATCCTTGCGACCCTGAAGGACATGGATCCGCGCTATCCGGAGGTGACCGCGGACAGACTGGCCACATTCGCGAAGTATAAGGAGGAGCTGCTGAAGGAGCTTCCGGAGGGCGGCGGTCTGAAGCCGGCAAAAAAGAAAGAGGATAAGAAAAAGAAAAAAGCAGCTGACAAAGCCTGACGCAGTGCAGCCGGCATGAGGACCATGCCGGCTGCATTCTTTATACCGGCTTATTTGCATTTCCGATTATCCGCACAAAAAAGCGGACATCTTTTGCAGCGGATATGCTATAATCGGGATCAGAAACATCTTTGAAAGGAACGGGAGGCAGAGCGCTCATGAAGCCATATCTGACATGGATCCTTTTGTTCCTTGCTGCGGAAGCGGCATTGACACTCATCCAGTATGCTCTGCGGAAGCGGGAACTGAAACCGATCGGTCGGATCTGTGTCATCGTGCTCAAGGCGCTGCTTGCCATAGGCCTTGCCGGACTCGTCATGGGCGGCCCCGTGTTTCTTCGCCCGGTACAGATCCCGCTTGTCGCCGTCTATGCGGCGCTCCTTCCGGATGCAGCCGCGGATCTGATCGGCAGTCTCTGGTGCGCTGTCCGCCGCAGGGAGAGGTCTTTCATCGGAATAAAGCTGCTCAGCCTTGCGCTCGGGATCGCCTTTTTCGTATACGGAACAGTGAATATGCAGATCGTCAGGCCGAACAGCAGCAGTTTCAGTTCGGAAAAACTGACGCAGGAGCACAGGCTGGTCTTCGTCTCGGATATGCACGTCGGCAGCGCGCAGAGCTTTGATACCACGCGCAGGATGATCGAAAGCATAGGCGCCGAACAGCCGGACTTTGTTATCCTCGGAGGCGACATCACCGATGACTATACGTCCAAAGCGGAGATGGAGGAGACTTATCGCCTGTTCGGCTCACTCGGGGTGCCTGTCTATTATATCGACGGCAACCACGAGGTCGTGCAGCATGCGGAATATATACGGGGCGGGCTGCCCTATACCCCGCAGGAACTGACAGACGCGATCGGGCGCAGCGGCGTTGTTGTTCTGCGTGACGCCTATGTGGAACTCGCGCCGGATCTGCTCCTTCTGGGCCGTGAGGATATGGCGGCGAAGGAAGCACGGAAAGCTGCGGACGAACTGCCGAATCCTTCCCCGGAGAAGTATCTGCTCATAGCGGATCATCAGCCGGGCGGCATACGGGAGAATGAGACACTTGGCGTCGATCTTCAGATCTCCGGTCATACCCACGCAGGGCAGCTTTTCCCGCTGCGGTGGCTCGAAGCGCCGTTCATGCGCGTCGTGGGTGAGTATCGCGATGACTCCGGGGCGGTGCTGCTCGTGAGCGCGGGAGCCTGCGGCTGGCGGGCACCATTCCGAACCGATGCCGGGTGCCGCTTTGAAGTCATCATGCTTCTGCCTTCAGAGCAGAATATGCAGTAGGGCAAAAATGACTGCGGAGAGTGAAAGAGGAGAACAGAAACATGAATACACTGATCAGAAATGCAAAGATCTATGACGGGAGCGGAAGCGATCCCTTCACCGGTGATATCCTCCTTGCGGACGACAGGATCAGAGAGGTCGGCGAGCGTATCGAGGCTGAGGCCGACCGCGTCATCGATCTGCAGGGAAAGTCCGTTGCGCCCGGCTTTATCGACGGCCACTCCCATAACGACTGGTTTGCCATAAAGAACGATCCGCTTCCCTTTTTCGGGCCCTTCATCCGACAGGGGATCACGACATTTGTCGCAGGCAACTGCGGCGTATCCGCCATCGGTTTTGAAAAGGACTGCCGCTATGTGGACAAGCTGGGCGGCGGGCTGTTTGATTTCACAGACACCACCGGAAAGTACGGCACGATCGATGAACTCTTTGCGGCTGTTGACGGGAATATGCCGTGCAACCTGCTGGAGCTGGCAGGACACTGTTCCGCCAGAGCCGCGGCCGGCGGGAACGAAAACCGCAGGCTGACGGCTGAAGAAGAGAAGACCATGCTGGCCATTCTGGAGAAAGCCCTTCAGCAGGGAGCGGCCGGCCTTTCCCTCGGCCTGATGTACGAGCCCGGCCTGTACGCCGACATAGAGGAGCTCAAAAAAGTGGCGGCGCTGTGCGTGAAATACAACAAGCCGCTCACCGTGCATCCCCGTGCCGAGTCCAAGGTCTCCATGGCATATCCGCAGCTCTTCGGACGGTCCCATCTGCTGCGCGCTTTTGATGAGTTGGTGGAGATCGCTAAAGGGACACCGCTGAAACTGCAGTACTCCCACGCCATTTTCGTGGGGCGCAGCTCGTTCAAAGACAAGGACGAGCTCCTCAGGCTTATGGAGGAGCTTCGCGCCTCGGGGACGGATGTGATGTTCGATATCTACAATGAGTGCCTCGGTGTTTCGGTCATCACGGTGATCCTTCCGGGCTGGTATCAGGGCATGAGCCGGGAAGAGCGGAAAAAGCCGCTGAACAGGCTCAAGCTGGCTGTGCTTGTGAAAGCGAGCAGCCTGCTCCTCGGCTTCGGCTTCAAGGATATCGTGATCGCATTCATCGGGCCCGGATATGAGCAATACGAGGGAAAGAGCGTCCATCAGATCGCCCGCGAGGAGGGCATCAGCGACCTGGATGCCTATCTGAAACTCTGTGAGCTAAGCAATTTCCACGGACGCGTCAATATGGGACCCTATTCCACGCAGGTAATAATCCGTGAGTTTGAACACAACGAGCACTGCCTCTATATGACGGACGCCTGGGTGGAGCCCAATGGAGTGCAGAATCCCGCACTTTATGACTGCTATCCCAAATTCCTGCGCGATTCGCTCCTTGGCAGCGGAGACACCATGCCCAATACCATCCGGCGCATGACCGGTGCGATCGCCGACCGCTTTATGATCCCGGAGCGCGGCTATCTGAAAGAGGGATTTTACGCGGATCTGACTGTTTTTGATGAAGACGCTCTTCGAAACGGGACACCGGATCAGGAGAAGCCGTTCGGCATCGAAAAGGTGTTCGTCAACGGGAAGCCTGTTCTGGACGGGGACAGTCTCGACAAAGAGGCACTGAAGACTTCCGGCCGGGCGATCCGGGTCTTCTGAAAAAGGAAGCATTCTGTACAGTCATCACAGAGAGCAGGACAAGTCCGCCATATTCTCGAAGAAAAGGATCTTTGTATGAGGAAAGCATTCCGCTATGCTCTGAAGAAGAGCATCCCCATCCTGATAAGCTTCATCCCCGTTGGGATCGCCTACGGCATCCTTATGCGGACGAGCGGCCTCAACTGGGTCTGGACCGGTGCATGCAGCCTGTTCATCTTCGCGGGCTCGCTGCAGTTTCTGGCGGTGAGCTTCTTTGCGGGCGGCGTCTCGCTCGTCACCGTGACGGTAATGGCGTTGCTGCTCAACAGCCGACACATCTTCTACGGCATCCCCTTTATCGAACAGTGGAAGAAATACGGCCCGTGGAAACTCTTCCTCATTTACGCTTTCCCCGACGAGGCCTTTTCGCTCCACTGCGCCAATACCTTCGATGACGGCAGCGAGGAGGACAAAAAGTGGAGCTATGTTTTCGAGGCGCTCCTGATCCTCGTCTACTGGGTGGTGCTCTCCGTCCTCGGCGCGCTGATCGGTTCCCTGATCAGGTTCAACACCGCCGGCATCGACTTCGCGCTGACGGCGCTCTTTATCGTGATCCTGATCGAGCAGCTCAAAGCCGCTGAGGGCAGCCGTCTTCCGGCGATCATCGCCGCGGTCTCATCCGTCGTGTGCCTGCTGATCTTCGGGCAGGATGGCTTTATCCTGCCGTCTCTGCTTATCACCGTTGCGCTGCTTTTTGTGTTCCGCGGCAGGATAGCGAAAGGAGGGGAGCGGCATGAATAAACTCTATGTGATCGCGGTGATCGCCATCTGCGCGGCCGTGACCCTCTTCGAGAGAGCTGTTCCCTTTCTCATCTTCCGCGGCGGTCGCGTCCCGGAGCCGGTGCGCTATCTCGGAGGCGTGCTGCCGATGGCGATCATCTCCACCCTTATTTTCTACTGCCTGCGGGGCGTCAGCTTCAGCAGCGCCGCGGCATGGGCTCCACAGATCATCTCGGTCGCGCTGACCGCCGGCCTGCATTTGTGGAAAAGGAGCACCATGCTCTCCATTGCCGGAGGCACCTTGTGCTGCATGGTCCTTACGCAGTTCGTTTTTGCGGCCGCTTGAAGCGGAGAGATATACCCGGCATTGAAAACCATTGTGTGTTAGGAGGAGCAGAAGATCATATGAAGATCGAAAAGATCCGGACCGAATGGATGACTATGGAATACTTCGCCTTCGGAAAAGGCGAAAAAACACTTGTCATACTGCCGGGACTCAGCATCCAGAGCGTGACGGGAGCGGCAGACGCCATCGCCGAAGCCTACCGCTCTCTTGCGGATATGTATACGATCTATGTTTTTGACAGACGTTCGGATATCCCGTCGCATTATTCCGTGCACGAAATGGCGCGGGATACGGCCGAGGCATTTCAGGCTCTCGGATTGAAGAAGGTCTGCCTGTTCGGCGCTTCGCAGGGCGGCATGATGGCGCTTGTGATCGCCATCGAGCATCCGGAACTCGTCGGCAAGCTGGTGCTGGGCTCGAGCTCGGCACATGTGAAAGACGAGCAGTATGCGGTCCTGGAGGACTGGGTACACCTGGCAAAAGCCGGAGACAGGACAGGGCTGTATCTTGCGTTCGGCAGGGAGATCTATCCGCCGGAGGTGTTCGAACAGTACCGGGAGATGCTGACAGCGGCGGCAAAGACCGTGACCGATGAGGATCTCAGGCGTTTCATCATCCTTGCTGAGGGAACAAAAGGTTTCAACGTGGCAGATAAACTGGACAGGATAGAATGTCCCGTGCTGGCGATCGGCGTATTTGAAGACAGCGTGCTGGATTCGGATGCCACGATGGAGATAGCTGAGAAGCTGGACATCCGCCCGGATTTCAGGCTTTATATGTATGTCGGTTTCGGGCATGCCGCCTTTGATACAGCCCCGGATTACCGGGAGCGGATCCTGCGCTTTCTGGAGGGCTGATCCTGCGCGGATGCCCCTTTAGGACTGACACAATACCCGGAACCGGAAACGGCACGGGACAGGAAACGTTCCTGATTAGTGCTGTTCATCCACAAATCAGAAAGTGCCCGTATATGTGTGCTGGAAGGAGAACCGGCTTTGTTTGAAAAACTGGAAGGAGAGCATATCTGCCTCTGCAAGGCAAAAGAAACAGATTACAGATCCATGCTGAAGAACGTCTGGGGTGACGAGAAGGTATATCAGTGGATGCTGTATCAGCCCACCTTGACGGAGAAGGATGCTATGGACAGATGCCGTCGGAGCATTCTGTATCAGAAGGATAACTATGCCTGGTTCGTAACTTTGAAAGATACCGATGAAGCCATCGGTTTTTGCGGAATGAAAGAAGCCGGGACGGGGCACTTTGAAGAGTCCGGCGCCTGTATCGGAACGGAGCATCAGGGCAAGGGATACGGCAAAGAGGTGATCACTCTCTTGCTGGAACTGGCGTTTGAACGATTAGGGGCTTCGGATTTCCGATACGGTTATTTCCGGGAGAATGGGAGGTCAAAAAAACTTGCGGAGCATTTCGGTTTCCGGTTTGACTGCCGCAGGGAGATCATCCGGCCGTGGGACGGATCCAAAAAAACGATCGATTCCTGTATTCTTACAAGAGAAGAATATCTGCAGCATAAATCCGGGAAGGAATGAGGACATGGCTCTGAAACTGATCAAGCTGACAAGAGAATATGAAAAACAGCTGGGCGAGATGATCGATGAGTGGAAGGAAGACCAGGAGATCAACCATACGAACCGTTCACCATGGGCTGTCTTTAAAAACGATTACCATGATTTTGAGCATTATCTTGCTGATCTGGAAGTAAAAACCGCAACGGAGAACAAGGTGCCGGATTCGGTGTTCTTTTTTCTGGATGAGGAAAGAAACAGACTTTTGGGCGCCGTGAATATTCGGCATTACCTGAATGATTCACTCTTACGGGAAGGCGGACACATAGGGGACGGCATACGGCCCAGTGAGAGAAGAAAAGGATATGCCACGGAAATGATCCGTCTGGCTTTGATCGAGTGCAAAAAGCTGGGCATTGACAAAGTGCTGATGACATGTGAAAAGGACAATACGGGTTCTGCCAGATCCATCATGAAAAACGGCGGTGTCCTTGAGAACGAGTTCATCAATTCGGACGGAGAGATCGAACAGAGATACTGGATCACGATCCCCTGAGAAAAGACGGAGACGCAGCATGATACCGGTCATCGTATCCGCCCATGCAACAGGGAGTTGCTTTTCCTTTAAAGCTCTGCCTGCTATAATACATGTATAAACAGCCGGGAGGAGAAACATGGAGACAAAAGACATACTGAAAGACCTGAGGGAGAAAAACCATCTGACGCAGGATCAGCTTGCGGAACGCGTCATGGTCACAAGGCAGGCGGTGAGCCGCTGGGAGACAGGAGAGACGCAGCCGAATACGGATACGCTGAAGCTCCTGTCAATGGAATTCGGCATTTCCATCAACACGCTGCTCGGTTCTCCGAGACAGCTCGTCTGCCAGTGCTGCGGCATGCCGCTGAGCGAGGACGGCATGATAAGCCGTGAGCCTGACGGCAGCTTCAATGAAGACTACTGCAGATGGTGCTATGCGGACGGAGACTTTGCATATAAATCAAAAGCCGCCCTGCTGGATTTTCTTATCGCGCACATGCCGGACCCGGACAACACCCCCGAGGAACAAAGACGTATCCTGTATGACGGCTACCTGTCGCAGCTGAAGCACTGGAAATGAAGGATACACAGGCAACGGCCGGAAGGCCGTGCTCATAAGAAAGGCACAGATCCCAAAAGATTCAAATATCTGTCTGACAAGACTGGCAGCAAAGAAGACCGGACTGCGGAAAAAACAGTCCGGTCTTTCAATTTTGCCTGTACATAGGGTATTCAGCGGCGGAGAATCATTCCGCCGCTGTTTCATATCGGAAAACCCATACTAATAGTATAAAAAAGAATATAATAATAGTATTAGCAGTGTCTTCCGTTTGCTTTATCCGTCAGGTATAATGGCTGCAGAATCTGGAAAAGGAGTCTTAACAGATGAAGCTTTCGCTTTCTGAAAACATCCGTTCGTTCCGGAAACAACGGAAGATGACGCAGGAAAAGTTGGCCGAAGCGCTGGGCGTGACGGTCGGCGCAGTCTATAAATGGGAATCCGGGCAATCACAGCCCGAGCTGAACCTGCTTGTAGAAATGGCTGATTTCTTTGATACGTCGGTCGATGTTTTGCTTGGCTACAGGATCAAGGACAACCGTCTGGAATCTGTCGGAGAACGGATCAACGCATATTGCCGGACACTGGATCCGACAGCAATATCCGAAGCGGAAAAGGCGCTGTGCAAATACCCGCATTCTTTTCGTGTTGTGTATGAATGCGCATCCGTTTTCCTCGTTTATGGTGCCGGCAATCATGACCCGCAGCAGCTCAGACGGGCACTGGAACTGTTCGAACAGTCAAGGATGCTGCTTACGCAGAATGACGATCCCCGCATCAGCGACGCTACGATCTGCGGAAACCAGTCGACTATCTGGCTCCTGCTCGGTGAACAGGAAAAGAGTATCGAACTGTTAAAGAAAAACAATGCCGGGGGAATTTTCAGCGGTGATATCGGGGCATTTCTGTCGATCTACGGGGATGAGCCGGAAGAAGCCTCTCCGTTTTTGTCGGAGGCGCTGCTGTCAGGTATATCCAACCTTCTCACAGCGGTCATCGGTTATGTGTTCCTGTTTCGCTCCAGAAACGACTGGACTTCGGCCATGGACATCCTTTCCTGGGGCATCGCTCTTCTGACCGGGCTGAAGACGGAGAACAAACCGGATATCCTTGAAAAGACGCTTGCGGAAATGCTGGTTCTGCTGGCATACGTCCAGCAGAAGATCGGTATGCAGGCGGAATCGGTCGAATCCCTGAATGAAGCCCGGACAATGGCTCTTCGTTTTGATTCCATGCCTGACTACAGCCTGAAAGCGATGCGTTTTGTCGATCACCCGGATCAAACGATCGTTTTCGATATACTCGGTGCGACCGCTTCTGAAAGTATAACCAACCTGGTCAGCCTTCTGAAGGATCAGAGACTGGCCGATCAATGGGCGGAGACGGCGGAAAATGAGCAGTGATATTCAAAAGAACGGGAACGTTTTTCGAAACCGGAACTTCCGGCTGGTCTTCCTGGGCGCGCTGGTATCCGAGCTTGGTGCGATCCTTTACAGTTTCGCGGTGAGCTTCTATATTCTTGAGATCAGCGGCAACAACGCCTTCCTTCAAGGTCTGTATCTGGGACTCTGCGGTGCCGCGATGCTGATCTTCACGCCGGTCGGCGGGGTGCTCGGCGACCGGAAAAACAAGGCAAAGATCATGTATGTCTGCGATTATATGAAGGGCGGCGTGATCATCCTCGCCACCGTGCTCATGCTGGTATTTCCCGAACCACGCGCGCACATCGTGATCCTCTTTATACTCGGGATCTTCGGCAACGCAGTCAGCGGCATCTTCAATCCCGCGGCAGGCGCGCTTTTCCCGCACATTGTCGAGGAGAGCCGCTTACAGCAGGCGAACTCGTATTTCACGATGAAAAGTTCCATGGAGAGTATCTTTGGGGTCATTCTGGCCGGCATCCTTTACGCCGCGCTGCCGATCCACGTTCTGTTTTTCTTTGTCGGTGCCTGCTTCGTGGCCTCCGGCATTTCAGAAATGCTGATACGCTATGATTTCACGCCTGCCGGAGAACATCTGACGCTCCGGCTCGCGCTCCGCGACATGGGAGACGGCATCTCCTACCTGAAGACAAAAAAAGCGATCCTCGCGCTGCTGGCCTCCATCCTGTTCATCAATTTCTTTTTTGCGCCTGTGACCGGAAACTTCCTTCCGTACTTTATCAAAACGGATCTGGCAGGCGCGCCGTCCTATCTCTTTAGTAATGTTCTGAAGCCCGAGCTCTGGTCCTCCGTATTCAGCGTTTGCATCGGCATCAGTTCGCTGCTCGGCGCCGCGATTCTGAGCGGCCGTCCGCAGGCGGACAAATGCGGCCGGAAAGTTTCCCGCCTGCTCTGTTATGTGGCCGCGCTCATTATTGCCCTTACGATCTGCTATGTGGTCTTTGTCGACCGCGGGACGCGTATCAATGCATTTCTCATCGCGTTCAGCATGGGCTGCATACTGATCGGTTTTCTGATCTCCTGTATCAATATCCCCGTTACTACGGCAATCATGCGGATCGTGGACAGGGACAAGCTGAGCAAGGTGAACAGTATTACCAGCATCGGTTCACAAGGTATGATCCCCATTGCATCGGTACTGGCCGGCGTGATCCTGGAGGCTTTCGGCAGTTCCGTTCTGTTGGCATTCTGTTCTCTGGGCTTTACGATAACGGCCATGTCTCTGCTGTTCAGCCGGCAATTCAAAGAACTGTGACTGCACCGGAGCATGCTGTGGTTCGGATTCGCTGCGAGCGAGAGACTGCGATGAGATTGTGCAGGGAGCATACAGAACGATCTGACTGTCGGTCGCCTTATATCAGGATGCGGCCGGGATTTCCCGCAGGAAAAGGGACTGGCATTTTCTTCCGAAATAAGAGTTCACAAAATATGCGATAATTGTTAACATGTTTTTAGCACTCTCATCTTGACAGTGCTAAAAACGGTGCTATACTATGAGCTGAACAAAGGAAAAGAGATCGAATGGATGACCTCCATCCCCTTGCTCAGGTAACAGAAATGAATGATTGCAAAGGAGGCATGACTTATGTTACCGAGTATTTTTGGAGAGAGTTTGTTTGATGACTGGATGGGCTTCCCGTTCAGAAGCTTTGAGTCCGACGTGGACCGCAAGCTGTACGGCAAACATGCGGCGCGTGTGATGAAGACGGATCTCAAGGAGCATGATGACGGCTACGAGCTCAAAGTGGACCTGCCGGGCTTCAAGAAAGACCAGATAGACCTGCAGCTGCAGAACGGATATCTGACGATCAGCGCGGCCAAGGGTCTCGAAGAGGACGACAAGGACAGGAAAGGCAGGATCGTTCATCAGGAGCGTTACACCGGTTCCATGACCAGAAGCTTCTACATCGGTGAAAACGTAAGCGAAGAGGATGTCAAGGCAAAGTTCGAAGACGGCGTCCTGACACTTGACTTCCCGAAAGAGAAGCCGATGGCGCTTCCTGAGAGAAAGACGATACAGATCGAAGGATAAGTTCAAAAACCACCCCGGGAGACCGGGGTGGTTTTATTATCACCGGACAGGAAAACGGCCGTCCTTCGGGGCGGCTGTTTTTCATATACAATGGAGTCCGGCAGATGTCTTCTTGCCCGCCGCGGGGGCATGTAGTATAATCAATTCGATCAGAAAATAAAGAAAGGGTGTGCTGCGGGTGTTCGTTCTCATTCCCGTCTGTGCGGTGCTTGCCGCGGTGTTCCTATGGCAGGAGAGCCGGAAAAAGTATGTTTCCGCCGTTATCCTGAAAGGCCTTGCGTCCATATGTTTTGTTATACTGGGCTGCCTGTGCAGCTCCGGCACGCATACGGCAAAGCTCATCGTGATCGGCCTGATCCTGGGCTGCATCGCGGATGTGATGCTCAATCTGAGATGGGTGTTCAAAAAGAAGGGCCAGCTGATCTTTCTGGTGGGCATCCTTGTGTTCCTTGCCGGACACATTCTGTATCTTGCGGCGGTCCTTCCAATGTCCGCGAACTGGATCATCTGTTGTGCCGTGGGAGTTGTCCTTACGGCGCTGCTGATGATGTGGATCTTCAAAAGGATCACGGCAAAGAAAGCCTTCAAGATCTTCGGCGTGTTCTACATCGGTGCGATCATGCTGCTCAATTGTGTCGCCATCGGGAACCTGATCACCTCACCGTCCGCGTTTACGGGACTGTTTGCGGCGGGAGCGGTGTTCTTCCTCGTGAGCGACATCGTCCTGATTCTGAACACTTTCGGATCGAAGACGAAACAGAGCCTGCGCGTAACGAATATCAGCCTGTACTATATAGGCCAGCTGCTTATTGCCTGCAGTCTTCTGTTGCTTAAGTAGCTGATTAGCTGAATAAGCGGACATAAAAGGAGACATCATGAGAACAGAAGCGACAAACGGAAAAGAACCTTGCGGATTTTACGGCGCGGAATCCGTGCCGGAGGAGATCCGTGAATTATACAGGGATCTGATGCATGTGTGGTGTATCGAGACCTGCTCCCCGCGTCTGCGCCCGCAGTGGTCAGAGGAGAATAAGACCCTCGGGCAGTGCACGATAACGTCCTTCCTCGTTCAGGACCTGTTCGGCGGAAAGGTCTACGGGATCCCGCTCCCGGAGGGTGGCTATCACTGCTTCAACAAGGTCGGGGACTGCACTTTCGATATAACGAGCGAGCAGTTCGGAGACGCGGAGCTCGTCTATACGGAAGATTATGAGCAGCTGCGGGAGATCCAGTTTGCCGATGCGGGGAAACTCGAGAGGTATGAGCTGCTGAAAAGATTGCTGCGGGAATACCGGGAGAAAAAATAATCATATTTATATAGGAGGAATTCGGCATGTTCGTGTTCTGGGGCGACGGTTCACAGGAAGCGAAGAGTCTTGTGGACAGCATAATCGTGCGAAGCACGGAGAATTTCAACTGGACATTCATCTTTATCCTTGCGGTCGTTTTCTATATCTACTGGTCGGAGATCAACAAGAAGAACACCGAGGTCGTGTGCGCGGGCCTCGCGCTGTACGGCGTTCACTGGCTCTATGAGATCTGTAACGCGATCATCGGCCATGTGTTCGGCTATCCGCTCTGGTCCGTTTCGAACGCATCCACCACGTTCATCCTGCTCATAGGCGTCTGCTGGGAGCTTTCGATGATGTTCTCCATCGCGGGCATGATCTCCTTCAAGATGCTCCCGCAGGACAGGACCAAGAGGTATTTTTCCAAGGACGGCAAGGGCGGCATAAGCTGCAAACTCGTCGGTGCCATCGAGATGGCACTGCTGTTTGCACTGTTTGAGTCCTTCCTGGCCGGCACGAGCAACCACTCCTTCATCTGGGTATATAAATGGTGGGGCGTGCTGCCGGTGTTCGTTACCACCTACATCCCGTTCTTCCTCGCTAGCAATTACGTGCCCGACATGGAGCCGAAGAAGAGAAGGACCTTCCTTATCACGATCTGGGGCCTTGTTGCTCTGCTCCTGATCCTGCTCATCCCGCTCGGGATAATCTGAATTGATTAAAAACGGAGAAAAGATGTTAGAAAAAGCGTATTACCGCTCCTTTCAGGCGGTGTTCAATATCGGAGCCAGATGCCTGTACTGGCGCAGACCGATAGAGGTCTCGGGACCCGGAAGCACGGAGAGGATCCCGGAGATCCTCAAAAAAGAGAACGTGAAAAAGGCAATGATCGTCACGGGACCCAGCGTCGGCAAAAAGCTGGCGCCGCGCATCATGGAGGCGCTGGATGCGGCCGGTATCGCGTGGGTGATGTTCGCTGAGGTCGAGGCCAATCCGTCCGTGGGTACTGTCGAAAAGATCCGGGAGATGTATCTTGAAAGCGGCTGTGACGGGATCATAGCCATCGGAGGCGGCTCGCCCATGGATGCCGCCAAGGCCGCCGCGGCCCGGATCGTCCGGCCGAACAGGACGCTCGATCAGATGGCGGGTCTGCTGAAGATTGGCAGGAAGCTACCGCCTTTCATAGCGGTGCCCACCACTGCCGGCACCGGCTCCGAGACAACGATCGCTGCCGTCATCACAGATACGGCGACGCACCACAAGTACGCCCTGATGGATCTGCATCTCGTGCCGAAATACGCCGTGCTCGATCCGAAGATGACCCGCGGCCTGCCGCCGAAGATCACCGCCACGACGGGCATGGACGCGCTGACGCACGCGGTCGAGGCCTATGTCTGCTGGACATACAACACAAAGGAAAGCCTGCGCTGCGCCGAAGAGGCCACCGTGGATATCTTCCGCTATCTGGAGCGGGCTTATCGCGACGGAGACGACATGGAGGCGCGGACGAAGATGCTCATTGCGAGCAACAAGGCGGGTTTTGCTTTCACACGCGCCGGAGTGGGTTATGTGCATGCGGTCGCCCATACGCTCGGCGGTCTGTACAATACGCCTCACGGACTTGCCAACGCCGTGATCCTGCCCATTGTTCTCGAGGACTACGGGGCGGCGGTATATCCGAAGCTGGCAAAACTGGCCGAGCTTACGGGAACGGCGGTCTCCGGCAGCGAGAAAGAGAAGGCGGAAGCCTTTATTCATGAGATCCGAGCTATGAATCAGCGCATGGAGATCCCGACGGGATTTGATTTTATTCAGGAAAAGGATATCCCGCAGATGATTGCCTGGGCCTTGAAAGAAGCCAATCCTACCTATCCGGTACCGGTCCTGTATGATCAGTCCCGCTGTGAAAAGGTGATACGCCGTGTCATAGCGGAAGCCTGAAAGTGCGAGAAAAAATGGCCCCTCTTCGAGGGGGTCATTTTCTTTCAGAAAACTATGATTTTATATCCCCCCGGGGGGCTTGTGAGCCTTTAAAGGCGGTTTTATAATGAGAGCACTTCAAAAAATTAAATCAATAAAAGAGGTGCTTTTCTATGCATATGGCGGATGCTTTGCTGGCTCCCGCTGTAGCCGCAACGATGTATGTGGCTTCCGGTACAGTTGCCGGCGTCTCCATCCACAAGCTGAAAAAGGATGACGAACCCCAGAAGCTGCCCACGATGGCGGTCACTGCCGCTCTGGTTTTCGCAGGCCAGATGATCAACTACACCATTCCCGGGACAGGCTCCTCGGGCCACATGTGCGGAGGTATGCTGCTGTCCGCGCTGCTCGGTCCGCAGGCCGGGTTCCTTTCCATGATCGTGATCCTCGCCATACAGTGCCTTTTCTTTGCCGACGGAGGATTGATGGCCTTAGGGGCCAATATCTGGAACATGGCGTTCTACGGCTGCTTCGTCGGCTATTATCTGATCTGGAGACCGATTATGAAGAGCAGCTGGTTCGGCAGCGGCAGATCTGCCCAGAGACTGCGCATTATCGTTGCTTCGATCATAGGCTGCGTTGTCACACTTCAGCTCGGAGCTTTCTCCGTTGTCATCGAGACCAGCCTCTCCGGCATTACCGAGCTCCCCTTCGGTGCCTTCTGTGCACTGATGCAGCCGATTCATCTGGCCATCGGCCTTGTGGAAGGACTGATCACCGCGGCAGTACTCTGCTTTGTATTCGAGTCCCGCCCGGAGCTTCTGCGTGATGTTGAGGCAGAGGGAAAAGGCGCAAACGACAAAAAGTCACTGATCACGACTATCGTGATCCTGGCCATCCTGGCGCTTGTCGTCGGCGGGGGACTGAGCCTGCTGGCAAGCTCCAACCCCGACGGTCTGGAATGGGCGCTCTTCGGCAACGAGGAAGAGGGCTATGCAGCCAACATGGGCCTCGATGAGGAAGATTTCGGCGTGTCCAGCAAGGCGGCAGACACTGCCGGCAGCATTCAGGAAGCCACATCCTTCCTCCCCGACTATGCCTTCCCCGACAGTGAGAGCCCGGTCGGAACAACAGTGTCCGGTATTGTCGGTTCGGCTATCGTCGCGGGTGTAGCAGTGCTGATCTGCTTTGCGGGAGGTTTCTTCCGCAGAAAAAAGGCAGAAGAGGTACCGGCAGAAGGAACGAAGGAAGAACAGAATACCTGATCCTCATACGGCATTAAACAGGGGCGTGAATAACGCCCCTTGTTTGCATCTTTACATATAAAGGCATAAAAAGATGAACAAAGTGGAAAAAGCTCTGAGCGAACTGGGCGCAATGGACGAACTTGCCGCGCAGGATTCTCCGATCCACCGCCTCAGCGCCGCTGCAAAGCTGCTGAATACAATTGCATATATCATCATCGTCATGTCCTTTGACAAGTATCAGCTGAGCGGCCTCATTCCGATGCTGCTCTGGCCGGTGCTTCTTTTCCAGCTGAGCGGCATACGCGTGGGCACCTGCTTCTATAAGCTCCGCATCGTTCTCCCGCTGGTAATGGCGGTCGGGCTTTTCAATCCCATATTTGACAGACACATACTTCTTCATGTCGGAAAACTCGCTGTGTCCGGCGGAGTGATCAGCATGCTTACTCTTATGCTGAAGGGCGTGCTGTGTCTGATGGCGTCGTTCCTGCTCGTCGCCACGACGCCTTTCGACTGCATATGCGCTGCTCTGAGAAAGATGCATGTGCCGAAGACACTCGTGACGCTGCTGCTCCTGACTTACCGCTATGTCGGTGTGATGACGGAGGAAGTAGCTGTTATGACCGATGCCTACCATCTGCGGGCACCCGGGCAGAAGGGGATACATGTTTCGGCATGGGGCTCTTTCCTCGGCCAGCTTCTTCTTCGGAGCATGGACCGGGCACAGGAACTGTATTCCAGCATGCTTCTGCGCGGTTACCATCAGCATTTCCACTACGCTCCCGAAAAACCGTTCAAAGCCGCAGATGCGGCCTATCTGATTCTGAGCATCGCTCTGTTTCTGGCGCTGCGCTTTGTTGACCTGTCGCAGCTGCTGGGACGGATGATCGTGAGGTGAAGCACGTGATAGCATTTGAAAATGTAAGTTTTGCATATGAAAAGAACAGACCGGTGATAAAAGACCTTGCTTTCCAAATCGAGGATGGGGAGTCGGTCGGCCTGATCGGGGCAAACGGGGCCGGGAAGTCCACAGTGATGAAGCTTCTGCTCGGATTGCTCCCGGCACAGGGGCACATCCTGGTGGATGATCTGCAGGTGACAAAGGAAAACCTGGCACAGATCCGCCGGAAGCTGGGCTTTGTGCTTCAGAATTCGGACAACCAGATGTTCATGCCCACCGTGTATGAGGACATGATGTTTGCCCCGCTCAACTACATGATGATGAGGGAAGAGGCAGAGGCAAGAGTCGATGCCGTGCTTGAGCGCCTGGGACTGACGGAGCTCAAGCATCGTCACAACCACAAGCTCTCCGGCGGGGAAAAACGGATGGCGGCCATTGCGACCATCCTTGCCATGGAGCCGGAAGTCATTCTGATGGACGAGCCGACCTCGGCGCTGGATCCCTTCAACCGAAGGGTGGTCATCAATATCATCCGGGAGATGGACCAGACGAAGATCATCACTTCGCACGATCTGGACATGATCCTCGATACCTGCGGCCGTGTGATCCTCCTCTCAGAAGGAAGAATCGCAGCCGACGGTCCGGCGGACAGAATCCTGAGAGATCGGGATCTCCTGGAGGCTAACCATATGGAACTTCCGCTCAGCCTGAGCGGAAGAAGCTGACCGCAGAACAGAAAGAAGAGCGTCTCATCGGAGACGCTCTTCTTTTTACGAAACGCATCTCAAAGGCTTTGGCTAGTCTTGACAAATAATTTGAATGAAGCATAAACTATATTATGTAGTATTACCATAAAAGAAAGAATGCATGCCGTATGACCGGAATGCAGCAGAGCATAAGAGAGGAGAGCAGAGATGGCACACAGACCGAATATCCTGAGACTGGCGACAAAAATCAGTCTCGAGAGCCTGACCTATACGGGCATCACCTATAAAGACCCCGAATACAAGATCCTGGAGCCGATCGTGGACGACGATATGTGCGACATCATGATGCACATGCGGCTTGAAGCAAACCGCACCGTCGAGGAGATCGCAAAGCGGGCGAAGAAAGACGTGGAATTCACCCAGACCCAGCTTGACAAGCTGAAAGCAGCCGGCGTTGTCCGCAGCCGCAAGGTGGATGGCAAGCTCTGCTGGTATTATCCGATCTGGGTCCCCGGCATCATGGAGGGCGTGCTTTCCAACCGCGAGCAGTGCGACCGCTATCCCGTACTGGGCGAATGCTTTGAGGAATACACACGCGTGCGGGTGAGCATGCTTGCCCCGTTTATGGACGTGGGCATGAACCTGATGCGTGTTATCCCAGTGCAGAGTGCCATAGAGAACAACAGCCGCAAGGCGGACTATGATGAGGTGGCAAAGCTTATCGAGGATGCCTGGGCGGTATCCGTCGGGCCGTGTTCCTGCCGCCGCGCACGCCGTCTGATGGGAGAGGGCTGCGGACATCTCGAGGAGGACATGTGCATGTACCTCAACGACAATGCCGTGAACTACTCGGAGACCGGCTCGCACAGACTCATCAGCAAGGAGGAGGCTTTTGAAATACTTAAGCGGGCGGAAGACAACGGTCTCGTCCACGAACTGAACGTTACCCCCGGCTACGACGACACGACCGCCATCTGCAATTGCTGCAGCTGTTCCTGCTTTGCCCTGCGTATCGCAGCATATTTCCGCGCTCCGGATGCAATCCGGACGAATTACATCGCGAAGGTCGACAAGGACAAATGCGTTGCCTGCGGCCAGTGCGTGGAAAACTGCCAGCTCAACGCGGTGAAGCTCGGCCAGAAGCTCTGTGACAGGCCTGCCAACGAGGAGCGCCCGGCGGATACACCGCGCAACACCCTCTGGAGCAGCAAGCGCTATGACCCCGATTACCGCATCGACCGCACCGACGTCATGCCGGAGGGCACGGCGCCCTGCAAGGCCGCCTGCCCGGCACACGTTCCCGTGCAGGCGTATATCAAACTTGCCTCCGAGGGACGCTACGACGAGGCGCTGGAACTGATCAAGAAAGAGATACCCTTCCCAGCGGTCTGCGGCAGGATCTGCAACAAGAAATGCGAAGATGCCTGCACGCGCGGAGATATGGATGCGCCCGTGGCCATCGATGAGATCAAGAAGTTCATCGCCGAGCGGGAGCTTTCCGCCGATAAGCGTTATATCCCGAAGATGATCAACCAGATCGGCAAGCCGTATCCGGAGAAGATCGCCGTCATCGGTGCGGGGCCCGCCGGTCTGAGCTGCGCATATTACCTTGCGCTGAAGGGCTATCCCGTCACGGTATTTGAAAAAGAGCAGGTGCTCGGCGGCATGCTGACGCTCGGCATCCCCTCGTTCCGGCTTGAAAAGGACGTCATCAATTCGGAGATCGATGTTCTGCGTGAACTCGGCGTGGAGTTCCGGACGGGAGTGGAAGTCGGGAAGGACATCACGCTCGACGGACTTCGTCAGGAAGGCTATAAGGCGTTCTATCTTGCCATCGGCGCCTCCTGCGGAGCAAAGCTCGGCATCCCCGGCGAGGAGATGAAGGGCGTGAGCTCCGGTATCGATTTCCTGCGCGCGGTCAACAGCGGCAAAGAACTTGAGATCGGCGACAAAGTCGCAGTCATCGGCGGCGGCAACGTGGCGATGGACGTAGCCCGCGCGGCGGTCCGTCTCGGAGCGGATGTTACCGTATACTACAGGCGCGGCGAGGAAGAAATGCCCGCAGACCGCGATGAGCTTGCGGAGGCGAGGGAAGAGGGAGTTCAGTTCCGCTTCCTGACGGCGCCTGCAGAGATCATCGGCGAGGGCGCGGTGAACAAACTGACTCTGGAGATCATGGAATACGGTGAGGCAGATGCCAAAGGACGCAGATCCGTGAAGGGAACGGGAAAATACGAGATCGTTCCCGCAACGGCCGTGCTCTCTGCGACGGGCCAGAAGGTGGACCTCTGCGGAATCGACGTTAAAACCGGTCCGAAGGGCACTGTCGAAGCAGATCCGATGACCTGCCAGACTGCCGTTCCCGACGTGTTTGCCGGAGGAGATGTTGTGACCGGGCCGCAGTTTGTCATCGACGCGATAGCGGCCGGCAAGGAGGCAGCGGTCTCCATCCACCGTTTCGTCCATGAGGGCCAGACCCTTGATCTCGGCCGTGACCACCGCGATTACAGCGCCTTCGATAAGAGCACGGTCATCATCGGCGTGGGCGGATTCGACAAGGCACCGCGCCAGCGTCCGGCCGGAGCTTCCGGAGCGGAGGCGAAAACGAGCTTCAACGATCTTCGCGGCACCTTCACCGAGGAACAGATGAAAGCCGAGTGCGCCAGATGCCTCGGCTGCGGCACGGCGGTGGTGGATTCGTTCATGTGTGTCGGCTGCGGCATCTGTACTACCAAGTGCAAGTTCGACGCGATCCATCTGGAGAAGATCCACGATGCGGACAACCAGGAGTACTTCCACACACTCGGCCGCATCGTCAAGAACGTGCCGAAGATCGGTGTCAACGTGGTGAAGAAGCGCATCGGAAAGTACGGTGGAGGAAATGCATGAGATAGGCATCGTCCGCCAGCTCGTCCGGACGGTCACGGAGTTTGCGAAGCAGAACGGTGTCGGTGAGATCTGCGAGGTCGTTGTCGACTGCGGCGAACTGTCTCTCGTGATCCCGGAATACGTGGAGGAACTGTACCCGGTGGCGGCGAAAGACAGTATTCTGGAAAACGTTAAGCTGACGGTAAACATCGTGCCCGGGCTTGCCGAGTGTGACGACTGCGACGAGATCTTCAACGTGATCGAGCACAAGGGCTATTGTCCGAACTGCGGCAGCTTCAATAAAACGGTCCTGAGCGGGGAGAAGTTCACCATACGCGAGATCCTCGTTCCCGAATAAAGACAGACATGCTCATATAAAAAGCCCGCGCGGCCAATTGCTGCACGGGCTTTTTCATGTTCGGAAACTTTTTTGAAAAAAACACAGAAAGGGTATTGACAGATTTAATGCCTCGTGATACGATGTATCACGCAAAGAGAAGTATAGCGCTATAAGATGTATCGCATGAAAGGAGGTATAGTATGGATATACAGCTGAAACGCGGGCTGCTGGACGCATGCGTGCTCGCTGCCATCAAGGATGAAGACTCCTACGGCTATAAAATCATCAAAGACATGAAGCCGTATCTGGATATGTCCGAATCCACGCTGTATACGATCCTCAAACGCCTCGAGGCTGCAAAAATGCTCACGGTCCGGACGGCGGAGCACGAAGGGAGACTTCGAAAATACTATCATATTGAAGAACCCGGGCTGAAGAGGATCGAGGAATTCAAAGAAGACTGGAAAGAGATCATGGCAGTCTACAGATTTATTACCAAGGAGGATGATCCGAATGAATAAAGAGCAGTTTTTGAATGAACTGCGGAGCAGACTGTCGGGCCTGCCGCAGACGGAGCTGGAGGAGAGGCTGTCCTTTTATGCCGAGAGCATTGACGACCGTGTGGAAGACGGGCTGACCGAGGAAGAGGCGGTCGCCGGCATCGGCAGCGTGGATGAGATCGTGGAGCAGATCCTGAATGAGGTCCCGCTTTCCGCTCTCGTCAAGGAGAAAGTCAGACAGAGACGCGCCATGAAGCTCTGGGAGATCATCCTGATCGTGCTCGGCTTCCCGATCTGGTTCTCGCTGCTGATAGCAGCATTTGCGATCGTCCTGTCGCTTTACATATCCCTGTGGGCGATCGTGATCAGCATCTGGGCGGTGGATATGTCGCTCGCGGCCTGTGCCGTCGGCGGAGTGCTGTCAGCCGTCTGGTATCTGATCCAGGGCAACCCGAGCTCCGCGTTTTTCATGCTCGGAGCGGGTGTGCTCTGTGCAGGCCTTGCGGTGCTGCTGTTCTACGGATGTGTGGAACTCACCAAGGGTATGATATGGCTTACGAAAAAAATGATCCTGGGGATCAAGGCAATGTTCGTCGGAAAGGAGACGGTTGAACAATGAAAAAGGTGATGATAATAGTGGCAGTCGCTTTGGTTATACTCGGAGCCGTGGTGTGCATCGCTGCCGCCGCGTCGATGAAGTTTGATTTCAGAAAGATGGACAACGGCAATTACGAGACGAATACCTATACAGTGAAGAAAAAATTCGGCAGCATAGACATCGACGTGACGGCCGAAAAGATCGCATTCAGGCCGGCAGTCGACGGAGAGTGCAGTGTGGTGTGCTTTGAAGAGGAGAACCTCAAGCACGAAGTCTCCGTCTCCAACGGAACGCTCACGATCAAAGAGAAGGACGAGCGGAAGTGGAACGAGCATTTCGGCTTCAATACCAGGACCCCGGAGATCACGGTGTATCTCCCCGGAAGCAGCTATGCCGAGCTCAGCATAAAGACCGACACGGGCGATATCGATATCCCCGCCGACTTCTCCTTTGAAAGCGCTTCGATCAAGGGCGACACCGCGGATATCGATTTCTATGCTCCCGTAAAGGGTCTGCTCATGATACATGTGACCACCGGCGATATCAAAACGGAGAACATCACCGCAGGCGAGCTGGATCTCAAGGCGACCACCGGACATATCACCGTGGAGTCCGTCAGCTGCGGCGGGGACATGTTCGTCGGTGTAAGCACCGGGAAGATCAGGTTGCAGGACATCAGCTGCGATAATCTCACATCCAAGGGCACGACCGGGGATCTGACCATGAAAAACGTCGTTGCTATGGGCAACTTCAACATAACCAGAGGCACAGGCGACGTGGAATTCGATGCCTGCGACGCGGCGGAGATCTATGTAAGGACAAGCACCGGAGACGTTACCGGGACACTGCTTTCCGAAAAGAACTTCTTTGCAAAGTCCGACACGGGCAAGGTGAGCGTGCCGAAGTCCGTGAACGGCGGCAGATGCGAGATCGAGACCGACACCGGCAAGATCGATATAAGCGTCAAGTAAAGCACAGAAGCTGCTATATGATAGTCCCCTCTTTCCGTTTGGCGGAAAGAGGGGAATTTCTTTGACTGGAGAAAAAGCGATAAAACCGGTTGCATGCGCGGTCCGCATATGCTACATTGCTGTTGGAAATACGGAATTGAATAACAAAGAATCACAACACAGCAGAGAAAGGAGGCTCTCATGGAAAAGTTCATACCGTATGAAAAGCTCTCAAAGAAGAAAAAACGGGAGCAGGATTCAAGGCGGCGGAGCCTCTGGACGAGATCTCCCGTGACCCGCAGGCCGAAGAAACCGAAAGCGTATAACAGAAAGAAAGTGCAGGACCGGTACGAGGATACCGATCCTGTTTTTGTATATAATCATGCAAAACCGGCTTTTTAGGCAAATAGTTTTTGGCTTTTTCCACTAAATCATTGACGCTGAAATGCTTAAAGGGTATATTTATCAGTAGACAGAAACGATGGGAAGGAGGCCTGTTTTTATGTACGAGACCCTGCTGTCTCCGATGAAGATAGGCAGTATGACAGTCAAAAACCGCACCGTTATGACGGCTGCGGAATTCTCTCTCGGCCAGACTGACGGAAAACCGACGGAAAGGCTGATGGACTATTACGAGGAACGCGCCAAAGGCGGTGTCGGCATGATCATCCCCGGCATCTGCCGCGTGAACGACATGGGCGGCGCATCCACCTTCACCCAACTCGCCATGAGCCATGATTACCACATCGAGCCCATGCGGGAGTTTGCCGAGCGGCTGCACCGACACGGGGCGAAGCTATGCATCCAGCTGCACCATCCGGGCCGTCAGGGCATGGCCAGCGCCATCAACTCCCTGCCTCTCGTGATCCCGGTGGCCGACCGCTACCCGGGCGTGATGGACAAGATATTCAAGTGCACGCCGGTCCTTCTCGGCATGGAGAAAAAGGGCATCTGCTTCTCCGTGCAGGCACCCTCGAAAGTGGAGCTTGCCAAGCACGGTGCCACGCGGATGCACGCCATGTCCAAGCGGGAGGTTCGTTCGCTTATTGAGGACTTCATCGATGCCGCTGAACGCTGCAAGAAGGCCGGCGTGGACTGCGTGGAGCTCCATGCGGGGCACGGATACATCATCCAGCAGTTCCTCTCGCCGCACACGAACCGCCGCACCGATGAATACGGCGGCAGCTTTGATAACCGCATGCGCTTCATCACGGAGATCATACAGGGCATCCGCGAGCGCTGCGGAAGGGACTATCCGCTCACCGTGCGCCTGACGGCGGACGAGATGTATGCAAGGATAGGCCGCGAGGGTACGGGCTACGATATCGAGACCGGCAAGCTCATAGCGAAGAGGCTGGAGGAACTGACGGTGGACGCCATCAATGTGACCTCCGCCTGTTATGACGCCTATAACTACTGGCTCGAGCCCACCTCCTTCGAACCGGGCTGGAGAAAGTATCTGGCGCGGGAGATCAAGAGCGTGGTCTCCATTCCCGTAATCGCCGCGAACGTGATCCGCACGCCGGAACAGGCTGAGAAGCAGCTCCTTGAGGGAGATCAGGACTTCGTGGCCTCCGCGCGCACTTTCATCTGTGATCCGCACTGGGTGGAAAAGGCTGCATCCGGACATCCGGAGGACATACGCCGCTGCATCGGCTGCCTTAACTGCATCCGTTCCTTCATGACGAACGCGGGCGTGGGCAAGCCGGGCGAGTGCGCACTGAACATGAGCGTAGCCCGCGAGAAGGAATACTTCAATATGCCAAAGGACGGCGAAGGTCGGAAGATGATCGTGCTCGGAGCCGGTCCCGCGGGGCTCACGGCGGCGCAGACT
Source organism: Oscillospiraceae bacterium (assembly GCA_017434755.1). GTDB lineage: Bacteria > Bacillota > Clostridia > Oscillospirales > Oscillospiraceae > Limivicinus. The sequence goes on along the minus strand of JAFRER010000021.1, from coordinate 249,004 downwards.
CTTGCCATGAGGGGCTTCGACGTGACCGTGTACGAGAAGGAGAAAAAGCCCGGCGGACAGGTGATCACGGCGGCCGCTTGCAATCTGAAGGACAAGCTCTACTGGTGCATCGAGGATCTGATGACCGCGGCTAAGAAAGCCGGGGCGAAGATCGAGCTAGGGAAGGAGCTCTCCGCGAAAGAAATAGCGGACATGGATCCCTGGGGCGTCGTGGTGGCCACGGGCGCCGAGCCGATCCGGCCGCGCTCGATACAGGGCATTGACCGGGAGAACGTCTTCACCGCGCCGCAGATCATCCACCGCGAGAAGGTGCTGAGCAATGCGGATGTGGTGGTGGCGGGCTCCGGCATGACGGGGCTAGAGACCGCGGAGATCCTCTGCGAGACGGGCAACCATGTGACCGTGATCGAGATGGCGGATGAAATCGCACCGGGGACCTGGTTCCAGCTGGTGGACGATGAGATGGAGCGCCTGACGAAGACGGACACGAAGTTCGAGACCGGCTCGAAGCTGGTCTCCATCGGCGAGGACGGCGTCGTGACCGAGGACGTGAAGACCGGGAAGAGGAGATTTATCCCGGCGGATTATCTCGTTCTCTCCCTCGGCGTCCGTCCGGACGGCAGGCTTGCCAGAGAGCTTGACGAGCTGAGCGTGCGCAGGATCTGGCGCGTGGGCGACGCGATGAAGAGCGGCACCATAGCCGATGCCTGCCACAGCGCATATGACGCCGTGATGTCGATCCGCTGAAACAGTAACACCATACATGATATACAAGGAGCGTGAATCGAAATGATCAGCAACAAAAGCATTGTTGTGACCGGAGCCTCGAGCGGCATAGGAAAATCCATCCTCTCCGAGCTCGTGGCACAGGAGGGCAACCGCATCATCGCAGCGGCGCGCGGTGCGGATAAAATCACCGGCTACGGAGACAACGTGATCCCGTTCTCCTGCGACCTGAGCACGAAGGAAGGTGTGGACGCGCTGTTTGCGAAGGCGGAGGAGGTGTTCGACAAGATCGATATCTTCTTCTGCAACGCCGGCGCCCCGTACTACGAGCGCTTCGATTATGAGGACTGGAACCGCATCCAGAGGATATTCGATCTCAACACCGTGTCGCACATCTATACCTATTCCAAGTATCTGAACCATCTGGACGGACGCGAGGGCAGGCTGGTGTACACGATCTCCGCCATGGGCGAGATGGCGATCCCCGGATATGCCCTGTATGCCGCGACTAAGTTCGCGATGAAAGGATTCCAGCAGGCCATCCGTGACGAAACGCCCGAGAATCTGCAGATCTCCTGCATATACCCCGTCTCCACAAAGACCAACTTTTTCAACGTGGGCGGCGGCGGACGCAAGATGGAGCCTCCGTTCCCCGTACAGGCGCCGGAAAAGGTCGCAAAGGCTGTTGTGAAAGGGGTGGACAAGGACAAGGACCACATCTATCCCTGTCCGGTGTATCTGCCCAGCAAGATCCTCATGAATGCGGTCCCGCCCGTGAAGAAGCTCTATATCAGCGCACAGAAGGGCAAGCTCCGCCGCTTCGTCAAACGGGTCAAAGAGGAAGAGGAAGGCATCCTGGAGGATATCAAGCTCAAAAAAACATTGAAATAAGGAGACAAGGACATGGCCAATATTCATGACATTTCACGCAACGCTTTCATGCTGCGCGGTCCCCTTGCAAAAAAAGGATACGACTGGTGGTGGCATTCCCTGACCGCAGAGAACGCCGAGACAGGAGAGAAGAAGCCGTTCTACATCGAGTTCTTTGCCTGCAATCCCGCGCGTGCGGCGGATGAGCCCGTCATAGTCTGGAACGATCCGCAGAAGCAGGCGGAAGGCATCCTGCCCTCCTATGTGATGGTGAACGTGGGCTTCTGGGGCGTGGACCACGGCCAGCTGCACAACTTCTATGCCTGGAAGGACGTGAGCCTGCATCCGGACGCCCCGTATGCGATCTCCTGCGGCGGTTGCACCTGTTCCGAGACCCATACCGAGGGCACCGTGACCGTCACGCCCGAGCAGCGCGACGCGCACCCGGAATGGATGTGCGACGCGGGCACAATGAGCTGGAGGCTGGACATAGACAAGCAGATCGCCTTCCACGTGGGCTACGGCGCGGGCAAGTTCTTCCGCAACATCAACGCTTTCGAGATGTTCTGGCACGCGGAGGGCATGAAGAGCAAATACAGCGGCGAGATCATCCTCAACGGTGTGAAATACAATGTCCGTCCCGAGACCTGCAACGGCTATGCGGACAAGAACTGGGGCGGCGACTTCACCTCTCCCTGGGTGTGGCTCTCGAGTAACGAGCTGCGCAGCAAGATCACCGGGAAGAAACTTGAGAATTCCGTCTTCAACATCGGCGGCGGACGCCCGAAAGTCGGGCCAGTGGCCCTCGACCGGAAGCTTCTGGGCGAGTTTTACTACGAAGGGAAGGACTATGAGTTCAACTTCTCCAAGTTCTGGACGCTCTCCGGCACGAAGTTTGACTGCGAGGAGACCGAAGACAAGATCCACTGGCACGTGGTGCAGACCACTGCCACTGCCAAGCTCGACACGGAGATCTGGTGCAGCAAGTCCGACATGCTGAATATTAACTACGAAGCGCCCACCGGTCTCAAACGCCACAACAGGCTGTGGAACGGCGGCAACGGCTGGGGCGTTCTCAAGCTCTACAAACGCGGAACAGGCGGCAAAGAGACCCTTATTGATGAGGTCGAGGCCACCGGCATTGGCTGCGAATTCGGAGAGTACGACAGATGACCTCTTTCGCAGGCAAGATCCTGCGGGTGGATCTCGGCACCGGTAAAGCGGAGAGCCTCAAGGTGCCGGAGGAGGTCTATGAGGCTGTCCTTTCGGGAAAGGGCCTCGAGGCCTGGTATCTGTATAAGCATATCCCCGCAGGGGCGGACCCTCTGGGGCCGGACAACATCCTTGCCTTTGCCTGCGGTGCCCTCTGCGGCACCGGCGCGTTCCTGACGGGACGCTGGACGGTCGCCTGCAAGAGCCCGCTCACCGGCGGCTGGGGAGACGCCAACTGCGGCGGTCTGTTCGCACCTGCCATCAAGCAGTGCGGCTATGACGCGATATTTGTGTCCGGCATGGCGGAAAAACCCGTGTATCTCTACTGCGACGGGAAGAACGCGGAGCTGCGGGACGCCTCGAAGTACTGGGGCATGGATGCCATGGAGGCGGAGAAAGCTCTGCATGAGGATCTCGACGGGGCCTGCCGCAAGAAGCCCTGCATTGCCTGCATCGGGCTCTCGGGGGAGAAGCTCTCGCTCATTTCCGGTATCTGCAACGAGGGCGGGCGCATTGCCGCAAGGAGCGGAGTCGGTGCCGTGATGGGCAGCAAGAGACTCAAGGCGGTGGTGCTGGCGGGTTCCCTGCCCATGCGCAGCGCGGACCCGGACAAGATAAAGGCGCTGTCAAAGGAACTCGGCCGCAAACTGCTGAAGATGACGCTGCCGAGCGGCCTGGGAGTCTTCATCGGATTTGGAGGCCGCATGATGGGGCATCTGCCCTATATGCCCATGGACGGCGCACTGACATCCTATATGTTCCGCGAGTGGGGAACGCAGGCCAACACCTCCCTTGCCATCACCAGCGGCGACGGGCCCCTGAAAAACTGGGCCGGCACGCCGAAGGACGTGCGCCGGATGGACATGGTCTACAACCCGGAGCATATCAACAAGATCGAGACGGCAAAATATCACTGCTATTCCTGCCCCCTCGGCTGCGGCGGAAAGCTGAACATCCGCGGACGGAAATACGTTGAGTTCGATGAGACCCACAAGCCGGAGTACGAGACCATCGAGGCCTTCGGACCGCTGCTGATGAACTGGAGCCTTGATTCGATCTATCAGCTCAACGAGCTGCTCAACCGGGCCGGAATGGACACGATCTCCGCCGGAAATACGGTAGCCTGGGCAATCGAATGCTATGAGAACGGCATCCTCACGAATGAGCAGACCGACGGGCTGGAGCTCAGCTGGGGCAACACCGAGGCTATATTGGCTTTGGTGAAAAAGATGGTGGCCCGCGAGGGCTTCGGCGATGCGATCGCAGACGGTGTGAAACGGGCCTCGGAGCGCTTCGGCGGCAAAGAATACGCGATGCACATCGGCGGGCAGGAGCCCGGCATGCACGACGCACGGAATGACCCGCAGCTCGGCGTGCACTTTGTGGCGGAGCCCGCTCCCGGCAAGCACACCGTCGGCATGGGCATCGAGTACGGGGCGATGAGTCTCTGCGACATCTGCTCCTGGGCACCTCCCGCGAAACTCCATCCGAAGAAGGAGGACCTTGAGGACACCGAGACCCTCGCCTATGTGAGCAAGGCAAACGCCTGCTACACCATGCTGGTGGACGGCGCGGGCGGCTGCTATTACGGCCAGATGATGGGCGTGCACATGTGGAAACTGGTGGAGTACCTCAACGCGGCCGAAGGCTGGGACTATGACGGCGACCACTATATGGAGATCGGCGAGAGGATCCAGACCCTGAGGCAACTGTTCAACATCAAGCAGGGGATAGATCCCGCATCGGTAAAGCTCCCAAAACGCATGCTCGGAGAACCTGCTCTTTCCTCGGGCCCGCTCAAGGGAGTGACGCTCGAGAAAAACAGGGAGCAGGTCTCCTCGCACTGGCGCGCCTTCGGCTGGGATGATAAGACTGGCGTACCGCTTAAGGGGACGGTGGAGCGTCTCGGAATCGACAGGCTGACGGAGGTGGACGCGGGATGAAAAAGAGTCCGGAATTTGATTATCTCAACTGCGTCAGCTGCGGTATCTGCGCCCAGGCCTGCCCGGTATCGGCGCTCGGCATGAAGAAGGAAGGGAAGTCCGGCAAGTACCGCAATGTCTTCCCGGAACTCGTGAACGACAGATGCATCGGCTGCGGAACATGCGCGCGATCCTGCCCGATGGAAGCTATTGAGATGAAAGAGGTGACGGAGGAATAAAAATCAAGGTTTTTCCTCCCCACGGCTGCGACAGGAGCGCACTGGACGAGAGGGGCTGGATGGAGATAGAGGACGGCAGCAGTGTGAGGGATGTGCTCAGGGCAATAAAATGCAGCCCGCTGAAAGCGAAACTGCTGCTCGTGAGCGTGAACGGTGAGAGGACGGATCTGTCGCGGACGCTGAACGACGGCGATGTGGTCGGCTTCTTTTATCTCGTCTCCGGAGGCTGAAAAATGCAATTCTCTCCACTTTACATATCCGCGGATTTATATTAAAATACTATTTGTTAAAAATAAAAATGAAGGAGACGCTTATGGAATATCTTCAGATCAAAGGCATAGATAAAAAATGCAGCCGCTTCATCATCGGCACGATGACGATAAAGGACCCCGACGGCCCTGAATCCGAATTCAAGAAACTTGATGATGCCTGGGAGCAGGGTGTCAACGTCATCGACGCGGCGCACAGCTACGGTGCCCCGAGAGTGGGCTCCACTGAGATCGCACTCGGCAAGTGGGTCAAGAGCAGAGGCCTCAAGAGAGAGGACTTCGTCATCACCACCAAGTGCGGACATCCCCGCTATTTCGATTTCAATCCTTTCCTCAGCAGAAATGCCGTCCATGACTATGACATGGAGTCCGAACTGAACGATTCCCTCTGCAAATGGCATACGGACTATGTCGACGTTCTCTATCTCCACAGAGACGATCCCAACACCTCCGTCGCAGAGATCATCGAGACCTTCAATAAGTTCAAGAAGCAGGGCAAGGTCAGAGTCTTCGGTGCTGCCAACTGGGAGTTCGACCGCATCAAAGAAGCCAACGACTATGCAGAGGCACACGGACTGCAGGGTTTCGGCATCGTTGAGGAGCATTATTCCGTCGCCGCGATGCATGCCGATCCCTTCGGCCAGGGCAGCGGAACGGTTTCCGGACCCAAGTATGCCGAGATGAGAAAGTATCTCAAGGAGAAGGGAATCGTCTGCGCCTCCTACTCCGCACTGTCCGGCGGCTTCTGCACCGGCAGGATCACCCGCGAGGGCTTCGCGAAAGATCCGGAGAGCGTCCCCGAAGGAACAAGGAAAGCCTACTGCCATCCCGACAACTTCGACAGAGTTGAGCGCGCGGCAGAGCTCGCCAAGGCAAAGGGACTTACTGTTCCCCAGATCTGCATGGCCTATACCATGTGCGGCGGATTCGAGGTAATGCCCATCATCGGCGCCAACAACCATGATGAGCTCATGTCCACGCTCTCCGCCCTCGATATCAAGCTCACCAGAGCCGAGTGCGACTGGATCGACCTTACCTCCGACGAGAAGCCCTTCTGATCTGAATCAGAGAAATAATAAAAGCCGCCCTTCTGGGCGGCTTTTTCTGTTATTCTTCAGCTGTACAGTTTCCCGATCACCCAGTAGGCGAACCGGTAAGGCATGAAGCGGAACAGGAAAACGAAGAGCCGGAACTTGGCACCGGCAGTGTACAGCGGCTTGGGATTCTTCACCGTTGCGGCCTTTACGATCACGGAAGCAACGTATTCGGGGGTCATCCCGCCCTGCTCATCTTTCTCCATGGCGGCCACGGCAGACGCATTATGTGTATACACATCGTTTCCGGTATCATCCTTTATCCTGGCAGCGGTGAAGCCGGTCTTCGTATCTCCGGGCATGACGGCGCAGACCTGGATGCCGAAGCTCTTCACTTCGTTGCGCAGCGCGAGCACCATGGCGCTCACAGCAGCCTTGGTGCTGGAATAGAAAGACTGATAGGGGATGGACATAACAGCGGCGACCGAGCTCGTGCAGACGATCCTGCCGGATCCCTGCCTGCGCATGTGGGGAAGGACTGCCTTCGCGCAGTATACCTGCCCGTAGTAATTGACTTCCATCTGAAGCTTCATGTCCTCGGCGGCGGTAAATTCGACAGGGCCGGATATACCCATGCCGGCGTTGTTGATCAGAATGTCTATCCGGCCTTCTCTTTCGGCGACGGAATCAACGGCAGACTTCACCGCTGCCTCATCGGTGATCTCCACGGCGACCGGGTTCACGCCCTCGGCGGAAGTACCCCTTCTGGAGAAACCGTACACAGTGCAGCCGGCCGCAAGCAGCTGTTTTGAAACAGCAAGCCCGATCCCGGAACTTGCGCCGGTAACTATCGCGACTTTGCTCATTTCAGGAAGCCCTCTTCTCTCATCAGTCTCGCAAGGGCGGACACTGCCTTTTCAAGCTGTTCGATGCTGTGGGTAGAGGATATGGTGAAGCGGAGGCGGCTCTCGCCCATCGGGACTGCCGGATACATGGCGGGCGGAACGAACACGCCTTCATTGAGAAGCTCGGTGGAAAGCCTTGCGGCATCCTCGTCGGTGCCGATCAAGATCGGGACCACCGCGCTCTCGCCGGCAAGACAGGTGTTCATGCCTTCCTCTTTGGCACGTTTTACGAAGTAACGGATGTTCTCATGGAGCTTCGTGACTTCACTGTTGTCGCGGCGGATGATCTCGATGGCTTTCATGCAGGCTGCTGCGAGCGGGGGAGAGATGCCGGCGGAGAACACGAAGCCGTCCATCATATAGCGAAGGTATTCCACGATCTCCTTGTCGGCGGCGATATAGCCTCCGCAGGTGCCGAGCGCCTTGGACATGGTGCCGTACTTGATGTCAATATCGTGCGGATCGAGCCCGAAGTAATCGTCGCAGCCGCCGGCATGATCGCCGATGACACCGCCGGAGTGGGCTTCGTCCACCATGAGGAAGCAGTTATATTTCTTCTTGAGACGCACGAACTCGGGGATCGGGGCAATGTCGCCATCCATGCTGTAAACGCCTTCGACAACGATCAGGACCTTGTTGTATTTATCTTTTACCTTCTCAAGAATGCTCTCAAGCGCACCCAGATCGTTGTGCGGGAAGGCTTTGCTCTCGGCCTTCGAAAGCGCCACGCCGTCGGCGATGGAGTTGTGGGACAGCGCGTCATACACGATGAAATCACCGGCGCGCATAAAGCTGCTGATAAAAGTGAGGTTGGTGGCCCAGCCGCCCGTGCAGACGATAGCGTCCTCGGTATGCTTCCACTCGGCTATGGCTTTTTCGAGCTGCTGATAGAGCGTCTTTTCACCGGCGAGTGTCCTGCTTCCGCTGGCTGAGGTGCCGTATTTCTTTATGGCGTCTATGGCCGCCTGCATGGTCTCGGGGTGGCCGGACATACCGAGATAGTTATAGGATCCGAGGTTGATGACCTCTTTTCCGCGGACGACGCTCGTGTCGCGGATCAGACTGTCGTGCGGGACGAAATAGGGATTGTAGGATTCGTCGGGAAGTGTATCGACCATGCGCTGTTTCAGCGCTCTGTATTCTTCGCTCTCGGCAAAATCGGTTATCCTGCGGTATTCCACAGGCTCCTCTGTGGCTTTTTCCGTGACTGCGGCCGCATCTCCGCTGAGCTTTCCGTAAACGAGAGCGGCTATGTCGTTTATGGTGGAAATACCCTCGATATCGGAGTCATTCAGAACGATATCGAAGCTCTCCTCTATTTCGGTGATGGCACTGTATACGGCAAGGCTGTCCAGCCCCAGACCGGTGGAGAAATTGTCATCATCGCCGAACTTTTCGGGATCTATCTGGAGTTCATCGGCAAAAATGAGGTGAATCCTGTTGAGTATCTCGGAAATGTCGTACATGATCGTCCAATGCCGTCCGCCCTAAGCGGGACAGAAGCGGCGCCCTTTCTAATAAATGAAATATGTGGGCATTATAGCATCACGCCAAAAAAACTTCAAATATTTTAACAAAGATATAACATCTTTCTCTGTAAAATAGAAAACCCGGCTCTTCAAAGCCGGGTTTTTGTCGTTTTTATACGGAACGGAATTCAGCTCACGCTGAAAAGGATGTCTCCATAGGAAGGGTACGGCCAGGCCTCCTTGGCGGTCATCTGCTCCATCTCGTCCGAGACTGAGCGGAGAGTGGCCATGTCTGCGAGGATCCTGTCCCGGGTGAAAACGGCGAGCTCCATCTTGTCTTCGATAGCCTCGGAAGCAGCGATGTCGTTTTCGAGGAGCAGTGCTGCGGCATCTGCGGCAGAAAGAAGATCGCTGAGCCTGTTCACGGTCTGCCTCTCGTAGGTGAGGTTCACGCCGCAGCACAAGGCAGCCTTGTCCGCTCCGGATCTGGCGAGGTTCCCTGAGAAACGGCTGACGGCCGGAAGGATATCCTTGCGGATCATGCTGATCATGGTGGATGCCTCGATCCTCACGACCTTGTTGTAAAGATCAAGCTTCATGTCGTGGCGGGCAGCCATCTCCTCTCTTGAGAAGACCCGGTGCCGCTCAAAGAGTTCCACGTTCTTTTCGTCGAGATAGGCGGAAACGGCGTCGGGCGTGGTGCGGAGATTGGACAGACCGCGCCTTGCAGCCTCGGCGACCCATTCATTGTCGTAGCCGTTGCCGTTGAAGATGATCCTCTTATGCTTCCGGATCACGTCGCGGATGAGGGAATGGAGAGAGCTCTCTCTATCGTCCGCGGTCTCGAGGATGTCGGCATACTGCCGGAGCGATTCGGCAACAGCCGTGTTCAGAACGACGTTCGCCCCTGAGATCGAAGCAGAGGCGCCCGGCATGCGGAATTCGAACTTGTTGCCGGTGAAAGCGAAAGGTGAGGTGCGGTTGCGGTCAGTAGTATCCTTGGGGAATTTCGGAAGCACATGCACGCCGACACGCATGAGTTCCTTCTCTCTGCCGCTGTACAGCTCATCATTCTCAATGGAACTGAGTATGGTAGTTAGTTCATCGCCGATGTAGATGGAGACGATCGCAGGAGGCGCCTCAAGAGCTCCGAGTCTGTGGTCGTTCGAGGCCGAGGCGACAGAAAGCCTGAGCATCTCCTGATAGTCATCCACTGCCTGGATCACCGCGCAGAGGAAAAGGAGGAACTGGGCATTTTCACTGGGTGTGTCCCCCGGTTCCAGAAGGTTCGTTCCGGCGTCCGTCATGAGCGACCAGTTGTTGTGCTTGCCGCTGCCGTTGACGCCCTCGAAGGGCTTTTCGTGCAGGAGGCAGACCATGCCGTGCTTTTTGGCTATCTTCTGCATGAGTTCCATGATGAGCTGGTTGTGATCCGCAGCTATGTTCACGGTGGAGTAGACCGCTGCAAGTTCATGCTGTGCGGGTGCTGCCTCGTTGTGCTCGGTCTTGGCCGGAACTCCGAGTTTCCAGAGTTCGCAGTCGAGCTCCTTCATGAAGGCTGCCACACGGGGCTTTATCGTGCCGAAATAGTGGTCGGACAGCTCCTGCGCCTTGGGAGGGGCACATCCCACAAGCGTGCGCCCGGTGTATATGAGGTCTCTCCGCTGACTATACACGCCCCTGTCTATGAGGAAATACTCCTGTTCCGCTCCAGCGGTGGCCTTCACGGAGCTGACGCTCTCGTTCCCGAAAAGCTTCAAGATACGCAGGCACTGCCGATTCAATGCCTCCATGGAGCGCAGCAGCGGGGTCTTTTTATCCAGCGCATGACCGCCGTATGAGCAGAAAGCGGTGGGAATATAGAGCACATCGTCCTTTATGAATGCATACGAGGTCGGATCCCATGCCGTGTAGCCTCTGGCCTCAAATGTGGCACGCAGACCGCCGCTCGGAAAGCTGGAGGCGTCTGGTTCGCCCTGGATGAGCTCCTTTCCAGAGAATTCCATGATGGCTTTGCCGCCGCTGACAGGTGTAATGAAACTGTCGTGCTTCTCGGCGGTGATACCGGTCATGGGCTGGAACCAGTGGGTGAAATGGGTGGCGCCTTTTTCGACCGCCCAGTTCTTCATCGCGTCCGCGACAACGGAAGCGCTCTCGTTGCTGAGGCGCTTGCCCTCGTTCATCGCAAGAAGAACTTTCTCGAACACATCTTCGGGAAGACGTTCCTTCATGACGGATTCATTGAATACCATGGTTCCGAAAAGTTCTGCGGCACGGTTCATGTTTTTCTCCTCCGGAGTTTCGGGATGATTTATGTATTATAACATACAAATGCCGATTTGGAAGCAGTAAGTATAAAAAAGACCGCAGCTGTGCTGCGGTCTTCGGAAAGCAGAATCAGACCTGTTCGGCTACAGGGATCGGCTCGTCCGGTTCGAGCTGCCACTCTGCTGCGACTTTCTCACGAAGCTTCTTTCTGGAACGGAAAAAGAATATCATGCTCAGGATGAATCCAACGACCCATGCGGATACCAGCGAGATGAAAATGGCTTCCGCGCGGCCGTTCGGGTATTCCTCGGTCACGGTGAGTCTCGCCAGAAAATAAGCGACAGGGATTCTCATGATAACACTGGTGAATATGCTTATCCACATAGGGGTCTTTGTGTCGCCTATCCCGCGCAGATATCCCTGGACCGTCTGGGTCATTCCCATCACCAGATATCCTGCTGCCAGTATCCTGAGCATTTTTGCGGTGTAATCAATCAGCTGCTGTGTATCGGTGAAGATGCCGGCAAGCGGACGGCCCAGGAGAAGCGTGGCGGTAGTCAGGATAAGGGAAGTAATGAATGAAATAAGAATGCCCTGTACGGAACCCTGTTCAAGCCTGTCGAGCTTTTTTGCACCGTAGTTCTGTCCGGTATAGGTGGTCATCGCGTTGCCGTAAGAAAAACAGGGAAGCATGGCGAAACCGTCGATCCTCATGACGACTATGCTCGTGGCAATGACGATCGGCCCCATGCTGTTTGTAAGGGACTGCACCAGCAGGGATGACAGGGAGAATATGCCCTGCGTTATGCCGCTTGGCAGGCCGAGCGTGATGATCCTCTTGGACAGGAAGGGGTCAAGCTTGAGTTCCCTGGAGGTCACCGTAAAGATCTCTTTCATCCGGAAGAGCTTGATCGCGCAGGCGACTGCGGAAATGAACTGGGCAATAATGGTCGCCAGTGCAACACCGAATACTCCGAGACCCAGTCCCGCGACGAACCAGATATCGAGAACGATGTTCACCCCGCATGCGAGCAGAAGGAAGAGAAGCGCGGATACGCTGTCCCCGAGACCGCGCATGATCCCGGCGAGGATATTATAGAAAATATTACCTGTAACGCCTATGAAGATCACGGTGAGATAAGTCTTGCACCAGTTGTATATGTTGCCCTCGGGTGTGTTCATCAGCTGAAGAATGTCCTTGCCGAAGAAAACGGGCGTACGGACGATGATCAGCCCCAGAACAGTGGTGATCACGCATGCGGCGACCGTGAGGGTCAGGCAGTTGCCGATGACTCGGGAAAGACCGTCGCGGTCCTTGGCCCCGAAGCGCTGCGATACCAGTATCCCTGCGCCGGTCGCCACACCGATGAACAGGATGAAGATCATCATTACGACCGGACCCGCCGCGCCGACCGCGGAGAGAGCATCATCGCCGACATATTTGCCGACGACGATCGTATCGACTGTATTATAGAGCTGCTGGGCGATATTGCCGATCAGCAGGGGGATGGTAAGCTCGAGGATGCGCTGCCACGGTTTGCCGACGGTAACGTCTCTTGCCGAAAATAGATCTCTGAAACTCATCTGATAATTCCTTTGAACTGTGCTTACGTACTTTTAACAAATATAATGATAACTATTGTGACTACACGGAAATGATAACATATTTTTTTGACTTTATCAACAAAATGTTGCACAAACTTTTGTCTATTAATTACAAATGCATTTTGCCGGCGCCGGGTGTTCCGAAGCTCGCTTGACAGGAAAAAGAGGCACAATTATAATCTGAAAAACAGAAAACGATGTTATTAAGTTGCGGCTGAAGTTCGGAAAGGACGAAAAGATGCGGGTATTTATGAAAAGGTTCGAAGAGCTGTCGCTTCAGGAATTGTATGAGATCCTGAAGATCCGGACGGCTGTGTTCGTTGTGGAGCAGAACTGTCCCTATCAGGATCCCGACGGGCTGGATCAGGATGCGATCCATGTTTTTCTGAAAGATGAACGCGGCATACGCGCATATCTGCGTGTGATGGACAGAGGCGCGGAGAGTGAATATGTTTCGATCGGACGCGTTGTTGCTCTCGACCGGCGGCAGGGATTGGGAATGAAAATCATGTCCGAAGGAATGCGAGCCGCAAAGGAGATTTTCAATGCCGAAAGCATCTATGTAGAGGCACAGACCTACGCGAAAGGTCTTTACGAAAAGCTCGGTTTTAAGGAGATATCCGGGGAATTCCCGATAGACGGCATCCCGCATGTGAAGATGCTTTATACGGAATGAAAAAAGGAGCGCCGCGGCGCTCCTTTTTTTTATGTGAGATGGTGCTTGAAATTCCCTATGGTGTGAACACCCTCCTGGATGGAGATGAAGGCGTGCGGATCGATCTCGCGTACGGTGTGCTGCAAGGTCTCGATCTCATACTTGCTCAGGCAGACGCACAGCACCCTCACATCTTCTCCGGTATAGGCTCCCTTGCCTTCCCAGAAGGTGACGCCCCTTGCCGTGGCGCCCATGATCGCCTGCGGAATTTCGTCTCCCTTCGTCTTTGTGATGATCAGGGCCTGGGCGGTGATGTTCTGCTGATGGACCTTGTCAATGAACACGGACGTGAGCACCGAGAAGATAGCCGAGTAGATCACGGTCTTTGCGTCAAAGAGAACGAGGCAGAGCAGATACAGGCATATGTTGAACACGATCCCGGACTTGCCGACGGAGTAGCCCTTCTTCTTCGAGAGGAACATCCACAGTGTATCCATTCCTCCGCTGGAGCCGCCGCATGTCATCATGGTGCCGATGGCGAGACCGTTCAGGATGCCGGCAATGAGGCAGGTGGTGAGCTTATCATCCAGTACGGCCTTTTCCGGCACGGGGATGACGGTCATGAGCAGGGACTGGGCAACGGTACACAGGATCAGCTTGAATACGAAGGTTTTTCCCATGGAGCGCCATGCCAGAATGAGCAGAGGTATGTTTGCAAGCAGATACAGCGTTCCCGCGATATCCGTGCTGCCGAGATCCAGCCCGAGCTTTGTGACGAGCAGTGTACGGATCACCTGACACAGGCCGAGCAGCCCGCCATTGTATAATCCATGCGGGACGATAAAGAAGTTGGTTGTGAATGCGGCGAGAGCCGAGGCGAGCAGCAGGACGACTACCTGCAGCCATGAGGTATGATAGGCTTTGTTGAGCATGGGAGAGAGCTCCTTTTGAGAGATTCGTCTGCATTATAATGATTCACAAATGAAAGTCAATACTTTTCCAGCCTGCGCAGATAGGAAATCTGAACGATTGAAGTATTGCCGGCAATGTGTTATTGTGTAAACGATCTCCCGCGGCGCTGCGCGGCAGGGGGGATCATTCTGAAAAGGAAAAGGTGCGGAATGAATACCTACCTTGCGTTCTCGCTTTTCTCGCTGATCATCCTTCTGTACTGGGTGATTGCGGAAATGTTCACCATACTGTTCCGGTTCACGGGGCTTCCCGACGAACGCGCGCGTTTCCAGGTGATCTCGCTGCTGACCGGCTGCGGTTTCACCACACGTGAAAGCGAGATGATCCTCTCCTCGAAAGCAAGGAGAAGGCTCGCCCGTGTAACGATGCTTTTCGGATACGTGTTCAATATCACCATAGTATCTGCCCTCATCAACGTGTTCCTCTCCCTGAAGGAGGGACAGGTGAGCGGATACCTTTTGGGGATCCTGATCCCTCTTGCGGTTATTGCGGTCATCTTGATCTTCATGCGGGTCCCGGCTGTAAGAGCATGGGGCGACAGGGTCCTGGAGCGCCTTGCAAGGAAGATCCTGCGGCAGGATGCCGCCAACACGGTGCTGCTGATCGATTACATCGGAAAGGCCTCCATTGCGCAGGTCACACTGCACAGCGTGCCGGAGGAATTCAGAGGGATGCCGCTCGCGGAGACCGGCCTGAAAACAGAAAAGAACATCCTCGTCATGCTCGTCGAAAAAGAAGGCGGACAGCCCGAGGCCGCGCAGGCGGGAACGACTTTCTCGGACGGCGACAAGGTCACGGTGTTCGGCGATTACGGAAACATCTGCCGGACCTTCAATGCGAAAGAGCAGTTTTGATGTAGGACCGGAAGTCCGCGGAGACGCTGAAAATTCAGTTTGACAAAGCGGTTTTCGGATGCTATTCTGAGCGGCGGAAAAGAGCGTATGCGGATTATAACAGTAATTCGCAGGCACTCTTTTTTGCTTTACCGGAGGAGAGAAAGATGGAGAAACTATTCGGAGATAACTGGCTGAAAAGGATGTTCATAGAAATGGCAGGAGCGCTGATCACGAGCATTGCCATATATAATTTTGCCATTCCTGCGGGCTTCCCGATGGCCGGTTTTTCAGGTATCGCTATAATCATCCACAGGCTTCTTGCGCTTCCTGTGGGCATCACCACGCTGGTGCTGAACATCCCCGTAGCGCTGCTGTGCTATAAGCTGATAGGCAGAAAATTCTTTGCCCGTTCCATCCGCTGCATGGTACTGTGCTCGATCTTCACGGACTATATCGCTCCTCTTCTGCCTCTGTATACAGGCTCCAGGTTGATCGCGGCGATCTGCACGGGGGTCATCGGCGGCTTCGGCTACGCGCTGATCTACCTTTCGCTGTCCTCGTCGGGCGGGACAGACTTCATCGTCATGGCGGTGAAATCCAGGCATCAGCATATCCGCCTCGGCATGCTCGTGTTCATAACTGACGCCGTCATCATCCTCGCAGGCGGCCTCATTTTCAGGGACTTCGACGGGATGGTCTACGGCATGATCATCGATTATCTCTATGCGATCATGACTGACAAGATCCTGTACGGCATGAATTCCGGAAAAGTGGCCATGATCGTGACGGATTTCAGCAGGGAGGTCACAAAGCGCATCGACGAGGTCTGCGGCAGAGGCACCACCATCATCCCGGCCAGAGGCGGCTATAAGGATGAAAAGAGGGATATCGTCCTCTGTGCCTGCAGTACCAAGGAGATGGTCAACGTGGAAGCGGCGGTAAGGGAAGTGGATGCCAAGGCATTCTCCGTGGTGCTCGAGTCGAGCGAAGTGCTCGGCAACGGCTTCCGGATGCTGCGGGTGGCGGAGCCGGAGAAATGATGATACGCAGACAGAACAAAAAAGACATCAGCCTTTTTCGCGGCTGATGTCTTTTTTAGATTGAAAATGAATTCGAGAGCAGGTGTATGTGCTCGGCATAGAACTCGTTATAATCCTTGAGCATGTACTTGAGCAGGTTCGGGGTGTCGAGCCCGTAGGGACAGCGGGAGGCGCAGAGTCCGCATTCGACGCAGTCATTGATCTTCTGCATCTTGGCATACCACTCGTCGGTCATATACTGCTGCCAGGGAGAACGGCGCAGGAGCATGTTCATCCTCGCACAGTTGCGGATCTCGATCCCTACCGTGCAGGGACTGCAGTAGCCGCAGGAGCGGCAGAAAGTGCCGGAGAGCTCTTTCCTCTCCTTTTCGATGAAAGCGATGAGATCTTCGTCCAGAGCGGGCTCCTCTTCCGCTACAGCCAGCCACTGGCTAAGCTCCTCAAGCGTCTGGATGCCGTAGATCGGAACCACATTGTCGTAGCTGCACATGAAGGCGTGCACTGCCCGCACGTTGGTGAGCATACCGCCGGCAAGGCCCTTCATCGCGATATATCCCATGTCCGCCTTTTTGCATCTTTCCGCCAGCGCAAGATCGCGCTTGGACGAGATGTAGCTGAAGGGGAACTGGCAGGTCTCGAACAATCCGGAATCGATGCATTTTTCCGCCACATCCACCCGGTGGGACGTGAAGCCAATATGGTCGATCCAGCCGCGTCGCTTTGCCTCGACGGCGCCGGCATAGGCTCCGTCGGGATCATCGGGATCGGGCATCTCGGGCACGTTGTGGAACTGGAACAGATCGATATGGTCGGTCTGCATCATCTTCAGGCTGTTTTCTATATGGGTAAGAACGCCTTCGCGGTCTCTTGCCATGCTCTTGGTGGAGAGTACGATCTTGTCCCGCACCGGCGCAAGGGCAAGGCCGATCTTCTTTTCACTGTCGGTATATCCGTTTGCTGTGTCGAAATAGCGTATGCCGCCTTCATAAGCTGCCCTCAGAAGATCCACAGCGTATTCCACGGTACAGCGCTGGAGCGGAAGGCAGCCCATCGCGGGCTTTGTGACGTGCAGGCCGGTCCTGCCGAGCGTTACGGTCTTCATTTCTTTACCCTCTCAATATCTCTTCTTTTAATGATTACGATAAATTGTGTTGTTTAGTATCATACCATCCCCGCGGCTTTGTGACAAGCGTCCCGGACAATTATCCGTTGCAATTGAGCGGATATGATAATATAATTTTCCAAACAGATCTGCCGCGACGGCCTGTAATATACAGGCTTCGGAATGAAAAGAACGGAGTGTGGAAATGAGCAACTTCCTTCCGTACGTGAATTCTTTTTTTGATGAGCTCGAGATCTTCGAAGATATTTCCCGCGGACACAGCTATAAAGCGTATATAGGCGGTGCGGTGCGGGAGTTCCTCAATAAGGAGGACCGCGAGAACGCTCTCGATGTATACAGGATGTTCTTCGACGCTTACCGCATCAGCATGCCCGGAGAGGACAATCCTTTCGCGGATATCGTGGATGTCCTTCTGCGGTATGAGGACACCGCCGCTACTCTCATAGAAAAGCAGAGGGATCATGTGGTCCATTCGGTGAATGTGTTCATCACGGGGCTGTGCATCTATAACGCGTGTCCCGCCTTTCGGGAGGCTTTTGATTCTGCGGTCCCCGAGAAGGAGTACAGGAACGCATATTCGACGAAGCACGAGGAGTTCTTCTACAGATGGGGGATCGCCTCACTTTTTCACGATGTGGGATATCCGCTGGAAATCGTCGGCCGCCAGCTGGACGAATTCATAAGCATGATCGCGGACGCGGACGGGCAGGACATCAAAGTCAGGGCAAAAATAAGCTTCGATAATTTTGATGAACTCAGATCCGTCAGCAAGGTCCTGCCGGGTGAGGAATTCTCTTCGGGATTCAGGAGCGCCTATGATGAGGCCGGAAAACTGGATCTGCTCAGAGCCCATGACCTGATGGCTTTCCGTATCCATCATCTTCACGGGGCCGATCTCGACGCCCTCCGCGATAAGCTGGACAGCTTTGTCCATTCCATGGGCGAGACCGGGATGATCGACCACGGCTACTATTCCGCGCTCATCGTTCTGAAATGGTACGGATTCCTCATCCAAAGCTGCCGGTACAACAGCGAGTATTTCTACTGGCCCATCCTCAACAGTGCGACGGCCATCCTGCTCCACAACTGGTATAAGCTCTTTCTGCAGAAGGAACCTTTCAGTCTCGGCGCAATGAAGGCCGCCGATGACCCGCTTGCATTCCTGCTGATCCTGTGCGATGAGCTGCAGGAATGGAACCGGGAGGCCCACGGAAGGGTATCGCGCGGGGACATCCGGCCCGATTCGGTGGTCTTTGACATGGACGGAGAGCACTTCTCCGTTGTGTATATCACAAAAAAGGGAAGACCTCCTCAGAACTTCGGCGAGAAAAAGAAAGAGACCATATGCAAACTTCTGGATATCGGCGGGATATTCCCGAAAGGCTTCGAGATACGCGACGAAGTGATCGACCCGTGGCCGGAGAGTTATAAAGGCCCGGTAAAGCCCGGAACGAGGCCCCGTCTGGAAGACCTTGAGCAGCTTGCTGCCGCGATCCACGAACGGTATAACAAAAAGCAGGAACAGAGCGGGAACAAGCCGGAGTATCTCACCTTTGCAGATCTTCCGGATGACATGAAATACAGCAACCTGCGCCAGGCGAGGCATATCTATGACAAACTCGAGAGCGTAGGGCTGCACCTGAGGAAAAACACCTTCGAGGGCGCTTTGGAGAAGATCCCGGACGACCTCGTCGAGATCCTCGCGGAGATGGAGCACGAGGAATGGATCGCTTCCCGCACCGCCTCCGGCTGGACTCTGGGCGAGAAGGACACGAAGGCGAAGAAATCGCCGTACCTTGTGCCGTTCTACCGGCTGAGCGAAGATGTAAAGGAAAATGACAGAGACAGCGTCAGGAGCATACCGGCGCTCGCGGAAATGATCGGGATGGCAGTATATGACAAATGAAGGAAAGATCCCTGTGATAGTCGGCGTCACCGGTCACAGGAACATCCGGAAAAAAGACACGGAGCTGCTGGAAGGCATCGTGCGCAGACAGCTCTCCGATATAATCGCCGCCTGCCCCCACTCGCAGGTGAAGCTTCTGTGCTCGCTCGCCGAGGGGGGAGACACCATATGCGCCCGCGCGGCGCTCGCTCTCGGCATACCCGTTATAGCGTCACTTCCCTTTGAGGCAGATGAATTCCGAAAGGATTTCGCGGGACAGGCGCTTGAGGAGTTCAATGAGCTTCTGGCGGCCTCTGAAACCGTGATGGTCACGCCTGAAACGGAACCGTGTCAGGAAAAGGACAGGGACTACTATTACCGGCAGAACGGCATATATGTTGCCAGCCACTGTCATATCCTGCTTGCTCTCTGGGACGGAAGCGAGCCAATGGAAAACGGCTGCGGGTCGGCCTCTGCGGTGCTGTTTGCGCTGGAGGGCGATTACGAGACGCCCTACGGCACAAGCATCCGCCCGAGAGGAAACACGGAGGTCATCCACATATACACTCCGAGAGAGGACGATGAAACAAGTACAGCAGGCGAGGTGGCTCTGCTGGGCGATCCGGAAAAAACAAAGAGCATTCTCCGTAAAACAGACGCATTCAACGCGCTTGCGGAGAAGAACGCGGCTCCAGCAGACCCGGTCCTCGGAGCTGTCTGGTCCAATGCGGACAGCCTCAGCATAAAGTTTTCCGAAAAAGTCGGCAGGCTGCTGATGCTGCTGGCAATACTGGGGACCGGAATCTCTTTCTCCTTCCTTATGTATGACGAGGCGGAGCTGCACTGGATGCTCTTTTTCTGCGGGATCATGCTGGTGATGGCCTTCCTTTTCAGCAAAAGAAGCAGCAGGGGCCGCTTCCATAACAGATATGTGGAGTATAGGGTGCTTGCGGAGACGGAGCGTATACGGTCCTATCTGCAGCTAGCGGGCAGTTCCGTGAGACCGGAGTTTCTCATGAGCTGGACCCTCCAGACGGAAATGCCGTGGATCACGGACGCCGTCGCCGCCTTATCCGCCGTTCCGCAAGGCGGGGGAAAGGAGGATATCCGGGAATGCTGGATACAGGCGCAGCGGGATTATCATGCGGCGGCGAAGAAAAAGTCCGGCAAAAGAGAAAAGTTCAGCGGGAATGTGCTTGCCTGCACCACTTTGATGAGCATCGTCACATATGTTTTCGCTCTCGTCTATGAGATTCTCCTGATCCGGGGTGCCGTTCCCGAAGTGGAACTCGTGAGGACGATCGTAAAGATCGTGCTTGGCACTGTTTCTGCGGGCACGCTTTTCATCTCCGGATACTACGGCAAGCTCTCTCTCACGAGGCAGAACAGCGACCACGAAAAAATGGAGAGATTCTACAACAGGGCCCTTGAGAAGCTGGACAGATACGGGCAGACCGAGGAGCTCCTTGCGGATATCGTCCGGGAGGAACTGAGTGAGAACAGTGACTGGTATTCTTACAGGATAGAGGACAGTCCGGGCTTTGATCTGGACATCGGCTGAAGAGATGAGGATCTTCATTGCCCCGCTGGAGGGCATAACTTTCTGTGAATACCGGAGGCTCCACAACAGGATGTTTCCCGGCGCGGACGCGTATTTCACTCCGTTCATAGCACCGGACACGAAAGGCAACTTCAGGGAGAAATACCTGCGCGAGCTCCTTCCGGATAACAATGAGGGCGTAAAACTCATCCCCCAGCTTCTGGTGAACGCTCCCGAGCCTTTTCTCCTGACGGCGGAAAAGCTCAGGGATCTGGGATATAACGAGGTGGATCTCAACATCGGCTGCCCTTCCGGAACGGTCTTTGCAAAGCACAAGGGCGCGGGAATGCTCACAGATCTGAAAGAACTGAACTCGTTTCTCGGCCGGATCTTCTCAAAGACGGATATCGCAATCAGCATCAAGACCCGGATGGGCGTATCGGATACCGCGGAGTTTGCGAAAATAGCCGGGATCTATGCGAAGTATCCGCTGAAAGAGCTCATCATCCATGCCCGCTCCAGAGACGGTTTTTATGACAGCGCCCCTGACCTTGACGGTTTTGCTGCGGCGTTTGGGCGTTTCCCGTTCCCGGTCTGCTACAACGGGAACATCTTCTCAAAAAAGGATCTGGATATCCTCAGGGAAAGAGTTCCCGGCATCGAGAACGTGATGGTCGGCCGCGGTGTGATAGCCGACCCTGCCCTGATCCGGACGCTGCGCGGAGGAGAAAACCTCCGTGCAGAGGAACTGCGGCAGTTCCATGACGCTCTGCTCGATGCGCTTCTCGGCAAGGGGCTGGCTCCGGAGCATGCCCTTTCCCACATGAAGGAGCTTTGGTACTACATGATCCACAAGTTCACGGATGCAGGAGTTCTGTACAAGCGTCTCAACAAGACCACGCGGCTGAACCTGTACCGCTCCGCGGTCAGCGAGCTTTTCTCAAGCGGGAAGTTCGATCCGGACCGCTGCTTTTCCGGCGGAAAATATCAGGGATGAACCACATATTCATAAAAGACCTCTGCGGAGATGAACCCTCCGCAGGGGTCTTTTTTTGCCCGGATGGCTGCAATTAACCGTAAGCATTCTGGAATTTTGGTATTGCATTTTTCAGATATATAAGTATAATTGTATACAATTATACCGGAAAGGCCGTGATACAATGCTGGAGCTTTCAAACAAGACCAATCTGCTCGAACAGAGCACCTACCGCTATTCCCTGCAGGATGTACCGGAGCCCAATCTCTACAGGGATGTCTACAACTACGAAGAAGTCCCTCGCGTGCCGTTCAACCACAGGCGCGTTCCCATCGGCATGCCGGAGGAGATCTGGATCACCGACACCACCTTCCGGGACGGGCAGCAGTCCATCGAGCCCTATACCGTGGAGCAGATCGTCGATCTCTTCAAGCTGCTCCACCAACTGGGAGGACCCTACGGACTCATCCGGCAGACGGAGTTCTTCGTATACAGCAAGAAAGACAGGGAAGCCATAGACAAGTGCCGCGCTCTCGGCTACACCTTCCCTGAGATCACCACATGGATCCGCGCCACGAAAGAGGACTTCGAACTCGTGCGCGACATGGGCATAGACGAGACGGGCATCCTGGTCTCCTGCAGCGACTATCACATCTTCCACAAGATGAAGCTCACCCGCAAGCAGGCCATGGACAAGTATCTTGCGACGGTGGCGATGGCCTTTGAGCACGGGGTCGTCCCGCGCTGCCATCTGGAGGACATCACCCGCGCGGACTTCTACGGCTTTGTGGTGCCCTTCGTGAACGAGCTGATGAAGATGTCCAAGGACGCGGGCATCCCCGTGAAGATCCGCGCCTGCGACACGATGGGCTACGGCGTGCCGTACACCGAGGTCGCGCTGCCGAGGTCCGTTCCGGGAATCATCTACGGCCTGCAGCACTATTCCGAGGTGCCGAGCGAGATGCTCGAGTGGCACGGCCACAACGATTTCTACAAGGCCGTCTCCAATGCTTCCACTGCCTGGCTCTATGGGGCCTGCGCCGTGAACTGCTCGCTCCTCGGCATAGGCGAGAGGACCGGAAACATCCCGCTCGAGGCCATGGTGATCGAATACGCATCCCTTCGCGGCTCGCTCGACGGCATGGACTCCACCGTGATAACCGACATCGCCGAATATTACAGGAAGGAACTCGGCTACGACATCCCGCCCATGACCCCCTATGTGGGCCGGAACTTCAACGTGACGAGGGCCGGAATACATGCCGACGGACTCCTGAAGGACGAAGAGATTTACAACATATTCAACACAAAGAAGATCCTCAAGAGAGGACCCTCGGTCATGATCGGCAAGTCTTCCGGTGCAGCCGGGATCGCCTTTTGGATCAACGAGAACTACAGGCTCCCCGCCAACGAGGCAGTGGACAAAAAAGACCCGCTGGTCGCGAGCCTTAAGGAATGGGTGGACGGAGAATATGCGGGAGGCAGGCAGACGACGCTCTCCACGCATGAGATCGAGGAGAAGATAGAGGAGCTTTCCGGCGGAAGGCTCAGAAGGCTTTGAAACGGGAGGGAAGAAGGACATGATCATGTATAAATCAGTCTCGCTGGCGGATCAGGTATTCGACCGGCTCGAGGCAGACATACTCAGCGGCAAATACGCGCGGGGTACGGTGCTCACGGAAATGAAGCTCTGCGAGGAGCTCGGCGTGAGCAGGACACCTGTGAGAGAGGCGCTCAAAAGGCTGGAGCAGGAGCATATCATAGACAGCAGCGGCAAGGGCGTGACGGTCCTCGGCATAAGCGACGATGATGCGCGGGTGCTCTTCACGATCCGGGAGAGCGTGGAAGGCCTCGCTGCCGCGGCCTGCGCCGCCGGCATCAGCGATGAGCAGCTCGCCGGACTGAAAGAGAATCTGGAACTGCAGGAGTTCTATCTTGCCAAGCACGACTCCGAGAAGATCAAGGAACTCGACAGCGAGTTCCACAGAAAGATCTATGAGGCAGCGGGCAGCGTTGTCTGGAGCGACACGCTCCTGCCGCTCCTGAACAAGCTCCAGAAGGTGCGCAAGGCCTCTCTGGAAAACGAGAGCCGTGCGGAGCGCTCGTTCGAAGAGCATAAGGCCATCCTTGCCGCTTTGGAGAAGAGAGACGGGAATAAGGCGAAGGCTGCCATGGAGCGGCACGCCGGCAATGCGAGACAGTACTTCAACGAGCGCGCCGATGCGGAGGAATGAAACAGTGATGATAGAGAGAAAAGCGTCCGGGGTGTATCTGAAAAACGGCATCCCGACGGATGCTCCGGAAAAAGACGCTGCTGCCAGGGAAAAGACCATGGCTTACCGGATCCTCCGTGCCCATGAGAAGAAAGACGGAGCGGACGGGAGAATGCACATCGGCTACGATGCCATGATCTCCCACGACATAACCTATGTGGGGATCATTCAGACAGCCCGTGCCTCCGGGATGAAGGAGTTTCCGATCCCCTACGCGCTTACCAACTGCCACAACAGCCTCTGCGCCGTCGGCGGCACGATAAACGAGGACGACCATGCTTTCGGCCTTTCCGCCGCGAAGAAATACGGCGGCATCTACGTGCCGGCGAACCAAGCGGTGATCCACCAGTTTGCAAGGGAGATGCTCGCCGGCTGCGGGAAAATGATCCTCGGCTCCGACTCCCACACGCGTTACGGCTGCTACGGCACGCTCGCCGTGGGCGAGGGCGGCGGGGAACTCGTCAAGCAGCTCCTCGGCAATACCTGGGACATCGACGCTCCCGAGGTGGTGCTGGTATATGTGAAAGGCAAGGTGCCGCACGGGATAGGCCCGCATGACGTGGCCATCGCAATGGCCGGGGCGCTCTTCCCGGACGGCTTTGTGAAGAACCGGATCCTGGAGTTTGCCGGGCCGGGGATCGAGAAGCTCAGCATGGATTTCCGCACGGGGATCGACGTGATGACAACGGAGACCGGCTGCCTGAGCTCCATCTGGGTCACGGACGAAACGGTGCGCCGCTTCTATGAAAATGTAGGCAGGGCGGGGGACTTCCGCAAACTCATGCCGGAGGACGGCGCGTATTACGACGCCATGGTCACCGTGGATCTGAGCGCCATGGAGAGCATGATCGCCCTTCCGTTCCACCCCTCAAAAGCCTATACCATACACGAGCTGAAGG
Source organism: Oscillospiraceae bacterium (assembly GCA_017434755.1). GTDB lineage: Bacteria > Bacillota > Clostridia > Oscillospirales > Oscillospiraceae > Limivicinus. The sequence continues at coordinate 224,286 of JAFRER010000021.1, read as the reverse complement.
CGGACCCGCGCGGGATCTTCGAGGAGATAGAGACCGAATGCAACAAGGCGCTCGGCGGCAAGGTGAAGATGGACCTCAGCCGCTGCATCGATGATGAAGGCAGAGTCCGCTGCGACCAGGGCGTAATAGTTGGCTGCGCGGGCGGGATGTATGAGAACATCCTCGAGGCCGCGGCCATTCTCAGGGGAAAGAGTATCGGAAACGGCTATTTCGACCTCTCGGTCTATCCCTCCTCGGCTCCGGTGAACCTCGCGGTCCTGAAGGACGGCATTGCCGCCGATCTCATCGAGGCCGGTGCCGTGATGAAGCCCTGCTTCTGCGGCCCCTGCTTCGGTGCGGGGGACACGCCCGCCAACGGAACGCTGTCGATCCGGCACGCCACGCGGAATTTTGCCAACCGGGAGGGCTCCAAGCCTGCCGCTGGACAGATCGCTGCGGTTGCACTGATGGACGCGCGATCCATCGCGGCTACGGCCGCCAACGGCGGCATCCTCACGGCGGCGACGGATATCGATTACTCCGTGGAGGAGCATGAATACGTATTCAGCGGCGGGATCTACGAAAAACGCTGCGGGTTCTTCTTCGGCAGGGCGGATCCCTCTGCGGAACTGCGGTTCGGACCGAACATAAAGGACTGGCCGGAGATGCCCGCGCTCGGAGATGATCTGCTCCTGAAGATCTGCGCCGTGATCGAAGACGATGTGACCACCACCGATGAGCTCATTCCTTCGGGTGAGACCTCGAGCTACCGGTCGAACCCCGAGGCACTCTCGGAATTCGCACTCTCAAGGCGGGTGCCGGGCTATGTGGGCAGGAGCAAAAAGATACGCGCCATGGAACAGGCAAGGGAGAAAGGCGAAGCGGATCCGGCGCTCACAGACCTGCTGAAGAAGCTTGGCGCCTTGCCGGAGAGCACCACAGTCGGCTCCTGCATCTTTGCGAGAAGGCCGGGGGACGGCTCTGCAAGGGAGCAGGCGGCATCCTGCCAGAAAGTGCTCGGGGGCTTTGCGAACATCTGCTTTGATTATGCCACCAAACGCTACCGTTCCAACTGCATAAACTGGGGCATCGTGCCCTTCACCGTGGAAAGAGATGTCCCGCCCTTCAGCGATGACGAATGGATCTTCGTCCCGGGGATCCGGGAGGGGCTCCTCTCCGGCAGGGAGGAATATGACGCCGTGCGCATCACGGACAGCGGCAGAATGCCTCTGAAGCTTTACTGCCGCGGGCTTTCCGATGCGGAGCGGCGCATCCTCACGGAGGGATGCCTGATGAATTACTACGCGGCGGGATACGAGGAATGAGCATGGAAAAGATCAGAATGACGACGCCCCTCGTCGAGATGGACGGGGACGAGATGGCAAGGATCATCTGGAAGCAGGTCCGGGAGCGGCTCATAGAACCGTTCATTGACCTGAAGACGGAGTATTACGACCTCGGCCTGCTCAGCCGCAATTCCACGGAAGACCGGATCACCGCCGAGGCCGCAAAGGCCGCAAAAAAGTACGGTGTGGCGGTGAAATGCGCCACTATCACGCCCAATAGGAAGCGGATGGAGGAATATCCGGAGCTCACGAGAATGTGGCCCTCTCCGAACGGCACCATCCGCTCGATTATGGGCGGCACCATCTTCCGCACGCCCATCGTGACAAACAGCATCAAACCGGCCGTGCGATCGTGGAAAAAGCCCATCACCATTGCCCGCCACGCCTACGGCGATGTCTACCGGGCGGTGGACATGCGCACGGACGAGCCCGGTGAATGCATCCTCCGTTTCCGCGGCGAGAGCGGAAAAGAGACGACCCTCTCCGTACAGAAGACCAACGGCCCTGCCGTGTTTCAGGCCCAGCACAATCTGGACGCGAGCATTCGGGGCTTTGCCGCTGCCTGCTTCCGCTACGCCGTCGATCTCCGGCAGGACCTCTGGTTCAGCTCTAAGGACACCATCGCCAGGACCTACGACGGGAGATTCCGGGAGATCTTCGAGGAGGAGTATGAAAAAGTCAGGCCGGAATTCGAGAGCCTCGGCATCAAATACTTTTACACGCTCATCGATGACGCGGTCGCGCGGGTGATGCGCTCGGAAGGCGGTTTCATATGGGCCTGCAAGAACTACGACGGTGACGTGATGAGCGACATGGTGTCGAGCGCCTTCGGCTCCGTGGCCATGATGAGCTCGGTGCTGGTATCGCCAGACGGCGGCTACGAATTCGAGGCTGCCCACGGGACTGTCACCCGCCATTATTACAGATGGCTCAAGGGAGAGAAGACCAGCACCAACCCGGTCGCCACCATCTTCGCATGGAGCGGGGCATTGAAGAAAAGAGGGGAAAAGGACTGTCTGCCCGCTCTGGAAGAATTTGCGGAGCGGCTCGAAAAAGCCTGCCGCGAAACGCTCGCGGATGGTATAATGACAAGGGATATCGCGCTCCTTTCGGATCGGACGGAGAACTATGTCTCGACCGAAGAATTTCTCTCCGCCGTGGCGGAAAGGCTGGAGCCATAATAAAAGAAGCAGACATTAATTACAGATATACGGGATGAAAGCTGAGGGACAAGCGTATGAAAGTTGTATTGCAGCATCTTACCAAGAGATTCCCCAACCGAAACAAAAAGATCAAGGAAGAGGTCGTGGCCGTTGACGATTTCGATTTCGAGATCCCGGACGGAAAGCTTATAGGACTTCTGGGACCTTCCGGCTGCGGCAAAAGCACTACCCTGAACCTGATCTCCGGGCTTGAGACGCCGACCAGCGGTCGGATATTCTTCGGTGATGACGACGTGACAGATTTGCCGCCCGAGAACAGAGGAGTAGGGCTGGTGTTCCAGAACTACGCGCTCTATCCGCATCTGACGGTCCGGAAGAACATCACGTTCCCGCTGGAAAACCTCAAAGGCGCGGAGAAACTCTCCAAAGAGGCGATGTCCGCCAAGGCGGAGGAGGCCGCAAAACTCGTCCAGATCGACCAGCTGATGGACAGAAAGCCCTCCGAGCTCTCCGGCGGCCAGCAGCAGCGCGTGGCGATAGCCAGAGCTTTGGTGAAGCGTCCGCGTGTGCTGCTTCTCGACGAGCCGCTGTCCAACCTCGATGCGAGGCTCCGTCTGCAGACGAGGGAGGAGATCCGCAGGATCCAGCGGGAGACGGGCATCACGACCATATTCGTCACCCATGACCAGGAGGAGGCCATGAGCATCTCCGACATGATCGTGGTGATGAAGGCGGGCGCCGTGCACCAGATCGGAAAGCCGCAGGAGGTCTATGACAGACCGGCGAATCTCTTCGTCGCTAAGTTCCTCGGAACCCCCGCCATCAACGTGTTCAGCGGCAGGGTGAGCGGCGGAAAGCTGTACATCGGCGAGGACGAAGTCCTCTCCGTGAACGGTGTGGAGGACAGGGTGGTCTGGGTCGGCATCCGTCCCGAGGGCTTCGTCCTCAGCAAAGACGGCGCGCTGCGCTGCGGGCTCGAGGCCGTTGAGGTCATGGGCAGAGACACCAGTGTGGTGGCGACGCATCCCTCGGCGGCAAGCGAGAACATCCGCGCGATCATCAGCACCGAAAACGAGATCGATGCCGGTTCCGAAACGGTCTGCTTCTCCGTGAAGCCGAAAAAACTCTTCCTTTTCGATGTGGAAACGGAAGAGAACATACCCTTCAGCTGCTGACGGTCGAGGGGGAACAACAATGAAGAGCAGAAATCTGAAAGCCTGGCTCTGGCTTCTGCCGGCGATCCTGTTTCTCGGAGCCTTCATGGTGTATCCGCTCGTGGACGTATTCGTCTACTCCATGGAGGAGGGCTACAATTCCGCCTCGCAGACCTTCTGGGGCACCGGCTTCTATAACTTCTCCTACGTCCTGCACGATCCCTATTTCCTGCAGGCGGTGAAAAACACCTTCATCCTCGTCATCATAACCGTCCCGCTCTCCACAGGGATCGCTCTGCTGATCTCTCTGGGGCTAAGCTCCATCAAAAAGGTGAAGGAACTTTTCCAGACAGTCTATTTCCTTCCCTACGTGACCAATACCCTCGCCGTCGGCCTCGTTTTCATGATCCTGTTCAAGAAGACGGCCTATTCCGAGGGCCTCGTCAATCTCCTGATCAATGCTTTCGGCGGCAGCTCGGTGGACTTCATCACCGGCCCCTACTGGGCCAAAATGTTCGTCCTGTGCTTCTATACGGTCTGGGTGGTCATGCCCTTCAAGATCCTCATCCTCACCAGCGCGCTCGCCTCGGTGAACCAGGATTACTACAACGCCGCGAAGATCGATGCCACGCCGCCCGGAAGGATCTTCACAAGGATCACGCTGCCGATGATCTCGCCGATGATATTCTATCTTGTCATTACCGGCTTCATCGGCGCCTTCAAGGCCTACAGCGACGCTGTTGCCCTGTTCGGCACGGATCTGAACGCCGCCGGGATGAACACCATGGTCGGCTATATATACGATATGCTCTACGGAAACAGCGGAGGCTACCCCTCCTACGCGTCCGCCGCGGCGCTGATCCTGTTTGCCGTGGTCCTCACGATCACCTGCATCAATCTCCTCGTCAGCAGGAACAAGGTGCAGCACTGAGGGAGGCGGAATGATGGAAGACAGACTTGATTACGAAATCATTGAGAAAAAAGCCCGCACGAGAAGGATCGTGAAGAAAACGCTCATCTATTTCTTCCTCGCTGTATGGGCGCTGACGGTGCTCTTCCCCTTCTACTGGATGATCCTCACCTCCTTCAAGACATACAGCGCCTATAACGCCGAGTATGTCCCCAAATTCTTCACCCTTTCTCCAACACTCAAGAACTATGCCGACGCGTTCACGGCGGTCCCGCTCGGAAAGTATTTCCTGAACACGGCCATCTTCACGCTGCTAACCACGGCGCTCATGATGGCGGTGATCATCCCCGCGGCCTTCGCGTTCTCGCGGCTCGAATTCAAGGGAAAGGACCTTGTGTTCACGTTCTTCCTCGCCCTGATGATGATCCCGAACGAGCTTGTCATCATAACGAACTTCCAGACCATCACCAACCTCGGCATGCGAAACACCTTCGCCGGCCTTATCCTCCCCTCGGTGACCTCCGTGTTTTACATATACCTGCTCAAGGAGAACTTCGAGGGGATCCCGGAGAGCCTGTACAAGGCGGCCAAGGTGGACGGAACATCGGACATGAAGTATCTGCTAAAGGTGATGGTGCCGATCTGCAGACCAACGATCATAACCATCATCATCCTCAAGGTGATCGAGTGCTGGAACTCCTATGTGTGGCCCCGTCTCATCACCGATGACCAGGCGTATTTCCTTGTGTCTAACGGCATACAGGAGATCCGGGAGAACGGCTTCGGCCGTGAAAACATCCCCGCGATGATGGCGGCGGTTGTCTCCATCTCCGTGCCGCTGATCGTGATCTTCCTCATCTTCCACAAGAAGATCATGGAGGGCGTTTCGAGAGGAGGCACCAAGGGATGAAAAAGCTGAAGAAAACCCTCTGCCTTCTGCTCACAGCGCTCATGGTGCTCGCCCTCTTCACGGGCTGCCACGGCTCGCGGAAGAGGAACGCCTTCGAGGTGCCCGACCATTTCGACACGGACCGGAACTTCGAGATCGTTTTCTGGGCCAAGAACGACACGAACAAGACCCAGGTGGAGATCTACCGGAAGGCCATCTCGGACTTTGAGGCCATCTACCCGAATATCACTGTCACGCTCAAGCTCTATACGGACTACGGCAGGATCTATCAGGATGTTCTGACCAACATCTCCACAGACACCACGCCCAACGTCTGCATTACCTACCCGGACCATATAGCGACATACAAAACGGGCTCGGAGGTCATGGTGGTGCTCGACGACCTGCTCACCGACGAACGTTTCGGCCTCGGCGGCAGCGAGATCCGCTTCGATTCACCGACGCCCGATGAGGTGATCCCGGAGTTTCTGAACGAGTGTTACATAGACAGCGAGCTCTATGCTCTGCCCTTCATGCGCTCCACAGAGGCCTGCTTCATCAACGTCACATTGCTGAACAAGCTCGGCTATGAGCTGCCGGAGACCCTCACCTGGGACTTCGTGTGGGAGGTCTCGGAAAAGGCCATGGAGAAGGATTCCGCAGGGAACTACAAGGTGAACGGGCAGAAGGTCATGATCCCCTTCATCTATAAGTCCACGGACAACATGATGATCTCCATGCTCAAGCAGCTCGACGCGCCATACTCCGACGAAAACGGCAACGTCCTCCTGTTCAACGACACTACGAAGGACATCCTCCTAGAGATAGCGGAGCACTCGAAGAGCGGTTCTTTCTCCACTTTCAAGATCTCCAGCTACCCGGCCAACTACCTCAACGCCGGGCAGAACATCTTCAGCATAGACTCCACCGCGGGCGCCACGTGGATGGGCAGCAAGGCCCCGCTCCTGGACATCCCGGAGGATCAGGTCGTGGAGTTCGACACCGCCGTGATGACCATCCCCCAGTACGATCCGGAGCATCCGCAGATGATCTCCCAGGGACCGTCTGTGTGCGTGTTCAACAAGAAGGACTCGCAGGAGGTCCTCGCCTCGTGGCTATTCACCCAGTTCCTGCTCTCCAACGGTGTCCAGACGGCCTATGCCGAGACCGAGGGCTATGTCCCTGTCACTTCCAAGGCGCAGCAGTCGGACGAATATACGGATTATCTTTCGCGGGCAGGGGAGAACAACGACAAGTATTACGACATCAAGATCGCCGCAACGAAGCTCCTTATGGAGAACACCGCCAACACATTCGTCACCCCTGTGTTCAACGGTTCGGCCTCGGTCAGGGATGCCGCGGGCCAGCTGATCGAGGAGGCCGTGAAGGGCGTGAGGAGGAAAAAGACCGTGGACGATGCGTTCATCGAGCAGCTCTTCGATGAGATGGTCTCCCTCAAGCACCTCGACCAGATCGAGACGAACACGTCTTCCGGCAAGAAAGACCTCGGCCCGCTTCCGAAGACCGCCGTGGCCCTGCTCGTCTGTCTTGCCTGTGCGTGGGTGCTGATCGGCGTCTGGGCCCTCAGCCGTCTGCTGAAGAAGAAAACAAGATGATCCCGCTGTGATTTTCCGGTTGAAATGTAACGTATTTGGGCTATAATATTTCTTGGTTAGGTATGTGGAACGCATAAAACACATATATAAAAAGGAGAAATGAAATGAAAAAGATTCTTGCGCTCGTTCTTGCACTGTGCATGGTCCTTGCCCTCTGCGCCTGCGGCAAGACGGAGCAGCCCGCCGAGCCCGAGCCGACTCCCGCGGCCACTCCCGAGCCGACTCCCGCCGAGCCGGAAAAGCCAGACATCATGGCAAAATCTGAGGGTGTCATGACCTATGCCGAGTATGTCGCCGCCCCCATGGACAGCGAAGTTACGGTTGAGACCTTCGTTCAGGCCAAGGAAAGCTGGTGGAACGACAAGGCCACTGTTTACACGCAGGATGCGGACGGAGCCTACTTCCTCTATGACATGAACTGCCCGCAGGAGGACTATGAAAAGCTGGTCACCGGCCAGAAGATCAAGGTCACCGGCTACAAGGCAGAGTGGGCAGGCCAGGTGGAGATCGTCGATGCCACCTTTGAGGTCGAAGAAGGCAACTGGATCGCCGAGGCGGCCGATGTGACCGATCTCTTCGGCACCGATGAGCTCATAGAGCACATGAGCGCGTTTATTGCGGTAAAGGGCCTTGTCTGCGAGGCTGAGCCCGATCAGGCGTGGGATGCCTCCTCCGACCTGTATCTCAGCTTCTCTCTGAAAGGCGAGGCATACACCTTCACGCTTCGCCGCTACCTCACCGGCAACGATTCCGAGATCTATGCCCAGATCAAGGAGATCAAGCCGGGCGATATCGTCAACGTCGAGGCTTTCCTATACTGGTACAATGAGCCGCAGGCCCGTATCGTCGCCAGAGAGATCGTCGGCAATGTGAACGACAAGGCTGACGGCGTCATGACCTATGCCGAATATGAAGCCGCCGAACTCGACAGCGAAGTAACGGTGGAGACATATGTTCAGGCCAAGGAAGGCTGGTGGGCCGACAAGGCCACCGTCTATACGCAGGACCGCGAGGGCGGGTACTTCCTCTATGAGCTCCCCTGCTCCGAGGAGGAGTATGCCAAGCTTGTTCCCGGCCAGAAGATCAAGGTCACCGGCTACAAGTCCGAGTGGTCCGGCCAGGTGGAGATAACGGAAGGAAAGTTCGAGCTCGAGGACGGAAACTATATCGCTCCGGCTCTTGATGTGACGGAACTGTTCGGAACTAAGGACCTCATCGGGAAGATGAGCATGCTCATCGCCGTGAAGGGCGTTGAGATCACCGCAGACGTCGATTCCGAGTGGGATGCCTCCGCCGACCTCTACATTGAGACCAAGGTCAACGGCAAGCCCGTTACCTTCACGCTCCGCCGCTATCTCACAGGGAACGATTCCGAGACCTACGCACAGGTCAAGGATCTCAAGAAGGGCGACGTGATCGACCTTGAGGCCTTCCTCTACTGGTACAATGCTCCTCAGGCCCGCATCATCAATGCGGTAAAGGCTGAAGGCTGAACCGGATAATAAACAGTGTCCCGCATTTTGCGGGGCACTGTTTACCGTTTGTTCATTTGTAGGCCCCTCTTTTTGATACAATAATCTTGTATTGATATGTATTTGAGGACAAGAATACAGTCAGCATGCATTACAGTTCGTTTTTTGATCTGCCGCGCATGATGCGCTGCTTTGTCTTTGAGGAGAGACAGGATGAAAAACAGATTCAGAATTCCCGCCATACTTCTTGTACTGTTCCTGTGCCTGAACCTGCTGCCGTTTGGCGCTTTTGCGAACGAGTTTGACGGACTGCCGGATGATCCGCTGTATAAAGTTGTGCTGGCCCCCGGAACAGGATCCGGTGAGGAGCAGAAATATGAGGTGTATGACCTCGCCTCGGTCTCAGCTGACCGTGAGCATGCGGGAGATTGTCAGTTTTATTTTAATGAATCAGGAGCGGTCGCTTTCAATCTCAGCGGAAATTACTGCCCCTTTGCGGCTCCTTCCGGCTGCGTGTTCAGCGGATGGTCGCCGGATCCCTCTGTGACCACGGTGACAAATGATACCACCTTCACGGCGCAGTGGACGGAAGCTCCGGTTCTGCGGGCAGATCCGGAACCGCCGACTCAATACACAGTCTCTGTAAGTGCGAATCCGACAGAGGGCGGCACAGCTGGCGGCGGCGGAAACTATGATGAAGGCGCAAGTGTGACCGTAACGGCAGAAGCCGCTGCGAACTATCATTTTGTGAACTGGACAGTGGGCGGCGAGGTTGTCAGCACGGCCGCAAGTTACACATTTCCGGTGACCGCGGGCTGCGATCTGGTAGCCAACTTTGAAACTGACACGACTCGTGCGACCCAGCATACGGTAACGGTAAGCGCGAATCCGGCAACTTTCGGATCGGTCAGCGGTGCGGGAAGCTATGATGAAGGCGCAAGTGTGACCGTAACGGCAGAAGCCGCTGCGAACTATCATTTTGTGAACTGGACAGTGGGCGGCGAGGTTGTCAGCACGGTCGCAAGTTACACATTTCCGGTGACCGCGGGCTGCGATCTGGTAGCCAACTTTGAAACTGACACGACTCGCGCGACCCAGCATACGGTAACGGCAAGCGCGAATCCGACAACCGGCGGCACGGTCAGCGGTGCGGGAAGCTATGATGACGGCGCAAGTGCGACCGTAACGGCAAATCCTGAAACGGGTTTTCGCTTCGTTAATTGGAAAGAAAGCGAAACGAGCGAAACGGTAGTAAGTACAGATAATCCCTATTCTTTTGAGGTGACAGAGGATGTTGATCTGGTAGCTATCTTTGAAGCGGACACGACTCCACCTACTCAATACACAGTCTCTGTAAGTGCGAATCCGACAACTGTCGGCACGGTCAGCGGCGGCGGCGCATATGCGGAGAACGCTTCTGCGACCGTGACGGCTGCAGCAACTGCCGAGAACTATCAATTTGTTAACTGGACAGTGGGCGGCGAGGTTGTCAGCACGGACGCAAGCTACACGTTCACCGTTACCGGCGACCGAGTACTGGTAGCCAATTTCGTGGAGAATTATCTGGTGGATGTGAAGACTCCCACCCACGGCTCGGTCACCGCAAATGCGGCAAGAGCGCCCGAAGGTGCAACGGTTACGCTCACCATTGCGCCGGAAACCGGATTTGAACTCGGTTCCATTCTCGTACAGAAAGTAAATGATGAGCCGATTTCCATATCCAACAACACCTTTGTGATGCCCAATTGCAATGTGTATGTGACGGCGACCTTCAAGGCAGCCGTCCCGATAAGCTATACGGTCACGGGCGGCGCGAACGGCAGCTGGGTTAAATACAGCGGTCTGCCCTATACCTTTACCGTCAAGCGGAACATCGCGGATGAAGATACCGCGGGCCTCTTCATGGGAATTTATATAGACTCGTATATCCTCCCCATAAACGAATACACCGTAAAGGCCGGCAGCGTCATCATTACGATAATACCCGCTGCGATGCAGAGGCTCTCTCCCGGCTGGCACACCTTCACCTTCGTGTTCCGGGACGGCACTGCCGCCACAAGAGTCTATATCTGGGGCAACTCTTGGTATCCGGCCACCGGCGACGAAAGAGATACGGCTGCCTGGGCCGTGCTTGCCGGCGTGACATTGGTCGGCATGGGCGTGATAGCCGCCTTGGGCTGCATGTACTGGAAGAAGCAGAAGAACAAAAGCAAAGACTGAGCTATAAAAGAAAGATCAGGCGGGAGCGATCCCGCCTGTATATATAATGCGTATAGAAGAGGATCATAAATGGACGGGAAGGAAACAGAAAAGACAACAGAGCAGGGGAAAAAGACCGAAGGAAAGAAGCGCAGGAAGCCGTATCTTGTGATACAGATCCTGGGCGTCCTGTTCGCGCTGATGTTCGTCACGTTCTGTTATGCGACCTATCATCTGGCGAAAGACCTGATCTCCGACAGGAAGGACCAGCAGGGCTTCGACGAACTCTCCGCCATTGTGGCGGCCGACACGCAGAACGCACCCGCATCTTCCGCGGACACAGTGGAGATCACGCAGCCTGCGGAGGAAGAGTCTGAAGAGACGGAATACCGGGATCAGGAACTGCTGGGGAAATACATCACCCTGAGCGAGATGAACCCGGAGTTCTTCGGCTGGCTTTATCTGGAGGGACTTGGGATAAACTACCCGGTGATGTTTTCACCGGATCGCCCTCAGTATTACCTGAATCGGGACTTTTACGGTGTGGACTCCGTCAGCGGCATCCCCTTCATGGACGAGCGCTGCTCCGCCGGCGGCAATTTCTATCTGATCTACGGCCATCTGATGCAGAACAAAAGCATCTTCGGCCGTCTGCCCGAGTATGCGGATTACGCCTGCTGGCGCGAGAACCCGACGTTCCGTTTCGACACGCTCACGGAAGAACGGGAGTACGCGGTGATGGCCTGCTTCTACAGCCGCATCTATTATGAGGGCGAGCCCGGCTTCCGCTATTACGACTATTGTGACCTCTCTGACGAGAATGTGTTCAATTATTATGTTTCCCAGGCAAAGGCCGAGTCGATCTACGACACGGGCGTGACCGCTGTCTACGGAGACGAGATCATGGTGCTGTCCACCTGCAGCCACCACACAGAGGAAGGCCGCTTCGCCGTTGTGGCGAAGAGGATAAAATAAATACCGGGAAACAGACAAACAGCCATGCAGAATCTGCATGGCTGTTTTTATTTAATTCTGTTCGGGATATCTTGTTTATGTTGAACAGAAAATACGATTGTAGTACAATGAATTTTAAGTATAAATGCTTGACGGATAGAATACATAAGTAATACAATGGTAAACAATAAGGAGCCTTACATGAGCGAGCCGAAATTCCAGATAACGCCGAAAAAGTACAACGGGGAGTCCTCGGTGGTTTCCATGAGGATGCCCAAGGATATGCTGCGCACGATCGACGAGATCGCGGCCAGGACCGGGCGCACGAGAAACGAATTTCTGATGATGAGTCTGGAGTTTGCGCTGGACCATTTGGAGATCGAAGAGAAATAAAGACGGAGGACAGGGATATGGCCATCATAAAGTGCAAGATGTGCGGCGGAGACCTCAATGTTGTTGAGGATGCCACCGTATGCGAATGCGAATACTGCGGCACGAAGCAGACCGTACCCAAAGCGGATGACGAGAAAAAGCTGACCCTGTTTGCAAGGGCCGGCCGTCTCCTGCGCGCCTGCGAGTTCGACAAGGCGGCGGGCGTGTTCGAGACCATTGTCGCGGACTTCCCGGACGAGGCGGAGGCTTACTGGGGACTTGTTCTGTGCAAATACGGCATCGAATATGTGGATGATCCCGCCACGGGGAAGAAGATCCCCACCTGCCACCGCTCCAGCTTCGACAGTGTGCTGGACGATGCCAACTTCGAGCAGGCCTGTGAGAACACGGATGCCGTCGCCCGCCGGGTCTACCGGGACGAAGCCCGCGCCATCGAGGAGCTGCGGCAGGCCATCCTGCAGGTCTCCGGGAAAGAGGAGCCCTACGATGTGTTCATCTCCTATAAAGAAACGGACGCAAACGGCGAGAGGACGCTCGACAGCGTGATCGCGCAGGACATTTACAAGGAGCTCACAGGGGAAGGTTACCGGGTCTTCTTCTCTCGCATCTCGCTGGAGGATAAGCTCGGCACGGAGTACGAGCCGTATATCTTCGCGGCTCTGAACTCTGCAAAGGTGATGCTGGTGGTCGGCACGGACTACGAGAATCTTGACTCGGTCTGGGTGAAGAACGAGTGGAGCCGTTTCCTCAAGCTGATCGCCAAGGGAGAGAAAAAGACGCTGATCCCGGTGTTCAAAAATATGGATGCCTACGACATGCCCAAGGAATTTGCCAAACTGGCGGCGCAGGATATGGGCAAGGTTGGCGCCATGCAGGATCTCGTCCGCGGCGTGGAAAAGCTGGTGGGCAAGAAGAAAGCGGAACCTGCGCCTACACAGACGCCGGTCTATGTGAATAACGAAGCAGATGCCAAGACTGCTGCGGCGGTAAAGCGCGGCCGTCTTGCATTGGAGGAAAGCAACTGGCAAAGGGCGACTGAGTATTTCGAGCAGGCGCTGACCCTTGATGCAGAATGCGCGGAAGCATATTTCTGCATGGCTTTGGCTGAAGAGAAGTGCCGCACGGCAGAGGAGTATAAACAGCGGGCAATCAGTCAGACTCCGGAGAAGAAAAGAAAAAGCCTTGGCCAAGACAGTGAACACATTAATGAAATAGCAGAGCAAAATATGGTCCAGGGATTTCTGGATATTGGGACGATCAAATCACAGTATCTGTATGATTTGTCATATAGCTCTGCTACAGACGGACAGAAGAGCATCTATGAAAAAGAAAAAAGAGCATTTGAGAATAACAGGAATATCAACCTGGCATATCGTTTTGCTAAGGGATCTTATAAGGATACTCTCGAGAACTTTAAAGCTTCGCTTTACTCTTCGCTTGAAGAAAACATTATAAAAGCTGAGAGAGTGGAATCTGAAGCAGCAGAGAAAAAACTATCGGAATACAACGATTTTATAGCTGAGACTGATAAAAAGATCGAAGAGCTGAGTCAGAGGAAACAGGCAGAGCGGGAAACATACTATCAGCAGGCGGTCGAAGCATTTTCAAATGCAGAGTCTTCCGCACAGTATTGGTCACTCAAGCAGAAGTTTGTTGCAATGGGTGATTATAAGGACAGCGAAGAGTATAAAAACAGGTGTGAAACCTGTGCAATTGAAGCAGGAAAGAAAGAGGAGGAAGAGAGAGAAGAGAGACAGAAAGAGAACCTTTATGCAAGGTATTACAGGATCTTCAATGGAACTGATTCTGATACAATAAAAAACTGGGAGTTTGCTAAAGAAGGTTTTGAATCCCTCGGTGACTTCAGAGACGCGCGAACCTGTGCTAAAAAATGTGCTGAAAGGATTGCACAGATTAAAAATGCGGAGGAAGCCGCTGCAGAAGAAGCAGAACGTAAGCGTAAGGCCGAAGAGGAAGAGGCGGAAAGACAGCGGATTGCTGCGGAAAAGGCCGAGGTTGCAAAGAAAGCTAAGAAGAAGAGAATAAAAATAGTTGCGGCTGTTATTGCAGTATTGGCAATTGCTGCTTTGATCCTCTTGACAGCAGTTATCATTCCTGGTAACAGATACAAAACTGCAGAAGCATTGCTTGAAGCAGGGCAGTATGAAGAGGCATTTTTTGCGTTCGGAAAAGCAGGGAACTATAAGGACGCCCAAACGAAAAAATGGTCTCTTTTGAATCAGATTGCAAAGAGGGATACAGTATATGCTGGTTACAATAATACAGTGGGTTTGCGCACAGATGGAACTGTGGTTGCTGTAGGATTGAATTCTGATAGTGAATGTGAAGTCAGCGGGTGGACGGACATAGTAGCTGTTTCCGCTGGAAGATGGCATACAGTGGGCTTGCATTCGGATGGAACTGTGGTTGCAACAGGATCGAATACATTTGGCCAATGCGAAGTCAGCGGGTGGACAGACATAGTAGCGGTTTCCGCAGGATATTATCAAACAGTGGGCTTACGATCCGACGGAACTGTGGTAGCGACTGGAGATAATAAAAATGGTCAGTGTGATGTCAGCAAATGGACTGATATAGTTTCGATTTCCAGTGGGGGATACCACACAGTGGGTTTGCGATCCGACGGAACTGTAGTTGCCGTTGGATATAATGAAGATGGTAGGTGCAATGTCAGTGGATGGACCAACATAGTTGCAGTATCTGCTGGAGGATGGCATACAGTGGGACTGCGATCCGACGGAACTGTGGTCGCTACAGGGGATAACATATATTGCAAATGCGAAGTCGATGGATGGACTGACATAGTTGCGGTATCTGCTGGAGGCAACCACACAGTGGGACTGCGGTCCGATGGAACTGTGGTTTCCGCAGGATGGGATGAAGTCGGGCAGCGAAATGTCAGCATATGGAGCAACATTGTCGCGGTATATGCTGGAGCAGCCCATACAGTTGGGCTTCGCTCTAATGGGACAGTCGTCACTACAGGATGGAATGATTATGGCCAGTGCGATGTTTCAGATTGGACTAATATCAAGCTGCCGAATACATAAGAATATAACAGGAGGCCGTGACCATGGCCATCATAAAGTGCAAGATGTGCGGCGGGGACCTCAATGTGCTTGAGGACGCAACCGTCTGTGAATGTGAATACTGCGGAACGAAACAGACCGTTCCCAAGGCGGACGATGAGAAGAAGCTGACCCTGTTTGCCAGGGCAGGGCGGCTCCTGCGCGCCTGCGAGTTTGACAAGGCAGCCGGAGTCTTTGAGACCATCGTCGCGGACTTTCCCGATGAGGCCGAAGCCTACTGGGGTCTTGTCCTGTGCAAATACGGCATCGAGTATGTGGACGATCCCGCCACCGGGAAGAAGATCCCCACCTGCCACCGGAGTAGCTTCGACAGCGTCATGAAAGATGCCAATTTCGAACAGGCCTGCGAGAACACGGACGCGGTTGCACGCCGGGTCTACCGGGACGAGGCCCGTGCCATCGAAGAACTGCGAAAGAGCATCATTGAGGTCTCGGATAAGGAAGAACCCTATGATGTGTTCATCTCCTACAAGGAGAAGGATGCCAACGGCGAACGCACAAAGGACAGCGTGATCGCACAGGAGATCTACCGGGAGCTTACAAGAGAAGGCTACCGGGTCTTCTTCTCCCGCATCTCGCTGGAGGATAAGCTCGGTGTGGAGTACGAGCCGTATATCTTCGCAGCGCTGAACAGTGCAAGAGTGATGATCGTGGTCGGGACGGACTATGAGAACTTCGATGCCGTCTGGGTGAAGAACGAGTGGAGCCGCTATCTGAAGCTGATTGCAAAAGGCGAAAGAAAGACGCTGATCCCGGTGTTCCGGGACATGGATGCCTACGACATGCCGGAGGAGTTCAACAAGCTGACCGCCCTGGACTACGGCAAGGTCGGCGCGGTGCAGGACCTCGTCCGCGGTGTGGAGAAACTGGTGGGCAAGAAGAAAGTGGATTCGACGCCTGCCCAGACGCCGGTCTATGTGAATAACGAAGCGGATGCCAAGACTGCCGCAGCGGTAAAACGCGGACGCCTTGCATTGGAAAACGGCGAATTTGATAAAGCAAAGGAATACTATGATCAGGCACTGACGCTGGACGCGGAGTGTGCCGAAGCCTATTTCGGTATGGCTTTGGCACAAGCGCAATGCCGAACTGCTGAGGAGTATGCGAAGCGTGCAGTAAATCAGACCCCTGAGGGGAAAACCCTGTCGATCAAACAGTATGATGATCATATTCAAAGCATTGTTGAACAGTATTCTATTCCTAACTTCCTTGATGCACCTGAAATACGGCAACACTATACCGGCAGAATTGATTTAAGTTACCATTCAGTTGTTGATGGCCGGAAAGCGATTCTGGAGAAAACTAAGAAGGAGTTTGAAAGCAATCGAAATATTACTCTTGCCTATCGCTTTGCCAATGGATCTTATCAGAAAACACTGAATGATTTCAAAAACTCGCTCTATGCTGCACTGGAACAAAAGGTGCGAAAAGCAGAGCAGGAGGAACAGGTAACTGTTGCTCAGAAACAAGCTGAGTATAGAGCTTTTCTTAAAGAAACGGATAAAGAGATAGAAGAACTGAATCGCAAGAAGCAAAAAGAGAGGGAAGAAAAGTATCAGAAGACCTGTGAACTGTATAAAACAGCTAAGACTTCCGGCCAATTTGCAAGTGCGAAAAAGGGCTTTTCTTTATTAGAAGATTACAAAGATTCACGTATCCTTGCCGAGGAGGCAGGACGGCAGAAGAAAGAAAAGGAGACAACGGAACAAAAGAAAAAAACTAAAAGCATAATAATCATTGGTTCTGTTGTCGCTGTTGCAATTGCTGTGCTACTGATCATAACGAATGTGATCATTCCGAATAAACAATACAAAGAGGCAGAAGCCTTGTTCGAGGCAGGACAGTATGAAGAAGCCATCGCCGCGTTTGAGGCAATGGATGGATATAAGGACAGCGCAAACAAGATCAAAGAAGCTAACGATGCTATAATTGCACCTAAATATGCAGCGGCGGATGCATTGTTTAAAGAAGGAAAATACGAAGAAGCTATCACAGCATTTGAAGCGTTGGGTGATTTTAAAGACAGCGGAAATCGTGTACTTGAAACAAGGTATGCTCTCGCAGAGGCTTATTTAGAATCTGAACAGTATGAAAGTGCTCTTTCTGTATTTGTAGTTTTAGACGATTATATGGATAGTCAAGAACGTATAAAGGAAACATACTATCAGTGGGCAGGAGCACTTATCAAAACTGAACAATACGAGGAGGCAATTTCAATCCTTCAGCCTATGGAAGAATATAAAGATTGCCGTTCGCTTATTGCGGATTCTCAAATGGCAATAGCAGAAAAGCTTTTGAAAACAAATCAACAAGGTGCAGCCGCTATTGCTTTCGGAAAACTGGGAAACTATAAAGATGCCATGGAGAGAAGCTTTGCAATCTGGAATCAGTTTGCGCAGAGAGAGACCATTTCTGCAGGCTTATACCACACTGTAGGTTTGCGCAATGATGGTACTGTAATTGCTGTTGGAGATAATAAAAATGGCCAATGTAATGTTTCCAAGTGGACAGATATTATTGCGGTATCTGCGGGTGATAATCACACAGTGGGACTGCGTTCAGACGGTACTGTGGTCTCAACTCGCTCAGAAGGCGATATTTCAAAATGGAAGAATATTGTGGCTATTTCTGCTGGAGACGATATAACTGCAGGGCTGTGTTCAGACGGTACCGTGGTTGTTGCAGGTAATTCATATTATAATAACGAAGTTTCAGAATGGAATGACATCATTGCCATCTCTGCCGGAGATGGCTTAGTGGTAGGAGTACGTTTAGATGGGAGTGTAGTTGCTGTTGGGGGTGGTTCCCACAATGAAGACAACGTATATTCTTGGAAGAATATAGTGGCAGTTTCAACCGGAGAGGATCATACAGTAGGGTTGCATGAAAATGGTACTGTAGTTGCTGTAGGATATAACCCTGATGGTCGGTGCGATGTTTCAAAATGGTCGAATATAGTGGCTATTTCAGCGGGATACAACCATACGGTAGGGTTGACCAAAAGTGGTGCTGTACTGTTTGTTGGGAACCGGTGGAACGTTTTTGAGAAATATGACTATAGTGTGTTTAACGGAGAAATCATAATTGAAATCGCTGCAGGCGGTTGGCATTCAGTAGGGCTGCGGCTTGACGGGACCGTAATCGCAACTGGAAGAAATGACGAGGGCGAGTGCAATGTTTCTGGGTGGACGGACATCAAACTGCCGAATATATGATTTGAACGCATACAGTGGCAAATGCGAGTTAATGAATTGATATCGGTGAACAGACGATAAAAGAGAGAAGCAGAAGAATAATGAAATATCTTTACAACGTTACTATTAATACTCCGCCCGTTCGTGCAGAGGGGTTCAGTTATTCGTATGCACAGACGAATAGCATAGAACTGTTGATAAACAAAGCCGGTGCGAAGCTTACATTCAATACGGGCAAGGATTATAGCAATTCATGGGATGGTTCGTATGCACAACGACTGGTGTATGATGGAATAAAGCGCTGTGCCTTGTTATATGTGATGTATTATAATACTCCGATACTGCTTAAAGCTGTAAAGATAACTATTAGCTCCGATAATAAGGTTATAACAAGTTTTGATGTTACGGAGACAGTGAAGTTCTATTCTTTGATCGGAGAAAGACTGCAAAGTCAAGTTGGTGCAAACCTGAAAAATAAAGATGTGCTGAAAGCAATTATCAGCGAAATGAAGAAGGACTATGGCAAGAGGACAGCTGCCTTATATGCATATCTTTTGAGTAAGACAAAAACCTATGAGGCGGAGAAATTTGTATATCTTTGGATGGCCTTTAATGGAGTATACAGTTACTGGGGTCAAAGGGTAGGAATACAGAATAATGATAAAGACGCAATAGAAGTCTTGCTCAAAAAGTACGGATGGGGAAAAGAAATTCTAAATAGAATTACTCGACCTAGGACAGGTCAAAAAGCTTCTCTCATTATAAATCACTACGAGCCTATTACATCTGGCGAGGATTTGAATTCAGAAAAAATGATTGACCTAAGAAACGAGATTGTTAATCTTCCAGGAATAAAAGAAATTGAAATCTCGTTATATGGATATCTATTATGTGATTTTTGTTATTATCTGCGATGTACTATGATTCACGCAAGCAAGCCATTGCCTCTGTTCAGTTTTGAGAATGATACTGAAATTAAGGTTTTAAAGGTGGCAAATAATTTACTCGAAGAGTTTTTGGACAACCATCTGTATGAGTGCTTTGAAGGAAGGGATTAATCATGTCTAAATTTGTAATCGAATGCCCGCATTGCGGGAAGTACGCCGAGGGGCGTACCGGATTTTTCGCGCGCAAGAAGATCGACTGCGCCTGCGGATACACCATCGATGTCCGCACGGACAAGCTCACGGGGCGGGAGTGCCCCCACTGCGGCAACATGGTCGTGTTCGACCAGACCAAGGGCGAGAAGGCTAAGTGCCCCGTCTGCGGCGAGCTGATCAACACCATGGCCGAGCAGGACAAGTCGCTGGAGTTCTCCTGCGCCCAGTGCGGCGTACGTCTGCGCACCTCGAAGAGCGCGGAGAAGTATGTCTGCCCGGTCTGCGACTTTGAGAATTTCATCCCCGAGCGCCTGATGAGTGAGAAGATCAAGAAAGACGGGCTTGCCAGCATCATCAAGTATGAGGGCGACAACGACACGCTCATCTGGAAGCACCCGATCGAGGACTTCAACTACGGCTCCCAGCTCATCGTCCACGAGAGCCAGGAGGCCATCTTCTTCCGCGACGGGCAGGCCCTAGACCTCTTCGGCCCCGGCCGCTACACGCTGGAGACCCAGCAGCTCCCGTTGCTTGAGAAGGTCTACAAGCTCCCCACCGACACGGAGGGCACTTTCCACAGCGAAGTCTACTTTATCAACAAGACCGTCCAGATGGCCATCAAGTGGGGCACGCCCGAGAAGGTGCGCTTCATCGACCCGCTGACCGGCGTGCCGCTGGAGCTGGGCGCATCCGGCGAGCTGAACCTCATGGTCGCCGACTCGCGCAAGCTGCTCCTCAAGCTGGTCGGTACCATGAGGGGCATCGCCTGGGGCGACGGCGAGGGCTTCACCAAGTCCGTGCAGGCCTCCTTCCGCCCGCTCATCACCACGGCGGTCAAGGCCAACCTCGCCTCCGTCATCAAGGACAACGCCATCGACCTGCTTGAGGTCGACGAAAAGCTCGAGCTCATCTCCGAAAGTCTGCGCGAGAAGCTGATCCCCGGCTTTGAGGAATACGGCCTCACCATCCCGCAGTTCTATGTGACGAGCATCGTCCTGCCGGAGAACGATCCCAACTTCAAGCGCATCCGCGAGCTGCACACGATCACTCTGCAGACAAGGGCTTATCAGGCGGAAGCTACCGTTCTCACGGCCAAGGCCCAGAGCGAGGCGCAGTACCGTACCGCACAGGAGCAGAGCAAGGCTGCCATCGAGGCTGCCCGCCGTGGTGCCGTGCTCGAGCAGCAGACCACCGAGACCGAGATCGCCCGCCGTGAGGCGGAGCGCCGTGTCATCGCCGCACAGGCGGATGCGCAGGCGCAGCGGATGGCCGGTCTTACCGAAGCGGAGATCATGGCCGCCAAGGGATACAGCCAGAAAGACGTCATCCAGGCCGAAGTGCAGAAGAGCTACGCGCAGGCCATCGGCGATATGGGCCCGGCCATCACAGCCGGAGGCGGAAGCGGCGGCCTTATGGGCGACCTGCTCGGCCTCGGCGTCGGTATCGCAGCGGCCGGTGCGGTGGCGCCGCAGATCGGCAATCTGATGCAGGGCTTTCAGGTGCCGAACATGGGCAACCCGGCGGCGCAGGGCACTGCCCCCGCGGCTCCGGCTCTCGGCTGGACATGCCCTGCCTGCGGCACGCAGAACATCCAAAGCCGCTTCTGCCCGGACTGCGGCGCGAAGAAGCCGGAGCCTGTTCCCGCAGCCCCCGCTGCTGAGACCTGGGACTGCCCGGCCTGCGGAGCAAAGGGCATCACCAGCCGCTTCTGCCCCGAGTGCGGCGCGAAAAAGCCCGAGCTGACCTGGATCTGCCCGGACTGCGGCACGAAGGATATTAAGAGCAAGTTCTGCCCCAACTGCGGCAGAAAGAAGGACGAATAAAAAAGAAGATAGGTAAAAGGCAGGGCTAGAGGATGGCAATCATCAAATGCAAGATGTGCGGCGGAGATCTGGAGATCCTCGAGGATTCCAGCGTATGCGAATGTGAATACTGCGGCACGAAGCAGACCGTTCCCAAGGCAGATGACGAAAAGAAGATCAAGCTCTTCGAGCGGGCCAATCGGCTTCGCTCCGCCTGTGAATTCGACAAGGCAGCCGGAGTGTACGAGACCATAATCTCCGACTTCGACCAGGAGGCCGAGGCATACTGGGGTCTTATCCTTTGCAAGTTCGGCATCGAATACGTGGACGATCCCGCAACCGGGAAGAAGATCCCCACCTGCCACCGCTCCAGTTTTGAGAGTCTCATGGACGATCCCAACTTCGAGATGGTGATGGAATGCTCCGATACGGTTGCCCGCCGTGTATACCGGGACGAGGCAAAGCAGATCGAAGAGCTCCGCAAGCGCATCATCGAGGTGTCCTCAAAAGAAGAACCGTATGATGTCTTTATCAGCTACAAGGAACTGGATGAGAACGGTGAGCGCACGCTCGACAGTGTGATTGCGCAGGATATCTATACGGAACTTACGGAGAAAGGATACAGGGTATTCTTCTCCCGCATCAGCCTTGAAGACAAGCTTGGCGTGGAATACGAGCCATATATCTTCGCGGCCTTGAACTCCGCGAAGGTGATGCTCGTCGTCGGAACGGACTATGACTATTTCAACGCCGTCTGGGTAAAGAACGAGTGGAGCCGCTTTCTTGCACTGATCGCCTCCGGGCAGAAAAAGACGCTGATTCCGGTATTCAAGGGTATCGATGCCTATGACATGCCCAAGGAGTTCAACAAACTTGCGGCGCAGGACATGGGGAAGGTAGGCTCCATGCAGGACCTCATTCGCGGGGTGGAGAAGCTTCTTGGAAAGGACAAAACTGCAGAGAAGAAGGAAACGCAGCCGGTCATTCAGCAGGCAATATCAGGAGGTCCAAATGTTGAAGCTTTGCTCCAACGTGGAAGAATGGCGTTGGAAGACAAATATTGGAATTCAGCAAAAGGCTATTTTGACAGGGTACTGGACAGTGATACCCAAAACGCTGATGCATTTCTCGGGTTATACATGGCTGAGACATGTATATCCTCATTTGAAGAATTGCGGGATGAGATCATTTCTAAGGATGAAGATCCTGCCGTTGAGAGCAGGACCTTTTACAGAGCAAAACAGTTTGCCGCAGGCCAGCTTTCAAACGATTTAACGAGAATCGAAGAAGAAAGAATTGAGGCAAAGAGGCTTCGGGAAGAAGAAAGGATTATGGCAAAAGCAGCATATGAAAAAGAAATGAGAATCAAGGCTGAGCATGACGCCATATTAAATGAAAAAGGCGACTTGGAAAGGGAATTGTATTTTCTTAGTCCATTTAAACCCAACAGGAAGAAAGAAATAGAAAAACGCCTTAAAGAAATC
This sequence comes from Oscillospiraceae bacterium, assembly GCA_017434755.1. Classification (GTDB taxonomy): domain Bacteria; phylum Bacillota; class Clostridia; order Oscillospirales; family Oscillospiraceae; genus Limivicinus. The sequence goes on along the minus strand of JAFRER010000021.1, from coordinate 201,521 downwards.
GATAGAATACTGCTTATAAAACAAGAAGAAAAAGTTGAAGAATAGAGGTATAGAAATGAGTAAAAACAGGATCCGTTTTTATGTAGCGCTGGCAATCATCTTTGTTGTGTTCAACGTTATCGTGTTTGCCGTGCCCTTCAGGCACAACGCTGTTTTCTGGCTGAGCTATGTCTTCGCGGTCATCGCCGTGGGCGTCCAGATCTATTCCTACCCGAAAGCCTTTGATTTTGAGGGCCACGATGTGCGCAGCAAGTTCTACGGCTTCCCCCTTGCCAGGCTGACCACGATCTATCTGATCCTGCAGCTTGCCCTGAGCCTGCTCTTCATGATCCTTGCGAAGTTCGTGGATGTCAAGGCGTGGATCCCCGTGGTCCTGTATGTGATCCTGCTGGGTGTGTTCGCCGTCGGATTCATTGCAGCCGATACCATGAAAGAGGAGATCGAGCGGCAGGATGTCGTGCACAAGGCCAACGTGGGCACAATGCGCGCCCTGCAGTCCAAGGCCGTTTTTGTTGCAGGCCAGTGTGAGGATGCGGAGACGAAGAAGGCGCTGGATGCCTTTGCCGAGGCTCTGCGCTTTTCCGATCCTGTCAGCAGCGATGCGCTTGCCGACATCGAGGAGAATCTGACCGGGCTCGTCGACGAGCTAGGGAACGCCGTTCTGGACAAGGACTTTGCAGCTGCTAAGACGCTCTGCGCGAAAGCGAACTCTCTCCTTGCCGACCGCAACCGCATGTGCAAGCTGAACAAGTGAGACTTTTCATGAAATAGATTATCGTTTTTACGCAAAATCTCCAAAGTAAGGAGCAATAGCTATGGCCATCATCAAGTGCAAAATGTGCGGCGGGGATCTGGAGATCCTGGAGGATTCCAGTGTCTGCGAATGCGAATACTGCGGCACGAAGCAGACAGTTCCCAAGGTGGACGATGAGAAGAAGCTGACTCTGTTCAACAGAGCTGGCCGACTTCTGCGTTCCTGCGAGTTCGACAAGGCAGCGGGCGTATTCGAGACGATCGTCGCGGACTTCCCGGAGGAGGCAGAGGCCTACTGGGGACTGGTGCTGTGCAAATACGGCATTGAGTACGTGGACGATCCTGCCACAGGAAAGAAGATTCCCACCTGCCACCGTTCCAGCTTCGACAGCGTGGAGGATGATCCCAACTACGAGCAGGCCTGTGAGAATGCAGACTCCGTCGCCCACCGCCTGTACCGGGAAGAGACCCGGCAGATCGAGACTCTTCGCAAGCGCATCCTGGAGGTCTCCGGCAAGGAAGAGCCATATGACGTATTCATCTCCTACAAGGAACTGGATGAGGACGGGGAGCGCACGCCGGATAGCGTGATCGCGCAGGATATTTACCGTGCTCTGACAAAAGAGGGCTATCGCGTCTTCTTCTCCCGCATCTCCCTCGAGGGCAAGCTCGGTGTGGAATATGAGCCGTTTATCTTCGCGGCGCTGAATTCCGCAAAAGTGATGATCGTGGTCGGTACCGACTTCGACTATTTCAATGCCGTGTGGGTAAAGAACGAGTGGAGCCGTTTCCTCAAGCTGATTGCTTCCGGCCAGCCGAAGACGATTATCCCGGTCTATAAGGACATGGATCCCTATGACATGCCGAAGGAGCTGCGTGCACTCGCCGCCCAGAACATGGGAAAGATCGGCGCCATGCAGGATCTCCTCCACGGCGTGGAAAAGCTGCTGGGGAAAGAGAAAGCCCCTGAAAAGCAGGAACCGCAGCCGGTCATACAACAGGTCGTATCGGGAGGGCCGACTGTCGAGGCACTGATCCAGCGTGGAGCGATGGCGCTGGAGGATAGTGACTGGGATGCGGCAAAGGGCTATTTTGACCGGATCCTGGACACCGACGTAAGAAATGCGAACGCGTATCTGGGCCTGTATATGGCCAGAAAACGCATATCGACGCTTAATGCCCTCAGAGATACAGTCATCGCCATGGAATCCGACCCTGCATCGGAGAGCGGCGTCTATGAACGGGCAAAACGTTTCGCGACCGGCGAACTCGCGGAGAAGCTGAAGGATTGGGAAGCAGAAAGGGCCGAAGCAAAGAGAAAACGGGATGAGCTGATAGCCGAAGAGAAGAGGAGAAAAGAAGAAGAAAGGCTTCGTCGTCAGGAAGAAGAGAGGAAAAGGCAGGAAGAAGAAAGAAGACGAAAGGAAGAAGAGAGGCGGCGGAAAGAAGAGGAACAGCGCAGGCTGGACAATGATGTAGAAAAAATATTGCTTACCCTGCGAAAGAGGCGTGCAGAAAATGCCTTGCAGGATCTGCAGAATGCACTTGTAGAAGAAAGGCAGCAACTGCAGCAGAAAGCTCTTATAGCAGAGCACTATGGAGAAAACCTGACAGTAAGAAACACTGGAAAAGCAAAGGCTGCCCTCCTGCGGGAGCAAATTACAAAATATGAGGAAGATCTTAATGGCCTCGGAGTATTTGCCGGGAAACAGAAGGAGCAGATCAAAAGCAATATCCAAGAATGCCGAAAGCAGCTTGAAGAACTAGAAACTGTGGTCGGGGAAGCAGAGAAAAGACTTGGAAACTATCAATCAAGACAGGATCTTGATAAAGAAATAGGCATAATCAGAGAAAGCATCAAAAAAACAGAGGAGATAATCGAGGAAAGCAGAAACAGTAAAAGCATCAAGCCAGAGTATTCTTTCGAAGAAGCCATGAGACGGATGAACGGCAGTGAATATATTAAGAGAAAAGTCCGCGAAGAGTATCTCGGAGTGGATTTTCTGGATAAGAAACCGGGAGATACCTTGACATTCGGCGAATACTATATTGAAAGCGGAGTAAAAAAGCCGATTGAATGGCTTGTGCTTGCGAGGGAAAACGGCAGACTTCTTCTGCTCAGCAAGTATGCGTTGGACAGCCAACCGCACAACAGGACTGGTACAGATGAGACATGGGAAACGTGCTCGCTTCGGATCTGGCTCAACAATGAGTTTATGAAAACAGCTTTCAACGAGTATGAAAAGAAACTGATTCACAGGGGAATGGTTTCTGCCGATAAAAACCCGTATTATAAAACAACAGTTGGTAACAGCACAACAGATGAGGTGTTTCTGCTTAGCATACCGGAAGCAAAAAAGTATTTTACATCCCCTGAAGAAAGGAAATGCTCTGCAACGGCCTATGCGAAAAAACAGGGTGCTGAGACAGGAGGGAAACGAACCGCGGAAGGGGAGATGACAGTATGCCTGTGGTGGCTGCGTACACAAGGACGGTATTCCAACTTGGCAGCATATGTCAACTTCAGCGGAGAGGTCGACTATGACGGGCGCTATGTTTACCGCAACATGGTTGCTGTTCGTCCTGCAATGTGGATAGATCTGGGGGCATAAGTCAAATTCTCAAATATCATTCGTGAGGTATAGATAAATGGCGATCATCAAATGCAAAATGTGCGGCGGGGATGTGCACGTCGCGGAGGACAAAACATTCGGGACCTGCGAATACTGCGGCAGCACCATGACTTTCCCAAAGGTCAGCGATGATCAGCGTGCGGCTGCTTTCAACCGCGGCAACCATTTCCGTCGGACCGGCGAATTTGATAAGGCGCTCGCTGTCTATGAGAGGATCGTTGCCGAGGACGACACGGACGCGGAGGCCCACTGGTGCTGCGCGCTCTGCCGCTTCGGCATCGAATACGTGGAGGACCCGGTCACCTATGAGTGGCTGCCCACCTGCCACAGGGCGAGCTTCGACAGCTTCCTTGAGGATGTGGACTACCTTGCCGCCGTGGAGCACTCCGACGGCATTACCCGGAGGCAGTATCAGAAGGATGCGGCGAAGATCGCCGAGGTGCAGCGGGGCATCCTCGCCACCTCGCAGAATACCGAGCCCTATGACGTCTTCATCAGCTACAAGGAACTGGACGCGGAGGGAAACCGCACCCGCGACAGCATCCTCGCGCAGGACATCTATTACCAGCTTACCGAAAAGGGCTGGCGGGTCTTCTTCTCGCGCATTTCGCTGGAGGACATCCCCGGCACACAGTACGAGCCGTACATCTTCGCCGCCCTCAACAGCGCGAAGGTGATGGTGGTGGTCGGTACGAGCGCCGAGAACCTCAACGCGGTATGGGTGAAGAACGAGTGGAGCCGCTATCTGGCCCTCATGCGGAAGGACAGGAGCAAGCTCCTGCTGCCTTGTTATCGGGACATGGACCCCTATGATCTTCCGGAACAGCTTGCTGTTCTGATGAGCTACGACATGGGCAAGATCGGGTTTATTCAGGATCTGATCCGCGGCATCGACAAAGTGCTCTCTGCAGATAAGAAGCCAGAAGTGCCAGTGGTCAGAGAAGTGGTAAAAGAGGTGGTCAAGGAATCCGGCCCTGCCGGAGCGGGCGTTGCGCCGCTGCTGAAGCGTGCCTTCATGTTCCTTGAGGACGGAAACTTCAAGGAGGCGGACGACTATTGCGAGCGCGTGCTGGATCAGGATCCGGAGAATGCCCATGCCTATCTTGGCAAGCTGATGGCGGAACAACATGTGAGAAAGCAGGAGGATCTTGCCGACTGCGAGCTGCCCTTTGACGGCAGCAATAACTATCAAAAAGCTGTTCGCTTTGGAGATGAAAGAAACGCCTCATCATTGAAAGGATATATTGACCATATCAACGAGCGGAATGAAAACGACCGCCTGACAGGCATCTACAACGATGCCATAAAGGCTATGAACTCCGCAAATACCGAATCGGCATTTAAGGCGGCGGCGGAAAGTTTCAAGACTATTTTCGGCTTCAAGGACGCGGATGCGCTTGCCGGGAAATGTTTTGAAAAAGCCGAGGTCTGTCGCAAGGATGCCATTTATGATGCGGCGAAGTTGAAAATGAACAACGCAGGAACAGCTGAGGTGTACAATGCTGCTATCGAAATGTTCCGCAAGATATCCGGCTGGAAGGACGCCGATGAACAGGTTGCAGCTTGCCAAAGGAAAATCGAAGAGATCAAGGCCAGAGAGGAAACTGAACGTCTGGAACGGGAACGCCTTGAGGAAGAGGCTCGCATCGCCACGGAACAAGCGGCAAGGAAACTGAAAAAAATCATTGGGATAGCAGCCCCAATTCTCCTCGCCTGCATTGCGTTTGTGATTGTCCTGACGACTGTCATTATTCCGAAGCAAAAACTGAACAAAGCACTGGCCTTGCTTGATTCTGGTGATTATGATGCGGCCTACGCGCTGCTGGATGAAATCGGAAACAGCGATGCCATTGCATCGAGCAAATACGACAGAGCGGTTGCCTTGCTTGATTCCGGCGATTATGAGGCTGCATATCTCCTGCTGGAAGGACTCACATACAAGGACAGTGCAAGCAAACTGAGCGCCATCAAACCGCAGTATAGAAAGATGCTTTTTTCTAAAGCGCAGGTAGGATCCTATATATACTTTGGATCCTATGAGCAGGACAACAACACAGCCAATGGCAAAGAGGATATTGAATGGTTGGTGCTTGCAAAGGAAGGCGACAGGATTCTTGTCATCAGCAAATATGCACTGGATTGCCAACAGGCCAACTCGTCGTTCTCAAGCGTTACATGGGAAACCTGTTCTCTTCGTAAATGGCTAAATGGTGCGTTTCTGAATGTAGCTTTCACGGTAGAGGAACAGTCTATGATACCGACAGTCACTGTCAGCGCGGACAAGAACCCTAATTACAGCGCAAGCCCTGGAAATGCTACACAAGATCAGACGTTCCTGTTGAGCGTCACTGAGGTTAACCAGTTTTTCAGCACGGATGAAGAAAGAAAATGTGTGCCGACTGAATATGCGATTGCTCAAGGAGCATGGACTTCGAATAAAGCAGATGAAAGGGCTACTTGGTGGTGGCTTAGGTCTCCAGGCCACATGTCCCAATACTTTGCATGTGTATATAACGGCGGCATTATTGGTTACGGTGGCCGTGATATCAGAAGTGACCATATAGCTATACGACCTGCTTTGTGGATTGAGATGGGAGCATAAAAGCTGAATATCAAAACTCATATGTGAGGTAAGAAATAATGGCCATCATCAAATGCAAAATGTGTGGCGGAAATATTCAGCTTTATGAAGACAGTGCCGTTGGCATTTGCGAATACTGCGGCAGCATGACACATGAAAGCATGATTCTTTCGGGGGCTTCCGGGCAGTTTCAGGTATCTGAAAAAACGCTCCATTTGATGGGCACTTTCATAGAGAATATAAAGACCGGTAATATTTCGGAGGCGATTATTCTTCCGGAAATGTGAACGATAAGCAACAGCGGCCATGCAGTTTTCTGCATGGCCGCTGTTCTTTTAGCCTGTTTATTATGGCTCCCCATAGAGGAGCTCAAATGTTTCGTAGTGGTCTTCCGTATAGTAGATGAGGCCATCGTTGGAGAAGATGATCCGCTTCACGCCGCGGTTCTTGGCGCCGAGTGTATCGATGTCGCATTCGGCCCAGGTCCGACCCTTCGCCTTGGGGAGCTTCCCCTCGTAGTTGCCGAACCAGCTGCCGCCGATGCACTTGCCGGGACAGTATTTTTCGAGCTTGTCGCCGCCGTTTCCGGACCAGCCGGCTTTCATGGCCTCTTCCTTGGAGATGTAGTTTGAGGGCAGGGTGCCGTATGTGTGGATATACAGCGCAACCTCTTCCTTGGAGTCGTAGACGCCGTCCTTGTCGATGACGGTTTCTTCCGCCGGTGCGGGTTCCCCGGCATCCGGTTCGTTATCCGCCGGCGCCGTATCCACTCCGCCCTGCGCCGCTTCAGCCGGTTCAGCCGCTTCAGAGCCGTTTTCCCCGCCGTCCGAGATCTCCGAGACTGTGGAGGGAATCAGAGAGTCCGAAGAGTTCCCGGAATCCCCATCGGTGCTGCTGTTCCGCAGATACAGGAATCCGGCGATGAGGATGAGCGCAATCAGTATATAGATGAAGCTTTTGTTTTTCATGAAGGTCAGTCCTTATCAAAACTGTCCTGATAATACCACAAAAAGCCCCGTGCGCGCAATATTCTATTCACTTGACGATGTTTTTGCCGCATGCTATAATTCCTTTGTTTATCCGGCGGAAAGCCGTTTGAAAAGGAGTGAAGAATCCTAAATGGATGAAGGCAGTAAATTGCCGTTCATAATAGCAGTCGTTATCCTTCTTCTGCTGGCCATGTACTGCGCTGTCTGCGAGACGGCGTTCTCGGCGTGCTCGAGGAACAGGATAAAGAATCTGGCCGAGCGCGGGGATCCCCGCGCGAAGAGGGCTATGTACGTGCTCGAAAACTTTGACAAGGCCATCAGCACGATCCTCATCTGTACGAATATCGTCCATATCTCGACGGCTTCTGTCGTCACGGTGTTCGTCACGAGGTTCTTCGGGATGAGCTTTGTCGCCCTGAGCACGGTAATTACGACCATAACCGTGTTCTTCATCGGTGAGATGCTCCCCAAGAGCGCCGCGAAAAAGCGCGCCGACAAGCTCGCTCTTTCCTTGAGCGGTAGTCTGAGCACCATCATGAAGGTGCTCGCACCGCTTTCGTCGCTGCTGGCGCTGATCGGACAGACGGCCGCGAAGCTGACCTCCGCAGAGCAGGAGCTCTCGGTCACCGAGGAAGAGATCTACGACATCATCGAGGACATGACCGAGGAAGGCACGCTCGACGAGGAGCAGGGCGAACTGATCTCCTCTGCGCTGCAGTTCGGTGACGTGACGGTGGAGAGTATCGTAACGCCCCGCGTGGACCTTGTAGGCGTCGATATCAACGACGGACTTGACGATATCCTTGCCCTGGTCAAGGAGACGAACCACAGCCGCCTCCCCGTTTACGAGGGAAGCATCGACAATATCATCGGCATCCTGCAGATCCGGAAGTTCATCAAGGCCTGGCTCAAGTCCGGGCACGATCTGGAGCTCCGGCCTCTTCTGGACGAAGCCCTGTTCATCCACGCGAGCACGAAGATCGACGAGCTGCTGGAGATGATGAAGGGGAAGAAGCTCAATATAGCCGTGGTGACCGACAATTACGGCGGTACCCTCGGCGTGGTCACGGTGGAGGATATCCTGGAGGAACTCGTGGGTGAGATCTGGGACGAAGACGACGTGATCGAAGAGCCGATCGTCTGCTTCGACGAGAACGAATACAACGTCGGAGCTGATGTGCATGTCAGCGACCTGTTTGAGGAGATCGGCTTTGAAGACCCCGAGGAGAACGAGGAATTCGAGGGCACGCTCATGGGCGAGTGGGCCTATGTGAAGTTTGCCGCCATCCCCAAAGTGGGGGACAGCTTCGATTATCACGGGATTCGCGTGACGGTCTCCGAAATGGAGCACAACCGGATCCTGCGGCTCGTTGTGGAACGCCTTCCGGAGGAAGAGGAAGGAGGCGATAAGCAGTGACGGTCATACTGGTTGCGCTGGGCATATTTGCCTGCATCTGCTGTTCGGCTTTTTTCTCCGCAAGTGAGATGGCTATCTCGTCCTGCAATCATGTACGCCTCGAGAACGCTTCCGAGGACGGTTCGCACAGGGCTAGGACCGCGCTGTTCCTTGCACGCCGCTTTGACGATTCGCTCAGCGCTATCCTGATCGGCAACAATCTGGCCAATATAGCGGGCTCGTCGCTCGCTTCCATCATGGTGATCCTGCTGGATAACGGCAGGGACAGGTTCGCCTGGCTGGCCACGGTCATCATGACACTGCTGGTGATCATCTTCGGCGAGACCATCCCGAAGATCACCGCCAAGAAAAAAGCTACCACGCTCTCCATGCGCTATGCCTATATCATCCGGGCCTGCATGATCGTGCTGTTCCCGCTGATCTGGGTCATCGTGAAGCTGATTGCCCTGTTCAATCTGCTTATCCGGCCGGATGAAGATCAGGCGGCCGGTGATGAGGCCGTGGAGGAGCTGCAGCAGATCATAGAGACGGCCGAGGACGAGGAGGTCATCGATGAGGATCGCTCCGAGCTTGTGCAGGCGGCCATCGACTTTTCGGATATATCCGCTTACGAAGCAATGACTGCGCGGGTGGACATCCAGGCCATCGATATCAACTACGACTGGGAAAAGATCCTTTCCTCGGTGGAAAACGCCAACCATTCAAGGATCCCGGTCTACGAGGGCGGCATCGACAATATGATCGGCGTGCTTTCCCTGAACCATTTCCTGAAGGCCGTGACGGAAACGGCGGAGCCGATCAGCATCCGCCCGCTGCTCATGCCGGTCTGCTATGTCTACAAGACCATGAAGCTCCCGCAGGTGCTCGACAGACTCAAGAAGGCCAAGCAGCATCTTGCGGTGGTCTCGGATGAGTACGGCGGGACCCTCGGCGTCATCACCATGGAGGACGTTCTCGAACAGATCGTTGGTGAGATTTGGGATGAGACCGATGAGGTCGAGCCGGAAATGATCCGGAATTCCGAGGGGGATTATCTGCTCGACGGCGATATGTCCATTGCGGAGTTCATCGATCTGATGGGAATTGCCGAAAACCGCTTTGAAGCCGAGAGCGAAACCGTAGGCGGCTGGACAGTGGAGAAGATGGAGCGATTCCCCCAGCCCGGAGAAAGCTTCATCTACGACGGGATGCAGATCACGGTGCTCGACGCGGATGAGCGCCGCGTGGAGAAGGTGCTTGTAAGGCGCCTCCCCGAAGAAAAAGAGGATAAATAAAAACACAGCCCGGAGCCTTGCGCTTCGGGCTGTTTCCGTTTTCGGAAAGAAAAAGCGGGTCTCTTCAGACCCACAACGCTATTATTCTATCATCAGATTCACAAAACTGTCAACTGCTTCTTTGAAGAAATATGTGGAAAGTGCCTGTTTTCAGCCATTTTCACAAGTTCACCGCCCTTAATTCGTCAACTATTGCCCGTTGAAAACCGCTGCCGCATATAGTATAGTTTAGACAACAGGAGGGAAGAAAGGCTCTCCGAAAAAATAGCAGGAAGTCCGCATGGTCAAACAATACGGTGTTACCCCCACAAATGCTTGTCTCACATAGAGATGTAAATGAAATGATTTGGTGAGAGGGTTGAACGGAACGGATGTGAAATGCGGCAGGAGACGAAAGAAAGAGAGGTAACCAGGATGCTTGATATCAAAAATTCAGAGAAGTAGCCCCCGACAGAGTAGGTGAAAGATGCTCGGCCGGGGGTTACTTCTGTTTATGGGGAGTTTTTGTTATCAGAAGTCCTTTCCGAAGCCTTTCCGGGATCGCCGGAAGGGCGTTTTTGCTTTTTACAGGCCGTTGATCCGCCTGCGGCCGTTATGCCGTATTGTATTTGAGGACAAATGATGGTATATGTGGTATAATATAATTCCTATGTTCTGATCACGCAGAGAAAACAACTGATGCACGGAGGCTGTCGGAAAGATGCGGTACCCGGAATTCTTGAAAAAACAGGGGAGGATCGGCTTCATCGCCCCTTCTTTCGGCTGCACCATCGAGCCGTACAGGAGCTGCTTCAAGGAGAGCAAACGCAAACTGCGCGCCAAGGGATACAGGACGGTCACCGGGCCGAACTGCTATGCATCCGACGGCATCGGAAAGAGCAGCACGCCGGAAAACTGCGCTGCCGAGATAAACGATTTCTTCCTGCATGACAGCTGCGATGTGATCATCTCCTGCGGCGGCGGAGAGACTATGTGCGAGGACCTCGAATTTGTGGACTTCGAGGGGATAAAGGCAGCAAAGCCGAAGTGGTACATGGGCTTTTCCGACAACACAAACCTCACGTTTACGCTCCCCGTGCTGTGCGACACAGCTGCGATCTACGGACCCTGCGCCCCGTCTTTCGCTATGCGGCCGTGGCATCCCGCTATATCAGATGCCTTCGGCATCCTGACCGGCAGAAAACTGGAGGTCGCGAATTACGACGGCTGGGAGTTCGAATCCGTCAAGGACGAGGAGCGTCCTTTCGAGCCGTATAACATAACGGAGGAGCCCTGCGTAAGGCTGCTGAACGGTTCCTCTGAGCGGGCAGAGTTTTCGGGACGTCTGCTCGGCGGCTGCCTCGACTGCCTTTCGATCCTGTGCGGAACGCGCTTTGATAAAGTTAAAGAGTTTGAAGACCGATATCGTGAGGACGGGATCATATGGTTCCTCGAATCCTGTGATCTGAACCCGCTCGGGATCCGCAGGGCACTCTGGCAGCTTGCCGGCGCCGGCTGGTTCGACACGGCGAAGGGATTCATCATCGGAAGACCGCTCCACTTTGACGAGGAGATCCTCGGCATGGACAGAATAAACGCGGTCACGGGCGTGCTCGAACGTTTCGGCGTTCCGATCGTCCTCGACGCCGACCTCGGGCATCTGCCGCCATCAATGCCCCTTGTTTCCGGGGCGTGCGCGGATGTGAGCGCGGCGGACGGAGAGATGTCCGTAAGATTTGAACTTGTTTAAGGAGGGAAGCGGATGAAAAAGACCTCGCGATTCATTTCCATAGTGCTGTGTCTGGTTATCATCGCGCTGCCTCTCGCTCCGCATGCCTATGCCGACAGCGACCTGCTCTATCCGGTGAAGATAGCCGTCTCCATAGGTGACGGGAAGGAATACACCGTGAGGGGCTATGACGTCACGCACGAGAACAATCTCCTTCTGTCTCTCAACGATCTTGCCGCGATTCTGAAGGGGACGGAAAAGCAGTTCACCGTGGTGTTCCAGAACAGCGCCGTACATGGTGCCCATTACGCCATAACCACCGGAAAGGCCTCGGGTTCGGCCGTGTTCACGGGGAATGACAACCGCGGAACCGTCTGGGCGGAGCTTGTCCGGAACAGGATCTTCCTCAACGGGGCGGACATGCGCTACTATACCTACAGCACCGGCGGTACGCTCTATATGAGCCTCATCGATATCCAGCTCATGCTCGATCTGAAAGTGGAGTCCTTCCCGGACAACGCCCTGCGGATCTATCCGGAGCAGCCCTTCTCGGTCGATATCCTTCAGCTGAAGGAGGAGGGGTATTTCGATTCCTTCAGCGGTGTGCTGGTGGGCGATGCCGACAGGAAGACCGTGCTCTTTGCGCAGAACTCCTCTTTCCCCGTGCCCATCGCGAGCACGAGCAAGCTGATGACCTATCTGCTGCTCTCCGAGGCACTGGAGAACGGGAGCGTGAAGAGCGGCGACAAGGTGAAGATCAGCAAGAAGGCGGCTGAGCTTTCCAGGACCGCGGACGCGATGGTGACTCTCGGCGAAAACACCTACGTGCCGCTTGACGAGCTCACAAGGATGATGCTCCTCGCTTCGAGCAACGAGTGCGCGCTGGCGATCGCCGAGCATGTCTCGGGCTCGGAGGAGGCTTTCGTGGAACAGATGAACGAAAGAGCTGCGGAGCTCGGGATGAAAACGGCGAGATTCTATAACCCGCACGGTCTTCCGGAATTCAGAGAGACGGCCATCCCTGCAAAGCTGCAGAACAGGATGAGCGCCGCGGATATGTTCCGCCTGTGCTCGTACATCCTGGAACATTTTCCGCAGATCACGGAGATCACCTCCCTGCAGTATTCGAACATGCCGACCCTGAATTACACCACGGCAAATTCCAACCCGCTTGTCTTCAACATGCCGGGGACCTCCGGTCTCAAGACAGGCTCTACCGATAAGGCCGGGTACTGCCTCGTGGCGTCCTGTCCGGTGACGGTGGATGGGGAGGAACACACGATGGTCGCGGTAGTATTCGGGGCCGAGACGCCCGGAGAGCGCGGTCAGGCGGCAGAGATCCTCCTGCGTTTCGCAAAGGACTGGGTAAGCTGAAACGGACACGAAAGAAAAGTCACTTCGCGGTAAAAAACGAAGTGACTTTTCTCTTTCTTTATGATATGCTTAAACTAGTTTGGTATGCGCAGCGCGCATCATGAATAGCAGATAGATAAATAAAATACAAGAGGGGAAAAGGAGACTATATGGCAAGAGAGATTTTATTCGACCTCGGCAAAATGATCACGGACCGTCTGCCGCAGAAATTCGGAATCAAAAAACTGACAGAGACCGATCCCGAATACATCATTCTGGACCGTGCCTGCTCGAACGACGAGATCGCCGAAGTCATGCTGAAGATGGGCCTGCGCAAGCCGAAGACCACGGCGCAGATCGCAAAGCTCACCGGCAAGTCCGAGGAGAGGATCGAGGAGCTCCTCATGGACGGCGCGATGCACGGCATCGTGGAGTACAACTGGGAGAACCCCGAGCATGAGAAGCAGTGGTACGTCCAGCTCTTCGTTCCCGGCATCGCCGAAATGACCAACATGGTCCTCGACCAGGTGGAGAAGTATCCGGAGCTGGCCAGCAGCTTCGACCAGATGACCTTCCTGCCGCTCGAAGGCAAGACCCACCTCATCCCTCCCGGCGGCGACGGGATCGGCATGCACGTTCTCCCCGTGGAGACTGCCATCAAAGCGGAGAACAAATCCGTATCCGTGGAGCATATCTCCCACTGGCTGGACAAGTATGAAGGAAAGCTCTCCGTCGGCTACTGCTCCTGCAGAAATGCCAGACGTCTTTTCGGAGAGGGTTCCGGTGAGATCCAGGACGACTGCTGCATCGGTCTCGGCGACTTTGCACAGTACCTCGTGGAGACCGGCAAGGGCCGCTACATCACCAAGGAGGAGGCTCTCCACATCTGCCAGCGTGCCGAGGAGAACGGCTATGTCCACCAGATCACCAACATAGACGGTGAGGACAAGATCTTCGGTCTCTGCAACTGCGACATCGGCGTCTGCTTCGCCCTGCACACGAGCCAGTACTTCAACACCCCGAACCTCTCAGCGTCCGCCTACCGTGCCCATGTCAACAAGGACAACTGCGTGGCCTGCGGCAAGTGCGTAGAGGTCTGCCCGGCCGGCGCCGTCAAGCTCGGCCAGAAGCTCTGCACCAAGAGCGGCGAGGTCGAATACCCCAGACAGGAGCTCTCCTCCGGTCTCAAGTGGGGCAAGGACAAGTGGAACCCGAACTACGTGTTCGACAACCGCAAGAACTGCCACGAATCCGGCACGGCCCCCTGCAAGACCGCCTGCCCCGCTCATATCGCCATACAGGGCTATATTAAGCTGGCAAAGGAAGGACGTTATCTCGACGCACTCAAGCTCATCAAGCAGGACAATCCTTTCCCCTCGGTCTGCGGCTATGTCTGCAACCGCCGCTGCGAGGACGCCTGCACCCGCGGAGCGCTCGACAAGGCGCTGGCCATCGATGAGATCAAGAAGTTCATAGCCGAGCAGGATCTCAAGAGCGAAGAGCGCTATGTCCCCGAAAAACTCTACCGCCGCCCGATCGACAAGCCATATGAGGAGAAGGTAGCCATCATCGGCGCCGGCCCCGCGGGTCTGAGCTGCGCCTACTATCTGGCGCGTATGGGCTACACCAACGTCACCGTCTTCGACCGCAACAGCCAGCCCGGCGGCATGCTCATCATGGGCATTCCGAGCTACCGTCTCGACCGCTCCGCACTCAAGGGCGAGATCGAGATCCTTGAGAAGATGGGCGTGCAGTTCCGCATGAACACCGAAGTGGGCAAGGACGTCACCATCCAGCAGCTCCGTGATGAAGGCTTCAAGGGCTTCTATGTTGCCATCGGCGCGCAGAAGAGCCAGAAGCTCGGCATCCCCGGCGAGGATCTGCAGGGTGTGCTCGGCGGAGTGGACTTCCTCCGGGAGGTCAACCTCGGCAACAGACCCGAGCTTGGGAAGAAGTGCGCCGTCATCGGCGGCGGCAATGTCGCCATGGACGTCTGCCGGACGGCAGTCCGCCTCGGCGCGGAGACCACTGTGATCTACCGCCGCAGCGAGGAGGAGATGCCCGCCGATAAGGAAGAGGTCGCCGAGGCAAAGGAAGAGGGCGTGAAGTTCTGTTTCCTGAACGCGCCCGTGGAGATCATCGGAGAAGCCGGCAAGGTCACCGGTCTCAAGGTCGAGATCATGGAACTCGGCGAGCCCGATGAGAAGGGCAGAAGGAAGCCCGTCGGCACCGGACGGTTTGAGACCATCGAGGTCGATTCCGTTCTCGCTGCCGTCGGCCAGACCATCGACTGGGGCGGCCTGGATGTCGGCGAGCTCAAGACCGGACCCAAGGGCAACGCCCTTGCTGATGCCGTTACGTACCAGACAGAGCAGTCCGACATCTTCGTCGGCGGCGATGTCTTCACCGGACCCAAGTTTGCCATTGATGCCATTGCGGCCGGACGTGAAGGAGCCGAGTCGCTCCACCGCTTCGTACAGGACGGCCAGAGCCTCACCAGAGGCCGCAACCTCCGCGAGTTCTATGAACTCAACAAGAACGAAGTCGTCATCGATGTCGGCAGCTTCGACAGACCCGCCCGCCAGCAGATCCTGCACGATCCGGCCAAGGCTAGATCCTTCGAGCATGACCGGCTCACCTTTACCGAGGAGCAGGTCAAGGCCGAGGCAAGCCGCTGCCTGGGCTGCGGCGTGAGCGTCGTGGATCCCAACAGATGCATCGGATGCGGACTGTGCACCACCAGATGCATGTTCGACGCCATCCATCTTGAGAGAGACGTTCCTGCGGCATCCACCATGGTGCGCTGCGAGGACAAGGTCGGCCCGATGCTCAAGCACGCTGTCCGCCAGACAGTCAAAGTGACCCGCAAAAACAAGTAATGCACGAACTCAGCACCGTTGTCTATGTCATCGATACTGTCGAGAAGATCTGCAGGGAGCAGGATCTGAAGACCGTTGCCTCCGTGACGCTCGAGGTCGGGGAGGTCAGCACGATCATTCCGGAATACCTCACGGATTTCTGGGAGTGGTCGAAGAAGAAGTCCGAATTCCTGAAGGATGCGGAACTGAAGATCGAGAAGATCAAAGCCGTGACCTACTGCCAGGACTGCAGAAAGACCTATGACACGATGACGTACAAAAAGATATGCCCCTACTGCGGCAGCGGGAACACTTTTCTCATAACAGGGAACGAATACAACATAAAAGAGATTGAAGCCATGTAAAAGAACAGCCGGACCGTAATGGTCCGGCTGTTTGCATAGATCAGTTTGTTTCAGTTTTATGTCTGCCCGCTTTTCAGCTGGGAGAGGACTACTGCCGCCATCATGAGCACGCAGCCGATGATCTCACGAAGGCTCAGCCGCTCGTGGAGCACGATCGCGCTCACCACTGCGGCGAAGAAGGACTCCAGACTGAGCAGAAGCGAGACAACAACGGGGTTCCCGTCCTTCTGCGCCACGATCTGCAGCGTATAGGCTACGGCGCAGGAAAAAACGCCGACGAACAGGATATGCGGAGCGGCCTGCTGAAGCTGCGGGACAGCAGGGTTTTCAAACAGAAGAGCACCGGCGGTGCAGAGGACGAAGACCGTGGCAAACTGCACGCAGGAGAGTTCGATGCTGTCGGTCTTCTTTGAGAAGTGATCGATCGCGTGGATCTGCGCGGTGAAGGAGATCGAACTCATCAGAACGAGAAGATCGCCTTTGTTCAGGCTGAAGCCCTCTTCGGGAGCCATGCAGAGGAAATATAGCCCTGCCACGGCAATCAGCATGCTCACCCAGAGCAGCGGCGCGACCCTTTTGCGGAAGAAAAGGCCGGACACCGGAACAAGCACTACATACAGGGCTGTGATGAATGCGGCCTTGCCTGCACCGGTATACCTGAGCCCGTGATGCTGCAGTACCACGGCCAGAGCCAGAAAAAAGCCGCAGCAGACACCGCCTTTAATCAGATACCGGAAACTCTCGGAATTGTTTTCTGCACTGTCTTTCCTAATGAGTCTGTCGCGGATCAGAATGAACAGAAGGAGAGAAAGCGCGCCTACAAGGGATCTTGCGGCGTTGAATGTGAATGAGCCGATCAGAGAGGTGCTGGCGCTCTGCACTACGATGGCGGAGCCCCAGATGAACGCCGTAATGAGCGGCAGGACAACCTGCTTCACATTTCTTTTCTGCATACGGCCCGCCTCCCTTCCGTTCGTTTCTTTGAGTATATCACTTCCGGGTCTGGCTGTTCAATTGGACATAGTGATAGTGCGTGTGCTTGAATTGTTCATAACTATAGGATAAAATCAATAAAAAACAGGAAAGGAGACCGTATGCGCCTTTTTGCAAAAAGAATCGCTGCGATGCTGATGGTGTTCGTCATGCTCGCGTCCGCTTCGGGATGCGCTGCGGCTCCTTTTCCAAAGCTGCCCTCGCCGGAGCCGTATTCCGCGGAGCAGGATACAGTGCTGAATGAGACCGTATCCGAAAAGATTGAGATCGAGGTCCTCCCTCCGCTGCAGGAAACGGCCGGCCCGCAGCCCGAGCCTGAAGAGTTTTCCGTTCCGGAGCTGGAGGCGGCTGAGCCCGGAGATCCGGCGCTGCCGGAAGAGACGGATTGCACGACGGATGCCCCGGAGCTTTCCGAACAGGAAGAAGAGCCGCAGCCTTCTTATGATCCGGAACCAGTTGCGCCTGCGCAGATTATTCAAACTCCGGAACCGGAGCCGTCGCCCCAGGTGATATGGGAGTCTCCTGCCGTGCAGCCCGTGATCGAAACGCCTGCTCCGCAGCCCGTGATCGAAACGCCTGCTCCGCAGCCGGTGATCGAGGCGCCGGCCCCGCAGATAACGATGCCCGCGCCGGAGGCGTCTGCCGTTATCCCGGAGCCTGCTCAGCCTGCTGAACTCGAAAAACCGGTGATCACGCTGAGCGGGGAGACCCTGCCGTCCGAGATCGCTGAAGGCAGTCCCTTTGTTCTGAGAGGGATCATAAAGGTTTCCGCGGGGAACCTGATAAAGATCCATGCGGCGCTCATCGATGCCGCGGGAAAGACGGTGCAGCAATGCATCTACGCGCCGGGCACGGACGCATTCGATCTGGAGGGCACGGTAAACGTCAGCCTTGTGTTCGGGAGCCTTGCCCCGGGCGACTATACCTATCTTCTGAACGCGGAGGCGAGCAACGAGGGGCTGCGGTCCGAACGGGAGCTTATCAACCACGGCTTCAAGGTTGCGGCGGATCCCGCGAGGGATGCGGAGAGGAACAAAACCTACACGGCAAAATTCACCAACGACACGAGCAATGCGGGCAGGATATGGAACCGGTTCATAAACGAATTCGGCAATCCCTATGCTGCGGCGGCTATTCTGGGCAACATTGCCGCGGAGAGCAGCTTCCTGCCGTATCTGGTCGAGGGCGACACGAGCACGGGTTACTCCTTCTCCAAAGAACACACTATGCAGGCGGACAGCGGAGCGCTCAGCCGGGATGCGTTCGCGGAGGCACCGGGAGAGGAGTACGGCGGCGGATACGGGATCTGCCAGTGGACAGGGGACCGCAAGGCGGCCCTGTATGACTTTGCAAAGGCCTCGGGCCGCTCCGTCGGCAACCTGGATATGCAGTGCGATTTCATCCTGCATGAGATGATCAATTACTATCCGGACCTGTATGATTATCTGAAAACAGCAGACAGCTGCTATTCGGCGGTGTTCAAATTCTGCAATGTCTATGAGCAGGCGGCGCTCTACGGCGCGAGGAACACCTATGCGCTGCAGTATCTTGAAAAATACGCTTCGTGAGAGGCGCGATTGTTGATTTATGTTCTTTCGCTGTGGTAAAATGTTTTCATACAGTTCGGGAGGATCGCATATGACATTGAGCGAGCTGAAGGCAATCGTCGGATGGGTGAAAAACAACGGCAGGAGCAGGATCTCTGACGAAGAAAAGGCATGGGCAAAAGCCGAGATCGACCGTGCCGTGACATACAACGATCTGGCAAAAGCCGTGCTGGGCTATCTTAACACTTCAAAATCATAATATCTCTGTTTATACAGAGATATTTTCACTATAACGGGAACACAGGCAGGAATCCGGATGAAAAGAACAGTGTCATTCATAATGGCCGCGCTGCTGGCCGTTCTCCTGTTTCCGGCGGCTGCACTTGCAGAGGCTGCGGACGGCTCCGGAGAGATCGTGACGGCGTCGGTCTCGGTGATCGACGAGGCGGAGCTGGACGCGGAGATCGAAAGGATCATAGACTCATCGGGAAGAAACCGGGAATCGGTGAGTGTTGCTCTGTATTATACGGGCACCGGAGAATACTATTACTATAACGCCAACCGCTGGTGGTACACGGCGAGCCTCTTCAAACTGCCGCTGGTGATGAAAATGGCGAACATGAAAAAATACGATGAGATCGATTATGATTCCTTCCGGCTGGATGGTTTCGACATTGAAGAGGTCTTTCATCTGATACTCCGTTATTCGGACAGCCATTGGGCTTATGCGATGCAGCAGAAGATGTTCGGGGACGATCTTCGAACGATAAGGCGCAATGATCTGAGTTTTTCCGAGGGAATCCTCAGTGAGGAACTGCCCAGGACTTTTTACGTTGAGTATCTGTATTCCGCAAGGTTTTACCTCGGGATCGTGAAACAACTCTATGAAAACCCGGATGAATATCCGAATGTGCTGCAATATATGTGTGAAGCATCTCCGGATGATTATTTTCACAAAGTGCTCAAGGACAGGTATGTCATTGCGCAGAAATACGGGAGTGCGGGCGGATGCTGCCATACCGGCGGGATCATTTACACACCGGAGCCGGTGATCCTGGTGGTCATGAACTACGAAGTCAACGATTTTGCAGGCAACAAAATGATAGGAGATATTTCGGCGTATATCGCGGACTGCGCCGAGAACTGGCACCTCGCCCTTGAGGACATGACTCCTTGAATCGGCGGAAGGAACTGGAATGCCGAACGTTATTGAGATAAGCGATTTCGAAGCCCCGGAGCTCGATGTATACGCGAGACTCACTGAGGCGCAGCTTCTGAACCGCCAGGATCCGCAAAACGCCATGTTTATCGCCGAGAGTCCGGTGGTGATCGAGCGGGCACTCGACGCCGGATGTGTTCCGGTCTCGATGCTGCTCGAAAAAAAGCACATCGAGACACAGGCAAAGCATGTAATCGCCCGCTGCGGGGACATCCCGGTATATACCTCGTCACTGGATGTTCTGGAACAGCTTACGGGCTACAAGCTCACACGGGGCGTACTGTGTGCCATGCTGAGACCGGAGCAGCCGGATGTGGAGAGCATATGCGCGGTCTCGAAAAGGATCGCCGTGCTCGAGAATATCATGAACCCCACCAATGTCGGAGCGATCTTCCGCTCGGCTGCGGCGCTGGGGATGGATGCCGTGCTCCTCACGCCCGCCTGCAGCGACCCACTGTACAGAAGATCCGTGCGGGTCAGTATGGGGACCGTGTTCCAGGTTCCTTGGGCCTATATTGGAGAAAACATCAGGGACTGGCCGGAGCGCGGACTTGAAAGGCTGTGCCGGATGGGTTTCCGTACAGCCGCGATGGCGCTGCGGGACGATGCGGTGAGCATAGATTGTCCCGAACTGGCTGCGGAGGAGAAACTGGCCGTGATCCTCGGGACGGAGGGCGACGGCCTGGCGGAGGATACGATCGCTTCCTGTGACTATACCGTGCGTATACCCATGTATCATGATGTGGATTCCCTAAATGTCGCCGCGGCGAGCGCTGTGGCCTTCTGGGAACTGAGGAATAAACACAGCTGAAAGGAGCGCCTCCCATGAAGGATGAAAAAAAGAAAGCTTCTCCGGAGAAGGAGGAGACCGGTTTCGTATTTAATGAGAAGATAGACTTTGCCGCCTATAAGAAGCTCGGAGCGCACATCACCACGAAAGACGGGGTGAAAGGAACCAAATTCGCCGTTTGGGCCCCGAATGCCAGAGAGGTTTCCGTCATCACGGGCAAGACCGGCTGGAATGAGGCCAACGGCAGGATGGAGCTTGGCCGCAAAGGAGTCTGGAAGACCTTCCTTCCGGATATCGGAGAGGGGGATGTCTACCGTTTCGTGGTGAAAGGCGCGGACGGAGAGAAGCGCTTCAAATCCGACCCGTATGCTTTCTATACGGAAAGAAGACCGGCAAACGCTTCGATCGTCTACGGGCTGAAGAACTATAAGTGGAGAGATGCCGACTACATGGCGCAGAGAGACAGCAGGCACGCTCCCGAAAAGCCCATGGCCATTTACGAAGTGCATCTCGGTTCCTGGAAAAAGGATTATTCCAAGGACCCGGACGGCTTCCTTAACTACCGCAGGCTCGCAGAGGAACTTTCGCAGTATGTGCGGTTCATGGGCTACACCCATGTGGAGCTCATAGGGATCTGCGAATATCCTTTCGACGGCTCCTGGGGCTATCAGGTGACGGGATTTTTCTCTCCCACCAGCCGATACGGCAGCCCGGATGATTTCCGGTATTTCGTCGATATCATGCACCTCAACGGCATCGGCGTGATCCTGGACTGGGTGCCGGCCCATTTCCCGAAAGACGAATTCGGCCTGGCCCGCTTTGACGGAACACCGCTGTACGAATCGCCCGATCCGCTGAAGGCGGAGTACCCGGAGTGGGGGACCTATGCCTTCGACCATGAAAAGATACAGGTCCAGAGCTTTCTGGCATCCAGCGCCTTCTACTGGATCAATGAGTTCCACGTAGACGCGCTCAGGGTGGACGCGGTGGCGGCGATGCTCTATTCCAGCTTCAGCCGCGCCAGATGGAGACCGAACAAATACGGCGGTCATGAGAACCTGGAAAGCACGGAATTCCTCAGACAGATCAACTATGCCATCCGGGAAAAAACGGACGCATACATGATTGCGGAGGATTCCTCCATCATTCCCGGTATCACGGCGGATGTGACCGAGGGCGGCATAGGCTTCATGTTCAAATGGAACATGGGCTGGATGAACGACACGCTCGAATATATGAAGAAAGATCCCTATTACAGGAAATGGGAGCACGGCCGGCTTGTACACGCTGCTGACTACGCATTCTTTGAGAGATATATCCTTGTTCTGTCCCATGATGAGGTGGTCCACCTGAAGCATTCCATGCTTGAAAAGTTCCCCGGAGGGATCGAGGACAAGATGGGAAGCCTCAAAGCCCTCTATGCCTTCCAGTTCACGTTCCCCGGAAAGAAGCTTCTGTTCATGGGTCAGGATTTTGCCGAAGACAGGGAGTGGGACGAGAACAGAGAGATCAACTGGGCCTTTGCCAGCGACTTCGGTCACAGGGACGTGATGCAGTGCGTCCGGAATCTGCTCGGCATATACAGCAGCTATTCCTGCCTCTATACGGATACCAAGGATCCCGCCACCTTCGAATGGGTGAGCCGGAATGACGCGGACCGTAATATCATCTCCTATATCAGAAGAAATCCGTGGAATTATGAAAAAGCGCTGCTGGTGATCTGCAACTTCTCTCCGGTGGCTTACGGAAACTATCTGTGCGGTGTGCCGGAAGAGGGATTTTATAAGAGGATCTTCAGCACCTACGACAGTCTGCCCGGTGGCGGCAGCCCCGGTGAGATCGGAGACATCCCGCCGATCGTCAGCATTGAGAAGGACTGCGACAGTCATCCCTACGCGCTGCCGTACGGCCTGAGGCCTTTCGAGGTGGTGGTCTTCGAATTCCCGCAGGAGCATCCGAAGAAAAAAGCAAAAAAGCACCCGAAAGAACAGGAATGATCTGAACAGACGCAATACAGCCGGCCTCCGCATTCAGATGCGGAGGCCGGCTTGTTCCGGTCTGTATCCCTTTTCCCGTTGATTAAACACGAACGGGGGCATATAATGCATTTGTTGAAAAACCGTGTTCGGAAGAAAACACTCTGCGGTTTTTGAGAAATGAAGGATCAAGGAAAAATGGAAGCGGTTTCGGATCTTCAGAGGAAGAGAGCAGTCAATATCATATGGAACTCTGCGGGAGATTACGGATTCACACCGGATTTCAAAGCCTATGACGCGGACGGAAAGGCGGAACTGTATTTCAACAGCATCATCGGTGCGGCCCGGAAGCATTATGACTATCCTGAGATCGAAAAGATCTTCCGCGGTGTGCAGAAATATGAGGAGAGCGAGATCTACGAGTCGCTGCTGTGGCTTGCGCTCGAGAACGCGGTTTACGGCCGGGAAGTGGAGACGAGACCGGTGCTGGAAGAGCTTCGAAAAGAATATGCCCGGAAATGGCTCGCGGAAACACCTGCTGCCGGTGATCTCAGGCTCTATGAGTTCATATCCCGCGCCCATTTTGAGAAAGTCCTCGGCAGAGAGCCGCAGCTCGATCCGTATAATGCGGAGCTTCTGAGGGAGCTTGAATTCAGCTCCTCGCTCAATACGAAAGAGCTGACGGAGAGGGCGGAGGCCCTGCTTGTCAGATGGTTCGGCATCAACACGAAGGAAGCTAAAAGCCGGCATCTGCCCGGGATACGCAGAAACCGCAGAGCAAACCGGAAAAAGAAAGCGCTGTTCCAACGCTTCGGGGGCGGTTTCACCGAGCATCCGGATAACATATACGACGGCAGGGCGGCATCCGACGCGATCAGGCAATACAGCATGCTCACAAAGATGAGCGAGGCGGAACTGAGAGAATTTATCCGCTTCAAATACGGGAGACCGATCCTGGACCCCGCTGCCGAAAAAGAACTGGAAAAAAAGCTGTGCACCGACAGCCATGTTCTGTGTCATCTGCATCTCACCAGAGGTGAGGCATATGAAGGAAGCATCCAGAATGCCTTCGAGGCGCTGCAGAAACAGAAGGAGAGCCGGCAGAGGGAACGAAACAGAGAGTATTATGCCGCGAACATGGCCGCCAACAGGACCGCAATCAGCAGGCTGTGCGAAAGGATCCGGAATTCGATCCTCCTGTATCTGCAGGATGATGACATAAAGAGCGATTCCGGACGACTGAAAGGCGGCCGGACATGGCGCGCGGAACACCTCGGAGACGGACGGATCTTCGAACGCAGAGAGCGGGAAGCCGCGGGAGACCTGAGCGTGGATATCCTGCTGGATGCTTCGAATTCTCAGAAAGAGCGTCAGGAGACGGTCTCCTCGCAGGGCTATATCATCGCAGAGAGCCTGACCCGATGCGGCATACCCTGCAGGGTCTGCTCTTTCTGTTCCATGACGGGCTATACTATAATCAACATTTTCAGAGACTATACGGAGATTTCGCAGAACGCGCGGATATTCGATTTCGTTTCAAACGGCTGCAACCGTGACGGACTTGCGATCAGAGCGATGACAGAGCTTATGAGGAGATCTCCCTATGAGCACAGGCTGCTCATCATCCTTTCGGATGTAAAGCCGAACGATGTCAGCCGTATGCCCTCGGCGGGCGAGGATCGCTTTGTGGACTACAACGGAGAGGCAGGTGTGGCGAACACAGCGGCGGAGGTCAGAAAAGCGCGCGCGGACGACATATCCGCAGTCTGCGTCTTCACGGGAGAGGACGATGATCTGCCGTCGGCAAAGCTGATATACGGCGGGGATTTCGCGCGTATACAGTCCATGGACATGCTGGCCGAGACCGTGGGAAAGCTGATCCTCAACTGCATAAGGAACCTGTAAGATGCGGCGGAGATGAAACATGCTGAAAAAGATCTATCTTGAGATAAGCAACATCTGCAATCTGTCCTGCTCCTTCTGTCACGGAACGGCAAGGGCGCCGCGCATGATGAGCGCGGCGGAATTCGAAACGGCTACGGATGCTGTAAAGAGAAAAGCGGAGTTCCTCTATTTCCATCTGATGGGAGAGCCGCTCCTTCATCCGGAACTTCCGGCATTTATTGCTTCGGCTGCCGGAAAGGGATTCAGACCCATCGTCACGACAAACGGCACGCTGCTGGCGGAGCGTGGCGAAAAACTCCTTCAGACACCCTTGTACAAAGTGAACATCTCACTTCACTCGGCGGAGGCAAATCCGGCTTCTGACTTCGGAGACTATCTGAGAAACTGTGTGGATTTCGCGAAACCGGCAGCGGGTAAAGGGATACTTGTCGTGTTCAGGCTGTGGAACAGAGGGGGTCTTGAAAAGAACAACGATGAGATGATCTCCGCGTTGAAGAAGTCTTATCCGCTGGAATGGGAAAAAACAAGGAGCGGCCGGAGACTTGCGGACAGGACTTTTTTGGAGTATGGAGAGAGATTTGATTGGCCGGACAGTGCCGCCGAAGAGCATGGCGGAAATCTGTTCTGCTGGGCACTTCGGGATCAGATCGGTATACTGTGCGACGGGTCCGTGGTGCCGTGCTGTCTGGATGCAGACGGAGTGATGACCCTGGGAAACATCTTCACAGATGATCTTGATGAGATACTCTCATCGGAACGGGCGCGCAGGATCTATGACGGCTTCAGCGTGCACAGGGCCGCAGAGGAGCTGTGCCGGAGATGCGGATACGCCGAGGCGAAAAAATACAGAGCGCAGGGATAAGACCCCGCGCTCTTTTTCATATTATTCCAGATATGTCACTGACCTGTGTAAGTCAGGGTTTCACCGTCGCTTTTGAAAAAGTGATCGCTGCCGACTGTGTAATAGACAGATGCCCCGGTCTTCTCCAGCGCCTTCTGGATCTTCGATTCGGCCGACGAGGCATTTACGATTGCGATCGGCGCGGCTATCCGCTGAATGAAATCTGAGGCGGCGGAACTGCTTCTGCCGTGATGGGGGACCTTGAGAAGATCGATCTCCGGCAGAGACACGGAGCCCAGCTCCTTCAGCCTGACCTTTTCCGCATCGCCCGGGAAGAACATATTCACGCTCCCGTGATTGACGAGCACTGCCAGAGAGTAGTCATTGTCCTGCTCATAATAGGTGTTTTCCGGCGGATAGACAGTGAGAATCAGATCGCCCACGCTCAGACTGCTCTCCTTTGCGGGGAAAACCTGTTCCGCCCCGGCATCCGTGAGTTTTTTAAGCAGATTGGTGTAGTTTATCCTGTATTTCCCGTAATACGGCATGATCGCCGTTTCGATCTTGAAGTTATCTGCGAGAAGTGCGGCTCCGCCAATATGGTCGGCGTCGGGATGGGAGAGGATGAGGCAGTTGATGGTCTCCACACCATGCTCTTTCAGCAGCCCGGCTATGTGAGGCCCGTCGGATTCCTCACCTGCGTCTATTACAAGGCAGGCTCCGTTGCTTATCATGATACAGCAGTCGGCATCGTTCCCGGTTCCGACAAACAGTATTTCGGCGGGACCGATCTCAAGTTTCCTGTTCTGGAACAGAAGTGAGACAAGAAAGACGACGACCAGAACGGCGAGTCCGGCGATGCCCGTGAAGCGGGAGATGCCGATCTTTTTGATCAGTTTTTTCATACATCCCCCTTTCCAGAGACATTCCGTTTTTTATACAGAGCAGTAGCCGCCGTGAAAAAAGCGACTACGAGGATGATGGAGGCTGCCGAGAGTATTGCGTATTTATACGTGGTCACGGAATGATCCGCCAGAGAGTCTATATTCCCGTCGAGCCAGAGGCCGCGCTGTGTCAGAGCATCTGTCAGAAAGTCCGTTTCGGAGGCGGATTCCTCTTTGCCGATGCCGCGCAGACTCATATCACGCAGCAGAGCGTTTCCGAGGTACTTACGAGTCTCCGATATAAGACAGGAGATGTTTTCATCGGAGAGCAGTCCGGAGCGGAGAGCGGCATATCTCTTCAGCAGCAGCCGGTCAAAGGTGCCGTTTTTGAAAAGATCACTGTATAAGGGAGCGTCTTCCATGAGAAAGGTGCTGATATCCGAACTGTGTGAGGCGGCGCCGTTGAATCCCCAGACGGGACCCATGATAAGCTTGCCGCCGATGTCTCTGTACATGTATGTGGATGTGGTGCCCGCTCCTCGGTTCATGAGGTATTCATTGAGGATAAAGTAATCGATGAACGATTCCGTATCCAGGACACGGGAAAACGAGACGTAAACGCCGATCCGGTCCGAGGCGAGCAGCTGTTCGATGCTGCTCAGATCTGAAGTGATGTAGTTTATGGCGTCCGTTGTCACTTTTTCGTTTTTCGGGTATATGAGGGACAAAACGCTGTCGCCAGATGAGGTATCACCCATAAAGCCGGATATCCCTGCGTTTTCGGAGGCCCATGTGGAGAGCACCACGCTGTCGGAATCAACCTTGCCGCGCTTGACTATGTAGGAATAGGCACCAACAAGATTGCGCTTTCCCTTGAGGACCACCCTGCCCTCACCGCGTTCCACAGGTTCGGTCAGCAGATAGAGGCCGAGATAGCGGTATCCGTCACTCTCTTTCAGCAGTACCTCGCAGTAGCGCACGTCGGGGCTGGAGACATTCAGTTCTCCCGCGAGATTGTATGCTATATAGCTTCGAAGATCCGTTTCGTCCTTGTCCATCCCGTTGAGGATCCAGACATCGCCCTGATGCATGCCGAGAAGCGGCACCTTCACATCGTCACCGTACGCATCGAGGAACTTCATCCGGTACTGCAGCTTGCCGTCTGAAATGCCGCCGCGTATCTTGATCTTTCCCTCAAGGACGGAGGAGGGATTATCCGAAAGAGAGTTGACGCTGCCGCTGTCGAACACGCTCAGTGTCATTGCAGAGTATGGGTTCACATTGTCTCCGTAGTGAGAGGACTCGCTGTCCTCGTCCGTGCGTCTGACGTCGGTTATCACGGCCCCGTCTGTGTCGATCACAAGAAGCGGGAGATGCGACTCGAATGCCGCATCCACCATGCCGTCGGAAGGGATCAAGTCGGGACCTGCGGAGCTTTCTGCCGCTGCGGCGCTGTGCTGCCACACGCGGCTGCCGTTCTTGTCCGCGAGGATCTCGAGCTTGGCTTTCCCGAAAAGCAGCATCAGAAGGAAAGCCGCAAGCAGCAGCGAACAGATGATCAGTATGGTTTTTTTCATATGCGGCCCCCTTCCTTAGTTTTTTACGTCGGGCTTTGCGGTCAGCCGACTATCTCATCGTTCTGGCCGACGAGATTCACGCTCTCCGTTCCCGGAAACGCGAAGATCTTATCGTCTCCGTTTTCGCTCTTGAAAAGTTCCGCCTGCTTCGTGCTGAGTTCATAGATATACTCGATGCAGCCGAGAGAATGGTTCTTGACGCACAGTCTGACGCCGTCATGGAAGAGCTTGCTTACATATGCCTCAACCTTGGCGGAGACTTCGTCCGGATAAGCGCCGCGTATAATCAGCAGATAGCGGCTGTTTGCCTTGTTGTTGCCTACGGCGAGCATGAGCAGGAAAAGCACGGCGCTTCCTGCAACGGCGATCGTGAAGTCGGATATGCCGCAGCATATGCCCGCTGCAACGCACCAGAAGATATAGGCCGTGTCGCGCGCATCCTTGATGGCGGTGCGGAAGCGGACGATCGACAGAGCGCCGACCATACCGAGCGACAGCGCCACATTGTTGCCGATGACGCACATCACCATGGAGGTGACCACCGTGAGCATCCAGAGGGAGGCGTTGAATTTCGGACTGTATACCGCTCCCGAATGAGAGAGACGGTAGGAAAGAAAAATAATCCCGCCGACAGCCACGCCTGCGATCAGGTTGAACAGGATCTCCGACAGGCTGAGGCTTCCGGAGTGGTTGGTGACATAGTAGAGCAGATCGTTCATAAGCTTAATCCTCCGAGTGAATATGTTCTGACGGCGCAGTATTTGCTGCTGGCACATTCGGGCTGCCCGTCCAGGGAAAGAGCGTCTTTAACATAGCTGAGAAGAAAACCGTTGTATTTCACCTCAAGGGTGGTCCCGCCGAGAGGCGGAACGGGAAACAGCTGCAGGTCCCGGTCGAAGATGTTGAAGTTCGATTCGCTCCCGGAGAGACAGCTGTCAAATGTGATGCGGATGTCGTTAGCCGGGACCACGAAGGCGAAGCGCTTATAGTCGACGACGCATCTCGGCATATACAGCTTTGAGGCCATCTCGGCGTAAAACTTTTTTGCCAGCGGATCCGCCCGCTCAAGGAGGAAATCATAATCGGCGTTTATCAGAGCCTCTGCCTCGGTCCGTGTCACGCTGAGACTGAGCTTGCGCTGCAGGTTGCCCTGCTTCTGCTTGGTCTCAAGCTTCACGATGCCGCCGTCGCCGTAGCATCGGAGCCTTATTTTTTTCCTGTATTCGATGCCCGCCTGCTTCTCAAAAAAGTCACTGTTGTTGAACGAGTCGAAATAAAGCGAGCGGACGAGGTATCCGTCACGACCGCGGCTGTAGGAGTCGGGAGTGAGTATGGATGAAAGCCTCATACGCAGGACCTCCGCCTGATAGGCGGACAGCGGGTATTTCCGTTCCGTCCTCAGGACGTCCAGCACATCAGCCATGACATTCACACTCCTTTCCGCATCGATAAGCTTAACTATAATATTATAAAGCAAAGACAGCAAATAATCAACGGCCGGGGCGGCATATTCTTTGTTGTAAAGTTCAGCAGCCTTTGCTATAATCACCATGTTAGCCTGCCGGCTTTAAACGGACTTTAAAGCCGTGCGGCTCGCTGATCATCGTTTTTTCAGCAAGGATAATCCGCATGCGGACGGTGCTGTGGCATTGCGCATGCAATGATACGAACCGGGTCAACAGATGAAAACACTCAAGATAATCATACTAATTGTTTTGGCGTTTGCTGCAGCGGTCTTTTTCTTTTTTGCGGAGATAAAGCCGTTTGCGGGCGGCAATGAGGCGACGCCGATTGAGAAGGCGGCCGAAGCAGCCGCGGCGGAGCCTGCGGAAAGCTATGATATCCCGAACGAGTATACGGTCACATTCCTGTATGAGGGAAAGCTCTACTACTCCGAAAAGGTGGCGGAGGGCAGATATCTCCGGGCGGATGTAACGCCGTCTGAAGGCAGGTTCCTCGGCTGGGTGGACAGCGAGGGAGAATACTGCGACGTTTCGGAAGAGCCTGTGTTCTCCGACGCGGAATATACCGCGGTCGTCGGACCGGAGCTGAAGAGTGTGCCGGCGGGCTTCTTTCCCGCCGAAAAGGACGGACTGTTCTATCCAGATCACATCCTGACCAGAAGCGACATGGCCAGAGCGGTTTACAACCTGCTTGCAGATCCTCCGAAAGGCACACCCTATATCAGTGATATAAGAGAAAATGCACTGTGCTACAAAGGAGCTACATCTCTGGTCTCGGGCGGCTTTATGGAGCTCGAGGGAGAGCGCTTCAGGCCGGATGAAGCCATAAGCGTCGAGGAGCTCGACTTCATGCTCTCACAGATATTCAACGGCAAAAAGCTGGAGCAGCTGCTGTCGGAAAAGGAAGGGACTCTCACAAGAGGAGAGGGGGCCATGCTGCTGTATGAACTGCTCGGCGGGGACAGTGTGGCATCTTCGATCGGGGAGTCTTACTATCCGGATGTTTCCGTGAATCTGGACTGCTACAGGGCGGTGAGCTTTGTCGGACAGCCGTGCACTGTCTGGGCAAAGGCCGGGGAACGTCTGTCTCCGGGATTCCTGAACGTGGAAGGCTGGCTCTATTATATAGACGATGACGGATTCTTCATCCGCAACAGCTCTGTGGGAACGCTGCAGTTC
The DNA here is from genome assembly GCA_017434755.1 of Oscillospiraceae bacterium. Lineage (GTDB taxonomy): Bacteria > Bacillota > Clostridia > Oscillospirales > Oscillospiraceae > Limivicinus. The sequence continues at coordinate 171,216 of JAFRER010000021.1, read as the reverse complement.
GGTGAGGACGGAAGATTTACGAGCGGGAACGCCGAACTCGATAAATATGTCGCCGACAAGCTGGCTCTGCTCATCAAGAACCAGTCCATGTCAAGGGAAAGCATGCTGTATGAGGCATACAAATATGTGCGGGACAACAACCTGTATCTGAAAGGCAACTATTACAGGGTCGGGGAGACCGGCTGGGAGATCGAGGAGGCGCTGAAGCTTTTCAGCAAGGGCAGGGGAAACTGCTATTCCTTTGCAGCCCAGATGTGGGCGCTGGCGAGAGGTCTCGGATATGATGCGAAGGCGATCAGCGGATTCATCTCCCATACCTATCAGGCGCACGGCTGGGTCGAAATCGAGATAGATGGTGTCATGTATGTTTTCGACGCGGAGCAGGAAGGACTCTATTACAGGGCAAGAGGAGAGTACAACGTCAATATGTTCAAGATGACATATGAGACTGCTTCCTTCTGGAGCTATATCCGGACGGTGGAACAGGCGGCTGCTGCAGGCATAGAGGGTTATACGGCGGACACGAAACCGGAGGAGACCGGACAGGAACCGTAAATGACAAGCGCAAAAAGGACCGGGAAGGGGAAACCTTCCCGGTCCTTTTCTGTTTTAGGGATTTACAGACTGTGAATGAAGTCGCAGTCCTTCTGTGCACAGATATCCTCGTTGCCGTCCGCTCCATAGCAGTGATAATACTCGCGCTCACTGACGAAGTATACGGGGAATCCCTGTCCCTTTGCCGCAGCGGCGAGTGCCGGCCAGTCGATCAGTCCGTTGCCAAGTTCAACATTGAAGTTCCTCGCTTCGTACATCATCTTCTCCTGTATCGGCGAGAACTTCGGCGCTCCGTTGATGAACTTCGGGGGCCCCATATCAAGGACCTTCTTCGGGAAGTGCTCCCGTTCCTCCGCATCCTTGGCGATCCTGTTGCATTCCTTGACATGGATGATACGGAAGCGGCCGGGATACTTTTTAATGATATCGACGGGGTTTGCTCCGGCAAACTGCACCCAGCCGACGTCGATCTCCATGCCGACGAGATCCGGATCGGTGTTCTGCAGGATCAGGTCATAGGGGGTGACGCCCTCCGGTTCTCCCTCCACCTGACCGAACTCATGAGCGTGGTTGTGGATCAGGTTCATCATTCCCGCTGCCTTGACCTTTCTGGAGAACTCGTTGACCTCGTCGCAGGCACGGAGAATGTCGTCCCGGCTGAGGCTTTTCGGCCGGAAGCCGGCAACGTCGTATCTGGCGCCCATGAATGCGCCGTAGGCAAGTTCCTCATCGGTGCTCAGGTTCATCACACTACACATATCCAGATTCAAATCGGCGAGATATTTCTTGAAGTCGGGCATGGAGAGACCGGCAGTATTGGCGCCGATGCCTTCGATGCCGTCATAGCCCATCTTTGAAAACTTTGCCAGTGCATCATACAGAAGCTGAGGCGTCCTGTCCTGACGGATCAGGGAATATACCTGCGCGTACGCTTTTGTTGCCATATGTTTTCCTCCGTTTCAATTATCAATTATTGATGAAGACAGGGCGGAGCCCCTTGCTTCATTTATTACGAAAACTGTCCTCTGCTTCCTCGTATACGGAAGAGGCTGTTTCCCAGCCACGGTCGAGGAGCTGGTAGATCAGCGGATCCGGCACGTCATCGGACTCATCCTCCACATCGCGGCTGCTCATCACTTTCATGCGGGTCTCGTATTTGCGGAGCTCCTCTATGGTGAAACCGAGACCCAGTTCCTCCGCAAGCGGGAGCATGGTCTCACGGATGAAAGGTTCGCGGATCTCCCAGCTGCCGGGATAGGCGTTCTGGGCATCCTGGAGACGCTTCGCAACCGATTCGTCTTCGGAAAGAAGTTTGTAGAATTTCTCTATGTTTTCAATCATTTTCACACCTTCGACAGAATAATCTGTATTATATTTTATACTATCATAGTCCGACCTTTGAGGCAAGAATGGAAATTGTGCCAAATGCATAAAACTGTTGACTCTGAAAAGAAATATTTGTATGATAAAAACAGCAGAGATTCTATAATTCATTAAAGGAGCAAAACGAGATGACACACAGCAAGATCGGCAGATTTTCGCGCAGCGTCTCGATTTTCGGTATCGGTGCCACTCCGTTCATGGACATCAACGATGATCCGGAACATGAGGGACTGACCGAAGGCGAGGTGTTCGGCTGCGCAGCGATTTCTGCAATGGAAGATGCGGGCATCGAACCGCGTGACGTCCAGTATTTCTATCACTGCTCGGCAAACCCGGCCTTTTTCAATAACTGTGTGACACCCAACATGCAGGTTGCCGAATGGATGGGAATGCGCGGCAGAGGCTCCGTGCATCATTCGGAGGCGTGCTGTTCGGGTTATGTCGGTTTGGAGCAGGCGGTTATGGCGGTCGCCAGCGGAACGTATGACATCGTGCTTTCCGGCGGTGCGGAAATGGGGACCGGCCTTCCCGACGGCACAAAACCAGCCTGTTTCCGACGCAAGATCACCACGGACGATATCTATCCAGACCTGGTCAAAATAGGAGACCGTGCGTATGCCAGATCCCTGATCGGCGGCATGAATGTCGGCTCGGACAACTGGCTGGATCTCTATGTCAGAACCTACGGACTGACGGACGAAGAAATCGATGAGACTCTTAATAAAATGGCCTATGACGGACGCCGGGCTGCTGTTCGGAATCCGCTCGCTCTACTACGCACTCCGTTTGAGGAGGAGGCGAAGGAAATGGGCTTTGATGATCCGATGGAGTATCTGCGTTCCCCTTACAATCCGAAGATATCGCAGTATCTCAGAGTCACTGGCAATGCCCCGGCTGCGGACGGAGCGGCCGCTGTAATAGTCGCACCGACCGAGATGGCGCATATGTTCAAGACCAAGCCCATAGAGATCCTCGGTATCGGCGCCTCTTGTCTCGAATTCGCTGTTCCGCAACTCGAAAAGCAGGCCACTGCAGAGGCGACGCGTCAGGTATATGAGATGACTGGGGTGAAGCCCGAGGAGATCGACCTGCTTCTCGTCAATGACTTCATATTGGGTTCGCGGCTCCTTGCCGCGGAAGAAGTCGGATATCTGCCGAGAGGCGAGGGGTGGAAATACGTCCTTGAAGGACGCACGGCCTTCGACGGGGACAAGCCTATCAACTCAAGCGGTGGAAGACCTTCGTACGGGCATGCCTTCGGAGCCTCGGGAATGGCTGACGTTTATGAGGCGGTTCTGCAGATGCGCGGCGAAGCCGGAGATCATCAGGTGAAAAAGGTTCCGAAGACGACATTCCTTCGCGGATTCGGCGGAGGACAGAACGTTCGCGCGATCATCCTGCGCACGGCAGATTAAGGGAGGAAAGCAGAATGAAACTGGAAAGACTGGTTAAACCTTATTATGATGCGCTGGAGGAGGGCAGAGTTCTAGCCCGCCGCTGCCTTGAGTGCGGCGCCATAGAGTTTCCGCCCCATTATGCCTGCAATACCTGTGGTTACCATGCGACGGAATGGGTGGAGCTCAGCGGTCACGGCTGGCTGAAGACGGTCATGCTCCCGGCTAACACAACGGCTGACAGCCGCCTGTCGTCTTCCGGCCCCTATGCATTCGGGGAAGTGGAATTCGACGAGGGAGTCACCACGAACGTTGTTATCTACGGAATCAACAGAAAAAAACGCAAGATCCTCCGGGAGAAAATTGCCAACGGTGAAAAAGTCGGCGTACACAAGAGAATCGTTGATCTTGGCGGTTACAAAGGACTGCATTTTGAACTTGATGAAGGAGAATGATAAGAATGAATAAAGACGAAGTTGTTTCTAAACTCATTACGCTGGCGGGACAGGTATACCATGCGGATACCGCCGGGTTCGATGCAGAGACGAAGATTCATGAGACACTCGGTACCAAGTCACTGATGCGCATGGGATACCTTGCGCAGATCGAGGATGAGTTCGATGTACTGATACCTATTGCTGAATTCGGCAAGATCGAGACTTTCGCTGATCTGGCCGACAGAGTTCTCGAAGAAATGTAAAAGCGTCACCTGAATTACCATAGAACATAAACACCCTGCTGTTTCAAGTTTGAAAACGGCAGGGTGTTTTTATTATTTCATGCACATGAAAATTAATAATCTATGAATATTGTAAAAATGTATGGCGGAAATGAACAGAGAGAGATTATACTGTCAGATGAACGGAGGATCTTCCGGCGTCAAGCCGACGGTCCGATCGGAAAGGAGACCGATATGGATAGCGAAAACAAGGAAAGAAATGATGAACTGCTTCAGGAAGAAGAAACAGTTGGCAGCCTGAACTCTGTCTTTGAGGAAGAGCAGCCCGGAGAGACAGCTGCCGGAGTAAAGGAATCTCTGGAACCGGAAATGACGGGAACGGCATCTTTGCCTGATCCGGAGCCGGTAACGCAATGCAAAGAGAGCAGGAAAGAGCGAAAGGCCCGTGAAAAGGAAGAGGCGAGGCTCGAAAAGGAAATGGCCAGGCAGAGAGCGAAGGATGAAAAGACGGCTGCCCGTGCCGCGAAGAAAGCGGAGAGAAAATACAGGAATATTCCTACTGTGATCATTATGTCCCTGATCCTTGCGGTCCTCGTCGCAGGACTCGGGTTCCTCGGCTGGAAGTATATCGGGCTGCTTCAGGAGAGAGACGGCATTACGGCAGAAAAGGAGAAGCTGAGCGCCGAAATAGAGAATCTGGGGAAAAGCCTTGCGGATAAGGAAGCGCAGATCCGTGAACAGATCTCTCAGATCGAGGACAAGAATGCGCTGATCTCGAACGGTGATGCGGCAGCAAAGGAACTATCCGAGAAAATCGCGGAACTTGAAACACAGATTAAATCCTTAGGGGAAGAGGCAGAGGAAGTCCTTGATATCATCTCCGGCAGGGATCCTCTCGGAGTTGCCTACTCCGGCAATTTCTATGCGGACCGGGCGGTTGCGGTGATTGAGGACGGCGGATCTTTCCCGCTCAATGTCTCTGTGATGTACGGTGAAAAGGAAACCGCAATCAGTTATTCATTTGACGACAGTTCGAAGAACGTGGGAACGCTCACTTTGTCACAGGACACCATAACCGGCAGCTCCGGTCTTATCTCCGTCAAAGCGAAGAAAAAGACCGCCGACGATCCCGGACTCGCGGTGCTGAGATTTGAAAATGAGCACAGCAGTGATTTCTTCTATGTCATAATCGTGATTAAATAGTATGCGATAAAACAGGCTCCCGCCGATTCGGCGGGAGCCTGTGCAAAAAGGCGGACAGATCAGAAGGATGTGTGTCATGCACACTCCTGCCATGGAATTCCAAGGTAGAAAGCCCGACATTGAGCAAATTCCTGTCTGCAGAATCGGGGGAAAAAGATGAACTCACCGGAGGCGCACAACTTGCAGCCGCAGAATCGACCTGTTTTATGTTGTAAAAGTATTCTCCTGCGCTGTTGCCCGATTCCTTTCCAAAGCAGACAGCTGTCCTAATAAAAAAGCATATATCATAACTATTATTATAAACAGTGTCTCCATGTGTTTAACAGACACTTTTTACTTTTGTCAAATTGTCACAAAATACAGTAATAAACTTGTTTATATTCACAAATTGAAACTCTTCAAATTCAAAAGGATTGACTTTAAACGGGCAAATTGAGATAATAAACTATGTTCGGAATAGTAGGGCGGGCTTGTGCCTCAGCCGTTGCCGCAGAACGCTGCCCTGCTGCAGTTTGCTGCTTTTTCCCGCGTGCTTCTGCAGGCGGTTAAAAGAATAAATCACGGTCGCCATGGCGATCAAAAAAAGAAAGGAAATCACAGAATGAAAAAGTTTCTAGCACTCCTCATTGCGCTGGCGATGGTGTTTGCACTGTGCGCCTGCGGCGAGCAGGCAGCAGCTCCTGCTGCTTCCGGCGGTTCGGACGCGGCTCCTGCGCCCGCTCAGAGCAGCGGCGGCGATGCTGCACCTGCTGCTGAGAACTGGCCTTCCGGCCGTACAATCGGTATGAACCTGTTTGTTGCCGGCACTCCCACGTTCGAGATTTTTGCCACTCTTGCACGCGTCTATCTCGACCAGACCGGTGACACGCTCGAGACCTTCAATGACCAGCAGGACATCAACCAGGTCCTCGCCGATGCCGAGACCATGGTGAACTTCGGCTGCGACGGCGTTCTCTGGTGGGGCGTTATGGACCCGTTCTTCCAGGTTGGCTGCCCGACTTATGACAACGCAGGCGTTTACTTCGCATTCAATGACTGCGCTCCCATGGGACCCGAACTCCGCGCTGAGATCCAGGATATGGAATACTTTGCCGGTTCCTGCTCCTGCGACAACACCCTTCTCGGAAAGCAGATGGGTGAAGCTGCTGTTGCTGACGGATGCAAGGTCGCTCTGATCTTCGCAAACGAAATCGGTTCCACCGTTGTCGACCGTGCAATCGGTTTCCAGGAAGTGTTTGAGGCAGCCGGCGGCAAGGTCGTTGAGGTGTCGCATATCTCTGCAGCCGGCGGTGAACACATCGAAGCCACCCGTAACTTCCTCGCGACCTATCCCGACATCGACTGCATCTACGGTGTGTCCGTCGACTACATCACCGGCGCCTCCACCGTTACTGCCGGCAAAGACATCAAGCTCTACGGAACGGACGTCAACTCCGAAGTTCTGCCCCGTCTGCTTGACGGAACCTTCGCCGGACTCAACGGCGGTCACTGGTGCTCCGCGTATGTTTCCTCCGCTCTGCTGATCAATGCCATGGACGGCCACAAGATCCTCGGCGCTGACGGCAAGCCCCTGTACCTCTACTCCCCCTCCGTCGTTGTTACTCCTGAGAATGCTGAGTATTATGAAAAGTACTTCATCAACGACATCCCGTTCCACTATGAAGATGTCCAGAACCTGCTCTACCGCAACAACCCCAATGTGACCTATCAGGATTTCGAAAACTTCCTTGCAAACTACAGCGTTGAAAACGTTGTGGCGATGCACGAAGGATAATTCAGCCCTTTATTGGTACGATTTCATCGGTTGAAATTGTATCAAGAAAACATGATTTCCCAGCCGTTTTCGGCTGGGAAATCATAGTATAAAAATATGAAAGAGGTGCATTGGATAGTGAATGCAAAAGCCCTCGTAAACACGGATACCTGGTACGGACGGCTTATCAACCAGCTGATCTTTCCCGTGATTATTGCCGTTATCGTGTTGATCATGAATCTGATCACCCGCGGAAGAATGCTCAGCGGAAACGGTCTGTATCAAATCTTTGTCAGCAGTATCCTCAATGCCATCATAGGCATGGCAATCTCCTACACATGGTCCACCGGTCCTGACTTTGCTGTTGCTGCGGCGTATATTCTTGCGGCAAATGTCGGCATCATTGCCACAATGAAGCTTGGTCTTGGCTATTTCGGACTCTTCGGCGGTTCGATTTTGACCTGTGTAGTGCTTCAGCTCATTTCGACCTGGCTTCGCATCAAACTCAAGCTCCCCTCCTGGGTGCTTGGTATGGCGATTTGTCTCATCTATGAGGCTTTCGGCGTGATGTACTCTCTGTGGTGCACAAAGCAGACTGTCGGCGGTGCACTGATTCAGCTCGGGCCGACGGACTGCAAGGGAATCGTGAAATTCCCTGCGGACTTTCTGCTGTGGCTCGGTGTGATCATAGTGCTCATGCTCATTCAGAACAAAACTACATTCGGTCTGAATTATCGTGCAGTCTCCAGCAATATGGAGGTTGCTGAACATATGGGAATCAATTCCCGGAAAACTATCTACCTTGGTGTTACCATCGGCGCGGCACTTATGGGAATCGCAGGTGCTTTCAATGCCGCCAGTGCAAACTTAGTCAACACCACTTCAAACCTCGGATCTTTCGGACAGATCGCCAGAGGTCTTGCCGCATGGCTGTTGTCCTCGGGCATGCGCCGCATGGACCCGGTACTCAGTATTGCGCTTTCCTCGTTTGCCATCTCTGCTCTGTTTGTGTTCCTGACTTATCTGGGCGTTCCGCAGGGAACCTGGATGAGCTTCTTCCTCGGTATGTTTATAGTAGTCTTCCTCTGTCTGGCTACCAGAAGCAATAAGAAGGAGGAGTGAGTTATGAGCGAGAAGGAAATACTGTTTGAAGCGAGAGGCATCTGCAAGTCCTTCGGACCGACAAGAGCGAATCAGGATGTGGATATAACGCTCCGCGCAGGGGAAATCCATGCACTTGCGGGGGAAAACGGCTCCGGAAAATCCACCTTGATTTCCATCCTCTGCGGAATGCAGAAACCGGATGCGGGCGAGATGTTTGTAAAAGGTCAGCCCTATGCCCCGAAATCTCCGCTTGATGCCTATGCGAACAATATCGGCTTTGTCGTACAGGAACTCGGTATCATCAATGATCTTCCGGTAGCCTATAATATTTATCTTGGAAATCTTGAACGTTACAAACAGGGTCCTGTTTTGAATACGACGAGCATTTTCCGCGATGCGAAAGCGGAACTGGAAAAACACGGGTTTGACGTTCCTGTCCGTGAGCTGGCCGGAAACCTTCCGGTCGAGAAGCGTAAGCTTACCGAGATTACCAAGGCAATGACAGTCGAGCCGAGTATCCTTATTCTGGATGAGACGACGCAGGCACTGTCCTACGATACGCGCCATAAGCTGTACGGCATCATTGAGGAGGAAAAGAAAAAGGGTACGGCGATTCTCTTTGTTACGCATGACGTTGAAGAGATGTGCGAGCTTGCGGATGTTGTGACCGTTCTTCGCGACGGCCGTCTGGCGGCGGATCTGGAAGGCGACGATGTCAATGTTGACAATGTCCGTCTGAAAATGGTCGGCCGTAAGGTCGAAGGCAGTTACTACAGGGATGACATGGAGCCTTCCGCGCTTCCCGAGGTTGCGGTCGAAGTACGCGATCTGTCCCATGGAAAAGCCTTCCAAGGGGTGAGCTTCGATGTCAACTATGGAGAGATTGTCGGGATATGCGGTCTTTCCGACGCGGGTATCCATGAACTGGGAAAAACCATCTGCGGCATTCTCAAGGCCAATACCGGAACGGTTTATCTCCCGCGCAAGAATAAATTCATTAAAAGTCCAAAGGCAGCCGTCAATAGCGGAATGGCCTATGTCCCCAAGGACCGTGACAGTGAAGCTCTTATGATGGGAACCACCATCCACTATAACGAGCTTGTCCCCTCTCTTACGGAGCTGGCGAACACAGTCGGTATGATTATGCCGAGCGATGCAAACAATCTGTCGGATACTGCCGCAATTGATTTTAACGTCCGCTGCCTCGGTACAAACCAGGCCATCGGAGCGCTGTCGGGCGGAAACAAGCAGAAGGTCAGTATCTCTCGCTGGCTGGTCAAGCAGAATCTGGATATCCTGATTATGGACTGCCCCACCCGTGGCGTCGATGTCGGCGTCAAGGCATATATCTACAGCCTGATCAAGCAGCTTAAGGAGAAAGGAATGGCGCTGATCCTCGTTGCCGACGAAATGAGCGAGGCCATCGGTATGGCTGACCGCATCGTTGTCCTGAAAGACGGAAAACTCAACGGCATCCTGAACCGCCATCCCGGACTGGATGAGCATGAGGTTATTGAGGTGATGATATGAAACAGAAAAAAATAAACTGGTCTGAGCTTGTTCCGCTTGCTCTGATGATTGTTCTGTTCATCGTCCTGGCTCTGTTTTCCCAAGGGAAACTTCTGAAAGCGAAAGCAATAGAGTCGATCCTTAACCAGTCAATCGGTTATATTATCGGTGCGCTCGGAATGCTGTTCGTTATGTCTATGGGTCAGGTCGATATGTCAATGGGCGTCAATGTCTGCGTTTCTGCTACCGTCGCATGGCTGCTTGTCGGTGACTACGGCTGGTTCCCGATGCTGATTGTGTGCTGCATCGTAGGTGCTTTGATCGGTGCGGTCAATGGAATCCTTTCGGCGGTTTTTGATGTTGACACATTCATGATCACCATTGCCATGCAGATAGGTCTCCGTGGACTGATCAACGTGTATTTCCAGAACAGCGAGACGGGACGAATCGTCTTTGCCAAGAACATTCTTGCTTTTGACAAGCTTCCCATCAAGCTGACCATTCTGATCCTGTTTACGCTACTGGTGGTTTATCTGTTTGAGTTTCATCCTTTCGGATACCGGTGCAGGGCTATCGGTGAAAACGTCGTCTGCGCACATGAAAGCGGCATTGATGTTAAGAAAACGAAGATTCTTGCATTCATGCTGGCCGGCTTTTTCGGCGGTCTTGCTGCGCTCTTCCTCTGCTGCCGCACGGGCGGTATGACCCGTGAGACCGGCACCGGCTTCGAGATGCGCATCCTTCTTGGTATGTTCCTCGGAGGAATGCCTGTAGGCGGCGGTATGGATTCCAGAATCTACAAACTCCTGATCGGTATTCCGGGCATCATGATCATCCTGTCCGGCCTCAACATGATCAAGGGTGTGGGTACAGGCGAGTTCCAGCTTGTTGAAGCACTCATTCTTCTGGCCATCCTTCTGCTCTCCCGTGTCATTAAACAGGCGATGTATAACAGGGATATCGTTGCGATGGCCAAGGCGCTGAGCGAGGATGAAAAACGGAATCCGGGCAATGTATAGCAGATCGCTGGCTGCCTGATTCGCTGAAAACAAAAAAGAGTCTTATGAAAGGACGCCGCCGGGCTCGACAGATCAGACCCGGCGGTTTTATTAAAAATGAATCCGAAACTTATGCTGGATCCGAAGGACATTGAAGACGTCGTAGTGGACGGCGTAGCCGTAGGCTTCAACGTCAAACTGAGGATCCCTTATTACCGCGGTGTATGCCTCAGCCTGATTGAGGACATCACAATCAAGTATGATAATGAGGTCTATCCGAAGGAAGTCCTCAAATTTACCACGAAAGATGGTACCTTTACATTCGATGAGATGGCTACCATGACCACTCTCCGCTGGGAGTTCGGTGAAAAAGCCACCGTGTTTGTTCCGCGCAAGGGCGGATTCTACATGGCTAGGCACCGCGTGGAAGCTATTGTTGCCATCCGCATCTCCTATATGGGCGGCGCCCGTCCTGTTTCCTGTGTGGTTACGGGAAGCGTTGCAGGCGACTGAGAAAGGGGGGAGTACTATATGGCGATCAGAAGAGGAGTAACATTTTACAGTTTTCAGGACAGCTACTATCAGGGCAATATGAACCTGGAGGACTGTGTGCGTTTTGTCTCCGAAGAACTCCACGCCACCGGCATTGAACTGATGGTGGAGCAGACCCCGATCAGCGCCGACTGCCATAACCCCACTGACCGTGAGGTCGAGCACTGGAAGGAACTGATGGCAAAATACGGCACTGTCCCGACCTGTATGGACGCGTTCGTTGATACCATGCTCTACAAGGGCCGTATCCTCACCAAAAAGGAGCAGCTGCAGCAGTTCGAGCGTGATTTACGCGTTGCAGCGAAATTCGGCTTCGACAATATCCGCGTTCTTTGTCCGCTTCGGGCGGAAGTAGTTGAGGCGGCCGTTCCTATCGCAGAGACCTACGGCGTGCGTATGGGACTGGAGATCCACCAGCCCATGCACTTCGAGGCGGCATGGGTACAGCGTTTCCTGGAAATGTGCGAAAGGGTCAATTCCCCCTATGTGGGCATTACGCCGGACTTCGGCATCTTCATGTATAAGCCGAATGCTATCGCGGTGAAGAATGCACTGAAACAGGGCGGCGATCCCAAGATTATCGATTTCATCCTCAATGAGTTTGAGAAAGATTCAACAGCAGGCCAGCGCATTCTTCCGCAGGTACAGGCAATGGGCGGCGGCCCGGTCGAGTGCGGGCTGGTCATGCGCTACAGCCGTCTGCATTACAATGATCCGGAGTATCTGCGCAAGTACAGCAAGTATCTGATCCACTTTCATGCAAAGTTCTATGAGATGGATCCCGAAACTCTTACGGAAACGGCAATCGATTATGAAAACCCGATCCGTGTGCTGAAGGAGATCGGCTGGAACGGTTCCTTCTCGTCCGAGTTCGAAGGACAGCCTCACTACTGGAATGACGCGGATCTGCAGGATACCTCTTACGAACTGGAAGAATTGAAACTCCAGCACAAGATGCTCCAAAAACTTCTCGGCGATTTTGAGCTTGTCTGAATCCTGAACAGCAAAAACATTTTCAATCTGGAAAGCCCGACATACATTTATCTGCTGTATGACGGGCTTTCACGGATTTATAATCTGCAGCGGAGGTGCAAACATGAAGAAAATAGCCGTAGAGGAACATTTCTCCACTTTTGAGCTTGGAGAGATACGGAAAGCGTGGACAAAACGCATCGGACAGGATGTCGAACAGAATCCAGAAGCCGGAATGCAGCTTGTGAGAGTTCTTAGCGATTTTGAAAGCTTCCGTCTGCCTCAGATGGACGCGTGCGACATCACAAAGCAGGTGGTCAGCACGTCCTCTCCAAGTGTCCAGGGTATTCTGGACAGCTCGGAAGCGGTGGAAAAAGCGGAACGGATAAATGACCTGCTGTATGAGCGCATCCAAAGACATCCTGACCGTTTTGCCGGATTTGCCACCTTGCCGATGCAGGCTCCGAAGGAGGCTGCATCGGAACTGGAACGCTGCGTGAAAAAACTCGGGTTCAAAGGTGCACTTATTCATGGCCACACGAATTTCGAATATCCCGACGAACAGAAATTCTGGCCGGTCTGGGAAGCGGCAGCAGCGCTGGATGTCCCGATTTATCTGCACCCGAATGAACCGGATCCGAAACAGACCGAGCTTTACAGAGGCTATCCGGAAATGCGCGGAGCCACATGGGTCTGGGGGATCGAAACCGGCACCATGGCCTTGAGGATCGTATTGAGCGGGATCTTCGACGCTTTCCCGGAGGCTAAACTGATAGTCGGCCACCTTGGCGAAAACATACCATACGGACTTTGGCGCTTTCAATCTCACTGGGCCAAGGCAGTCAGCGGCGGAGGACCGGATGAGATAAAACAGCGTGTGAAGCTCAAAAAGTCGCCGACCGATTATTTCCGTAATAATGTATGGATCACCACCAGCGGCAATTTTTCCGTGCCTGCACTGAAATGTGCCGCGGAAGTTCTCGGACCCGAAAGGATACTCTTTGCGGTCGACTATCCGTTCGAGGAATGCGCGGAGGCATCGGATTTTATAGAAAATGCCGACATCCCGGAAAGGTATAAGCAGATGATCTGCTTTGACAATGCAAAGGAACTGCTGAAACTGTGATCCCAATCAGATAAAACGGGAGTGTTCATGATGGCTAAAGCGGAAAAAACGAACGTGATGAGGCTTCTCGACAGCAAAAAGATCGCTTATACCATGCATTTTTACGGCGATACCGATGCGGTGAGCGGGACGGAGGTCGCTGCCGTGCTGGGGGAAGCTCCGGAGAAGGTGTTCAAAACGCTTGTCACGGTAGGAAGATCGAAGCAGCACTATGTATTTATCATTCCGGTCGAAGAGGAGCTGGATCTGAAAAAGGCCGCCGCTGCCTGCGGAGAGAAGAACATTGAGATGATAAAAGCCAAGGAACTTCTTCCGCTTACGGGTTATATCCATGGCGGCTGTTCTCCGGTCGGGATGAAAAAGCAATTTCCGACTTTTATGGACGAGTCTGCTCTTCTGCTCGATACGGTATGTGTGAGCGCCGGGAAGATCGGGTGTCAGGTGGAATTATCACCGGACGTGCTTTCTGAGATGATCACGCTGCGTTTCGCGGAGCTCACATGAGGAAGGACATCGGAACGAAATGCTGAGCTTTGAAGACAGAGACATTACCTGCTGCTTTACCGGGCACAGGCCTCAGAAGCTGCACCAGACTGAACAGGAGGTGCGCGAGGGGCTCGAACGCGCGATACGGCAGGCCTATGCAGACGGATACAGATCTTTCATCACCGGTATGGCGATGGGTGTCGACATCTGGGCGGGGGAGGCTGTTCTCAGACTGAAGGAGGAACACCCGGACATTCGCCTGGTCGCCGCTGTTCCGTATCCGGGACAGGAAAGATACTTCCCGCATGAGTGGAAGATGAAATACGCAGAACTCATGGCCGGCTGCAATCACGCCGAGATCCTTTCGGAGAATTATACAAGAGGTGTCTATCATGCAAGAGACCGCTGGATGGTGGATCACAGCAGAAGGGTGATAGCGGTCTTCAACGGAGAACCGGGCGGAACTGCCCTGACCATTCAATATGCGAAAAAAGAAGGCCTCGAGCTAAGAGGCATTGAGTAAAAGAACGCCGGTCCTGCCGGCGTTCTTTTACTGAGATATAAGGATAACACATGAAAACGATTAAGCACTTGTTTAATCTGATGGAACGGGTATAATAGATATATCCGAGGATGGCAACAGTTATACGAATGGTTTTATAAACGAAACAGAGCACTTGAAGGGGAGAAGGGATCATGGAAAATGCACATCCTTGCAGCCATGAAAAGGAAAAGACCGAAGATCTTCTGAAACAGCAGCTTACCAGAGGCGGGGACTTTACCGCCGTAGCCGACATATTCCGCCTGCTGGACGATGCCAGCAGGGTGCGGATCTTCTGGCTGCTCTGCCACTGCGAAGAATGCGTGATCGGTCTGGCGGAACTGACGGGGATGTCCAGTCCCGCCCTCTCGCATCATCTGCGTCTTCTCAAGGAGGCCGGACTTCTTGTGACGAGGCGTGAGGGGAAGGAAGTCTATTACCGCGCCGCGGAGACTCCGGCCTGCAGGCTCCTGCATGAAGCCATCGAAAATGTGCTGGAGATCTCCTGTCCCGATACGGAGGCGGAGGAGAAGACCCGCCTGAACGCCACGATGGAGCAGATAGCCGTGGTGAGGAGGATCCATGACGATATGCTCCGGGACCCCGGAACGAGGATCACCATAGAGGAGCTGTCTAAAAAATACCTTATGAACGCCACCACGATCAAGGAGGTATTCAAGGAGGTCTACGGAGATTCCCTTGCAGCGCACATGAAGGAGCACCGGCTTGAAAAAGCGGCGGAGATGCTTGTCCGGAGCGATGAGAGCGTCACGGATATCGCGGCTGCCGTAGGATATGACAGCTCCAGCCGGTTTTCCGCCGCCTTCCGGGAGCGGTATCATCTTCTGCCGACTGAATATCGGAAGCGCTTCCGCTCCGGCTGAAGGATTATGCTAACCGCAGAGAACAGGCTCCGCGCGGGAGGAAAAAACGGGGAACATATTGAAAAAAGACGTGAACACGGCCTTTGAAAGGGACATATTCCTTGACAAGTTTCTGCGGATTATTTAAAATAAATCTGTTAAATATTCCCGAAAAAAGATACAACAAAACAAGGAGAATGAACGCTTTATGGATATCATGGAAAAAGTCTATGCCCGTGCTGCGGAAGATCCGCAGAGAATCGCCTTTCCGGAGGCAACGGACGAGAAGATCCTTCAGGCGGCAAAGGAATGCTGTGAGAAAGGGCTGATCGTTCCCGTGCTTGTAGGAAACAAAGCGGAGATCTGCAAGGCTGCGGAGGACTTCGGCATCAGTCTCGAAGGCATGGAGTACTTCGACACTACCGATGAGGCTGCACTTGCCGCCCTCATTGCCCAGTATGCCCCCATGAACGAGATGCTTTCCGAGAAAGCTCTTGGCAAGAGAGCCGCCAGAGATCCCATGTTCCCGGCTCTGTACCTGCTCGCGGTAGGAAAAGTGGACGCGATGTTCGCCGGCATGACTCATACCACCGGCGATGTCATCCAGGCAGGTATGCTCATCATCGGTCTGGAAGACGGCATCATCACACCGTCCTCCGTCGGCATTGCGAAGATTCCCGGTTTCAACGGCTCCGAAGGAGACCTGCTCTGCTTCGGCGATTCCGCGGTCTGCGTGAACCCGAGTCCGGAAGAGCTCGCTTCTATTGCCATTGCCGCATGCGATACGGTAAAGGCTCTGCTCGATTGGGATCCCAGATGTGCGATGCTCTCCTACTCCACGGACGGTTCTGCGGAAAGCCCGCTCGTGGACAAGGTCCGCCAGGCGCTTGCCATTGCCCGCGAGATCCGACCCGAATACAAGATAGACGGTGAATTCCAGCTCGATGCCGCCATCGATCCACGTGTAGCGGCGAAGAAGGTCAAAAGGGAGAGCGAGGTCGCCGGCAAGGCGAATATCGTTATCTGGCCGGATCTGAACGTTGGAAATATCGGCGTAAAGCTCGTTCAGTTCTTCTCCCATGCCGATGCTTACGGCCCCCTGCTGCAGGGCTTCCGGAAGATCGTGTGTGACTGCTCCAGGAGCGCTCCCGTAACAGAGCTCGTGGGCAATATCGTGATGGCCGCCGTCCGTGCCCAGAGCCAGAAAAAGCTGAATAATTTTTGATGGAGGATAATCAATGAACCCGTTCAATCAGACCAATCCCAACAAGTACGGGCGTTCTGTATCCATAATCGGCGTGGGATGCACTCCGTTTATGGAAGAACTGAAAAATCCGGAAACAGAAGGCCTAACCGATGGTGAACTCTTCGGCTATGCCGCCCTTAAAGCGATGGAAGACGCCGGCGTTACCCCGAAAGACGTGCAGTTTTATTTCCATGGAAGTGCAAGTCCCCTAAACGGCAGCAACTACCTTACACCGAACATGCAGGTCGCTGAGTGGTTCGGTATGAGAGGAAAGGCCTCCCTCCACCATTCCGAGGCATGCTGCACGGGTTACCTCGCAGTAGATATCGCTGCACAGGCGATTGCCTCCGGCAAATATGACATCGTTCTTACCGGCGGCATCGATTTCGGCGACGCGCTTGCCGAGCAGGGGAAGCCCGCTTATATCAGGCACAGCTTCCCGTTCGAAGAATTCCAGCGCTCCACGGAATGGCTCACGGACAACGCTTATACCAGACATCTGCTTGCAAACGTCGGTCATGACTACGGTGCCGTGTGGTATCAGACGAAAGCCGGGCTGACAGACGACCAGATCGACAAGGCTCTCTGCAAACTCGCCATCATTGCCCGCGAGAATTCAAAGAACAATCCTCTTGCGATAGACCACAAGACCTATCAGGAAGAGGCCAAGGAAGCCGGCTATGACGATGTCATGGAATACATGCAGTCCGAGCTCAATCCGAAGGTCGGTCAGGCCCAGCGTATTTCCGGTCTTGAGCACAAGTGCGACGGCGCCACCTGCCTTGTTCTCTGCGCTACCGATCTTGCCGAGAAATTCACCAAGAATAAACCCATCGAGATCCTCGGAGCCGGTAACGCCACTCTCGAAGCCAGCAACCCGATCCTTGAGATAGACGCCACCCGGGAGGCCTGCCGTCAGGTCTATAACATCACCGGCCTTTCCGGAGATGACATAGATCTCATGTACATCAATGACTTTATCATCACCTCTCAGCTCATCGCCTCCGAGCTTGCCGGATACATCCCCGAGAATCAGGCGTGGAAGTACGTCATGGAAGACCGTACCAGATTCGACGGCGACAAGCCCATCAACCCCAACGGCGGACGCTGCGCATTCGGACATGCACATGCGGCATCCGGTCTTGCGGACTTTTATGATGCTGTTCTCCAGATCAGAGGAAAAGCGGAAGACCATCAGATCAAGAAGGCCCCGAAGACAGTCTTCCTGCGCGGATTCGGCGGCGGCCAGAATGTATGTGCCGTGATCATCCGGGAAAAAGACTGAGAAAGGAGAGGAATCGATATGGCTATCAAACTTGAAAGACTTGTCAAGACATATTACGAGGCGCTTGAAGAGGGGAAGGTCCTTGGCCGCAAGTGCCCGGTATGCGGCAATGTGGAATGGCCTCCTGTCTATGCCTGCAACGCCTGCGGTGCAATGGAGACCGAGTGGTGTGAGATGAGCGGAAAGGGCGAGATTGTCCAGCTGATCATCCCCACCGCCATGAGCCTCAAGCCCGCATACAAGCACCTCGAACCCTATGCCTATGCCTGGGTGAAGACTGCGGAAGGTCCTGAGAGGAATGTCATGATCCGCGGCATTACCCGTCAGAACGCGGCCTATGTGAGAGCGCATCTTCCGTATCCCGTACATATGGACATCGTCCAGATGAACGGCTACAAGACCTGTGTGTTTGCCATCGATCCCATCGATGCTGACGGCAATCCGGTCAAAACAACTGACGCCGCCTCCGTGGCTGCTGTTGTCAGCGGGACTTTCGCAGCCCTGAAGAAGCTCTTTGCCCAGACCTACGGAGTCGAAGAGGAATCACTCAAGGACGATACGCTCCTTGACGATATGAAGGGTCCGTCCGTCAAGTTCGTCGGCCTTGTTGCCAGACTGGAGGATGAGTTCGACGCGATCCTCTCCGTCACCGAAGCCGCCGCCGCAAAAACCATCGGCCGCCTTGCCAGACTCATAGACGGAGTGGATCCGGATGCTCCCGAGGCTGCTCCGGCCGCAGAGGCCAAGAAAGAAGAAGCAGCGGATCCCGGTGAAGAGACCGAGACCTTCAAAGAACTCAGAAAGATGTTCGCAAAGACCTATAAGGTGGACGAGGCGTCCATCAGACCCGATACTCTCCTTGATTCCATGCAGGGACCGTCCGTCCTGTTCGTCGGCCTTGTTGCCAGACTGGAGGACGAATTTGACGCGGTCATCTCCGTGACCGAGGCTTCCGCCGCAAAGACCGTCGGCGGTCTTGCCAAGCTCGTTGATGAGGAGAGAGGATAAACCCTCGGCAGCCCCGAATGATAATGATCATGCATAAAGGAGCGCTGGCCGCGCTCCTTTATGCATTGCAACCAAGACAATACCACGCGCTGTACGCTTTTCAGACTGTCCCGCGTGCGGCGCAGCAGGAGAATACTATATTGGATCTTTTTTCAAGAAAAAAACAGAATACGGCAGAAGAGGATGTAATAAAGGTCGATGATGCCAATCTGTCTGTAAGCCCGAAAAAGGAGAGAAGCCCGGCAAGGATATTCAGTCTGGTCTTTGTCCTGCTGTTTTTCGCGGCGGTGATCGCCCTTCTGTTCTCGGACAGGGAGTCTGCCGTGGAGGATACGGAGACCCCGACAGAGGTTGCCGCTCCGGCGGAAACGCATATGGTTACGGATACCGGCGTGGTGATACCAGACTACAACCAGCAGCCGGAACAGGCGCAGATAGAATACCCGAAGGTTGAAAAAAACTCCGTCGTATATGAGATCCGAAACAATGCCGCCTACGTGGTGGGCAGCGTCGGCGGAGCGAAGAACATGAAATACATCACCATCGAGAAGTCGGTCCGGAAGCAGTATCCCGTTGTGGAGATCTGCGAAGGAGCGTTCAGAGACTGCGCCAAGCTTCAGAAGGTCCACATCCCGGACAGCGTCATCATCATCCGGGACAGTGCCTTCGAAAACTGCGAAAGGCTTGAACAGGTCCGCATGTCGGAAGGACTGGTGACCATGGGCAGCAGGGTATTTGCCGGCTGTTCGTCTCTGAAGTCGCTGAAGTTCCCGGCATCCGTAAAGGAGCTGAGCGCGGACGTGTTCGAGGGAGCGGAATCTCTGACAAGCCTGAGGATCCCCGCAAACTGCGTCATCCCGGACGGTGCGGACCCCTTCGGGCTCGGAGACAGGCTGCTGATAGAGACATATTGATAAAAATGCAAAAAACTATTTAAAAAAGCGGAGCGATACAGTATTATATGTGCAGAGGACTCGATAAAGAATAATAAAGGAAGGTGTCATCATGGAAGAAAACGAAATGATCGAAGAAATGGACGTTGTAGCCAACGAACTGCTTGCCGTTCAGGGAGATGTGCTCACCAGCAATGAGGCGATGAAGGCTGAGATAATCGGAAGCATCGGAGATCTTGCAAAGGAAGTGCAGGATACTGCTTTCGATACCCAGCAGGCCATCGACGAACTCAAGGATATGCTCAAAGCGCCCTGCAAGGACAGACCGGCACCTCCATCGATGCCCGGTCCCGCACCGGACGGCGGCCCTGAGAAAGTCATAGCCGAACTCAAGGCAAAGCTCGAGAAGCAGGAGAAGACCACCCTAATCTGCACCATCGCTGCAGTTGCCGCCGCTGTTGCGGCCGTGATCGGCTGGTTCATCTGATCTGAACAAAACAGTAAATCTGCGCAGGACCGCATCTGAAGATGCGGTCCTGCTTTTTTTGTCTCTCCTTATTAGTTAATGAACTGTTCATATATCACAGTCTTCATTTAAAGTTCCTTTAAGGTTGATCAAACTATAATTCAACCATAAGAAAAACTCATAAGGAGAGGGATCAAATGAACGAAGAAAACAGAATCGATACCGGCGGATATAACTTCGATCCGGAAACGGGAGAAAGGATAGTACGCAGCGACCTGGCGGAACAGAGCGAAGCTTCGCCTTCCGTTGAATTTGCTGCCACAGCACCTGCGGAGTCTGCAGCAACGCCGCCGCGCGAGACAGCCCGTCCTGCCGCGCCGGTGTTCAGGGATCTGCCTGACGCTCCGAAGAAAAAGAAAAAGGGCGGATTTTTCAGAGTCCTGGCGCTGATCCTCTGCTGCGCACTCATCGGCGGCGCCGCCGGCATAGGCGGTGCAATGTTCATGATGAACAGAGCGGGGGACAGAAGCGCAGTGACCGAGGAGCCCGCAGCGGTCCAGGAAGTTCTTCCCGAATCCACACAGGAACCTGCTGCCCAGGAAGCCGGAGCGGATGAAGACGCTGTCAGCATCCTCACCGGCAGGAGAGACACCTCGATTATCAGCGCCAACGACGTCGATACCGGCAGGCTCATGACCGCAGCGGAAGTATATGCCGTCAACGTTGCCTCCACGGTGGGCATAAGCGCCGAGGGGACCACCAACTACTGGGGTTACTCCACTCCTTCCGCCGCTTCCGGATCCGGCTTTATCATCTCGGAAGACGGCTATGTGATCACGAATTACCACGTCATTGAGGGAAGCCGCAGCATCACCGTCACCACCTTTGACGGCGATAAGTACAAGGCGGCCATTGTGGGCGGAGATGAGAACAACGATATCGCAGTCCTCAAGATCGAAGCGGAAGGGCTCACGCCGGTTGTTCTCGGCGATTCCGCCAACATGAATGTCGGCGATACGGTCATCGCGATCGGCAATCCGCTCGGCGAGCTCACCTTCAGCCTCACGCAGGGCGTCATCAGCGCGCTCAACCGGAACGTCACCCTTTCCGGCAACAACAGCATGTCTCTCATCCAGACCGACTGCGCCATCAACTCCGGCAACTCCGGAGGTGCCCTGTTCAATCTCTACGGAGAAGTCATCGGTATCACCAATGCCAAGTATTCAACATCTGCAATGTCCGGCACCGCTTCCATCGACAACATCGGCTTTGCGATCCCGATCAACAGCGTGAAGAACATCGTCTCAAGCATCATCGAAAACGGCTACATCTCCAAGCCCTACATCGGAGTCTCCGTGATGACCGTCAGCGAGGACGCCTCCATCTACGCGAGGAGCGGAGCAAGGGTCGCGAGCGTGACCCCGGGTGCTCCGGCAGATGAAGCCGGTCTCAAGGAAAATGATATCATCTATGCCGTGGACGGTGTGGACATTACTACGAGCGGCGAACTGGTGAACATCGTCACGTCGAAGAAGCCCGGCGACATCATCACACTCTCGGTTTACAGAGACAGGGAAGAGATCGAGATCAAGGTGGTCATCGGCGAGCAGAAGCAGTCCGCGGAGGTCATCTTCGCGGAGGAAGAGGACGATACCTACGATCCTTACGGATACGGCTACGGCGGAAATCCCTTCGGCTTCGGCTGGGGAGACTACTTCGGCTGATCTTCATAAAAAACTTTGATATATCCATAATGCATGATATAATATCCCCGCTGCCCGGTGCAGCGGGGAGGTTTTTTATGGAGAGTTTCCTCAGGGAACATTTTAAAAAAGGCGTGATCTGGCTCGCGATCTTCGTGGCATTCACGCTGCTTATAAAAGTGATAGATGTAAAGGCCATCGGCCCGGAGGACTCAACGGTCGGCTTCGCGGCACTGAACGGCTTCATTGCCCGCATCATCGGCCAGCATCCATTCTTCGAGACGCTCACCAAGCTGCTCGGCGTGCTTGCTCTGGCCACAGCCGCGGGTTTTGCGGCAGTCGGAGTGCTCCAGTTCGTCCGTACGCGGAGCCTGCGCGAAGTGGACCGGGAGATCATCATCCTCGGTGTGTTTTACGCAGTCGTCCTGCTGGCCTATGTCTTCTTTGAACTCTGCGTGGTCAACTACAGGCCCGTTATCCTCGACGAAGGCCTCGAGGCCTCGTATCCTTCCTCCCATACGGTGCTCGTCATCTGCATCATGATGACAGCTCCCGCGCAGATCAGCAGACTGACGAAAAACGCAGTGCTCTGTGAGGCCGCAAGGATCGCAAGCTATGTCATCATCGCGGTGATGGTGGTCGGCAGGCTCATTTCCGGCGTCCACTGGTTCACGGACATAATCGGCGGCATACTCCTCTCGGCGGCTCTTGTTTACTTCTATAACGGAGCGATGGAGTTCTTCGGATGCGAACTTCCGGAGAAAAAGACCAAAAGAAAGATCAGAATACCCAAGATCAAAGTATCCCTGCCCTCAGGCGGGAGCGGAGGCAGCCATTCCGCACCGGAGCCGGAGGACTCATCGAAGAACAGATATTCGAGCCGCGGAGGCGGCGCTCATCTGGCAAAGTGATCCCATACTGAAGGAGGAACCTACATGGAATACCAGAGTACAAGAAGCAGCGCATACAGAGCAGATTCCGTGACCGCCGTGCTGGACGGCATAGCCCCTGACGGCGGACTGTATATCGCCGATCCGTCTAAGATCGCTTTTGACTGGAAGGCCGCGCTCGGCTGTTCATCAAGGGATATGTCCGCGAGCATCCTCCACGCGCTTCTGCCGGACTTTCCGGACATGCGGGAGCTGGTTGAAAGAGCCTATCTCAACAAATTCGAGACCGAGGATCTCACTCCCACAGTCAAGGTGGGTGACAGATACATCCTTGAGCTCTTTCGCGGACCCACGAGCGCGTTCAAGGACGTTGCCCTGAGCGTTCTCCCGCAGCTGGTCACTGCCGGCCGCGCCCTGCAGGGGGCAAAGGACGACGTGGTGATCCTCACGGCAACCTCCGGGGACACGGGTAAGGCCGCCCTTGAGGGCTTCCACGATGTCCCGGGCACGCGCATAGTCGTATTTTATCCGTATAAAGGCGTCAGCCGTGTGCAGGAGCTTCAGATGAGCACCCAGAAGGGCGCCAACGTGAAGGTCTGCGCGGTGCGCGGCAACTTCGACGATGCCCAGACGGGCGTGAAGAAGGTCTTCGCAGCCTGCAGAGACATGGATCTCGGCGGCAAGAGCCTCAGCTCCGCGAACTCCATCAACATCGGCAGACTTGCCCCGCAGGTGATGTACTATTTCAGGGCCTATGCCGACCTGGTCTCGGCAGGCAGGATCCGTGTCGGTGACACGGTGCACTATGTTGTGCCCACCGGCAACTTCGGCGACATCCTCGCCGGGTGGTTCGCAAAACTCCTCGGCCTTCCCGTCGGAACGCTGGTCTGCGCCTCGAACCAGAACAAAGTCCTTACCGACTTCATCACAACCGGCGTGTACGATAAACGCAGGGAATTCTACAAGACAAATTCACCCTCGATGGACATCCTTGTTTCCAGCAATCTGGAGAGGCTTCTCTTCCTGCTCTCGGAAGACGAGGGATATGTTGCCGGGTTGATGAAAAAGCTCAGCGAAGAAGGCAGGTATGAGATCAGCGAGGAACTGCTCAGAAAGCTCCAGAACGGCTTTGCTGCCGGAACCTGCGACGACGAGAGCTCCATAGAGACCATCGGGAAAGTCTTCCGCGAATACGGCTACCTTATGGATCCGCACACCGCCGTGGCATGGAACGTGTGCGACTGCTTCATGGACAGCTTCGGAGACGAGCCCGTGGTGGTGCTGTCCACTGCCTCGCCGTATAAATTCCCCGCAGCCTGCCTCAGAGCCCTCGGCGAAGAGCCGGAAGAGGACGAATTTGCCGTGATGCGGCGTCTCAACGAACTCAGCGGCGTCCCCGTGCCGGCAAACCTTGCAAACCTCGAGAGTGCTGAAGTTCTCCACACCGATGTGATCGAAAAAGAGGACATGCTGGCCTACGTGCTCGAAATCCTGTCGAAATAAACAATACTAATGCAGATATAAGGAGAACGATATGAATATAGTCTGTCTGGATATGGAGGGAGTTCTTACCCCTGAGATATGGATAGCCTTTTCCGAGGCCTCCGGCATCCCGGTGCTCCGCAGGACCACCCGGGACGAACCCGACTACGACAAGCTGATGAAATGGCGCATCGGCATCCTGAAGGAGCACGGTCTGGGCCTGCGGGAGATCCAGGATACCATTGCGAAGATCGATCCGCTGCCCGGCGCAAAGGAGTTCCTCGATGAGCTCCACAGCATCACGCAGGTGGTTATCCTCAGCGACACCTTCGAGCAGTTTGCAAAACCTCTCATGAAAAAGCTCGACTGGCCGAGCATCTTCTGCAATACCCTCGAGGTCTCCGAAAACGGAGAGATCACCGGCTACAAAATGCGCTGTGCGCACTCGAAGCTCACCAGCGTGAAAGCCATGCAGTCCATGGGCTTCGACACGATAGCGGCCGGGGACAGCTACAACGACCTCGAAATGATCCATGCGAGCAAATACGGCTTCCTTTTCAGAACCACCGAAAAGATCAAAGCCGACTATCCTGAGCTCCCCGCGTTCGAGGAGTTCAACGATCTGCTCGCCGCCATAAAAGCAGTGCTTTGACCGGAGCGAATAATGAAGCATTACCTTAAAAACGCCCTTGCTTTCTGCTTGATCCTTGCGCTGTGCCTTGGCATTTCCGCTTGCGCTGCGGAAAGCGCCTCGTCTGTTCCGGCACCCTCCGTTCCGACGGAGGCTGAGTTGCCTGTGCAGGAGACAGCGTCAGTGCAGGAGCCGGAGCCTGAGGAGCCCGTGCCTGATGCCGCCGCTGCGGAAGATCCGTCCGTGACAGCCGGCTGTGAAGTGCTCAAGAATATATATGGGAGATACTATCCCGGAACGGCCGGCAGTTCCCTCAATGCCGCAAAATACGCCGCCATGCTGCTCGACTGGTATGTTTCCATCGAAGCGGAGGATTCTCCTGACCGCATCGCAAAGGTAAAGAAGACCGGCGAGAGCTTTGCATCCGGCCATGATCTGAGCCCCGATGCGGAGACGGAGAACGGCGTTCCCATCGACTTTCCCGAAAAGTTCAGCGCGATCTGGTCAACCGCCATGTCGCTCACTTTTGGCGATACCGCCGTGCTCGAAGATGCGGGCTACACGCCGCAGGGAAGCTGGGACGCCCTTGATGCCGACATGCTCTTTGCCGCCCTCTATGAAGGCCTCGCGCTGGAGCGCCCGGAGCACGTCAGAGTCTATTTCCCCGATGATCAGGTCATGTATCTGCTCACCGCGGATGTGCCGGTATACAGCAGGGAAGCATCATACATCCTCTATGCTCTGAAGACCGCCCATGTCATTCCACGTGAAACGGAACTGCTCAGCTGTGAGACAGATGCAGAGGGCACGCTGCACCTCGATCTGAGCGGCGAATTCAGGGACTACGTTTGCAGGATGGGCACATCCGGAGAAGCGCTTACCATCGCGGGCCTAACCAACACCTTCCTTGAGGCAACGGGAGCGCAAAGTCTGCGACTGACGGTCGAAGGCAAAGAGCTGGAAACCGGTCATGCTATCTATGATTTTCCGCTTTCATTTGAAAACACATTCAGTGACTGACAGGATGAAACAGGAAACGCATCTGCGGGATCGAAAAGGATCTTGCAGGTGCGTTTCCTGTTTGTTGCTGTCAGTTGACTTTGCCGTTCGTCGATTTACCGGAGAATGACGGATATGGAAGACCCCCCCTTGACAGGGAACAGAATCAAAAAGGCTCTGATCGTATGATCAGAGCCTTTCTGGTGCGAGAGAGGAGACTTGAACTCCCACGTCGGTCGACACACGCCCCTCAAACGTGCCTGTCTACCAGTTCCAGCACTCTCGCATATATCGCCGGGGTGCGTCATCCGCATTTAAGGAAGCCATACAGTCTCAGCGGCACCTTTTAGGGTGCATCGGTTATTATATGTATTTGCAGAATATTTGTCAAGAATATTTTTCAAGCCTGGCAGGACCGCTGCTTTTTGCCTGCCGGAGCATCACGATAAACGCGGCAATGAGCAGGATCAGGGACAGAATCAGAGCGAAGGCTCCGTATTTCATCACAAGCAGATAGCGCATGTTCAGATAAGCGTAATAAGCGAGGAAGGAGGCAAAGACAGTTAGCACCGGACAGGGAGCGGTCTCAGGCACAATAAATGCGAGGCAGAGCGTGAGAACGTCCGCCGGAAAAAAGTACCTGTCGTGCATTCTCGGGAGTAGGAAGGGGATACCCGTGGCGAGCACGGCTGCCGCGAGTAGAATGTGCTTTGCCGTAAGCTTTTTTCTGTACAGGAAGCAAATGAACAGAACGGCAGCCATGAACACGAAGGCGAGCGCTATCCCGAGGTTTGTAAGAACGGAGGGATCTGCGGGCGGGGATTTGTGATCCCAGAAGGAGAAAACAGAAGGCGAATTGTAATTGAGTCCGGTTCCGATGGAATCCATCTGGTTGAAGTAAAGGGTGATCGTGTCGATGAATGGTCTGCCCGCCAGGACTGCCGGAAGGACTGTGATAACGTATGTAAGCGGGAACACGGGGATGTGCTTCCATTTTATTATTCCGCAGAACAGGAACACTGCCCAGACCGGCATGATAAAAACGGCCTGCAGCTTAAAGCTGAAGCTCAGGGCGATGCAGATCATGCTACGTACCGGCTTATCGCTAAGCGCGCAGTATATGCCAAGCAGGGCGAGCGCGGTATAGATACTGTCGCACTGGCCCCAGTACGCGCCGTTGAGGAGTACAGTCGGCCACAGGAGCACGAGAGAGAAGGCGCCAATACGGATCCAGCTGTTTTTGTGGAACAGGGAGACGATGCTGCATACGGAATATGCAAGGATGATGTCAAAGAACTCGCTCAGGGCCTTGATCAGATACAGATCCTTTGCGGGAAGATAGGAAAACGCCGCGAGACAATACAGATAAGGGATGTTGTAATTGCCGATTGGATTCTTCAGCGCGGAAAAGCCGCCGTTCTCCGAAAACCAGGCTACCCATCTGGTCAGAAAATCCTGATAGTCTGCCGTTTCAACGGGGAGAAAGAGATAACGGATCAGAAAAGCAGTGCAGATCAGGGCGGCAGATACCGCAATATGTCTGAAGCGGGTGAGTGCCCCGGTGCGGTACAGCAGGAAAAAGGCAAAAGCGGCCTCTATAGTTGTGATGATAAGTGGGAAAACCATAGCATTCTGCCTCGGCTAACAAAAAATGCGGTCATTGACCGCATAAGTATCTTGACTTTCAAAAAATATAATGTTAAAATAGTTTGCTATGTGCGCGAAAAGGAGGGAAAACTCTCCTCCTTCTTAACAAAGTTATTGTAGCATCCGAGACCATTTTTTTCAACACCCGGAGACAAGATAATATAAACGCACCCGGGCGTTCGATTTCTGACTATCGGATAAGGAGAATGCAGGAATGTCACAGACAGTCAAGGAAAAACAGTACGGCAAAACCACAAGGATGAGCTTCGCCAGGACCGAGGAGATCCAAGATATGCCCAACCTTCTGGAGATCCAGAAGAGCAGCTATCAGTGGTTCCTCAATACCGGCCTGCGCGAGGTGTTCAGGGATACCGAGGCCGTTACGGACTATTCCGGAAATCTGGAGCTCAGCTTCGTGGATTATTCCATGAACGAAGAGGGCAAGTACACCATCGAGGAATGCAAGGCCAGAGACGCCACCTACGCGGCTCCCCTCAAGGTGCGGGTATGCCTGCGCAACAAGGAGACCGAGGAGATCAAGGAGCAGGACATCTTCATGGGCGACTTCCCGCTCATGACCCCGTCCGGAACCTTCGTGATCAACGGCGCGGAGCGCGTCATCGTCTCCCAGATGGTACGCTCTCCCGGTGTGTATTTCGACAAGACCACGGACAAGTCCCTCAACAACCTCTACGCCGCCACGGTCATCCCCTATCACGGGGCGTGGCTGGAGTATGAGACGGACCTGAACGATGTGTTCTATGTCCGCATCGACAAGAACCGCAAGCTCCCCATCACCTGGCTCCTCAAGGCCATGGGCGCCTTCAAGGAAGACATGCCCGCCACGTGGCTCAGCTGCATCCCCGATAACGAGACTGCCGTGGGCGCGGTCACCAGCGAGCGGCTCAAAGAGATATTCGGAAACGATGTCCGCATCGTTTCCACTCTCGATAAGGACACTGCCATCAGCCGCGAAGAGTGTCTTATTGAGATCTACCGCAAGCTCCGTCCGGGCGATCCCCCGACCGTCGAGTCTTCGGAGACCCTGCTTGAAGGCCTGTTCTATGACCACCGCCGCTACGACATCTCCGCAGTGGGCCGCTATAAATTCAATAAGAAACTCGCACTCTACCCGCGCGTAGTCGGCTTCCGGCTCGCGGAGCCGGTCACCGACCCCGCCACCGGAGAGATCATCGCCGAGGCCGGCGAGACCATCAGCAAGGAAAAGGGCAGACAGCTCGAAAAGTGCGGCGTGCTCGATGTGTTCCTTGACGTGAACGGAACAAGGGTGCGCGTGTTTTCCAACGGCATGGTGGATATGTCCCACTTTGTGGATTTCGATCCGGAAGAATGCGGTGTCACTGAAAAGGTGCGCTGGATCATCCTCAGGAACCTCCTCGAGCAGTATGAGGGCGATGCGCTGAAGGATGCCGTCCGGAACAGCATCGATCTGCTTATCCCGCGCCACATCATCGCCGATGATATTTTCTCGTCCGTGAACTACCTCAATGGCATTGCTTACAATATCGGTTCCCCCGATGATATAGACCATCTCGGAAACCGCCGTGTGCGCTGTGTCGGTGAGCTGCTGCAGAACCAGTTCCGTATCGGCTTCTCACGCATGGAGCGTGTGATCCGCGAGAGGATGACCCTGCAGGATCTCGATATCGTCACGCCGCAGAGTCTGATCAACATCCGCCCGGTCACCGCGGCCATAAAGGAATTCTTCGGTTCCAGCCCGCTGAGCCAGTTCATGGATCAGACCAACCCGCTCTCCGAGCTCACACACAAGCGCCGTATGTCCGCTCTCGGACCCGGCGGCCTCTCCCGCGAGCGCGCCAGCTTCGACGTTCGTGACGTCCACTACAGTCACTACGGCCGTCTCTGCCCGATAGAGACTCCTGAAGGCCCGAACATCGGACTTATAAGCTATCTGGCGTCCTATGCCCGTGTCAACAAGTACGGTTTCCTCGAGACACCGTACCGCAGGATCGAAAAGCCCTCCGGCAGGCTCACCGACGAGGTCGAGTACATGACTGCTGACAGAGAGGACGAGTTCATCGTCTGCCAGGCGAGCGAGCCGGTCGACGAGAACGGTTACCTCATCAACAAACGTGTCATCTGCCGTCACAGGAACGATACCATCGAGGTCAACCGCGAGGAAGTCGATTATATAGACATCTCCCCGAAGATGATGGTGTCCATCGCCACTGCGATGATCCCCTTCCTGGAGAACGACGACGCCAACCGCGCCCTCATGGGAGCGAACATGCAGAGACAGGCTGTGCCTCTCATGACAACTGAAGCTCCGATCGTTGCCACCGGCATCGAGCACAAGTGTGCCGTCGACTCCGGGGTCTGCGTCATGGCGGAGGGCGAAGGCGTTGTAACGAGAGTGGATTCCTGCAACATCACCGTTCGTTATGATGACGGCAATGTGAAGGATTACAACCTCATCAAGTTCTCCCGCTCCAACCAGGGCACCTGCTTCAATCAGCGTCCTGTGGTCGTTCCGGGGGAGAGGGTCAGCGAAGGCGATGTCCTTGCTGACGGACCCAGCACTGCAGACGGTGAGCTTTCTCTCGGCAAGAACATCCTTGTCGGATATATGAACTGGGAAGGCTACAACTACGAAGATGCCATCCTGCTCAATGAGCGCCTTGTCATGGAGGATGTGTTCACATCTATCCATATAGAGGAATACGAGTGCAACTCCCGCGATACCAAGCTCGGTCCCGAAGAGATCACAAGGGATATCCCGGGCGTCGGCGACGATGCGCTCAAGTATCTGGACGAGCGCGGCATCATCATGATCGGTGCGGAAGTGACCGCGGGCGACATACTCGTCGGCAAGGTCACCCCCAAGGGTGAGACTGATCTTACCGCGGAAGAGAGACTGCTCCGCGCGATCTTCGGCGAGAAGTCAAGGGAAGTCAGGGATACCTCCCTGAAGGTCCCTCACGGCGAGAGCGGCATCGTTGTCGACGTGAAGGTGTTCACCCGTGAAAACGGCGATGAGATGTCCCCCGGCGTGAGCGAGGTCGTCCGCGTGTACATCGCGCAGAAGAGAAAGATCTCCGTCGGCGACAAGATGGCCGGACGCCACGGCAACAAGGGCGTTGTCTCACGCATTCTTCCGCGTGAAGATATGCCCTATCTGCCTGACGGCACCCCGCTCGACATCGTTCTCAACCCTCTGGGCGTTCCGTCCCGTATGAATATCGGACAAGTCCTTGAGGTCCACCTCGGCTACGCCGCGCAGGCGCTCGGCTGGAAAGTGGCGACCCCCGTGTTCAACGGCGCCACCGAGACGACCATCCGCAATACGCTCAAATCCGCAGGACTCCGCGAAGACGGCAAGAGTGTGATGTACGACGGCCGTACCGGCGAGAAGTTCGATAACGACGTCACCGTCGGCTGGGTATACTTCCTCAAGCTGCACCACCTCGTTGACGACAAGATCCACGCCCGTTCCACCGGACCATACAGCCTTGTCACCCAGCAGCCTCTGGGCGGCAAAGCCCAGTTCGGCGGACAGCGCTTCGGTGAGATGGAAGTCTGGGCCCTCGAAGCGTACGGCGCTGCCTATACGCTGCAGGAGATCCTTACGGTGAAGTCCGACGATGTCACCGGAAGAGTAAAAACCTATGAAGCCATCGTAAAGGGCAACAACATCCCGCAGCCCGGCGTTCCCGAGAGCTTCAAAGTCCTTGTGAAAGAACTTCAAAGCCTCTGCCTCAACGTCAAAGTCCTCGATAAGAGCGGAAACGAGATCGAACTCAAGGATGATGAGGATGATGATCTCATTCCCGGCTTCAAGGACGAGGAATTCGTTTCCGCCAGTGACGACGAACTTGAATCCGAGGGCTACTTCATTGAGGATGTCCCGGAGGATGCGTTCGATGCGGACTATACTGACGATTACAGTGAGGAGGATATGTAAATGAGCTACGCACCGTTTGACGCCATTCAGATCGGTATAGCCTCCCCTGAGCAGATCCTTTCCTGGTCATACGGAGAGGTAAAGAAACCCGAGACCATAAACTACCGTACCCTTAAGCCCGAGCGCGACGGCCTTTTCTGTGAGCGCATCTTCGGACCTACCAAGGACTGGGAATGCCACTGCGGAAAATACAAGAAGATCCGCTATAAGGGCAAGATCTGCGACCGCTGCGGAGTCGAGGTCACACGCAGCAAGGTACGCCGCGAGCGCATGGGACATATCGAACTTGCCGCTCCCGTATCGCATATCTGGTACTTCAAGGGCATCCCGAGCCGTATGGGGCTCATGCTCGACCTTACTCCCCGGTATCTTGAAAAGGTGCTTTATTTCGCGAGCTACATCGTGATAGATCCCGGCTATACGCCTCTCCAGCGCTGCCAGATACTCACCGAGCGCGAGTACAGGGACATGCGTGAGAAGTATGAGGACGATTTCAAGGCCGGCATAGGCGCCGAGGCCATTAAGGAGCTTCTCCAGCAAATCGATCTGGACCAGCTCTCCACGCAGCTCCATGAGGAACTTGAGAAGGCCAGCGGCCAGAAAAAGGCCAAGCTCGTAAAGCGCATAGAGTGTGTGGAAGCGTTCCGCTCAAGCGGAAACAGACCGGAGTGGATGATCATTGACATCCTGCCCGTCATCCCGCCGGAGATCCGCCCGATGGTCCCGCTGGACGGCGGCAGATACGCCACCAGCGATCTGAACGATCTATATCGCAGAGTCATCAACCGGAACAACCGTCTCAAGAGGCTGCTCCAGCTCAATGCGCCCGACATCATCGTGCGCAATGAAAAGCGTATGCTGCAGGAGGCCGTTGACGCTCTGATCGACAACGGCAGACGCGGCCGCGCCGTGACCGGAGCCAACTCCAGAGCGCTCAAGTCTCTTTCCGACATGCTCAAGGGCAAGCAGGGAAGATTCCGCCAGAACCTGCTCGGCAAACGTGTCGACTATTCCGGCCGTTCCGTTATCGTCGTCGGACCGGATCTCAAGATCTACCAGTGCGGCGTGCCCAAGGAGATGGCGATAGAGCTCTTCAGACCCTTTGTCATGAAGAAGCTCGTCGATGACGGCGACGCCAACAACATCAAATCCGCCAAGAAGATGGTGGACCGCCAGAACGACAAGGTCTGGGACGCGCTGGAGTATGTTATCAAGGAACACCCGGTGCTGCTCAACCGCGCGCCTACTCTTCACCGTCTCGGTATCCAGGCTTTCGAGCCCATCCTTGTGGAAGGACGCGCTCTGCGGCTCCATCCTCTGGTCTGCACAGCCTACAATGCGGACTTTGACGGAGATCAGATGGCCATCCACGTCCCGCTTTCCGCCGAAGCGCAGGCTGAGGCAAGGATCCTTATGCTCTCCGCGAACAACCTTCTCCGGCCCCAGGATGGACATCCGGTCACCGTTCCTACGCAGGACATGATCCTCGGATCATACTACCTCACCATGGAACGTATCGGAAAAGAGGAAAAGGGCGCTGAGCAGGTGCTCGTTGATGATCCGGGCGAGACCGGGCTCACTTCCGGAGCGGTCTACGACGGCGATGTGGTCTATGAGACCAATCTGAAAGCGAAAGCGAACGGACTTACCGCAGCCACTTATAAATCCCTGCTCTGCTTCCGTGATGCCAATGAAGCCATCATGGCCTATCAGGAGGGAGATGTTGGTCTGCATGCCCCGATCCGCCTTCGCGTGACCAAAACCTTTGACGGTGTGGAGAAGCAGAAGGTGATCAGCACCACAGTCGGACGCATCATCTTCAATGAGCCCATCCCGCAGGATCTGGGCTACGTCGATCGCAGCGATCCAGACGAGGCATTCCGCTTTGAAATAGACTTCCAGGTCGGCAAAAAACAGCTGGGAGATATCATCGACCGCTGCATCCAGAAATACGGTTTCACCATTTCCGCTGAAGTGCTCGACAGCATCAAAGCTATGGGATACAAATACTCCACTAAGGGAGCTATCACGATCTCCGTCGCGGACATGACCGTTCCCGATGTGAAGAGGGCACTTATTCAGAAAACAGAGGAAGAAGTCATCAATATAGAGCGTCAGTACAAGCGCGGCTACATCACAGAGGATGAGCGCTACCGTCTTGTCGTTCAGGAATGGGAGAACACCACCAAGGATGTCACCAACGCTCTGCAGGACTGCCTCGACGAGTTCAACCCGATCTATATGATGGCAAACTCCGGCGCCCGTGGTTCCATGAACCAGATCCGTCAGCTCGCCGGTATGCGCGGACTGATGGCGAACACTTCCGGTAAGACCATCGAGATCCCCATCAAATCCAACTTCCGTGAAGGCCTTTCCGTTCTGGAATACTTCATCTCTACCAGAGGCGCGAGAAAAGGAATGGCCGATACCGCTCTGCGTACCGCGGACTCCGGTTACCTTACCAGACGTATGGTCGACGTATGTCAGGATGTCATAATCCGTGAGCGCGACTGCGGCACTGATGAAGGTGTCTGGGCCTCCGAACTCTACGAGAGAGGTCAGATCATAAAGGATTTCGCCACTGCAATCAACGGCAGATTCCCGGCTGTTCCCGTTACCGATCCCGAGACCGGCGAGGTCCTCTTCGATACCGATCATATGCTCGTTGCGGAAGATGCGGCTGTCCTTGAGAGCCACGGTATCCACAGGGTGTATATCCGCAGCGTTCTGACATGCAACGCTATCCACGGCGTCTGCTCCAAGTGCTACGGCGTGAACCTTGCCACCGGAAAGCCGGTCAATGCGGGCGAGGCTGTCGGCGTCATCGCGGCTCAATCCATCGGTGAGCCGGGCACGCAGCTGACGATGCGAACCTTCCATACGGGCGGCGTTGCCGGTGACGACATTACACAGGGTCTCCCCCGTGTCGAGGAACTGTTTGAAGCCAGAAAGCCCAAGAGAATGGCAGTGCTTTCCGAGATTTCCGGAACGATCTCGATCGAAGAGGAGAAGAAAGGCGCCATCTATGCCATCACGGTCACCAACGAAGAGGAGGGCGAGACCAGAGTATACAAGGTCACGCACAACTCCAGCATTCTCGTCCACAACGGAGATCATGTGGACAGGGGTCAGGAGCTCACTTCCGGTGCGCTCAACCCGCATGATGTGCTGGCAATCCGCGGCGTGAACGATGATGAGTTCGGCCGTCAGGGCGTCCGCAGCTACATCACGAGAGAGGTCCAGAAGGTCTACCGTCAGCAGGGCGTCGATATCAACGACAAGCATATCGAGGTCATCGTCCGCCAGATGATGCGGAAGGTGAGAGTGGAGGATGCCGGTTCCACCAGCCTTCTTTCCGGCTCCAATGCGGATATCTCGCAGATCCGCGAGGAGAATAAAAAGATCGCCGAGCGGCAGGCAGCCGGTGAAGAGGGACTGAGCAAGGCGACCTACACCCAGCTGCTGATGGGCATCACAAAGGCTTCCCTTGCAACTGACAGCTGGATGTCCGCCGCATCCTTCCAAGAGACCACAAAGGTCCTCACGGAAGCCGCTATTAAGGGCAAGGTCGACCATCTCATCGGCCTGAAGGAGAACGTCATCATAGGAAAACTCATCCCCGCAGGAAGCGGACTTGAGATGTACCGTGAGTTCGAGGACGAGACCGATGACAGTGCCGCCGACGAGGTGGAGTATGTCGATCTGTCCGCCCTCGTGGGTAAGACCAACGCACTCTGATCCAACAGAATCATTATCCAAAAACGGAGCCTGTAAAGGCTCCGTTTTCCGGCCTTTTCCGCCGGCTCAAAAAACTGTATTTTTTAACGAAATTTCTTGACTAAATTTGTGACATGTGCTAAAATCTCCAATTGCGTGGCATTATTGCGCCCTTTTTCCGGAAAGTGCGCGGTAAAGCACTGAAAAACCTCGGTTTTCCGATGGTTTGATCTATTTTTGAAGAAAGGAGGAAAGAAATGCCGACCTTTAACCAATTGGTGAGAAAAGGCAGAGAAAAGGTCTCTTACAAGTCCACGTCCCCTGCAATGCAGAAAGGCTTGAACACTCTGAAGAACAGAGAGACCAACCAGAGTTCTCCGCAGAAGAGAGGCGTATGCACGGCCGTCCGTACATCCACCCCCAAGAAGCCTAACTCCGCTCTGCGTAAGATCGCCCGTGTGCGTCTCACTAATGGATACGAAGTCACCGCATACATCCCCGGCATCGGCCACAATCTGCAGGAGCACTCCGTGGTCATGATCCGTGGCGGCCGTGTCAAGGACCTTCCTGGTGTCCGTTACCACATCATCCGCGGTACACTCGATGCCCAGGGCGTCGCCAATCGTATGCAGGGTCGTTCCAAGTACGGCGCAAAGAGACCGAAAGCTGCTAAGAAGAAATAATCCGAACAGCGGCAGATTTGCCCTGTCGTTTATCATAGATAAACCTCGGGGCGCAGACGGTGCTGACGGATGTCAGTTCCGAGTACCTGTGAATCCATTTTTTAATGAAGGAGGGAAGAAACGTGCCCAGAAGAGGTAATGTTCCCAAGAGAGAAATATTGCCTGATCCTCTGTATAACAGCATTCTGGTGACCAAGCTCATCAACGGTGTTATGCTGGACGGCAAGAAGGGTGTTGCTCAGAAGGTAGTCTACGGTGCCTTCGACATCATCAAGGAAAAGACCGGAAAAGAACCTCTTGATGCATTCACCGAGGCCATGAACAACATCATGCCTCAGCTGGAGGTAAAGGCCCGTCGTGTCGGCGGTGCAACCTACCAGGTGCCTATCGAGGTCAGACCTGCCCGTCGTCAGACTCTCGCACTTCGCTGGCTTGTCGATTACGCACGCAAGCGCGGTGAGAAGACGATGAAGGAGCGTCTCGCAGGAGAGATCATGGATGCATGCAACAATCTCGGTTCCGCGGTCAAAAAACGCGAAGACATGCACAAGAATGCCGAAGCCAACAAGGCTTTTGCGCATTTCAGATGGTAATTTTTTCAGGAGAATTCCATGCCCAGGAAATATTCGCTTGAGAAAACAAGAAATATCGGCATCATGGCTCATATTGACGCCGGAAAGACAACTACTACGGAACGTATTCTTTTCTATACCGGTGTCAATTACAAGCTTGGTGAGACCCATGAGGGTACCGCCACTATGGACTGGATGGAGCAGGAGAAGGAGAGAGGAATAACCATCACTTCGGCTGCCACCACCTGTTTCTGGAGAGATACCCGCATAAACATCATCGACACCCCGGGCCATGTGGACTTCACTGCTGAGGTCGAGCGCTCGCTTCGAGTTCTTGACGGATGTGTGACGGTCCTGTGCGCGAAGGGCGGAGTCGAGCCTCAGTCTGAGACTGTGTGGAGACAGGCGGATCACTACAATGTTCCGAGGATGATCTACATCAACAAGATGGATATCACCGGAGCGGACTTCTTCCATGTGATGGAAATGATCCGAAGCAGACTCAAATGCAACGCCGTGCCGATACAACTGCCGATCGGAGCTGAAGACAGCTTCAAAGGTATTGTCGATCTTGTGGATATGAATTCCCGCGTGTATTACGATGACCTCGGCAAGGATATGCGTACGGAACCCATTCCGGACGATATGAAAGATCTGGCCGAGGAATATCGGAACAATCTCCTTGAAGCAGTTTCCGATTTCGACGACGAGATAATGGAGCTTTATCTCGAAGGCGAAGATGTTCCGGCAGATAAGATCCGGGCGGCAATCCGGAAAGCGACCGTTGCGGTCAAAATGGTTCCGGTCACCTGCGGGACATCATACAAAAACAAAGGCGTGCAGAAGCTCCTTGACGCGATTGTGGATTATATGCCGTCTCCGCTGGATATTCCTCCGATAGAAGGCATCAATCCCAAGAGCGGAGAACCGGAAGTGAGACATTCGGATGACGATGCTCCTTTTTCCGCACTCGCGTTCAAGATCATGACCGATCCGTTCGTCGGCAGGCTCAGCTTTTTCCGTGTCTATTCCGGTACACTGGAGACAGGGAAAACGGTGATGAATTCCACCAAGGGACAGCGCGAGCGATTCGGCAGGATCCTTCAGATGCACGCAGACCACAGAGAAGACATAGAAGGTGTTTATTCCGGCGACATCGCCGCGGCTGTGGGACTGAAAAATACCACCACAGGCGACACATTGTGTGATGATAAGCACCAGATAATCCTCGAATCGATGGAATTTCCGGATCCGGTCATCCGGGTCGCCATTGAGCCCAAGACCAAAGCCGGTCAGGAGAAAATGGCAGTCGCTCTGCAGAAACTGTCGGAGGAAGACCCCACTTTCAAAACCTGGACCGATGAGGATACCGGCCAGACGATCATAGCCGGAATGGGAGAACTCCATCTTGAGATAATCGTTGACCGTCTGCTTCGTGAATTCAGAGTGGAGGCGAACGTCGGCAAGCCGCAGGTGTCTTATAAGGAGACCATTAAGCGGACTGCTACGGCCGATACGAGATATGTCAGACAGACCGGAGGAAAAGGCCAGTTCGCGCATGTGAAGCTCACCATCGAACCCAATGAGCCCGGCAAGGGTTATGAGTTCGTCAGTGCGATCACAGGCGGGGCCATCCCGAAGGAATTCATCCCGTGTGTGGATGAAGGAATACGGGGAGCAATGCTTTCCGGTGTTCTGGCGGGATATCAGGTGGTCGATGTGAAGGCTACTCTTGTGGACGGATCGTTCCATGAAGTCGATTCTTCGGAGCTCGCCTTCAAGATCTGCGGCAGCATGGCTTTCAAGGAAGCCAGCGAAAAAGCAGATCCTACACTGCTCGAGCCCATCATGAAAGTCGTGGTCACTGCCCCCGAGGAATACATGGGAGATGTGATCGGCGATCTGAATGCGAGGCGCGGACAGATAACCGGAACGGATGTCCGCAGCGGTGCCGCAATCATAGAGAGCAAAGTCCCGCTGTCAACGATGTTCGGCTATGCCACCGATCTGCGCAGCAAGACGCAGGGCAGGGCAACATACAGCATGGAGCCCAGCCATTTCGTGGAGATGCCTAAAAATCTGCAGGATCAGCTTGTTAACGCAAACAAGTTTGGTTTTAATTTCAGCAAGTTCATGTAAGCTAAAAGTATCAATCACTTTCATTTTCATTATTCATTCTTTTTATTGAATCTTTTGAGGAGGATATCAAAATGGCAAAACAGATGTACAACAGATCCAAGCCCCATGTAAACATCGGCAGCATCGATCATATCGACCACGGCAAGACCACCCTTACCGCTGCTATCACCAAGGACCTTTCCTTCCAGGGACAGGCTGAGTATACTGATTACTCTTCCATCGACAAGGCCCCTGAAGAGAGAGAGCGTGGTATCACCATCAACACCGCTCACGTTGAGTATGAGACCGCAAACCGTCACTATGCTCACGTCGACTGCCCGGGACATGCTGACTACATCAAGAACATGATCACCGGCGCTGCTCAGCTGGACGGTGCCATTCTCGTTATCGCCGCTTCCGACGGACCGATGGCCCAGCCCCGTGAGCACCTTCTGCTTGCCCGTCAGGTCAACGTTCCTTCCGTTCTCGTTTTCCTGAACAAGTGTGACCAGGTCGACGACGAAGAGCTCCTCGAGCTCGTTGAAATGGAAGTCCGCGAGCTGCTTGACTTCTACGGATTCCCCGGGGACGATACCCCCATCATCCGCGGTTCCGCTCTGAACGCTCTCGTTTCCGAGTCCACCGATCCCAACGCTCCCGAGTATGCCTGCATCAAGGAACTCATGGACGCTGTCGACAGCTGGATCCCCACCCCCGAGCGCAAGTCCGATCTGCCCTTCCTTATGCCCATCGAGGACGTCTTCACGATCTCCGGCCGTGGCACTGTTGTTACCGGCCGTGTTGAGCGTGGCCGCGTCAAGATCGGCGACAAGGTCGAGATAGTCGGTCTCAAGGATGAGAGCACCGAGACCGTCGTTACCGGTACCGAGATGTTCCACAAGACCCTCGAGTACGCAGAGGCCGGCGACAACGTCGGATGCCTGCTCCGCGGTATCGACAAGAAGTCCGTTGAGCGTGGTCAGGTTCTGGCTGCTCCCAAGAGCATCCACCCCCACACCAAGTTCAAGGGTCAGGTCTACGTCCTGAGCAAGGAAGAAGGCGGCCGTCACACCCCGTTCTTCAACAACTACCGTCCCCAGTTCTACTTCCGTACCACCGACGTTACCGGCGTCATCTCCCTTCCTGAAGGCGTTGAGATGTGCATGCCCGGCGACAACGTCGACATGGACGTAGAACTGATCACCCCGATCGCCATCGAGAACGGACTCCGCTTCGCTATCCGTGAAGGCGGCCGTACCGTCGGCTCCGGTGTTGTTATTGCCATCAATGAGTAATTCTCAGATTATCTGAGCAACAAAAAACCTCGTACCTTCGGGTACGAGGTTTTTTGTTCAGCCCTTTGGCTTACCAGAAACTCTCTACAATAAAATCATAGTCCCAGGTCGAGACTTTACTGGCTACGCAGGCAAACAGCACCCGGGTCCTCGTCCCTCTTTTGAGAGATGTCGAGACCTGATCCGTGCTTACAAGCTTGTAGCTGGAATCATAGCAATAGAACCAGAATGTTGCTCTGACTTCATACTTTGTGTTGTTCGGCACACGGATCTGTTGCTCCTGGTTGGTATAATAGCCGGAAGATGTTTTCTGGGCCATATCCTCAGCAATCGTCCGCACGACTTGACTCAGTTCTTTCCAGTATTCCTTGGTTTTAAAATGATCGGATATCGCGTACCAGTCGGTTTTCTCAAACGGATAGAGCTTGTTGATGCCGGACAGCTGATCGATCGCGTCAGCAAGTGGATCACACATCTTTTGCTGCTTGGTATACCGGCTGCTGTTGGAGGAGAGTATTGATTCGTAGATCTGCATGTCGGACACAAACGCCGTAGCGTATTCTTGCAGTTCCGGATCTTTAAAGCTGGCAGAGGAATACTTCTCAAGGATGGGCATAAGAGCAGAGAACTCTTCGGTTTCCGTATCAAATCCTACGTCAATAAAACCGTAACAGAAAGTCACAATGTCGGAAAGAAAATTAGCATCGACCGACATCGCAAACTCGCATTTTGCCAACATATCTTTACTGTCGGCATAAGAAGTTTCTCTGAACTGTTCGGCTGCTTTCTCCCAGTTTTCGGCTGACATGAGTTCTACACCATAATTATATCGCATTTCTTCCAGCATTTCCTCAGCATCACTGTAGGAACAGCCTTCAAGGATAGAGACAGCTTTTTCCCAGTCTTCGTTTTTCTCAGCTTTCCCTGCCAGGACCATGGCGGCTCGGCCTTCCACACTGATCGATTCCTCGCTTTTTTCGGGAACACTTCTTGCATACATGAGAGCCTTGTCCGCGTCTCCTGCACTCAGAGCATAAAGAGCTGCCCTTGAAAGGGTCTCAGTAGATTCTTTGCCGCTGCGGCTGAGGTATTTTTCATAGCTCTCAAGGGCACCGATATAATCTCCCTTGCCGGCTTTTGAGGTGGCGCTCATTTTGTCGAATGAGCCTGAGAAGACCATAACGGCAAGTACGATGGCTATCACGGCGACAGCAGCGATCCCTATGATCATAGGCAGCATCAGCTTTTTCTTGGGTGAAGCTGGTTTTTCTGCTTTCGAAGAGGATGCTGTTAAGGGCGGAGCGGGTTCAGCAGTCTGAGGAGTATCCGGAAGCCGGGCACCACAGTTTGTGCAGAACATGGCCTCATCCTTATTTGATGTGCCGCATTCCGGGCAGAATTTGCTCATGAGATTGTCCTCCTTTGAATAATCGGATTTATTAAAAGGCTTATTAAATTAAGAATAACCTCGACCGATCAGCCACCGCATGAATGTCGCGGTCACCTTGAATAAGAATAAGTATCGTATCCGAAGATCTCACTGATTTTTGCATACATCTCCGTCCGATTGGACGGTACGTTGTTCTTACTGTTGCCGTCGAGGAACTTCCATTTCCCGTCTGGAGAAACAAGGCCGAATTCGCATTCGCATTCGGGATGCAGGGTCTTGAATTCCTCCTGCTGAGACACGGGGATTTTGCTGGATGTGCAGTAAAGACGCTCAAGATCCAAACCGTAAAGCGGGGAAAGGTCTGTAAAGGGGTGTGCGGCTCTCGGACTGCCTATGTTGAGATGCTTTAGATTTGTACAGGCAGCCAGAGGAGACAGATCTTCAATGTTGGTACTGAAGCACTCAAGATACTCGAGTTTCGGACAGGATGCAAGAGGATCAAGACTTTCAAGCCATGATACGGAAAGAATGGCCACCTCAAGATCGGGCATATACCTTACAAAATCTACATTTGTGATGCAGTTGTGCCCGAGATCCAGATATTTCACATCGGTGCAGTATTTAAGCTCCTCAGCATAGAAATCAGAAACAAATCCCGTTCCCCAGACTTTTTCAGTGTCTGTAAGGCAATTATATATGGAAAGCACTCCGTCAACAGGATATCCGTAATTGCTGAAGTATATTCTCCACACGACTTTAACATCCGGATAATCATCCCTCAGCTGTGCCATTACAGGACTTTTGACTTCGCATCTGTCAAGTTTCAGGTATTTCAGGTTGCTCATGGCGGGCATGATGGGCCTTATTACCGAATCGACTCCGTCGTCGCCAATATTGACATCAACGTATTCCAGACGTTCATCGGCAGTCGAGACCGTTTTTCCGTAGAGCAGGAACTTATAGTCGAATACGACGTCCGGTCTGGAAGAAACAAGCTCGGCGACCTGATCGATCGTGAGATTGTCATTGAACACAGCCCCGGTTTTCGATTCGGCTATTTTCGCAGCGTCACCGGTAACGGATGCGGCAGGTGTCAGTTCCACTTTCTGAAGGAATGGAAGCTTTTTGAGTTCACGGACCGCTTCGGCGATCCGGTCTGCAGGAAGAGAGCTCAAATCAATGACCGTGGAATCAAGCGATAGTTCTTTTCCGTTTATGACAACATGATAGATTATCTCCGCCTCCGGATAAACTGCCTCCAGTTCCTCAATGTCCTGAAGAGAAAAGTCGAGACCGTCTTCCAAACGGATCGACCGTATTGCGGGAAGAAGCGCGGCATTATCGACAAGGCCGGGAATAAAAGCAGAGTCGGCTATGAAAACTTCTGTATCATATTCAAATACCGTAAGGTCAGAACCGTCCGGAGCGGTAAGGATAACGGACATTGGCTCCGGTTCGGGCGTTTCGACCGGCACAGAGGCAGGCGGCAGTTCCTCGGGCGATACATCCGGAGGAGGTGTCGGTGTGCCGGAAGTCCTTCCGCATGCAGCAGACGCGGCAAAAACGAATAATACGATCAAAACAGTTATCAATACTCTTTTCTTGTGCATAAATGACTCCGAAATAGAATATACGCCATACTCCGGATGAAACAGTCCGGGACAACGGTCATATTGGATTTGACAGGTTCAACAGGTAATATTATAATACAAGAACCTGAAAAAACATAGGGAAAAATCATGCAGCATCTGAGTAAAAGCAAAAAAAGAAATAAAACGCGCCTTTCCGGGAAGGTGATCCTTATTGCAGCGGCAATGCTTGCCATTGCGGCTGCTGTGATCACAATGGTCTTCCTCCGCGGTAAAGGCTCTGAAACAACTGTTGAAAGCAATGTTGCTGAGGACGGGGAATCCGTATTTCTGGGAATATCACAGAGCGGAGCATCTGAAGACGGTGAAAACACAGTTGAGGAAAAGACGGTATGCATTTCGGAAATAATGCCGAAAAACCGTGCGACTCTTCGTGATGAAAACGGAGAATTCCCGGATTATATCGAGCTGATCAACCTTTCGGATGAGACGATCTCACTTGCCGGCTGGAGGCTGTCGGATGAGCGTGGGAAAGAGGAAGGCTGGGTTTTCCCTGATACTGAAATCGCTCCGGGGGAATATCTTCTTGTGTTCGCGGACGGGAAAAACATTCTGTCCGGACAGATGCATACCGATTTTGCGGTATCTGAGGGAGAGACTGTATATCTGTATGATTCTTCCGGGAATATGGCGGATATGATGATCTGCACGGCGTCACAGGCTGACACC
The DNA here is from genome assembly GCA_017434755.1 of Oscillospiraceae bacterium. GTDB lineage: Bacteria > Bacillota > Clostridia > Oscillospirales > Oscillospiraceae > Limivicinus. The sequence continues at coordinate 127,812 of JAFRER010000021.1, read as the reverse complement.
TCTTGTATCAGAAACGCTGACGGAGAGACAGAAAATACCCTTTATCCGTCTCCGGGATTTCCGAACACGTCCGAAGGGTATATCGAATGGCAGGAGACCCTGCAGATTGCCGGACCGCTTGTGATCAGCGAAGTGATGACGGCCAATTATACCACGCTGAGGTATAAAACCGAGTATCCCGACTGGGTGGAAATAAAGAATATCTCATCTGCTCCTGTGCAGCTGGCAGGCTATTATTTGTCGGACACAAATAAGGATCTGAAGAAATGGAGATTTCCGGAACGCGAACTTGCTGCCGGAAGCAGTATTATCGTGCTGTGTGATCCAGAGATCGAAGCATCGGATGAAGAGATGTTTCTCTTTGCAGATTTCTCGCTCAATTCTCAGGAGGAGCAGCTTTATCTCAGTGATTCGTCCGGACTGACAGATTATGTTCCGCTGAAGGATATACCTTATGGATGCAGTCTTGGAAGAACGAGCGGGAAAAACGGCTTTTTCTATTATTCTTCCCCGTCTCCCCGCAAGGATAATACCGGAGGATACAGATACGTTGCCTCATCACCGGTCTGCCTCACCATGCAGGGAGTGTATGAAGATACGGACAGCCTTGAGGTGGAACTGAAAGGCGAAGGGACTGTTTACTATACTCTCGACGGTACGGTCCCTACATCTGAGAGCATGCTCTATTCAGGGCCTATTAACATTACCGGGACTACCGTGATAAGGGCGGTCTCGGTGATCTCCGGGGCAATGGACAGCAGGCCTTCCACGTTCAGCTTTTTCCTCAATGAAAACTGTTCTCTTCCTGTGGTAAGTCTGGTGATAGATGACATCAAGGCATATAACGGGGCCTGCAAACGATTGGACAAGACCGTCGACCTACCCTCCAATGTGGCGCTTTATGAGGACGGAGAGGTTTTCAATCTCGGCTGCACGGTAAAGCTCACCGGACAGGCGAGCCTGAGTGAGTATAAGAAAAAGGGAATGCGTGTAAAATTCAGCGGCGCGTTCGGACAGGACAAGCTGAGCTGCGACCTTTTCGGAAACGGTGTTAAAGACTATTACATGCTTTCTCTCAGAACCGGCAATGATAACGGAAAAGCATATATAAGGAATGAACTTTGCCAGGATCTTGCGTATGAATTTACGGACGATCTTGTCAATCAGCACGGCAAATACTGTGTTGTATACATCAACGGAGAATACTGGGGCATCTACTGTTTGAAGGAAAAAGTGAACGAGCAGTACATCGCCGATTGCGAAGGAGTCAGCAAAGGCAGTCTTGAAACCGTCACCCTTGAGGACATCAGAATCAACTCCACGCGTATCCCGATGTATAGCGAAGTGTTCCTGTTTGCCATGTACAACGATCTCAGCATTCAGGCAAACTATGATAAGATCGCGGAACTGATCGATATAGATAACTTCATTGACTGGTATGTCGTACAGGGGTACACGGGAAACTGGGATATCTTCTACCGGAATGTCACATTCTACAGGTCTTCCGAAGGAAACGGCAAGTGGCATATAGCCCTGTATGATCTGGATCACACGTTTGAGTATCACGAATACGCCTTTTACAATACATACAGATTGAACTATGAAGTCAGCTACATGGCGCAGCTGATGTCAAGACTGCTTAAAAACGAGGAATTCAGGGGAAAATACCTTCGCAGGGCGGCAACGGCACTCACGACTGTGTTTACAAATGAGAATGTGCTGAACAAGATAGACGAACTGGAGCAGGAGATCCTTCCCGAGATCGAAAGAGACTGTTCAAGGTGGGAAAGGCCTCTAAAGGATTACAACTACCATATGAACAGGCTGAAGAGCTTTATAGTAAAAAACAAGGTCGATTACGGAGCGATCTGCCGGACTGCAATCTGCACGTATCTGAACCTGAGCGAGCAGGAGTTTCTGGCTTATGCCGAACAGTAAAAAAAAGACCGCGGTATTCCGCGGTCTTTTTCTGTCAGAAGAACAGAAGCAGGCAGTTATACAAACTTGTACACCAGGATTCGAAATGGTGGTTAACATTCTTTGTTATCACCTGAAATGCATTCCCGCCGTCCGAAAAAGTTCCGTTTCTGATTAAAGAGGAATAAATGGCTTCCGACTCGGCGCGTACCTGGTCCTTTGATCCTACACCCGCATACAGAGCGTGTATGGGAAAAGATTCGTTCTTCTCGGAAATAGTATCCATTTTGCCGGATATATTGACTTTTGACGGGGCAATGAGGGCATACCATGAGAAATAATCCATGTTTTCCGGGAGAATAGCAAGGTATCCGAACATCGCGCTCCACGAAAGCCCGAAATAGGCAAAATGGTCTCTGGCTTGAGAAAGAGCCGCACTGCCTGATCCGGCCGCATGGGTCGAATAGTGTTCTGCAAGGAACGGGAGGATGTCTTCGGCAATCTCACGGGATAGCTGGTATCCGTCAAGGAGCAGCTGATCCCAGTTATAGGCTTTTCCGGAACAGGATACTTCGTTGGTGCATGTCACCGATGCGATTATCAAAGGCCTGCAGGCTTTCCGGAAGATCATGTTGTCAACAAGGTTCTTGGCATTTACCTTTTCTCCGCCATATTCATGATCCTCGGAGAACCAGTAGCTTTCATCACTTCCGGCACCATGTGTGAGGATAAGAACGTCATACTGTATCTCCGGGGTATATCCGAAGGGAAGATAAACATCCATTTGTTTAACGATCTCTTTCCCGCTGCGGTAATCGGTCGCAGGATATTCAACCGTCTCGACACTGCCGGGAGAAAGGCTTTCCTCGAACCAGTCAGGCGGCAAAAGCTGAGTGGTAAAATCATCCGGGAATGTGTATTCAGGCTTCGGATCAAGGCTTGGGGGAATTTGTTCTGGAACCTCGACTTCGGCTTCGTCTGCACCGGAGCTTACCGGAATCGGCATTTCTGTCTCCGGAATTCTTTCCGGTTCTTTCTCCGTGTATTCCGTCTGCACCGAAGAAAGCTGCATCGAGCCATTGCTTCTCTGACTTGCGGACAAGTATGCGAATGTCAGAAGCAGCAAAGCGGATATGATTTTTCTGACTATTGGTTTCATCGGCATCTCCGGCTCTCGTCCTAAAAAAGTAGCGAGTATAATAATAAGAATATAATATGCTTTTTTTATCGAATTTGTAAACAGGAAGATCGGGTTTCCACGAAACTCTTTACACGGATGCGGTTTTTTGATAAATTATATAAGTTCCAAAAGAGTATTATTCGTGCGAAAGTGTTCAAATATGGATCGACAGAATCAAAAACAAAAAAAAGACAGTATGGCAGTAAAGATCGTCAAGGGCGTATTAAAAACCATTGCTCTGCTCATAGAGACGGTATTGCTTATTGCCTTTGCTCTTTACAGCATCATGTTTGTTCTGTGCAAGGGGCCTTCCGAAAGTGCAAGGGATCTCTTCGTCATGTCGGTGAGAGAGACGAGCGCCATCGGCTTTCTGGCAAATATCTTCTTTACCGACGAGGAAATAGCTGCGATAGAGGCAAAAAGCGACGATGTCTATATCCCGCCAACTGATACGTCTCTTGTTACGATCGCTGCGAAAGACCCAGAGCAGACCGTTGAAACGAGCGCTCAGCCGGCAACGGATCAGTGGGGACTTGTGGATGAAGACGGCGACGGGATAATAGTTGAAGAGGTCCATGGCAGCGGGTATTCCGGGTACATGATGGTGGTGTTGGATCCCTCAAGGGTGATAATGGGCTGCGTTCCGTCCAGCTTTGGCTACAGAGGTTATACCGTGGCGGAGATGGTGGAATACTATCATGCGGTCGCGGGAATCAATGCGGGCGGCTTCTACGATCCGAACGGTCAGGGGAACGGATCTATTCCCGACAGCCTTGTCGTGTTCGACGGCAAGATCTATTATGCCGAACTCGGTGTTGGCAAAGGATTTGTCGGATTTGACAGCAATCATATCATGCATGTGGGCAAAATGAGCAAACAGCAGATCATCGATGCGGACATCCAGTACGGTGTCTGTTTCGGACCGGCGCTTGTCGTCAATGGTGAAATGGCCGACGAAAGCTCCCTTGTCAGCGGCGTCAATCCCAGAACAGCGATAGGGCAGCGCTCTGACGGAGCAGTGCTCCTGCTGGTGATAGACGGCAGGCAGGTTATCAGCATGGGAGCGACCTATCTCGATATAGCAGAGATCATGGTACGTTACGGTGCTGTCAACGCCTGCAATCTTGACGGCGGTTCGTCTTCACTGATGTGGTTCGAGGGTGATTATATCAACAATTGCGCGTCTGTTATCGGGATACGTCCGGTACCTGATACCTTCATCGTGCTCGCGAAGGAGGACTGACATATGCAGAGAACAAAAAAGAAAAGAAGCTTTGCATATGTGATGCTCTTCTACGCGGTCATCTTCATATGCATTCTCGTTATCGGGCTGATCATGCTGTGGAGGTTCATCGAAGCCTACGAGAAAACCAGGGCTTCAACGGCAATGCAGGCCTACATGGAGGATTTCAGCGAGGAAAGGGTCTATTATCTCGTCTATGATTTTCTCGGGACATTCGATAACAACATTCAGTCGAGGGAAGAGATATTCGATGGTTATGTAAGGCCGTATCTCCGTGACGTGAAATACAGCAAAAATGCCGCGGAAAGCACGGAGACAAAGGTCGTATACAATCTCCTCAGCAACCAGAGATCTTTCGGCAAGGTCACCCTTGAGCAGAACGAAGAGGAAGAGATCGGTTTCCGGTTTTGGGATGTGACAGACGAGGAAATGGATTTTTCTTTCATCCGGGAGGACAATTCCGCGTCTGTTACAGTGCCGGAGACTTTTACGGTCAAATGCAACGGCTATACTCTCGGCGGGCAGTATGTTACCGGCAGTGTTAAGAATTACGGCAGTCTGGAATATCTTTCCGGATACGGTTTCGAATTCCCGTCTATGCTTACTTATTCCGTTGACAACTATCTGGGAGATGTGGAGTTCAGAGTTTTTGATGAAAACGGGACAGAGTATCCCATAGACAGCAATTTTGAGAATATTATCATCAACAACATCATGAATACCTGCACGCAGGAGGAAACAGACCGTCTGACAAAATTCCTCAATGAGTACTGCACGTATTATGTGGGTTTCATGGGAAGCCATAGAGATCTGATTTATACCAATTACGGCAAGCTCAAGCCGTATCTGCTCCCGGGGAGCGATTTGGCGAACAGAATGAACAGTGCTCTTGAGGGCATGGTGTGGTCGAACAACAAAGCTAACGAACTTCAGTCGGTGGATGTCCACTACTGCATCAAACTGAAAGATGGGGAGTATCTCTGTGATATTACCTACTACGTGAATACTCTCGGCAACAACGGCTATGTAGTTACGGAAAACAATGCCCGCATATTTGTCAGCTGGCTCGACAGTGGGCTGTATGCGAAGGAAATGATGAGCTATTGATCCGGGGGATGAAAAGTGACAGAAAGTAAGTGTCTTGAACGGATTGCGGTCGTTCTTCCGTCTCTCGATCCGGATGCGAAATTCGGGAAGGTCGTTCAGGGACTCGTGGAAGCTGGCTTTGCGAATATCGTTATAGTCGATGATGGAAGCTGCGAAGAGCGTCAGAAATGGTTCGATGAGGCTGCGGGTTACCCGCAGTGTACCGTCATCCACCACGAGGTGAACAAGGGCAAGGGACGGGCATTGAAAACGGCGTTTTCCTATATTATGGAAAACCTGCCGCAAATGGAAGGCGCTGTGACCATCGACGGAGACGGGCAGCATCTTACGAAGGATATCATTGCGTGCGGCGACGCTCTTCTTGATAACAAAGACAAGGTCATAATGGGTTGCCGGGACTTCGACGCTCCCGGCGTCCCGCCTAGATCCGTCGCAGGAAACAAGACCACGTCACGCATGTTCCGCCTTCTTTTCGGGATCAGAATCTCGGACACACAGACCGGCCTGCGTGCCATTCCGGCAGAGTTCCTCCCTCAGTTCTGCGAGATGGAGGGGGAGCGCTTTGAATACGAGACCAATATGCTTCTCCAAATGAAAAAAATGGGTATCGGTTTCGTTGAACAGCCAATTGAGACGGTCTATGATCCGGACGATTACTCTTCGCATTATAACGCTGTAAAGGATTCGTGGAAGATATTCAAGGTGATGCTCCGCTTCATCTTTTCGGATTCATCTGCGATCCGCTATGTGATAAGCTCGGTGTCTTCCTTTGTGCTGGATGTTGCGCTGTTCCGGCTTTTCCTGTATTTCTTTCATTCACCGGGAGTAATGGGGGAAAATCTGCCCACAGGTGTGATTACTGCTGCATCGCATATAGCTGCGCGCATACCTTCTTCGCTTTTTAACTTCAATATGAACAAATTCTTCGTTTTCCGAAGCCGGGACCGCTATTGGAAGGATTTGCTGGAGTATTACTGCGTATGTCTTCCGCAGATGATTGTATCCATGTTTCTGCTGAGGGATTTGGTTGCAAAAATGAGCATTTCGAATCCGAGTATTGCCACATTTGTGAAAATCGGCGTAGATACGCTTCTGTTCTGCATCAGCTATTTCATTCAAAAGAAATGGGTCTTCAAAGAGACAGACAAGTGATTTGAAGCTTTTTGGTGAATGATGAAAGGCATTATTGATTATCTTGAAAGAACTGCAGCAGCATTTCCGGATAAAACTGCGGTAGCCTGCGGCGAAAAAACATATTCTTTCAGAGAACTTATGATTGTTTCGCGCAGAATAGGCGCAGAGATAAGAAAATCCTGCGGCTCAAATGAACCGGTTGCTGTAATGGTCAACAGGTCTGCGGATACCGTCTGCGCTTTTTTTGGTGCAGTATATAACGGTTGCTTTTATGTTCCTGTCGATCCTTCGATGCCCAAGGATAAAATCAAAGCCGTGCTTAAGGATTCAGACACAAGAATCGTTCTGGGATCAGGATCAAATAAACAGGTGATAGAAGAAATCGGTTTTTCCGGTTCTTATGTTGATTTGGATCATATTGGTCTGAATGAAATCGATCCACCTGATATTTCCGATGATACACCGCTTTACATGATCTATACTTCGGGTTCCACCGGAAAGCCGAAAGGAGTCCTGAAAAGCCACGGGGCTGTAAAAAGCTTCATAGAGGCTTATACAAAAACATTCGATCTGTCGGAGAGGGAAATAATCGGTAATCAGACGCCTCTTTTTTTTGATGCTTCCGCCAAAGATATCTATCAGATGCTGTTTACCGGTGCGACACTTGAAATAATCCCTTCTGAATACTTTATGCTTCCGACCGCTCTTATCCAATATCTTAACCAAAAACGAATAAGTTATATATGTTGGGTACCAACGGCGCTGTCTATGGTCGTTCAGATGAAAGCATTCCGGAAGCAGTTGCCGGAAACACTGAGAAGCGTTTTCTTTGTTGGGGAGGTTTTCCCTTCCAAACAACTGAGGGCATGGACGGAAGCACTTCCAGAGGTTCGTTTTGTCAACCTATATGGATCTTCCGAGATTGCGGGGATATGTGCGTATTATGAGATAGACAGAGACAATATCCCTGATGTCCTTCCACTTGGTAGAGCTCTTTCCAATTGTGAAGTGTTTCTTTCGGATGGAGTTGGTTTCATTGAAACCCCGGGAGAGATCGGAGAGATGATGATTGCCGGTGATGCTTTGGCTATGTGTTATTTCAATGATCCGGATAAAACATCTGAGCGGTTTATCAGTATGGTTACTCCTTCCGGAGTGAAAAAACGGGTTTTCCGCAGCGGGGACTTAGCAAGATATAATGAAAACGGGGATATTGTTTTTGCCTCGCGATCTGATTTTCAAATCAAACATCTCGGAAAGCGAATAGAACTGGGCGAGATCGAAGCAGCGGCTGACCGCCTTCCGTTTATCCAGAGATGCTGCTGTATATATGATGCGGATCTTCAGCTTATTAAGCTTTTCTGTGAACTGATCCCTGAATCGGAAGAGACCGGTGTATCGATACGAAAAGCCCTCAGACCGATGCTTTCGGATTATATGCTCCCGCAGAGAGTAATCGTACTGGAAAGCATGCCGTTTAACGCTAACGGAAAAATCAACAGAACGCTATTGTCTGAAATAAAGGTTTAATCTTACCCGTAAAGAAACGGAGAAAAAACAGATGAAACAGGAAATACTTGAGTTGCTTGAAGATGCGGTCCCTTCGGTGGATTTTTCAGCGTCAGACAGAATGATGGATGATGGTCTGCTGGATTCTCTCACGATTGTGCAAATCATAGGTGAACTTTCCATGGAATATGACGTGGAATTCTCGTTTGAAGATCTTGTTCCGGACAATTTCAATTCTATTGACAGCATAGTTGCATTGGTAGAGAGAAAGCTTAACTAAAACAGCATTATTATTTCGGCAGGTTTGATATGGTTTTTTCCAGTCTTATATTTTTATATGCTTTTCTTCCGCTCTGTCTTATCGCATATGCTCTTTGTCATAATCTGAAGGCAAAGAACATATGCCTTCTGGTTTTCTCAATCATCTTCTATACTTGGGGCGAACCGAAATACATTCTGTTGCTTATAGCGATGTCTTTCTTTGACTGGTTGTTCGCTCTTCTGATTCAGCACACGGAAAAAACGGAAAAGAAGAAACGAAAATGCTGGCTTACTCTTGCCTGCATAGTCAATCTCGGGCTGATTGGCCTTTTTAAATACGGGAAGATGCTGTTTGCAACGGTGGGATATGTTCCGGCATTCGTTGAGAATCTTACCCTGCCGTTGGGAATCTCATTCTATACTTTCCAGCTGTTGAGTTATGTCATAGATGTATACAGGGGAGAGGCTGAGGCACAGAAAGAATACTGGCATGTTTTGCTGTTCGCAGCTTTATATCATCAGTGTATAGCCGGACCGATAGTTAGGTATAAGACAATTGCAAACGAACTTTTTGTTTCCCGTGATGACAAGGCGGATTTGGCTAAAGGCTGTTTTCGCTTTTCACTCGGTCTGGCAAAGAAAGTTCTTCTTGCCAATACTTTTGGAGAATTGGCCAACAGTCTTCTCCTTTCTGACACGGTCTTATCCGATTCGGCTCTTTTTTCCGCTAATAATTCAGCGTTATCAAATGTATCTGTGACGGGGACCTGGATTGGGCTGATAGTTGCGACACTCCAGATGTATTATGATTTTTCCGCTTATTCTGAAATGGCCATAGGACTTGGACTCATGGTAGGCCTGCATTATCCGGAGAACTTCAATTATCCGTATATAGCAAAGACAGCAAATGAATACTGGCGTAGATGGCATATGACACTTGGCCAGTGGTTCAGAGACTATCTCTACTATCCCCTGACACTTGGTCCTGCCATGAAGATAAGGAAGTTTTTCACAAAGAAGACAAATCGCAAGACCGGAATGTTTATGCAGAATCTTTTTACGATGCTTGTAATCTGGTCCTGCACCGGACTATGGCACGGGGCAGCGTGGAGTTATGTCCTTTGGGGCCTTTACTGGTGTTTCTTTATGCTTCTCGAACAGTCTTTCCTGCAGAAATGGCTGGAAAAAATACCGGGAGTATTCTCGCACATTTATCTGTTTATTTTACTTATGCTCGAAAGAACGTTTTTCCGCTTTGGTGATCTCAGATACAGTCTGACGGTCGTAAAAAGCATGTTTGGACTCAATGGTAATTCCTTTTCTGATTTTTCATCCTTGACTCTGCTAAAAAATAATCTGTTTCTGATAGTCTTTGGCATTATTGCCGCAACTCCCGCCATAAAGCTGATATGCATTTATCTGAAGAAAAAAATGTCATGCAGTAATATAGGTGAAAAGATGGTGGCGTTTGTTGAGTATGCCGTCATTCCTGTGGTATTGCTTATACTATCAACTGGAGCTCTTGTCGGAGGAAGTTACAATCCCTTCCTGTATTACAGATTCTGAGGTGTTTATGCAAGACAAAAGGTATGGAGAATTTGATAGCTTTGATGATTTTCTCAGCAATTTGAAAAACGATCTTGCGGAGAGTCATGCTTCAGATGATGCTTTATTATCGGCTCAGGAAAACGAAAACACTAATGAGAATGCGGTTTTTGAGTCTGAATCGGATCAACACAACTCTCGGGCAGACGGGCCAATAAGAGATACACGCAGGAAATCTTCAAAAATAAAAAAGCAAAATGAAGAAACGACAGAGAAAAAGCGTCACGGGTATCGCCCCTTCTTTCTTGCCCTTGCGGTAATAACTGTAATCGCTTGGATATTGCCGCTTCGTCCTACCGTATCGATTTCGGAAAAAAGGACACTTGATGAGTTTCCCAAGTTCTCAGTGGGGGGGCTCGCTTCGGGTGATTATTTCAGAGCCATTGAAGACTGGTTTTCTGATACATTTACGCTCAGAGAAAACTGGATTGGTCTTGCTAACAGGATTGAAAGTGTATACGGCATAAGAACGGTTGCCATTTACGGAGACATACCTGTAGCAGATGCGATACCCGTTCCATCAAAAGAGCCTTCTGAAGTCAGTCTTGATTTACCTGAAGATCCTGTTATCACTGATCCCGTGGAAGAGATCGATAGTCCGGTTATAGATGATGAGCCAATCATCGAAGACGACGAGCAGTGGGGCGGATTGATTATTGACGAAGATGATCTGATTGAAGACAGAGGGGCAAAAGTATTTATAGGAGACCATTTTTTTGTCTATCCGGAATTCAATCTGGAATATGCCAATTTATATGCAAAGGTGATAAACAAAATCGCCTCAACCCTCAGTGGAAAGGCTGATTTCTACTGTATTATTGCTCCGCATAGCGTGTCATCAATGCTTACAAGGGAAGATCGTGAGAAATACGGGTTTGTGATCGAAGAAGATGCTTTTGATTATATATATGGTTTGATGAATTCAGATGTAAAAACGGTAAATGTTCTTCCAAATCTACAAAAGCATAACAATGAGTATATTGTTTTCAAATCAGATCCCCATTGGACCGCTTTGGGTGCATACTATGCATATGAAGCTTGGTGTGATGTCGCAGGGAAAACTCCGGTCCCGCTTTCAGAGTATAAAGAATATGCTTGGGAGGACTTTTTCGGAACCTATTATTATACAGGGGGAACCCCAAAATCTATCAAGGATAATCCGGATATAGTGTATGCATATGAACCACCCGGAGATGTTCACCTCTTTATGGACTATACCAACGGTTTGAAGTTGGGAACAGAAACGGATCTCCTTCTTGACAGGTCTACGAGGAAAGTCGACCAGTATATAACATTCCTTGGGACTGACAAGGCAAAAGCCACATTTATCAATAACGATATTGACGATGATTCTGCTGTTCTGGTATTAAAAACGTCATTTGGCAATCCTTTCGTATATTATCTGACACAGCATTATCACTGTGTTTATGTGGTTGACCTGCGGTATTATAACTATTCTGTCACCAGGTTCATGGAATACAACAAAGTTGATGATGTGATTGTGATTCATGCCTCTGATCTGTGCTATTCAAGTGCAAGCTATAGTACGGTCAGCAAATTGCTGAAATAGTACATGAGTGTTTTAAAAGCAGAATTAATTATTCATCCTTTTTATCATGCATAATGAACGATTTTTCAGTTGTTATCAGCAAATCGATGTGATAATATAAAACAAGATATTGTGTTTATCACTTTCCAAGATAACTATAAGGAGGATAACATATGTTCACAGACAGAAAAATCTGGTTGGCGAAATCCCAGCTTTCCGGAGAGAATCTCTATCTTCTTCCCAGAATGGCAAACAGGCACGGCCTGATTGCCGGCGCTACAGGTACAGGCAAGACCATTACGATGAAGGTCATGGCAGAATCCTTCTCCGACATGGGAGTTCCTGTATTCCTGGCAGATGTTAAGGGAGATATTTCGGGAATGTGCAAGCCCGGAAAGGATTCCGAGGACATGCAGTCCAGAATTGCCTATTTTGGTGCCGAAGGCTTCGCGTTCAAATCTTTTCCGACACGGTTTTGGGATATATTCGGAGAGTACGGCATTCCTGTCCGTGTCACCATTTCGGAAATGGGGCCGACCCTTCTTTCCCGTCTGCTCGGACTGACCGATGTTCAAACCGGCGTTTTGAACATCGTCTTCAAGGTCGCGGACGAACAGGGACTTCTTCTGCTTGACCTGAAGGATCTTCGCGCCATGCTGCAGTATGTCGGTGAGAACCGTGTTGAGTTCACCACTTCCTACGGCAACGTGTCAGCTGCTTCCATCGGAGCCATCCAGCGCGCGCTGCTGACCTTCGAGGATGAGGGCGGCGAGCAGTTTTTCGGCGAGCCTGAACTTGACATCACCAATTTCCTCCGCACGGACGAGGAAGGCCGTGGCTATATCAACATCCTCGAAAGCTCTCGTCTGATCAAGAGCCCGACGGTCTACGCAACATTCCTGCTCTGGATGCTCTCGGCTCTGTATGAGAAACTTCCCGAGGTCGGCGATGTGGAAAAGCCTCGCATGGTTTTCTTCTTCGATGAGGCGCACCTGCTCTTTACCGATACACCCAGAGCGCTTCTCCAGAAGATCGTTCAGATCGTAAAACTCATCCGCTCCAAGGGCGTCGGCGTTTATTTCGTGACACAGAGCCCGTCCGATATCCCCAACGAGGTGCTTGCACAGCTTTCGAACAAGGTCCAGCATGCTCTTCGCGCATACACCCCCTCTGAGATGAAGGCTGTAAAGACTGCGGCAAAGGCATTTAGGGTGAATCCTGCGTTCGATACGCAGGAAGCGATCATGGAGCTCGCGGTCGGCGAGGCGCTGGTGAGCTTCCTTGATGACGACGGGATCCCGACCATTGTTGAGCGTGCAAGGATACTCCCGCCTCAGAGTCTTATGGGTTCTGCCGGGGAGGAGACCGTCAACAATGCCGTTACCTCCGACGAATTCTATCTTAAATACAAAGACGCTGAGGACAGGGAATCCGCCTATGAAATCATCCAGGCTGCCACGCTCGAACTGCAGCGTCTGAAGGAAGAGGCTGAGGCGGAACTCCAGAGGCTGAAAGAGGAGGCAGAGGCCGAGGCTCAGCGCCTGAAGGAAGAGGCAGAAGCCGAGAAACAGCGCCAGAAAGAAGCCGCCGCCGCCGAGAAAGCCGCTGCGAAAGAAGCTGCAGAGGCTGAGAAACAGGCTGCAAGAGAAGCCGCTGCTGCGGAGAAAGCCGCCGCGAAAGAGGCCGCCGAAGCAGAGAAGCAGGCTGCAAAAGAGGCAGCTGCTGCTGAGAAGGAAGCGCTCAGGAAAAAGAATGCTGCGAAGAACACAGCAAAGAAGGCAGCTACGAGTGCGGCATCCTCCATTTCAAGTTCACTCAGCACAAACATCGTCAATGCTCTCACCGGCGGAAAGATCACCAGTTCCAGTACCATAGCCAAGAGAGCGGCGAGAAACGCTCTGTCATCCGTTATGCGCACCGGCTCAACCGCTTTGCTCCGCGGTCTGTTCGGAACGAAAAAATAAAACACGTCATCCAGCACTGTTTTACGTATGTCAAACCGCCCGCAACGTCTGTGTTGCGGGCGGTTTTTGCGCTGTTGATGATAATTGATGATAATACTGTAAATAACAGCATCAATTATATGGATATTCGTTAAAAGTAATGATTGAACTTTGGCTTTTTTCCAATTATAATATTAAAGGTTAAAAAAATGACTATCTATTTGCTGTGAAATGCAAAGCAGATCAGTCGGAAAAAACAGGAGGTTTTTATGGCAGAACTGAATCTTGAAAAATACGGCATAACCGGTACTACCGAAATCGTCTATAATCCTTCCTATGAGCAGCTGTTCAAAGATGAGATGGATCCTTCCCTTGAGGGATTCGACAAAGGACAGCTCACGGAACTCGACGCTGTCAACGTTATGACCGGTATCTATACCGGCCGCTCACCTAACGATAAATTCATCGTTATGGATGAAAACTCGAAAGATACCGTTTGGTGGACTTCCAAGGAGTATAAAAACGACAACCACCCCGCTTCCGAAGAAACATGGGCGGTCGTGAAAGATCTTGCCGTCAAACAGCTGAGCAACAAGAAGCTTTATGTGGTGGATGTATTCTGCGGAGCCAACAAGGACACAAGAATGGCCATCCGTTTCATAATGGAAGTCGCATGGCAGGCTCACTTCGTGCTCAACATGTTCATCAAACCAACAGCTGAGGAACTTGCGAACTTTGAACCCAACTTTGTCAGCTATGTTGCTTCCAAGGCAAAAGTGGAGAACTACAAAGAACTCGGTCTCAATTCCGAGACGGCCGTCGTCTTCAACATCAGCAGCCGTGAGCAGGTCATTCTCAATACCTGGTACGGCGGCGAGATGAAGAAGGGCATGTTCTCCATGATGAACTACTATCTGCCCCTGCAGGGGATCGCGGCAATGCACTGCTCCGCCAACACCGATATGAACGGGGAGAACACCGCTATCTTCTTTGGCCTCTCCGGCACCGGCAAGACCACCCTTTCTACTGACCCGAAGCGTCTCCTCATCGGCGATGACGAGCACGGCTGGGATGATCAGGGGGTATTCAACTTTGAAGGCGGCTGCTATGCGAAGGTCATCAACCTCGATAAAGACTCCGAGCCAGATATCTACAACGCCATCAAGAGAAATGCCCTTCTCGAGAACGTCACCGTGGACGAAAACGGCAAGATCGATTTCTCCGATAAGAGCGTCACGGAAAACACCCGTGTTTCCTACCCGATAGACCATATAAAGAATATAGTCCGCCCGGTTTCAGCAGCTCCCGCTGCGAAGAGCGTTATCTTCCTCTCTGCGGACGCGTTCGGCGTTCTGCCTCCGGTCTCCATACTTACCCCGGAGCAGACTCAGTACTACTTCCTCTCCGGTTTCACCGCCAAGCTCGCGGGAACGGAGCGCGGCATCACCGAGCCCACCCCGACCTTCTCTTCCTGCTTCGGTCAGGCTTTCCTGGAGCTGCATCCCACCAAGTATGCGGAGGAACTCGTCAAGAGGATGCAGGCCAGCGGCGCAAAGGCATATCTGGTGAATACCGGATGGAACGGAACAGGCAAGCGTATCTCCATTAAGGATACCCGCGGCATCATCGATGCGATCCTGAACGGAGCCATCAATGAGTCTCCCACCAAAGTAATTCCGTTCTTCAATCTTGAAGTCCCCACTGAGCTTACCGGCGTGGATACCGGCATCCTTGATCCGCGCGACACCTATGCGGATCCTGCTGATTGGGAAGCCAAGGCGAAGGATCTCGCAGGAAGATTCATCAAGAACTTTGCAAAGTATGAATACAACGAGGCCGGCAAGGCGCTTGTTTCAGCCGGTCCCCAGCTCTGAGATCTATAACGGAAATCTGATCACAGTATTAACAGCGCTGTCTCGTAGCATTGAGACAGCGCTGTTTTTTATTCTCAGTATCAACAAAAGAGGAAACGATTTACCAGACCCAACCCGCCCATGGATAATCGTCGTAATCGAACTGTTCTCTCAACAAAGCATACCGATCAACATAGTTTCCCTCATCATCATACCGCCAGTATCCGGCAAAACCCCAGTGAAAAGGCCCGAACAGCATCTGACAGTCCGGAAGAAGACGTGTTATCTCATCTTTCTGCGCCTGAGGGACATTGTCCTGTGAGATCCTAAGCCTTTTAAGATTGGTCAGACCGTACAGCGGAGAGATGTCCGTAACACCGGGCAGATTGCCGATACAGAGATGCTCAAGGCTCGTACACTCTGCGAGCGGGGAGAGGTCTGTCACGTGACAGGAGGCCATTTCAAGAAATTCCAGTTCATGACACTCCGTCAGATACCAGAGATCCTTGTCCGAGAAATCCGTGATAGAGACGATCAGGACCTGAAGGTGCGGCATATATTTCAGGAATTCCCAGTTCGTCAGTTTTTTTCTGTGTCCCATATCAATGTATTTTACATCGGTGAAATACTTCAGAAGTTCCGCATCGTTATCATCGATCAGGTTCGTGCGGATCCGCTCAATGTCGGTCATATGACCGTATCCGTGGACTACTATCCTCCAGACGATCTTGATATCTGGATAATCATCCCGAAGCTCAGCCATGATATCATTGTCTATACCGCAGTCGGAAAGGACCAGTTTCGAACAATTGTGAAGCAGCGGGATGGCTTCTCTTATTCTGTCGACTCCGTCATTCCCAATAGGCACTTTTTCATAAATGATCTCCTCATCCTCTGAACAGACGGCCTTGCCGAAAAGATCGAATGAGCAATGGATCACGGCATCCGGAACTATTTCCTTTAAAAGAAGAAGGCTGTCCAGATCAAAACAGGTCCTGTTTTCATCCAGCAGATTGATATCGCGAAGGTATTGCAGCCGGGCAATATCATCAGCTGCAGATGACAATTCCTGGGAAGTGATCCCGGAAAGATCGATAAACCTTGTATTGTATTTATACTCTTTGCCCAGAATGCTTATATAGGGAGTCAGGGGCGGGGAAGGAGTCGGAGCAGGTGTCACGGCGGGAGCGGTCTCAGATTCCGACTGGAGCGGGATTTCGGTCTCCTGCATCGGATCTGAAGCTGCTGCTGAACAGGCGCAGAGCACGGTCAGTAAGAAAGCCAGTGATGCAGCGGCGATGATACTCTTTTTAATGCTATGTGCGCCTCCCCTCGATGATAGGATATGTCTTCTGATCAGGGCGAGGATCGCCATGAGCAGGAGGATTTCAGATCATGCCGGTTCGAAAGACTTGCTTATCTCCATACCGTCGGCATTGTATTCTGTGTTTTCCATCAGAGAAGGATCAGCCCGGCTGCGTTTCTTTATGACCATCCCTTCACCCTGATTATTAAATACCCAGATCTTGTATCCGGGATAATTCGGGTCGTCTTTTCTGAAAAGACCGGATTCGTTCAGCTGGCAGAAGTTTTTTCGACCATCGGCTGTATCCAGCAGGTCTCCCTGTCCGCTGTAATACAGCGTTTCTTTTGAAACGTTTTTTTTGAACTGCTCCCATTCTTCATCGGGGACGCGCATCACATCATTCGGCTGTGTCATTTTCACCCTCCGGAATAGTTCATTTTTGAATAGAGTATATACCATTCGGCCATGCCGGGCAACTGTTTTCAGGGAATGCATGGAGCACCCGCGCGATTGACAATCAAGACCCTTTATGGTAAATTCAGCATGTTCGAAAGATTTACATAATATTTTTATCGAGGTATATCATGCCGGTAAAGATAAAAAGCCTGCTCGTATCACTATATCAACTGTTTGTATATGTGGTTTGCTATGGCATTTTTGCAGTCCTTATGGCATTTGCGGTCCCTTTCGTAGTCACAAGGTCGAGGACGGCACTCATAGTGGCCATGAGTTTTGCAGTTTCATACGGCATGCTTTCGAGGATCTACGGTGCGATGGACGTAGGTTCACGCAAGAGCAGATCGATCGTTTTTTCAATGATGATGATCCTGCTCTTTTCCGATCTGATAGCCCATCTCTTCCTGTGCATCATGGATATCACGGTCGTTCACGGAGGACACTTTGTATATGAAGCACCTGTCCTGCTGCTTGCCGCTTATATAGTTCAGATCGTCTTCGTCATATGTGCTTCTTTTATCGGGAACGACATCTTTTTTGCTTTGTTCAAGCCGCAGAAGTGCGTTGTCATACACGCACCGGAAGCGAACGTTGAGGAGTTCGTTTCAAAGATCGGAACGCGTGAAAAGCAGTATGAGGTTACGACTGTAATAGTATATGAACCGCAGGATATCAAAAGGACTGTCGGCGAGATCGAAAAGGCGGATGCGGTATTCATATACGGGCTGCCGGCGGCCGAAAGATCCGAGATCATAAGCTGGGCATATAAGGCAAAGAAAGATATTTTCTATAATCTTGAAGTGGACGATATCGTTTCCACAGGCGGTAAAATGATCTCCTTTGAAGACACGCCGGTCATTTTTTCACCTGTCAAGAATAACGATCTTGTGTACCGTTTTATTAAGAAGACAGCTGACGAAGTGCTCTCACTCATTGGAATAATAATTCTTATCCCGATGTTCGTCATCGTTTCCGCTGCTATTAAATTAGAAGACGGGGGAAGAGTGTTCTATAAACAGCCCCGGATCACCATAGGCGGAAGGACATTCCAGCTCATCAAATTCAGATCTATGCGGGAGGAAGTGGGAGATATCCACGTATCCGCTACTGAGGATGATGACAGGATAACCAAAGTAGGCAGGTTTATTCGAAAGTTCCGGATCGATGAATTCCCGCAGTTGTTCAATGTTCTTATCGGTGAGATGAGCCTCGTCGGGCCCAGACCGGAAATGGTGGAAAATGTCAGAGCATACAGTATTGAACTTCCAGAATTTACCTACAGGCAGAGGATGAAAGCTGGACTCACGGGACTGGCGCAGGTCTACGGAAGGTATAATACATCTCCGAAGGATAAGCTGATGTATGACCTGATGTATATTGAGCAGGCAAATATCTGGCTCGATTTCAAACTGATTCTGCGAACGGTGCTGGTGCTGTTCACACCGGATGAGAGTACAAGGGGATTCAAGAAACAGTAAACAAAAACGGAGAGGCTTGCCTCTCCGTTTTCAGTTTTCCGGGATGTTTTCGAACATGTCGCCCCCGACTTCATCAAGGCCGACCGTGGACCGGTACAGGCCCCATTTGTGGCAGTCATACGGCCCGTTGAAAAACACTCCCCAGTAATACGGGTGTTGAGAGTAGTAATAACCGTATGCTCTTGTGGCGATGTCTGCGGCCGTAGCGCCGTCGAAATGCTCTAGAGGAGTCTCGAAATCGAGAACGATGGGATTTTCCTTGTATAGATGGAAATACGTTTTCGGCGTGTCCCACACGCCGTATTTTTCGGCAGATTCCGGATAGTATTCCTCTGACTTGGCCATGTTGACCGCATCGGCGAGGCAATATGCGTTTAGGATATGGGTAGGATGACCGTATTCCCCGTCGAAATCGTGCTCCACTATCACGTTTGGCTTGAAGCGCCTGATCATCTCCACCTGGAAGGAGACGAAATTGTCATAGCCGTAAAAGGCCGCAGCTTCATCAACTGAGTCGAACATCATGTCCACCTGATTGTTGATAACGGGGTAGATATGGCATCCGGCAGACCAGAGACCATTCAGGAGTTCATGTGTCCGGATCACGAAATCCTCCATGTAGATATTCATGTAGACTACCTGCAGTTTTTTCCCCTGCTCACCGGCATAAAGTGGGATCACCCCGCCGAAAAAGAGGAATTCATCGTCCGAATGGGTGGGAAAGAGGAGCATATCCGCGGTCTCGTCCTCGCCGAGCGTTTCCCAGACCTGCACCCAGTCGGGAGGAGTACCTTCCGTGAAAGCGTAAATGTCGCACAGCTGCGTCCGGCGGTTAGGCATTGCTATGAGTATGTCCTCTGAAGCCTGGGGAAGCTCCACAAACTGATGCAGATACTGACTTCCGTCATATTCGTATCTTGTCCCGTCGACCGTTATAAAAAACTGCCCCGGGAAATCATTCCAGATGAAGTAGAGCGAGGAAACGGGCTCGTCAAGAAACAGACGCATGCGAGCGCCGCGTTCAAATTTCTGAACGGAGTAAGGATTGTCATCGGTCGGAGCGGTAGTGGAAATGTTATTGACTTTTACGGAGAAATCCACTCTGCGTGCTTTTTTCTCCGCAGGCTCCGGCACTTCCTGAACGGGAGGGAGATCGTCCGCCTCCGGAGGCGAGGTGTCTGCATCTTCCACCAGCTGAGCTTCAGTTGTATCATCTGTTTTATCCGCGGCGGCTTCCGCATGAGAATACTCATTTGGATCCGGATCTGCAGATTCCGGAAGTACAGGTGATGAAGATTCTGTGATCGGCGGGTTCTGATCGGATGGCACCGCTCCGCATGCGGCAAGGACCGTTGGCAGAAGCATACACAGAATAATCATGGCCATGAGAACGGACCGAAGGTGTTTTATTCTTTTATTCCTGAGCTTTTCCCGTTGAACAAACAAAACAGTGCCACTCCTCTTCGCAAAAATGGCGATCTATTTGAAATCCGTTTTTTGTCAGCGCGGCAAGAACATCGTCCTGCCTGCCCTCAATAATGCCGGAAGTGATGAATACGGCATCTTTCTTCATGAATTGCCGCACATATCCGGCGAGCGGGATTATAACATCGGATACAATGTTTGCAAGAATAATGTCGTATTCAGTTCCGAGAATTTTTCTCATGCCGATGTCTTTGAGTATGTCTCCGGCATAGATTCTGAAATGAGCCTGGTTAATACCGTTGAGCTTTGCGTTGGATAATGCCACGTCCGGAGCCTTGGGGTCGATGTCCGCTCCCGTGCAGCTTTCACAGCCGAGAAGGAGAGCGCCAATGCCCAATATTCCGCTGCCGCAGCCGAGATCGAGGACTTTTTTCCCTGCAGAAGCATAGTCCTCAAGAGCGGCAAGGCACATCTTCGTGGTGGGGTGGCTGCCTGTACCAAAGATCAGACCGGGGTCTAATCTGAGAGGAATACGGCCGTCCTCCGGTGCATCGAGCCATTCGGGTACGACCACAAGTTTCCTTCCAGTCTCTATCGGAACATAATACTGTCTCCAATTGTTTTCCCAGTCACTGTCCTGGACTATGGACGTGCTGACGTTACCACCGTAGGCAGCAATTACCCGTTCGAGTACCGCGCTCCCCGATTCATCATCGGCAAGATAGCATTTTATTCGGCTCAAACCTGAGAATCTGGACTCCAGTTCTTCATCCACATAATCCCAGTACTGCCTGTTGTTTTCGAGAAAGCTGCGGAAATCTGCTTCGTCTTCTATCACGAAGCCCTCAGCTCCCATCGCTGCCATCTCTTCACAGCGTCTGTCCATTTCTTCTGAAGGAGTCTGAACACAGACCTCAATCCATCTCATATCGGGACCTCCGAAAACTCTTGTAACATATTACTACTTAAGTACCCGAAAGTCCATATTCACGGCGGAAAAAGCATATTCTTCGTACAACGTACCGTGAGTCAGCGGCGGAACTGTTTTTTGGAGGACCGGCTTGTAAACCCATGTGTATTTGTTTTGTCTCATTTTGAAATCATAGTCGGGTTTATAAGGACTTCAGTGTGTATCTGATGCCACCCCTTTATTCGAAGTGGTTGCGTTTTTATTGAATTATGTCTACTTGGCTGATATAATTAATTGAATTACTATGCTTATTCATATATGAGAAGAAACAAAGCTAATTGTGATTGGAACAAGCCAATTGAGACATATAACGCGTTAGATATAAGGAGAATTCTTGTGAACGAGGAAGTCAGAGCAACAAAACCGAACCCTACGGTAAGTGTAATAATGCCTTGTTTTAATGATGGAGAATACTTGCTTGAAGCCGTTGATTCTATAAAAAAACAGACTTATTCGCCAATAGAACTGGTGATAATAGATGATGGATCTGATGACGAAAAAACAGTTAATGCTCTAAATAGTATTAATTATCATAACCTTAAGATTATTCGAACAGATCATATACGTCCTGCTGGAGCGAGAAACAGAGGAATAAAAGAATCAACTGGGAAATATATTTTGCCGCTTGATGCCGACGATATTATTGATGCTTCATATATAGAAAGGGCGGTTGAAGAGTTAGAAACCGATGACAACTTGGGTATTGTTTATTGTCACGCGGATTTGTTTGGCCTTCAGACTGGAAAATGGGAGTTACCGGATTATGATTTCAAGTATGAAATACTTGATAATTGTATCTTTGTTAGTGCTGTTTTTAGAAAAGAGGATTGGGTTGCAGTAGGTGGATTCTGCGAAGATTTTCATTATGGAATGGAAGACTATGATTTCTGGCTTTCAATTTTGGAACTTGGAAGGACAGTTAAACAATTTGACGAAGTATGGTTCCACTATAGGATAAAAAAGTCTTCTAGAACGACAGAGTTTATTAATGATTACGAGAGAGTTCAGGAAACTTATTCTGCGATTTTTAGCAGGCACAGGGACTTCTATTTAACTATTTTTGACACTTACTGCACAGAACTAAGACGGAACCTTATTGATCAGATATTTCAAAACCGTTCCAAAGCAACTAGAATCGATGAACTGAATAAAATAGTGAAACTGCAGACTAGTGAATGGTGCGAGTTTTGTGAGCAGCATCAGAAGGTCGTGAAACGCTCTTTTTCATTGATAGAGATATGCGTCAGAATAAAGCATTTTTTCAAAAGACTGTTTAAAAAGGATAAGTAACATGATTATTTTTACATCCATATGTGCGAATTATGCTCATAAAGCAAGGACACTGGCAAAATCAATTAAAAGAAATATGCCGGAGGTAAGCTTTTTTATTTGTTTAACAGAAAGAGAAATCCCATCTGAACTTGAACAGGATAAATGCTTTGACCGCATTATTCTTTCCAAAGATATGTGGGAGGGAAACTTTGACAGATTTGTATTCAAACACTCGATTGTTGAAGCATCAACAGCAGTAAAAGCACGGTTTTTCCTCTTTTTATTAAATGAGTATCCAGATGAAAACCAATTTGTATATTTAGATCCGGATTGCTATGTATACAGCGATTTTTGTGAATTAAAAAAGGAATTACTGACTAACCAGATTGTTTTATGTCCGCATCTGTTACACTCGGGAAACATTGACATGGAGATATCCAGCATTGCACATGGCGTATATAACTTGGGCTTTTTGGCGATATCAAGATCTGAAGAAGCATTAAGAATGCTTTCGTGGTGGGCGGAACGCCTTTATTTGTACTGCTATGACGACATGGCTAATGGCATTTTTACAGATCAGAAGTGG
This sequence comes from Oscillospiraceae bacterium, assembly GCA_017434755.1. GTDB lineage: Bacteria > Bacillota > Clostridia > Oscillospirales > Oscillospiraceae > Limivicinus. Next base: position 105,018 of record JAFRER010000021.1, on the reverse strand, counting down.
ATTGATTTAGCGCCTTGTTTCTTCAATGTAAAAATTCTGAAGAACTACGGATATGATCTTGCACCATGGGGGTTGCTGGGGTGCAAAATTGAAGAAAAAAATGGCTCTTTTTATGCACAGAATCAGCCGATTAGATTTGTGCATTATTCAGGTTTTGGACCAGTTGCTGAACAATGTATGGATAAATGGCTGAGCGAAGATGCTGTTGCATTCAGAAAAATGTACAGGGATTATGAATCTGAGCATAATGCCAATGATTTCGATGGTATTTCTGCAAAGCAATGGTCATATGGTTACTATTATAGCGGGGAAGCAGTTGATAATGAAATCAGAAAGAAGTATCGGAAAGATTGGAATCTTATGTTTTCCATAGAAGATCCTTTTGCAGAAAGCAATGAGTACTTCGATAATTATTTCAATGAAGGAAAAGAGGAAAATAAAAAAGAGAACAGACTGATAAAAAAGATCCGAACAGCACTTAAACTGTGGAAAGAAAACGGTATCGGTATGGTGCTGAAGGTTATGCTGGATAAACTATTCCATAAGGGATAATAGACTATGACTGTAAAAATCGGCAATGTTACAATTAAATGTTTTATTAATCCTGAAGAAGCAACTTACACAGATGGACCTATAGAATCAGAATTGTATGAAAGACTATCAAAAGGAGAACCTGAAATAGATATTCTTTTAAAGGATAACAGGTATCCCGTACTTTACCATCTGTCAAAAGAGCGTGAAAATGTATTATCATGGCTTCCATTACCCCCTGAGGCGGAAGTGCTTGAAGTAGGTGCCAGTTGCGGAGCCTTAACAGGTTTGCTTTCCAGCAAATGTCGACATGTGGTTTGCGTAGATGTTTCATATGAACGATCAAAGATTAATGCGGTCCGACATAAGAATGCAGCTAATATTGAAATCATTGTTGACAATGTAATGTCATTACCTGAAACACCCAGATATGACATTATTACACTGATAGGTATATTAGAGTATGCTCCGTTATATGTTAACAGCGATTCTCCGTTTGAAGAATTGCTGAATCATCTAAGAAGAATGCTTAAGCCAAATGGACATTTGTTGATAGCAATAGAAAACCAATTTGGAGCAAAATACTTTTGCGGAGCAAGAGAAGATCATCATTGGAAGGTAAACGAGGGTTTATATGGTTATCCAAATGGTGGTGCAAGAACGTTTTCATACAAGGGTTTAGACCAGCTTCTATATGATACCGGATATGCGCATAGACAGTTTTATGGAATGTATCCTGATTATAAATTTCCTCAGCAAGTATTCTCTGCAGAGGCAGATGAGTTTGCGCCAATGGAGTACACATATACACCGGATTGTGGAGAATTCCAATACTGTTCTGCAGTTCCGCATAAGCTGTTAAGCGAATGTGCTAACAATGGGCTTCAGCTACAATTATCAAACTCTTTTTTTGTATGTGCCGGACAAGAACCATTAGAATTAGCATTATATTGTAGATTTGCGACTCAGCGACAAGAACGGTTTATCGTTACTACTGAGCTTTACAATGATTACGTTATAAAAAGACGAGGATCAGCCGATAATAAAGCAATCAGAAATATAAAAGAAGGATATAAAATCATTTCTGATAAATTACCGCAGATGCACTTACCTGGATGTGAGGATATTGAAGGCGGTCTGCTGTTTGAGAGAATCGTTGGGGAGAATTTGCAGCAGAAACTGCTAGTATCTCCAAACAGAAAAAGAAATGAAATAATCAATAATTATGTTGATTTGATAAAAGGACTTGGAAAGGATCCTGATCCCGAGAAATTCTCTGAAAATGAAGACTTTAAATCTGTATTTGGTCAAATTGATCTTCCGCCTATGAAATGTGCTTTTCCTGCTCCGATAGATATGAGTTTTTCTAATCTGATCGAGAAGGATAAGATGTTATTTTTTGTTGATACAGAATGGGTGTTTTCATTTCCTTTACCATGGAAATACATCGTTTGGAGGGCGTTTTTCTTACTTCAGGAAAGCACAACTATCAGTAGGGAGGAGCTTAATTCATGTTGCGATTTCAGCGAAGAGGAACAGCAGGTGTTCAAAGCTCTGGAAGATAGATTCGCAGCATATGTTTTCGGAGATAGATCAGCCAGATCATATAATAAGAACTATGTGTTTTCAATTGACGATTCTTCAACCATGCTGACGGATAGCAGTGTAAAGAATAAAGAATTAATGGGGCTTTTAAGGCAGAAAGAGGAAGAGTGTATAGTAGCTTGGAATCAGTTTGCAGTTCGTGAAGAACAATTAGAGGAACTTAGGAAAGCAAAATATGAATTAGAGGAAAAAGTAAGGGTAAAAGAACAGGAGTGTAAAGAGTTAACGTATCAAGTAAAGCATTTAAAAGAAGAGTGTTCAATGGCATGGAGCCAGTTTTCCGAAAGAGAAAAGCAATTAGATGAGCTGAGACGATTGCGGCTATTTTATAAGAAAAAGTGAGAATCATAAAACATGGTTTATTTCCGTTATATTCTGTTAGCGTTTGTCCTGACGGGATTGATGCTGTTTGCTGGTCAAAAAATAAAAAGATGGCCATTTGTTCCTGCAATTACATTATCAATTATAGGGTCTGTTATGTTTTTTGCCGGAATATTAAACTGCATGGAATTTGCAGTGATTCTTATATGTGTTGCCGGAGCTTTTTCCTTTATTCAAGTTGTTTCTAAGTTTTTTAAGAATAAAGAAAGCATACGAATTCGTCGGGATTATGTTTATTCTGCTATCTTTGCGGTAGCAGTAATGTATTTATGTTATTTTTGCTATCATGGTGTTTATGCCGATGGAGACACATTAACGCATTGGGGTGTTGTCATCCGGGAAATGATAGAAACTGGGAGGATGCCAAATTTCTCAACAACAGAAGTTGCTTATCAAAGCTATCCAACAGGAACAGCGGGACTTGTGTTCTTCTTTTGCAGAGTAGCCGGATATTCAGAAGGAGTTACACTCTTTGCTCAAGCTCTATTGGTCTTTTCGTTACTGTTTTGTCTTTATGGCATGATTGAGAGCAATGAGTTGATTCCGATGATCATAGTTTCCGGGTTTGTTTTGTGGGCGCTTCATTTTAATGTCCGCTTAGATGATTTAAAAGTAGACAATATATTACCCCTTCTCGCTATAGCGTCAATGATAATACTAATAAAATATAGAAATGAGCTTGAGATAGGGATAATCTTCAGTTGCCCTGTTATGGGCATGATTGCTATTACTAAGAACAGCGGTATTATTTTCCTGATTTTTGTTTATATATGTGAGATTGTTTTGTTGATTCAGAATCGAAAGAGAACAGAATGGATCCAAGCTGCAAAACTATCATTTTCAGTACCTGTAGGTATGATTTTTCTGTGGAATCGGCATATTGATCTTGTGTTTGATAATGCTGGTGAAACCAGACATTCTATATCAATTGCTGCTATGAGGAAAATATATGAGGCAAAAGGAAGAGAGGAAATAGAACAAATAATTGAAAACTATTTTAGAAAATGGTTTTTGCTAGAAGGAAACACGACGATTGAATGGTTAGCGTTGTTAATGTGTATAGGAACGTTCATATTAGGTTTTTTTCTTGAACGAAGACTTAATAAAAAAACAGGCAGTCATTTGAAACCTGTTTTATTAATTGTTTTTGCATATTTTATATACAAATTCAGTTTGTTAGGCATGTATGTTTTCAATATGCCTGATAGTGATGCAGTGATTCTTGGGGCATATGCTCGATATGTTAATTCAATGGTAATCATTCTTGTTTGTGCGACAATGCTTGAGTGGATCAGAATAATTCAGATGTTTAAAGACAGAAAAAGTGCGCATTCTATCGTTGCACAACTGGGAATTGCGTGTTTGTTGTTCTTCTGCATTACAGCACCATCTTCGATTTATGATTTGTCCAGACCTGATTATGCAACAGGCGGGTGCTATAGAAATATTAAACGAATTCAAAAGGAAAACAGTATTCCAGACCACGATGCACATGTGTTGGTATATACATATACACCTTATAGCCAGTTTTTCGTAAGCTATTGTTTCCGATCCATGGATGCATGGAGTGTTGACCAAGATAGTTTCCGAAGATCCTGTATACAAACGCCCGATTATTATAACTATCTAATCATATTGAATCATGATGAAGATATTGATAAAGCGCTAGAAGAGTGTAATTACCCTACGGATCAAGAAATAGTGTTTTTAAACTACAAACAGAATCTCCTTATCAGCAACAATCAGTAGTGTCCTGAGTTATCACATTTTTACAATAATCACATAAGGTCTATACCTTCCCGAGAAGTAACACAGGCACTATAAAGGCAGATAAATGTCAACTCGTTTCTGATTGTACTTCAGGAAATGAGAATGAATAATGGAATCTACCTCTTTATAACGGTATCAATAGACCAGTTGTGTATTCTTTCGGAGGGAAAAGATGCTACGTGTTTCAGAGTCAGAAAGACGGTTTCTAAAAGTCCTTTCATTATTTTGGGTATTATTTATTATCTTCTCTATCATCTGCCGTCTTATTGCGGGAGAGCAGTGGGACAGCGGTTTCTTCTGTGAGAACTACTGGTATTTTTTGATCGGTATGTCAGTATTACTGGCTTTGTTTTTCTGCCTGATCGCCATAAGGGTGCACAAGGGAAAGGTCAGCTATATCTACACTGTGGTGGAATCCCTTCACAGATACAAGTTTCTTCTGCGGCAGCTTGTTAAGCGGGACTTTAAAACAAAGTATCTCAGATCCGTCCTTGGTGTTCTTTGGAGCTTTTTCAATCCACTTCTCATGATGCTTGTGCAATATATAGTGTTTTCAACACTTTTCAAGAATACTATCCCATATTTTGCTGCCTATCTGATAGTAGGTAATATTTGCTTTTCTTTTTTCAATGAGTCATGCAGCCTTACGCTCAACTCCATTGTAGGTAATGCCGGTCTTATCACAAAAGTATATATGCCGAAGTATATATATCCGCTTTCGAGAACGATTTCTTCGCTTGTAAATCTTGTCATCTCATTGGTACCTATGCTTATTGTCTGTTTGATAACGGGTGTCAGATTCTCGCTTGCTGTCCTTGCCTCGCCATACTTTTTCTTCTGCCTTTTCCTGTTCAGTTTGGGAGTGGGCATGATGCTCAGCTGCGCAATGGTCTACTTTCGTGACACCCAGTTCTTGTGGGGCATTCTTGTGACTATATGGATGTATTTCACACCAGTGTTTTATTCCATTGAAATAATCCCCGGAACACTGCGGAAGATATTTGAGCTGAACCCGATGTATATCTTCATATCAAGCATCAGGTGCTGTATCATGTATAAAGCTATGCCGCTTCCGGGAACCTTTCTTAAAAGCGCTCTCGCTGCGGTGCTCGCACTTGTTGCAGGTTCGTTGGTATTCAAAAAAGGCCAGGATAAATTCATTCTTTATCTGTAAGGGTATCTGAGATGAACACAATGATAGAAGTAGACAATGTGACCATGCGCTTCCACATGAACACTGAAAGAATAAGATCCATCAAGGAATACGTGACAAAAGCACTGCGAGGCAAAGTTAAATATACAGATTTTACTGCGGTGGATTGTCTCTCATTCACGGTTGATAAGGGAGAGACGCTTGGGCTGATCGGGCACAACGGAGCGGGGAAGAGTACTACTCTCAAGCTTATTTCCGGGATACTGAAGCCGTCCGAAGGAAGTGTAAAAGTATATGGTAATGTCGTGCCGATGCTTGAACTCGGGTCAGGTTTTGATATGGAACTCACGGGCAGAGAAAACATATTTCTAAACGGTGCTATTCTCGGATACAGCGAAGAGTTCCTGAAGGCAAAATATAATGAGATAATCGACTTTTCGGAACTCGGACAATTCATCGAGGCACCGCTTCGCACGTATTCTTCTGGAATGCTGGCAAGATTGGCGTTTTCAATTGCGTCGATCGTTGATCCGGAAATATTGATTGTAGATGAAATCCTTTCCGTTGGGGATTCGGACTTTCAGGAAAAAAGCCACGCGAGGATGATGGAGCTTATGGGAGGAGGGACAACTGTGCTATTTGTTTCTCATTCCATGGAGCAGATCAAGTTGCTTTGCAACAGAGTGCTGTGGATAGAGCATGGGAAGAAAATTATGCTCGGGCCAACTGATGAAGTATGCAACGCTTACAATCAGGGCGCTATCCCCAACTGATTAACGATGATAACGGAGTATTCATGGAACATGTCCTTCTTGTTTACCAGGAACTGATTCCTTCCGCTGTGCTTTGCGGTCACGCGCAGCTGCAGTGGTTGGCGAAGCAAAACAAAATAGAGTATAAGAATTCCAGAGTGTTTAATGTGACGTCTGAATTGCTTTCATGGGCGGACGTGTTCATTATAGTCAGAGGCGCTCTTGAAATAGATCTGTTCCTTGCTAAACTGGCAAAAAAGGCGGGGAAAAGACTTGTTTATATCCTTGATGACGATCTTCTGAACGTTCCCGCGCATATTGCAAGCGCACCGTTCTACAACAGAAGGAAAACACAGAAGATGATCCGGGAAATTATGAATCTGTGCGATTGCTTTGCATCACCATCCCCGAAATTATTGGAAAAGTATGGAGGACAGTTTAAAGAGATTGCCATCATTGAAGAACCGGCGCTTTTCAGAGGGACAATCGCTGAAAAGAAAAGCGAAAAGATCAACCTATGCTTTGCAGGATCCCTTGACCGGACAAAGGACCTTGAAGCGTTGATTTCTGATGTTATCCGCAGGCTTATCAACGAATACGGTGAAAGGATAACGGTCACTTTTTTTGGAGCAAAACCTGCAATTGTTGAAGAGTGCGGTCTCAGATATTTGGACTATGTTAAAGACTATACTGCATACACAGCAGTTATGAGCAAACAGGGATTTGATATTGGACTTGCTCCGATGATCCCTACGGAATTCAGCAGCTGCAAGCACTATAATAAATTTATTGAATACGCATCCTATGGAATCGTGGGTGTTTATTCTGATGTCATACCATATAAAAGAGCCGTTAGGAATCGAGAAAACGGCATGCTGTGTGAGAATAATGCGGACGCATGGTATGAGGCAATAGCAGCACTGATTGATGATCCTGGACTGCTTGAAAGGATGCGTAATCAGTGCTTGAAAGAGATTGAAACGGTATACGCAATTGAAACAGTCTCAGAACAGTATTATGAATCTGTGTGCAGAGTAAAATCTTTTATTGACAGCAGTACGATAAAGAGTATTGATCTCTGGGTGTTTTATTTCAAAGTGAAGCAGTTTATCAGCAGATGTTGGAATTATGGTGTCAGAAAAATCAGAAAATGGCTTAGGAGATCAGATTATACGGATGACAAAACGAAATAAAATTATTGTTTATCATCATACGGGAATATTCATCATATGACAGACACTCTCAAGAACAAACGCGACCACGCTCTTGATTTTCTGAAAATTATCGCGACCATACTTATTGTTTTGCATCATTATGAGCGCGCGTTCGGAACTCAATTTGATGCTTTGAATTTTGGAACCGGCAGATTCTATTTCGGGAATGTAGTAGAACTGTTCTTCATGATTTCAGGATTCATCGCTTTTTCAAGCATCCGAAGGATACATGACGGGCTGAGCTATAACAGTTATTTGTATGGGAAAGCACTTAGGTTGTTTCCGCTGACAGTGCTGAGTACTTTCGTTTTTTCGGCGATGTATATCATCGTGTGGGGCACAGAGGGATTTTCACTTTTTAAGGCAATAGTTACAGCTCTTTGTATACAGCGAGGTGGACCTTTTACTGAGGTACTCGTCAATTCACATTTGTGGTATTTAAGTGTTTTGCTTATATGCTATTCATTTTTCTTCATTATCATACGCTCAGGACAGAAGTTTGGGTTAAACTGGAGATACGGATGCATTTTTATGGTTGTTTTGGGCGCCTCAATTATTTCAGCCTCGTGGAATATCCCGTTTTGCAATGAATCAGCAGCAAGGGGTTATATGGCTTTTTTTACGGGAGTTCTTCTTGCATCGGCTATTAAAAAGCACCGTCCTGGTCATGCCGCTTTTATTGTGAGTTTTTTGATTGTTGCCGTCATGGTGCTTCTGATCATTTTCAGATTTGAGATCATGGAGTACGGCCTCAGTTTCATCCTGATATTTGTTGTTTATCCATCTTTGATTGTACTTTTCGAAACACCTCTGATTCAAAATGCGCTCAATCACAGAGCGCTTGGCACAATGGCGCAGATAGCCTTCAATGTTTATATCTGGCATTTTGATTTTAATACCTTCTGCGCAGTAGTAAATGACCTGTACAAACTCAGGATCAATTTCACTACCCGTGCTGCCGAGATGGTTGTAGTGCTTCTGAACATTGTTATAGGCATATTTTCATTCTATTTCATTGAAAGACCCATCACGAAGCTGATAAAAAAGAAAGTGGCGTGAAAACGCCGATAATAATTATTCATTTCAGGACACAATCCTATGGAAAACAGAAATCGCGATTATGCTCTTGACCTGCTCAGATTCATATGTGCCATACTCATAACCCTTACCCACTATGAGGGAATGTTCCATCTTGAGTTCAGCGGGATCCGCTTCAACGGTGGAACTTTCTATGTCGGGCTCGTCAATGAGATGTTCTTTTTGCTTTCAGGCTATCTTTCCTTTCACGCCATAGAGAAGATCGAGAACGGGCTTAGCTTTGACAAATACTTTTCATCAAAAGTGCTTCGCCTTGTCCCGCTTGGTGCAATCAGCACGGTCTTTTATGCTGCTCTTGCCCGTTGGGCCTGGCCCGAGAATGATTTTTCGGTATGGCAGGTGATCATCACATCTCTCGGGGCTAACGCCGGGGGGGCGTTCCGCGAACTGTTCGTCAACTCTCATCTCTGGTATACGAGTGTTCTCTTAATATGCTATGCCTTCTTTTTTATTGGCATCCGTCTCAGTCAGCGGCTGAAGATAAACTGGAGATACGCCTGTTTCTTCATGATAGTTGTAGGGGCATCGGCTTATGCCAGGTTTGATACTGTTCCGTTCCTGAGACACGAAGCTTGCCGCGGATACATGGCGTTTTTCACAGGGGTGCTGCTGTCATCAGCATTGAGTCGGCAGAAACCGGGAAAACTGGCCGGCATTATAAGCGGTTCCGTGATTGCAGTTCTGACGGCACTGATAGCGTTCCGGTACGAGATTATGGATTACGGGATGAATTATATGATGATTTTCATTTATTTCCCGGCCCTTATTGTTTTGATCGAGATGCCTCTCATTCACTGCCTGCTCAACAGAAAATGTTTCCGTATACTCGGAGAGATAGCATTTGATATTTATGTATGGCATTTTGAATTCAACATGCTGGCGGATATAGCAAACAGTCTTCTCCATCTTGGGATCAATTTTGAATCCAGGTGGACGGAAGTGATTATGGTTCTGATCAATATAGTGATAGGGTTCGCTTCGTACTATATTCTGGAAAGACCGCTGAACAGATTCATAAAAAAGAAAACTGCCCGCGTACCGGCCGGGACTGCCGGGGCCTCGGAAACATGAAAAGAACAGGTATATGATCAACATGGAAAACAAAAAACGCGATTACGCGCTGGATCTTCTCAAATTCATATGCGCTATAATCTTTGTGCTGACGCACTATGAAGCGCAGTTAGGCTTACATTTCCCGAGAATGAGCTTTGCCTACGGAAAAGTGTACATGGGCATCGTAAACGAGCTGTTCTTCATCGTATCGGGTTATTTTGCCTATAACAGCATAAAAAGGATCCTTGATGGCCAAAGCTTCAACAGGTATTATTCCTCAAGGGTAATAAGACTCGTTCCGCTGGCTGCTATAAGTACCGTTTTATACGGCATCATGACATATATAACAAGGCGCGGGGCTGACTTCTCGGTCTGGAAGATAATCGTGACTGCGGTCGGTATGAATGCGGGTGGGCCATTCTATGAGATGTTCGTTAATTCCCACCTCTGGTATCTGAGTGTGCTTCTTCTCTGCTATGCCGTATTCTTTATCGCGATCAGATCAAGCCAACGGCTGAAGATAAACTGGAGATATTCCTGCTTTTTCATGGTCGTTTTCGGCGCTTCGATCAGCGGCATCGGGGAATGGTACTATATGCCTTTTGTCGGTTTTGCCGCTGCCTGCGGATATATGTCATTCTTTCTGGGAGTGCTGATCGCTTCCGTGCTGGCAGAGCACAGGCCTAAAACAGCGGGGACCCTTATCAGCCTTTTCACAGTGGTGTGCTTTACGCTGCTCATGGTCTTCAAATACGACATAATGGAATACGGCGTGCTCTACATGCTGATATTCATCTATTATCCCGCGATAGTTGTGCTGTTTGAATCAGGACCCGTACAGAAACTGCTTGACTGCAAACTCTTCGGATTCCTCGGTCAGATCTCTTTCGGCATATATATCTGGCACATGGAGTTCAATGTTCTGCTGTCGAGCGCGAACAACCTTGTGCATCTCGGAATAAACTTTGACTCAAGATGGACCGAACTCATTGTAGTGCTGATCAACATAGCCATCGGTATCGTCTCGTTCTATCTGCTGGAGAAACCGATAACCAAAGCACTGAAAAAGAAACTCGGCTGAGAGGAGATCAAAAGTGATCACGGCATCGGTCGTTTTGTATAAAACGCCTTTTTATGAAGTAGATACCGTTGTGAAAAGCTTCGCGCCGAGCAAGGAGAGAAAGCTTTACCTGCTGGACAATTCTCCAGAATACGACAGCTCGCTTGATCCTCTAAAAAAACGGCCTCACGTGGAGTATATCTTCAACGGGGAGAATCTCGGATACGGGAAAGCGAACAACATAGGAATAAAAAAAGCTCTGGAAGCGGGTTCGGATTACCATATCGCAATGAATCCCGACCTGCGCTTCGATCCGGCTGTCATTGACAGCCTTGCAGCGTTTGCGGACTCGGATCCGAATATCGTATATATCCTTCCGAAGATCGTTGACGAGGCCGGGACCGTGCAGCATCTGTGCAAGCTTCTTCCGACGCCCGCCGACCTTATCTTCCGCCGTTTTTTCCCGAATAGGGGGATCATAAAAAAGAACAACGATCGCTATGTCCTCGCATCCTTCGGATATGACCGGATCATCGATCCCCCGTGCCTTTCGGGGTGTTTCATGTTTATACGTACAAAGGCTCTGAAGGACCATGATCTGAGTTTTGACGAGAGGTTCTTCATGTACTGCGAGGACTTCGATCTGATCCGCCGTCTGCACAGAGTCGGAAAGACGCTGTATTATCCCGAAGTCACCATCGTGCATAAGCAGACCCGAGCATCGTATTCTGACCGGGAAATGCTGAAGGCGCACGTCATTTCCGCATGCAGGTATTTCAATAAATACGGCTGGTTCGTGGATAAGGAGCGCAAGGTCATGAATGAAAGAATACTCAGAGAACTTGCACATGAGTGACGGAAAAATGTCAGAACTCAGGCTTTACGCATTTGTAGTCATAAGAAACAAGACGTGCAGTGAAAGCGCGGCCTGCAGGAGCCTGCTGACTCAGGCGGACCATGATTTTCGTGTGCTGATATACGACAACAGCGATTCTGACTTCGGGATCCGGAGGCAATGTGAAGAGAACGGCTGGGTCTATCTGGGGGGCAATGGGAACCGCGGGCTTCCAGTGGCTTACAATAGTGCGCTGGATCTTCTTGAAGCGGATAGAGCCGAAGGAATACTGTGCATACTTGATGACGACACCTGCCTGAAAAGAAGCTTCATCTCCGAAATGAAGTCTGCAGCGGAGAACAGCAATGCGGATATTATTCTGCCAGTCCTTGTACAAGACGGCAGGATGCTCTCGCCCTGGAGAGAAAAAGGCAGGACGCATTTCAATTCATTTGAGGAATGCGCAGCGGAGCCGGAGAAAAACCTGCTTGCATTCAATTCCGGAATGACTGTTCGGCTTGATGTTTTCCGCAATTACAGATACGATGAAAAACTGTTCCTTGACTGTGTGGACATGTCGTTCCTGGCAGAAATGAAAAAACGCGGCAGAAAGATCGCCGCAGTCCCGGTATATTGCGAACAGAGTTTTTCCGGTATGGAGAAACCGCCTAAGGAAGCCGCAATGAAAAGATTTGCAATATTCTCAAAAGATATGCGCGCGTTTTACGGGAAAAAGAATACCAAATGCAGATATTTGCTGCTGAAAAGGGCTGTGCACCTCACATTCATCTACGGATCGCTGAAGCCGTTTGCCATCCTTTCCGTCAGAAATAATGAATAACAGGGAGTTCGGATATATGAAAGGTATTATTCTCGCGGGAGGCTCCGGGACCAGACTCTACCCGCTTACAAAAGTAACATCCAAGCAGCTTTTACCGGTCTATGACAAGCCGATGGTGTTCTATCCGCTGTCGACCCTGATGCTTGCCGGTATCAGGGAGATTCTCATCATCTCCACGCCGACGGACCTTCCGAATTTCGAACGTCTTCTTGGAGATGGCAGTCAGTTCGGCCTTAAGCTGTCCTATGTGGTCCAGCCTTCTCCGGACGGTCTTGCACAGGCATTCATCCTCGGCAGGGAGTTTCTCTCCGGAGAATCGGGCGCCATGATCCTCGGAGACAACATTTTTTACGGGAACGGTTTCAGCAAGATCCTGAAGAAAGCAGCGGCTGATGCTGTAAACGGCAGGGCAACGGTCTTCGGTTACTATGTTCCCGACCCCGAGAGGTTCGGAGTGGTGGAGTTTGACGAAGACGGCAAAGCGATCTCCATAGAGGAAAAACCGGCAAAGCCGAAATCGAACTACGCCGTTACGGGATTGTATTTCTATCCGGCGGGAGTATCTGACAAAGCAGATCTGATCAGGCCTTCGGCAAGAGGCGAATTGGAGATAACTACTCTAAATGAGATGTATCTGGAAGAGGGGATTCTTGATGTGCAGATCCTCGGCAGGGGATTTGCCTGGCTCGATACGGGTACGATGGACACCCTCATCGAGGCCTCCGAATTCGTCAGAATGGTGCAGAAAAGGCAGGGCGTGGTTATTTCGGCACCGGAAGAGATCGCCTATAAGTTTGGCTGGATAGACAGGGAAATGCTTCTGGCGGCGGCGGAAAACTACGGGAAGTCACCCTACGGAGCGCATCTCAGGTCTGTGGCAGAAGGGAAGATACTGTACTGATGGGTAATTTCACTTTTCATGAAACCGACATCAAAGGCGTATACATCATCGATGTCAAAACTTACGGTGATGCGCGCGGCTACTTCATGGAGACCTATAAGGAGTCGGATTTCCGGGAGGCAGGACTGGACTACTGTTTTGTGCAGGACAACCAGTCGAGCAGCAGACGCGGCGTGCTTAGAGGGCTCCATTTTCAGAAAGAGCATCCACAGGCGAAGCTGGTCCGTGTGCTGAGCGGAGAGGTATTCGATGTTGCCGTTGATCTCAGACAGGGGAGCGGCACCTACGGGAAATGGGCCGGCGTAATCCTCAGCGGCGAAAACCACCGCCAGTTCATGATCCCGCGCGGTTTTGCCCATGGATTTCTGGTTCTGTCCGATTATGCGGAATTTGCATATAAATGCGATGAACTCTACCATCCGGAGGATGAGGGCGGGATCATATGGAACGACCCTGACATCGCCATAGAGTGGCCGTATGCCGGAGAAATGACATTAAGCGAAAAAGACCTCCGCCTTCCTGCTCTGGCGGAATCAAAACCATTTTTCACAGGAGGCAATCAATGACCGTTCTGGTAACCGGAGGAGCCGGCTTCATAGGCTCGAACTTCGTCTACTACATGCTCAAAAAGTATCCTGATTACAGGGTAATCTGTGTAGACTGCCTCACATATGCGGGGAACCTCTCAACGCTTGAAAGCGCACTGAAGAATCCGAATTTTGCTTTCTACAAAACAAATATCTGTGACCGTGAGGGCATCTATGAGATATTTGCGAAGGAGAAGCCGGACATCGTGGTGAACTTCGCAGCAGAGAGCCATGTGGACCGGTCGATCGAAGGTCCCGAGATCTTCCTTCGCACCAATATCCTCGGCACGCAGGTGATGATGGATGCCTGCCGTGAATACGGTATAAAGAGGTATCACCAGGTGTCCACCGATGAAGTCTACGGCGACCTGCCCCTTGACAGACCGGATCTGTTCTTTACAGAGCAGACACCGATCCATACCTCCAGCCCTTACAGCGCTTCCAAGGCTTCGGCGGATCTTCTGGTCATGGCCTATAACCGCACCTATGATCTGCCGACCACCATAAGCCGCTGCTCCAACAATTACGGGCCGTACCATTTTCCCGAGAAGCTTATCCCGCTGATGATAGCCAATGCCCTCAACGACAGACCGCTGCCGGTCTACGGCAAAGGGGAAAACGTGCGCGACTGGCTCTATGTGGAGGATCACTGCAAGGCGATCGATCTTATCATACATAACGGCACTGTCGGGGAAGTGTACAACATCGGCGGACACAATGAGATGAAGAACATCGACATTGTGAAGCTTATCTGCAAAAAGCTCAACAAGCCCGAATCACTGATCCGTTTCGTGACTGACAGGAAAGGACATGACCTGCGTTACGCCATCGACCCGACAAAGATCCATAATGAACTCGGCTGGCTCCCGGAAACGAGATTCGCGGACGGCATAGACCTGACGATCGATTGGTATCTGAAGAACACGGACTGGTGGGAGAACATCATCAGCGGAGAATACAGGAACTATTATGAAAGAATGTACGGCAGCAGATAAGATGAGGATAGCAGTTACCGGAGCTACGGGTCAGCTAGGGTCCGATGTGGTCACAGAACTGAAGAAACGTGGACACGAAGTGTTCGGACTTGGATCGGCGGACATGGATATAACGGACGCAGACTCGGTCAGTGCGGTGCTCAGAGGAATATCGCCGGACGCCGTGATCCACTGCGCCGCATGGACCGCTGTTGATGCTGCGGAAGATGCGGAGAACAGGGAGAAGGTCTTTGCAGTCAATTCCAAAGGAACCGGTAATATTGCAAAGATCTGCAAAAAACTCGGCTGCAAAATGCTCTATATCTCCACGGACTATGTTTTTTCCGGTATGGGAGATCTGCCCTGGGACCCGGACTGCAGAGACTTCAGCCCACTGAATGTATACGGAGAGAGCAAGCTCGGCGGAGAGCTCGCCGTTGCGGAGACCCTGGAGAAGTTTTTTGTTGTGCGCATAGCCTGGGTCTTCGGACTCAACGGGAAAAACTTCGTGAAGACCATGCTGAATGCTGCCAAAACGCACGATACCGTCAGAGTGGTGAACGATCAGATCGGAACTCCCACCTATACGCCGGATCTGGCCGTGCTTTTAGCGGATATGATAGTCACGGACAAATACGGTTGTTATCACGCTACAAATGAGGGCGGTTTCATCTCCTGGTATGATTTTGCATGCGAGATATACAGACTTGCCGGGCTGAACACGAAGGTTATTCCGGTCACTACCGCAGAATACGGCCTGAGCAAGGCAAGACGGCCTTTCAACAGCCGTCTCGACAAATCGAAACTCATGGTGTCAGGATTTGCGCTTTTGCCTACATGGCAGGACGCCTTAGCCCGATTCCTTGCGGTTTATCTCGAAAAATCATAGATTTTGTAAACAATGCGCGCTATATCCGCCTCTCTGTTTGACTTGGCCGGCAAATGCGGGTATAATCCGATACCTGTAAAAAGCGTTTTGGAGAAACGATATGTTTGGAAAGAAGAAACCCACAGGCAGACATTCTGCTGAACATGCAAAAAAGGATAAACAGGAACTCATCGGGATAGCTGAGAGGAATCCTGCTGAATCGCCGGCTGCAAAGCCGGATGCATTGCCTGTTCATGATTCAGAAGCACCTGCGGAGGAAAAAACGGAAGGTACTACGACCGCAGGTGAAAACGAGGAGATATCCGCAAAAAAGGACAATGCTCCTGAAGAGAAGGACAGTGACAAAGCGAAAGCCGCCGAAAATGCTTCGGATGAAAAACAGGACGAGGAAAATTCGAAGAAGCTTGAAATGCCTGAAAAGGAATCTGAGAAAAAGCTTGAAGAGCCTGTGAAGAAAAAAGAAAAAACACTGTCGGCTAAAACGGATACTGCAGCAGATAATAAAGCTACATCAGACGGGCAACAATGCAACAATACCGGCAATAGCGGGGAAAAAGATATATCCCGTCACGAGAAGAGCATTAAGGGCAAAAAAAACAATGACGACAGAAAGGCGGAGAAAGGCTCAAAAGGGAGCATACCGTCTATTCCGGCAATCTTGATCTGCGCAATTCTGATTGCTGCGATCGCTTTTGTCATGCTCATGATCATAAAGCTGAATGTTCTGCCTTCGAATCTGATCATTGCAGCAGGACTGATCCTGGCCGGCCTGGCTTTCATCTGCGTTGCGCTCACATGGAGCACGAAAAAACCCGTACGCTTTGCGGTGGGAATGTTCTTCACGATCGTCATGCTCGCGGGACTTGTGATCGGCAGCTTCGCAATGAAGAAAGCGTGGGATACGGCCCAGAAAGTAACGGCCTCTTCTGTAACACTGGCTGAGGTGGGTGTATATGTGAATGCCGACGACAAGGCGACCACCATCGCAGATCTCGGCGGATATACCTTCGGCGTTTTAAAGACGCAGGACAGGGACGATGCGAACAAGGCGCTGCTGGATATTGCGGCAGACCTTGATCTGACGATCTATGTTGCGGAATACGACAATGTGATCAAGCTCATTTCGGCCCTGTATAAGCATCAGGTCCAGGCTGCCGTGGTGGAAACCTATCATATCGAAATGCTCGCTTCGATGGAGGATTCTGAATATACGGAGATCGCGGAACTCGTCCGCCTGGTCGGGCAGTACGAAGTCGAAAGTTCTTCTGCTGCTGTTTCATCGTATGAATTTGGTGATATCGGCGACAGCCCGTTGAGAAAAGAAGAGGAGACCCCTGTCGAGCAGGGATATGAGGACCATACGTTCTGCATATACGTTTCCGGCATAGATTCTTTCGGACCGGTTAATGTAAAGAGCAGAAGCGACGTCAACGTCCTTGCATTCATAAATGATAAAACGCACCAGATCTTTCTTGTGAGCACCCCGAGAGACTACTATGTCCTTACTACCGTTTCCGGAGACCAGCGTGACAAACTGACGCATGCCGGCCTTTATGGACCGGAATGCAGCATGGGCACACTGGCAAATCTCTATGAATGCGATGTTGATTATTATTTCAGGATCAATTTCAGCGGGTTTGTAGATGTTGTCAATGCACTCGGCGGTCTGGATGTGGAGATCTGGGATGGTTATCCGAAAGTCCATCTGGACGGAGAGGATGCTCTCCTAATAGCGCGAGACAGACATTCGATAGGCGGAGAAACCAATCGCGGAGACAGGCATATGAGCATTATCAGTGCAGTTATCGATCAGGTCCTGTCTACGGATATAATCTATAACTACAATGATGTGCTGGATGCCGTTTCCGACAGCTTCGACACCTCGGTTCCCTATGAGCTGATATCCAGAATTGTGAAAGAGCAGATCGAGTCGAATCCTTCATGGGAGATCATCAAGTATAAAGTATCCGGATATGGCGGATCGGATTTCTGCTTCTCCTTGTCCATATATGATGAGACCGGCGGTCAGGCATATGTCATGTATCCCAACTATGACACCGTGCAGATCGTGCATGATCTCGTGAGAGCCATGGAGCGTAACGAGAGGATAAGTGATCCTAATGCAGGATGACAAAAAAGGAGGCATATCTTCCTTCCTGAAGATATGTCCTGTCAGACATATTCTTGTTATTCTTAGTGCGCTCATCATCCTGCTCCATCTGCTGACAAGATCCGGCAGACTGCAGATGATATGGATCTCAAATCATGTTATCCGACCGATCCACAAAACTCTCTCCGTATGGACATCGCACGTTCCCTTTTCCGTGGCGGAACTGCTGATAGCATTACTCGTCATCCTTGCCATAGTGTATCTTATTCTTCAGATCGTTTCTCTGATCAGAAAGCCGGAAAGGCTCAAGCGCCTGTACAGGACCCTTATATCCTTTGTGACCGCCGGCCTCATGATTTATGCCGGTTTCTGCATGCTTTGGGGAGTTTATTACTACGGCGATGATTTCATAACCGTCAGCGGACTGAAAAATGAAAAGGTATCCGTTGAAGAGCTTGCGGAAGTAACGGAATACTTTGCGGATATGGCAAATGAGTATTCCTCAAAGGTGACAAGAGACGCAGGTGGCATCTACTCTGTCGATTATAAAGCAGTTCTTTCAAGATCCGACGAAGTATACGGGAAGATAGAGAAGGACCATCCCTGCCTTGAAGGGCCTGAGGTAAAAGCAAAAGGTGTGATATGCTCAAGGATAATGAGCTATGTGGATTTTACGGGCTTTTTCTTCCCGTTCACTGCTGAGGCCAATGTAAATACAGAAACGCCCTCGGCATATTTTGCGTCTACCGTGGCCCACGAACTGGCCCACCAGAGAGGAGTGGCCAAGGAGCAGGAGGCAAATTTTGTCGCGGTGCTCGCATCTCTCGAATACGGGGATCCAGACTATGTTTATTCCGCGGCCGTGCTTGCCTATACCCACCTCGGCAATGCCCTGTACGATGCCGATAATGAAAGCTGGAAGGAGATCTATTCGGGGCTGAACGAAAAAGTCCTCACCGATTTGAAAGCGAACAGGGAATACTGGCAGCGTTTTGAAACTCCGGTGCAGAAAGCCAGCAATACCGTGTACGAGAGTTTCCTCTACAGCTATGATCAGGATCTCGGGCTGAAAAGCTACGGAGCATGCGTGGATCTGCTTGTCAACTATTATTATGAGGCAGCGAAAGCGGCAAATAATCCTTGACATTGTGCTGAATCTGCGTATAATAATCTATGCCTTTAGCGGGATTGTGTAAAGGTAGCACAGCGGACTCTGACTCCGTATGTGAGGGTTCGAATCCTTCTCCCGCTGCCACTAAAAGAGGCTGATTCTTAACGAATCGACCTCTTTTCTTCATTTTTTGAGCATGTTCCATCCCCGTGAAAAGGCGATAATTCAACAATAATTCAACTCGCTTCGAAAAGCTGTCTTTATCTCGTATTCTTCCTGTAGAACCAAAAGAGGCTGAAATGTACGGTTTCAGCCTCTTTCTATATTCAGATAATCATTCGTTTTTGAGGAAAATATTCGCCAAAATGTCAGCATTCCTCTTGTCCACCTCTTCAATGACATGAGCATAGATATTGGCGGTTGTAGACGGTTGAGCATGTCCCAACCGCTTTGAGACACTGACAGCGTCCATCTGATTGTACAAGAGCATAGATATACATATTTCTCTCAACTTTAGAATACGTGTACTAATGAGGCACCATCATTTAAGGTATATTCCCACACTGTATGTCTGAATGATTCTGGAAGGCCAAGATCATATGATTTACCGTCGGGAAGATATGCATAAAGGCCTATTCCATGCCTTGTTCTCCAGGTTCGCAACAAGCTGAAATACGTCTCAGATAAAGACAGAAAAACATTCAAAAAGAACCTGAAGACCATTTACAATGCTCCGTCTGAGATGGAAGGACGGAAAGCTCTGGACGAAGTTCCAGCAACCTAGAAAGAGAAATATCCGCGAGCAATGAAACGCTAGTACGACAACTGGGATGCCATTAGCCCCATCTTTAAGATTTCGTCAGATGTCCATCCCGAAATCTACACGACAAATGCAATTGAGAGTTTGAACTCAACCTGCTGCCGTCTGAACAGTCAGAGAAGTGTCTTCCCCAGCGACACAGCTTTGTTGAAAGCCCTATATCTCTCCGCTTTTGAAGATAAATAAATGGAATATGCCGATTCAAAACTGAGGTAACGTCTATGGTGAATTGGCCATCATGTATGCTGGCCGGCTGCCAGACTGATACCAGAAACGGTCGTGTACGTCAAGAGTGAAATGCTCGCCCGCCTTGCGGGCGTCCTTGACATACCCGAGGTTTCTGGCAGAAATGTAGATAAGTGCTGAACGGCAGAGCCTGCCGTTTAGACCCTTCCAATTCTGATCAACTCACAGAAATGGAAATGATTTCACACTGCCGTAATTACTTCAATTTCCGACTTAATTGATAAGCCCAACTGAGTCCAGTTCAAATCCTTCTTATACAGTTCTCTGGCATTTTTTTTCATACTTTCCAGTAATTTTTTATTATGAGCAATCTCCAACACCTTATCAGCAAAGTCGTTGGCGGTAGCATCTGTTTTCATCAAAAAGCCGGTTTCCCCGTCAAGGATATAATCAGAGACCCCACCTGTGTCGAACGAGATTGACGGCAGACCATAGGCCGCAGCTTCGCAGAAAACAATACCAGCGCATTCAGCCCGCGTAGGCAAAAGGAACAAGTCACTAGTCTCTCTTAAATAGTCTAATTTCTGCCGCTCTGCATCCATGTTTCTGTTAATAAAGCCATAGACTTTGACTTCGTTGTTGTCGACCTCTTGTTCTGGCGTGCCTCCCACAACATGAAGCACATAATGGCATGAGCTATCTTTTTGGTTGAGAATGTGAACGCACTCCAGCGCGAGATCAATGCCTTTTCTTTTAAGATCCGCACCGACGAACAGAATATTAAAATCATCATGCGGAAGATGTCTCACATTTGTTACTTCAATGTTGGATCCAAAGTGATGGACTTTAATTTTACTTTCTTCAATATGATAGTCGTAAACAGCAGCATCCTTTGCCCACTTCGACGTGACGATCGTAATATCCGCATTTTGAAGCGCTAATTTCTGCGTTTCATTGTACTCTCTGATTTCCCTCTCCGACATATTGTACCAGTAATAATTAACCATCGCTGAGAACACAGTGTCTGTAAAATAAACAATCGGTACGTCGGTTCTCACATAAGCGAGGCATGCACAACCAATAACGAATGCGGCGTCATATGTGTTTGTATTGAGCTTATCACTTAACTCCTTCGATGTTCTTTTTGCAAACATTCTGGATAAAAAATACAAACCATTTTCTTTCAATATACATCTTCTCGCCTCAGTATAGAGTTTATCGGAGAAGGTTTCCTCAAAAACCAATTCCTCAATCTCATAATACTTACACAATTCTTGATACAGGCTATATGGAGTGCCTGACCATGTACGCCTATCCTGTATAGGGCCAACGTTGACGAATAATACTTTCATAATAAAGAGACCTCCTAAAAAAAGTATTCATTAACAGTTGCAGATAAACGGATAATAGTCGCAATCTGCCGGGCATTGAAGATAAGGTTTATCACCTGGGAAGATTATCTGACATGTGGCTTACCGGATTTAAGGCGTGGTATCGATGGCATGGCAGGTTTTTTCCAGAAGCAGTTTAAATTGGATATCTTCGATGACACATTATTTCTGTTCTGCGGACGCCGTAACGACAAAATCAGGGGATCTGCAACGATTACCGATTACCGGGAATAAAATGGTTGGCGAATTGTGATAATATCTCAGATTTTGTGTAAAGTCCAACGCCAGTGTAAAACAGGGCAAATATTATTTGACCGGGAGGGCAGCTTACCGGTCTCCCTTATCATATTTATTAGCAGAATACGGAACGCATGTCAAGGACGGCGGCTAAGCCGGTCATGGCTGTCATTTTATCAAACTGGTTCTTTTTGTCTACGTTCAACTGGATGTATTTTGATAATTATTTACCGGGGTGGATGGTTTACATAATCTGAACCCCCTTGCACCCACCTCCGTTTGGAGGTAAGAAACGCCGAATTGTATGATTACTGGTGTCCTAACGCAAACAAAAAAGCACCCCGTCAGAGTGCTTTTTTGTTTTGTTATTCTCGCATACAAACTACAGTTCGAAACGAAACATTTTACTAATACCCCAAAGCCCTCATTTAGAGAGCTTTTTTAGTTGCTATTCCGGTTAATTAGATATAAAATATTAACTGTAATCGATATGCGGATCGGTGAATGAAAGCAGCATAAGCCGGCAACAGTCCGAATTAATACGCAGTAAAAGTAGAACACCATGAAAACAGCAGCATTTCGAAGACTATTTGCACTATGCATCGTGTTGACGCTGCTTGTTTCGATAGTACCGGTTTCCCATGCCGACGAGTACTACGGCATGAGTGTCAGCGAAATCATGCAAAAGTTCGACAGCAGGGTCCAGAAACCGAAAAGCTCAAGTGTTTTGGACAGGCCTGAAACGGTTTATGTCCAGTCGACATACGGCAACTGCATCTATGTGTACAGCGGGCCAAGCAAAACCAGCAGCAAGCTTTTCAGAGCGGATGAAGGAAAAGCTGTTACGGTATATGCGCGGCAAAGCGGATTTGCGCTCGGTATTGTTAAAGGGACATCCATTGGCGGCTGGATGAGAGAGGAACTCCTGAGCCGGGCATATGATTATGATGTTCCCGGACCTCATGATACGGAAGGACTTTCATCGAAGATAAGCAGACCTGTCAAAAATGAGTATCTTCCCGAATATGAGACGATGTATGTAAAGTCAAAATACGGGAACTGCATCTATATGTACGATGATCCCGCAAAAGATTATCCGTCGGTAATCGAGAGGGTCTCGGAGAGGGCAGAGTGCACCTTGATCGCGAGGAGAGACAACATGTACTTCGTCTGGACTGAATTCGGACAGCGCGGATGGGTGGAAGTCGCAAAACTGGTGTATGATTACCCGTGGTGAGTACCGGATCTGTAGTTAACATCTGAATCACTGTTCATAAAACTGTGCTGGGACGGCCATCCTTTATGGATGACCTGCCCCGGTTTTGTTTATCATATTATAAGAGCATATTAGAGCAAAACAGTTTTTTATGCGTTGAACAATTCGTATTACAGAAATAACCTTGTGGCTTGCTATAGGGATTTGAACATGTTAAAATTCTATATTAATGCGGCTGTCTTCCGTAGAATGATTTCATAATACCGGGAAATATAAGGAGAGGTTGGATAGTTGGACGGAGCGTTGATAAGCACGATAGTGCCTGTTTATAATGCCCGGAGTACAATAAGAAAATGCATTGACAGCATTCTCGGGCAGACATACTCGAACATGGAGATCATACTGGTTGATGATGGCTCAACGGATGGATCTCTGGACATATGCAACGAGTATATGGCTAGAGACAGCAGAATTAAGGTGATCCATAAGGATAACGGAGGGGTTTCTTCCGCAAGGAACACAGGCTTGAGTGCTGCCGCCGGTGATTATATAGCATTTGTTGATGCCGATGATTATCTGGAAAAAGAAATGTATGGATCGCTGATCGGCAGAATAATGGAGGATAGCAGTGATATAGCGATCTGCAACCTGTATTATGAAGATCCGCAAGGCAATATTCTGCACGCTTTCAGTCATGCGGATTTCACCTTTGACAAAAGCAGTTATCCTGAATACTCTTATTTCATCCCAAGCATAGCCGGTTATGTTTGGAACAGACTGTATTCACGGAATGTGATCTGGTATGAACCGGACAGGCATGTGGCTTTTGATCCGGAGATCACGATTGCCGAAGACGGATTGTTTGGTTATGAGATATTTAATAATAATCCGTCTGTTAGGTATTCTTATATTGATTCACGGCTTTATCATTATGTAGTGAACCCCGAGAGCGCCGTAAACAGAAGATTTGATCTGGATAAACTGTCATATTTTGATGCCATCGGGAAAGAGATCGAGATGCTGGATGATGAGGGACTGAATAATGATTATTTAAAAGCTGATTATGTGATCAATTCGATAAGAGTCGGTATAATAATGGAGCTGTTGAAGATAACCGGCAATACAAAATACGGTTCAATCAGGGAACATGCCGACTCCTATAAAAAGCAGATCCGTTACAGGCATTTTCCTCCCAAACTGAAGATCAAGTATTTGGTCGCAACGAAGATGAAGTTTGCTTACAGATATAAGATCATACATGACAGAAGATTCATCTGATTTGAAGAGACAATATCTGCGCGCGGTAAAAATGTTCTTCGGTTCTGCCTTCAGATGATTATAAAGAACAAATACCGGATAAAAATGTTATGAAAAAACTCGTTTTGATCAATAAAGAAACAAAAACAGCATACTGCCCGGAACGATGCAGCTGCTGCAGTTATATGGATCTGTATTATTCAAATTCCCTCATAAACAGATTTCTGAGAAAAATGATCCTCTCATTTAAGCTGCCCGGCAAAAAACTGGTGCTGAACAAATGGACGGAAGAGATCGAAAACTCAGATGAGATCATTGTTTTCGATACCGGAAACGCGGTGGAACTGATCAGATGGATCAAAAAAAGAGCTCCGGGGAAAAGAGTGATCCTGTGGTATTGGAATCCGGTCGTGAATTCCATTCCGGTCGAAAAGGCGGTTCTGTCAGGAGCTGAGCTGTGGTCATTTGATCCCAATGACTGCAAAAAGTACGGACTGAGATACAACAGCCAGTATTATATGAGAGAGAACCTGCTCGATCCGGACGAGGAGAGAAAAGAACCAAAAGATGTTTTCTATGTCGGCAAGGATAAGGGCAGATCGGAGACTCTCTACAGCCTCAAACAGGTGTTCGATGCAAACGGAATAACATATAACTTTCATCTCGTTCAATATAACAAACAGGGGAGCAGTCCGTATTTTGAGTATAAGGCACTGCTGAAATACCATGAGGTGCTTCAGAACATAGCATCTTCAAAAGCAATAATCGATTTGGTTTCCGAGGAACAGAGCGGCCTTACCATCAGACCGATCGAAGCACTGCTGTATAAGAAAAAGCTGATTACCGACATGAAGGGCATATCCGCTTTTAAAATATACAATCCGAAAAACGTCTTTATTTTAGGCGCAGATAATATTGAGGATCTTCCGGATTTCATTCATTCACCATTTGATGAAAAGGACTATGATTCTCTCTGCGAGTTTTATCTGATGGAAGCCTGGCTTGAGAGATTTGACTTGGAAAACAGCTGGTTTGACTATAATGACCAGCTTGAATGAAGGGGAAAAATGAATCCTTTGGTAAGCGTTGTTACTATGACGTACAAGAAATTTGATCGGATCTATGATACGATTCAGTCGGTTATTGATCAGGACTATCCCGAAATGGAACTGATCATTTCCGATGATGGCTCTGAGGCTTTCCCCGGCAAAGAAATAGCGGAGTACCTTGAGAAAAACAAAAAGGGCAATTTGAAATATCAGATCCTGACGTCTGAGAACAACCAGGGAACTGTCCGAAACATCAACAGAGCATATAGAGCGGCATCCGGGAAGTATATCATCAATCTCTCAGCAGACGATACTTTCTGTAGCCCGACTGTGATCAGCAGGATCGTATTCGAAATGGAAAGCAACGGATATGAGCTTATGGCAACAAGGCGCGAGCTCATATCCGAAAAAGGGGAATTCCTTGGCTATCTTCCGAAAGACAAAAACATCAAACGGATTGAAAAGCTCGATACGCCCCATCTTCAGCACAGAGCATTCATAACGGGCGAGTTTTTCGATATGGCTTCGGGAAGCGCGATCTGCATCCGGAACGACACGATAAAGAACATGGGATATTACGATGAAAAGTATGTTCTGTGGGAAGACGGACCGCTGTTCACCAGATTCACCAAACAAAGCCGTATCGCGACTGATTATGATATTCTCAGCACAAGATACTGCCTGGGAGGCGTTTCAAACAGCGGAACAAATCCACTGATGGAAAAGGATATCAGACTCTACAACGCAACGGACCGCTGTGAAGATGTTGACAGGTTTGACAGGATCACGCAAATGAAGGTCCGGTACATTCAGGAACGGGAATCTGCGGATACAGGCTTAAAAAGAATTGTGTTATATTTGAAGAATCCGCTGGTTATGGTTTTGAAGATCTGTCATAAGATAAAAGCGTAGTTAAAACTGAACACGGGAAAAAATATACCGGGACATATAATCGAAAAGGATCACATGTCGCAGGTGTATTTTTTGTTATGTATTCTGAACCAGGCAGGGATCACAGGGCTGCAGGATAACACTATCAATTGAATTGATTAGACTGTGCAGATGTCAATTAAATGATTGAACTGAAAAACTATTTATAGTAAAATAATATGAATTGTTATGTTCAATTGGAATGGAAACGGAACGATGGATGATTATAAAATAGTTATAGATTCAAAACACAGATTGCTGGATCTGCATCTGAAAGAAACCTTTCAGTACAAGGATCTCATTTTCCTTTTCGTTAAGAGGGATTTCATCTCCAAATACAAACAGACGATCCTTGGACCGCTTTGGGCAATAATCCAGCCGCTGCTTACCACGGTTGTTTTTACGGTTATTTTCGGCAGACTTGCCGGCCTGACCACTGCAGACGTTCCGGGAGAGTTCCTGATTCCCGGTTTCCTTTTCTATATGTCCGGTAATATCTGCTGGGCGTATTTTTCAACCACTCTGAATCAGACGTCAAATACCTTTCTGAATAACAGCGCCACGATGGGCAAGGTGTATTATCCCCGCCTTGTGGCGCCGGTATCCATTTCCATTTCTAACCTTATCTCCTTTGGCATCCAGTTTGCCATGTTTCTGCTGATCTGGCTTTTTTATGTTATCAAGGGCGGAACGAGTATTCAGATCACGCCAATGCTCCTTCTTGTGCCATTGACCGTCCTTCAGATGATGATACTGTCCGTCGGCTGCGGCATTATTCTTTCTTCAGCAACCACCAAGTACCGCGATCTTGCGATGCTGGTGAGTTTCGGCATACAGCTTTGGCAGTATGCATCTCCGATAGCATACGGCCTGCAGCTCGTTCCGGAGCGTTTCTTTAATGTGTATATGCTCAATCCTGTAACGCCGATCATTACCACCTTCCGTTTTGCCGTGTTCGGATTCGGATACTTTGATCTCACCTATTATCTCATCAGTTGGGCGGTCAGCCTGCTTCTGTTCTTTATCGGACTTATCCTGTTCAGCAGGGTAGAACGTACGTTTATGGACACGATCTGAGGTGGAAAAGCAATTCTTTATGTATAATGAGAGGAGTTTAGCTCTATGTCAAAAAAGGAAATCTGGTTTCGTCCAATTATTATAATTCACGGGTTTATTTGTTTCCTTGTAAAACAAATAACGGACGAAAGAGCCAGAACACGTCCTGTTTATATCAAGTTTGATTCTTTTGTCCCGTCCGAGGATACAGTAGCACTAGTTTTAGCTTCGTTCTGCGGAAGTGGACAGTATCACAGTATCTACATGGATTTGAGCATATGCCGTGATACCTTTGAAAAGCTCAATAATTGGCTTGAAGCAGATCTTTCAGTCCATGCAATCCTCGATAAAGACTATTTTCCTTCAACATCGCTTACTACAGACCTGCAGCAGATAAGAATGGATGGAACACATGCCATTTTAAACTACTCTGGAGGCATGGATAGCCTTGCTTTTTTATGTTGTCTTCCGCCAAAAACAAAACTGGTGTCAGTTTATTTTACTGGTTATGAGAGGGAGTTTAAATTCTTCCGTAAATACAACACGCATATTGTGAAAACAAATGTGAGAAGGTTTATCCCAATAGATGAAAACTCTTGGGAGTTTATGGGTTTTGCTTCTATTCTTTATAAGGATTATTACCCCGACACAAACTGTCTGCTGTTCGGTTCAATTGCAGAATCAGCTCGCTGGGGGCTTGAGCACCACTTCACCAGAATAACAGGGCAAGATGTTCCGCTTTATCATGCAGCAGGTATGATTTTACCTCACTGCACACATGCTTTAACAGAACTCGGAACGGCACTGATCGTCGCGTACTATAAATACGAAGAGATGTTCGGCTCTCTTTGCTCTATTGAAGACATCGGCAGTGAGAAACTTTACCGGAAAGAGTGCCTCTCTAATATTGCGTGCGAGATGCTTGGGCTTGACCCTATCGTGAATGAATACCATTTTCCTGAGAACAAGCTGACGTTTGGAAATTATATAACGACGGACTTTTTGTCTCTATGTATTGCGAAGTATCTTGGAGTTGATTTTGCCGCTGCTATCTATGAAGAACTGCCGCAAGGTTTTGAAGAATTTGTGCAGACTCACACATTGAGTTTTTACAAAAAGATTAAACAGGATAATCTCTCCATTGAGCCGAAGGATTTGATTCAGTTTTTCTGTAGTAAATGCCAAGGTGCTGGATTGGAATATTATCAGGAAGATGATTACCGAGAAATCAGAGAAGTTTTGGCTTTTTTAGATTTGGCGAAAGATACGTAGGCTACTATTCTGTTTTTTATCTGTGGGATCATTTCAATATGGTATTTAGAGGTATCGGTTTCATCAGATGTTGAAAAAAAGAACTGATGGAAAATGACTATATATTTTTTGTATACATGACGGATCAGATTGAACAATCTCTTCTATCTGAATTTGGAGAAGCTCTCAGGTTATTGTGATTAGTTATAGATGAGACCTAAGACTATAATTAATTGAATAGTATGAACAGCAAAACCAACGGAATAACAATGAAGAATTGACCTATAATATGGAAGAATTAATGATAAAAACTGAAAACGTTTCCAAACGGTACAGGTTGGGTCAGATCGGCGGTACGACTCTCAGGGAGGAACTCCAGCGCCTCAGCGCCAAAGTGCGCGGCAAGGAAGATCCCACCAGGATGATCGGGGAAAGAGATTATCAGGCCGGTGAGACATTTATGGCGCTTGACGGGGTGTCTTTCGAAGTGAAAAAAGGCGAGCGGGTCGGGATAATAGGCCATAACGGCGCCGGAAAATCCACGCTGCTCAAGCTGATGTCCAGAGTCACAGCACCTACAGGAGGCACGATCAGATTGAACGGCCGTGTTGCGTCTATGCTCGAAGTGGGCACCGGTTTTCACGGAGAGCTTACAGGCCGTGAAAACATCTATATGAACGGTGCTATCCTCGGCATGACAAAAAAAGAGATCGATGCGAAAATCGAAGATATCATTGAGTTCTCCGAAATCAGGCAGTTCATCGACACGCCGGTTAAAAGATACTCATCGGGAATGTATGTCAAGCTTGCGTTCTCCGTTGCTGCGCATCTCGATTCCGAGATCATGATCATGGACGAGGTCCTTGCTGTTGGTGATATGGCCTTCCAGAAAAAATGCCTTGACAAGATGAATGATGTTTCAAAAACAGAAAGCCGAACCATCCTCTATGTTTCCCATAATATGAATACCATTCGTCAATTGTGCGAACGGGTGATCGTGCTGGATCACGGAAAGATCGTATTTGACGGAGATGTTGAAGCGGGAATCGCCAAGTACATAGTAACAACAGATGAAGAAAAACTGAATCCGTTCTATGAATTGGAAAGCTTAAAAAGACCATACGGTATGGGTACATACTATCGGTTCTGCGGGCTTACATTTGAGCATAAGGAAAGTGCGGAGTATTCAGATAACGAGATCATAAACCTGCTATTGGACATTGATGCGCAAAGAAAGGATGATGACCTGTTCATAGCGGTCATCATCAAAAACAAAGATGATACGGGAATCTGTTTTTCGGGGATCTCCCAGAAGATCACGCTTCTGGAAGGCGGCAACCGCGTATCTGTCAGGATCCCTGTTGATCTTCTGGAAGCAGATACTTACAGGCTCCATCTGGAATTGATATCTTTCGACCGGTATGGGAAAAGCCTGACATACGATAATCCGTTTGTATCATTTCCTTTTAAGATCAGCAAGTCAGGTGATAGTCTTATCTGGCCCGTGAAGATCTATGGAAATGTCCGGCATCATGGGATCACAGCAGAGGTTTTGATATAAAAGCGATCAATGATTTGAGGGATAGTGACTTGAAAAAAGCAACTGTTGTTGTTTATGAGGAAGACGAATTCAATTCAATGTTCGATGCGATGTTCGGAGATCTGCACAACGATCCGGACGTATACTTCCTCGTCGAAAAAGAGCATCCGCAGCAGGGACTTTATCACTATCTGCTGTCTGAAAAACTGAAAAAACTCACATTTGGATTGAACAGCATATTCTCCTTAAGCTACTATTCTCTTCCTCGGCTGATCGCAGATCTTAACAAGAGATATGATCATGTTTCTGTGCTGATGCACAATGCATGCTTGAGAAAGCCGAAATATCCCCTCGGAATGTTTAAGCGGCTGAGAAAAAAAGCATCATTTAATCTGCTTTACACAGATGTGCATGAACGGTGGGGCGTGTGCACCCATGCAAACTATCTGTTTGAAAACAAAGCCTTTGACAGAGTCTTTACAATAGATCCTTCTGATGCAGAGACATATGAGATCGAACTTTGCAGCACGCCTTATTCGTATGATGAAAGATATGGAAATATCGCATCAGAAAAAAAGATGTATTTCTGCGGTTCGAATTCCGGAAGGATATATCCATTGTATCGTATATGGGCGGAAGCAAAGAAGCGAAACATGAGTGTTGAATATGATCTGACAGGCGCAAAAGACTATATGGAGTTCTTCGAACAGGATGAAAATGTCCGATGCGGCGGGCATATCTCTTATGATGAGGTGCTGAAAAGGTCCTTAGAATCTTCCTGCATAATCGATATCGTGCAGAAGGACCAGAAGGCTTTGACCTTGAGACCCTATGAGGCGGTTGTGTACAACAGAAAACTTCTGACAAACAACAGGAGCATTCTGGATTTCAAGTATTATAACAGCAGATACATGCAGCTTTTTGAAAGGGCTGAAGAGATCGACTGGGATTGGATCGCTGCGGATACAGAAGTCGACTATGGGTATCAGGGAGATTATTCTCCCCGGAAACTGCTTGAGCTGCTGGAGTAGCTTCAGGTCAAGAAGAAGAGTCGTTGAGTTGAACCGGAAGCCAGAAAAAGGTGGAGAGGATCCATGCCGAAGATCAGCATAATAGTTCCTGTATATAAGGTTGAACCCTATCTGCGCAGGTGCGTGGACAGCATCCTTGCGCAGACATTTAAAGATTTTGAACTCATTCTGGTGGATGACGGGAGTCCGGACACCTGCGGGAAGATTTGTGATGAATATGCAGAGATCGATCCGAGGATTCATGCGATCCATCAGGAGAACGGCGGCCTTTCAGCTGCCAGAAATGCAGGCATAGACTGGTCCTTTGAAAAGAGCAGCAGCAGTTGGATCGCCTTTGTCGACAGTGACGATTGGGTCCACCCCGATTATCTGAAGTATCTTTATCGTGCAGCGGTTGAGAATGATGTGAAAATCAGTATCTGTGATTATGAGGAGACGGAAGGCCAGGAAACCGAATTGCCGTGTTTTTATAAAGCGGATCGCATAAACTGGGAATCGATATTCATTCACAACAATGTCAGGGCGGTTGTCGCATGGAACAAGCTTTACGCAAAGGAACTGTTTGATAGCATCCGGTTTCCGGTCGGCAAGCTTCATGAAGATGAATTTTTAACATACAGACTTCTTGATACTGCAGATACTGTTGTTTTCATTCCTTTGGCATTGTATTACTATTTTCAGAATCCAGAAGGGATCACCAAGAGCGCTTTTTCCCTGAAAAGAATGGACAGTCTGGAAGCACTTGAAGAGAGAGTAGATTATTTTGATAAAAAAGGAAATGAAAAGTTGGCAGCGATCAGCTGTATGGCGCTTCTGAATTTGTATGTTAAGTTTTCCGGAACCGTTGAAAGCTGTAATCGAATAACACAGGATGAATGCAGCAGAATACAAAGGGATCTCAGAAGAAGAGCACGGAGATCATTGTGCCACTATGGAAGAAAGTATCTTCCTTTCCGGGATTATATGGGGTACTATGATTTTGCTTTCCCGGAAGTAATGCCCGGGGTGAGATGGTGCATGAAAACAGTGAGATGGTGCAAAAAAAGAATAAAACAATGACATCCCGGGGAGCGCTTGCTCCCGGCAAATGTACAGTTTGATCTTCGATCTGGAGAGAATATGAGGATAACAGTTTTTACACCGGCGTATAACCGAGCCTATACGATCGAAAAATTATACTGTTCTCTCCGCCGTCAGTCTTTTAAAGATTTTGAATGGATTGTGATTGATGACGGGTCCACGGACGGGACAGAGAAGCTATTTGAAAGAATACTGGAAGAAGAGAACTTCTTCCCGATACAGTATTACCAAATCCCCAACGGCGGCAAACACAGGGCGATCAATCGCGGAGTGCGGATCGCAAAGGGAAACCTCTTTTTCATTGTTGATTCCGATGATTATTTAACCGATGATGCTCTTGAGCTGGTCGATAGGATTGAAAAAAGTATTCCGGATGATGAGAAAAGTGAATTTGCCGGTGTGTGCGGACTGAGGGGCAAAACCGTCGATTCCATAATTGGTTCAACATTTGAAGGGAATACTTTGGATATTACTTCTCTGGAACGCGAAGAAAACGGGATATTCGGGGATAAAGCGGAGGTTTTTTATACAGAGGTTTTGAAGAAATATCCTTTTCCGGAGTTTGAGGGAGAAAATTTTCTGACGGAAGCAGTTGTATGGATGAAAATAGCCGAAGATGGGCTGAAGCTCAGGTATTTCAATGAAATTATTTATATTGGTGAATACTTACCAGATGGATTGAGCGCAAACATCAGAGAGATGATTAAAAGAAATCCGAACGGATATGCGTTGTATATTTCACAATTGGTTAGATATGGTAAACTGAATGGATTTGCAAAATGGCAGTCTTATTATGACTATTATTATTCAAACAGAGATACAAAAAGCTTCCGGGAGATGGCTGAAAGACTGAACATAAACAGATTTGTTCTGTGGTTCAGGTTGTTCGGAATGAAAATCTTTTACAGGATATACAGTTAGGAGAAAGCATGATTCCTAAGACAATACATTATTGTTGGTTCGGCGGTAATCCAAAGCCAAGCCATGTCGAAAAATGCATAAGAAGCTGGAAACGTTTTTGCCCTGACTTTGAGATCATCGAATGGAATGAGAATAGTTTTAACCTTGCTGCGACTCCGCTATATGTTCGCCAGGCTTATGAAGCAAAAAAATGGGCATTTGTTACGGATTATGTTCGCTTGCAAGTAGTATATGATCATGGAGGGATTTATCTCGATACAGATGTTGAGCTGATAAAAAGGATAGATTTTCTTCTTGATTATCATGCGTTCTTTGGATTTGAAGATGGGAAACATGTGGCTACTGGACTGGGATTTGGCGCGGAGAAGGAAACCCCGATTCTTCAGGAATTGATGGATGATTATAACGATTTGGTTTTTTTGAACTCTGATGGAACCGCAAATACAACATCATGTCCTCGCCTAAATACACGTGTGTTTTTGAGGCATGGTTTGAAGCAGGATGATAGTTACCAAGTCTTGGAAGGTGACATTCATGTTTTGCCGACAAAGATACTGTGCCCAATTGATTATGGAACTGGGAAAAAAAAACTATATAAAGATACCGTATCGATCCACTGGTTTGATGCAAGCTGGCATACTTTGGAGGAAAACACATATATTAGAGAAATGAAAAGGTATTGGCGCCGTGAAGAGCGTTTAAATAAGATACGAATTCCTGTGAAAAGACTCATAAAAAGAATAATTGGTGAAAAAAAATACTTATGGCTAAAGAGTAAGTACAGACGATCTTGAACAGAAAGACAATTCCGTATCTAAATGTGATGTATGGCAATACTTACAGCAATTACATTATCTCCGATGCATTTTGAAGTACGGAACTACTGTATACTTTTTTGTTTACAACAGGGAATAATCGTTTTGACAGGGAGAAGGTTATGCCTGAAATAAGTGTTATAGTACCTGTATTTAAGGTTGAACCTTATCTTCACAGATGTGTGAACAGCATACTCGCGCAAACATACCAGGACTTCGATCTTGTGCTTGTGGATGACGGCAGTCCGGATAAATGCGGGAAAATCTGCGACGAGTTTGCAGAGAAAGATTCAAGGATACATGTTATCCATCAGGAGAATGGTGGCCTTTCTGCTGCCCGCAATGCAGGGATAGGCTGGGCGCTTGAAAACAGTGACAGTCAGTGGCTGAACTTTATCGACAGTGACGACTGGGTGCATCCGAGGTATTTGGAATACCTTTATAAAGCTGCTACAGATAACGGTGTGATGATCAGTATATGCGATTATGTGGAGATAAACGAACATGTTCAAATGCATGATGTTGGTTATCAGGCAGAGGTTATGCGCTGGGAGTTGCTTTTTGAAAATAACAATGTCAGGGCGGTTGTTGCATGGAACAAGCTTTATGCAAAGGAACTGTTTCAAAGTATCAGGTATCCGGTCGGAAAGCTTCATGAAGATGAGTTTTTAACATACAAACTGCTTCATGCTGCTGGAGGCGTCGCATTTGTTCCGATGACCCTTTATTTTTATTATAAAAATAGCGAAAGTATTACCAGCCAAATCTTTTCGTTAAAACGGCTGGATGTAATAGAGGCATTAGAGGAACGAACTTCTTTCTTTAAAGCATTGGGAAATGCGGACTTAATCGCATTTAGCGCCGAACAGCTTCTAAATTCTTGTTTTCGCTATGCAGGCTTAATAGAAGAATCAGAAACAGTAACAGATGATAAGAGAAAAAAAGCAATAGATTATCTGAAAAAAGAATCCGCGAAAACACTGCTTCGATATGGTATAAAATGTATTCCCCTCAAGGATCATCCGCAGTATTATTTGTTCGCATTTCCGGGCGTCACGAAAATAATAAAATGGTGCTATAAAAGAATAAAAGGCTTTCACCGATCTTGGAGTGATTTATGAACGAACCGCGATTGTCAGTTATATTACCGGTTTATAAAGCTGAACACTATCTGGAGCGCTGCATAGACAGTGTGCTTGTTCAGTCTTTTTCTGATTATGAACTGATACTTGTTGATGATGGGAGCCCTGATAACAGTGGGCTTATTTGTGATGAATATGCTTCAAGAGATCAGCGTGTTCGTGTTATCCACCAGCAGAACTCCGGTTCCTCAGCTGCGCGAAATGCCGGGATAAAAGATGCGCGGGGCGAATACATCTATTTTGTTGACAGCGACGATTATATCGAACAGGGCTTATTTGCTGCCGCACTGAAAGCTGTGGAAGGGTTTGACTTGCTTACCATTAACTTTCGCAAAGTCGATGATTCGGGAGAAGAACTGGAAAGACATATTTTTAATGATACGGTTATTTTGTTTGAAAGTGATTATGAGCGGTTTCTTTTTCTCGCCGGAGTCTTCTTTGATTTCAGAATAGGGTTTAGCCCTTGGAACCATTTCTATAAAAGAAGCATCATTCATGATAATGGATTGTCTTTTAGAGATGGTGTTATTATTGCCGAAGATCTCTGTTTTAATTTCTGCTATCTGATGCATGCAGATTCGATCACATTTCTTCCGGGGGTTTATTATAATTATCTGCAGCATAGTGATTCGGTTATGGGCATGCAGAAGTGTTGTTATGGGTTTGAAAGAATGAATGACCTGAGCAGATCGATGAAAAACTATCTGCTGTCGCTGAATGGATTTGATCTGTATAAAGAGTATTATCCGATCATTCACATTCAGCTTATGAACAATGCAGTGGAAAGAGCGAGAGAAAATGATCCTCAGTTGAGTTATGGTAGAATTAGAACAATCATGCAGGAAGAAATCTCTGACTATAACTTCTTTGCCAAAGAGTGTCATGAAGTAATAAGATGCGTCAAAATACTTGATCGTATAAAAAGACGGCCGCGGTCTCTAAAGATGTATTATGAGTTCAAGTTTTATGCAGATGGTAATGTTTCTTCTCTTCATGCTTTACAGAAAGTGGACCGGATAGTTCACTATAGAAAACTTGCAAAAGAAGTTGCGCTTAGAATCAGAGATAAGTCAAGACAATTTGATA
Source organism: Oscillospiraceae bacterium (assembly GCA_017434755.1). Classification (GTDB taxonomy): domain Bacteria; phylum Bacillota; class Clostridia; order Oscillospirales; family Oscillospiraceae; genus Limivicinus. Next base: position 69,145 of record JAFRER010000021.1, on the reverse strand, counting down.
AAGGATGCACAATATGAACATTCCATTTGTTTCCTTTCTCCCGATGGAGAGAGAACTCGAAAACAGCATACGTGCTTCTTTTGAACGGGTTTTTGAAAGCTCACGCTATATCGGCGGGAGTGAGGACCGTAGTTTTGAAATAGCATTTGCTGATTACTGCGGGTCAAAATTCTGCATAGGAGTCGGAAACGGACTTGATGCCCTTATGCTTTCTCTGAAAGCTCTGGGCATAAAAGAAGGGGATGAAGTAATCGTCCCTTCAGACACATATATTGCGACCGCGCTTGCAGTGACATACGTCGGAGCAAAGCCCGTATTCGTTGAGCCGGATATAAGGACCTTCAATATTGATCCGGATCGGATTGAGGCTGCGATAACGGAGAACACAAAAGCAGTCATGCCTGTCCATCTGTACGGGCAGCCCTGCGATATGGATCCGATAATGGCGACAGCGGAGAAATACGGTCTTTATGTAGTTGAGGACTGCGCTCAGGCGCATGGCGCTTCCTATAAGGGCAGAAAAGTCGGCACATTCGGAATTGCGGCAGGCTTCAGCTTTTATCCGGGGAAAAACCTCGGCGCGCTCGGCGATGCCGGAGCGGTCGTCACAGATGACGCTGATCTGGCGGACAAAATAAGAGCCTTGGGCAACTATGGGTCGGATTATAAGTATCATCATATTTATAAAGGCAACAACAGCAGACTGGATGAGCTCCAGGCGGCTTTTCTTTCGGCAAAGCTGCCTCATCTCGACCGGATGAACAGAGAAAGACAGCGGATCGCACGGGTGTATACGGAAAGCATTATCAATCCGAAGATCATAAAGCCGTATGTACCGGAAGGATGCGGGCCGGTTTGGCATATATACGCAATAAGATGCGCTGAAAGAGATGCGTTGGAACGGTATCTGAATGAAAAAGGCATAGGGACCAATAAACACTATCCTATTCCCATGCATCTGCAGGAATGTTACAAAGATCTCAATATCCCGAAGGGAAGTCTGCCGGTCGCGGAAGAGATAAGTTCAACAGAACTCAGCATACCGATGTACTACGGGATGACAGATGATGAAACAGAGTATGTGATCGACGCGATCAACAGATTCTGACAGGAGCTTGTATGTATTTAAGAAAGCTGGAACTTAAAGATGCACCGCTAATGCTCTCATGGATGCATGATAAGAGCGTTACGGAAGATCTGTATGCAGATTTTTCATCAAAGACACTTAAAGATGCTGAAGATTTTATCATGGCCAGTCAGAATGAATACAGTGATCTGAATCTCGCTATCGCCTCTGATACAGATGAGTATATGGGGACAGTTTCTCTTAAGCACATTAATAACGGAAAAGCTGAGTTTGCCATAGCGGTGAGAAGCGAGGCCATGGGACGCGGTTATGCCTGGTACGGCATGGAAAGCATATTGAAGCAGGCATTCGATCAAATGGGTCTTGAAAGCGTATACTGGTGTGTTTCCGAAAAGAATACCAGAGCGCTCAGGTTCTATGACAAGCATCATTTCGGCAGAGTAGTGGATATCCCGGAAGAAATAGCATCGCGTTATTCGGGAATGGAAGGCTTGAGGTGGTATTCTGTCCTGAAAGGCGACAGCTTCGATATAGGCGATTCTGTTGCGGGATGCAGAGTGGTGCATATCAGAACAATTCCCACGATAGATTCGGGAGAGCTTTCTTTTTTCGAGGCTTCAGACGATATACCATTTGAGATAAAACGCATTTATTATATTTCAAAAGTACCTGAAGGGGTCAGACGAGGGTTCCACGCACATAAGGAACTCAAGCAGCTCCTGTTTTGCCCGTACGGCCGTATTAGGCTTTTACTGGAAAACAGAAACGGCAGAGAGGAGATCGAACTGTCCGATCCTTCCGTCGGCATTCTGATCGAAGAACCGACATGGAGGGAGATGCTCTGGATCTGCAAGGATTCGGTCCTTTGCGTTGCGGCATCTGATCATTATGATCCAGGGGATTATATAAGAGACTATGATGAATTTATTAAGCATATTTCGGAGAATAACTGAGTGTCCGCTATGAACAGGTATATCAGAAAAACAGGCAATACCCTGATACAATTCAGTTACTTGTTCGGGAAAAGCAGGCCGCAGCTGCAAAGAGCGACAAACAGCAAGGATATACCGGATAACGGTACACCGGCAGAAGCATATATTGCTCCAGTATATAAGGACAGAAGCGGTATAGTGACAATAATCTCCGATGACGGACATTTTTCTACCGGAAAAATGATCGACTTCCTGTCAAACAAATACGATATGCCGTTTACCATAGGTGGTGCGGTTATTAACGTTGCATGGCATGAAGCATGGTGGGAAAAAACGATAACCCATAATTCCCGGATGGAACTTGTCAATCATTCCTATAACCATATCCGTATGGAAAACGGATCGGATATTGCTGCCAGCACAAAAAGGCTGACACATGAACTGATCCATTCCAAGAGGTATTTCGAAAAGCGGTTTGGCGCAGAACAGATCTGCTTTGTTTGCCCTGAAAACCGGATGTGCTCCAAGGGATATGAACTGCTGCGGCAAAGCGGGATACTTGCTGTTCGACAGGGAACAAGAGGATATAATGATCTGAGTCCGGATCAGGGTGAGGAGCCCGGTGAATGGTATAATCTGAAGACCATGGGGATCATGGATCAGACAGGCCCGGATGCTCGGGAAACGAGAAAGAAATGGCTGGAAGATGCCGTTAAGGAGAAAAAGTGGCTGATCGAAATGTGGCACAATATCAGCGATGAAGAAGACGGCGGGTATCAGACCATACTGAGAGAGGACGCGGAAAAGCATCTTGCGGAAATAAAGGAGCTGTCTGATAACGGACAGCTTTGGGCGGCAAAGTTTACAGAGGCGGTCAAGTATATTGTCGAGAGACAGCATTGCAGTGTTATTGCGGTGAACTGCAATGATGAACTTCATCTTTCTCTGGCTGTAAGATCAGACGGGATCGACACTTCGGTCTTCGACCACCCCCTTACGGTTATGATAAGAGATTACGGGAAAAAGATCGAAGGCCTTGACGGTCCGGTATTTAAGGATGGGTCCGCATGGTATATGGCGGAACTGTTGCCGGGTGAATCTAAAGCACTTTTTATTTCTTAAAGGATACAAAACACAGGAAGCATTAACGGGGTAAGCGAAATGAGAGAATCAACAGGAAAAAGAAAGACCATTATAATCGTACTTGCAGTACTTCTGCTCCTGGTGCTTGCAGTGGCTGCTATGCTTGGGAGTTCCAAATACAGTTTCATCGGAGGCAGAGTTTTATCCAAAGATTCACAGGAGATAGATCTCAAAGGCGAGAGGATAAATGTGTCCCGGTTGCTTAGGTTTACCGATCCTAAATCGATCAACGTCGAGGAAACAGGAATAACTGCGGATGACTATGAAAGGCTGCACGAGCGTTATCCGGATTGCAGTATAACATGGTGCGTCCCTCTGAGCTGCGGAGATTTCAGCAGTAAAAGCGAGAGTATCACAATATCTTCAATAAAAAAAGAAGACCTCCCGTTATTTGCATATTTTAATGGTCTTAAAGAAATACATGCAGACGGTATCTCCGAATGGGAACTGCTTTCCGAATTGGGAAAGCAGTATAAGGATATAGATATTCATTTTGATGTTGATCTGAACGGAAACTATTATTCTTCAGATACGAAAAGCCTGTCGCTTAACGGACCGGTAAACTTCAGCGAGCTGAATGAAAAAATCGGAGGTTTTTCGCAATTAGAGAGGATTTCGTTTTCGGAAGACGGTCTTTCAGCGGATGAAATGCTTTCTCTTCAGGAAACCTATCCTGATATTTCTTTCGATTTTACAATGGAAGAACTTGGCCTATCGATATCCAGTTCGACAGAAAGGCTGGATTTCTCAAATACCGGTGACGTCGATATCGACCGGCTGGTAGAAATCGCTCCTCTGTTCAAAAATGTAGAAACGATCGATTTTACAGGGTATCGCGGCTCAAACGAAGAGATATATAAAGTGATAAAAGCGTTTCCTGACGCGGATGTCATCTGGCAGCTTGAGATATACGGGAAAGAGGTCTCGACCCTTGATGAGGAGATAGACTTCTCTGGGATACAGATCTCCGATACTTCAGATATTGAGACTGCAATACCGCTCATGAAGAATCTGCGCAAAGTGGTCATGTGCAAATGCGGCATCAATGATGAAAAGATGGATGCGCTCAATAAAAAGTATGATGATGTCAGATTTGTATGGACAGTGTTTCTTGGAACTCCGAAGCGCGGCAATCCGGGCTATGAGTTGAGGACCGATACTACTTATTTCATATCCTCTCTTCAACTCGGAGAAGAATATGCATACAGGCTGTTCGATGATACGGCAGCACCTCTAAAGTATTGCACGGATATAGTAGCACTGGATCTTGGCCATAATGAGATCACAAAATGCGAGTTTTGCAGATACATGCCGAATCTGCGCTTCTTTATTGCCGCTGGCACGAACTTGAATGATATATCACCGTTGGCTGACTGCAAAGAGCTGTATTTTCTGGAAGTAATGTTCTCAAGTGTTCACGATCTTTCGCCTTTGCTTGAATGCAAACAACTGCGGCATTTAAATATATGCGCCTGTCCGACTGCTGAATCACTGGATATTCTCGCACAGATGACATGGCTGGAGAGATGTTATATGGCGGGAAGGTCAAACTATGATAACAGCAAACAGTATGCATATGTCAGCAGTGATGAATTCCTGCCTGATACAGAGAAATGGCTGCTTGGGCTGGAGGACTTTTATGGGCCTTGGAGAACACATCCTTCTTACTTTGAGATGAGAGACGCTCTGGGCGGAGCTTATTATATGGCAAGAAAACCGGAAAGCTGGCCGTGACCGGGCAGCGTTAACGGACAATGAATGAGCAGATGGAGAGATCAAATGACCGATTACAAGATCACGGTCCTTGTTACTTTTTATAATCAGGAAGAATACGTGGATCAAGCTTTGGAAAGCGTATTTATGCAGGAAACCGACTTCCCTTTCAATGTAATAGTTGGAGACGATGGTTCTACTGATAATACTGTTGAAAAAGTCAGAGCATGGCAGAGCAAGTATCCCGGCAGATTGTCAATCCATGTTCAGGATCGGGAACCTGGGAAAAAATACATCAAGGGAGCAAGGGCTTCAAGAAACAGACTTGCAATACTGAAACAGGTTGAAGCTCCGTATTTTATTTTCCTTGACGGCGATGACTACTGGACAAGCAGTAAAAAACTGCAGAAACAGTATGATATCCTGGAAAAAGAAGAAAACAGCGACTGTGTGGGCTGTGCACACAGAATACGCATGTTTAATGAGAATACCCCTGATAGAGTGGGGTTTATACCGGGAAACAGCTGCAGAAGCGGAAAGTATTCCTTAAAGCGTTATTGGAGCAACTATTACTTCCATACAGATACCATTCTTTTCAGAAGCAGCCGGATCAGTGACCTGCGGTGGGATCTCATACAGGATTCATTCAATGATAATCTGATCACATACAGTTTTTTGCAGTTCGGACCGCTGTATTTTATTAGTGAGTGTATGGCGGACTACCGCCAGAACGATAAGGGGATCTGGGCCGGAGAAGATTTGGCTGTGTGTATGATACGAGAGATCATGGCCTATGATCTGGAGATAGGGATCAATCCGGAAATGCGTAGAATATGCAGAAAAAGGCATCTGAAGAATTTCAATTACTATAAGAATGATCCCGCAGCATTTGAAAGAGTTGGAAAGGAGTATCTGGAAACAGCTGAAAAGAATAATTGCATGACAGCTCAAAAAGCTTTGAATAGGCAGAGTTTGTTTACCGGAAGTTTTCAGAAGGACCGGGCCTTGATCTGTGTTTGGAATTTGGAAGACAGGATGGATCATTTGGTGCTGATCCCATATCGGATCTATCGAAGGCTGCGGAGAGGGATAAATGGATAATACGCTCATATCAGTTATTGTCCCTGTTTATAATGTTGCCGAGTATCTGGAGGAGTGCCTTTCCAGTCTGGAGAATCAGACATTCTCCGACTTCGAGGTCATTATGGTAAATGACGGATCGGAAGATGACTCAGGAGAGATAGCCGGGAGATTTGAAGAGAGAAACAGCCATTTTATCCTCATAAACCGCGAAAACGGAGGGCTTAGCGCTGCCAGAAACACAGGTCTTGCAGCGGCCCGTGGTAGGTACGTTTATTTTCTTGACAGTGATGATTTCCTGGCTCCGGATGCCTTGGAAAAGCTGTACTCAAATGTCAACCGGAATGCTCTGGATGTTTTGAAGTTTTCTGCTTATACCTTTCATGATCATGAGAAAGACTACAGTTGGTCACGTGAAAATGGTTATAAGTATATGGGCGATTATCCTGGAGTTTATAAGGGAATAGATATCCTTCATAAGTTCGTTGGAAATAATGATATTTTTCCGAGCTGCTGCCTCTTGATCTCCCGGAGAGAACTGATTGTGAATAACGGGCTCAGATTTCAGGAAGGAATCATCAATGAAGATAATCTGTTCCATATTGAGCTTCTTGCTCTGAGTGAAAGGGTCGGGGTGCTCAATGAGCCTCTCTACTATCGCAGATTCAGAAAGGGATCTATAACACAGGCGCCCGACTATTGCAACAGAATAAGATCTATGTGCATCAGTTCGGAAAAGACGGATGAGTTTATGGAGTCACACGCTCTGTTCCAATATCCGGCGGGGAAATGGCAGATTCTATTTTTCATACATGAGATGATTGATAACTGGGAAAAACTGACTGCCGATGCCCAACGTTCAGATGAAGTCCAAGGGTATTTTAAAAGAGTTGAACCTATTGCTGAAAAGTATGGATATGGAGGAAACAGGGCAGTCAGACTGTTTTTTTTGCATAAGCGTTTCTATAAACTATACAGAAATACCGCAATGACTGCAAAAAAAGCCTTAGGGCGCTTGTAATTATTCTTGGGAGTAATAACATTCAATGTGTCTGAAGACAGCGGGAAAAACCCTGTTTTCACGACAGTCGGATGAATAACACTATCGGATCTGTCAGGAGAAAAGACAATTGAATGATGGGATTCATAAGCATAAAAGAATCAGAATAATACTTATCACATTAGCGGTGGTTCTGCTTGTTGCCGGTCTGCTTGTCTATTGCCTTTATACAAGTTATATCTATTGCTCTGGGAAGATGATTCCCAGAACGGCAACTGATCTTGCATTAGCCGGGGAAAAGGTCTGCGTTTCTGAATTGCTGAGATTAGTTTCTCCGGAATACATCGATCTTGAAGGCTGTGATATTGCAGTCAGTGACTATAATCTACTTAAAGAAAAGTTTCCGGAGTGCGAAATAAAGTGGAGCGTTCCTCTGAGTTCAGGGACATTCAGCAACGATAGCACCGCTATCACTTTGACCGCTGTAAGCGAATCTGATTTTCCGTTGTTCAAATACTTTGATGATCTGGAAAAAGTTGATGCGGAAGGGATTGCCGAATGGCAGTTGCTTTCCGCATTGGAAAAACAGTATCCGGATATTGATGTCAACTGGGGGATCACAATCAACGGACGGTATTATTCATCAGATATCGAAAGGCTGGTGCTGAACGGATCGGTTAGCTACCCGGAGTTGAATGAAAAGCTCAGCGGTTTTACAGATATTAAGAGTGTTTCGTTGCTTGAGGATGATCTGACGACGGATGATAAGCTTTCTTTACAGTCATCATATCCGGATATCTCTTTCTGTTTCGCAGTCAAAGAATTTGGCGAACAGTTTTCAAATTTAACTGACAGGTTGGATCTTGCCGGGAAAGTCATAGATATCGACCGTTTAGTCCGGATCTCGCCTTTGTTCAGAAATGTCAGATCGATCGATTTTACGGGATGCAGTTATTCCAACGATGAAATGCTGAAAGTGATGCAGGCGTTTCCGGACGCAGATGTGTGCTGGCAGTTCGAGATATATGGTGTTGAAGTTTCCAGCCTGGATGAAGAGATGGACTTTTCGGGGATACAGATCGATGACATCGCGGAAATGGAGGATGCCCTCCCACTGCTTAAGCATCTTCAAAAAGTCATCATGTGCAAGTGCGGTGTCAGTGACGAGGAGATGGACGCGCTCAACAAGCGGTATGATACTATCAGATTTATATGGACGGTCTACCTGGGAAGCCCAAAATCCAACAAGAATCCCCGCTTTGAACTGAGAACCGATACAACTTATTTTATTTCATCTCTCCAAATCGGCGAAGAGAACGCGTATAAGCTATACGATGATACGGCAGGGCCTCTCAAATACTGTACGGATATGGTTGCGCTGGATCTGAGCCATAATGAGATCACAAAATGCGAGTTTTGCAGATTTATGCCGAAGCTGCGTTACTTTGTTGCCCCGGACTGCCCTTTGAATGACATCTCACCGCTTGCGGAATGCAGGGAACTGTTTTATCTGGAACTCATGTTTTGCCCGGTCACGGATCTGTCACCTTTGCTTGAATGCAAGGAACTCCGGCATCTTAATGTCTGCGCCTGCCCCACACAAGACTCAGTGAGACCGGTTCTTTCTCAGATGACATGGCTTGAACGCTGCTACATGGCTGGGAGAACATGCTATTATCCAAGCGATAGGGACTATGTATACAGTGATGAATTCCTGCCTGCCACCGAAAAGTGGCTGTTAGGACTTGAATTCTACCACAAATGGAGAAGGCATCCGGCTTATCGTGAGATGAGGGATGCTTTAGGCGGAGCGTATTATATGGATCAATAATCAGAGATCCTGTTTAAAACATAGAGTGTTTCACATCATGGTAATGTGAGCTTAATTTCAAATCGGAGCATATCATATGTCAACTGACAGAGATGTTACAAAACAAGATAATAAGCAGAAAAACATTTTAATCAGAATACTATTAGCCGTTCTGAAGGTGCTGGCTGTCGCTGTTGAGACCGTACTGCTCGTGGCAGCTGTGTTGTATGCTGTCATGTTTCTGCTTACAAAGGGGCCGTCAAAATCAGCCAGAGACCTTTTTGTTATGTCAGTCAGAGAAACCTCGGCAATAGGTTTTCTTGCGGATTGGTTTCTGACAGAAGACGAGATCGCACAAATCGAGGCATCGAAGAATGAAGAAGTCTATTACGCTCCGACTGACACTTCTCTTATCACAATTAACACAGTTCCGGAACCGGATCTGTTGACCGGGCCGCAGGCAGACGCGTGGGGACTTGTCGATGACGATGGAGACGGGGTCATAATAGAAGAGATACATGGAAAAGGCTATTCCGGCTTTATGATGGTCGTGCTAGATCCTTCAAGAGTGATAATGGGCTGTGTGCCGGAAAGCCTCGGCCGCAGAGGTTATACCGTTGCAGAGATGGCTGAGCATTACGATGCAGTTGCTGCCATAAACGCAGGCGGCTTTGAAGATCCCGACGGCAGAGGCAACGGCAGCCGACCGGACAGCCTCATAGTTTTCAAGGGAACTCCGTATTTTGCCTTTAACGGAATGGGCAGCGGATTTGTAGGCATAGACGATCAGTATATATTGCACGCAGGACTCAAGACTTTAGATGAAGTCATGGATGCCAACATTCAGTACGGCGTATGCTTCGGCCCGGTGCTGGTATCCAACGGAGAGATAACGCCGGAGGGATCGCTCAGCAGCGGACTCAACCCTAGGACAGCTATCGGACAGCGTTCCGACGGGGCAATCCTTATGCTGGTCATTGACGGCAGACAGGTCATAAGCCTTGGGGCAACATTTAGGGACATCGCTGAAATAATGGTAAGATACGGTGCCGTTAACGCCTGCAATCTCGATGGCGGTTCTTCCACGCTCATGTGGTATAACGGGAAATATATCAACAACTGTGCTTCTGTTATAGGCATTCGGCCTGTGCCCTCCACGTTCATTGTGCTGAAAGAGGGTGTAACACCATGAGCAGAGTCTGCAAGAAAAAGCCCTCTTTCATGAAGGGTCTCCTCGCATACGCTGTTTTCTTCTTGTGTGCCGCGGTTATAGGCCTTATCGTACTGTTCCGTTTTCTGGACGAGTATGAAAAGACACGACCGGAGCGCGCCGTAGAGCAGTATATGGCTTCATTTGATGTCGAAAGGATCAGAGATGTCGAAAAGGACTTTCTGCTTTCTCTGGATACGAACATCCAGCCTCCGGACGTCTCCTTCGCGATCATAAAAGAGTTTCTTGAACCGGGAGTGAAGGAAGTCAAGGATCCGGCAAATTCGACAGATGACAGGATCAGTTATGTGCTCGAATGCGGCGATACGGTGATTGGTTCCTTCGAGCTGCTTCAGTCGGAAGAGATCGCATTCGGCCTAAGACCATGGTATGTGAGCCGGGAAGATTTTGATTTCTCGTTCCTGCTGAACAGCTGTGATCCGATAACGGTCCCGAAGGACTATAAAGTCTTCTGCAACGGCTATCTTCTGGACAGTTCGTATATAGTTGAAGATAATATCAAATTCGATTTTTTCAGAGATTATTACGATACTGACTATAGACTGCCTTTTTTGTGCACGTATAGGATAGGCGAATTCCTTTCAGACATAGATGTGGAGGTATTGGATGAAACCGGTTCATCTGCCGAAGCATACAACGATAATGTTCAGGAGGAGTATCTCGAAAGGTACTGCGACGATGAAAAAAAAGCCGAGATTAAAGCATTCATCCCGGAATTTATAGATAAATATGTCGCGTTCACCGGCAGTTCAAAGTATAATTACAGGACTAATTATTATGCGCTTGAAGATTATCTTGTCATGGGCGGAGATCTGCAGATCCGCACGTTCAACACCATGGACAGCCTTATCTTCGGATCCTACAGAAATAATGTGATAACCGACATACAGATAAGAAAGATCCTGGATGTCGGTGACGGCAGGTATATGTGTGATCTCACGTACTATGTTGACTGTTGGGGCATCTGGGGATTTGTCAATACGGAGAACGTGATCAGACTGATCGTTCAGAACACAGACAAGGGGATCAAAGCAGCGGAGATACTTGAAAAGGCCACTTATTGACGTTGAATTGTACATAATGATCCTTCAATTTCTCCCACTGTTCAAATCAATCGCAAATAAGGAAAACCGGACGGGATAAGATCCTGTCCGGTTTTCCGCAAATCAATCATATCTTTGACATAATGAGCCCAATAGATTATAATCTAATATTGGTTAATTATAAGGAATGCTTCGTGAGGGAAAAATGACCGTAACCGTAGTCATGTCGACATATAACGGAGAAAAATACCTGAGAGAGCAGATCGAAAGCATACTCCGTCAGGAAGAAATCGAAACAGTGCTTTTTGTCCGTGATGACGGTTCTTCGGACGGGACTCTGGATATACTCAGAGAATATGCCGCAAAGTATCAAAACGTCTCATTTTCGGCGGGAGACAATCTTGGGGTGGGAAGGTCGTTTCAAGAAGCACTGAGAACAGCTCCGAGATCAACTTATTATGCTTTTGCGGATCAGGACGATGTCTGGCTCCCAAGGAAACTGATTGCCGGGATAAACGTTCTGGAGTCATCCAAGTGTAATGGGATCGAGACGCCTCTCTTATACACCTGCAGGACAATTCCTGCAGATAACGAACTCAGACCTCTCAAAGAAGAGAAGAACTATATCGGAATCACTTTCGGTTCCTCGCTACTTGAAAACCATGCCTCAGGCTGCACATTCGTTTTCAACAGCAGAGCTGCAGAGCTTTTTCTCAGATTTCCTCACGAACAGATCTGCATACACGATTGGGATCTTCTGCGCATAGTTCTTGCCGCAGGCGGAAAAGTTTTTCAGGATGAAAACGGGTATGTGCTATACCGTCAGCACGGGTCAAATGCCGTAGGTGCTGATGTGAGCAAAAAACACAGGGCAGGAAAGATGTTGAGAGGAGATCCTCTTCAGAAACTGAGGGGCAGACTGGTGTTCGCGGATCATCTTCGGAAAACCTATGCCGACGTCATTCCTGAGGATAATCTCAGGATCCTTGACAGCCTGTGTGATTATAACAAGTCGTTTTCTTCAAGGATGGCTTTGATCAGATCCGGAGAGATAGCAAGGACTGACAGAACAGATGATATGATTTTCAAAATACTGTTCCTGTTCGGGCTGCTGTGATTGAAAGCACTGATAAAACCTGACGCTGTTGTCAGTATTAACGGAGTAGCGTTCCATGTATCAACATTCACGCACGGATGGAAAACTTCATATCGATTTTATTGTGCTGGATATGGTTTGCCTTCAGCTGGCATTTATTCTTGCATATTTTATAAGATATAAAACACTTGTCCTTCCATATAATGATACGGAATACTTTACTCTTGCGGTAGTGCTTGCGCTGGGACTCTTTCTTCTTTCCTTGCTGATTAACAGCTATAATATGATCTTCAAAAGAAATCTGACCGCAGAGATCATAAGCGTGGGCATACAGTCATTGACGCTTCTCGCATTTACGTCCGTTTATCTTTTCGCTCTGCACAGGTCATTGGTATATTCGCGACTGATTGTATACTACACAGTCGCTATTTATGCGGTTCTGGATATCGTTTGCAGGACGGTTCTGAAAACACTGATAGTCAGGAAAGGACTGCTTAATGCAAAAAAGACGAGATCTCTTCTTGTTGTATCGAATACTTCGGAAGATGCGGCCGAGATTCTGAGAGAGATAAAAAACGATCCTGCGGGCCAGTTAAGGATCACCGGAGTCATACTGACAGAGGGAAACACAGAGAAAGAGGTCGAAGGCACTCCGGTCGTTGCGGATATTTCTGAACTTTCCGACTATATATGCAGAGAATGGGTGGACGAAGTCCTGCTTTTCTTCCCTAAAAACGGTATGTTGCCGGAGAATGTGGTAGAAGAGTGCGCCGAAATGGGTGTCACGGTACATAACGTGATCAACCTGAGAAATGTTGACAGAAACAAGCAATTCATTGAGCAGATCGGAAACCGCACGGTTTTGACGACGGCGTTCAATTATATTGCCCCGTATCAAGCCACGATAAAAAGGGCCGCAGATATTGCAGGAGGTATAGTCGGAAGCATCATTACGATCATTATCGGTATCGTAATAGGACCTATCATATTTATCAGTTCTCCCGGACCGATCCTGTTCAAACAGGTCAGGGTCGGCAAAAACGGGAAGACTTTCAAAATACTGAAATTCCGTTCGATGTATCCGGATGCGGAGGAACGCAAAAAAGAATACATGGCACAGAACCGCATAGGCGACGGACTGATGTTCAAGCTTGATTTTGATCCGCGTATAATCGGCAACAGGATTCTACCGGACGGGACGAAAAAGACAGGTATAGGTGAGTTTATTCGTAAGACAAGCCTGGATGAATTTCCACAATTCTTCAACGTTCTGAAAGGTGACATGAGCCTTGTCGGTACCAGACCGCCAACACTTGACGAATGGGAGAAGTATCAGTATCATCACAGGGCAAGACTGGCTATAAAGCCCGGAATAACCGGGCTGTGGCAGGTAAGCGGAAGAAGTGAAATCACGGATTTTGAAGAGGTTGTCAGGCTTGATACGGAGTATATCTGCAATTTCAGACTGAGCCTTGATATGAAGATACTGTTCAAAACCATTATGGTCCTGTTTCAGAGGAAAGGGGCTATGTGATTTCCCGAGATGAGGATGAAATCATTGGTAAGCATTATCGTACCGGTTTATAAGGTTGAGCAGTATCTTTCAAAGTGCGTTGATTCATTGCTTTCGCAAAGCTATGGCGATATTGAAATAATACTGGTAGACGACGGATCATCCGATTTCTGCGGAGTTATGTGCGACGGATTTGCCGAAAGAGACGGCAGAATAAAAGTGATCCATAAGAAAAACGGCGGACTGTCTGATGCCAGAAATGCAGGACTTGCAATAGCATCGGGTGATTTTATCACATATGTTGACAGCGATGATTATGTTTCGGAAAAGTATATAGAGAAACTGCTGCAGGCTTTTGAGAATGACCAGGTGGATATCTCCGTTTGCGGTATTCGTGCTTTTTGCCTGGATGATCAGGGAAACGAACAGCTTTTTCCCGTTAGGCAGGAAAACGGAACAAATCAGCTGTTTGATGCGGACAGAGCTCTAGAGATTATGCTCAGACAGTCGATGTTCGATACCGAAGCATGGGCAAAAATGTATCGGGCATCCCTGATGGATGGTTTTCTTTTTCCGGTCGGACTGTATAATGAGGATCTTGATTCCGTCTATAAACTGTTTTTAAAATCCGATAAGGTCAGTTTTACCGATGAAAAGCTCTATTATTATCTGCAGAGAAAAGACAGTATCATGGGGAGAAAGCGCGAGGTAAAACGATACCATGACAGTTTCGAGATTGCAGATCGACTGAGAACTGATATCTGCAATCAGAGACCGGATCTGGAAAAAGCAGTGAACAGCAGGGTTTTGAGCGTGTATTTCCAGTCTTATGCCGGAGCTGTCCATTGTGATGACTCCGAACTTGCTGAAGAATGCTGGAACAGGATAAAAGAACTCAGAGCAGGAGTAATGACAGATCCAAAAGGCCGGCCTAAAGCCCGTGGTGCAGCTATGATTTCTCTGCTGGGCAGAAAAGCATTTATTGCCGCATATGATACATTAATACGAAAATAGTTCAGGCAGAAGGTTTTTGATTCCAAGATGAAGAAGAAAGCAAAAAAAAGAAACAGACCTGTTATTATAGCGGCAACAGTAATCATCAGTATTGCTGCTGTGATTTCAGCGTTTTATGTTGTGAAGTCCTTTTATACAGGTCTTTATGGGAGATATGTTTACCGCAGTGAAAAAAACATAGATCTGAGAGATTCTGGAATAACGGATCTCACTGACCTTATGCGTCTGGATGCTCCAGATACGATAGATCTCAGGGGCAATCCCGTTACGGCAGAGCAGTTCGAGACTATTGCCGAGAAATTTCCCGCATGCGATATCCTGTGGGATGTTCCGCTTTCTTCAGGATCATATGACTGCCTGTCAGAGTCGCTTTCTCCTGTGTCTTTCGAACAGTCGGACATTGAGCTTCTGAAGTATCTGAAAAAACTCTCTATTCTGGATCTCAGCGATTCGGGAGTTTCAAGGGAACTTGTTTATGATGTGAGAGCCGCGGCACCGGGATGCACTGTCATCTGGGGGACTGAACTGCTTGGGAATTCATACCCGAAGGATACAGAAACATTGGTACTTGACGGGGCGGATCTGAACGCTGAAGATTTACACACGGTCGTTTCAGGCCTCGAATATATTAAAGAGGTCACAATAAATGATTGCCGCCTTTCTGTCGAGGACCAGATCGAGTTGAAAAATGATTATCCCGGCATTCACTTCACTTGGGATGTTGAGCTGTTCGGAAAGCGCTTCCCGAATGATGCATCGGCACTTAGTTTTGATATTGATTCAAAAGACGAATTGAATGAACTCGAGAAAGCCGGAGAGCTTTTTGAGCGCTGCGAAACGATTGATCTCAACGGCAGACTGTTGGATATGGATGACATTGCCGAACTCAGAGAATGCTTCGGCGGTGCTGCCGTTCTCTGCAACTTCAGTTTTCTGAACAGGACCATCTCCACAGCAGAGACAGAGCTGGATTTTTCCGGAATCAAAAACATAGAGATCTCTGCCTTTGATAAAGTCACAGCTGCGATGCCGTATCTCAGCAAAGTGGTGATGTGCTACTGCGGCATTCCGGATGAGACGATGGATGAGCTGAATCATAAGTATGACGGAGTCAGATTTGTTTGGACGGTCTATGTCACCAGATACTATCAGCTGCGCACGGATATAACATACTTCTGCGCTTCGGACAGGCCTGAGGCTGGTTACGTTGCTATCAGTCTGAACGATGAAGAGATACAGCCGCTGAAATACTGCACCGATCTGATCGCGCTTGATCTCGGGCATATGCACTATCATAACTGCGATTTTGTAAAAGACATGAAACAGCTGAAGTATCTG
This sequence comes from Oscillospiraceae bacterium, assembly GCA_017434755.1. Lineage (GTDB taxonomy): Bacteria > Bacillota > Clostridia > Oscillospirales > Oscillospiraceae > Limivicinus. The sequence goes on along the minus strand of JAFRER010000021.1, from coordinate 53,145 downwards.
ATCGTATCATGCGGGTATGTGAACGATATTTCTGCTGTCAGCGAATTGGAAAACCTGTATTACTTTGAGATGGCATTCAGTGATGTCACGGACATCACGCCTGTCTTGAGCTGTAAGAATCTCAGATGTCTGAATATAAACGCCTGCCACGCATATGACAGGGAGATTATCGCACAGATGGATTATCTGGAATATCTGTTCTATACAACCAATGAGATGCCAGCTGAAGATGTGGAGTGGATAAAAAATGCTCTTCCCGATACATACTGCTATGTATATGATTCCATCCAGGACCGTTATGGTCATGAGTGGAGATCTATCCCGGCTTATTATGAGATGCGAGATATTTTTAATATGTTTTATTGACCGGCCTGGTAAAGCAGACAGAAAAGACCAGATATGAAAAAAGCACTCATTGTTACTGCATTTGCGGACTTTATCCGTGCGTTTCTGGTAAAGGATATTCATATATTGCAGGATATGGGATACGAGGTCCACTGCGCGGGAAACGGCCGCAGCTTTGAAACGGATATCGCCGGATTTCTCAAAGAAAACGGAACCGTGTTCCATGAAATCGCTTTCTCTTCCAACAGACCGTTTTCCCTCAGTTCGGTGCGCTGCTACAGGCAGCTCGCGGACCTGCTGAAGGAAGAGCGCTTCGATGCGGTATTCCTCCATACGCCGATCCCCGGCGTCATCGGAAGAGCGGCTGCGGCAAAGTACAGAAGAGACGGGATGAAAGTGGTTTATACCACCCACGGCTTTTATTTTCATAAAGGATCTTCCTTCAAGACCAGACTCATCTATAAGACCATCGAAACCGTCATGTCCAGATATACGGATGCCATTATTACCATAAACAGAGAAGACTATGCAGCGGCAAAAAAAATGAAGTGCGGAAAAGCGTATTATCTTCCCGGCATGGGAGTGGACCTGGAAAGATACAGAAACTGCCGGATTGATAGAGATGCGTACAGGCGTGCTCTCGGTATACCTGAAAATGCTTTCGTAGTTCTTGCTGTTGGAGAGCTGTCAAACAGAAAGAACCATATCGTGATTGTCGACGCACTCGGAGAATGTGCCATTCCGGAAGCTGTTTTTGTGATATGCGGAAGAGCGTATACGGAGGAAGATACTACCGAGGGTTTGCTCGACGAAGCCAAGGAGAAAAACATAAAGCTCATATTGACCGGATTCAGGGAGGACATTCCGGAGATATGCCGTTGCGCAGATATTGGGGTGCTGCCTTCAAAAAGGGAAGGGCTCGGGCTCGCTGGAATAGAGATGCTTGCTTCCGGTCTGCCGATAGTGGCCTCAGGGGTCCATGGAATAGTCGATTATGTCAAAGACGGCTATAACGGCTATCTTGCAGATCCGAATGACAGTCATGATTTTGCGGAGAAAATCAAAAAACTCTACGATCCGGAGATGAGAAAGGCAGTTTCGGTAAACTGCTCCGCTTCCGTAGAGGACTTCGCTCTGGTTAGATCGAAAGAAGCACTGAAGAAGATGTTCAGTGAGATACTTGAAACAGATAGAATAGTTTCGGAGGAAAAACATGCCAAACGCTAAAGGTTCTCATATAGCACCGGGTTCCGGAGGAAGAAAAGACAGAATCAGGACAGTTCCGGTCAGAGAGAAAAAGACAGAGATCGTTGAAGCCGAAGCAGCGGTTTTTGAGGATCATCAGGAACAAATACGTGAAACTGGTGTTTTGTCAGAAAAAAAGCCGAGAAGACGTCATGTTTTCGGAAAGATCCTGCTGATCCTATTCACGCTGTTTGTGGTTGGCGGTATTGCGGGGCTTGGGACAGTTCTGCTGGTGACACACGGCCCTTCAGAACAGGCAAAGACACTGTTCGTAAGGACTTTTAAGGATACAGGAACTCTGAAATGGGTGCCTGAAGTCTTTATGTCAGAGGCGGAAGTGGACAGACTCCTTTATCCGATCAGTTCAGAAGGAACTAAAAAGTATACTGTGGAAAAGGAAGCTGCGGTTACTGAGGTGACCTTTGAGCCGATCCCGGAGGACAAACCGGTCATTGAACTCGTGGATATCACGGGATCAAGCTGGCATGGGAAAATGCTGATAGTCAGGGATCCTTCTCTTGTAAGACTCGCCGTTCCGAAAGCCACGGAAGAGAAAGGTGCATGGGGTGAGTTGAAGCAGATAGAGGAATTCTGCGATATGTATGGTGCCATAGGAGGAATCACAGCCGGAGGATTCTATTTGGAAACAGGCAGACCGGCAGGGTTTATTGTCAAAAACGGAAAAGTTGTAGTACCAAATGACAGTGTTCGTGAGCTTTCAAGATCGTTCGTTGGTCTTACAGAGGAACATAAGCTGGTGGTCGGTTATTTCACAGAGCAAGAAGCTGTTGAAAGCGGTATAGCAGAAGGAATCTGCTGGTGGCCGGTGCTTATACAGGATGGTATAAAAGTGACCGGCTTGGGTGGTGGCTATAATCCACGCGCTGCTATAGGACAGAGAGCGGACGGTACGATCATTCTGGTGCTGATAGAGGGAAGAATGATCAGCAGTCTCGGAGCGTCTTTCGATGATCTTGCTGATTTTATGGAAGAACAGGGCTGTATCAACGCGTGCAACCTTGACAGTGGACGCTCTTCGGTGATGGTCTATAATGGAGAAGTTGTAACCAAAATTGCAGTCGGAGCGGGTATCCAGACAGAAAACAGAGCTGCGCCGAACGCATTCGTCGTTATGCCGGAGGGTTGGACAGATGATTGAAAAAAAGAGATCCGGGTTCGGAAGAGCATACGGTATATTTGTTATCATCCTTCTTCTACTGGTAGCCGCTTGTTTGGTAACTGTCTGGTTCCTGCTGAAAAACTATCAGGAGTCTGTGCAGGCGGAAAACAACAGCGAATGGATCGATTCACAAGCGGCATTTGAAGAATACGTTGAGAAAATGAGTTACGGTGACTGGTCCGACCTTTGGCTCGAAGCCAATCCCGAAAGCCTTGATTCCAGAGGAGATGTGCTCGTCAAAATGGAGGAGATCCTTTCGGACGGAGTATCCTATGCCAGAGCAAAGAGTTATACCGATGAAACGCCCGTATATGTGGTAGAAAACAATGAAGGCTCCATAGCCGAGTTTTCCTTGGAAAAAGATGATTCCGGAAACTGGCAGGTGGTTTCTGCAAGTATGCGCTTGCATGGTACGGAGAGTGCACAGATCGAGGCACCCTCCGGCTGCAAGGTATATTGTAACGGGATCGAACTTGACAATACACATAGTTTGGAGACCGGCAGTGCTTTTTTCCTGAAGAATGAATATGGTGACGCTCTTGTTGAACCTGTGTCGGTGCTTACCTGGGAGATTACGGGGCAGTCGGGAACACCCGTGCTGACTGCAGAGGCTCCGGCAGGGTGTGAGATCATTGATGATAAAGGCCTGCCGGTTTTGAGCGTGGATCCGAATAACTATCCGGAGATTAAAGCTGCCGCGGAGGCATTCTTCCATGCATTTTTCAAATACGGTATGTATGGGTATTACGATGCGGACATGAATGCGGCGGCGTGCGCGAGGCTCTGCAGAAAGGATTCTCAGGCATATAATTATATTTATACAACACTGAACGCGTTTCACAACGCTCCGTGCTGGAGCAGTTATGTCTTCAACAACCTTACCGAGGCTCCGATGATAAAATGGGCCGAAAACGCCTACAGCCTTGATTTTGAGTATGATGCTGAAGCGACTTACATGGGCAGAGAGAAAAATTATGTCAGTGGGAAATACCGTATACTTGTGATGGATCTCGGGGACGGATTCCAGGTCTGCGGAATAATCAATCAGTAAAAACATCCTACATTATTCAGAATCCTTGCTCCGCTCCATGACCGGATAACTGCTGCAAACACTGACCGGAGTAAACAGTATGAACATAGTAATGGCAACCAGCAACCTTTACAGTCATCCGGCCCTGATAACGATCAGGTCTCTGCTGACAAACAATGCCGATGCGGATGAACTTACCATCCACTATATTGAAAACGGCATCAGTGAGGATAATAAAAAGATGCTCAGCGAACTGGCGGAAAGCTTCGGCCGCAGGATCATCTTTTATCCCTTGCCTGAGGGCCTGAAAGGGATTAAAGGTCTTTCCAGGACTGACCCGGTGGTCTACAGTTACTGTTTCCTGCAGGAGATTCTTCCGGATACCGTCGACAGGGCACTTCTTCTGGAAGGCGACTGCATTGTCGCAGGTTCTCTTAAGGAGTTTTATTCCATAGATCTTACCGGGTTCTGCCTTGCCGCGTCCGATGACTGCCAGAGCAAATGGTACAAGCGGAAGCTCGGATTGAAAGATGATTCTGTATACCATAACAGCGGCATGATGCTGTTCAATCTGGATGAACTGAGAAGAATCGGATTCGGAGACAGGATCAGGGCTGTAATAGAAGAGGGAAAATCCAAATTCTTTTATGAAGTGCAGGATGAATTGAACGTTGCCCTTGAGGGGAAGATAAAGACTATTCCGCCGAGATTCAACTGTACCACCGCGCTGTTTCTGTTCGATTACAAAAACATGCTTCTCTACAGGAGACCGTCTACAGTTTATTCGGAAGAGGAATTCCTGACTGCCAGAGAGCATCCTGTCGTGATCCATTTCACTAAGAATCAGATCATACAGGCGCGCCCGTGGATTAAGGACTGTGTTCATCCCTATAATGATCTCTATCTCCGGATCAAGGCGGACACCGTGCTGAAGGATGAGCCCTTATGGGAGCACGGCAGAGGAAAGATCAACAGACTGGCCTACCTTATGTATTCAAGGATGCCAAAAGCGTTTACGGCGTGGGGACTGGGCATTGTACACGCATTTTTGTATCCTGTTTTTCTGTACAGGATCATGATGAAGAAATAAAACCGTGCAGAGGGGAACGATATGAAAGCAGTAATTCTGGCAGGAGGATTCGGGACAAGGATCTCCGAGGAATCCCAGCTAAGACCGAAGCCGATGATCGAAATAGGAAACATGCCGATCCTGTGGCATATCATGAAGATCTATTCCCATTACGGCTTCAATGAGTTTATCATCTGTGCGGGTTACAAGCAGCATGTCATAAAAGAATGGTTTGCTGACTATTTCCTTCACACCTCGGATATTACTTTCGATTACACGTCCGGAAACGGTGAGATGATCGTTCACAATAAAAAGGTGGAACCCTGGAGAGTGACGATCGTCGATACCGGGCTGAATACCCAGACGGGCGGAAGGGTGAAGCGGATAAAGGATTATATCGGAGACGAGACCTTCATGCTGACATACGGTGATGCAGTCGGTGACATCGATATCCCCGAGCTTGTTCGCTTCCACCGTTCGCACGGGAAGACAGCCACCATTTCTATGTACAATTTCGGCCAGAACAAAGGTGTGGTGGAAGTCGGAAACAACGGCGTGATAGAGGCCTTCAGAGAAAAATCCGATGCGGATGGTGACCTTATAAACATCGGCTTCATGGTCCTTGAACCGAAAGTGTTCGACTATATCGAAGGAGATCAGACAGTCTTTGAAAGCGGCGCGCTTCCGCTTCTCGTGAATGACAGAGAACTGGTCGGTTATGTGCACAAAGGTTACTGGCAGTGCATGGACACCCTCAGAGAGAAGCTGCAGATAGAAAAACTCTGGGATTCCGGGAATGCGCCTTGGAAACTGTGGGAGTGATACGGTGGAATTTGATCTGCGTTTTTATAAAGGAAAAAGAGTACTGCTGACTGGACATACAGGCTTCAAGGGAAGCTGGATGACCGTTCTGCTTGCAAACAGCGGAGCAGAGGTCATCGGCTATTCGAGCTGCACCAAAAACGGTGTCAAACTCTTTGACCTGTGCGGAGTGCGGGAGCAGATCACCCATATAAAGGGTGATGTACGGGATCTTGATCACCTTTCGGCCGTGTTTGAAGAGTACCGGCCAGAGATCGTGATCCATATGGCTGCGCAGACGATCGTCAGGGAGAGCTATGAGGATCCCGTCCGTACCTACGGCTCGAATGTGATGGGGACGGTAAATATCTGTGAAGCCGTCCGGAAGACGGAAAGCGTCAGGTCATTCCTCAACGTGACTACCGATAAGGTATATGAAAACAAAGAGTGGGAATGGGGGTACAGGGAAAATGAACGCCTTGACGGTTTCGACCCCTATTCCAATTCCAAATCCTGCTCCGAATTGGTCACCGCTTCATACAAACGATCGTTCTTCAGCAACGGGCGCGTCGCAGTTTCGACGGCAAGAGCGGGCAATGTGATAGGCGGCGGAGATTTTGCCAGAGACAGGATCATACCGGACTGTGTGAGAGCCGCGATGAACGGAGAGACCATAACGGTGCGCAATCCACGGTCGACCCGTCCGTATCAGCACGTTCTGGAACCTGTTTACGCCTATCTGATGATAGCCGGAAAGCAGTACGAAGACCATTCTTTCGCATCAAACTATAATGTCGGACCGGATGAGCGTGACTGCCTTAGGACCGAAGATCTGGTGGAGCTTTTCTGCAGCAGCTGGGGAGAGGGACTAAGCTGGACGGGCAGAAAGGATTACGGCCCCCATGAGGCCAATTTCCTTAAGCTCGACTGCTCCAGATTGAAGAACACTTTCGGCTGGAGACCGCACTGGGATATCGAGACTGCTGTAGAAAAAACCGTTGATTGGAGCAAGGCCTGGATCGCTGGGGAAGATGTCCGGAAAGTAATGGACGCACAGATTGCGGAATTTCTTGATGCAGAATGAAACGGAGCCTCTGCGTGCGGAGCATACGGAGAACAAACAGATGAGCAAGGTAATAATTACAGGCGCCGGAGGCTTTGTCGGCGGTGAACTGACAAGAAGATTCCTTGAAAGCGGCACAGCGGTCACAGCCGTTTCGCATTCCTTCGGAGCGGCCTTTCCTGATAATCCCCTTGTCACGAGGATAGAAACATCAATAGTGGATCCGAGAGCGCTGATTGAGGCAATACCCGAGGACGAATACACGGCTTTCTATCATCTTGCCTGGAGAGGCGTGAACGGACCGAAGAAAGCGGACCCTGAAGTTCAGGCCGAAAACATTAAGACGGCTCTTGCCTGCGCTTTTGCCGCAAAACGGCTGGGGGCCGGAAAGTTTCTGTGCGCCGGGACTGTGGCGGAACGGGGGACCGAAAGCCTTCCGCACCTGAGTGCTGTCAGCGGGGGCATGCTATACGGAGCTGCCAAGCGCTGTGCGCATATCCTGCTCGAGGCTTATTGTAAAAACATAGGGCTCGACTTTGTCTGGATGCAGTTTTCAAATATCTACGGCCCGCACAACAGCACGGGGAATCTGATAAGCTATACGCTCGACCGGATTCTTACCGGAGAAGAAGCAACGTTTGGACCTGCTTTGCAGCCATATGATTTCATTTATTCAGATGATCTGATTGAGGCGGTGTTCAGACTTGGAAACAGGAAAACGGATAAAAATGCGTATTTCATAGGTTCGGGTGAGCCGCGGCAGCTGAAAGACTATCTGCTTGAGATCGGCCGTATCACCAGCTGTCCCGATCTTATAAAGATCGGAGCGCGTCCGGATGACGGGATCGTCTATTCCGAAGAGATGTTCGATATCAGCGATTTGAAAGAAACCGTCGGGGATTATGTTAAAACGTCTTTTTCCGACGGGATCGCGAAAACGATCGCGGCTCGCCGCGGATGAAAAACAGCGGGATCGAAATGAGAGAATATGATTATATTGCTGTCGGCGCCGGTCTGGCCGGCAGCATTATTGCAAGAAGGCTTGCCGAGGATAAGGGAAAAAAGACCCTTGTGCTCGAAAGAAGAGACCATATAGGCGGAAACACCTATGATTTCAGGGATCCGCACGGGATACGGGTTCAGAAGTACGGACCGCATGTGATTCATACGAATGATGAACAGGTCCGCAGATTTATCACCAGATTCTGTGAACCCGAGGACTACAGAACGAAATGCGAAGCAGTCATTAACGGGACATCCACGCCGTCTCCGTTCAATTTCAAGACCATCGACCAGTTTTACGGAGCGGAAGAAGCTGCGGCACTGAAGAACAGACTGATTTCCTATTATGAAGGCAGACCTTCGGTCACGGTGGTTGAACTGCTGGAGGCAGAGGACGATGACATAAGGGGGTTTGCGGAGTTCCTGTTTGAAAACGACTACAGGCCTTACACCGCCAAACAGTGGGCACTGGATCCGTCGGAGATCGATCCGTCCGTTCTGAAGCGTGTTCCTGTTGTCCTTTCCTACGGTGACACGTACTTTTATGATAAATATGAATTCATTCCGAAGAACGGCTTTGAAGAGCTTGCTCGCAGCATCCTTGATCATCCGAATATAGAGGTGAGATGCAAAACCGATGCTCTTGAGCTTATCAGCTTCGATGAGGCCGACGGAAGGGTGCTTTTCGATAACCGTGACTGCAGGCTAATCTACACGGGAGCGGTGGATGAGCTATTTCAATACAGATTCGGCGTCCTTCCTTACCGGTCGCTGCACTTCGATTTCAGATCGGTTCAGCAGAAAAGCTTCCAGAACACGGCCATAGTCGCATATCCGCAGGAGCCGGGATTTACGAGGATAACCGAATATACCAAGATGCCGTATCAGGAAGGCGGCGGCTGGACATGTGTTGCCTACGAGTATCCCGTGCCCTACGATATCAGGGCGGAGAAGGGAAACGAACCGTATTATCCTGTTCTGACTGAGGAGAGCAAGGCCGCCTATGAGCGCTACCGTGCCTATGCGGAGAGGTTTCCCGGACTTACACTGTGCGGGAGACTAGCGGAATTCAAATACTATAATATGGATCAGGTCATTCTGAGAGCCTTGGAAGTTAGTGAGGAACTGGAGAAGAGGATATGAGGCTGAGAGGTTTCGATTTTCAGGAGCTTGCGCTCAAAGACGCATATTTTATCAGACCCTTCTTTGCGCAGGACAAGCGCGGCGGACTGATAAAGGACTATAACATCGACACATTCCGGGAAGCGGGCATAGAGTATGAACTGAAGGAGACATTCTATACTTATTCAAAGCGTGGGGTCATACGGGCCATACATTTTCAGCTGGAAAAGCCACAGCCGAAGCTGATGCGCTGCATCAGCGGCCGCGTTTTTCATGTGCTTGTCGATCTGAGGCCGGATTCCGGGACATACGGAAGATGGCTCAGCTTTGAACTCAGCGGCGACGATCCAGCCTGTCTGCTCGTTCCGGCCGGATTCGGGCAGGGCTATCTGGTCATAGAGGACACCGTCATGAGTTACAAAGCGGCCGAGGTGTTCTATGGTCCCGGAGATTCCGGGATCATGTACGATGATCCGGACATAGGGATCGAATGGCCTTTCGAACGCATCGGAGGCAGGGAGAATCTGATTATAAGCGAAAAGGATCTGGAGCTGATGAGCTTCGGGGAATACACGAAAAAGATGGGGTCAGGCGTCTGACAGCAGTATAGAAAGATGACTGCGAGCGGAAGAACGGATGGGGAAGCGCTATGCCGAAGTCTGAGAATCAAAAGCTGAGAATACTGTATCTGCGGGATTTTCTCCTGAAAAACACGGATGAAGATCACCCGGCGTCTGTCCCGGAGATGATAGCGGCGCTTGAAAAACAGGGAATTTCGGCGGAACGCAAAACGATATATGACGACATCCGGCTTCTGGGACCTGAAGGATATGGCATGGATCTTATCAAGACGGGGCGCAGGTATTTCATTGGAGAGCGTGATTTTTCAGCGGAGGAAGTACGCCTGCTCGTGGATATGGTCCAGTCGTCCAATTTTATAACCCTGAAGAAGACGAACGAACTCATAAAAAAGCTGGAGGGGCTCACAAGCGCATCCGAAGGGAAACTGCTCAACAAGAACGTCTACGTACGCAACAGGGTAAAGACGATGAATGAGAGCGTCTACCGGAATGTGGACTGCATCTCGGATGCCATCTCCGCCGATCGCCCTCTGACGTTCAAGTATTTCCGATACAATGTGAACAAAAAGAAGGAACTCAGAAACGGTGGCAGGCTGCATACGGTGAGCCCCTTTGCCCTTATATGGGTGGATCAGAACTACTATCTTCTCGGATACAATCACGACGTGTCCGAGATGCGCCATTTCCGTGTGGACAGAATGACGGAACTCGGAAGCATCGACGGCCCGAGGATCGGCAAGGAACTGTTCCGAAAGACTGACATGTCCACATATACCTCCAAGGTGTTTTACATGTTCACGGGAGAGAAGACCAGGGTCCGGCTGAAGTTCGCCGCAGACCTGGCGGATACGGTGATCGACAGGTTCGGTACCGGTGTGATACTTGTACCCGAGAAGGACGAAAGCTTCACGGTAACACTTGATATAGTGGTAAGCCGGCAGTTCTTCGCGTGGCTTTCGGCCTTCGGAACGGGGGCGGAAATCCTTGCGCCGGACGGCGTAAGGGAGATGTTCAGGGATCATCTGAAGTCAATCCTCAATACTTATGAATGACACCGGATAGACATAAAAATATTCAAAAAGAAAAAGATTGAAAAATTATTGAAAAATTTTTGTAACTGTATTGACATCTTTTGAATCATAGTGTATAATGCGACCGTAAATGATGCTAAAAAGGCATTTTGTCTGTTCCAAAAGCACATAATACGGAGGTATTATACATGGCTAACTTTGAAGATTTTCTGAATGATTATGATCTGGACGAACCTCAGGAAGAGGATTCGCTTGATCTTCCGGAGTTTGACACAAGCGCCGCCGATAACAGCTACGAGGCGGATCCTGTTCCGGAATACAATGATGATGCGGATGATTATTCTCAGCCGGATGCATACTATCAGGATGTAGACGACGGATTCAATGATGACTACGAGGATGATTATAAGGATGATTTTAGCGAGAAGCCTTCCAAAAAGGGTTCTCCTAAAGTAAAGCTTCCTTCATTCTCCGGTTTCGGTAAGGGGATCGGCTCCAACGCGATCCTGTCTATTGTTGTGGCAATCAGCATTGTGCTTTCCCTTATCGCCATCATCTCCTCTGCAGGTGTGAAGAAGTCCGTCAACAGCGATATCAAGACGCTGTACAGCCAGATGGACTCCGTCATCAGCACAAATTCACAGGTGCTGGAGAAGCTTGCCAGAATCGAAGATGTTCTGGATCTCTCCGCACAGGTTGCTGCAGAAACGAACTCCAAATACATTACGATCACCAAACAGCCGACATCTGCGAATACCGTGCTCGGACGCGGAAGTGACGGGTTGGTACTTGTGTTCAGTGTTACAGCGTCCGGTAGCGGTCTCGGTACCGGTTCGTTCAACTGGCAGAAGAAATCAGGAGATGCATGGATCAATATCGATTTTGATTCCGGAGATAACAGCCGCAACACGACGTACGGCCTTCAGCTCGAGGTGAGCAAGGAGACAGAGGGGGCTAACACTTACACCTCCAAGGTCTATGCCACAGGACTCACCGAAGCGGCATTCGGCACATACCGCTGTGTGATCACCGACTCTGCAGGTGAGAGAGCATGGAGCGATACGGTCGAGATCACCAAGAAATAAAACAGGAAAAGCTTTATAAATGCAACGGACCGCTGTGTTTTTTCACAGCGGTCCGTTTCCTCTTTAACAGTAAAGGTGCAGATGTCCCGGAACGGAACATCTGCACCTTTAGCGCAAAAAGCAATAGCAGATCATCTTTCCTGATTCGGCCGGTATCCGGTCCGTTCAGTGTAGTTTTCCAGCGCGTTGTATATGCCGTCCTCAGACAGAACGCCGCGCTTCAGACCGGACGGAAGCCTGCCGGCTTCGTCATCGGCAAAGTCCATCCTCCAGTCATCGCTCCCGTAATACTTTCCGAGAGCATCTGCCGTTTCTCTGAATGATGACAGTTTATTCTCCCCGACTTCGGGAAAGGATACTGCAGTTGTTAGCTCATCTAAAAGTTGCTCATAGTATGCTATCCTGCGGATCTGTTCCTCACGGATGAAAGAGTCTGTCTGCGTCATCATATGCTGCAGATTATTCAGATCGGTCAAAGCATTCGCGGTCTCCAAAGAATGGTTTGCGTCCGGAATCACATAGCAGGGAATGCCGCGCTGAGCGCAGAGCTCTGCGATCCTGCTTTTTCTGCCGCCTGTCCACGGATCGGAAGAGCCAGTGAATACAACGGCATCCGAAAAAGAATACGAAAAGGTCTCTTCCAAAGGGGTAAACAGAATGAGGCGAATATGTGCGGCGGGACTGCTGTGAGCGGCGATGTTGGCCGCGGCAACGGTACCGATGCTTTTGCCTATAAACAGCACGTCATCGTATGATCCGAGGTCGGTGTCCTTCAGGTGATCTGCAGCCTGTTTGCAGGCAAGTTCACAGGAGACGCGCAGCTTCTCTGCGTCTCCTTTTGCTTTTTTCGGGAAACCGTGAAACGGGATCGTCCGGATCTCATATCTGGCTCTCTCGGAGAGCTTCCTGCTGTAATACAGCAGTGGTTTATCCGCCGTGTATCCTATCCCCGGAAAAATGACGGCAAGCCTGCTCATACACATTCGAGGGCGTCACGGTAGAACGCGTCGAGTTCCTCTTGCGTGTCGAACACGGCGAGGAAAAGCTGATTGCCCATTGCTTCGGCAAGCGTTTCATCGAGCCGTTCCATCATACGCATCTCGTTTTTATAGCGTCTGGCCAGTTCGGAATGGCTGAAGCGGAATTTCTTCCCGTCCCTGCGGCCGACGCAGGCACAGAATTTGTGCTCGCCGACGGGCATCTCGGAGCGGTCGAAGGCCACCATGTCCGCCCAAATCTTATACACGTTCGTGCTGTGGGCAAAGTTGATCATGTCGGGCGTGTAGCCGCCGCTCGGGCGCATGTTGACTTCCAGTGCGGCGAGTTCGCCCTTTTTGCCTATGAACTGGTCCTTTGTGAGGCGGAAAAACTCAAAATGGACAAAGCGGCTGGTGACGCCGAAGCTCTTGACGGCGGCCCGGCCGAAAGCGCGCGTGTCCTCCGGGAGTTCCTTGAGAATGTGGTAGATGGAGTTATCATGGTTGTTTACGATGTCCATAATCGCGATACCGGTGATGTTACCCGTCTCGAACAGAGGCTCTCCATGGGAGTCGATGATGGCATCATAGGAGTTGATCTGCCCGTAAATGAACTCCTCCATGATATACGGGATATGGCCGTCCCGCTCAGCAAGAAAGGCGGAAAGCTGCTCTTCGTTCTCCAGCTTGTATGTGGCCACGGCGCCCACGCCGTTGTCAGGCTTCACGATGACCGGCCAGCCGACCTCCTTTATGAATGCGCGGCAGCCTTCCTCATCGCCGACCATGTGGAAGCGCGCGGTGGGGATCCCGGCGCGGCGGTAGTATTCCTTCATGCCGGATTTATACTTTATGCGCGGCACATCGCTCACGCGAAAGCCGCCCGGTATGTTGAAGTCGGTGCGCAGATGGGCGTCCTGCTCCAGCCAGTACTCGTTGTTGGACTCCAGAAAATCGATGCGCCCGTATTTGAAGGCGAAAAAGGCAACGGCCCGGTAGACCTGGTCATAATCCTCGAGGGTGGAGACCTTGTAATACTCCGTCAGGCTGCTTTTCAGCTGAAAGCTGAGTTCATCATAGGGCTGGTCGCCTATGCCGAGGACGTTCATGCCGTCACAGCGCAGCTCGTGGCAGAACTGCCAGTAATTCACGGGGAAGTTGGGGGAGATAAAGATAACGTTTTTCATCACAGATTCCTCTTTCCTTCAGAATGCGGTTACTTCAGAAGCTCCGGCACGAAGTAGGCGGCCTGTTTGTACCACCACGGCCAGTCGTGATTTACATCATAGCCCCAGTAATCCACCCAGGCGGGAATGCCCTTCTCAACCAGGACCCGGTGCAACGCTCTTGTGTCATCCGGCATCTCCCACGGGCCCTGCCCCACACAGATCACGGCGCGGTTCCGGCGGTAAAGTTCCAGATAGGGATGGTCGGCGGGCATGTTTGCAAGATAGAGCACGGGTGCGTTCCTGTAGACCTCGTCGTCCATATAGCCGTCGAAACCGTAGGCGATGTCATATACGCCGCTGAGCGCCAGGACCTCGTCGAACAGCTGCGGAAAGCGGAAATAAAGATTCACCGCGTGCGTGGCACCGAGGGAACAGCCGAAGGTCATCACACCGGGATCGACCTGCCAGCCGTAACCGCGGCAGAAAGAGCGGATGTACGGGACCACTTCATTGGTCAGGTAGCTGACCCACCCCTCATGGCGGCGGATGCGCCAATAGGGATCGCCGCTCTTGGCGGACCAGGTCTCCTTATCCATCGTGTCGACAGAGAAGACGGTCGCCCGGCCGCTTTCAAGGAACGGGGCCCAGGTATCGGTCATTTTGAAACCTTCAAAATCGAAAAAGCGTCCGTCCTGACAGGGAATGTACAGCACGGGCTTGCCGCCTCTGCCGTATACCTTCAGTTCCATGTCCCTGCCCAGTGACGGGCTGTACCATTTTTCATAATGTGTATCCATATCCTGTCCTCCGGTCAGTAAAAAAGCGCGGGTATGAAAAAGGGAATCTGCCTCTCCCAGCTTGCTTCGCAGTGCATGCCGCCGGGCACGATGCGCGATGTGAGCAGAACGTGCTTCTCCAGCAGCAGACCGCAGAAATGCCGGAAGTTCCGGCCTGCGCCGGGCCAGTTCAGTTCCGTCTCACCGATGTCCATATAGATCACGGTGTCCTCCCCGAAATCCGCGTTCCGGATCATCACTTCCAGCGCATCTTCGCCGAAACCAAGAGAGGGGGAGAGCGCCGCGGCGCGGGAGAAGGTCCCGTTGAAACAGCAGACCGCGTAAAGACTCATGAGCCCGCCCATGGAGCTGCCGGCTATGAAGGTGTTCCCGCGGTCCGGCAGTGTGGGATAACGGCTGTCCACATACGGCTTGAAGCTGTTCACAAGCCAGTCCATGGTGAGCGGGCCGCGGCCTTTAATATCCCCGAAGCGTTCCGAGGAAAAGTCATAGGGGGAATACTCGGACAGGCGGCTGTAGTCGGGGGAGCGGTTGCACTCCACCGCCGCCACAATGAGGGGCGTTCCCGTCCGGGCCAGGTATTCGCCCATGCCCCAGCTTTTGCCGTATGTGGCGTCCTCATCAAAGAAAACATTATGCCCGTCGAACATGTAGAGCACGGGAAAGCGCTGTTCACCGTACCAGGCATCATCCGGAACGAAAACATATGCGCGGCGGGTTTCGTCGCCAGTTAGCGCGGGGATCGTGACGGACAGGACATCGATCATGTTTGCCTCTTGTTTGAAAAAGATAGTTCAGTTTAGCACGGTGAAACCCAAAATGCAACGCTGACCGGAGAACCGGACCATAAAGCCCGACGTGCCGTCAGGCGTAACGGTATTTCCCCTTGTTCCCAATGCTCAAGGCCTTCAGCAGCATCACGAACACGGTCAGAATCGAGTTTGCGGACTGCTGATATCCGCTGAAGGGATCACGCTTCAGTTCTCGCCCTTTCCGCCCTTGCCGAAAAGCAGCCTGGTCGTTTCCAAAACGTCCATGTGGATGATGTCCCTTGGCTCAAAGTGAAGAATGCTGTATACGAGCTGCATGACGGCCCCGGCGCCGAATGTGCCGATGAGCGTGCCGATCCCGGCGGGGCCGCCGAGAAGCCAGCCCGCGAGAGTGACCGCAGACCAGAGGATGATCTCCACAAGGCCGATCGGCAGCTTCGGCATCCGCTTTCCGAGTCCCACGAGAAGGGAATCTCTCGGCCCGCAGCCCTGCGCGGCACGCATGTATATCCACATGCCGAGCGCCATGAACACGAAGCCGGTCAGCATAAAAGCGATGCCCGCCCACAGGTTCTGGTTGAGGGGAAAGGGATTGAGGTCGTTGTACATCTGAACGAAGTTCCCCGTAAGCAGGGCGTCGATGATGGTGCCGTATCCGATGCGCTCGTGCATCAGCAGGTCAATGATCAGCACCGTCACGGCCACGGAGGTCATGGCCAGCCCGTAGTTCAGGGGCGTGTGGCAGGAAATGCCCATGCCGAGGCAGTCCCACGGCGCGAGACCGATGTTGGCGAAGATGGTCAGATGCACGCCGAAGGCGAATACCAGCAGACCTCCCGCGATCTGCAGCCATTTCAGAAGTATGGTTTTCCTGTTCATTCTCTTCATTATCCGCGTAAAGCAATCGTCTATTTTCAGGTTCATGCCCTTAGGTGCGGGCAGTGAACGCAGCATCAATGGCAACAGTTTAACGGTTCCTCAGTTTCAAGTCAATCCCAACATGGCACGGATGCGCCGCTTCTGAACAGTCTCCGGAAACTGGGGCGGACATGGCAGGATACAAGTAATACAGAACAGAAAAAACTCCCGACTGCGGTATAACGCGGCCGGGAGTTTTCTGCGTTATTCAGTTTTCCTGATCAAGAGATTTTTGACAGAGAAAGCCCCTTGGTCACATCAGAAGAACTCGCCGGGGACCTCCAGCTTCAGATCGCTGGTCGGGAAGCTGCAGCAGGGATGAATGTATCCGTAGTGGATATCTGCCCAGCGACGCATTTCGTTCTCCTGCGGGACATACACCGTGCCTTCCAGCAGACGCGAACGGCACCAGCCGCACTCGCCCGCGCGGCAGCGGGACGGAGCCTTTATGCCGGCGCGCTCAACAGCCACCAGCACCGGCTCGTCGGCAGAAGCGGGGATCGTCCACTCCTGCGGGCCCTGCTTCACAAGGATGGAGAACTGTTTGCCCTTCATCTCCTGCGGATATCCTTCGCACTCCCACGGCGTCTTGGTGACGTCGATGAGCTTGCGGCGGAAGAGCCTCTCGGGCAGGCCGAGTTTGTCGATCTCCGGACGCACGAATTTGTACATGGCTTCTGGTCCGCAGAGGAACACGGAGAATGCTTCTCCTTCGGGGGCGTATTTCTTGATTAGATCCGCCGTGATGAATCCGTGCTCGAAACCTTCCTTCTCCTGTTCGGAGAGAACATGTATCACTTTGAACTTCGGGCAGACGCGGGCGATCTCGTCCAGCTCGCCGCGGAAGAGGATGTTGTCCTCATCACGGGAACCGAAAAGCAGTGTCAGATTGAAGTCCTCCACACCGTCCGCGAGGGCGCGGGCCATGGAAAGGAAAGGCGTGATGCCGGAGCCGCCGGCAAGGCCGATGATGTTCTTCTCATCGCGCAGGTCTTCATAGTAGAAGAATCCCTGCGGGCCGGAGGTGATCAGCGTGTCGCCGGGTTTCTTCTCCTCCAGCAGCCGGTCGGCCACGAAGCCGCCGGGGTTGGCGCGCACGGTGATGGAATAATCGCCCTTCAGTGCATCCTTCGGGGAGGAGCAGAGCGAATAAGAACGGGTGACAAAGCTTCCGTCCATGGGAAGCTTGAGAGAGATATACTGGCCTGCGCGGAAATAGGGCAGCGGTGCGCCGTCGGCGCGTTTCAGAACGAAGGTCTTGGCTTCTGCGCCGCCGCGGTCGATGATATGGTCGATAACAAGTTCAAGGAAGTCCGGGTGCAGGGCCTTTGCATTCTCGTTTACCGGGAAGACGCCGCTGATCTCATCAGCGGGCGCTGCCTGTATGGCCTTTTCGCGGACCTTCTTCATGTTCTTGAACTTGAGCATGTCGAACTTGCCGATCAGTCCGACTTTCACATTCAGATCAGGCATTACTTGTTCCCTCCTTCACTCCAGGCTTTCAGATCTCTGAGCGCGGCACCCGCCAGCAGCTGGCCGCAGACGATGGTGGCGGAATAGCCGTCGCTGCGCGGACCGGCCGCGCCGATCGGACGCAGACCCTTGATCGGATAGTCGGTTCCGATCATCTGCATACGGGCCATCATGCCGTCCCAGTCACGGGCCTCATAGCCGTAGACCGAGCCTTCCGGCACGCCGAGGAAGCGGGCAAAGGTCCACGGAGAGGCGACCTCCATCTCTTCTATGTGGCCGGCAAGATCGATGCCGGTCTTCTCCTTGAGATTCTTCAGCATCTTCTTCACGCCGTCGTTCTTGAAGCGGAAGTAATCCTCCTGTTTCAGTTCACCCCATTCATCCGGTGCTCCGAAGGTGGTGAACGAGCAGACGCAGGTCCCCGGAGGCGAGAATTCGGGCTGGACGATGTTGTAGCACAGGAAGATCGAATAGTCGTTGGTCTTCATGCCGCCCTGAATACGCTTGTACTCCTCAACAGAGTTGGCGGTGCTGGGCAGGAAGTAGCTGTAGTCCGTGATGCCGAGTTCCTCGGGCGTCGCGTCGCAGCAGAAATAGGCTGTGTACATGCGCCCGCCCATGATGCGTCCGCGTGCTGCGGAGAGCTTCTTTTCACGCTCGGGGATCAGCTCTTTGGGAACCATCTTGCCGTAGATGATATCCGGGTTGATGTTGGCAAGGGCGTAGTCGCATTCGATGTCGCCGAGATTCGTACGCACACCGCAGAGCTTGTCGCCGTCGAACAGGAACTCCTCCGCACGGCAGTTGAACCATACGTCGCCGCCGAGTTCACGGAAGCGCTCGATCATGGCGGTGGACATCTCGTGCGAGGTGTGCTCCGGGATATAGGCGCTGCGCTGCACGTATTTGTGTACCATGGCGGCATAGTGGATAAAGGCCAGATGCTCCATATCCACGCCCAGGTAGCTCCAGTAGGTGGAGAGAATATCCTGGCATTTCTGAGGCAGCTTCAGCGCGTCGAAGACCCGCTGGGTGCTGTACGCGCCGCAGCGCAGCATGTCGGGATATTCCGTCTGCAGCACCTTGGAGTCGGGGCTGCCTTTGGATGCCGTGATGTAGGCGATGCCGTCAAGGACTTCCTGAAAGAGATCGAAGAGCTTGGTCATCTTCTCGCGGGAGCCGGGGACATATTCCTCCATCTTTTCGATGAAATTCTCGATGCCGGCGGGCATGGTCACGTCCATGGGGCTACCGTCGGAATACTTGGAGATGATACGGAAGCAGTCCTTTACTTCGAACCATTTCAGTTTTACGCCGTAGCCTTCGAGGATCCTGCGGGTATCGCCGGGATTGTCGTCCGGACCGAAATCGCAGAGCTCATGCAGAGAGGGTTCGATCTCAAAGCGTCCGCGGACGAAGCTTGTTGCGGCGCCGCCTGGGACATTGTGCTTTTCGATCAGCAGAGTCTTTTTCCCTGCCAGCTGACATTGCAGCGCCGCGGACATACCGGCGTTGCCGGCGCCTACGACGACGATGTCATATTTGGGCATTTGAACATTCCTCCTTTTTCGGTTTTTATTCAGAAAAGGGCGGACCGGAGCATATCCGGCCGCCCTTCACGTTTATTTCTTGCTGCGCGCGGCAAGCATCGCCTTATAGGCGGCTATCGCATTCTGCAGATCTTCCGTGCCGCAGCAGTATGTGGACTGCGCCTGTTCGAACAGCGCACCGACGTGAACACCGCCCTCGTCGGTGAGGTTCACGCCCTTCTTGGCAAAGCGCACCGCGGCAGCGGGGCTTCGTGCGATGGTCTTGGCCATCTTCATGGCGCGAGCTTCAAGCTCCTCGAGCGGAACGACCGCTTCCACAAGCCCGATGCGCAGTGCTTCCTGAGCGTCGACTTCCTCGCCCGTAAGGATCATGCGCTTGGCCTGCCCCACGCCAACGAGCCTTGTCAGGCGGGACGTGCCGCCCATATCGGGAGAGAGGCCGAGCTGGACCTCGGGCAGGGAGAAACGCGCGTCCTCGGAGGCAACGCGGATGTCCGCACCGAGGATGAATTCCAGTCCCGAACCGGTGCACAGGCCCTGCACGGCCGCGATGACCGGATAGTTCTGCTCCTGCCAGAAGCCGTAGATCTTTTGCAGCCAGGGCAGTTTCTCCAGCACATAGCCGGAGCTTACGCCCTGCAGGTAGTTCAGGTCTATGCCCGCGGAGAAGCACTTGCCGTTGGCTTTGATGACCAGGCAGCGGATGCCCTCGGTCTTGGCGATGACGTCCTCCACCTCGCCGAGCTCCACATAGAAGCCGGCCTCGAAAATGTTGTAAGGCGGGCGGTTAAGCGTAAGCACGCCGATGCCTTTTTCCAGTGTGAACAGAAAATACTTTCCTTCAAACATGATGTTTCCTCCGTCTGCGTTTACGTGCCCGTCTCTCGGGCGCGAAGCTTACAGACCGTATTTCTCCTTGTACATCGCGCTCAGCGCCTTGCGGTCGGCCTTGCCGGCGGCCGTGCGCGGCAGTTCGCTGATGAACTCGTAGGCAATGGGGATCTTGTAGGGAGCGAGGGACTGGCGCAGATACTGCTCAGCCTCTTCCGCCGTCATCTCTTCGCCTTCCTTGAGGACCGTGTACAGAACAGGCGCCTCGCCCTTCTTCGGGTGGGTGATGCCTACGGCGCAGGCCTCTTTGACCTTCGGATTGGCGAACATGGCCTCGTCGATCTCACGCGGGAACACGTTGAAGCCATTGACGATGATCATATCCTTTTTGCGGTCCTTGATGAAGATGAAGCCGTCCTCGTCCATGAGCACGACGTCCGCGGTGTAGAGCCAGCCGTCGCGAATGGTCGCCTCGGTGGCTTCCGGGTTCTCCCAGTACTTCTCCATGACCTGAGGTCCGCGGCAGATGAGCTCGCCGGTCTCGCCCAGAGGCACGGGGGCCTTGCCGTCAACAGCGTCGACAACGACCAGATCCGTGTCGGGCACGGCGACGCCGACGGAGCCCGGCTTGCGGACATGCATCGGGTTGATGGTCAGGATGTTGGAGGTCTCGGACATGCCGTAACCTTCCACGATGGTGGCGCCGGTCTTGGCTTCAAGCTGTTCCATGACGGCGACCGGGCACGGTGCGGAGCCGCAGAAAATGCCCTTCAGCGAGGAAATGTCCGCTTCGCCCGCCTGGACCTGCGGGGTGTTCAGCAGGCCGATGAGCATGGCGGGGACAGCCGCGAAGATGTTGGGCTTGTTCTTTACGATCTCAGCCAGCAGGGCATCCGGCTTCGGCTGCGGGACAACGATGATCGTGCCGCCGTTGGTGAGCGTGATGCCGACGTTCGCGTTGAAGCCGTAGACATGGTTCAGAGGAATGGCTGCCAAGGTGATGATCTCGTCTTTGCCGACGATCGAGTAGCTTCTGGTGGTCCAGAGCGCGGTGCGGTAGCCCATGGTGTATACCATGCGGTTGGTGAGCACACAGCCCTTGGGGATGCCGGTGGTGCCGCCGGTGTACTGCAGGCGGATGGGATCGTCCATGCCGACTTCGATGTCGGGCTCGTTGTTGGGATGGGTGCCGACGAGGGCGTTGAAGTCATACAGCCCGTCCACCTGCGGCAGTTCCACGACGCCGGAGGGGAGCTGGAAAGCGATGACGCGCTTCACGGCGCATTCCGGGTTCTGCAGCATGGCGATGGCCTTGGGCGCGAAAGCGGCCATGACGACCACTGTCTCCGCGCCGCTGTCGTTGAACTGACCGGTCAGCTCGGGCACAGTGTACAACGGGTTCGCGGGAACTTCGATCGCGCCGATCTTCCACACGGCATGCATCGCCAGCAGATACTGCGGGACGTTGGGGGCCATGATCGCAACGCGGTCGCCCTTCTTCACACCCAGATCCAGGAAGGCGTTAGCCAGACGGCGGGCCACATCGTTGCAGTAGGCATAGGGGAGAACAAGGTCGCCGAGGATCGCATAGGGCTTCTTCGGGTTGGTCTCTGCCCAGTGATTGAACCACCACTTGCAGGGCTTGTCCTCATACTCGATTTTGGCAGGGATCTCCGGGTCGTACTGTTTGCGGGCCAGTTCCGCGTTCTTGGCGGCGGCTTCGTCCAGTACTTTCAGGTAATCTTGCATTTGGTTTTGCTCCTCCTTTTTATTCCTTTATTATTATTTTTCTATCTTAACTGCTCGTCAAGGCAGTTCAGGTACTCGTTCACGCTGCGCTGCAGGCGTTTGAACGCTCCGTCTGCGTCGCCCGAACGTATAAAATCAAGGTAGCGCTTGGAGAGGTGAACATTCGACTCCGCACCGAACAGGGCGATGGAGCGCAGCCAGAATTCCATGATGATCGGCTTGAACTCGTTGAGCAGCAGTGGAAAAAACTCGTTTTTGCTGCGTACGCATATGCCTCTGTGGTAACGGAACAGCAGCTCCGCAAGCGCCGCGTCGCTGTGATCGCTTTTTTCCAGCAGTGCGTCGGCCTGGGCAAGGATGCCTTCCAGATAGGCGATGTCCCCGTCGGTATGGTTCTCTGCCAGCCGACGGAGAGCGGAGCCCTCTATGGCGATGCGCGCCTCCATGAAGCTGTGGGTCTGCTTCCGGGTCATATTGCCGCCGTTCATGCGGATGAGAGCATTCAGCGTCTCCATGGTGCCCGTTTCCTCATAATTTGCCACTACGGCACCGCGGCGGGGCGTCACTTCGATGAAGCCCTTCTGCTCCAGTTCCACGAGACCCTGATGGATCATCGTCTTGCTGATGCGGGTCTCCTCCTGCAGCTGGCGTTCGGAGGGAAGGCTGTCTCCGGCCCTGAGCTTTCCGGAGAGGATCTGCTCTTCCATCTTCATAACGAACATGTCTTTTTTTGTGGGGACTTCGATGACGCCGATCTCCATGCGTTTCTGCCTGGTCCGACCATACGGACGGGCTCACTCCTTACTTGCTTGATCCGGATAAATTATGTTAATCAGTCTGCCGACCATAAACATACAGGATAAGTATATACCAAATTGCACAAAAGCGCAAGTGAAATTCGGAGAAATAATGCGGCCGTTCGTCAAAATGACGGAATTGCTTCTTGCATTGCTCCGAGCCGCATGCTATAATAATATCCGCTGGTCGGTCCAGCGTTTGCGTCAGCATGGGCTGATTTCAGAATACGCATTTTCTTCCCAGTCTGCCGCCCGGAATAGAACGGAATTCCGGGCAAAGCGAAAGGAGTTATTATGGATAAAAGCATCAGAAAAATGGCTGTCATCGGTGCCGGTACGATGGGAGCCGCCATTGCCGCCTGCGGGGCGCGGGCCGGTCTGGACGTGGTTTTGATGGTCCGCGGCAAGGGCAGCGAATCAGGGAGCGACCGCGCCGCGAAGGCGGTCGACACGATTTTGAAGACCGGTGAAATGAAGGGTTCCGACGAGGCGAGGATCCGCGCGGGCTTCTTCTGCGCGGACATGCAGAAGGACGCAGCCTGCCTGAGGGACTGCGACCTGATCATCGAAGCGGTGGCCGAAGACCTCTCCATCAAGCAGAGCACCGCGGCGTTTCTTTTTGCCAATGCGGGGGAGGACACGATCATCGGCACCAACACCTCGAACATCTCCATCGCCTCCATAGCTGAGGGTATGGATGATGCCAGGCAGCGCCGTTTCCTCGGCATCCACTTCTTCAACCCAGTGCGCTATATGGATCTGGTGGAGCTTATAGGCAGCGGCAGGACCGACGAAGCGATCCTGAAGCGGGTAGAGACGCTCATCAACGACCGCTTCGGCAAGACGCCCATCCGCTGCAAGGATTCGCCGGGCTTCATCGCCAACCGCATCGGCTCCATGGCGCTCACCTCGATCATGAACGCCACGGTGGATGCGGGATACGGCTTCGCCGAGGCCGATGCCCTGACGGGAGACATGATCTTCCGTCCGAAGCAGGGGGCCTTCAAGCTGCTGGATCTTGTCGGTCTCGACATCAGCGTCCACACGGTGGATTACATGGCCGGCGCGGACATCCCGGAATATGAGAAACCCTTCCGTAACCGCCCGCCTGTTCTGTACGACATAACGTCTCGCGGCTACCTCGGCAACAAGACGGGATCCGGCTTCTACCTCAAGAAGAAAGGTGCCAAGGGAACGGAGCGCTTTGTCTGGGACTACGCCAAAGGCGAATATATCCCGCTGTCCCGTCCCGCACCGGCCTCTCTGGCGGAGGTAAAGGACAAGGCCGTAAGGCTGCGCGGTCTGCTGGCCGGGGATTATCCGGAGACGCCGTTCCTGCGCCGCGTGGTGCTTGAGCCGCTGTGGCTTGCCATGATGAACGCGGACGAGATCAGCTATGACTTCCGCGACATAGACGCGGCCATGCGCGGCGGATACAACTGGATCAAGGGGCCCTTTGAGCTCTGCGATCTGCTCGGGGCGAAAGACGTTCTCAGCCTCATGGAGAAGCAGGGTCTGGAGCCCCCCGCCTGGGCAAAGGAAAAGATCGAAAAGGACGGCGGCTTCTATGCCGGGGCGGCTCCCCGCGCGGCGGTTTATCTGCAGATCGAAGACGCCGGGTCTGTGATCATGGAGAACAAGGACGCTGCTTTGTGCGACCTCGGAGACGGGATCGCCCTGTTCACGCTCCGGACCAAGGCCAACACCTATACGACCCCGGCGGCACAGCTGATGCTCGCCGCGGCGGAGGAAGTGGAGCGCAGCGAAGCCTTCCGGGCCATGGTGGTCTGCAATCCGGGCGCCAATCTCGGCGCCGGCGCGAATCTCTATGAGGTCGCGGCCGCTATCGAAGCGGGGCAGTTCGACCTGCTCGAGAAAAGCGTGGAGGAATTCCAGCGGGCCAATCTCAAGCTGAAATATCTGAAAAAGCCGGTGGTCGTGGCGGCAAAGGGGCAGGCTCTCGGCGGCAGTGCCGAGCTGATGCTGCATGCCGGATGCGTGGTCGCACATCAGGAGCTGTACGCCGGCCTCGTTGAAATGGGTGTCGGCCTCGTGCCGTCGGGCGGCGGATGCGCGGAGCTGCTTTTCCGAGCGACGCAGGGCCTGCAGTACGGACAGATGGCGCGCATCCTTGCGGAGATCGATGCGCTCGTGCTGCCGATCGCCCAGGCAAAATACAGCATGAGCGCCGAAGAGGCACTGAAAAACGCCTATCTGCGCCGAGGCGACCTGATCATAGCGAAAGCGGATTCCCTGCTCAGCCAGGCGAAGGCCACGGCCATACGGCTCGCCGACGCGTGCTGGAGGCCGCCGGTCAAGGGCACCGTCACCGCGGCAGGGGAGAGCGGCTACACCCATCTGATGGCCACGGTCAACGTCATGCTCTCAGGACGGATGATGACGCCGTACGACGCGGTGATCGTTGAAAAGCTGGCGCGCATCTTCTCCGGCGGCGACGCGCTCGCCGGGGAGCAGGTCACCGAGGAGGATATCCTGTTTGAAGAGAGAAAGGCCTTTATGGATCTCTCCCGCAATGAAAAGACACTGGAGCGCATCAAGGGTATGGTCATGACGGGCAAACCCGTGCGCAACTGAGGAGGGCTGATCATGGAACGTAAAAACGCCGTTATCGTCGCATACGGCCGCAGCGCCATCGCCAAGGCGATCAAGGGGAGCCTCCGGTACACGGGCTGCGTGGACTTCGGGTCCCAGGTGCTGAAGGGCATCCTCGCAAAGAACCCCGGCTTCGATCCGGCTCTCGCTGAAGACCTGATCTGCGGCTGCGCCATTCCGGAGGCGGAGCAGGGCCTGAACATAGGACGCCTTCTGGCAGACAGTTCCGGCTTCCCGCTTACCACCGCCGGACAGACGGTCAACCGCTTCTGCTCTTCGGGACTGCAGTCCATCGCCAGCGCGGCGAATGCCATCATGGCGGGGCAGGCCAAATGCATCGTGGCCGGCGGTCTGGAGAACATGAGCAAGGTGCAGATGCACCGTGTTGCGATCATCCCGGACAGCGTGAGCTTCGGGGCCTATCCGGACAACTATGACACCATGGGCATCACGGCGGAGAACGTCGCCGAAAAGTGCGGCATCTCCCGCGAGCGGCAGGATGCCTTTGCCTGCGAGAGCCATCGCAGGGCGGCCGCCGCCATAGCGGCCGGAAAGTTCAAGGAGGAGATCATCCCCGTGCAGGCCAAGCGCCCGGTAAAGAAAGAGGACGGCACGCCCGGCTGGGAGAGCTTCATCTTCGATACCGACGAGTGCGTCCGCCCGGATACCACCCCTGAAGGGCTCGCAAAGCTGAAGCCCCTGTTCCGCATGGGTGGCAGCGTGACGGCGGGCAACTCCTCCCAGATGAATGACGCCGCGGCCTTCGTGGTGCTGATGGAGGAGGAATTCGCCCGCGCACAGGGACTCACGCCTATCGCGCGTTTTGTGAGCTTTGCGGTGCGCGGCGTGCACCCGGCCTACATGGGACTCGGACCGATCGAAGCGATTCCCCGCGCGCTGGATATCGCGGGAATGACGCTGGACGACATCCAGCTCATCGAACTCAACGAGGCCTTTGCCTCCCAGTCGCTGGCCTGCATCGATCAGCTGGGACTCAACACGGAGATCGTCAACGTCAACGGCGGCGGCATCGCCTTCGGACATCCGCTGGGCTGCACGGGCGCCTATCTGGCCATCAAGCTGATCGGGGAACTGCGGCGCCGCGGACAGACACGCGGGCTGGTGTCGATGTGCATCGGCGGTGGCATGGGCGCTGCAGGCATCTTTGAAATGATCGAATAAAGCACAGGAGGAGCAACACGATGAAAACCAGGATCACCGAACTGTTCGGCATTGAATATCCCATCATCTGCGGTGGCATGCTCTGGGTCACGGACCCGAAGCTCTGCGCCGCCATCTCCGAGGCGGGCGGTCTCGGCTGCATCACGGCCGACCAGTATCTGAGCGGCAATGAACTGCGCGAAGCCATCCTTCAGGTCAAGGCGCTTACGGACAAGCCCTTCGGCGTGAACATCACGCTGATGAAGAGCTTCCGCATTACCGAGGAGACCTTCATGGATTTCTTTAAGGTCTGCGCGGAGGAAAAAGTGGCGAATATCGAGGTCTCCGGCCTCTTCGCCACGGACTTCATCCCCATGCTGCACGCCGCCGGCGTAAAGATCACCCACAAGGTGGGCGCGGTCCGTCACGCCATGAAGATTGAGCGGCTGGGCTATGATGCCGTCATCGTCGCCGGTGTGGAAGAGGGCGGCCATCCGCTTTCCGACAATGTGGCGACCTCGGTGCTGCTGCCCAAGGTGGCCGAGAGCGTCAGCATCCCCATTCTCGCGACAGGCGGCATGGTGGACGGCAAGTCCATGGCCGCGGCCCTCTGCCTCGGGGCGGACGGCATCATGATGGCCACGCGCTTCCTCGCCTCCGAGGAGTGCTGGGTCCACGACAACATAAAGAACTGGATCGTCCAGCTCAATGAGACGGATACCGACCTGTTCTGCCATACCACCCTGCAGGCCCGCGGCGTGAAGAACAGCGTGCTGAAAAAGGTCAACGAGCTCGAGAAGAACGGCGCCGAACCTTCTGAGATCGTGCGCGCCGTCTCCGGCAAAAAGCTGCTGGCCGCCCTGCGCGAAGGCGATACAGAAGGGGCCGCCTTCCTGTTCGGGCAGAGCATAGGCCGCATCCATGAGATCAAGTCCTGCAAAGCGATCATCGACGACACGATGGCCGTTTGCGAAGAGACGCTTCGGGCAAAAGCCGGAATGTTCTGAGAGAGGAGACCGCGATGGACGAGAAAGAAAGGACTCCTCTGTACTGCGTTGAGGGCGGCGTGGCCACAATCACGATGAACCGTCCCGAGACCCTGAACTCCTTCACGCCGGACTTTGTCCACGAGATCGAGGACGCCATCGTCCGCGCGGATGCGGACGACGAGGTGCGAGTGCTCCTGCTTACGGGCGAGGGACGCGGCTTCACTTCGGGCGGTAACCTGCAGGAACTGGCGGCCATGAATCAGGACCGCAAACGAGCCATCTACGACGTGGACTCCACGGCGGACATGGTGCGCCTGCTGTATAATGTGAAAAAACCGGTCATCGCCGCGGTGAACGGTCCCGCCTACGGAGCCGGCATTGCGCTGGCCATGGCCTGCGACCTGCTCATCGCCTCCGACCGCGCGCAGTTCGGCTTTTCCTTTACGGGCCTCGGCTTCTGCCCGGACAGCGGGACCACGTGGTTCCTCACACAGCGGGTAGGTTACTATAAAGCCTGCGAGATCCTCTTCTCCGCAAAGACCCTCGGAGCGGAGGAACTTCTCCAGCTGGGGCTGGTCAATATGGTGGTGCCGCATGAGGAGCTGCTGCCGACGGCGGCAAAGACCGCCGGCCGCATCGCGAAGGGCCCCGCTCTGGCGCTGATGCTTCAGAAGCGCGTCCTGCGCAACGCTGTCACCACGACCTTCGAGCAGAACCGCGACTACGAGGCCATCAGCCAGATCTTCGCCTCCCAGACGGACGACTGCCGGGAGGGACTCACCGCCGCACTGGAGCGCCGCAGACCGGAATTCAAGGGAAAATAAAGAGGGACAGATCTTGAGCTGGAAAGAAGAGTATGAGGCAAAACTGAAAAGCGCGGAGGAAGCGGTCTCCATCGTAAAGGACGGAGATCAGGTGGCCTACGGCGAATTCGCCATGGCCTCCATGTTCCTTGACGCGGCTTTTGCCGCCCGTGTGCCGCAGCTGCACGATATCATCCTGCGCTCCACCACCTGCCTGTTCCCGCCGAAGGCGGTGCTGGCGGACCCGAAGCTGGAGCACGTGATGTACAACGACTGGCATTTCTCACCGGCCAGCCGCAAGCTCTGCGATTCCGGGCTCTGTCGCTATATCCCCATGAACTACCATGCGGGACCGGAGACCATCCGGCGCGGGCTCATCGACCGGATCGACGTCGCCATGCTGATGGTGACGCCCCCGGATGAAGAGGGCTACGTCAGCCTCGGCACCTCCTCCTCAATCACGCCCACCTATATCCAAAACGCCCGGTATGTGATCGCCGAGGTGAACGAGAGCGTCCCGCGTACCTTCTGCGATGAGGCGAGCCGCGTCCATGTTTCGCAGATCGACTGCTTCGTGCAGGGGCCGAACCGCCCGCTGATTGAGGCGCCTACGCCGCCGCCCACGAAAGTGGATGAGAAGATCGCGGAGATGGTCGTGAGCCTTGTGTCGGACGGGGCCTGCCTGCAGCTGGGCATCGGCAGCATGCCGAACGCCGTGGGCGAGCTGATCGCGCAGTCGGGGATCCGGGACATCGGCGTCCACACCGAGATGCTATGCGACGCCTATGTCGCCATGGCGGAGGCCGGCTGCATCACGGGAAAATACAAGACCACCGATCCGGGGAAGATCGTCTACACCTTTGCCATGGGCACGAAGAAGCTGTATGACTTCCTCGACGGCAATCCGGACTGTATGCTCGCGCCGGTGGATTACACCAACGATCCGTATATCATCGCAAAGAACGACAACATGGTCTGTCTGAACAACGCCATCGAGGTCGATCTCTACGGCCAGGTTGCCTCCGAGACCTCCGGCCCCCGCCAGATCTCCGGCACGGGAGGCCAGCTGGACTTCATCCAGGCCGCTGCCCGTTCCAAAAACGGCAAGGGCCTGATTTGCCTGTCCTCGACCTATACCGAGAAGGACGGCACTGTTCATTCCCGCATCCGGCCCTATCTCGGCCCGTGCCAGATCGTGACCGTGCCGCGCAGCTACAATCAGTTCGTTATAACCGAATACGGGATCGCGGACCTGCGGGCGAAGACCACCTGGGAGCGCGCCGAGGCGCTCATATCCGTCGCGCATCCGGATTTCCGCGAGGAGCTGATCCGTCAGGCGGAGGCCCAGGGGCTTCGCATACGCAAGATCAGAGAGTGAGGAATCAACGATGGAAAGAAAGCTGAACACCCGCGTCACGGAGATGCTCGGCATCGAACGGCCCATACTGAGCGGCGCGATGCAGTGGCTCGCCAAGGCGGAACTTGTTGCCGCGGTGTCGAATGCGGGCGGTCTGGGAGTCATGTCCTCCGCCACCTTCCCGAACGCGGAGGAGCTGCGCGCTGAGATCCGCAAATGCAGGGAGCTGACTGACAGGCCTTTTGCCGTGAACCTGACGCTGATGCCTTCCCTGGCTCCGCCGGACTACCCGTCCTATATCAAGGTCTGCATCGAGGAGGGCATCCGCATCATGGAGACCTCCGGCCGCGCGCCGGAAGCCTTCATGCCGTACTTCAAATCCGCGGGGATGACGGTCATCCACAAGTGTACCATCGTGAAGCATGCGCTCAAGGCGCAGTCCATCGGCTGCGACGCGGTGATCATGGACGGCATGGAAGCGGCCGGACATGTCGGTGAGAACGACATAGGTTCCATGGTGCTGTGGCCGGCGGCGGTGGACGCGCTGGACATTCCGGTCATCGCCTGCGGAGGCGTGGGCGACGGGAGAGGCCTGGCGGCCGCCCTGATGCTGGGCTGCGAAGGAGCCACGGTGGGCACGCGCTTTTTCCTCTCCGAAGAGGCGCCCGCGCTGCGCAAAGGGAAAGAAATGGTCGCCGGGATGGCGGATGAGATGAGCACGACGCTGGTGCTCCGCCGCTTCACCAATACCACCCGTGTGCTGAATAACGGCCTTGCCGTAAAGGTCGCGGAGCTCGAGCGCGCAGGCGCTCCCTTTGAGGAGATCGCGCCGCTGGCTTCCGGACGGAGACTGAAGAAAGCCTTTGAGACGGGCGATCTGGAGGACGGCGTCCTGACCATCGGCCAGGTGAACGGGATCTTGCATGACATCCTGCCCGTCCGGGAGATCATGGACCGGATGATGGAGGAGTGCTTTGCCTGCCTCGACCGCTACGCAGAATAAAGATCCGGCCGCTTTTGCCGGATAAAGGGAGAACACGCCGCAGGTCTTCGGACCCGCGGCGTGTTCCCGTTGCGCACGGCCGCTTCTCTGTGCTATAGTACAGACAGACGGAAGGATCAAAGAATACGGGAGCCGGAGACAGCAAATGAGAAGAGACAGAGAATTTGACGAGGTGTTGCGGAAAAAGATCAGCGCGACGCTGGGGGAATCGATCGATGAGAGTGTCGACGCGGACGATCTCATGTTCGATCTAGGCATGCGATACCTGCGGTTGGTGGCGGCCGAAAAGAAGAATACAGCCGCCCAGAAAGCGGACCAGCTCTCGCTTTGGGTCAGGGGCGCCGCCTCCAGAAAGGCCCTGACCGACTATGTTGAAACCGTGACGGACAGGAACGGCCCGCACTATATCCCGCCGTCAGACCGCATCGCGGTGTTCGATCTGGATGGCACGCTGTTTTGCGAGTCGGACCCGACCTGGTTCGATTTCATGCTGTTCAAGTACCGGATCCGGGAGGATCCCGATTATAAGGACAGGGCGACGGAGCATGAAAAGGAGATGGCGGACACGGTACAGTCCGTCATAGACACAGGGGTCGTGCCCGAGGGCTTCGAGGTGGAGATTGGCCACGGCATCGCGCGGGCCTTTGCCGGGATGCGCGTCAGCGATTTTGCCCGGTATATACGGGACTTTGCGGAAAGGCCTTCGCCCGGTTATGACGGGATGCGTGTCGGCGAGGCTTTCTACCAGCCCATGCTCCAGGTCATAGACTATCTGGAGGCCAACGGCTTCACCGTTTACATCTGCAGCGGAAGCGACCGTCTGGTCGTGCGCGGCATCGTCGAGGGAGGCCTGGTCCTGGCTGCACGGTATGTAATCGGGACGGAGGAGCTGATCTCTGCGGAGAATCAGGGGGACAAAGCCGGTTCGGAATATGTTTTCAGCGATGAGGACGAGCTGGTGCTGAGCGGGAAGATCGCCGGGAAAAACCTGAAAATGAGCAAAGTGTCGATGGTGGCACAGCAGGTCGGCCAGTGCCCGGTGCTGTCCTTCGGAAACAGCACGGGCGATATCAGCATAACCAACTTCGTCATGGGCAACGACAAATTCCCGACCGTGGCGTTTTTCGTCTGCTGCGATGACGGGGAGAGGGAAAGCGGAAGCCCGGAGAAGGCACAGAAGATCTATGACCTCTGCGCGGAAAACGGCTGGATCCCCATTTCCATGAAAAACGACTGGCTGACGGTCTTCGGAGAAGGCGTCACAAAGAAGAAATAACGGAGGAGCCGTTTCAGGCGCGGTTTCTCACCAGAAAACAGAAAGCAGTCACCCTTTCGGATGACTGCTTTCTGCTTTATACTCTATGCCTGTTTCCGGGATCGCCTGCCAGGGCTGCGCCTCGACAGTCCCCAGCTCCGTATAGATCATGCCGTTCCTGCCCCGGTCGGAACGCATGAGCGACACGGTGCCGACGGTCATGGACGCCGACCGGATCCGGACGTCCGGCATCCTCCCGGAGGCTCTGCGGAGCAGGGTGATGTGGGGAGAAAAACGTTTCCGGTCGAAGGGGATGTCCTTTTCCGCCAGAGCCCGGCGGACTCTGCGCACAACGGAAAACAGCGGCGCGGACTCGCTCAGGCCTGCCCACCACAGGTCACCGAAGCAGCCCAGACCTTCCAGAGCAATCTCGAAAGGGGAGAAGGAGAGGGCGGAAAGCGCGTCAAGGACAGGCTGCGCGTCCGGGTATTCCCCGATGAAGGCCAGCGTCAGATGCATGTTTTCCTCGGGGGTGTAGTTTCCGCGGACACCCATGTCGTACAGGTCGTTCTGTACGGCGAGCAGGCTGTCTTTCATCTCGTCTGACAGTTCGATGGCGATAAACAGTCTCATGGTTCGATCTCCCGGCGCGCCTGATCCGCCTACGACGGAACGGGCTTTTTTCCTGATTATACCGTTCTGCCCTGGTATTTGCAATCTCAAAGCCTACAGGCTGCCCCGCGGAAAAAAGCCGCCGCGGAAGAGCCGGACCCCCTTGCGGCTCGCGGCTTTTTCATATATACTTTCTATATTATGCAGGCGGCAGGAATTCCCATTTAATCAATGCATGCAGACGGACGGAAGGAGCGCAGACCGTGAGTGATTCAAAAGAGACCGAAAAGAAAAAATCGCCGGATACGGTCTATATGCAGAACCGGCTGAAGGGAGACTCGTTCCCGCAGGACTGGGAGGAATTCCTGAATGAGGATATCCGGCGTTTCTTTGACACGATTCTCGAAGAGACGGGTCAGAAAAAGGGAGACGTCATCCGGAAGGCGAACCTGTCCCGCACGTACGGATACCAGCTCATGGAAGGGCGCAGGCGGGGAAAACGCGATTATTATCTTCTGCTGGCGCTGGCCATGTCGCTGGATCTGAAAACCACGCAGCGGATGCTGTCGGTCACGCAGTGCGGCTCGCTGCATCCGCTGATCAAACGGGATGCCGCGGTCATCTTCGCGATCAACCACGGCTATGACATCCTGCAGACATACTCGTTCATGTCTTCTCTCGGCCTGGAGCCGCTGGATGACGGAGCGGAGAACGAATAAACAAAAACTGTAAGCAATCTGCATACAAACGCCGGCCCTGTATGTGCTAGGATACGCGCAGAGACAAATAGGCCGGAAGCGGTATGATGGTATCGGAGGTTCATATGACAGGAAGGAACACAACTGCAAAGGCACTGATCGCGCTGTTGATTGCGGTCTGCCTGCTGGCGGGCGGCTGCGGCACGAAAAAGATCACATCTCTATCGGAGAAGATATCTGCCGTTTCTACTGCAGCGGGATTTCTCGCCGCAAAGGTGGAGGAGAGCGGGGGCTTTATCGCAAGCGACGCGCAGCGGGAAAAAGCCTCTGACTACGCATACCTGTACGACAACGCGGTGGCCGCGGTGGTGCTGGCCCGTGCCGGCGCGCAGGAACATGCGGAGACCATCTCGGACGCGATCGTGTTCGCCCAGACACATGACCGGACCTTCCATGACGGAAGACTCCGGAACACATACAACAGCGGCGATCCCAAGAGCGACTCCGGACGGTCCATCGCGGCCGGAAAAGTGACGATCCGCATACCCGGCTTCTGGCAGAACGGGCGCTGGCAGGAGGATGAATACACGGTGTCGACCTCCACGGGCAACATGGCGTGGTCGATCCTTGCCCTGTGCGCTACCGCGCAGAACGCTTCGGAGGAAAAACGGGCGGAGTATTTGGAGGCGGCTGTGCACGCCGCGGATTTTGTTTTCACGCTCAGATCGGAAAACGGCGGCTTCATGGCCGGCTACCAGGGCTGGGACGATGCGCAGACCAAGCTCACCTATCAGTCCACGGAGCATAATATAGGCCTCTATTGCGCCTTCTCCGCTCTCTCGGACGCGCTGGCCGAAACGGATTCGGTCAAAGCCGCGGAATACAAGAACGCCGCGGAATACGCAAAAGCCTTTGTCCTGTCCATGTATGACAAGAAGCTGCACTGCTTCTACACCGGCACGGAGAACAACGGGAAAACCGTCAGCGACGGCGTGATCCCGCTGAATACGAACAGCCTTGCCGTACTCGCGCTGGGGGACGAACTGACAGATCTCGCGCAGGTCCTTTCTTATGTGGATGAGTGGATGACCGTGGGCGACGGCTATGATTTCAGCGCGGGCGATCTGGACGGCATCTGGAACGAGGGCACCGCGCAGATGGCCCTGTGCTACTTCCTGCTCGGCGATACCGAGAAATACGAAAGCATCATGGCTTATCTGGAGACCCAGACGGACAAGGCCGGAAGCATAACGGCCGCGGACAGGGACGGCCTTTCCACCGGCTTTGTCCTCGCAGGCTCGAATATCCTCTGGGAATACAACAATGAGCAGAGTATCGGCGCGACGGGATGGCTGGCTTTCGCGCAGCTGGGGGTGAACCCCTTCGATCTCAGCGCGGGCTGAACAGCGGAGAGCATCCGCTGCCTGGAACGCAAAAACAAAGAGTATCGCATAATATCCTATCCCTCCGCGCGGAGCGCGGAGACAAAGGCGGACACCGTCCGCTGAATGATCGCATTGAGGTTGGAGCAGATTATGAAGGCAAGACACGAGCACAAAAAAAGACAGATCCCCGAAGCGCTCGGCAATCGGGCCAACGGGGTATGGCTCTATATCGCGGTCCTTGCCGTCAACGCCGTCGCACACATAGTGCTTTTCTTCTCCTACGGGATGTCGGTGCAGAGCCTGCTCCGGCTGTTCTTCTCCTTCATGTTCTTTATTTATCCGCTGTGCTATCTGGCGGACGTGCTCTGGTCGCTCCACCCCTCGATCCGGAGGATACTTTCGGGGGAGATCGCGATCAATCGGAAATACTATATGAACTCGGTACAGAAGGAGATCGCGCGGGACGCGCTCCTTCCGGTGACGATCAGCATTCCCGTCTATAAGGAGAGCAACGACATCATTTTCGAGACTTTCCGGAAAAGCCTCGAAGCGGTGCGGCGCTACCGCGAGTTCAGCGGCGCAAATGCCAACGTGGTGGTGTCGGACGACGGCCTCGCTCCTCTGCTGGGCGGATCCTGCAGTAAAGAAACGGCGGAGCGGATCCTGAAGGCCCTGGAGGCCAACGACGGCAGCCTCACGCCGCAGGAGCAGATGGCCGCGGAGCGCATCCGCTTTTACAGAGACAACGGGATCGCATTCGTGGCGAGGCCCGCTCAGGGCCGCGCCGGCCTGTTCAAGAAGGCGTCCAATCTCAACTATACGCTGCGCCTGAGCAAGGTGGCTCCCGGCGGACTGGTAACGGAGAACGTGTTCGATGAGGGAGGCGCCTTTGAAGGCGGCTATGCGGAAGGTTCCGTCACCGTCTATGAGGTCATTCTTCTGCTGGACAAGGATTCCGGCATAAAGGACCGCATCATCGAGGCGGTGCTTCCGGAGTTCGCCGTGGACGACAAGCTGGCCTACGTTCAGTGCGCTACCAAGACGGACAACCTCTACGAAAACTACTACAGCTCCTCCACGGGACACCAGACCAACAACCTGTTCCACAACATCTGGCCCTGCAAGGCGCTTCAGGGATTTTTCGTGCCGCTGGTCGGCCACAATGTGTTCCTGCGCAAGAGCATGCTGGAAAAGTGCGGGCTCTGGGCGGAGGACCGGGTCTCCGAGGACTATGACATGGCTATCCGTCTTTACGGAAATGGCTATCACGGCAAATACGCCCAGCTGAGGGGACTGGAATTCTCCGAGTCCGCCAGCCGCACCTTCACGGAAGAGACCAACAAGCAGCGGCGCTACGCCTACGGCCTTTTCGAAATGATCTTCGACGGGACGATCTCGCGGAAACAGGCCCGTCCCTGCGATATCTTCTACATGCTGCTGTACTTCTTCTCCGTGGTCAACCAGACGCTTCTGTTCCCCACGGTTCTTCTGGAAAACTACTTCGGCAACATCCATCTTCTGTGGGCCGGCTTCCTCCTTTGTATGCTGTGCTTTGTCGTTGCGCCGCTGTCGCGGAGCGTTCTGACGAGGCGCCTGCAGCCGGAGGAGCACGAAGGCATAGGGCACTCCCTCCTGATCTCTCTGTCCTTCCTGGGCCATTCCTACTCCATCTTCATCGGATCCTGCCGGTATCTGGTGAACAAGATCAAAAAGATAAACAGGCCCTTCCCCTCCACCAACGTGGACCAGCTGGAATACAGGTTCCGGGACGGACTGAAGATCCTGCTGGACTTTTTCAAAAAGAACCCGATGTTCATCGCCATCTCCTTCCTGTGCCTTGACCGGGGGATCTATCTGCTCACCCGGAAGGGCCTCGAACTGGCGACCGTGTTTACCTATGGCTATATCCTGTTCGGAATCGTCCTGGTCCCGATCCTGCTGACGCCGCAGCTCTTTGCGGGCCTTGGCGGGAAAAAGGCGGAGACCGGGCAGACGGGAGCAAGACGTATGATCAAGCATAAAGAAAAGACCCCGGCGAGCACGCGGGGAATGCGCAGCGAAAGCCTGCTCTCGCCCTATGTGACGGAAAGTGAGCCCTATTCGGCGGGCCTCTCGGAAGAGCAGTTCCTGTCCGCTTACGAGGAGATGCTCCGGAGCTCCCTTCCGGAGGATGACATGCCCGCGGAGCTGCTGGAGGATTACAGCTTTGAAAGCTGCATCCGGAAAGACCAGGACGGGAAGAAGGAGCTGTATCTGCTTCGCCGGAAGACGGACGGCGCCATGGCGCTGCTCCGCGTGACCGACGACAATCCGGACGAGGACGCCCTGGAGGAGGCCATGCTCCTGCAGAAACTCGACCATCCGGGCATCCCCAAGGTCTACGGCTTCATGGAGAGGAACGGAAAGAAATATCTTGTCCGGGAGTATATTGAGGGCCGTACGCTTTCGGATATCGTTTCGGCCGGCGGAAGCCTGGGCACGGACGACATCTTCGACATCGGGCTGAAGCTTGCGGACATCCTCTGCTATCTCCACGGGCAGAATCCGCCGGTCATCCACCGGGATATCAAGCCGCAGAACATCGTCGTGGGGAAGGACGGAAGCATCCACCTGATCGATTTCGGCATCGCGCGGGTGCACAAGCAGCAGCGTGAGCGCGACACCTCCGTCATACTGACCCTTGACTACGCGTCCCCCGAGCAGTTCGGCTTTGAGCAGACCACGCCCGTCTCGGATATCTATTCCCTGGGCGTTGTGCTGCTGTACCTTGCCACCGGCCGCACGATCCGCTCCGACCTGGAAGCGCAGATCGTCAACAACCGCCTGCGGAACCTGATCGGGCAGTGCATCGATTTCAATCCGAAGATGCGGATCCAGAGCGCGGAGGAGATCCGCCGCTATATCCTCCGCGGAAGCAGACGGCAGAAGAACAGGGGAAGACGGATCTTCGTCACGGCGGCGGCCATGCTCGGCGCGGCTGCCGTTCTGGGCGGTCTTTCCTACTGGATGAGCTTCAGGACCGAAAGGGACGCGTCGGTCGAACGGGGATATGACCTCGGCTATGAGGAAGGCTACACGGACGGATACCGGTCCGTTCCGGTCTTCCTCCGAAGCGACGGCGCGAACCCCGTGAACACCGGGACCGATCCCGCAAACATGGCGGTTCCGGGAGGCGCCTTTGCGATCCAGAGCGGCGGACTGACCTTCTATATTGCGGACGGCGATGTCTGGCGCGTGAACGCCAACGGCACGGAACCCGTCCGGATGACGGAGGATGAAAAGGCCTCCGCCATCAGCTGCTGGAACGACTGGCTGTACTATTCCTCCGGGGACCGTATCCTGCAGAAGAATCTCTATACGCCGCAGTCGGATGTTCTGTACAAGGGAATGTCCGGCAGGCTGTACATACGGGAGGATGAACTCTACATCCTTTCGGACGGCGGCGTGTATCAGCTGGATTACAAGACCGGCAAAGCCACGGAGCTCAAGGAGCTGGCCGGATGCGAGATCCTGACCATCGGCGAAACGGAGATGTATTTTGTCGACGGGACGGATCACGGACTTTACAGATGGAAGGGCGAAGGAACGGCGCGTGAAAAACTGGCCGCGGGGTCCTTCCGGAGCATATGCCTGTATAACAACAGGCTGTTCTGCGCCATGAGCGAGAACGGGACGGAGCGGCTCGTCCGGATCGATCCCCAGACG
The DNA here is from genome assembly GCA_017434755.1 of Oscillospiraceae bacterium. Lineage (GTDB taxonomy): Bacteria > Bacillota > Clostridia > Oscillospirales > Oscillospiraceae > Limivicinus. The sequence continues at coordinate 14,979 of JAFRER010000021.1, read as the reverse complement.
GGAGCCGTGACGGAGCTTCTCGAAGCGCAGGCGCGGATGCTCCATATCACGGAAGACGGCATCTACTTCATCGATCAGACGGAAGAGACCATTATCCGCTGCTCCTTTGACGGGCGGATCCGTGAACGCATCACGGGCAACCGCGCCGGAGACTTCAACATTGCGGGATCATGGATCTATTACCACAACAAGGATGACGGGGGCAGCCTGTGGTCGGTCCGGCTCGACGGAGCCAACGACCATCCGGTGCGCCCGGAGGGGTGACGGATATGCGGAAAAAGAAACGATTCAGATGGGACGGGGAAACTGAACGCAGCATATCTGCACTGGTCACGGAAGACGGGCCGATGCGCGCCGAGATGATCCTGCCGATCATCGGGAAACTCTGCGGGCTGTTTGAGGACCCGGAAAAGAATACCGGCCGTCTTCTCATCCACCCGGCCTCCGTATTCGTGGATGAATACGGCGATGTGCAGGTATCGGAGGGAGAAGCCGGCTTTTCGGAGATCGCGGCCTATCTTCCTCCCGAGCAGACCCGCGCGGAGCTGAGCTCTCAGAGCGACAGGGTATACGCGCTGGGAATGCTCATGCTGTACATGGCCACGGGGCAGGACAAGAAATCCGAGGCGGAGATCTCGCTCGACGACCCCAAGCTGCTGTCTCTGATCCGGCGCTGCACGGCCTTCAATCCCATGTACCGCTTCGAGGATGTCGGCTCTCTTCATGACGCGGTGAAGCGGGAGATGCGGGCCGGGAAGAAAGCGCTTCATTTCCTCCTGTACGTCCTGTATGCCGCGGTGCTGGCGGCCCTGATCTATGCCGCATGGCTAGCGGGCGGAGCAAGCGGCGCGAAGACGGGGGATACGGCCGGCTACGGGCCGGGTTATGAGGAGGGCTTTGAACGTGGCGCTTCCGACGCGCCGGGGATCACGGTGAACGCGCCTTCCTTCAACAGCCGCAACGGCAGCCTTCCGGGGAATTATGCCGCCGGTGACGGGCCGATCGCCACCTATAATGAAAAGAACGTTTTCTACCTGCTGGACGATGAGATCATCCGGATGGACGCTGTCACGGGACAGGCGGAGAACATCGGAAAAGTGAGCGGGGCCTACAGCCTCCAGTACTACGAGGGCAGCCTTTACGTCTGCACGCCCACCCAGATCCTCCGGATCGATCCGGTTACGGGCAGGGAGGAGCATTTCTGCGAATCTCTCGGCGGGCGCTTCTATATACTCGACGATGTCTTTTATCTGTATGACAGTCTCGAGACACAGTATCTCTACCGGGTCGCCAAGTCGGGCAAAAAGCTGACGCAGATCAGCGGGGCGACGGAATACCGCTGCCTGAACGTGGCCGACGGGAAGCTCTATTACATCGATCCGGCCAGAGGAAACGGAATCTGCTGCAGCGATGCGGACGGGGGAGATGTGAAACTGATCAGCAGCAGCTCCTATGAAAGCATCTGTGTATATGACGGAAAGATCTATGCCGGAACGGCAAACGGCCTGATCCGCATGGATCTGAACGGGGGCAATCCCGAAAAGCTGACGGCCATGCCGGCCTTTTTCCCGAACGTCTCGGACGGCGGCGTGTTCTATGTTTCCGGCAGCGGCCGGACACTGGAGTGGATGTCCCTGAACGGCCGGACACGCTATACGGTCGTTCCCGCCCCCACCGGGGCTTTCCAGGTGGCGGGAAGCTGGATCCTCTTTGAGAATGAGGAGGACGGCGGAAGGCTGTGGAAAGTGCGTGTCGGCGGATCGGACAGCGGAAGAGCCGCGCTGAAATAAAAAAACTGTTTTAACCGGTGCTTTCCGGAGCGGAAGGCACCGGGATCTTTAGAGGAAGGGAGGCAGCCATGCGTAACTGGAGAAAACGGATCGCTCTGGTCCTTCTTTTTGCCGTGCTGCTTTCCGGCTGCTCCGCTTCCTCCGCAGGGGCAAAAAGCGCAAAGACGCTGGACAGCGGCATGCCCGCGGTGATCCGGGGAAAGGAGTTCCGCCTGCGCTATAAGGACGGAGGCTACGAGACCGTATTCCTCAACGGAGTCAACATCGGCGCTGCGACGGTCGGGAACTTTCCCGGCGATTTTGCGATCCCGAAAGAGACCTATCTCCGCTGGTTCCGGTCCATCTCGGACATGAACGTGCAGGTCATCCGCGTCTATACGGGACAGATGCCGGACTTTTACGACGCGTTGGCGGAATACAACGCCAAGGCGAAAAAGCCTCTGTATCTGATCCAGGGCGTATACTGCGATGAGGACATGATGCGGGAGATCCCGGACGCCTACGGCGGTGGTGACGCCTTCCGTTCGCAGTTTTTCGCGGATATACAAAGCACCGTCGACATGATCCACGGCGGTGTCGAGATCAAGAGGGTCCGCAGCAATGCCTGGGGCAGCTACGGGTCCGATATATCCCCCTGGGTGATCGGCTGGGTCCTGGGAGTGGAGTGGACCGCGGATTTCGTGAACGGGACCAATCATGCCAACCGGGACAAAACAGTCTTTGAAGGGACTTATGTCCGCACGGAGGACGCCTCGCCCTTCGAGGTGTTTCTCGCCGAAGCCGCAGAGACGCTGATCGCACGGGAAATCGAGACCTACAGCACGCAGCGGCCCGTGGCCCTGTGCAACTGGTCTTCCACCGATCCGCTGGATCACCCGAACGAGCCCATCCCCGGGGAGGATTCCGTATCGGTCGATACCGAGCACATCCGGGCGACGGATGCGTTCAAGGCCGGCTTTTTCGCCTCCTATCATGTTTATCCTTATTATCCCGAGTTTCTCAGCTACGACACAAAATACATCAAGGGCTACGACCCGGATCCCTATCTTGCGTATCTGCAGGAGCTGAACGCCTATCACAGCATGCCCGTGTTCATAACGGAATACGGCATTCCCTCCTCCCGCGGGATCGCCCATATCAACGATGTGACGGGGATGGCGCAGGGACAGGCCACCGAGAAGCAGCAGGGGGAATGGATCATACGCCTGAACCGGGACATCCGGGAGGCGGGCTGTGCCGGCGCACTGATCTTTTCCTGGCAGGACGAATGGTTCAAGCAGACGTGGAACAGCTATGACCTGGAGCTGCCCGACCGCGCGCCCGCCTGGTACAATCCCCAGAGCCCGGAGGAATGCTTCGGCCTGCTGGCCTTCACCACCGGGGGCAGTATCGTCGTGGACGGCAAGAACAAGGACTGGAAGGGCGTCGAGCCCCTTGTGGAAAACGAGGGCATCACCGTCTGCGCCCGGTCGGACGCGGGCTATCTGTATCTGCTGGTAAAGGCGCCGGGCATGGATCTGGAGAATGAGGAGATCTGCATCCCGCTCAGCGTGGCGCCCGGTCTCGGCAGCAGCCGGGGAGAGGGCATGAACTTTTCGGATGACGCCGAGTTTCTGCTGCGGCTCCACGGCAGGAAGGACACGCGCCTGCTGACGGACGCCTATTATGACGTCTTCTATTACTCCTATGCCCACAAAACCGGCTTCTTCCCGGTCCGGGAGGGCCAGTACGAGAAAGGCTCCGGCCGCTTCGGGCCGGTATGGATGGCGCTGAATGCGCCCATGAAAATCCCGGAGACCGGGGAAGTGACGGAGTTCGTCCGGGTGGAGACGGGGCTTCTGCGCTACGGTACGGCCGACCCGAACGATCCGGCCTATGATTCGCGGGCTGACTTCCGTTTCGGGGACGGCTTTGCGGAGATCCGCCTGCCCTGGATGCTGATCGGCTTTATGGACCCGTCCTCGAAGCTGGTGAGAGGGGACCATTATGCAAGCAACTCCATCGTTCCGCTGACGACGGACGGGATCCGGATCGGCGTGTGCCGCGGCGGCAGCAGCGAGACGGTGCCTATGAGTCTGTATACCTGGGCAAACTGGGGCCGGCCGGAGACGGAGGAGAGACTGAAGGAATCCTATTATCTTCTGAAAGACTATTTCGCGGAGAACTGAAAAGGAATCATAAGGGAGGTACGGTAAAATTTTTCGTACCTCCCTTATTTGTATGCGCTGAGCAGACAACTGACGGAAAACACCGGTCTATACTGTGATCAGAAAGAAAAGGACGGCCGGGAAGGAGAATCTGCGATGCGCCTTTTTACTGATTACAGAAGAGGATCCGGAAAGCATTTGGGGACATTCAAAACAGAGGCTACGGGAAGTACCGCCTCTTCCGCGGGAAAGCTGTATTATGAGCAGGACAACGCGGGGACCAGGCAGGAGACCATGGCCCAGGCGATCGCTTACTGGAAGAAGGAGCGCCCGGCACTTTCAGACCGGCAGCCGTTCACGCTGTTCACGTTTTCCTCTGCGGACGCGGCGGAGGAGGCCATGCTCGCGCTGCCGTTCTTCCACAAGGCGGCGGATTCCGGAAAGCTCATCTGCGACCGGACGATGACCTACGGCTGCTATGAGACGAAACGCAGAGGCATGCGCACGGGACAGTATGAGGTGATGGTCACCGGCAGCGATCTGACACAGGCGGAACTGTTCTTCGCGGAAAGGGTCTTTTCCGGCCATAACGGCAGATGCAAGACCCGCAGCGTGCCCTGCGCGTTCGCCGCTTCGCCGGCAGAGGGAGGAAACGCCGCGCTTGTCCGGTACAGCGAGACGATCAAGGGAAATGACGGCGTGAGCACCTATGAGGTCTACAACGGGCCGGACAAGGCGAGCGCGCTCGCTTTTCTGAAAGAGAAGACGGTCGTCAAGAGACTGTTTTACATGATCGTGGATACTCCGGAGGGAAGCTTCGGGCGGGATTTCGTCGGCCTTTATCAGGAATGAGCGGGATCCTTGTGACAAGAATAGTATCACACATTTTTCTGAAACATAAAAAGATACAGTCCGCTCATGTGGACTGTATCTTTTTATGCATACTGCATTTACATACCGTTCTACTCGCTGCACTGTAAGTGATACACAAGTGTGAAGCCTTTCAAATACTTTGATGACGACAATAAGCCGTATCCTTACTGTAAAAGTATGAGACTGATAATGGGCACAATGTGTTTTCTGTAAGAATAGTTAAAACAGAAATTTGCAACTGATAACAAATAATACTATAATTACTATATACACTTATATCGCGTCAACACAATTGGAGATTGAATTAATGAAGCAAGCTAAACAAACGAATGGCATTATAAAGATGCAAACGAGGCTGTTCAATCGGAATCTGCTGTTGATTTTTGCCATTTCCTTTATAGTACATTCTATCCTGAATATCCTGCTGATCAAGGCTCCGACGGTTACAATAGACGAAGGCCTTTATACTAACATTGCCAGATCTTTGGCATGGGAAGGCAGACCTGCATTTCGTGGCCAACCTGTAAACTATCCGTATTTGCTGTATCCATTTTTGCTGGTTCCATTATTTTTGATGAATGCTGTATTGGGTGGAGATATCTTCAGATACATTCAGGTATTCAACACCTTGCTGATTTGCACGACGGTGTTCCCTGCATATTTGTTTGCGAAAGACTTCACAAATAATGAAAAGCGGGCTGTGATATCAGCCTTGCTTGTCGCGGTTTTGCCTGATCTTGTCATGGGAGGCTTTCAGATGACTGAGGCTCTGATCTGGCCTCTGTCATTCTGGATGGTTTTCTTTAGCTATCGCTATTATACAGAGCATGACCTTAAATATGGGGTTATGACCGCACTGTTCTGCGGGCTGTTGTTTTACACTAAGCCCGGTGCATTATCTGCTGGAACAGCATTACTGACGTTACAGATCTTTTTTTCATCCAGGCGGGATAAAAAGGCTTTTCTGCAAGCATTTGTTCCGCTTGCAGTACTTCTGCTGATGATAGGCGCTGTCTATGGCATTTATTGCGGCCTGTTCCGGGCAGAATCGTCTTTCCTTGGCCTATACGACAAGCAGACGTCAGAATGGGTTGCAAAAGATGCGCTAGTTGCAGGAGAAGCTTCCCTGCTGATGCTTTTTCTGTTTGTGTTCGCTTGTATCGGAGTTTTTGCTATTCTGCCATTTGTATATTTGAAAGAGTATGACAAGGAGAAACGTCAGTTCATAATTGCCCTTTCATGTGGTGTTTTAGTTGCCATTATTGGCACCGCAGTATTTGTCGTCCCGTACAAATGGGACGGCAGTCTTGGACAATTGCCTATACATATGCGCTATTGGGCAATGTATATTCCGGCATTCTTCGTTTTCTCATCCGGGTTGGATCTTTCTTCGAGAACAATTGGCAAAGGGAAAAGAATCAAAACAGCGATGATTGTATTCGCTGTTTTGGCGGTTTTTCCGGGAGCAAGGGCAGGATTTGTAAAAGGGGAAACCAGATCCATTGATTCAATGATTCTCTCAGCATTTATCAATACGAGAAGACTGAACGCGACAATTTCCGGATGGATAGTAACGATTATCATCCTTGTTTTTACCGTTTGCTTTATCATAGAGATTAGCAAAGGATGGAAAGAAAAACTGAAGAATGCGTCTTCGGTGTTTTTATTTGTTGTGGTAGCGGTCAATGCTTTGTGTGCGCATATCAACGTTAATGTTTACATCGACCCGACTATTTCTGAAGATGCTGTTGAAGTAAAAGAACTGATCGGAAAACGTGAAGCGTTGGGAATAACGCAGAGGTATTATGATGATATTTACTCTTACTGGTTGGATGGACGCTTGAACTATCCGATGCAGCAGGTTACCGTTGACCAGATGTTTGTCGAAATGGAGGAACAAGGAGGAATATATACACCTTTTATCCCTGTTGATCAATCGCCTAATGTTAACAATCATGAAACGCCGGATACAGACCTGTTTGTATTGGGAATGACGATTGCGGAGCATCTTGAATTAAGTGACAATACCACTTCATTTACAACGAAAAACGGACACTTCACAGTAGTACAGATCTCTCCGGAAGTGCGGTGGGTGGACTCAATGATGTATGGGTTGGATGACAACTATCTGTATAGCGGACAGAATGCAATTTTGGAATTCTTTGATGACAGCCGAGATCTGAATGGTTTGCTTCATCTTTCTATCACCGCGTCAGGAAGCGGAAAGCTTTTGATCGGAGAGCAGAGTATACAACTGTCGAAGGAAGATAAGTCATATGATATTACGCTCCCATACTCGCGGATGATAACGATTGTCTCAGCCGAAGGAACTGCCGGCATACTCTCATATTGGACGGAGCAAAGCAGTTGACTTTCCCACAAACATATTTTGCTCGTGTCAGTTAAACGTTAGCTAAACCCGATATTTTCCTCTGAGAGCCGAAATAAAGAAACCCCTGTAACCATTGAGATTACAGGGGTTTCTTATTGGTTGTAGTGAACAACGTATCTGAGCAAATACAGCAGAAAATCTTAAAAACTATGTTTTTGGCGGCTAATGCAGGGGTTTCTCATGGAAATAGGTGCATAGCCATACATGCAACCTAATCCTCCACCAAATAATCCTCAGCGTAGGCCCAGAATTCATTCAGATGCTCCAGCGCGAACATGTGGGGGCTGGAGTGGATATTGTGTTCGAGATTGCGCAGATTCAGACTGATATAGGTTTCTGACCCGTCCTCCCAGGTGAGGCGGATCCAGTTGTAGTTGTCCGTGACCCATTCGTTGGTCTCCTCGCCGATCCGGATCGCGCAGAGCAGCGCGACCGCCTTGTCAAGCTCGGCTCCTTTTTCAAATGTGGCCGTACGCCCGTAACCGCCCTGATCAACGTGGAAAGCGAGCTCCACAGGCGGGCTTTCCCGGATATTGGCCAGGTTCGCATCGCCGAGGGCAAGATAGAGGGGCTCTCCCGGTTGCGGGAGGGTCGCAGGCGGCAGTTCTGTCTCCGTCTGCACCGAGCCGATGCCGATCGACACGTAGGCCGGAACAGACTGCGCGCCCCATTTGATGCCTTTGAGGGAGAACTCGACCTTGCCGTGCGGCGGGATCGCTTTGTCCACGCCGTCGTAGGTTTCGCCGAAACTGCGGAATTTATTCCCGTCCCCGTCATAGAGCGAGAAGGTGTAGATGACCTTCATCACGCCCACGTCGGAGTTGTTCTCGATGGTCCCGCTGAAGGAGTACTCATAGCGGGCCGGGACGTTCTTCCTTTCGGCCGTCGCCTTTTTCAGCGTCACCGTCACGTCATCCCGCGAAGCCACGGCCGTATCGATCCGGAGACGCCTTCCTATCCCGCATCCCGGGAGCGAAAGGAGCAGCGCGCCGAGCATCAAAAGCGCGATCACGGCGGAAAAGTTTCTTTTTTTCATGTCGATCCCTCCTGAATGTCAGACATCGCCGGCGCGCGAGAAACTCACAGAAAGTCACGCGGCAGAAGAACAGCGACATGATTCGCTGCTGTTCATCTTCCGACGTCCTGATCATACCATATCCCAGGCGTATCTTCAACAAGACTTGAGCAGCGGGGTTCTCTTCCGTGCAGGCCCTCTCCGTAGGCAGCGCGGCCTCCGATCCAAACGAGCTTTGCTCGTCGGAGCATAACCCGGAGAGCATCGAGACAAAGCTTTCCCATAACGGCAAAAAAGAACAGCCCACTGAAGTGGACTGTTCTTTTTATTGGCAAAAGATTGCTATTTCAACAAAAATTGGGTAATCGTTGATTATTATCAAGACTAATAACACACTGGCGTAGCGCCTCAACAAATAGGAATTTGTCACATGGAAAGATTGATCCAGTACCTCTCCAAATACACTTTTTCATTTGGCTCATATACTGAAGACTCGTATACTCCTCCGTTTGAAAGGATAGTTTTACGGCTGCCCTCATTGTTATCAATGCAAGTGATCAGCACCTTATCAATGCCAAGCTCTTTACATTTAGGCAAGGCTGTTTTGAGCATTTGAGATGCATAACCCTTGCGGCGCTCACTTGGAGCAACAGAATACCCGATATGACCACCGTATTTTTCAAGGTAGTCGTTGAAATAATGTCTGATCTGAAGCATTCCAACAATCTTGTCATCTTCTTCTCTGACAAATATGTACTGTGTTGCAGGAACACGGCTATCCGGAATGGTCAGAGGATCTTTATACAAGGCACAGTGTTCTATCCACTTTACCGGATCCTCTATTTCTCTTAGCCCGTGTGTCCCATCCATAGAATCACCGCAGTCAAGAAACTCTTTTCTATAAGCCCGGATCTGCCTGCAGTATTCGGTTGTTGGCTCTATCAGTTTCATAAATCGCCACTCCTACAAACGTCGATTTGAAATCCCCGAAATCATAGGCATCCACCAGTGATTATAGGGCGTTAATGAAATCCTCTGAAACCTTTGAAAACAAAGGATTTTCCGCAATCTGCTCACCGAATCCCTTTATTAAATGTTACACCGTTTCTATAACGCCTGCGCCGCTCATAAGGGCAAAAGCAAGGGCAAGAAAAACCCATAACAGGATATAACAAGGTGTGGCAATCGGGAGCCTGTGACATATGTGCGAATACATCAGCGGAACTATTATACAGGAGGATTTCACAATGGAAAAGACCATTTATGACGAAAGCAACGGATTGTGGTACGAACTGCGAGGCGATTATTATTTCCCCTGCCTGACAGTACCCGCTCAAGAAGAAAGACCCCTTGGCATTTGGGGGCAGCGGCATCTGAACTACATCAAGCAGGAGCGAAAAGCCCTGTACACCGAGCTTGTGACCAGCGGTAGGCTGAATACTTATCTTGCTGACATCAACGAACAGGCAACGGAGCAAATGCTCTTGCTGACAAAGCAGATGGCCGAGTGTGAGGGTGTCACCGAACAGCTCAAGGCGCAAGATCAAATGCCATAGGTACATCTGATGAACAACATCCGGGATATAGCAGCAGAGATCATAAATCATGATCTGATTTACGCATAAGGTTTAGGGCGGCGGGGAGCGATCCCCGCCGTTGCTGTGCTTACCTTGCCATGCAATTCTCTTTCTTCAGCCACTTCTCTTGCGTTTGGTTCCATCGCCAGTGAATGACCGCAGCAACCAAGGACCGGGGGATCAGTTTTCCGGCAAATGAAAGCACACGATTTAAGCCGCCGGGAACATAGATTGCTTTGCCGCTCAAAGCACGGTCCAGCGTTTTTCGGGCAACGAGCTCCAAGGGATTAGTGGTCACATCGCCCCAGAAGCCTTGTGCGGCGATCGCCTCGATGGTGTCATCTCTGGTAACCATTCCGCCCGGACAGAGCGCAAGCACATTGGCGTCCTGATCCTTCAGCTCCTGCCGGAGAGAGGTGGCGAAGTCCAGCAGAAAACGCTTGGACGCCGCATAGGTGGCCTTCAGCGGCATCGGAAACATGGACGCCAGGGACGACACAAAAACAGCGATGAAGTGGCCGCCTTGTCTGCGCCGTTCCAGAATGGCATGGGTGATCCGCAGCGTAGCGGCATCGTTCAGTGTGACGATCTTTACAACCCTTTCCCGCTCCCGCTCCATAAAGCCGCCTTCAAAATCCAGACCGGCAATATTGAGCAGCATATCAAAGCGGATTCCGTTCTGATCGATCACTGCCAGCATTTCATCTACGCTGTCCGGATCTGTCAGGTCACAGGCTTTAGTTGCAACTGTGACGCCAAACTGCCGCTCCAGACCGCGCTGGATGGAAAGCAGTCCGTTTCCGTTAACGTCGGTCAGAAACATATTGTAGCCCCGACGTCCGCATTCATTTGCCATGGCACGTCCAAGACCGCCGGCTGCTCCTGTAATCACTACGTTCATGATGCTGCCTCTGTTTCGTAGCGTACCCCGCAGAGCCGTTCGCTGAGGGCAAACAGCCGGGCGGCGTTTTCTTTTGTTACTTCTCTGCTGTGTTTCTGCGCTTTGCAAAGGTAGTAATAAAGGGCTGTCGGCGCGCTCGCTTGATTGCAAAGATAATGATATGTCTTTGCCGGGACAGTTGGAGATACGCCATGCCGCTTCCGCATCTTCCAGACAAGATCCACGATCCCGGCTGTCTTGTTCCCAATGTCTGTGTTGACAAGACCCGGATCGACGGCGTAAGCATGGAGTCCCTTAGCGCGATACAGGTCATTCAGCCCTTGCGCAAACAGAACATCACAGAGTTTCGACTGCTTGTAGGCGGTCAGCGGATTGTAATGACGGCTGAGCATTACGTCATTCCAATGCACCTTGATCCCTTTGTGGGACTGGCTGCTGGTCATGATGACACGCCCCTTTGCAGCTATAAGGTAAGGCAGAAGCTCGTGAGTCAGAAGGAAACCGGAAAGATAGTTCAGAGCAAACTGCTGTTCATAGCCATCCTCTGTGGTCATATACCAGCTTCTGGCGCATCCCGCATTGTTGATGAGAGCATATAGCCTGCCGTCGCCGTGTGTGTCCAGCCAGGTTTTGATCTCCCCGGCAACCCGAAGAACCTCCCGCTGCTGCATGAGATCGGCGGCATACCATTCGATTTTGGTGTCAGGAAGACCGGCCTTAATGTCCCGATCTGCCTTTTCGCAGTTTGCCTGACAGTGCCCAACAGCCAGAATATGATGTCCTTCGCCCGCCAAAAGGCGTACAGATTCAAGGCCGATGCCGGAAGTGGCGCCGGTCACAACAATTGTATTCATTTAAACCTCCTGTTGGAATGCTATTGTTGATTTATACGATATTATAGAATTACAGGTTTTTAAGCAGGGATAACTGCCATTTGACTTTGCTTTCCGGAAAAGCGATCATATTCCCTGCGGTTGCTCCGGAAGAATATGCCCATACTGAGCAGCACCAGCGAAATGGCAGCAGCATAGTAGATCGGCAAAAGTACGGACCAGGATGTCTCGGGAAGAAAAGCCCGGATCAGATCGCCGTCCAGCAGCTTGTAGATGAACAGTCCATCTGCACCGATTACATAAGGCCGCAGAATAAGAGCGCGGACACAAACGAGTGCCGTACCGAGCGCCAGTTTGTAGCCGTCCCTTGATGGACAAGCTTCCGTTCGTATTGTTACAAGACCGCAGAGATACAGCGTTCCGTGACAGAACATTGAGATCCAGATATCATAGGGAGGATAGCTGTCATAGATTCGCCCGCCCAGCAGGATCATGGCCAGGTAATAGAAGAAGCCCGCCATCAGGCCGGAATATGCTGCCCAACTCCGGCTCCGTTTCCGGTTCAGGAGCAATACAGTTGGCACGGTGAAATAGGCCACGGTGGAGTATTCCACCGGAATGTGGATCTCTCCGAGCAGGAAAGGATAGCAGATGAAATATCGAAATATGTTACCGAACAGGAGCAGGCTGCAGAAAACGCGCAGGACACGTACGCGGGTCTTCTCCGTGCATTTGCTCAGCCAATGGGACAGCACATTGATTCCGATGAACAGCGCAAATGCCATCGCGTTTAATCCATACATGAGAGTTCCTCCGATCAGTTTCCGAACCAGCCCCATGTGTGCCAGAACTGGATATTCCCCGCAGACAGCACGCAGGCAACAAAGGCAAGGATGAAGCACACGGCAAAGGCCAGCAGAGCGATCAGCGCCAGGGAGCGCAGCCGACGATTCGTTTTCGGTGCAAGCTGCACATGCGCCGGAAGAGATGGGAGCACAGGATCTCCGGTAGCGGCGGCAATGATGTTGTGCTGGAAGCGTCCAAAGGATCTTACGAGCTGACGGATCAGCGCCCAGTAGTAGATGCAGCCGACGGCAGCCAGGACGCCCAGTGCCACAAGCGACACGCCGATAATAGCGCCGCACCAGTAGGGCATGGAAGGAATCAGAGAATACGGGCTTGCTCCTGCGATCATACAGACGCCGACGGCGGCAAAGGCAATGGCGGCTGCGGCGATCACCAAGCCGGCGGCAGCCAGCAACAGGAAGAACAGGCCCGCAAACACATCTGCAAAGCCGACGCCGATCTTCGTCAGAACGCCGCTTCCCTTCGTCGCGGCAGAAGATCCCCGCTCATACTGCATGGCAAGCTGCTCCGGGTCGCCCAGACGGGCCGCGATCTCCTCCTCGGAGTATCCGTCAGCCAGCTTGAAAGCAAAATGCTGCGCGTATTCCTCAATGATCTCAGCGGCGTCTGCGACCTGATTCTTTTCCAGTACGGAAGTCAGTTTGGCAAGAAATTCATTCTTCTTCATGATCGTTATCCTCCAATAGTTGTTCAATGGTGTGGGCAAAGTCCAGATATTCGGCTCTGTCCTGTTCGTAGGTTTCCTTCCCCAGGGAAGTAAGCGAGTAATACTTCCGTGGCGGCCCGCCGCTCTCCTCCTGCAGGTAGGTGGTCAGAAGGCCGTCGCTTTTCAGCTTCCTCAGAATTGGGTAAACGGTGCCGTCTGCAATATCAATGTGGCTGGAAAGGTAATCAGATATTTCATATCCGTAGCAGTCCCGTTTTTTCAGCAGAGACAGGACGCACAATTCCAGCACGCCTTTTTTATACTGTGCGTTCATGTCATTCCTCCTTCCGTCATCAGTACAACGCTCTATCTACTATTGAATTATATTCAGTAGTGAGTTATTTGTCAAGAGGTTTTTGTAAAAAACTTTTGCCCTGCAAGAATCAAACCTGCAGGGCGTTTCTATGTACGCACCGCAGGGGGGCTCCTGCGGTGTATTTTTCTGTCTTAGCGTCCTCTGTCATAATCATGGGTGTGAGGGCGGGTCTGTTGCCGCCGGGCGTCGTTCCGGCGTTTGGCCTCCGCATCCATTTCCCGGAGCTTCTTTCGGATGCTCTCTTTTTCAGGCGGTGCCTGCTGGGGCTGCTTCCCTCCGTGGACCTGCCGCTCCCATGCGGCGAGATCACGGTTGTACTGCTCCACAAGGATCGTGGCCTCGTCATACAGCCGCTTGAACGCCTGTACGTCGGGATAGCCATCCTCTTTCAGGATACCGGGCAGCCGGTCCATCCGGCGGTCAATCTCGTGTTGTACGCCTGCGATCTTTTCCTGCAGGGCCTTGCGCTCCTTGCCCTTGAACAGGCCGGTCGTTTCGGCAAGCTGCTTTTCCAGCTTTGGCAACTCACCGTGCATGAGCTGCTTGATCGCCCTGGCTTCATCCTGTACCTTGCCCATCAACTTCTGCATCTTGCGGTACTCCGCCATGTCAACGGATAGCATAGGCTTGGGCGGGATTTCCGTTTCCCGGATCAATACCTGTAGGATTTCTTTTGCTTTCTGGATGATGCCCCGGAACAGTCCCGGAAGCCAGCCGTGCTTCTGCACGGAGCGACTAGTCTCGTTGTAGACGTGTTCGTTTTTGATCTCTATGATCTTGGCTTCAGCGATCCCGGACACCAGAGCCATATCCGCCGTTCTGTTCCAATCCCACCGTGCGGCATTGTCTGCCTCAATCTCCGCCGCCTTCGGGTTGTTCTTCCCGATCTTTTTTGTGGGGAGATATACGCTGTTCGGATCAAAGACCTTTAGTCTCCGTTCTGGGTCGTGAATGTGGCGGTTGATCATGGCGGTGTAGAACTGCTTGGCTTCGTCCAGAAACAGCTCATTTTTGAAAGCATCGTCCTTCGCCGTGAACAAATGGCTTTCATAGGCCTCGCCCTTTTTGATGACAGTGCAGCCCTCACGGATTTTGCCGTCCTCCCCGGTGATCTCCTTCTTCGTGCGTACCCGCTTGCCGAGTTCATCATAGAACACGCTGCGGGTGGCGATCTTAACTTCCGGCTCCGGCAGCAAGCGCCGCTCCGAAAAGATCAGATGGATATGATAGTTTTTCTTCGTTTTGTTGTGGTGGAGCGCCGAGACGCATTCCACGCCATACCGTTTTTTGAACTGCTCCGTAAACTCCCGCAGTACCCGGTTGGGATCCAACTGCGTGTATTCCTCCGGCAGCGCAATGATCAGTTCCCGTGCCTCAATACATTTTCCTTCTGTCCCGAAGCGTTTGAATTCCTCCTGACACTCTTTCGCCAGATCGTTCCAGAAGGTCATATCTTCCCTTGTAGAGAAGGTGGCGTACAGGTATTCCTGCCGCTTGGGGTCTGAGATATACGATATTCTTCCCTTGACATTGGACAGCTTCGACATCTGGATAAAGCTGTG
>JAFRER010000020.1 GCA_017434755.1 Oscillospiraceae bacterium | reverse complement strand
TGTAGCAGGTCCTCTGGCCCCAGGGCTCTGTCGTGGGTTCCAGCACCGGTTGGGCGCCGTTTTCCACGGCCTTCCTGAACGCGGTATCCACTTCTTTAAAGCTGTCAACATAGAGGGCGATTTCAAAATGCCCGTTCAAGCCCCTGATATACTCATACCTGTGGCCGGTCATCTTTTCAAAGTCTTTCCTGCCGTACAGCAGGAACAGCGTTCCGTCTTTTACGAGATACACATTGGAGCTGTCTTCCGCCTCTCTGATCTCGAAGCCGAGGACGTCTCTGTAAAAGCGGATCATGGTGCCCATGTCGCTGACCAGCAATCCAAAACCGTCTAATCTCATATGTTTTCTCTCCTTACCGCTTACAGTCGTTTGATCATCATATACTCGTTCACAAAAGTGCCGTCTTTCATCCGTATGGCATCCGGCTTTACCCCTGTAATGCGAAAGCCCATTTTTTCATACAGGCCCCTGGCCCGGGCATTACCCTCAATAAAATCCAGCTCGATCTGGCGAATGCCGCCCCGGTCTTCGGCTGTGCGGAACAGTTCTTCAAACATTTTCGTCCCGATCCCGAGACCCCAGAACTCCTGCAGAAGCGCGATGGCAGCGGAAGCTCTGTGACGGTCCTTCATGCCGGTGCAGAAGGAGATCAGGCAGTTTCCGGCCAGCTTCCCATGCACAAGGCAGAGGATCATCATTCTGTCCGGATCGTTGCAGGCGTCGCGAATAAAAGCCTTTTCCTGTTCCAGCGTAAAGTCGGCATACTCCTCCGGGAACTTCATCAGATAATCCGTCTCCCCGGATGCCCGGATGATGAACCGCAGCATTTCCTCTGCGTCATCCTCGCAGGGGCTGCGGAAAAGCGCTTCCCGGCCGTCTTTCAGTTTGCATCTCTTCTCCTCAAAAACCACGGGTTATCCCTCCTGACTTCAATCTGCATCGGCGCGCTTGACAGTCTATATTTTTTTGATCGGATGCCGTATCACGGTTTTCAGTTTCTCGGGCGCCGTTTTTCTGGCATCGCTGAGATAGATCTCATGGTGCAGGCGCTGAGCCGTGATGTCCAAAGCATACCCCTGCTCTTCCATGAACGCATGCATCATGGATACCGTGGCGGGCTCTTCATCATAAGGCCCGATGTGCATGCACTGTACGCACAGCCCCTCGTGAACAGTCAGAAACTCTGCCTTTGAAAAGTCTGCCTTCTTTTTTCTCTCTGCTTCTTCAACCGCCCATTCAAAATCGTCCGCGGTCACGAAATCCGGCAGACGGATGACGGAGATCCACCGAAAGGCCTCTTTATGGGCATAGTCGATCCCCGCAGCGCCGTCCTGCCACCAGAACCCTTCCAGGGGAGGGACCACATAATCGAAGTAACCGTCGATGCGGCGGTCACCCATTTTGTCACCCCCGCTGCATCTGCTTTTCGAAGAGGAACATGCCGTCACGGTCTCCCGCAGACTCGCTGCCGTACTGCCCGTCGGGAGCCGGTTCATCCGGGGATTCCGGTTCGGGATGACGCCTGTTGAAGAACTCGACAATGTGGAACCCGCATTTGTTGACATAGAAGTGGATATTTCTCGTCTCAAAGTACGGAGTACATGTTTTCCATAAGAGTGTTTCGGGATACAGCCGCTCGACTTCCTGCCATGCTGCAAAGCCGATACCCCTGCTGTGGACCTCCGGATTGACAAACAGAAGTTCCAGCTCGTTATGCTGCGTTTCTTCATCGATCTTCAGAACAAGACCGCCGACGATCCTCCCGTCCTCACGGATAATGAAAAACACAAGTGTTTTACCGCTGCAGAGAATCCAGGACCGCCCGGATGTTCCTCTCGTTCGGGATGACCGTGTCACGGTCAAGCTCCGGGCGTTCGCGGAGATAGGCCTCAAGAAAGCCGATCAGGTTCTCTTTTGATGCCATATAGTCGGCAATGATCGTCCGGTCGTCAGCACCCAGCCTTTTCAGAAGGATCGCCGAAACAACACCGGTCCGGTCTTTCCCGGCAGTGCAGAAAAAGAGAACGCGTCCCGGAGCCTCCTCGATCGTGCGGATGATCCTGTCCATCTGCCCGTCGATCATGCCGAGGTACGACGAAACGACGGCCTCTGAAGACTCCGGCACGCCGCCGCCCCCCGTGACCGGCAGATGGTAATACGTGAAACCCTCTTCGGATTCCAGCCGGCAGGGCCGCTGTGTATATTCTCTTTCTTCCCGGAGGTCAACGACGGTTGCAATATCGTTTTGCCGCAGCCACATGACCTCCTCGTCCGTGAGCCGGTCCGGGCAGTCGCTACGGATGTACTTCAGATCTCCGACAGGCAATGCGCGCGTGTTGCGGGTGGAAGGCAGCAGGGAACTCATGATACTTTCCATGCCGGTGCGGCACTGGCACAAATAGGAATGAAAACGGAAGCCGCACAATTTTCCATTTTCCTGTATACTGTGCTCGAGGGAGGCACACTACAAAGCACGGGAAGGTGAGTTGTAGGCAACTCATCAGTCGCTAAGGCAGTATGATAATCAGTGTGAGCGTCATCT
>JAFRER010000019.1 GCA_017434755.1 Oscillospiraceae bacterium | reverse complement strand
GTGCTGCAGGATCTTTTCGGTGATCTGGGCCCCGATCTTCATGACGGGATTCAAGGAAGTCATCGGCTCCTGGAAGATCATCGAGATCTTGGAGCCGCGCAGTTTCCTGCGCTGTTTTTCGGTGTATTTGGTGATGTCCTCGCCGTCGAGGATGATCTCGCCTTCCGTGACCCTTCCGGTGGTGCCCATCAGAAGGCCGATGATGGAGAGCGAGGTGACACTCTTGCCGCTGCCGGATTCTCCGACAATGCCCAGCGTGTGGCCTCTCTGCAGGTCAAAATCGACCCCGTCGACCGCAGGGACCGTGCCGTTGTCAGCGAAAAAGTATGTGTGGAGATTTCTTACCTCAAGAACGTTATCTGACATATCCGTCTCCTCCTAATCGCTGAGCTTCGGGTCGAGCGCGTCGCGAAGGCCGTCGCCGAGCAGGTTGAAGCTTAAAACGGTAATGAATATCGCAAGTCCGGGGAAGAAGGTCAGATGGATGGAGTCCATGTAGTCGCGGCCGGAGCTTAAGATGAGCCCCCACTCCGGCGTCGGCGCCTGCGCGCCCATTCCGAGGAACGACAGGGACGCAGCCGTCATGATGGAGCTTCCGATGGACATTGTGTACTGCACGATGATATTGGGGAAGGCCGCCGGCAGGATGTGCCGGAAGAGGATGCGCGAATCCTTCGCGCCGAGGCTCCTCTCCGCCTGGACGTAGACGCTCTCCTTGGTGGCGAGCACGGTGCTTCGGACCAGCCGGCAGAAGGTCGGCATGGAGAAGACCGCCACCGCGATGACCACGTTCTGTATGCCCGCGCCGAGCACGGCAATGACGGCGATCGCCAGAACGATGCCCGGGAAGGCGAAGAGCACGTCGCACAGACGCATGATCACGGATTCCGCAAAGCCGTTGTAATAGCCGGCGATCAGACCGAGGATGGTTCCGGACAGAGCGCCGATCGTGACCGCGCAGACGCCAACGAAAAGGGAGATCCTTGTGCCGCAGAGGATGCGGGAGAAGAGGTCTCTTCCGAAATCGTCCGTCCCGAACCAGTGCGCTGCGCTCGGGCCCTGCAGCACGGAGGAATAGTCAAATTCGTTTATGCCGTACGGGGCGATCTGATAACTGAATATCGCGATCAGCACCAGCAGAAAGATGATCGCAAGCGCCGCGATCGCTGTTTTCTGTTTTTTGAATTTCCTGAGAAAGTCATTGAAGCGGGAAAACTTGATCTGTTCCTGTTTTTTGTTCATGTTTCCCTCCTTCTAACTTAACTGGATCTCAGGATTCAGGACTGCATAGAGGATATCCACGATGAAGTTGATGACCACAAAATGCAGCGAGAATATGAGGATCAGGGACTGGATGCACGGATAGTCGCGGAACGACACCGAGGTGACCAGCAGCTGGCCGATGCCGTTATACGCGAATACCGCCTCCGTAACGACCGAGCCGCCGAGCAGGAAGCCGAACTGCATACCGACGACCGTAACGACGGAGATCATGGAGTTGCGGAACGCGTGCCGCCAGGTGATGGCCGCTTCCCCGATGCCCTTGGAACGCCCGGTGCGGATGTAGTCTTCCTTGAGCTGTTCGATCATGGAGGAACGGGTAAAACGGGCCAGAATGGACATGATCGTGGTTCCGAGCGTAAATCCCGGAAGGATCAGGTGGCGGAAGCTGTCGGCGCCTGTCGCGGGGAGCCAGTGCAGCTTGACCGCAAACAGAGCGATCAGCATGAAGCCGATCCAGAAGTTCGGCAGCGAAATGCCGGAGACCGCGATGGTCATGCCGAAATAATCCTGCCATTTGGTGCGGTGCCTGGCGGACCAGACGCCCAGAAGGATACCGACGATCACGCTCCAGACGATCGCTGTCAGCGCCAGCTTGACCGTGTTGGGATATCTGACCGCGATCTCTTCGCTCACGGGACGCTTGGTACGCATCGAGGTGCCCAGATCCCCGCGGAAAAGACCGGTTATATAACTGATATACTGTTCGCCGACGGGCTTGTTGAGGCCCAGGGTCTCTCTGACGTTTTCGACGTCTTCCAGCGTAGCCTGGTCGCCGGCGATCATTCTGGCAGGATCGCCCGGAATCATGCGAACAAGGAAAAAGACCACCGTGACGACGATAAACAGCGTCAGCAGCATCTCTAAGAGTTTTTTGAGTCCGTATCTTGCCATAGTTTACGTCCTTACTGCGTTGCGGTTTTTTGAATCAGACAACAGATGCCCTCTGTTGGTACCAGAGGGCATCTGCATACAGGATCGCTGTTTAGTCCCCGACTTTGGCGTTTCTGCAGTTGATCGCGCCGTCCGGATAGATCTTGATGTCGACAAGATTCGCCTTGTGTGCCCAGGTGTTGTCCTGCTCCATGAGCGGGATGATGGGCATCTCTTCCCAGACGATGTCCTGCGCACGGGCGTACATCTCGTTCTTCTTTGCCTGATCGGAGACGGACAGTGCGCCGTGTACCAGGTCGTCGTACTCCTTGTTGTTGAAGTAGGCGATGTTGTAGTTGACGGGAGGCGCCATCTCGGAGCAGAGCAGCGGACGGAGCGCCCAGTCGGCGTCGCCGGTGGAGGGCGACCAGCCGGTGAGATAAACGTCTACGTCGGCCTCTGCGCCGGGCTTGGTGCTGTTCTGGATACGCTCGTTGGTCATGGCGGATTCTTCACCCACCAGCTTGAGTTCTACGCCGATCTGCGCGAACTGCTGCTGCATGAACTGCGCGGATTTCTCGTTGGTGGAGTTGTTGCTGTAGTACTGGGTAATAGTAAAACCGTTGGGATAGCCGGCTTCCGCAAGCAGAGCCTTCGCCTGTTCGACGTCGAAGGGAACGGGTTCGTTGCGCTTGTAGCCCGTTACGGCAGAACCGAGGATGGAGGTCGCTACGGAACCGTGGCCGTTGTAGATGACCTGCAGGAAGGCTTCCTTGTTTACGCACAGGGCCAGCGCCTTGCGGACGCGGACGTCGTTGAGCGGGGCCTTCTGGGTATTCATGTAGAGCCAGCGGACGACGATACCGGCCTCGGAATGCGCGACCAGTTTGGGATCCGAAGCTACCTTATCATAGCTTTCGGTCGGGACCGGCCAGATGAAGTCGGCGTCGCCGGCCTGCAGCATGGATACGCGGGTGGAGTTTTCGGTTACGACCTTGAAATTGATGGTCCTAAAGCCAGCGTCGGCATCGACGATGCCTTCCTTGTAGCCCCACCAGTCGGGGTTGAGCTCCAGAATCAGGTGATCGCCGTGCTCCCACTCGACGAACTTGTACTGGCCGGTGCCGACAGGCGCCGCAGCGCAGACATCATCGCCGGCCGCGAGGACCTTCGGGCTCATCATGACGCAGGCCGGATGGCACAGGTTGGCGATGAACGCGGAGAACGGGGTGGCCAGTTTGACGGTGACTTCGTAGTCGCCGGTGATCTCGACGGAGGAGATGATCGAGCTGAGCAGGGAGGTCCTCTTCAGGCCCCTGGTCTTGTCCGCGAGCTTGTCGAGGTTCGCCTTGGCGGCTTCCGCGTTCCACGGGGTGCCGTCGGTGAAGCTGACGCCCTGACGGAGCGTGATGACATATTCGGTGGCGTCTTCGTTGGCGGTGTAGCCGGTGGCGAGGAGCGGGATCTGTCTCAGATTGTCGTCAAAACCGAACATACCGTCCATGATCAGACGCTGGATACCGCCGGACAGGGTATCGGAGGTATCGACCGGGTCCATGGTGGTAAAGTCGAGGGAGACTGCCGCGACCGCGTCATATTCCTGCGCGGTGACCTTGGCGGCCGTTGCTGCCGCGCTGCCGGAAGAGCTGCCGGAGCTTGCCGGGGCGCTGCTGCCGGAACTTGCCGGGGCGCTGCTGCCGGAAGAGCTGCCGGAGGAGCCGCCGCACGCGCTGAGGACCAGCATCATGAGCGCCAGCAGGATAGCGAGGATCTTTCTTGCTTTCATGAGGGATTTCCTCCTTTTCTTTTCTCCAGAATTTTCGTTTTGAAATTTCCTTTTCTTTTTCTCACTATTAGAAAAAACTAATAGTGATTATTTTATAGCATATGCTATGTTTATATAATAATACTAAAGCAAACACTTGTCAAGTCATAAATTTGGTGTAAAACCGCATCTATACCATAGACAAACGATTATAAATCTGTTATAATGTCTATGGGTGATGAAAGTGATTAAGATTACTGAAACAGAGTATCAAAAGATACTGGAAATTGACAAAAAGAACCGAAACAATCGAGTTGACCAAAAGCTGCGCGTCCTCAAACTGCGGTACGAAGGAGCAAGCAACAAAGAGATCTCGCTGCGTACCGGGTATAATGAGCGGTACATCACGAAGCTGATGGGAGATTACGCAAAACAGGGGTTGGAAGAGTTTTTGCGGATCAAACACACAAGCCACTATCGGCTGCTGGACGAAAACGAAGAAGCAAAGATACTGGCGGAGATCGAAAAAGAAGCAGAGGCAGGAATGATCCTGACAATAGGGGATATTACAGCAGCATTCGAAAAGAAGCTGGGAAGAAAAGCGTCGAAGATGTATATCTACCGATTGCTGAAACGGCACGGATGGCGAAAAATCCTGCCCAGATCCAAACACCCGAAGTCAGCAGACAAAGAGGCGGTGAGCGCCTCAAAAAAATTAAATCCCGTTACGACAAACTAAAAAGAGAATTCCCCAAAAAGAGAGTACGGTTGCTGTTCCAGGATGAAGCAGGATTCGGGAGGATCAATAAGCCGAAGTACTGCTGGTGCAAGAAAGGAATGCGGCCGTCCGTGCCATGTCACCATATACGGGAATACCGGTATGCGTACGGAGCAGTAGAAACAAGGACCGGTGATGGATTCTTTCTTGTACTGCCGTATTGCGATACTACTTGCATGAATGTGTTTCTGCATGAGATGGCAAAGACGTATCCGGATGATGAGCTGCTCCTGGTTTGTGACGGAGCCAGATGGCACAGGTCGAACGGGCTTAAGATCCCGGAGAACATTCACTTTACATTTATCCCGCCGTATACCCCGGAGATGAACCCGATCGAGCAGATCTGGAAAGAGATCCGCAAAAGGGGATTCCGCAACGAGGCGTTCACAAGCCTGGACAAGGTGATCGAGCGGTTGTGTGATACGATAAAGAACCTGCCGGCAGCTGTGATCAGCAGTATCACCGGCAGGGATTGGATTTTGAACATATATTAGATGGGGATTAGTATAAATTGTTCGTTGTTTGGGCAAAAAAGGCGGCGCTGACAGAAAAAACTTACTGCGCCGCCGGAAAAATGTGCTATATTAATACGGTACATTCCTGAAAGAAAGGCGCATCACATGAGACCTGTTATCGGTATTTCCGCACATCCGACACTTCACGATTACCGCGGCAACAAGAGCACCATCCAGTCCTGCGGGGAAAACTACCTCTTCTCGCTGGAGGCGGTGGGGGCCGTTCCGCTCATCCTGCCCATCTACGACGATCCGGAAGCGCTGGACCGCTACGTGGGGCTGTGCGACGGCTACCTGATCCCGGGCGGCATCGACGTCAATCCCATCTCCTACGGCGAAACCCCTCACCCGCTGCTGGAGACGACCCGCCTCGACTTTGACGAGTACCAGCTTCATCTCATCGAGCGCATGCGCGTGTCGAAAAAGCCTGTCCTGGCGATCTGCCGCGGGATCCAGATCGTCAACGTGGCCTACGGCGGCACGCTGTATCAGGATGTGTCGCTCCACGGAGAAGGCACCATGCGCCACAGCCAGGTCG
>JAFRER010000018.1 GCA_017434755.1 Oscillospiraceae bacterium | reverse complement strand
TATAAGGGACCTCTGTCGGTAGAATGGGAAGACAGCGGCATGGAGAGAGTCCACGGCGCCACCGAGTCCTATGAGGTCGTCCGCAGGATGAACTTCGACAAGTCCGATGTCGCTTTCGACGCCGCTCTTGCTAACGACTGACAGCAGATACATTTCGTAATACCGTCTTTATCCCCCTTGAACAAAGGGGGATAAAGATACAAATAAAGCTACTTTATTATTAAAACTAAAATCGGAGGAAAAACAAATGGCAAGAGTTCTCAAATACGCAATGGTCGGAGGCGGCCCCGGCTCCTTCATCGGCGGAGCGCACCGCCGTGCAATCGCCATTGAGGGCAAGGCGCAGCTCGTCTGCGGCGCTTTCTCCAGAGACGCGGCCAAATCCGCGCAGATGGCCGAAGAGCTCCATCTCGATCCCGCACGCTGCTACCCCACCTACAAAGAGATGCTCGCCGCCGAAGCCGGCAATATCGACTTCGTGGTGATCGTTACCCCGAACTTCTCCCACTATGAGATCGCCAAGGCCTGCCTCGAGGCCGGCGTGAACGTCTCCTGCGACAAGCCCGTCACCATCTCCTATGCGCAGGCCGCCGAGCTCAGAGAGCTTGCAAAAGAGAAGGACGTCCTGTTCATGGTCACCTACACCTACACCGGTCACGTCACCGCCAAGTACATGCGTGATATCATCAAACGCGGCGACATTGGCGAGGTCAGAATGGTCATGGCCGAGTATCCTCAGGGCTGGCTCGCATTCGAAGGCGACAACGGCGGCAAGCAGGGCGAGTGGCGCACCGACCCGAAGCGTTCCGGCGGCGTCAACTGCCTCGGCGACCTCGGCACCCATGTTGAAAATTTCATCGCCATGGCCACCGGACTCAAGATCAAAAAAGTCCTTGCGAAGCTCGACATCGTTGTTCCCGGCCGTGTCCTTGATGACAACGACAGCGTCATGGTGCAGTATGACAACGGCGCATCCGGCTTCTACTGGACTTCCCAGATCGCCATCGGCTATGACAACGCTCTCCGTATAAGGATCTACGGAAGCAAGGGCACCATCGAGTGGTTCCAGGAGACCCCCGACAAGATCACCATCATCGATGCCGACAACACCATTCGTGAAGTACACCGCGGCTACAAGCAGATCACCCCGACTGCCGCCAAGTACGGACGTCTTCCCTCCGGTCACACCGAGGGCTGGCTCGAAGCAATGGGCAACCTCTACACCAGCTTTGCCGAGTGCATCCTTGCCAGAGAGAACGGCACATTCACTCCCGATATGATCGATTATCAGACTGTTGCTGCCGGCGCTGAAGGACTCGCCTTCGTTGAGGCCTGCCTCAAGAGCACCAACAACGGCAATATCTGGGTTGATGTTGAAGAGTAATTCCCGCAGCTTCAAATAACGGAGGATGATCTATGGATTTTACCGCATTCAACAAATATATGGTCTGTGATGACGATATCGAGGTCAACAAGGCCGATGATATCGTCCTGGGGTATGAGTTCAAATGCAAGTACCCCACCTACCGAGGCGCCTACATCTGCAACGTGCTCACGCTGAGGGTCTTCATCGACGGCGTTGAGATCCCCCAGGAGAATATTCGTTTCGGTGTCAACAACAAGTTCTTCCTTCTCGAAGAAATGAAGGATATGTACAAGGAGTACTGGTTCACCGGAAGCAAGGCCATACTGAGAGTAGTCGATGAAAACGGCATCGCCCCGGGCAGCCACAAGGTGAAGATGCTGATGAGCCACAAGATCCCCTATACGGGCTATTTCGGAAGCTATCTCGTGGTGGACAGCGACTGTGAGAAGACGCTGTCTGTGAAGGAATGAAGGAGGAAGAAAAAATGGCAAACGATCTGAAATACGGTGTAAGTCTTTACTGCTTCTCGAATTCCTTCCACACCAGACAGCTCGATCTGGAAGGCTGCATCAAAAGGGCGAAGGAGATCGGCTACAACGGCGCCACGATGGTGGCGGCCCAGTCCTGCGAGGAATACCCCTTCCCCTCCGACAAATGGCTCTTCAAGCTCCGCGACACCATGGGGAAATACGATGTGGAGCCGGTCTGCTGGGAAGGCTACATCGACATCGGCATGCGCAACGACCGCGACCTGAGCCCCGAGGAGATCCGGGAGTTTACGCGCAACGATCTCATCTACGCCCACAAAGCGGGCTTCCACATGATGAAGAGCCAGCACTCCATCACTCCCGAGATCTTCGAGAGCATGCGGCCTCTCTGCGAGAAGCTGGACGTGAAGCTGTGCATCGAAATGCACCATCCCCACCATCCGCTGGTGCCGGTGTGGGCGAAGTATTTCGAGGCCATGGAGCGCAGCGACGGCTGGCTGGGCATCTGCCCGGACATGAGCATCTTCCAGCACTATCCCCACGGCCTTCACATCCGCCAGGCCTATGAGGCCGGCGCCCGGCACGACCGCATCGAGCAGGTGCTTGGCCTCATGCGTGACGGCAGGCCGGAGAGCGAGCTGGACAGCCTCGACCTCAACGCCGTCGAGCGGCAGTACGCCGAGGAGTTCTACCACAAGAACTGCCCCGCCGGTAAGCTTGAACAGCTTGAAGGATTGCTGAAGTATACCCATATGATCCACGGCAAGTTCTATTATCTTGCCGATGATCAGAACGATCCGTGCATCCCCTATGACAAGATCATGCCGATCATAAAGAGATCCGGCTATGACGGATACCTCATTGCTGAATATGAAGGCCATCATTTCACCATCGATGAGGACGATTCCGTCCAGCTCCACCGCTACTGGAGCATGGTCAAGAGAATGTACGACAACGCCTGATGCATTCCATTTTCCGCGTTCCGCACCCGTGTCACATCCGATGTGACGCGGGTGTTTTCTGTTCAAAAACAGCTGTCTGATGAAAACACTTGATTGACTAATCTACCCGCTTGTGATACTCTGTGTTTACATAATTTTACTCCCGGAGGTTATTCCATGGCACTTGAACAGAACGAGAATCTGACCGGGATGGGCCGTCGAGAACTCTGCGAATTCGCTTCCGGACTTTGCGCCGAAGTGGATGCGCAGGTCGGGCAGATGGCCTTCCGCGGCGGGATATATGAAGGAAATGTCGAGGTGGGTGAGGACGGAAAGATAATCATCGGTCCTGCCTACAGCGGTGAACCGTCATCCCGGGAGCTCCTCTATTCTGCTCCCGAGTTTTACTGGCACGGCAGAAAGACCCCCGCCTGCGATGTTTATTCGATAGGCCTGCTCATGTACAGGCTCTCCGAGGGACATCTCCCCTTCGAGAGCGACGACTGCGATGAAAAAAGGGCACACAGGCTCAGACTGCAGGGCTCGGCATTCAATCGGCCGCTCAATGCGGGCAGAAGACTCGGAGATATCATTCTGAAAGCGCTCAGCTATGAACCGGCGGAAAGATACCGCAATCCGGGCGAAATGAAGATCATGCTCGATAACTGCCTGAAGAATCTCTTTCTTAACGATGAGCCGTGCGCAGAAGTGCTCTTCAAAAAAAGCGACGACGATCTGAGCGAGATCGAGCGCATGATGGTAAATATCATCGAAACGCAGAACGATTTCGAAGAGAATGCAGAGGCTGGAACGGTGGACGAGTCATCCGCTGTAGTCGGACCGATCTTCGGTGAAAGCGAAGGACCGGGAAATGAGAAAGAGGATCCGGCTGAGGATGTGGAAGCAGGTCCGGCCCCGGAGAATGAAGAAAAACCGGTTCCGGCGCCGCAGGACGTTCAGGAGGAGGAAGAAGTGTTCATAGGGGAGGAAGTACCGGATCATTTCGATGACGGATACTCCGATGAGGAATATATACCGGAGGAGACGGAGGATTATGATTCTGCCGATCCCGGAGAGTCAGCCCAGGACGATGCGGTCGTGCGTCTTTCCGAGGTGGAAGTGGATCCGGAATACGAACCCGTAACGGTCAGCAGGAACGACGAGGATGATTTCCCCGATATAATAGTCACCAATACGGGTGAGACCGTTTCCCTTTCTCAGAAGGAACTGGAGGCAGAGGTACGCAGAAGAAAGAGAAGACCTTTGATATTCATAATCATTCTCAGCGTCCTCCTTCTTGCTGCGGCTTTGCTGTTCAATAAGATCATGGGACCGCCGAAGGATATCCCGGAACCGGAACAGACAGAAGAGACTCCCGCTCCCGTTGTGATCGTATCCGCTCCTGTTGATACACCCGAGCCCACGCCCGAGCCTCCGGTGGAGATGGTCTCGGAATACAGGTTCTTTGCCGAGAATGTCAGCTGGAACGAAGCAAAAGCCCGCTGTGAGGAAGAGGGCGGTCATCTCGTGGTCATCAACAACGCAGATGAATTCCAGAAAGTTATTGATCTTGCCAGTGAGATGGGGATCACGGTGATATGGATAGGGCTTCACCGCGAGAACGACGAACTGGTCTGGGAAAAGACGGATGACCCTGATCCTGAGCGTTATTATAACTGGGACAGAGGCGAACCTTCTGAAATGGACGGCAATACACCGGAAGACTACGTGTTCATATGGAACTGGACCAACAGAGGCTGGGTCTATAACGACTGCATAAATGACCCTGCCGGACAGTATCCCGAAGCCTACCGGAACAAGATCGGTTTCGTCTGCGAGATCGAAAAGCCGAAAGAGTGACTTTACGGAATAAGAGATGAATAATGATACGGAGGCATCCCGTGATGCCTCCGTTAATTTTTTGTAAATCATGCACAGTTGAAGGATGCAGTTCTTATTTGATATATCCAAATCGGAAAAAGTATGTTATACTACGCTATTATAATACCGGGGTTATGCCCCGTTATCGGAACATGATACTTGACTATGAAACGAATACTCTGTCTATTGCTTATACTGTGTCTCATCGTCCCACTCTGTGCCTGCGGTAATACCCAGAGCTACGGCGTCAAAGCGGTCGTCACGCTCGTGGAGCAGGAATACGCCCTTGCCTTCCGGACCGGTGACATCACGATCTTCTATGTTTCGGCCGCGATACAGGTGCTCAATTCGCAGGGCAAGATCGATGAACTGAACCGCAAATGGTTCGGGACCTCGGTCGTCAGCTTTCCCAGAGATGCCGAAGCGCTGAACAAAACGGGCATGCCGGAACCGCGCAGCTTTGTCGTGGGCATCGATCTTGATTCATTCCCCTTCGCCTATAAGGATACGAACGGAGCGTACTGGGGCTTTGATATCGAGCTTGCCACGGCGGTTTGTGATCTTCTCGGATGGGATCTGTCCCTCCAGCCGATCGAAAACGAGAACACCTATGTGGAGCTTTCTTCCGGAAACATCGACTGTGCCTGGGGCGGGATAGCCATCGATCAGAAAATGGTCGACGAAGGCAAATACGAGCCCCTCGGACCCTATGCGCAAAACGACATCATAATCGCCGCAAGGTCGGGATCCGGCATAGCGAGCAGGCTCCAGCTGCGCGGGAAGCGCATGGCGATGAGTATAAATGACGAGTCCCTTGCAGCGCTTGATTCCGTCCCCAGGATCAAGAACAGCCTCGGGCAGATAATCCGCCTGACCGGCGGATCCGTAGAGTGTTTCCAGTATCTTTATGACAACAAGTGCGACCTCGTTCTTACGGACAGTACGGCCGCCATCTACTATAAAAACAGATAAGCCGGAACGGAGAACAAGCCATGTGGATCGCGGATAAATGGCAGGATTACGAACTGATCGATTGCTCCTCGGGAGAAAAACTCGAGCGATGGGGCGATGTCGTCCTTGTCCGGCCGGATCCCCAGGCCATATGGAACACGCCACGCAGGAACAGCCTCTGGAGCAGATATGACGCCAGATATAACAGGAGCGAGAGCGGCGGAGGCAGCTGGAGCAAGGGGAACCTTCCGGAAAGCTGGAGCATCCGCTACGGAGAGCTCCGCTTCCAAATAAAACCGATGAACTTCAAGCATACGGGCCTGTTTCCGGAACAGGCCGTCAACTGGGACTGGGCGATGGAAAAGATCGCGAAAGCCGGAAGGCATGTAAGTGTCCTCAACCTTTTTGCCTATACCGGGGCCGCGACGCTCGCATGCGCGAAGGCCGGAGCATCCGTATGCCATGTGGATGCGGCGAAGGGAATGGTGGCATGGGGAAAGGAAAACGCCTCCGTGTCCGATCTTGCCGACGCCCCGATCCGCTGGATCGTCGATGACTGTGCGAAATTCGTCGAGCGGGAGATCCGTCGGGGCAGAAAATATGATGCGATCATAATGGATCCTCCGTCTTACGGCCGCGGACCGGGCGGTGAGATATGGAAGCTGGAAAAGGACCTGTGGCAGTTCGTTACACTGTGCATGGGCGTGCTCTCGGATGATCCGCTTTTTGTGCTGATCAATTCCTATACAACAGGTCTGTCGCCTTCCGTGCTGACATATCTGGCTCAAAGCATTTTTGCCGCAAAGTACGGAGGCAGGTCGGAAAGCGGCGAGCTTGGTCTTCCCGTTTCGGAAAGCGGACTTGTCCTGCCCTGCGGCGCTTCCTGCAGATGGGAAGCGTAAAAACGGCTTTATCCCGCTGAAAGGTAAATCAAAGTGAGTGAGATAATCAGATTCGAGTCTGTACATTATACATATCCGGGTGATGAACTCGAGAGCCTGTGCGGTGTTTCTCTGAGCATAGAAGAAGGCAGCTTCGTTGCGGTGGTCGGTCATAACGGTTCGGGAAAGTCCACGCTGGCAAAGCATATGAACGCTATCCTGATCCCGGACGAGGGCAAGGTGACCGTTTGCGGAACGGATACTTCCGATCAGGACAGACTGATAGATATACGCCGGAATGTGGGTATGGTCTTTCAGAATCCGGACAACCAGATCGTCGCGAATGTAGTGGAAGACGATGTGGCGTTTGCTCCGGAGAACCTCGGTGTGGAGCCGTCTGAAATAAGAAACAGAGTCGATGAGGCGCTCACTCTTGTGGGCATGTATGAATACAGGCAGCATGCTCCGCATCTGCTTTCCGGCGGACAGAAGCAGAGGATCGCGATCGCCGGGATCATTGCCATGAAACCGAGGGTGATCGTTCTGGATGAGCCGACCGCCATGCTCGATCCCATAGGCAGAAGAGAGGTCCTCTCCACGGTAAAGGAGCTGTGCAGAGAGCACGGGATGACGGTCGTGCTTATTACGCATCATATGGATGAGTGTATTGATGCTGACAGGATGGTCATCATGGCGGACGGTTACATTGCTGCCGATGGTACGCCTGCGCAGCTTTTTGCCGATCCCGAGCTGATGGAACGGCAGGGGCTCGATGTCCCGGAGACAGTGAAGCTTATGTACGCCCTGAACAAAGAAGGCTGGGACCTTCCGCTTGACGCACTCGGCGTTGAAGAGTGCGCAGAAGTAATCAGAAAGGCTGTCGGAAAATAACAGATGTCGGAATTACGCTGCGAGCAGCTGCGCCATGTTTACAGCGCGGGTACTCCGTTTGAAAAAGTAGCAGTCGACTGCATCGACCTGACATTCCCGCAAGGACAGCTCGTCGGGCTGATCGGGCATACCGGCTCGGGAAAGTCAACGCTGATCCAGCATCTGAACGCCCTTCTCACACCTACGTCCGGCAGGGTGCTCTATGACGGCAGAGATATCAACGAGAACAAGTTCACGCGCAGAGATATCCGGCATGAGGTGGGACTTGTGTTCCAGTATCCGGAGTATCAGCTTTTTGAAGAGACCGTATATAAAGATATAGCTTTCGGGCCGGGCAATATGGGCCTGGACAAAAATGAGATAGACGAAAGAGTGACGGAAGCTGCCGGATTCACGGGTATAGACCGGGAACTTTTCGAGCGTTCTCCGCTTGAACTCTCAGGCGGGCAGAAACGCAGGATAGCGATCGCCGGAGTAATAGCTATGCGTCCGTCCGTCCTCATACTCGACGAACCCACCGCCGGACTTGATCCCGCAGGCAGCAGACAGCTTCTGGAAAACATCTGTGCCTACAGGGCGGAGACCGGGTCTACGGTCATCCTTGTCAGCCACAATATGGATGACGTTGCAAGAATAGCTGACAGGATAATCGTTATTTCCGGAGGCAATGTCTTCATGGACGGGACTCCCGCGGAGGTTTTTGCCGATCCGGAAAAACTGGTTTCACAGGGTCTTGACGTCCCGAAAGCGACCGCAATCGCGATGAAACTGCGCGAGTATGGTGTCCTGCCTGAAGGCTCCGTCTGTACACATGAACAGCTTCTGGCCGCCTTATCCTCTCTGAGGGAGGTGCCGGCATGCTGAAAGATATCACACTGGGACAGTATTTCCCCGGAGATACCATCGTGCACCGTCTGGATCCCAGGACAAAACTCATCTGTGTGATCCTGTTTATTGTCGCGCTCTTCCTTGCTGTGAACTGGACGGGATATGCCATCGTGCTTGCGGCAACGGTCATTTTCATGATCCTCTCGAAGATATCGCCCAAAAGGATCTTTTCGGGACTCAAGCCCATGCTCTTTATCATCGTCCTGACCGGTGCGCTGAATATCTTCTATACAAAGGGCACGCCTGTCGTCGAGGGCTGGATGATCACATGGGAAGGTATCGAGAGGGCTGTGCAGATGATTCTGAGGATAACCCTGCTCATTTCGGGCACTTTTCTGCTGACGTACACCACCAGCCCCATAGCGATCACAGACGGGCTTGAGATGCTCCTCAAACCGCTGAAGCTCATCCGGTTCCCGGTCCATGAGATGACCCTCATGATGAGCATGGCCCTTCGCTTCATCCCTACGCTCATAGAGGAAACGGACAAGATCATGTCCGCCCAGCGTGCCAGGGGCGCGGATTTTGAGACCGGAGGTCTGATCAAAAGGGCAAAGGCACTTCTGCCGATCCTCGTGCCCCTTTTTGTTTCTTCTTTCCGGCGGGCCGATGAGCTCGCAGTCGCCATGGAGAGCCGCTGTTACCATGGCGGAGAGGGACGGACCCGGATGAAACAGCTGAAATTTGCCGGAAGGGACTATGTCACGCTTACACTGTTCGTCCTGTTCCTTGCAGGCATGATCCTGTTGAAAAGAACCGCAGCATGAGAAACATTGCCATACGTCTCCGATATGACGGCACTGCCTATCACGGCTGGCAGCTGCAGAAAGAAGATATCTCGGTGGCTTCCGTCCTTGAGGACGCCATCGGCAAAGTCTGCGGTCATTCGGTGAGAGTCACGGGCTGCGGCAGGACAGATGCCGGCGTGCATGCCCTGCGTTACTGCGCAAATTTCAGGACCGACTGTTCCATTCCCGCGGAGCGTATTCCGTTTGCTCTGAATGCAAGACTGCCGGGTGACGTGGCCGTTACAGCCGCAGTCGAAACAGATGAGGATTTCAATTCCATACTCTCATGCAGGAAAAAGGAATATATTTATAAGATCCTGAACAGCGATATACGCGATCCCTTCCTGGAAAACAGAGTCTGTTTTTATCCGCAGCATCTGGATATGGAACAGATGAAAAAGGCAGCGGAGGCTTTTGTCGGCACGCACGATTTCAAAGCCGTCAGAAGCGAGGGAACGCATACGAAGACAACGGTCAGGACAGTTTTCTCCTGTTCGGCCGAAAAGACCGGTGATCTCATAACCGTGGCTGTCTGCGCAGACGGTTTTCTGTATAACATGTGCCGCGCGATCGTAGGGACCATGGTGTATGCGTCATACGGAAAGCTTCGGCCGGAGGATATCCCGGCGCTCCTTGAGGCGGGAGACAGGCGGCTCACAGGTCCGACGATGCCGCCGCAGGGCCTTTATCTCAACAGGGTCTGGTATGACGGACCAGTCGGAGAAATGATGGAGAAAGACTGAGCGAATCAAACCGAAAAGGATTATAA
Source organism: Oscillospiraceae bacterium (assembly GCA_017434755.1). Lineage (GTDB taxonomy): Bacteria > Bacillota > Clostridia > Oscillospirales > Oscillospiraceae > Limivicinus. Next base: position 81,140 of record JAFRER010000018.1, on the reverse strand, counting down.
ATTCAGATGAAGCTTGTCATTGATATCGTCCTGCTTGTAATAATCGCCCTTTGTACCTGGAAAGGATATAAAAAGGGCCTTATAGGGAATATTATCAGCCTGTTTATAATCATGGTCGCGCTTCTGGGAGGCACGATTCTTTCAAAGGCATATTCAGGTGAAGTGATCCCGGTCCTTCGTCCCTTCATAGGTGGATATGTGGATTCACAGAATACCCGGGACAAGATAATCGAAAACATGGGTTACAAGACCGGAGACTATTCTCTTGAGGATATTCTGGCACGTGATTCCTCCCTGCGGTACGATTATGCATATGAGAGCATGCTCGATATCGGTTTTTATGAAAAGACCAGTGAAACGCTTGCAGAGGACGCCGTCGCTTTTTCGGAAGAGAACGAGCTGTCCATGCCGGATGCAGTCGTGGAAGTGATCTGCGACACGATGACCTATGTCGCCGGACTGACGCTTGCGTTTCTTATGATCCTGATCCTGCTGGTGGCCATAGGAAATCTGTTCAATCTCTCACTCAGGCTGCCCAACATGGAGATGGTGGATGAGATCGGAGGCTCTGTTCTCGGTTTTATAAAGGGATTCCTGTACTGCGTGCTGCTCTGCTGGTTCCTGAGTTTCCTCGGAGCCGTGCTCGGGCGCAACACGCTTTACAATACCACGCTTGCCAGATTCTTCCTCTCATTCAAATTCATCACCAACGGACTTCTTTGATTACTCGGAGGAAAAATGCAGTTTACCACATGTTCCCGCTGCGGAAAGAATCCCGCGGTGGTATTCATAACCAAATACGAAAACAATCAGACGAAAAACGAAGGCCTCTGTCTCAAATGCGCGCGCGAGCTCCACATAAAGCCTGTCGATGATGTGCTGGAGAAGATGGGCATTTCCGACGATGAACTGGACGGCCTGTCCGGTGATATGATGACCGCACTTTCCGGCGTGGAAGATCTGCTGGATTCCGAAGAGGACGGGGAGCAGAACACGGATGATGACGGAAAGACGGCTACCTTTCCGTTTTTCGGAAAGCTTTTCAACGGCCTTAAGGAAGGATTGACCGGACAGCAGAGCGGAAAACCGGCGGAAGGAGCACCAGCTTCTCCCGCACCGAATTCCGGAGAGAACAGACCGCGCCGCCCTGCAGTGCAGGATACCCGTCGGCCTCAGAAGAGAAAGTTCCTCGATACCTACTGCATAGATCTTACTGCCCGTGCCCGCGAGGGCAAGCTCGACAATATGATCGGGAGGGAAGAGGAGCTCGAAAGAGTCATCCAGATCCTCAATCGCAGGCAAAAAAACAATCCCTGCCTAATAGGGGAACCGGGCGTCGGCAAGACGGCTATTGCCGAGGGTCTTGCCCAGCGTATCGCGGGGGGAGATGTTCCTTATAAACTCAGAGATAAGGAAGTGCATCTTCTCGACCTTACTGCACTCGTTGCCGGAACACAGTTCAGAGGACAGTTCGAAAGCCGCATGAAAGGGCTCATCGAGGAGATCCGCCGTCAGGGGAACATCATCCTCGTAATCGATGAGGTCCATAACATAGTCGGTGCCGGAGATGCCGAGGGCAGCATGAATGCTGCCAATATCCTGAAGCCGGCTCTTTCGAGAGGCGAGATACAGGTCATCGGCGCCACCACATTCACCGAATACAGGAAGCATATCGAAAAAGACAGCGCCCTCGAAAGACGTTTTCAGCCCGTTACGGTCGCTGAGCCTTCTATAGAGGACAGCATAGCCATCATAAAGGGTATCGCGCATTATTATGAGGATTGCCACGGAGTGGAGATCTCCGACGAGATGTGCCGCCAGGCTGTCATACTCAGCGAGCGCTATATAACAGACCGTTTTCTCCCGGATAAGGCAATAGATCTGATAGATGAAGCCTGCTCGGACGTGAATCTGAAGGATCCGGATATCAACCGGCGGATGCTGGCGGAGAAGGATCTGGAGAATCTCCGTTTCGAGAAAGAAGCGCTTATGAATGCCGAGGTCCCGCAGGATACGGATAATCCCGAGCAGTTCCTCGAAAAGCGATATGCAAGGATCGCGGAACTGCGCAGCCGGGAGCTGCAGCGAGAGCAGGAGCTTCAGGAACTCGAGGCAAAAGGCAGGCCTCAGCTGAAGATAGACAATCTTGCGCGCATCATTGAGCTTTGGACCAAGATCCCCGCAAGCACTATCAAGGAGGGAGAACTCCAGAGGCTCGCTGGTCTTGAAGACCGGCTCAAACAGCATATCGTCGGGCAGGATGAAGCTGTAAAAGCGGTCTGTGCCGCCATCAGACGGGGCAGAGTCGGACTCAAGGTAAAGAGAAAGCCTGTAAGTTTCATTTTTGTGGGCGGTACCGGAGTCGGTAAGACCGAACTGGTGAAACAGCTTGCCGCGGACATGTTCGACACGCCGGAATCACTGATAAGGCTGGATATGTCGGAATTCATGGAGAAATTCTCTGTCTCGCGCATCATAGGCTCTCCTCCGGGCTATGTTGGGTATGACGAGGCGGGGCAGCTTACGGAGAAGATTCGCAGAAAACCGTACAGTGTCGTTCTGTTCGACGAGATAGAAAAAGCTCACCCGGACGTCATGAATATCCTGCTGCAGATCCTTGACGACGGCAGGATAACCGATGCACAGGGCAGGACCGTAAACTTTGAAAACACCATAATCGTGATGACGACGAATGCCGGAAGCGGAAATCGCAGCGGCAGTGTCGGTTTCGGAGGCACCGTCAGCGATATGGGGCGCGAACGGGCTATGAAAGCGCTGGCTGAGTTCCTCAGACCCGAATTCCTTAACCGTGTGGATGAAGTGATATGCTTCAACCAGCTCAGCGAGGATGATTTCCGCGGCATTGCGCGGATCATGCTGGGAGAGGTCGGAGCGGTGCTTTCCGAGCGCGGCATCTCGTTCAGCTGGGATGACAGTCTTGTGGAGATGCTCGTCAAAGAGGCTTATTCCATAACGTACGGTGCCCGGGAACTCAGGCGGATCATACAGAAGAAGATCGAGGATCCGCTCGCGGAGGAAATGGTAAAGCCCCGTGAAAGCAGCATCCGAACGATTACGATCTCCGCTCCCGGGGATGAACTTACCATCAGGATAGACCCTGAAACCGCATGAAAAAACTCAAGCCGCTCATAGTCACGTTTGCCGTCCTCTCACTGCTGTTTATCTGGACAAACTCGTTTTTCTCCTCCGGAGTATCATCAAGGGCGAGCAGTTATTTTACAAGGATCCTCACGCCGGTGCTTGAGCTTGTTCTGGGCAGAGGAAACGTGACCGAGCATCTTGTCAGAAAGCTTGCCCACTTTGCGGAGTATGCCTTCTACGGACTCTGGCTCGCACTGTGGATGAAATGCGATGATAGAAAAGCCCTGAATGCGCTTCTGGCAGGATTCATCACCGCGTTTCTCGATGAGACAATCCAGATGTTCACCGGCCGGGGCCCGTCAATAAAGGACGTGTGGATAGATGTGTTCGGTATTGCAGCGGGTATCGGTTTTGTTCATTTGATCCTTGCAATAACGGGGCTTCGTTCGGAAAAGAACAAAGATCCGGATAAAAAAGATGCTCCGCAATAATAAGGGAAGCTCCGGTTATAACCTGCTGTAAAAAGAATAAAACACAGCGATTCCGCAAGGAATCGCTGTGTTTTATTCTATGATTCTTTTATTTTTGTTTTATATGGAAAAGCGGTTTATTCGAAAGATATGGGCGGTTCATCGTCTGCTTCGGGAGCGGGAGCGGGGGAATCAGCAGGATAGGAGTCGAACTTGTATCCGCAGCCGGTGCAGAATTTGCCGTCTATGGAGTTTTTGCTTCCGCACTGCGGGCAGTATTTGAACTTACCAGCGGATGAAACGGACTCTTCAAGAACGGGCAAAACTTTCTCAGGAGGATCGTTCATGGAGTCATCGAACTGAGGACCCTCCCCGGCGGCGCGCTGGATCTCAACATAGAAAGCGGATTGAACAAGTCCGGCAAACAGGAAACCGAACAGGCAGAAGAGACAATAGAGCAGGAATGCCGCTATTCCGAAAACGAACCCTACATACGGAATCAGAGCAAGGAGTACAAGAATGAGGAAAGCGGCACAGAATACCAAAATCCAAAGAACATCCGCCCAGAACATCTTGGCCTTGAAGCCATTGGTGCGCTGCCTGGAGACTTTGTATGCCTCCGTGGCGGGCACATCCGGCTCGTTGACGAGAATATAGGGCGTGAGGCGGTACTCATAGCAGCGGATTATCGCAAACACGATGCCGGCAAACGGGATCAGAAACCAGAGAAAGACCCACAGATACATGTATCCCATTCCGCAGAGAACTCTCTTGATGGTCTTCCAGTCCTTGAAGCAGTCGAACAGCTGGACGGTGTGCAGCTCTTCACCGAGATAGCCGCGCAGGAACACCATCACCAGCGCCACATCAAAGAGAATCGAGAGAGCGAGACCGACTCCGGGAATCATCCCGAACAGAGAGTTTGCCAGGAAAACCAACAACACAGCCAGAAGGGAAAGCCCCCAAAGCTTCCATGGTCTGCGTTTGAGCACGGTAAAGACTCTTCCGTAGATTTTCTTTATCATTTTATGACCTCCGATCTTTTTTCTTGTTAAAATTATAGCACAGCGGGAAAGATTCTACAATAAGCGTATGTGAATAAATTATTATCAATACAGAGGGAAAACTGCTTTTCAGGAATATGCGCCGCATCGATGAGATCATTGAAAAAAACGCTTTTTCATGTTATATTCAGCTTGATTTGACAGAAAAGGAGAAAAACGATGCTTATCACATACAGACCGAGAGGCACATGCTCGCAGCTCATGGAGATCGAGACGGAAGGAAATATCGTAAAGAGTCTGAAGGTGACGGGCGGCTGCAGCGGAAATCTCAAAGGCATCGCGAGCCTGATCGAGGGAATGGAGATAGATGAGGTCATTTCCCGCCTTGAGGGCATCCGCTGCGGTTCAAAGACGACATCCTGTCCCGATCAGCTTGCGCAGGCGCTCAAAAAGGCAAGGGAATGATCATTCATGCTTGAACAGATCATAAAGGACGGGTTCAGCGAATACGGTCTGCCCGTGTCGGAGGATATCATCGGAAAATACAGACAATACTGTGAGCTTCTTCTGGAGACGAATAAGGTCATGAACCTCACATCCATCGAAGGTGAGGATGACACGGCAAAGCTTCATTTTCTGGACTGCGCGGCCCTTCTTAAATATGCCGGTCTCACCGGGAAAAGCCTCGTTGATATAGGAACGGGAGCGGGATTCCCGGGCCTTGCGCTCAAGATAGCCTGTCCGGATATCCGGTTGACCCTGATCGACAGTCTTGATAAACGCATCGGCTTTCTGAAAAGAACGTGTGAGAAGCTGGGACTGGATGATGTGGAATGTATCCATGCGAGAGCTGAGGAGATCCCGCCCGGTTTTCGCGAAAGTTTCGATGCGGCTTCTTCAAGAGCCGTTGCGAGGCTGAACGTTCTTGCCGAGCTGTGTCTGCCCTATGTCAGAGAGGGCGGAATATTCATAGCCATGAAAGGCCCGGAGGTGGAGGAGGAACTGGAAGAGGCGAAACCTGCCATAAAAATGCTGGGAGGCAGGACCGAGTCGGTGAATAAATATACTGTCAGCGGAACGGATATAGTACATTCAGCGATCGTGATCCGAAAGATAAGCGCCACATCTTTCGGATTCCCGAGAAAGTGGGCGCAGATAAAGAAAAAACCGCTTTAAAGAACCACGGGCTCAAATGAGTCCGTGGTTTTTATAGATATGTGTTTTATTCCCCATCCTTATCGTCTTCAGACGAATCGTCATCGGAATCATCCGCTGAAGGCTCTTCCGTCACTTTTTCATCCGGATCTGCCGCGGTCTCCTGATCGTCCGCCGTATCTTCGGCTGCGTCTTCTTCGTTCATGCCGGTTTCAAGATATGGGGGCTCGAGTTTCAGCGTGCCGTTTTTCACTCTTTTCCCGTTGTATATCAGCATGACGCCCGCAAAGATCACCAGCAGAGCGGAAAGCAGCTGAGAAACGCGTATCCCCGTTCCGCCAATATAGAGCGAGTCTGTGCGGAGACCTTCTATCAGAGTCCTGCCGATCCCGTAAACAAACAGGTATATCAGCATGATCTGCCCGTTGTATTTTCTCTTTCCTTTCTTTATGAAGATGCAGAGGAAGATGAACAGGGCCAGATTCCAAAGACTTTCATACAGGAATGTGGGATGAACGTATATGGTGTTTCCGTCCGGAGAGGTGAGACCCATGCGGCAGAACACCGTGGTCTCAGTTCCGAAAGCTTCCCGGTTGAAGAAGTTTCCCCAGCGGCCTATGATCTGTCCGATGATCACGCCACAGATCACAAGATCGAGCATTGCGGCCACGCGCATTTTTTTATGGCGGCACAGGAAGAAGATCACCAGTATCCCTGCGATTATCCCGCCGTATATGGCAAGTCCGCCCTCCCAGATCGCGATTATCTTTGAAGGATTGGCTTTATAGTAGTCAAGGGAGAAAAGGACGTAATAAAGCCTGGCACCGATTATTCCCAGAGGGATCGCCCATATTATCGCGTCATAAAGGTCGTTTTCCAGAATGCCGAATCTTTTGCAGTTTTTTGTGAGCCAGATGATGGCAAGAAGAAAAGCAAGAGCAACGACCACGCCGTATATGTATATGGTCCGCCCGAACAGGGTGAAAGAGGACGGCGGATTGATGAACCAGTCGCCCAGAAAGGGAAAGCTGATAAGGCTGTCGCGCTGTATGGTTTCCAATATGTCTGTCATTGTTTGTTCATCGCCTTTCCGAATCAGATGGGATTCATGGATGCAGTACGCTCATGGCGAGTCTTTCCGGTGAAAAATGCTCCGCAATGAAGGAAACACACTCCTCCGCATGGATCCCCTCGAGGATCTCAGGCCCGTCAAAGGGGCAGAAACCGCAGAAGTGACCTTCCGCGAGACCAATGCAAACCGCCTCGAAATCTTCGAATGCCCGGAGAGCGTTCCCAATGGAGGCTTTCTTTATCCTTTCAAAGAGAACATTGTCGATACCATGTGCCTTTACGGATTCGATCTCATTGGAGACTTCTTCGAGCACGGCATCCGGATCGGTACTTTCTCCGCTCAGGCTCATGGTGGCGGTGTTGCAGATGTAATCCACATCCCAGGAAAAACTCCTGTTGATGAGCCCGGAACTGTACAGCCTGTTGTAGAAAGGAGACGAGGGCCCGAAAATACAGAGCATGGCAAGTTTTGCGGTCAGCTGCTGGCGGGATGGATCCCCCTCGGGCGGTATGATTTTCGATCCGATTATAAACTGCGGCGCGGAGACTTTCGCAGTCTCGCAAATGTAATGTTCATACGGCATGATGCCGTCGCTCTCGCCGTATTCGGCTTCCGGGACACCGGATGCTTCCCAGTTTGAAAGAATTTCCCCGGCGATGCTGACCACATCTTCCGCTTTGACGTTGCCCTCAACACACAGAATCATATTCCCGGGGCAGTAGAACGCGCGGTGGCAGTCGTAAAGGGTCGCGGCGGTGATTCCGGAAATGCTTTCCGCAGTACCTGCGACATCTTCTTTTACCGGATGGTTCCTGTACAGGAGCTTCATGAAGTTATAGTAGATGGTGCGGTTCGGATTGTCCTGCCCCATCAGGATCTCCTGGGTGATGATCGGCTTTTCCTTTTCCACCGTCTCTTCGGTGAAGTAGGGTGTTGTCACAAAATGAAGGAGCATGCGCAGGTTCTTCTCAAACTGATCTGTGCAGTAGAAGTAATAGCAGGTCATAGCCGACGAAGTGAACGCATTTGGATCGGCACCTGTTGCCGACATTTCGGCAAACACATCCGTCCCGTCCGGCATGTCGAACATCTTGTGCTCAAGAAAATGAGCGATACCGGCAGGGGTTTCAACATTCCGCCCTTCCATGCGGAACGTCATGTCCGCGCCGCCGTACTTTACCGCGAAAGAGGCAAAATTCGTACGGAATTCCGGCTTCTCGATCACCCTTATCTCCAGTCCGTTCGGGAGAACGGCAGTTTTATATGTCTCGCCGATCTTCGGATATTCAAAACTGTTTATATTCAAGATCATACCTCCGAATCGGGGTCTTCTGCCGGACCGGCGCTGTCGGGATCATCGTCCTCCGCGGTGTCATCCGAAGGGGCAAGCAGAAAGATCATGTCGCATTCCGTTGCTTTTGCGGCATCGATGACATCGCTCGCCGTCACTTCTTTCAGAAGCTCAGCGCTTTCTTCAGGGGAGAAGTCCGTTCCCTCGACGGCGCGGACAAGGTAGAAGGAATCGAGAGCGTTCTGACTGTCGGAAATGGCAAGTGTGTCGGCAACGCAGATTGCTTTGGCAGCGTCGAGTTCCTCTCCGGTCACGTCTCCGCTCCGGATGGCATCAAGCTGCGCAAGGATCAATTCTTTTGCAGTATCGAAGTTTTCTGCCGAGATGCCTGCGCTGACGAACAGCAGGCCCTTGCGCATATCCGGAGCAGATGAGACATCATAGCACAGGCCCATTTTTTCCCGGAGGTTCAGAAACAGCTTCGATGTGACGCTGCCTCCGAAAACGGCGTTGAAAACTATTACACGGGATCTGTTCTCCAGTTCCATGCTTTCTCCGAGACGCCAGCCCAGAACGAGACGCGCCTGGGAAAGCTCCATTTCCTCCCGGCAGAAGCGCGGTTCGGCCTCAACGGAATTAAGACGTATATCCGTTCCGATGTCATAGTCGATCGCAGTTCTGGGCATGGCAGATAAGCACTCGCGCAGTACAGATACCGTTCTTTTTTCACTCTCTCTCCCGCAATAGAAGATCTCCACGGGACTGGTCTCAAGCAGAAGGCGGTACTGTTTGGTCAGCTTCTTGTAGTGGATACTGTCCACATCCTCCGCCTTTCCGCATCTGCCGGCGGAATAGTCTTCAAAGCAGCACATCTCCTCCCGGCAGCGCATGAGCGCGTATCCGCGCTTGTTGTTTATCACGCTTTGAAGAAGCTGGGAGAGTTTCTCCTTTTCACTTTCAACATACTGCGGCAGGAACAGGCCTCCCTTAGTAGCGGGATGGAGCAGAATATCTGAAAGAAGAGAGACCACACTGCTGAATTCATCCGCGCCAGGAGGAAGGAAGCTTTCCTCGGGAAAACTGGCAGAAAAACCTATGCACTGGATCTCACCGAGCTGTCTGACGAGAGGGACGATCACGGCGCCATAGAGTTCCTCCATGCGCGCGTTCAGTTTCTCCATGTCCGGATAGCGCAAGGTGCCCCTGTACAGCACGCTGGGGATCAATGCGTTGAGCGAAGCTGTTTCCCGCTTCAGCTGTGTGAGAAGATTGAGGCTCATGTACGAGGTCTTGAACTTTCCGGAGTAGAGATAATTCAGCCAGATCCCCGGCATGATTTCACGTCTTACAAGTCCCATCGAAGAGCACCCCCCGAAAGAATAACGGCATATTGCATAAACTGATTTTGTTTATTATATCATGACGTCTGATAAAAAAACAGAGAATTATTCAGCCTTGAAAAACTGACAAGAAAAAACACTTGACAGATTGATCTTCCGGTTGTATACTCCGACAAGTGATTTTCCTTGACGGGAGGGATGCCTTATGGAAAAAAGCAGATTGAGACAGACGATGCTGCTGGATCTATACGGCGATCTCCTGACCGATAAGCAGAGAGAATGCTATGATCTGCATTATAATGAGGATCTTTCTCTCTCGGAGATAGCGGAGCAGCTTTCCATATCCAGACAGGGCGTGTGGGACAATATCCGCCGCGCCGAACTCTCGCTCACGGAATATGAGGAAAAAACGCACCTGCTGGAGCGTTTCGATTCCGTAAGGGAAAAGATCGCGGATATAAAGCGGGAATGCGAAAAACTCGGGCCTTTAGCTGAAAAGATAACATCCATGCTCGCCGGCCTTGAAACGGAACTGTGAGGTAGAAAATGGCATTTGAAAGTCTTACCGAAAAACTGAATGCTGCGTTCAAAAAGCTCAGGGGCAAGGGACGTCTGACAGCTGCAGATATAAAGGAGGCCATGCGCGAGGTTCGCATGGCGCTGCTCGAGGCGGACGTCAGCTATAAGGTCGTTAAGGATTTCACCAAAACGGTGACTGAACGCGCCAGCGGGGCGGAGGTCCTGGAGGCTCTCAGCCCAGCCCAGATGGTGATCAAGATCGTCAATGAAGAGCTCTGCGCTCTTATGGGCAGTGCGAACGAAAAGATAAACATCTCCTCAAAATCACCGAGTATCGTCATGCTCGTGGGCCTGCAGGGCGCAGGCAAGACCACCAACGGTGCAAAACTTGCCGCCTATATGAGGAAACAGAGCAAACGTCCACTGCTCGTGGCATGCGATATCTACCGCCCTGCCGCCATAAAACAGCTCGAAACTGTCGGCGCTCAGCTCGATATCCCGGTGTTCCAGATGGGGCAGACCGATCCTGTGGAAATTGCCAGGGCATCCGTCGAATATGCAAAAAAACACGGCAACGATCTGATATTCCTTGATACGGCAGGCCGCCTTCATATAGACGAGGAGCTCATGAATGAGCTGAAAAACATAAAGGCTGCAGTCGAACCGGCGGAGATCCTTCTCGTTGTGGATGCCATGACCGGACAGGATGCGGTCAACGCGGCAACGGCCTTTGACGAGGCTCTCGGCATAACAGGGGTCATGCTCTCCAAACTTGACGGAGACGCCAGAGGCGGCGCAGCGCTGAGCGTGCGGGCGGCGACCGGAAAGCCGATCAAATTCATCGGCACCGGTGAAAAGCTCGATATGATCGAGCCCTTCCATCCGGACAGGATGGCTTCCAGGATCCTCGGCATGGGCGATGTCCTCACGCTTATCGAAAAAGCCGAACAGAGCTTCGATGAGAAAAAGGCCCTTGAGGCTGCGGAAAAACTCAGAGCGAACCGGTTCACGCTTTCCGATTATCTGGATCAGATGGGGCAGCTCAAAAACATGGGCGACCTTGAGAGCATCGTCGGGATGATCCCCGGAATGGACGCCAAGGCGCTCAAGGGTGCAAAGATCGACGATAAGGCCATGGCGAGGCAGGAAGCCATCATCCTTTCCATGACGCCCGCTGAGAGAGAGAATCCGTCCCTGCTCAACTCAAGCAGGAAGAAACGCATTGCCGCCGGGAGCGGCACCGCCGTTGTGGACGTGAACAGACTTCTCAAGCAATATGAATCGATGCAGCAGATGATGAAGCAGTTCAGCGGCAAAAACATGAAAAAGCTTCAGAGAAAAATGGGCCGTTTCGGCGGCATGGGCGGAGGCTTCTCGGGCATGTCCGGTTTCGGAGGCTTCGGCATTTAATTCGGTTACCTGCGCAAAGCAAGCGCTTGTAATACTATCCCAGGCAAAATAAACATGGAGGTGAAAAGGAATGGTCAAAATCAGACTTCGCAGAATGGGAGCAAAGAAGGCCCCTTATTATCGTGTGGTCGTCGCTGATTCTCACAGCCCCCGTGACGGACGCTTCATCGAAGAGCTCGGCACATATGATCCCATGGCTGACGGCGACAAGATAAAAGTTGATCTGGAACGCGTAAAGTACTGGATCTCCAACGGCGCACAGCCGACTGACACGGTTCGCGGCCTCATTAAAAAGCTTGAGGGCTGATAAGGAGTTTCTACCGGCATGAAAGAACTATTGACCTACATTGTGCAGAGCCTTGTCGAACATCCCGACGAGGTATCTGTGACCGAGCGCAAAGGCGACGGCGAGACGATCTTTGAAGTTCGTGTTGCCGACGGAGATATGGGCAAGGTCATTGGCCGGCAGGGAAGGATCGTCAAGCAGATCCGTATACTTATGCGGGCCGTTGCCCAGAGAAAGGGCAAAAGCGTATCAGTCGAGATACTCGACTGAATGGATAAAGGGCGTGCTGCAAAGTGCCGCAGCAGTGCCGGGCAGACAGCTGCGGATCATACACAGAGCTGACTTGGCATCGGCATTTTGCGGCGCGCCTTTTATCTGATTAATCTTAAAAAACGAGGTGTTTCCATGCCCAGAGAGCGGTATATCGAAGCCGGAAGGATCACAAACACCCATGGGGTCTCCGGTGAAGTGAAGATAGAGGTATGGCTCGACAGCCCCGATTTCCTCAAACACTGCGGAAGAGTATTCATTGAGGAAAAAGGATACGGATTCCGCACCGCCAAGATCCAGAACAGATTCCTCATCGCGGGACTGGACGGCGTGGACAGCATCGCATCCGCCATGGAGCTGAAAGGGAAACACGTTTATATAGACAGAAACGATGCTCCGCTGAAAAAGGGAGAGTATTTCCTGCAGGATATAATCGGCATCAGAGTAACGGACAGGGACGGAAACTTTATCGGTACCCTTGCGGAGATCTTTGAAGCACCGGCTTCGAACGTATATGTCGTCCGGGGGGAGAGCGAGCATCTCATACCCGCTGTTCCCGCGTTCATCGTATCGACCGATGTCGATAACGGCGTTATGACAGTCGACCTTATAGAAGGAATGTAAATATATGCGCATCGATATAATGACGCTTTTCCCCGACACCGTGAATGCAGTCCTCCATGAGAGCATCCTCGGGCGCGCGGCGAAAAAAGGCCTTATAGAGATAAACTGCGTGCAGATCAGGGACTTCACCGATAACAGGCAGAAACAGGTGGATGACTATCCGTACGGAGGCGGCTGGGGCTGCGTGATGATGGCGCAGCCGCTGAAGGCGTGCCTTGAGAGCATTCTGCCCGACGGAAAAGGACCGCGCACGAGAGTGATCTATATGTCACCGCAGGGCAGGACCTTTGATCAGGAGACAGCAAGACGCCTTAAAAACGATTACGACAGGCTCATTCTCGTCTGCGGACACTATGAGGGCATAGATGAGAGATTCATAGAGGAGTGTGTAGACGAGGAGATCTCCATAGGAGATTATGTCCTGACCGGAGGGGAGATAGCCGCGATGGCAGTAACGGACGCGGTGTGCCGCCTCGTTCCGGGAGTGCTCTCGGATGAGCAGTGTTATACGGGCGAGAGCCATTGGGAAGGGCTGCTCGAATATCCGCAGTACACGCGACCGGAAGTCTGGGAAAACAGAGAAGTACCCGAAGTGCTGCTGCAGGGCGATCATGAGAAGATACGGAAGTGGAGAAGAAAAAAACAACTGGAGAGGACGATGGCAAAACGACCCGACCTGTTCTCACGGTTCGATCCCGTATCGGAAGAAGATCTGTCCCTTCTCAGGGAAATAGAAAAAGACAGCAGGCGCATGAAACTGACGCTTCCGTTGTCATACAGGCCGGCAGATGCGGAGGATATTCCCGATATCCTTGAGATAGCGGAATATGCCCGCAAGGATCTGAAAAATCATCGCGTGGACCAGTGGCAGGGTCCTTATCCGGGAAGAGATATATTTGAAAAGGACATTGAAAGAGGAGAGTGTTTCATCGTAAAACACGGAGATGAGACTGCCGGCTTTTTCACACTTTCCGTCAAGGAGGAAGAGGATTATTCCGGAATAACAGACGGAAAATGGAGCAGCGATGAGCCCTGCTGTGTCCTCCACAGGTCGGCCGTGGCCGAAAAATACAGGGGGACCGGTATCTCGGCTTTTTTGATGAAGTGCATAGAACAGCAGTGTGCATTATTCGGCAGGAGAAACATCCGGACGGACACACACAGAAAAAACAAAGCTATGCAGAATCTGCTGCGGGAATCCGGATTCTCGTTCAGAGGCAACCTGACAGTAAGCAGCGAAGAAGGGCATGATCCTTCACGTCAGGCATTTGATAAACTCTTGAAACAGCAGGAGGAAAAAAGATGAAAAAACCTATTCTGTGGACGGTGGCTTGCGTTCTCGTGATAATCGCCACACTTGTCAGCGGTTGGACCGGAGTGCCGGGCGGCTGGATCCTCATAGCACTTGCCGTGATTTGCGCAGGACTCCAGTGGCTTGTTTACTTTAAGCATAAATAATGAAGGATCTGACAGATATCCGTGAAATAAAAGCGCTTCTTGAAAGACACGGATTCCGCTTCTCAAAATCCATGGGTCAGAATTTTCTCATTCAGCCATGGGTACCGGAAAAGATAGCAGAATGCGCAGGGGTAGACAGACTAACCGGCGTTCTGGAAATCGGACCCGGTATCGGATGCCTGACGAAGAAACTCTCGGACAGAGCCGGGAAGGTGGTCTCCGTCGAGCTGGACAGATCACTTGCACCTGTTCTTGAGGAGACGCTCTCAGGCTGCGGAAACGTGGAGATCCTATTTGCGGATGTTCTGAAACAGGACCTTCGCGCCATAGCGGAAAAGCATCTGGAAGGCCTCAGACCTGTCGTGTGCGCGAATCTCCCGTATAATATCACGAGCCCGGTCATAGCTGCCATGCTGAAGGCAGGATGCTTTGACAGCATGACGCTGATGGTGCAGAAAGAGGTCGCAGAGCGGATCTGCGCGAAAGCCGGAGAGAGAGATTACGGGGCATTCAGCATTTTTGTTCAGTGGTATGCCGAACCTTCGCTTTTGTTTGACGTTTCTCCTGACTGCTTCATTCCGCAGCCTAAGGTCACATCCTCCGTCATCAGGCTTGACGCATTGTCAGCACCGAGATGCAAGGTCAGCGATGAGGACCTGCTGTTCCGAACTGTAAAGGCTGCATTCGGCCAGAGAAGAAAAACACTCGTGAATGCGCTGGATTCCTCGTTCCGCGAATTGACAAAGCAGGAGATCACGGACTGTGTGACATCCTGCGGACTGGACGACAGAGTGAGGGGAGAAGAACTCTCAATCGGGGATTATTGTTTAATATCTGACGAATTATCACGCAGGATCCGTCTTTTCAAACAGTAATACTGATGATATAATATATATTTGCGTGGCAGCGTATGTATCCGGATATGATTATCCGTTTATGTAATTGATAAATAAATAGAGCTGATAAGAAAAGGAGATCACATGAGCAAAAAGTACGTATACCTGTTTTCCGAAGGCAACGCGGGAATGCGCGAGCTCCTTGGCGGCAAGGGTGCCAACCTGGCCGAGATGACAAGGATCGGACTTCCCGTCCCCCAGGGCTTCACCATCACCACCGAGGCCTGCACCAGATACTATGAGGACGGCCGCCGCATCGACGACGAGATCATGGCCGAAGTCATGCGTTTTGTCGGCAGGATGGAGATCATCAACGACAAGCGCTTCGGCGATCTCAACAAGCCCCTGCTCGTTTCCGTCCGTTCCGGCGCCCGTGCATCCATGCCCGGCATGATGGACACCATCCTCAACCTCGGTCTGAACGAGGATGTGGTCGCCGCCATGATCGCCGGCAACCCGGACCCCAAGTTTGAAAGATTCGTATACGATTCCTACCGCCGCTTCATCCAGATGTTCTCCGACGTGGTCATGGGCGTGGGCAAGAAGTACTTCGAGCAGCTCATCGACAAGATGAAGGCCGAGAAGGGCGTCACCTACGATGTGGAGCTCACCGCCGCCGACCTCAAGGAACTGGCCGAGCAGTTCAAGGCCGAATACAAGGCCCAGCTCGGCGAGGATTTCCCCACCGACCCGATCGTACAGCTCAAGGAGGCCATCAAGGCCGTTTTCCGCTCCTGGGACAACCCCAGAGCCAATGTCTACCGCCGCGATAACGACATCCCCTATTCCTGGGGCACCGCCGTTTCCGTCATGCCCATGGTGTTCGGCAACCTGAACGAGAACTCCGGCACCGGCGTCGCCTTCACCCGTGACCCCGCCACCGGCGAGAAGAAGCTGATGGGCGAGTTCCTGACCAACGCCCAGGGCGAGGACGTGGTGGCCGGCGTGCGCACCCCGATGCCCATCTCCCAGATGGAAGAGAAGTTCCCGGATGCGTTCAAACAGTTCGTCAACGTCTGCGATATCCTCGAGCATCACTACCACGACATGCAGGACATGGAGTTCACCGTGGAGAACGGCAAGCTCTACATGCTCCAGTGCCGCAACGGCAAGCGCACCGCCCAGGCGGCTCTCAAGATCGCCTGCGACCTGGTGGACGAGGGCATGATCGATGAGAAGCAGGCCGTCCTGATGATCGACCCCCGCAACCTGGACACCCTCCTGCACCCGCAGTTCGACACCGCCGCCTTGAAGAAGGCCGTGCCTTTGGGCAAGGGCCTCGGCGCCTCCCCCGGCGCCGCCTGCGGCAAGGTGGTCTTCACCGCGGAAGACGCGAAGGAATGGGCCTCCCGCAAGGAGAAGGTCGTTCTGGTCCGGCTTGAGACCAGCCCCGAGGACATCGAGGGCATGAAGGCCGCCCAGGGCATCCTGACCGTTCGCGGCGGCATGACCAGCCATGCGGCGGTCGTAGCCCGCGGTATGGGCTCCTGCTGCGTCTCCGGCTGCGGAGACATCAAGATGGACGAGGAGAACAAAAAGTTCGAACTCGGCGGAAAAACCTTCCATGAAGGCGACTTCATCTCCATCGACGGTTCCACCGGCAACATCTATGACGGACTCATCCCGACAGTCGAGGCTACCATAGCCGGCGAATTCGGCCGCATCATGAAGTGGGCCGACGAGTACCGCCGCCTGAACGTCCGCACCAATGCCGACACCCCCAAGGACGCCCGCAAGGCCCGTGAACTCGGCGCAGAGGGAATCGGACTTACCCGTACCGAGCACATGTTCTTCAACTCCGACCGTATCGCCGCCTTCCGTGAGATGATCTGCTCCGACACTGTGGAAGAACGCGAAGCGGCTCTTGCCAAACTCGAGCCCATGCAGCAGGCTGACTTCGAGGGCATCTACGAGGCTATGGAAGGTGATCCCGTCACCATCCGTTTCCTGGATCCTCCTCTCCACGAGTTCGTTCCCACTGAGGAAGCGGACATCGAAGAGCTTGCAAAGGCTCAGGGCAAATCCGTCGAGGCCATCAAGAACATCATCTCCTCACTTCACGAGTTCAACCCGATGATGGGCCACCGCGGCTGCCGTCTGGCCGTGACCTATCCCGAGATTGCCGTGATGCAGACCCGTGCCGTCATCAAAGCAGCCCTTGCGGTCCAGAAGCGTCATCCCAAGTGGAATATGGTCCCCGAGATCATGATCCCGCTGGTCGGTGAAAAGAAAGAGCTCAAGTACGTCAAGGATGTGGTCGTCAAGACCGCGGATGAGATCATTGAAGCATCCGGCGTCGATATGAAGTACCTGGTCGGCACCATGATCGAGATCCCCAGAGCCGCCCTCACCGCGGACGACATCGCCCAGGAGGCCGAGTTCTTCTCCTTCGGCACCAACGACCTGACCCAGATGACCTTCGGCTTCAGCCGCGACGACGCCGGCAAGTTCCTCTCCGCTTACTACGACAAGAAGATCTATGAGAACGATCCGTTCGCAAAGGTAGACCAGATCGGTGTCGGCAAGCTCGTCGAAATGGCCTGCAAGCTCGGCCGCGCCACCCGTCCGGACCTCCATCTCGGCGTGTGCGGCGAGCACGGCGGCGACCCGTCCTCCGTGGAGTTCTTCCACAAGGTCGGTCTGGACTATGTCTCCTGCAGCCCCTTCCGCGTTCCCATCGCGAGACTGGCGGCGGCCCAGGCGGCCATCAAGGACGAAAAGTAAGTCCCTCAATAAAAATCAAAACAGCTGTCTTCCAAACGGAAGACAGCTGTTTTCTTTGTTTGATTCCACGTCTGCTCAGTTCTGTTTGATGCGGTTCTTCGCCCGCTCCAGCCAGGTGCCCCGGCGATAATAGACGAACAGGGCGATCCCCGTGATGACCCAGGAGGTCACGTAGGACAGCGACAGCACCAGCACCGTGTGGAAGGCCGCGAACACCGTCACGATCCAGACTATGCGGAACAGGCAGATCCCCAGACCGATGATGATCACGGGCCGCACGGCGTCCCCGGCGCCCCGCAGCACGGCGGAGAGCACCTCGATCAGCGTCCACGTGAAATAGTAGGGCACAAAGTAGCCCATCATGGTGTAGGTGGTGGAGATCACGTCCGTGTCGGTGGTCAGGATGTGCAGCAAGGGCTTTCCCAGCAGCATCAGCAGGCTGCTGAGGAAAACGGTGATGCCCACCGAAAGGAGCATGCCCTGCCGGATGCACTGCTTCACACGCTCGTAGTTCCCGGCGCCGATGTTCTGCCCCACGAAGCTGGTGATGGCGGCGCCCAGCGCGTTGCTCACGGCCCAGTACAGCCCGTCCACCTTGGAGGTCATGGCCCAGGAGGCCACCACCAGGGTGCCCAGGGAGTTGACGCCTACCTGGATCACCATGTTGGACACGCTGAACATGGAGGCCTGCAGCCCGGCGGGGACACCGATCTGCAGCATGCCGCCGATGTACTGCCTCCGCAGGCCCAGGTCGGAGAGGGTAAGGCCGTATTCTCCCCCGGGACGGAAGAGCTTCGCGCTCAGCAGCGCCATGTTCAGCACCTGGGAGACCACCGTGGCCACGGCCACGCCGGCAATGCCCCAGCGGAAGAACACCACGAACACGAAGTCCAGCAGGATGTTGCACACGCAGCCGGCCACCATGAACAGGAAGGGACTCACCGAATCGCCCACGGAGCGCAGCATGTTCGATTCCATGTTCAGTACCAGGATGAAGGGGACCCCCAGAAAATAGATCCGCAGATAGCACACCGAGTCTGCCAGCGTGTCGGCGGGGGTGCGCAGGAGGCGGAGGATGGCGGGGGAAGCCAGCAGGCCGAAGACCGTCAGCGCCAGGCCCATGACCAGGCACATGGTCACGGCCGTGCCCGAGGCTTTTTTGATGTCCTCGTAGCGGCCCGCTCCGAAGATCTGCGCGATGAGCACGGAGGAACCCGTGGTCAGCGCAACGAAGAAGCCGATCAGCAGATTGATCACCTGCGCGGCGCTGCCGCCCACGGCGGCCAGGGCGGCGGTGCCAACGAAGCGGCCCACCACCATGCCGTCCACAGCGCTGTACAGCTGCTGGATGCAGGTGCCGGCGGCAATGGGCAGGAAGAAGATCAGCAGCTTCTTCCAGACCTCGCCGGTGGTAAGATCCCGTCTTTCAGCCAATGCGCTCATCGTTCCGTTCAAACCATTTCACGGCGAATTCGCTTACGGCGGGCGCCAGGGCCTTGATTTCCCAGCCCGTGGAGTTTACCGAAAGATCGAAGGCACCGGCATCCCCCCAGGCAAGGCCGGTCAGCAGCTCCCGCATGCGGGAGCGGTCCCGGTCGATGCGCCGGATGTTCTTTTCGATCTCCTTCTCGCTGAGGCGCTCCGCCTCCTCCTTCTTTTGCTCGAAGCGCATGCAGCGGTCGATGCGGCTCTGCATGTCCGCGCAGACGAAGATGCGGAAGGGGCTGTGTTCGCTGAGGATGATGTCCGCGTCCCGGCCCACGATGATGCAGTCGTTCCCGGCCGCGGCAATGCTCTCGATGATCTCCCGCTGGCGGATCAGAAGGGCGGTGCGGATGTCGTTGCTGAAGCCGCTGCTGAACACGGCGGAGGAGAAGCTGCTGCGGAAGGTCATGGGGATGGTGTTCCAGCCGTGATTGGACAGGACGCTTTTCACATAGTCCGGGTCCAGACCCTGATCGTCTGCCAGCTTCTGGATGATCTCCTTGTCGTAGTAGTCCCAGCCGAGGATGTCGGAGATCCGTTTCCCCAGCTCGCGGCCGCCGCTGCCGAACTGGCGGCTGATGGTGATGAGTCGCATAGACGCCTCCCGATGGTCGTTTTTTGCTCGATTATAATGCCGCTGCCCACCGAATGCAACCGCTTTCTGCCAAGGTGGCCGCCGCGCTGTTGCGCTCGGGGCGCGACTATGATACATTATTAAAAAACAAAGTATTCACAAGGGATACGGGGGAGGACGCCATGATCCGAAAAACGGAAAACGATTCCGGGCTGACTTTTTTCCTGGGAAACGAACGGCTGAGCTGCCTGATGAAGATCCGCTGGGGCAAGCTGCAGCTGCTGCATATGGGGGCGCCGGTTCTGCCTGAAGACGCCGATGCCATGTGCTGCAGCACACTTTTCGGCTGGGGTAACGATGTGCTGTATTCGCAGGAAGATAACGGCTCCAGTCTTGATACGATGCCTCTTGCCTGGAGTGAAACCGGGGCCGGTGACTACAGAGAGAGTCCTGTTGAGATTCTCGTGGACGGAGAGCCGCTTTCCGGTGATTTTGTCTATTCATACTCTGAGACGGCAGATGAACCCGCTGCTGAGACATCTGTCATGCCGCATGCCTCAGGGGAGCATGAGACGCTGAAGATCGTGATGCGTTCGGACAATGCACTCCTTGACGGACTCAGGCTGGAGCTGTACTTTTCCCTTTTTGATACGGTCCTTGTAAGACGGACGGTTCTGGTCAACGATTCGGACAGATCTGTCTGCGTGAAAAAGCTTATGAGCGCTTGCGTTGATCTCAAGGGTGATTATGTGATGTCGACCTTCGACGGGGGATGGATACGGGAGACGCACAGACACGATGTGCCTGTCTCATACTCGAGAATCGTCAACGAGAGCACCAACGGCTTTTCCTCCAACAGGCATAATCCGGGCTTTCTTCTTGCAGCACGCGATGCCAATGAAGACAGCGGAGAGGTCTTCGGGTTCAACCTTGTCTGGTCGGGCAACCACTATTCTTCCGCTCAGCGCTCTGCCGTGGGTTTCACAAGAGTACTGCAGGGCATCAGTCCGGAGGGACTGTGCGCCGAAATGCCGCAGGGACAGCGTTTCGAAACGCCGGACGCAGTAATCGCATGGTCTGAACGGGGCTATAACGGCCTGTCAGAACGCATGCATGATTTCATTAACGACTGCGTCGTTCCAAAGTACTGGAGACGCAGGGAAAGGCCCGTGCTGTTTAACAGCTGGGAAGGCTGCATGTTCAGCTTTACCGAGTCAAAACTGATCTCTCTGGCCAGAAAGGCAAAAAAACTCGGATGTGAACTCTTCGTTCTCGATGACGGCTGGTTCGGCGAGCGCAACGACGATCACGCCGGCCTCGGGGACTACAATGTGAACCGCAAGAAGCTCCCGGGCGGGCTGGAAGGACTGTCCCGCAGGATCCATGCCGAAGGCATGCAGTTCGGACTGTGGTTCGAGCCGGAGGCCGTCAACCCCGATTCGGACTGCTACCGGGCGCACCCGGACTGGGTGCTGGCCTCCCCGGGCTCCGGGGAGCTCTACGGGCGCAACGAGTTGCTGCTGGACCTGACGAAGAGCGAGGTGCGGGACTATATCGTAAATTCCGTCTCCGCCATTCTGGACGCCACGGACATCCAATATGTCAAGTGGGACATGAACCGCTGCTCCCCGGTGACGGGGGAGAAAGCCTATGAATACATCCTGGGCCTGTACGAGGTCCTGGGGCGGATCTTCAGGCCGCGGCCGCAGATCCTGCTGGAGGGCTGTGCCTCCGGCGGCAACCGCTTCGACCTGGGCATGCTCTGCTTTGCCCCGCAGATCTGGGCCTCGGACGACACGGACCCCATCGAGCGGCTGAACATCCAGACCGGCCTTTCCTATCTGTATCCCCAGAGCACCATGGGGGCCCACATCTCCGCGGCGCCCCACGCCATGACCCTGCGGAACACGCCGCTGTCCACCCGGGCCAATGTCTCCTTCTTCGGCGCCTTCGGCCTGGAATTCGATCTGGACCGGATGCAGCCGGTGGACGAGGCGGAGCTGAAGGACATCATCGCCTACTACAAGGCCCGGCGCAAGACCTTCCAGTTCGGCTGCTTCCGGCGGAACCGGGCGGAGAACGGCGCCGTCTGCTGGCAGGTCTCCGATGCCGAACGCTGCCTCTGCGGCCTGTTCCACCGGCTGGTGCCGGCGGGCCCGGAGCTGGAGTGGCTCTGCGCGGAGCTTCCGGAGAAGGACGCGGTATACACCGTGGAGAGCCGGCCGCAGCTGCTGCGGGTAAGGCAGTTCGGCGGACTGCTGAAGCATATTCTGCCGATTGAGCTTGATCCGGAAGGAAGAGTTTTGAGAACGGCAGACCGACACTACAAAATGTACGACGGAAAAACGGAGGCGGTGTGCTCCGGCAGAGCGCTGCGGGCAGGCATACCCTTAGGAAAGCGGTTTTCAGGAACAGGGTATGATAAGGATCTGCGAGTTCAGGGAGATTTCGGGTCAAATCTCTTTGAAATAAAAAAACAGAATTGAAATAAGCAAGCCCGGGAATCACGGTTCCCGGGCTTGCTTATTGTTTGATGCAGATGTCAGAGTATCCTTATGGACCCGAGGATAGCAGCCACATCCGGATCATCAGGGAGGTCCCTGTAATCGATGTCGCTGTTTTTATCCTTGATGACGGTGATGAGGATATAGCTGTATTTCGTGGCAGGGAAGACAAAACAGACATTGTCGCCGTTGTAATACATGTATCCGGAATTGTCACCATAGCAGACGGGAGCAAATCCGGTCTTCTTTTCCCTGAGAACGTCCGCCAGCGCGGCAAAGTCCTCTCCGCCGGCCAGATCGGCGTATTCTATCTGGATATTGAAATCCTCACCGTAGATAGCGGCGGCGTGGGACACGCTGGTAAATGTGAGGAAGTCCTCCTCTATCTGCCTGTAAGAGAATCTGTCGGCATCGTAGGTGAATTCAAGACCGACGGTCCTTGCGTCCTTGAATCCCGAAACAAAGCTGTAGCTTCCGGTCTTCGGGTTCAGAACCTCTTTCTTTTCTGCGCCTTTTTTCTCCGGAACATCGGAGGCGTCCTCATTATCTTTCTTTACAAGGATATAGGTTCCGACAGCAAGAGATGCGATCGCGGGGACAAGAAGTATCCATTTTCTCATAGCATTTCCTCCACATAACGTTCAGATGTGCTTTTGTTTATTCTATCAGAGCTGCGATAAGCGTTCAAGGTTTTTGTTCAAGGGACAAGATGCCCGTCCGGATCAAAAACAAAATTCCCCTCGTCCGTCACCATCACACAGTCTATCATGAGAGTGCCGTCGGCGTTCCTGTACATCTCGCCGGCCTCATCCGCGATCCAGCCCTCGGCCGAGACCCCGTTTTCACAGTAGGGTGGCTTCAGAGAGTTGATGATCTCGTTATCCTGAAAATGCCACCACTCGGAGACGATGTTATGCAGACCACTTGCTTCCATCAGACTGAGAATGGAAGAAGCCGCCTGATTGTTGCTGTATATCGTGCTGTAGGAGCTCAGGTCGTGCATGTTGGTCTGCGCTGTGATCGCTTCACCGCTTACGGCGTCCTCAAAGGTCATATCAATGGCCACGCCCCTGTTATGCTGTGACCAGCCGGGAGCGAGGAACGAGCCGATATCCCAGCCGTTACGCTCGATCAGGTCTCTGTATTTCAGATAGGACCGCGGAGGCTCGTCTTCTTTCGGCTCGGGGATCGGAGGCAGGCTCACGACAGCCCCTGAATAGGTGGCTGAGGGCAGCATCACATCCAGGATGGAGACGGCCGTGTTATAAATATGATTTGTGGCGCATCTCGGCCTGTATGAATCGTAGATCCGTATGCGGTATCCGGATTCAAGAGCCCGGTTTGCGGCAGAGATCAGCTTTTGCGTGCAGGGATACAGGAACGGGACCAGATAGCTCCCGTCAGCAAGACGGATGTTCTCATATCCAGTTATCACCTTGCCCGTCAGTCCCGGGATCTCATATTCATGGATCGCGTAAAGCGATGAGTAGCTGTTCGTTATATCATACGAACAAAGCCCGCCGATGTATTCCGGAAGATTGATAAGACAGAAGGTGCTGTCGATATATCCGTAGACCCCGTCTGAAAGCCTGATCCTGAACAGAGCGTTTTCCGCGTCCTCCTCCAGCACACAGTACATGGCGCTTGCCGGCGCGGTCCCGATCACGTTTTCCTTTGAACCGTCACTGTATACATCCAGATCCGTTATCGGCCAGATCGTGCAGTAGAGCGGGGATATCTCCTGTTCAGCCTCGGGCTCCGGCGTGCTGACCGGCTGAGGTGTCGGGTCCGCCGTGACAGCTGTTTCGGGAGACGGATCAGGTTCGGGCAGCGGCTCCGATGGTACTTCCGGAGTGATTACCGGTTCCGGATCTGCCCCGGAAACATACCGTGCGTACAGTACTATCGCCACGGACATCGCCAGTACCGCGACCAGAATCAGTATTAAAGGAATGAGAGAGTTCTTCTTCAAAGCATTTCCTCAGAATTATGCAGTTTTTCTGATCTCATGAAAGGTACTCCGTTATTATTGCTTCCCAGGCTGCATATGACCTCGAACCGATCAGGGTCTCACCGACGATGTGTCCGGAACCGTCAACAAGAATCGTAGTCGGAACGTATCCGGTCTGGAACTCATCGAATGCATCTGTGTAATTCAGGATACTGAAGGTGATCCCAGATGATCTGAGCACGCTGTCCACATTCTCTTCCATCTCGGGTGTTGAATAAATACCGATGATGTTGAGCCCTTTATCAGAATAAACCGTATACAGTTCCTGCAGGTCCGGCATTTCACGTACACAGGGGCCGCACCAGGGCTCCCAGAAATTCACGATTGTGAGCTTATGACCGGAAAAGACACGCTCATTATACGTGTTCCCGTCACGGTCCGTGGTCTCAAAAGAAAAATCCGGGGAAAAGCCGGATGTGCCGGTCTCATCTGACAGTGTATTCTGAACTGCGGCAGGAGCGGCGTCAGTGACTGTCTCGTCTGATGGATCCGGCGATTCGATGCTTGACGCTGCCGGGTCTGAAACAGCGGTTTCCGAAGCAGGGTCTGATTTCCCGCAGGAGCACAGGACAGATACTGTCAGGACCGCGAGCACAACCGCAATAAGAATTCTTTTCATGGAATGGCCTTCCTTTTAACAGAGAAACTGAGCATACAGACCGGGCTGTGTCATTTCCCGTCCGGGAAACTGGTGAAGGCATCGCCTTCCATTTCCTGCAGGCCGTGCTTTTCCTTCGCGTCGGCGATCGCCCGGATCATGAATGCCATATTCCGTGCAAGATTGCGCATGGTCTGGAGTCCCTCCAGATCCTTTTCCACATCCTCCGCGGAAAAGCCATGCACCTGGTTCCAATAGCTGCTTGAGGCGACCGGCATGCCGCTTATGGTGAAATACTTGTTGAGCACATCGAAGCTTGCGGTGTTTCCGCCTCTGCGGCAGCTTACCACGGCTGCACCGACTTTCATGTGCTTTGAGATGTTGCCCGAGCTGTAGAAAAGCCTGTCCATGAAAGCGATGACCGTCCCGTTCGGCGAGCCGTAGTAGACCGGACTGCCTACGACCAGACCGTCCGCTTCGGCAAGTTTCAGGGCAACCTCGTTGACGAGATCATCAAACACGCATTTTCCGAGCTCTTCACATTTGCCGCAGGTGATGCAGCCCCGGATGTTTTTCATGCCCACCTGGACCAGTTCCGTTTCGATCCCCTCGGCATCAAAAACTTTTATCATCTCAGCAAGCGCCGCTGCGGCGCAGCCGTTTGCATGGGGACTGCCGTTCAGTAGAAGAACCTTTGCCATAGTAACATGCTCCTTTCTGTTTTATGTGACACACTTATTAAGATTATAATTCATAAAAGGAAAAATGTATACGACGAAAAGAAGCCCTTGTAAACTTCAAGGGCTTCAGCTTATTACGGATCATCAGAAAAAGCGGGAGAATGGCGCAGCAAAATGGAAGGCGAAGCGAGTTCGAGCAAAGCGCCTGTTTCACGGCAGAGCTTTCTTCATTATATCGGCAGTTTTCTATAGGCAAGCTCAAGCAAGCCGATGTTCATCAGAGCAAAAACCAGCAGATACACCGGCATGATACCGATCCCGGCTGCCTGCTGCAGATGACCGAAGACCATCGGCATGAACGTGCTCCCGATATAAGCGGAAGCCATCTGCAGTCCGATGACTGCCGCGCTGTGGCGTGCTCCAAAATTTGACGGAGCCATGTGCTGGATCGCCGGGTAGACCGGCCCCATGCCTGTGCCGATCACCACAAAGCCGGCCGCTGTCACAATATAACTCTCTGCAGGTAAAAAGACCAGCAGGATGCCGAGCAGTTCAACGGCGATGCCGATGCGGATGAGAAGTCTGTCACCCAGCTTATTGGAGATAAACCCTGAGATCAGACGGCCAAGCATCAGACCGCCGAATATAAGAGAGCCGAAGGCAGCGATGATCTCCTCGCTCAGTCCCGGTCTGGTCCCGGCAAAGAAACTCGGGGTCCACAGGAAACAGGTCGCCTCTCCGGCGCAGTAGGAGAAGAAAGCGATCAGAGTGAGCAGCACGCCCGGAACCCGAAGGGTTTCCCTTATCCCCGCGCTGTCGCGGATCTCTTCTTCCTCTTTTGCTTCGTTCTGTTTCCATAAGGGCAGAGAGAGGATCACGATCAGCAGGATCCCCGTCTGGATATATGCTGTCCAGCGGTATCCCTCATTCCATCTTGCCAGTTTCAGAGCAAGCGCCATGATGGTCGGACTGATCACAGCGCCGACACCGTAAAAGCAATGAAGAAAGTTCATGACGGAAGAGGAATAGTGGCTTGCCACATAGTGATTGACCGATGCATCTATCGATCCGGCACCGAGGCCGTATGGTATCGCAAACAGGAAGAGCATCCAGTACTGCCCGCAGATCGAAAAGCCCAGGAGCCCGAGCACTGTCAGAAAAATCGAAACGATCACGATCCATTTTGTATGGAATCGTTTTATCATCCACGGACTGAGCAATGCGGAGAGGATCGTCATGAATGAGACCGTCATGGACACGTATCCCGCGTAAGATGACGGAACCCCAAAAGCTGTCTGCATGGTAGGCCAGCCGGATCCGAGCAGCGAATCCGGCAGACCGAGGCTGATAAAGACCAGATAGATAACCGCTAACAGCAATGAGCCCATCCGCAGCGATCTCCTTCGTCAGAACAGATAATTCATTGATAAACAGGATAGAGCAGAACGTGTATCAGCAGATTGAAAAAGAAGGGCAGATCAAGAACCGTAATACATGGAAAACTAATAAAGAGATCTCAGGGTCTGAGATCTCTTTATTATGGTGCTCCAGCGGGGACTCGAACCCCGGACACCCTGCTTAAAAGGCAGGTGCTCTACCGCCTGAGCTACTGGGGCGTATGATGGCTGGGATGGCGGGACTCGAACCCACTATATCGGAGTCAAAGTCCGGTGTGTTACCATTACACTACATCCCAATGATATTCGCCGGAAAAAGCGGGAAACAGAAAAAAGTGGGGTGGGATATGGGGCTCGAACCCACGACACCCGGAACCACAATCCGGTGCTCTACCAACTGAGCTAATCCCACCAAATATGCATTTTTATTCGCCTGTATGCCAGGAGAGATTCACGGCACGGATCCTCCCGGCATACATCTGGCACGCCAAAAGGGATTCGAACCCCTGACCTACTGCTTAGAAGGCAGTTGCTCTATCCTGCTGAGCTATTGGCGCATATCTGCCTCTTTATTGAAGAGTGGAGCAGGTGATGGGAATCGAACCCACGTATCCAGCTTGGAAGGCTGGTGTTCTACCATTGAACTACACCTGCAAGGCTTGCTTCAATTCCGCTTCCGGCCGATTACCGGTCAGCCAAAAAATAATAGCACAGGAACATCAGGTATGTCAATGATTTTTCTGAAATAATCGGGAAAAAGGAACGGTGCCGGTATGCATATCCGGCACCGTTCGCCTGTCAGCTCATGTCGCTTTTTTCCTCATCATCGAAAAGGCCTTCAAAGTAATCCGTTTTATCCGGTTCCACACTGCTGCGGTGTTCCGGTTTTGGCGCTTCGGGTGAGTTTTCTTCGGAGGGAGGTTCTTCACCGGAGGATCCGGACAGATCGGACTCTTCCTCCGGGACCGTTTCCTCCGCTTCGGGCTTCTTCACCGAACGCGCCATGATGAAATAGATGACGGCACCGGCGAGCGCAGCAAGCGCGATCACTACGGCCAGTATGATGATAATAACAGGAGTCCCGCTCTCATCATGGGTCTCCGCCGGAGGAGGCGTGACGCGGATGAGCGGAGTTCCGCCCTGATCGGGTGCAGAAGTCACAGAAGGAGAGGGAGAAGGAACCGATGTTTCATCGGCCTCGACCCGAACGGTGAAAGTTGCGGTAAAGCTGCCGTATGTCACAGTGACCTGCTGGTTTTCATTGGCTTCGGTAAAAGTGGCGGGGCTGTAGGTGTATCCGGAACTGATCACTCGGGAATCCTTATTGGTTATCACGGTGATGGTCAGGCCTCTGACATCGAGCCTGTCTCCCACTTTATAGGTCAGCTTGTCCGGAGGGGTCTCTATCCGTATGCTCTGATCCTTTTTCCCGGGAGCGACGGTGACATTGAACGTGGTGGAATTCCCGTCTTCAAGGATGACGGTGATCTGGCGGGAACCTTCCGCGGTGACGATCTTGGGCGACCAGTTGAAGCCGCTGTTTACAAGCGTTTCCTGCCCTCTCTTCGTCACCTTCAGGACAAGTCCGGTGATGTCGATACTGTCACCGACCTCGTAGTTCATCTTGTTCGGCATGCTGACGATCTCGACCAGATCCTTGGACTTTTCGACTTCAACATTGAATGTGCAGGTCTTGCCCTTATAGCTGACGGTCACGGGCTGTTCTCCTGCCTCTTCAAAGACCAGCGGAAAGATTCCGAGAACAGAAGGATCGGATATAACCTCCGTGGATCCGTCCGAATAGAGAGCCTCTATCTGGAGACCGAGCGTGTTGAGAGCGTCTCCCTCGGTGTATTTTATGACCACCGGCAAGGTGGTGACCGAAATAGACGAGATGCCGTTGACCAGAACTCGGGTGGGGGATGAGTAGACCCCGGTGCTGATGCCGTTGTTGGTGTTCGTAACATAGCAGTAATAGTAATGCTCTCCGGCCTCATTTGTCGGAACCGCATAGGAACTGCTCACGGCTCCGATGACTGCGAGCCCGCCGTCGGTCGACGCTATGGAGTTCACATACCACTGATAGCTAAGGGTCCCGCCGTCAATTGCAGAGGCGTCAACGGATACGGTGGCTGATTCATTTACACCGCATACTATCTCGGGGGCGGCAATGACGGAGGGGATGGCAGGATCTACTCTCAGTGAGCAGTGAAGAAGCTGGGAACTTCCATCCTCAAAAAGGGCGACAAGAATGAAGGAGTATTCACCTGCATATAGCGGTGTACCGCGCAGATAGTAATGCGCCGTGCCGGTCGCCGGATCAGGCTCGGCAAGAAGATCAAGACCGGAAGGGAGTCTGGTTTCAGGCACTCCGTCCCCGTCCTCGTCATGCAGTGCGATGGCAATGGCTCTGTCGGCATCGCTTATGGGCTGATTGCAGGCTGTTCCCGCGATGACCGTGCCGAAATTCGGCCAGGTGTCCGCACTGGCGTATACGGTGAGTGATAAGGCTATGAAAACAGCAAGAACGATTGCTGTGAACCTTGTTTTCATTTTTTTGTCCTTTCGATCGGAAAAGCGATCAAAAAAGCCGGAAAGTCGTTCTTTCGGTATTATCTTATGACGAGAGCATACTACATTATACCGCTGTAATTGTCAACAAAGCGTTACGAATGCAGTGATTTCTGAAGATTGTTTAATCAGGCGGAATGTGATAAAATCTGATTTAATAAAACGGACCGGGGGAGTAAGCGGATATGAACGGGAACAGCTGGTATAAGGAGATGGCGGTATACCACATCTGGTGCCGCAGTTTCTGCGACGGAAACGGCGACGGGATAGGCGACCTGTGGGGTGTCCTGTCGAAGCTGGATTATATTAAAAGCCTGAATGTAAACGCCATCTGGTTTTCACCGATCTATCCCTCTCCGAATGCAGACTACGGGTATGATATTTCGGACTATATGAATATCCATCCGGACTACGGAGACCTCGATCTGTTCAGAAAAGTGCTTGACGGAGCGCATGAAAGAGGAATGCGCGTATTTATGGATCTGGTCGTGAACCATACCTCGGATGAGCATAACTGGTTCAAAGAGAGCAGGAAGAGCAGGGATAATCCCTACCACGACTATTACATCTGGCGGGAGGGAAGGCTCAAAGGCAAGCTCCGCTGGAAACACAGGATCCCGCCAAATAACTGGATGAGCCTTTTTGAAGGAGAGGCCTGGGAATACGATGAGGGGCTCGATGAGTATTATCTTCATCTCTTTGCGAAAAAACAGCCGGATCTGAATATGGCCAACCCGAAGGTCCGGGAGGAAGTCAAAAAGATCATGCGTTTCTGGCTGGATATGGGTGTGGACGGATTCCGGGAGGATGTGATCACATTCATCGGAAAAACGCCCGGTCTGCCGAATTCGTATCCGAAGCTTCCCGTTGCCAACGGGATGAAGCATTTTTCAAACCGCCCGGAAGCGCTTGAATATATGCGCGAGTTCAAAAATGACGTGCTCGACGGATATGACTGCTTCATAGTGGGCGAAAGTCCGCTCACGAGCGCCGATACGGCCCTCAAATACCTGAGCGAAGGGCCGGACAGGGTCCTCGATGAGATGATAGCGTTCAACCATATGGAAGCGGACTGCTTCATGACGGACATGATCCAGCGCCCCTTCGATCTGAAGAAGATGAAAAGGGCGTTTTCCGAATGGCAGGAAAAACTGTACGGAAAGGCATGGAATGCACTGTATATAGAAAACCACGACCATGCCAGGATAATAAGCCGCTACGGGAACGAGGACTATCGTGTGGAGAGCGGCAAGATGCTCGCGGCGATGTATATGCTCCAGAGAGGCACCCCTTTCATCTATCAGGGGCAGGAGATCGGGATGCTGAACATAGACCTCCCCGATCTGGATTCGTATGCTGATGTCCAGACAATTAACAGCGCCCGCGTTGCCATGAGGTTCATGCCGAAGAAAAAAGTTATGGAGCTCGTAAACAGGTCCAGCAGGGACAATGCCCGAACTCCCGTGCAGTGGAGCAGCGAAAGGAATGCCGGTTTTTCCGATGGCGAGCCTTGGTTCCCCGTAAACGGGAATTACAGGGAGATAAACGTCGCGGCTCAGGACGGAGATCCAGACTCTCTGCTCAATTTCTACAGGAAACTCGTCCGCTTTAAGCTGGATAATCCCGTTGCCCTTTACGGGGACTATAAGGAACTATGTGCGGACAGCGACAGGCTCTATGCGTATCTGAGAGAATACGAGGGGAAAAAACTGCTTGTGGTATGCTCCTTCACTGCGGAAAGCGTCCGTTTCGAAGCACCGGAGGATTTCGACCTGAGCAGGGGAGAAGCGGTCTTCACGAATTACGAATACAATTATGTGGTTTCAAACGGGTTCACGACAAGACCATATGAAGTGAGAGTGTATCTTTTTGAATGAGTTAAAAGAAAAAGCGTTCGCAAAACTGAATATCTCTCTTGATGTGCTGTCCAGAAGAGCGGACGGGTACCATGATCTCGCGATGGTCATGCAGACGGTTTCCCTTTGTGATGAGGTCCGGATCGTTCCGCATGACGGGGAAACTGTCAGAGCTGTCACAAATATGGGTTTTATACCCGGAGATGAAAGAAATCTTGCCGTGAAGGCGGCGAAGATCTTCTTTTCGGAAGCGTCCGTGCCTTTTCAGGGGATGGATATAGAAATAACAAAGAACATCCCCGTCGGAGCGGGTCTTGCCGGCGGTTCGGCGGATGCGGGGGCAGTCCTCCGGGCGCTCAACAGAGCGTTCGGAGAGCCTCTGGATCGTGAAGGGATGATCACTGCCGCGGAAAAGATCGGGTCGGATGTCGCATTCTGCACGGTCGGGGGAACAATGCTCGCCGAAGGAAGAGGTGAGCGACTCACCGCGCTGCCGCCCATGCCGGAGTGCGCCTATGTGATCGTGATGCCCGAGTTTTCCGTTTCCACTCCCGAACTGTTCAGAAAGATCGACGGGAAGAGACTCAGGTGCCATCCGGATACTTCCGGGATCGTTGCCGCACTCGGGACAGGGGACCTGAGAGGGATCTGCAGAAGAATGTATAATGTGTTTGAAGATGTCGGAGACCGCAGGATGAGGACGATCGCCGAGATAAAGAACCGGCTGCTGGACTGCGGCGCACTGGGAGCGGTGATGACCGGAACGGGGTCCGCGGTGTTCGGTGTGTTCGGCGACCGCAAAACTGCCGGAGAAACTGCGGAAGCGCTAAAAAAAGAGTACAGGATGGCGGGGGCATTTGAAAACGTTCCCATACTGATCGGACAGGGCATGCAGAATGGATAAGCAACAAAAACGAAAGAGAAAACAGTATCTGAGTGATTTCAGACCGGCAGTTAACGGGGAATATGTCTATACGGGCGACCATTTCCGTCCCGACATGGAAGGGGAACGGTTTGCGGTTCTGAGGAGATCGATCCTTATCATGCTTTTCCTTTCAGCCGCTTTTGTTTTTACCGCAGGCCTGCTCCCCGCAGCGGGAAGCACCAACTGCTTTTATGTGATACTTCCGTTTCTTGCAGTTATCATATGCTGTTTCATAAAAACGCTTAAAACAGTCCGGCTTTTTGCCTCCGGGCTGACTGTTAGAGAATATGTATATGAAAAGACCGTACCAGCCATTCCGAGGTGGCTGCTGGCAGAAGGGATCTCTGCAGCGGCAACACTGGCTGCGGAAGCAGTGTATCTGATAGTGAACGGTTTTGACGGACGTGAAACATATACTGCTGCGTTCATCTGCCTGATCACTGCGCTGATTGCAGCAGATCTAATAATGCTGAAATTTTTCCGAGAGATCACCTGGTGTAAAAAAAGTACGAAATGAAAAGAGAAAACTTAGAACATTACAATGAATTGTTGACAGAAAAACGAATAGGAGATAAACTTATATAGTTATTTTTTCAGTTCTAACGTTCCTTTTCCGTATCAGATATATGGATGGATAATACTGTTTGGATCCGGGGATAACCCGCTTTCCATATATAATAATCTATTTCAGGAGGAAAAGATGAAAAAATTCTTGGCAATGCTTCTTGCACTTGCAATGGTATTTGCTCTGGCCGCCTGCGGAGAGACCGCTCCTGCTCAGACGGATACCGCTCCGACGGACACGACCGGTACCCCGGCCGATGCCGCTCCGGCAGCAAACGACACGCCGCTGGTTGTGGGATATGATTCCTTCAACAGCAAATTCTCACCGTTTTTCAGTGAGACCGCATACGATCAGGATGTCTGGGCAATGACCCAGATTTCCCTTCTTGGCAATGACCGTACCGGCGCGATCATAACCAAAGGTATTGCGGGCGAGACTGTTGAGTACAACGGCACTCCCTATACCTACTATGGCCCAGCAGATCTCACCATCACAGAGAACGATGACGGCACCGTATATTATGATTTCGTTATGCGTGACGATCTTGTCTTCTCTGATGGCGAACCCGTTACCATTGACGATGCCATCTTCAGCATGTATGTTCTTTGTGACCCGACCTATGATGGCAACAGTTCTCTTTTCTCCGTTCCCATTGAGGGCATGGAAGCATACCGTAGCGGAATGGACAGCTTGGCCAACCTCATCGTTGCTGCAGGTCGTGACGGATATGAGGAGAACGAGTTCTTCACAGAGGAACAGTACAATGCTTTCTGGGAGGATGTTGCTCAGGCAGGTGCAGCATTTGCTCAGGAGATCGTGGACTACTGCCTTGCCAACTATGCGGACTACGGCGCATCCGACGTTGCCAGCTCCGCTGCCCTGTGGGGATTCGAGATCCCGGCGGACGCCACTGCTGCTGACTTCTTTGATATGATGTATGAAGCTTACGCTGGAGATCTCAACGATCTTTCCAGCACTGAGTCCGCTGGCTCCTCCCTTTGGTCTCTCATGAATGATTATGATTCATATACCGTCGGTGTTCAGACCGGAGAGTCTGCTCCCAGCATCACCGGAATTCAGAAGACCGGTGATTACAGCATGAGAATTGTTCTTACGGAAGTTGATGCTACTGCTATTTATAATCTTGGCGTAACAGTTGCTCCGCTGCATTACTACGGCGATGCTTCCCTTTATGATTATGACAACAATATGTTCGGCTTCACCAAGGGCGACCTGAGTTCCGTCAGGGCAAAGACCACCCAGCCCGTCGGCGCAGGCCCCTACAAGTTTGTTAAGTTTGAAAACGGTGTGGTATACTTTGAAGCAAATGACCTTTACTTCAAAGGCGCCCCCAAAACAAAGTACGTGAACTTCATTGTTTGCTACACCGACGATGATAAGCTCAACGGCGTTGTTACCGGAACCATCGATATTACCGATCCTTCCTTCTCCAAGGACAAAGCTGCGCAGATCAGCTCAATCAACGGAAATGACAGCATCAACGGTGATGTCATCACCACAAGCCTTGTCGACAACCTCGGCTACGGCTATATCGGCATGAGCGCCAATGTCATCAATGTCGACAAAGATCCTGCTTCGGATGCCTCCAAGGCGCTCCGCAAGGGCCTCGGCACCATTTTTGCGGTATACCGTGCTGTTGCAAACGACTCCTACTATGGCGATGCCGCATCCGTTATCAATTACCCGATTTCTAATACTTCCTGGGCCGCTCCGCGTCCCGCTGACGACGGCTACAAAGTGGCCTTCTCCACCGATGTGGACGGCAATGATATTTACACTGCTGGCATGACTGATGAAGAGAGATATGATGCCGCTCTGCGGGATGCTCTCGGCTGGTTCGAGGCAGCTGGCTATACAGTTGAGGACGGAAAACTCACAGCCGCACCTAAGGGCGCTTCTCTTGAGTACACCGCCGGTATTCCCGCAGGCGGAAACGGAGACCACCCTGCATTCATGATCCTGAGCGAAGCAAAGAATGCTCTCGAGAAGATCGGCATGACCCTTATCATCAAGGACTACTCCGATACCTCTCAAATCTGGACCGACATTGAGGCTGAGAATATCGGCATCTGGACTGCCGCCTGGGGCGCCAGCCTTGATCCGGATATGTACCAGATCTATTTCTCGGGCGATGAGAATCATGTTGCAGGCGGTTCCAACTATATGTATGATATCGACGATGCGGAACTCAATCAGCTTATCCTCGATGCCAGAGCTTCTCTTGATCAGACTTACCGTAAGGCCATGTACAAGGCCTGCCTCGATATTATCATCGACTGGGCGGTCGAAATCCCGAACTATCAGCGTCAGAACTGCGTGATCTTCAGCACCGAGCGTGTCAATCTGGATACCGTGACCCCCGATATCACCACCTTTTACGGTTGGCTCAGTGAGATCGAGAACATCGAACTCAACTGATTTAAGATGTTAATACTCTGCCGGATCTGTCCGGCAAACCATATCCCTGCGGTCCTTCGGGGCCGCAGGGATATCCAACCGCCGTATAACCAAGGGCAGTTGCGGTCCCGGATGACTGCCTTAGGTTATGCGGCAGTACGGATATTTAGCGGGCTCGCAGCCGAAGCGCTGTTCCGTGCATAACGGGAAGCGGCTTCTCCGGTCCCCAAATGAACGGAGGTCATGCCTGTGCGCAAATACATCATCAAGCGCCTCTTTCTGGCGGTGATCATCTTTTTCTTCGTAATGCTGATCATTTATACTCTGATGCGCTGTCTGCCGACATCTTATATCGAAGCCATGGCGCGTCAGAAATCTCTCCAGCCAAATTCCAAAAGCTTTGAGGAATGGATGGCTCAGCTGAACGAAATGTACGGTATGGACAGAGGAATTATTGCCGGTTATTTCCACTGGCTCGGGGACTTCTTCCGCGGCAGTTTCGGAGACAGCTGGTATTATACCGTGCCGGTCATCGAAAAATTCAACGATACCGTCTGGCTCAGCTTCTGGATGGGACTCATCACCATGTTCTTCGAGCTGGTGATCGCCATCCCGCTGGGCATCATCGCGGCCACGAAGCAGTATACGAAGACCGACTACACGATCTCGGTTCTTGCAATCGCTTTTATTTCACTGCCGACGTTCTTTTTCATCGCTCTGCTGAAGCTTCTGTTCAGTGTCAAGCTGGGCTGGTTCGACCTGTTCGGACTGGTCGGAAGAAACTATGAACAATTGAATGCCTGGGGACAGTTTCTGGATAAATGCCACCATCTAGTGCTTCCGATCCTGACGCTTATTGTCATTTCTATCGGAGGATTGATGCGTTACACCCGAACCAACATGCTTGAGGTCCTCAACGCGGACTACATCCGCACCGCACGGGCTAAGGGACTGGACGAGCACAAGGTCATCTACAAGCACGCTTTCCGGAATACGCTGATCCCTTTGGTGACCATAGTCGGCGGATCCCTGCCGGGACTTTTCTCTGGGGCTCTGTTCACCGAAACGATGTTTTCCATCCCCGGCATCGGCTATACATCTTACCACGCGATGGTGGCCGGGGACATTCCCTTCAGCATGTTTTATCTGGCCTTCCTTGCCATTTTGACGCTGGTCGGGAACCTGATCGCCGATATCCTCTATGCGGTGGTCGACCCGCGGGTCCGCATCGCATAGGAAAGGAGAACGGCAGACAATGAGCGATAATACAGAAAACAAAAACACTGTGGCTCAAGTTGAAGAGGAGCAGTATTCTCTGAACGACGACCGCCGCGTCAAGGTCCTCTCTCCGGGCGCTATGGTTACAAAGCGTTTTCTCCGCAACCGGATAGCCGTCGTGGGGCTTATCGTACTTGCTTTTATGTTCGCATTCTCTTTTCTGGGCGGAATTTTGAGTCCGTATGGAGAAAACCAGCAATTTTACCGCATTGATATCCAAAACAAGGAATATGCCGGTGCGGTTAAAAATAATGAACTCCGGTACATGGCTGCTCCGGATCAGAAATTCGATTCCATTATTCAGGCACAGGTAGTGCTTGCTACTCAAAAGCATAAGGATTCTTTTACTTACCGTGAGATAGACTATGGAGTTTACGAGGAGGGCCCTGATTTTTACCGCGTTACGCTCCTCGAAAGCGATACAACGATAGGTATTGCCTATAAGGATATCGTTACGCCCAGCGTGGAAGGGAAAACTCTTCAGTTCGAGTTTGTCTTTAATGCTTTGAAGGCCTATACGAACGGAGAGAAAAGCTTTTCTAATGAGGGAACGGATTTCTTTATCGATGATGACGGCGGCGTTTCAACGCCGGAAGGCGAAGAACTCGCATTTATAAGCCGGTATGTCATCCAGACCATTGTCCCCGGCACATTCCTCTCCCGCACTTTCCAGGAGGAGCTGGTGGCCGAACTGGAGGCAGGCGCCGACAAATTTGTTTTTACCGACACCGACGGCATTGAACATGAGTATACCATAGACTATAAAGCAGATGTCAAAAACTGGGTGATTCGGCAGGCTACGGAGACTCGCGTATATGACACCTACGCGGCTCCCAGCCGCGAGCACTGGCTCGGCACGGACCGCAACGGCATGGACATGCTGACGAGGCTGATGTACGGCGGACGCGTGTCCCTGATCATCGGCTTCATCGTGGAGGCCATCAGCACCATTCTCGGCATCATCATGGGCGGCCTTGCAGGCTACTTCGGCAAGTGGGTCGACAACCTGATCATGCGTATCGTGGATATATTCTACTGTATCCCTTCGATGCCTCTGCTTATTATTCTCGGCGCTGCGATGGACGCTATGAATGTAGATCCTAAGCTTCGCATGGTTTACCTTATGCTGATTCTCGGCTTCCTGGGCTGGCCAGGCATGGCGCGCCTCATACGCGGCCAGATCCTGTCCCTGCGTGAGCAGGAGTTCATGACGGCCACCGAGGCGGGCGGCATCCGGGTATCCAGAAGAATATTCAAGCACCTGGTCCCGAACGTCATTCCCCAGATCATTGTTTCCGTCACCATGGGAATCGGCGGGACTATTATCACAGAGGCTTCTCTGAGCTTTCTCGGCTTGGGTGTTAAATATCCCTTTGCATCCTGGGGCAATATAATAAATGATGTTAATAATACTTTCGTTCTGCAGAATTACTGGTTCATCTGGGTTCCGGCAGGAACGCTCCTGCTGCTGACCGTTCTGGCATGGAACCTGGTGGGTGATGGCCTTAGAGATGCCTTCGATCCGAAGATGAAACGCTGAACGGGAGGTGTGCGAGCATGGCTAAAAAAACAAACGACGGATACCTTTCCGCTAAAGAAGCAAGACGTATTTCGAGAGAAAACCGGAAGATCACGAATGCATACGAAAAGAACCGCAAACGCAAGAACGTTCCCGAGAGCGAGTATCTCACGCAGATGCGCGACTGGAACAACTCGGTGGAGTTCGACGACCTGCATACCTATTTCTTTACCGACGCCGGCACCGTGAAGGCTGTGGACGGCGTAAGCTACGATGTGCCCATCGGCAAGACCGTGGGTGTGGTCGGTGAATCCGGCTGCGGCAAGTCGGTCACCAGCCTCTCGCTGATGCAGTTGCTCCAGCGCCCCCAGGGGCAGGTGGTGAGCGGCGAGATCCGCCTGAACATGGGCAACGGCAAGGCCTACGACGTCACCAAGGCCCCGAACGAGGTCCTGCAGAAACTCCGCGGCAACTATGTCTCCATGATCTTTCAGGAGCCCATGACGGCTCTGAACCCGGTGTTCCGCATCGGGGACCAGATCAACGAGGTCATCGAGCTGCACGACGGGGAAGGGAAGACCGAGGCGGAGATCAAAGCTCGCACCATCGA
The DNA here is from genome assembly GCA_017434755.1 of Oscillospiraceae bacterium. Taxonomy (GTDB): domain Bacteria; phylum Bacillota; class Clostridia; order Oscillospirales; family Oscillospiraceae; genus Limivicinus. The sequence goes on along the minus strand of JAFRER010000018.1, from coordinate 42,528 downwards.
ACTGCTGGAGATGGTGGGCATTGCCAATTCCGAGGGCGTTTATAAAATGTACCCGCACGAGCTTTCCGGCGGCATGCGTCAGCGTGTGGTCATCGCGATGGCTCTTGCCTGCAATCCGCGCATTATTATCGCAGATGAACCCACCACGGCTCTGGATGTCACGATCCAGGCCCAGATCCTTGATCTGCTTCGCAATCTGAAGGATAAGATCAATTCCTCCATTATGTTTATCACCCACGACCTGGGTGTCATTGCCGAGATGGCCGATTACGTGGTGGTCATGTATGCGGGAAGGATCGTGGAAAAGGGCACCGCGGACGATATCTTCCATCATCCCGCACATCCGTATACGATCGGCCTGATGGCATCAAAGCCCGTAGTCGGCAAAAAGATTGACAAGCTGTATTCCATACCGGGGAAAGTGCCGAATCCGATCAACATGCCGGATTACTGCTACTTTAAGGACCGCTGTGAAAAACAGTGCGCCCGCTGCTCCGGCGAGTATCCCGGAACGATCAAGCTCAGTGATACCCATGAGGTCAGCTGCTATCTCTATTATGACGGGAAGGAGGATGCATGATGGCGAACGCGAAGGAAAAATCCTCCCTTGTGATTACAAACGAATATACTCCGGTAGAATATGACCCGCAGTACATCCTTATGGTCAATGCGCTGAAAAAGTATTTCCCCATCAAGGACGGTCTGATCGCCCACACCGTGGGATACGTCAAGGCTGTGGACGGTGTCACATTCAATCTGAAACGCGGGACCACCATGGGCCTCGTGGGCGAATCCGGCTGCGGCAAGACCACCTGCGGACGCACCATCCTGCGGCTGTCCGGGGAAAAGACCGGCGGGCAGGTGCTCTTCAACGGGCAGGAGGTATATGACCTGACGGCCAAGGAGATGCGCGCGCTGCGCCCGAAAATGCAGATTATCTTCCAGGATCCCTTCTCCAGCCTTTCCCCGCGTCTTCCGGTAGGCGAGATCATCGGCGAGGCGGTCCGTGAGCACAATCTGGTGCCGGCAAAAGAGTTTGACGATTACATTGACGACATCATGGACAAGTGCGGTCTGCAGCCCTTCCACAAGGACCGTTATCCGCATGAGTTCTCGGGCGGCCAGAGGCAGAGAATCTGCATCGCCCGCGCGCTTGCGCTCAATCCGGAATTCGTTGTCTGCGACGAGCCTGTTTCGGCGCTGGATGTTTCGATCCAGGCGCAGATCATCAACTTGCTGAAAGAACTGCAGGAGCAGTTCAAGCTGACCTATCTCTTTATCTCCCACGACCTGAGCGTCGTCGAGCATATTTCCGATTCTGTCGGAGTGATGTATCTGGGCGATCTGGTCGAGTACGGGAGCACGGACGACATCTTCTCGAATCCTCTCCATCCCTATACGGAAGCACTCTTCTCCGCCATTCCCATCCCCGATCCGGATGCCAAGATGAAGAGGATAGTTCTGGAGGGAAGCATCCCGAGCCCGGCCAATCCGCCTTCGGGCTGCAAGTTCCATACACGCTGCGCCAGATGTACGGAGCGCTGCAAGGTTGAGACCCCCTGTCAGCATGAGGTGGAGCCGGGGCACTACGTGGTATGCCACCTGTATGACGAAGAATGAAAAACGAAGACATTCGAGACGGTTTTGAAGATGACGGCAGGACCATTGCCGACATGAGCGGAGTGACACGCAGGAACCCCTTCGGGTTTGTCCCTAGAGAAAACGATCCTGCGAGGTCCGCGCGTGCAGACAGCGTTCCGGCTGCAGATGACAGCGCCTTTACCCGCAAAGAGCGGGTCTGGGCGATCCTGGGAGCCTTGAAGGCCGTGTTGCTGATCGGACTGTGCTTTGCCGTGGGGTTAGCGCTGGTGATCCTGCTGTTCTATCTGTAATAAGTCATTATGCCCTTACACTATTCCAGTAAGGGCATAATGATTATAAAAGGATATCTATGCGGGGCTCTTTATCGTTCTGTATTCCGAAGTCAGGAAAAAGAAAGGCAGGAGAAATTCATGCTGATCGTTTATTTTATCCTTGCGGCCCTTGCCGTATTGCTTCTGCTCGTGTTGATCGCCGTCATCAAAACGATCTCCACACCCGCACGGAAGTCGGCCTGGCGGCCCGCATCCGATCCGGAAAGAGAGCGGATATACGCTGCAAAACTGTCGGAGATGGTAAAGGTCGAGACAGTATCTTATCATGGGATAGACCAGAGAGAGAAATTCCTCGGATTCCACAAGGTGCTTGAAGAACTCTTTCCGCTGGTCCATGCAAAGCTTGAAAAGACCGAGATCGACGGGAACCTCCTTTTCTGCTGGAAAGGGAAAAGCGGTGAAAGACCGGTCGTGCTCATGAGCCATCAGGACGTCGTCCCGGCGGAGGGAGAGTGGCTCCACGGCCCTTTTTCCGGTGACATTGCAGACGGGAAGGTGTGGGGCCGCGGCAGCGGGGATATCAAGTGTGATGTAATGGGCTTTTTCCAGGCTGTGGAAGAACTGCTTGCGGACGGATATGTTCCGGAACAGGATGTATATCTGAGCTCTTCTTGCACCGAAGAAGTCGGGGGAGACGGATGCACAAAACTCGTCGAAGAGCTGAAGCGCCGCAATGTCAGGCCGTATCTGGTCTGTGATGAAGGCGGCGCCATCGTGGAATCGCCACTGAAAGGTATCGAAGGATACTATGCCATGGTAGGCATTCTGGAAAAAGGAATGGGTGATCTGAAGCTCTCCGCACGGTCACACGGCGGTCATTCCAGTTATCCTTCCAGAAATTCTCCGATTGCCAGATTGTCGAAGTTCGTTTATGACTTTGAAAGGCATGATCCGATGAAACTGGAGTTCGGGCCGGAGGTCAGAGAGATGTTTAAAAGCATCTCCGCATACGGGCCCTTCCATTACAGGCTGCTTTTCGGCAACCTCTGGCTTTTCGGCCCTCTTCTGAAAAAGATCCTTCCGTCGATCTCACCGGAGGCTGCTGCTTTGCTCCGTACCACCGTGGCATTCACGATGCAGTCGGGATCGGAGGCAAGCAATGTTCTGCCGCAGGAGGCGACCCTGACGATCAACCTCCGTTATATTCCGCATCAGGGGCCGGAGGAGAGCAATGCGGTGATTGCAAAGCTGGCTGCAAAACATGATATCGATGTGGAAGTGCTGAGAGCCTACGGAGCAATGCCGCCCGTAAACACCGACAGCGACGCCTTCCATCTGGTCGAACGTGTAATAGGCGAGGTGTTCCCCGGACTGCCGGTGTGCCCCTATGTCATGACCGGCGGCACCGATGCGCGGTTTTATCAGGAGATATGTGACGCATGTATAAGATTTGCACCTGTTGCATACAGAGAAGACCAGATGAAGGGAATGCACGGGATCAATGAGAACATCGACTGCTCGAGTCTCACGGGTGCTGTGGATTTCTATAAGGCAATCATAAAAAACAACACGTAAATCTGCGCCAGGCAAATAAAAAAGCACCGGCCGCCCTGAGAGGGTGACCGGTGTTTCGGTTAAGTGGTCAGAGATGATCGCCTTGAGACCGTGATCAAACGATCGGACCTGATTTTTCAGCAATATAGCTTTCGACCGATTTCAGGTCTATGTCAAGAGAAATGGACAGTTCGCTGTATAAAATATCCTTTGCCCGCTTTATAGTAGCTTCCGCCCGGCTGCTTCTTGTTTTCTTTTCGTCGAGACGCAGGGTAAGACCTTTGATCACGGAAACCAGATCTTCAAGTTCGTGCGTTTTGAAAAGATCCCTGTAGAAAGAATCGACATGATTGAATCGGTTGTCACTGCATATGGCCGGCTCAATTGCGGGTATTCCGGCGATGAAGGCCTCAGCTTCGTCCCTGCTCATGACCGGTCTCATATATGCGTTGGAATCGACCGGCGTAAACAGTCTGCCGCTGCCCACAAGAGGCCTGAGATGATAAAACAGCCTGTCCGGAACGGACCCGTTCATTTCAAGAGGGGCAATCTTTTCAACGGTGCATACTCCGTTTTCACCGTAGATAATCTTCTCGCCGACACAAAACATTAAAATACTCCGCTTCTTATACGATACTGCCTCCATAACTGCCCTACATAATTATCTTAACTGAAAAAGCAAGTGATTTCAAGCATTTTTTGCATTTATGACCTGCTGATGATATAATACAAAATATGAAAATATATCTCTTCGGACATGATTATAAATATGCTGTGGAGCAGATGCTTCTTACCGTTTTCCCCGAAGAAAGACCGGAGTATCCGGGAGGGGACCCCGAAGGAGACAGGATGGAGGTCAGCCTTCGCCGGAACGGAAGTATCACTGAAGCGGCATGCCTTTTGATAAACGGAGAGGATTGCCGGGAGGGCAGGGATTCCGCTTTCGTTGACGAAAATGCGGGGGTTCTCCTTTCGAACAGGACAGAGCAGCGGCTGCTGAAGAATGCGATCTACAGAGCCGCGCTGCGTTTGGGAGTTCCGCGACCGGTATGGGGGGCTCTGACAGGGGTCCGTCCCGGAAAGGTCCTTTCCCGTATTCTGGATGAGGAACAGAACAGCCGGGATGCGCTGGAGAGATTCGAAAAGGAATATGATGTCTCTCCGGAACGGGCTGCTTTGTGCATGGACACGGCGGCATACACCATGCGCACGAGAGCGGGGCTGAAAGAAAAGGATGTCTGTCTCTATGTCGGCATCCCGTTCTGCCCGACACGCTGTTCATACTGCAGCTTTGTCAGTCAGTCCGTGGAAAAAAGCCGTGATCTGATCGCTCCGTTCACGGAGGCGCTCAAAAAGGAGATCCGGGCGACAGCCAAGGCTGCCGCTTCAGCAGGATTGAGGCCTGTGTCCGTTTATTTCGGCGGAGGGACTCCGACAACCCTGGCCCCGGAGCAGCTGTATGGACTGTTTTCGGAAATAGAACAGCGATTCGATCTTTCATCCGTCCGGGAATTCACGGTAGAGGCGGGGCGTCCGGAAACCATCAACCCAGAAAAGCTCGCTGTCATGCGGGAACACGGCGTCACGCGCATCAGTGTCAACCCGCAGACGATGTCAGACTCTGTTCTGAATGTGATAGGCCGGAAGCATACTGCGGGAGATATCCTTTCGGCTGTGGATATGGTGAGGGCTGCTGGCGCTTTTCAGATCAATATGGATCTGATCGCAGGGCTTCCTTCCGATACCCCGGAAAACTTCGAAAGGTCTCTGCGCACGGTCTCCGGACTGGAACCGGAGAATATCACGGTCCATACGCTTTCTCTGAAAAAAGGCTCCCGGATAACACTTGAAGAAACGGAGATTCCTTCAGGGGAAGAAGTCGGAAGAATGCTGAACTTTTCGTCGAAGCTCCTCCGGGAAAAGGGATATGAGCCGTATTATCTGTACCGGCAGAAATTCATGTCCGGCGGTTTTGAGAACACGGGCTGGACAAAAAAAGGCTTTGCCAACCTGTATAATATCTGTATAATGGAAGAGCTCTGCAGTATAATCGCCATGGGCGGCGGGGGATCGACAAAGCTGATCCGCCCGGGAGACGGAAGAAACATCCGTGTCATGAACCCGAAATATCCCAAAGAGTATATAGAGACGATCGGTAAGATCTGTGCGGACAGAAAAAAGATCACCGGATTCTTTTCAAAGGAGAATGAACATGGCATATCAGCTGAAGGAACTGAATTATAAAACAGTTGCCGATCCCGTCGGCTTTATGAAAGAGGCGGACGAGGCATATCTGGCAAAAGTCGAAAAGGCGGCGGACCTGATCCTTGAGAACAAAAAGAAAAGCCTTATTGTCCTGCTTTCCGGCCCTTCAGGTTCGGGAAAGACCACCACGTCCATGAAGATAGCGGAGGCGCTGGAGAGAAGGGGTATCCAATCCCACTACGTGGCCATGGATGACTATTTCAACACAATAGAGCCGGAGACGGTCCCCCGTACACCCGAAGGGGATTATGACCTTGAAAGCCCGCTGTGCCTGGATATGGAACTGCTGAACAGGCATTTTGACCAGCTTGAGGCGGGAGAGAGGATCTTCGTTCCGAAATATGAGTTCTCCCGGCAGATGCGGATACAGGAACCTTCCAAATCCATCAAGCTGAAAGAAAACGAGATCGTGATCTTCGAAGGCATCCATGCGCTCAACAGCATGATCACCGCGCGCCATCCCAATGCATTCAAGCTGTATATCTCGGCGCGAAGCGATGTTGAATTCGAAGGGAATATCGTTTTCAAGAGGACATGGTTCAGACTCGTGCGCCGCACCGTGAGGGATTATCTCTTCCGCGGCACCGACCCTGCGGACACGATGTCGATGTGGGGAAATGTCCGGCGAGGTGAGATCAAATATATTTCCCCCTACAAAGATCAGGCTGACTATCAGTTTGACTCCTCTCTTCCGTATGAGCTGCCCGTTTTGAACTCCATAGCCACAAAGCTTTTCTCCGCCGTTCCGCAGGGGATCGAACGGTTCGATGAGATACGGAAGGTGCTTCCCGCCCTTCAGATGTTCGGGATCATCGAAGAACCGTTGGTAGCCCCGGATTCTCTCATACGCGAATTCATAGGCGGCGGCATATACGAGTACTGAGATCCGTCCGAATGCCCCTTTCATGCTGTATAGACAAAGACCGGGATTTGACATTATCCCGGTTTTTGTCGTATACTGAATGACCGGACAGCTTATAAGACCGACTTTTTTGGAGAGAATAATGGAAGGCAGACATTCAAGTCCAAAGCATTCAGCCGCTTCCGCGAGGAGAGCGGTCAACAATACAGGAGTTTCTCCGGAACAAAGGACAGTCCCGGGAGAACGTGACTATCCGGAGCGCATCCGGCGAGATGCACAGGTTCGGATCAGGGAAGAGCAGGCAGTGGGAAGAACGGAAGAAGAATACCGTGTCAACACGACAAAAGAGAAAAAGCGCGGTTCTGTGCTGCGGATGGTCCTTCTCGATATGCTGATGACCGGGATGATCCTTGTCGTTTTCGCTTTCTTCCACCATGTTCTTCCCCGACTTACGGCAGGGAACACCGTTGTCCAGCCGATCTCTACGGTAAATGTCCCCGCGACGGTTTCCGCTCAACCGGAGAAAACGCCGGAACCGGCCGTAACATCGGAGATCCCCGATGATCCGGCGGAAACCGAGCAGCCTCCCGTCGTGGATGACGGCCGTACCGAATGGCAGAGAAAATTCGCCGATAAATTTACGGATGAAGTCGTTATAACCGAAAATTCCTATTCAAGTCCGAACATCTCTATTACGATTGACACCTTCAGCGGAGAGTACAACGGCTATTTCCAGACCTATTACGTCTGTGACATCTATGTGGCGAGCATGGAGAATTTTCAAACATATTTTGCCAACGGGCAATACTCCTATTATGGCGAGCAGGAAGCCGTTGCCATGGCCCGGAATTCCGGAGCGATTCTCTCCATGAACGGAGACTGGTGCAACAATCAGAAGTTCGGCATTCTGGTGCGTAACGGCGAAGTGTATTATGACGAACCCATGGAGTACGATCTCTGCGTGCTCTACTATGACGGGACTGTTGAGACCTATTCGCCCTCCGCCTATGATCCGGCGGACATCATCGCCTCAGGTGCTTACCAGACCTGGAAATTCGGCCCCATGCTTCTCGACTCCAATGGAAAGGCCATGACGAGCTTCAATACCACCTATGTGATCGAAAAGGAAGCGGCTCCGAGGAGCGGATTCGGCTACTATGAACCGGGACACTACTGTTTCGTGGTGGCGGACGGAAGACAGAGCCATGCCCGCGGAATGGTCCTTACGGAATTTGCGCAGATATTCGAGGATCTCGGCTGCGTTCGCGCCTATAATATGGACGGAGGCGCTTCATCGATCCTCACGTTCAACGGAAAAAGGTATAATATACCAAGTGGCGGCGGCCGCAATCTCGGTGAGATCCTTCTCATCGCGGAGACGCCGGACTCCGCAGGCTGAAAGGAAGATACCCTATGAAGATTATGGAGTTTCTGAGTCATCTGGCAATCTGCATGGCGCTTGCTCTCGTCGTGATAACCATTCTGAACGGCTTCAATCCGCTTATGTCGTTTCTCACGAGCAATACCACGAAGGTTTTCATTTTCATTTTCTGCGCTGTTGTGGTCGTCTCATCGGTCGGAGCGATCGTCAGAGCGAGAAAATGACTGATTCCGTCAGCTGAGGAGAGAAAATGGTACTTCACTATGAATACTGTCCCCAGTGCGGGAGAAAACTCTCTCTGAGAGAATCGAAGGAAGACGGAATGGTGCCCTGGTGCGATCCCTGTAAAAAAACATGGTACGATTCCTTCCCAACAGCGGTCATTGTCCTGACTTACAATGAGTATAACGAGGTGGTCATGACGAGACAGTCCCACCTTACTTACAGGCATTGGATGTATAATTCCGGCTTCATCCTTCCGGGAGAGAACGCGGAGCATGCAGCGGTGCGGGAGATAAAGGAGGAACTCGGCATCGAGATCCGGAATCTCGAGAGCCTCGGGACATACTGGTTCAGAGGCGGTGTGCTGATGATCGCGTTTCTGGCATTCTGCCCCAAGTGCGAGTTCCATCTCTCGGACGAGGTGGAAGAGGCGGTCTGGGTGGATGTGAAAAAAGCAGCGGAGCTTGCCGGCCCTGTCCGTCCCGGATGCGCGGATTTTGCCATGATGATCGATTATGTGAAGAAATATGACCTCTGCGATCCGGATGAGCTCTGGCCCGGACAGACAATAGAAAGACCGGATCCGTTTGCGTTCTGATCTAAGGAATAAATGACAATAAAAAGGAAGCCGCCGATGGCGGCTTCCTTTTTGCATGCAGTTCAACAGCCGAACAGATTCCACGGATATTGTCCGGGCGGAGGCAGGGAGATATCTATCCTTTCGCCTGTGAAAGGCTCATCGAATGCCAGACGGTATGACCACAAGGCGATATCGCAGCCGTCATCCGTGCCGTATTTCCTGTCTCCGACGACGGGCATGCCTCTTGATGAAAACTGGACTCTGATCTGGTGGGTCCTGCCGGTACCCAGACAGATCTTCACCAGACTCAGATCATCCGTCTTCTCCAGCAGCGAATAATCGAGCACGGCTTCCCGGACGCCTTTGGCGGGAGAGTCGGCAATGAGTGTCCTGCGCGCATATCTGTCACGGAAAAGCAGATCCGTGAATCTGCCTTCCGATTCCTGAGGACAGCCATGTATCACGGCAAGGTACTCTTTTTCGAATGAACGGGCCATGATCTGCTGTCCGAGAATTGAAGCGGCCGTGCTGTTCTTTGCCAGCACCATCAGTCCGCTGACGACTCTGTCGAGCCTGTGAACTGTACAGATTTCTGAACAGGCTTCTCCGAGGGCATCCCTGACGAGTGAAGGCATCCCGCCGGGCTCATCTGTCGACAGAACACCTGCGGGCTTGACGCATATTATCGTGTTTTCGGTTTCTTTGATTATCCTCATGCTGTTCATCTGATCATCAGAGCTACGGGGATCGCGCGCTCTGCCTCGGTATTGTCCGGATTCCTGTCGGAGATCCTGAGGGAGCGTGAACCGTTCAGAATGATCTGCGCCGAGCCTCCGCCGTCGAGATTGACGGCATTGACAAGACCGAGCTTCTGACAGATATCCTCCATCTCCGAAAGGGAAGCGCCGCAGCTTTCTTTTCCGGGGAAATACTTCAGTTTGCCGGCTCCCTCTGCCCACAGGATGACCGGCGTGCCGCCGCTGTCCGTTCCCAATACCATTCTGGGCGCCCTGTCTCTGTTATAATTGAGCGGGTAAAGGCTGGGAGGGTAGGATGTGCTCCAGAGCCTTTTGATATTATAAAAAGGGGAAATAAAATGCCCGGTCTTTTTCCCGTTGACAACAGCGCTGTTTCCGGCCTGAATGCCGAAAAGCACATCCTCTAATCCGTGATAAGTCACCGTGTCTCCGGGCATCGCATGGGTACCGCAGTCCCGGAGAACGAAACCGGAAGAAGGAACGAAAGTGTTTCCGCCTTCATGCACGGCGGCGATCTTCGAACCGATTATGACAAGGTCCCTTTCTCCGTGTTTCGGCGTGATCCGGCAGGAAGGTCTGAAAAAAGTATTTGTTTCGTCCGGGGTTACGGATGAACCGTTTATTTCCATCGTGAGATCGGAAAGCCGAGGAACCGCAATCGAAGCCTTCCCGTCTTTTCCGACGAGCAGGGCTTCGCGCAAATACATCGGCGGGCTGAAGATGAAGCCGTCCTTTACATGGAGGCCTATCGGAGTGCCTATGCTGTCATATGCGCTGGCGCAGTCGAAGCGCTCCATGGTAAAAAATGAAGCACTGGACCGGAAAGCGGCAGAGTTTTCGTTTTCGGTCAGAAATCCGCAGAGGTCGTTAACAGGCAGGACCGTCGTGTGGGGAAGATACCCGCAGAGGATCTTCACGCAGTTTCTGACCTCGAGACATCTCCAGAATTCCCTCACTGCGCCGGACAGAAAGACCGGTTTATTCCCGGCGACCACGACACCGCTTCGCAAAGCGATGGCGGCTGCTGTGAGTTTGTCCGCCACGGAACCGTACCGTTCCGTTTCAAAGGGAAAAGGAACCGTGACATCATCCGGGATGCGGAAAAGGATGAGTCTTCCGAATAACCAGGGACACTTCGGGATTATATAGCGTTTATAGAGGGAGCACAGCGAATCGAAGGCTCTTTCGGAACGGGAGGGGAGAAGATATTCCAGCTGTGACCAGCTGTCGAAAGTGACCTTCTGGACTCTCTGATACTCACCGTTCGGATAGCGGAACGTGATGATTTCAGATTCTGGCATGGCAGACTCCGGAAAAATGATAAGGATCTCAGATGAGTGAATGCATGAAAAAGGGAATGTCCTTGTACAGCATCACTGACGGATGATGCATTTGATCATGTTTTCGATCAGTTTGCCGCCAAGACCCCGGATCTGGCTCTCCATGATCAGGTTCTTGGCAAGGCGGAAACTGCCTATGAGATTGAAATCCGCCAGATCGGAAACAGTCTTTGCACCGGTGTCCGTCAGAATCCGGAAAAGCTCTCCAATAAGAGAATCTGCCTCTTCCGGAGACATTTCGCTGATAGTTTTATCCATGGTCTCATTCAAAGCTTCGCTGGAATCGGTCAGCGACTCAGCGCGGACAAAGCCGGTGGGCGATGTTTCCCAGCGGTATCCGTCGTGGGACTGGATTCCGGAGTATACACATCGGACTATTTCATAAGGAAGTGCCTTCTCAAGAAGAATGCCTATAATGGATGTTTCAGGGACAATCTCATGCAAACGGTCACTGATTGCAAGAAAACCGTCATGGGTAAAGAAGTCCGCCTTGAAACCGGGACCGTCAAAACTATATACCCCTTTGATCCTGGCCTGAAGATCAGGGGAGAGCATGGTCGCGGCATAGACGGCAAGATTGCCGCCTTTGGAATGTCCGGCAACTATAATGGGACCGGGATAGACAGAAGCAGCCCATTGAAGATATGCGGCAGCGTCACGTTGAGCGGGAATGGAATCTTTGACGCTCAACTGAAGGTCTTCTTTCCAGGATACTAAATAATCGTCAGTTCCTCTGAAACTGACAAAACAGACTCCATCCGGAAGGATAAGAGTGAGTGCTGAGAACTGCTCTGTATCAGATTCACTGAACACTGCCCTAAATCCGGAAAGCAACAGATCCCGGTATCTCGGTTTGGAAGGCAGGATACGAAGGACCTTAAGAATGCTTTTTGAGGCTAAAAGGCCCAACGAAACTGAATCGGGATCATCACCAAAAAGCCTGTCTGTGCAGTTTTGAAGGTCAATCGTGGAATCATCGTCAGGAACGATCCCGGAAAAATCAGGCGAACCAATCTTTGAAAACACATAGTAGTCTACTTCATTGAAAGGCGAAACCTCATGGCTGAGATCACCTCGCCACTTAATATAATCAAGAATACCTGCCATGTATCCTCCTTTCTGTCCCGCGTACAGGACAGTATGACCAAATTACCGCTTGCATCGAACATTCGTTGTGTTGATTATAGCATATTTTAAAAAACTCTTAAAGATATCGTATTATTATAGTTGACTTTATTAGAATAGAGTGATAGACTGCTAAAGTAATAATCGCAAAGGAGACAGATATGCAAAACTATTATTCGGAAGCGGTAAATGCTCTTTTCCGCAGCGTTCTGCTTCTTGAGTCAGAGGACGAGAGCAGAGCCTTTTTTGAAGATCTCTGCACGATAAAGGAAATCCAGGATATGGCACAAAGGTTTGAAACCGCACGACTTCTGTACAGCGGGAAAAGCTATCAGGAGATCTCCCGGCAGGTCGGGACAAGCAGCACGACCATCAGCCGGGTAAGCAGATGCCTGAATTACGGTGACGGCGGATATGAAACGGTGATAGCAAGACTTGAGGAACAGGAGAAGGAAGATGAAGTTTGACGCTTCCGTTCTGAGCAACACCGAGAGGATCCTCTTCGCCCTGCGTGCCTTATACATGGCCAGCGGATACGAAAAGTACACGATGAGCCGTTTCGAGGAATATGACCTGTACAGCCGGAACAAGGACTTCCTTGTTTCGGACAATGTCATAACCTTTACCGATACGAACGGCATGCTCATGGCACTCAAGCCGGATGTGACTCTTTCGATAATCCGAAACAGCAGAGACGAGGCTGACCGTCTGAGGAAGCTCTGCTATGATGAGAGCGTTTACCGTGTGTCTAAAAAAACGGGGTCTTTCAAAGAGATCATGCAGACAGGGCTTGAATGCATAGGCAGGATAGATACGGAATGCCTTGCCGAAGTCATTTCACTTGCCGCGGAGAGCCTCGGGATGCTCAGCAACGCATATGTTCTGGAGCTGTCTGATATGGATATACCGCTTGCTTTGCTGGATGACATGACAGACTCCGAGGATGTCAGACGAAGGATAATTAAATGTGCGGGTGAGAGGAATCTGCACGGGATAGCCGAGATCTGCGCACAGGAAAACATCCCTGAGGAAAGAAGTCTGCCTCTGAAGAGACTTCTTTCCGTCTACGGAAGAGCGGACAAAGTGCTGCCGGAGCTTGAAAAACTCTGCGCTGGAGACAAGCTTCGCAGCAGACTGGAAAGAATGAAAATGATCATCTGCGGACTGAAGGATCCCGGCGTCCGCTCCAGAACCGAGATAGATTTTTCGCTGATCGGTGACGTGAGCTATTATAACGGCATCGTTTTCAGAGGGTTCATCGACGGTATACCGGACAGAGTCCTCTCCGGCGGCCAGTATGACAGACTCATGGAGAAGATGGGCAGGAGATCGAATGCCGTCGGATTTGCCGTCTATCTGGACGAACTGGAGAGGATCGCTCTGCCGGACGAACTGCTTTGAGGTGGGACCGCATGGAAAGAATGCTGAATATCGCGCTTCCGAAAGGAAGGCTCGGCGACAAAGTATATAAGATGTTCGAGGCCGCGGGTTTTCCCTGCCCTGAGATCCTGGAGACGAACCGGAAGCTGACTTTTGAAAACCCTGAGGCGGGAGTCCGGTACTTCTGGGTGAAACCGTCGGACGTTCCCGTATATGTGGAGAGAGGAGCCGCGGATATCGGCGTTGCGGGCAAGGATATCCTGATGGAGTATCAGCCGGATGTCTATGAACTCCTTGATCTCAAAACAGGAAAATGCCGCATGATATCCGCCGCTCCGGACGGATACAGGGATGATCCGCAGAGGACACTGAGAGTGGCTACGAAGTATGCCGGAATTGCCCGGAGATACTATGCGTCCACGGGGCGGGAGATCGATATCATACATCTGAACGGATCCATTGAGATCGCACCGATCCTGGGCCTGTCCGACGTGATCGTGGATATTACCGAGACGGGCACCACGCTCCGGGAGAACGATCTCAGGATCATAGACACCTTAGCTGAGATCAGCGCGAGACTTATCGCGAACAGATCGGCTTTCCGTTTCAGGCAGGAGATGATAGAAAGAGTGATGAAGGGCCTGTCTGCGCAGGCAGAGGTGGAAACATGATAAAGATTCTGAAATGCGGCCTTTCCTCACCGGGAGAGATCCTTTCCAGATCCTTTCCGGTGTCCGAGGTGGGAGAAACGGTCGCGCAGATAATCCGGAATGTCAGAGAGCGCGGTGACGCCGCACTGAGAGAGTATTCGGAAAGGTTCGACGGCGTTGCGATCGATGATTTCCTCGTCAGCGATGAGGAGATGGATGAGGCGCTCGGAGAGGTCTCCGACGGTTTCAAGGCGGTCCTTGAGAAGGCGGCAGCGAACATCCGCCGCTTCCATTCCTGCCAGATCCGGGAAAGCTACAGGATTGAGAATCCCGACGGCACCGTGCTAGGCGTGAAGATTACGCCGATAGAGAAGGTGGGGCTGTATGTGCCGGGCGGCACTGCTCCGTATCCGTCCACTGTGCTGATGGATGCGATCCCCGCCAAAATAGCCGGATGCGCGGAGATTGTCATGGTAACGCCTCCGCGGAAAGACGGAAAGGTGGATCCGGCGATCCTCTCGGCGGCACATACGGCGGGAGTGGACAGAATCTACAAAGTCGGCGGCGCTCAGGCGATTGCCGCGCTTGCATACGGCACGGAGAGCATTCCGAAGGTGTATAAGATAGTAGGCCCCGGCAACGCGTATGTTGCGGCTGCAAAGAAACAGGTATACGGTGAGGTCTCCATCGATGCCGAGGCGGGACCCAGTGAAGTGCTCATTGTTTCGGACGGAAGATCGGATCCCGCTGTCCTGGCGGCGGACCTTCTTGCCCAGGCAGAGCACGATGTCATGTCCAGCGCGGTGCTCATCACGGATTCCGAAGATCTTGCGGAGAAAGTTCAGAAGGAGATCGAAAGACAGCTTTCTCTGCTGGAGAGAGAAGCAATAGCGAGGGCCTCGATAGAGAACAACGGAAAGATCATAATCACCGGCAGCCTGGAGGAGGCGCTGGAGATCGCAAATGAGATAGCGCCGGAGCATCTGGGGCTGTGCGTGGACGATCCGTTCGGATACCTTGACAAAGTGAAAAACGCGGGCTCGATCTTTCTCGGACGTGATGCGCCGGAGCCGCTGGGTGATTACTATGCCGGTCCGAACCATACTCTTCCGACCGGCGGGACCGCTAAATACGGCAGTCCGCTTTCGGTGGATGATTTTATCAAAAAATCCCAGTTCACCTATTACACCCGCGATGCTTTGAATGCAGTTGCGGAAGATATCGCGCTTTTTGCAAGGCAGGAAGGTCTAACCGGACATGCGAGAAGCGTTCTCTCAAGAAAGAAGGCGGACGAATGAGCAGGTTTTTCAGTGATAAATACGCTTATCTCGATCCTTATACACCCGGTGAGCAGCCGAGGGACCGCAGATATATAAAGCTCAATACCAATGAGTCTCCCTTTCCTGTTTCCGATCTTGCCGTGCAGGAGGCCTCAGCGGCATTTGAAAGGCTGAATCTGTACTCGGATCCCGAATGCACCGGATTGGTGAAGACCGCAGCAGAGGTCTTCGGACTGGCAGAAAATGAGCTGCTGTTCACCAACGGTTCGGACGAGATACTGAACTTTGCCTTTATGGCTTTCTGTGACGATCTGCATCCCGCGGCGTTTCCGGACATAGCCTACGGCTTCTATCCGGTGTTTGCCGAAATAAACAATCTGCCCTACGTCGAGATACCCTTGAAAGAGGATTTTTCCGTAGATATCACGGATTATTTCGATATCGGCAAGACGATATTCCTTGCAAACCCGAACGCGCCGACAGGGATCGCGCTGAAAAGAGCGGAGATCGAGCAGATCCTTATCCGGAATCCGGAAAACGTCGTGGTGATCGATGAGGCTTATGTCGATTTCGGCGCTGAGAGCTGCATTCCACTGATCCATGAATATGACAACCTTCTTGTCGTGCAGACCTTCTCCAAATCGCGCTCGATGGCGGGGGCAAGGCTCGGATTCGGTGCCGGCAATGCCGAACTGATCCGTGACCTCAGAAAAATCAAGTATTCCACGAATCCGTACAATATCAATTCCATGACGATGGCCGCAGGGATAGGAGCTCTGAAAGACAGGGAGTATTTTGAAAAAAACTGTTCTATCATTGCCGATAATAGGGCTTATACTACCGAAAAACTCAAAGAACTCGGCTTTTCGGTGACGGATTCCTCCGCAAATTTCATTTTTGTCAGACATCCGGATATCGGAGGGAAAGAACTGTATCTTGAGCTTAAAGAGCGCGGGATACTGATCAGGCATCTTTCAAAACCAGAAATAAGCGATTATAACAGGATCACCATAGGAAAACTTGAGGACATGGAAACACTTATACGTACTATAAAAGAACTGCTGGAGGAGAAAAGATGAGATCCGCGGAGATAAAAAGAAAAACAAACGAGACGGAAATAAAACTGCGGCTTGAGCTTGACGGAAAAGGAGGCAGCGTTATCGACAGCGGATGCGGCTTTCTGGATCACATGCTCACGGCTTTTTCAAAACACGCCGGATTTGATATCGAACTCACATGCAGAGGCGACAATCAGGTCGATGATCACCACAGCGTGGAGGATATAGGCATCGTTCTGGGGCAGGCCTTCAAAGAAGCTCTCGGAGATATGAAAGGTATAGGCAGATACGGGAGTATCATCCTTCCTATGGACGAGGCTCTCATCCTCTCAGCGGTGGATATTTCCGGCAGGCCCTATCTCGGTTATGAGATCCGGATCCCGACGGAAAAGGTCGGCAGTTTCGATTCGGAACTCGTAGAGGAATTCTGGCTCGGATTCGTCAGAAACGCAGGCTGTACGCTGCATCTCAGACAGCTTGCCGGAGGCAATTCACATCACATCATCGAAGCAGTGTTCAAATCTGCCGCACGAAGCCTGAAACAGGCGGTTTCGATCGATGCACTCAATGCGGATGAGCTCCCTTCGACGAAAGGGGTCATCGGATGATAGCGATCGCGGACTACGGTGTCGGGAACCTGTTTTCGCTGAAGAGCTCATTTGCCGCGATAGGCCATGAAGTCACGGTGACGGCAGATGCCGATGCGCTGCGTGCTGCGGACAAACTGATCCTTCCGGGGGTCGGAGCATTCCGGGACGCAGCCGCAAAGCTGGATTCGAGCGGACTCGGAGCCGTTGTCAGGGAGGAAGCGACGGCAGGGAAGCCTCTGCTGGGAATCTGTCTCGGAATGCAGCTACTTTTCGAAAAAAGCTATGAGTACGGAGAATATGAGGGACTCGGTCTTCTGCCGGGTGAAATACGACCGATCTCCGATGTGATCCCCCGCGATCTGAAGATCCCGCATATCGGCTGGAACAGTCTCTCTTTAAAGAAAGACTCACCGCTGTTCCGATTTATCCGGAACGGGGACCATGTATATTTCGTCCATTCATATTATGCCCGGACGGATGAAAGATTAGTCGCGGCCACGGCTGAATACGGAGCGGAGCTTACGGCTGTCGTCGGACTCAATAATGTGTACGGCTGCCAGTTCCATCCGGAAAAAAGCGGAGAAGTCGGCCTGAACATCCTCCGGGCGTTTTGCGAGGAGACCTGAAATGTATCTTTTTCCCGCAATAGATCTGTATGAAAAAAAAGCCGTCAGGCTTTATAAAGGCGATTATTCCCGCATGACCGTTTACAGTGACGATCCTGCCGGTGTCGCAGCGGGCTTTGTGAGAAGCGGCGCCTCACATATCCATATCGTGGATCTGGAAGGAGCCAGATCCGGCCTTACGCCGAACTTCGAAACGGTCTGTATGATAAAAAGCAAAAGCGGGGCTTTCTGTGAAATCGGCGGCGGGATTCGCTCCATGGATGTTATTGAGAGGTACCTTTCATCCGGACTCGACAGGGTCATTCTCGGCACTTCGGCCGTGCAGGACCGGGATCTTCTGAAGAGGGCGGTCGATCAGTACGGAGAGCGTATCGCGGTGGGAGCGGATATACGCGACGGGTTCATCTCCGTAAAAGGATGGACGGAAAGCTCCGGGATCACGGCGGAACGATTCTTCGGAGAGATGAAGGATGCCGGCGTTAAGACCGTTATCTGCACGGATATATCAAAAGACGGAGTGCTTCAGGGAACCAATCTCGAACTGTACAGGAATCTCTCCGAAAGCCTCGATATGGATATCGTGGCCTCCGGCGGAGTGTCGTGTATCGATGATATCCGGAAACTGGCGGAAATGGGATTATACGGTGCGATAATAGGAAAGGCTCTGTATACGGGAGATGTTGATCTTAAGCAAGCGCTGGAGGCCGCCGAATGATAACAAAAAGAATAATACCGTGCCTCGATGTCAAAGACGGCAGAGTTGTAAAAGGCATAAACTTCAAGGGACTTAACGACGTCGCTTCACCGGTCGGCCTTGCAAAATACTACAGTTCCTGCGGAGCGGACGAACTTGTGTTCTATGATATAACCGCTTCTTCCGAGGACCGGAGGATCTTTACGGATATCCTGCGGGAAACGGCCGCAAACGTATTTATCCCCCTGACAGTAGGAGGAGGGATCAATACGGTCGAGGATTTTGACAGAGTACTCAAATGCGGAGCCGACAAGGTGAGCGTCAATTCGGGCGCCATAAGGGATCCGGGCGTAATTGAAAAAGCAGCCAACAGATACGGTGATCAGTGTGTGGTGCTCTCCGTGGATATAAAACGTGTCGACGGCGTGTTCCGGGTCTTTGCCAAAGGCGGGCGCGAGAATACGGGAATGGAAGCGGTATCGTGGATAAAAAGCTGCGTTGATTCCGGCGCCGGGGAGATCGTGGTCAATTCGATCGATACGGACGGAGTGAAAAAGGGTTTTGACCTGGAGATGCTCGAAGCGGTATGTGAAGCCGTCAGCGTGCCGGTGATAGCTTCCGGAGGAGCCGGGAAAACGGAGGACTTCCTGACGCTTTTCAAAGCACTGCCAAAGGTAGACGCGGGGCTTGCGGCCTCGGTGTTCCATTTCGGTGAGATCAGGATAGAGGACCTGAAGAGGGAAATGGCCCGCAACGGGATCCCCGTAAGGATATGAGGTGAGAACATGACAGATATTTCCGAACTCAGATTTGATGAAAAAGGACTCATCCCCGCGATAGTGGTGGATTCTGCAACAAGAAGAGTCCTTATGCTTGCGTATATGAATGAGGAGAGCCTGCGAATATCCATAGAGAAAAAGCTCACATGCTTCTGGAGCAGGTCGAGGGGGGAACTCTGGCTGAAGGGCGAGACCAGCGGCAATTACCAGCATATCGTTTCGATCACGGCTGACTGTGACAGGGACGCCCTCGTGATCGTCGTGGAACCGGAAGGCCCCGCCTGCCATCTTGGTACGCAGTCCTGCTTTGAATACCCGGTGTGGGACAGTGATGAGCAGAACGATTTCACATTATCCGGCCTCATGGAGCTGATAAAGGGGAGAAAGAGCGAACCGAAGGAAGGCTCCTATACTTCCTATCTTTTCGAGAAGGGACTTGACAAGATACTGAAAAAGGTCGGCGAGGAGACGACGGAAGTGATAATAGCCGCCAAGGCGGAGGACAAAAAAGAGACGGTCTATGAGATCGCGGATCTCGTGTATCATGTGCTCGTACTGATGACCGAGGCCGGGATCAGCACGGAAGACGTTATCCGCGAGCTTTCGTCAAGACATGTGATTGATCATAAAGTAAAACAGGAGAAAATGACCGGATGATCCGTACAGATCTGCATATGCACACAATATACGGCGACGGGCGGAACACGCCGGAAGAGATGGTGCTTTCTGCTCTCTCGATGGGAATGGAGCGCATAGGCTTTTCCGAACACAGCAGTGTCCCCTTCAATCCGCGGGAAGGAATGACAGGGGACAGTGTCCGGAAGTATATCGACGAAATAACGGGGCTGAAAGAAAAATACCGCGGCAGGATCGAGATCCTCTGCGGCATCGAACTGGATTATTGGTCCGAACAGGATGCGTCGGACTTCGATTATGTGATCGGGTCGGTCCATTATCTGAAAAAGGACGGAGCGTATTTTGCGGTCGATGACAGGCCGGAGGTGCTGAAACAGGCGCTTGCCGATCACTACAGTGGAGATTTCCGCTGCCTGGCGGAAGACTATTACGATGCCGTATCGCATGTTGCGGAGAAGACCGGCGCCGACATAATCGGTCATTTTGATCTCATTACCAAGTTTTCCGAAAAAGGAATGGAGATCGACACGGACGATCCAGGCTATATCGCTGCCTGGCAGCGGGCGGCAGACAGACTGCTTCCGTTCGGGAAGCCCTTTGAGATCAATACCGGGGCTATTTCAAGGGGCTGGCGCTGTTCTCCGTACCCGGAAGGCAGGATCATCGATTATCTCAGACAGCGCGGCGGCAGATTCATCCTGTCGAGCGACAGTCACAGCGCCGATACCATCGCGTTCGGATTCGACAGATTCGAAAACCTGCTGTAAGAGCGGGCATCGTATGCATACGGGCGGCAGCTGCCCATAGGAGGTTCCGCATGGAGACACTGATAGAACTTTATGATAACAGGCCGCTGGAAAATGTTCTGGCAACGGAGATGTTCAGACCGGTCAGGACCGTGTTCGTCTATCCCGAAGAGATCCCTGACAATAAGGAGCATAAGAGAAAGATAAATAGATATCTGGCTCATCGCGGGATCGATACGGAGATCATCTTCCGGCGGACGAGACTGTTTAACGCCGGTGAGATACTCACGGTCCTGCGCAGTATAACCGACAGTTTTCCGGACTGTGCGATCGATATCACCGGAGGGACGGACGACGCGCTTTTTGCTGCAGGACGCCTCAGCGCAGACAGACCGGACATACCCGTTTTTACATACAGCCGCAGGAAAAACCGCTTTTTCAGCATCAGCAATGCCGCTTTCGCATCCGATCTGGAATGTCCGATAAGCTACAAAGTGGAGGACATCATCCTTATGGCGGGAGGAGCCCTGCATACCGGCCGGGTAGACAACTCCATCCTTTCGGGATATATGGATCGTATCGAGCCTTTCTATGAGCTGTATATCAACAACAAACGGGACTGGGTCCGCGCGGTGGAGTTTATCCAGCAGCTGTCCGGAACGAAGCCGGAAGCTGAGATCCCCCTTCATGTGCACGGAGATTATTTCCAGAAAGGAGAGCGGGGAGGAAAACTCCCTGCTCCGGAAAAGATCCTCCGGGAGTATGAGGAGATCGGATTCATCTCCGATCTTTGCATTGAAGCGGAAAAGAGCGTGGAATTCCGGTTTTCCGACCTGCAGATACGGGCGTGGATGAGAGATGTCGGAAGTGTGCTGGAACTGTATGCGTATAAGGTGTGTGTCGAATCCGGATCTTTTGACGATGTCATCACAAGCGCGGTGGTGGACTGGGAGGGAGAATCCGGAAGGGCCGGCGTATCAAATGAGATAGACGTTGTCGCGACCAAGGGAGTAATGCCGGTGTTTATCAGCTGCAAGACCTGCGATGTGAAGACGGAGGCCATAAACGAACTGAGCATTCTCCGGGACCGATTCGGCGGAGAAATGGCGAAGGCCTATCTGATCACTACCGGCGCCTGCTCGAATATGGCGAAACGCAGGGCAGCTGAACTGCGGATCGGCGTGATCGACAGCAGAGATATAGCATCCGGCGTGTTTCGAAAAACGATGTCCCGGATATGAAAAAGAGCCGCTGCTATTGCAGCGGCTCTTTTGCTTTCTCTATACTTATTCGATGCTGATCATATAGAAGTAAACAGGCTGGCCTCCGTTGATAACGGTTATCTCCGCATCCGGGAAGTTGCCTTTGAAGGTGTCGGAAACGGCGGAAGCGTCTTCCTCGTCCACATCCGCCCCGTAATACATGGTTATGAATTCGGGGTTCAGTTCGTCGATTGCCCAGCTGAGTTCCTTGAATAAGGTGGAAATGCTGGTGAAGCTTCCCACAAGAGCACCGTCGAGAAGAGCGAGGTATTCGCCGGCATGGATGGAGTGGCCGTCGAACTCAGAATCCCTTGCCGCATATGTCACCATCGCGGTATGGACGGAGGAGAGACTGTCGGTCATGGCGGCAGTGATCTCATCGGCCGCACCCTCCGGCATAAAGTTCAGCATGGCGGTGACTCCCTGCGGAACGGTCTTGGAGGGAATGACTACTACTTTCTTCCTGCTCAGAGGAATGCACTGCTCCGCAGCCATTATGATATTCTTGTTGTTGGGGAGAACGAACACCGTGGAAGCGTTGGTGCAGTTAATTGCGTGAAGTATATCCTCTGTGGAGGGGTTCATTGTCTGACCGCCCGTCACGATACTGTCACATCCGAGCTGCCGGAACACATCCGCCATCCCGTCGCCTGCGCATACCGATACCACTCCGAATTCCTTTTCCGGTTCGGCAGGCTCGGAACTCTGCTCCAGTTCTTTTTCAACAGCATCCAGATCATCTGTGCTCTGCGCCTTTTTTCCTGCCGCCTGCTGCTCAGCCTGCGTGACCATGTTTTCGATCTTGGCAAGCTCAAGCGTTCCGTATTTCTGCGCTTCGGTAAGTACTTCACCGGGAATGTCCGTATGAACATGAACTTTGAAGATCTCATCATCCTCGTTGATCACGATGCTGTCACCGATGGAATCGAGATAAGCGCGAAACGGGGCAATGGACGTTTCAGCCTTTTTGTTTACGATGAAAACGGTGTCGAAAGCGAAAGTAATGTCTTCGGGATTGAGGCCGCTGAAAACGTTTGCAGATCCGGCAAATTGAGCCGATGGATCGTCAGACATAACGAACTCACCGCGGAAAGCCTGCAGCATCGCCGTCAGGATAACACAGTAGCCTTTTCCGCCGGCATCGATGACGCCGGCCTTTTTCAGAACAGGGTTCTGGTTTACGGTGTCTTCCAGCGCTTCCTCTGCGGCCACTACCGCACATTCCAGCATGCCGTCCACATCCGCGCCGAACTCCGCGGCCTTTTTCGCCGCAGCGGAAGCAAGGCGCGAAACGGTAAGGATAGTGCCTTCCGCAGGTTTCATCACGGCTTTATACGCCGCGTCGACGCCGTCGCACATTGCCCCGGAAAACTCAACGGGACCCGCGGAATCCATACCCTTCAGCCGTCTGGAAATGCCCCTGAAAAGCAGCGAAAGGATGACGCCCGAATTCCCGCGCGCTCCGCGCAGAAGTGCGGAAGCGACACAGTCAGCCGCATCGTCAAGAGAGGAAAACTCCTTTTTGTTCAGCTCCGTCACGGCGTTAGACAGGGTAAGACCCATGTTCGTGCCGGTGTCGCCGTCAGGCACGGGGAAAACATTGAGTTCGTTGATGGCCTGGATGTTGCTTTGAAGCGCGGCGTTGGCGCACAGGATCATATTCTTGAATGCATTCGCATCTATATAGTTTGTCAAATCAGCACCTCCGAAATGCCCGGATCAGAAAAGCGGGGAGATCACTTGATGATGGTGTCTATAAAAACGTCCACGCTTTTTACCGGGACGCCGGTCGCGGTCTCAAGTTTGTATTTGACCTCTTTTATGATGCTTGAAGAAACAGCCGCGAGGTTCACGCCGTGATCCACGCCGATGTGGAGCTCAAGGGAGATGGAGTCATTGTCATCGTCGTATTTTACGATGACTCCCTTGGACATCGTTTCCCGCTTCAGCAGCTGCCAGGGACCGCCTTCCTTGGAACAGGCGACCATTCCCTTGACGCCGAAGCAGCTTGTGGCGGCTTCACCGGCAAAATAGGTGAACACCTCGTTATCAATGCTTATATTTCCGGATTCGCGGTTTATGTTGAGCATTTTCTTCTGCCCCCTTTGTATTAAGAGAAAGAAAAACGGCAAACAGTTTAATGTAATAATGCTAATTATTAAAAAAGCATTGCAAGTGATTATAATACATATAAAGTAAAATCACAAGTGAAAAGTTCCCGGAAGCGGCCGTTCAGACAGAAGAATGTGATTATTTACAAAGAAAAGGCGTGAAAACAGGCGGCCAATTGGGAGAGTTTTCGTATCGGCGCTTTTTGCGCGGACCGGAGGCTTTTTTAGGTTTACTTTTCTGCCGTTTGATGATAGACTGTAAAAGTCAGATTATGCGAAAAGCATTGTTACTATTTTTTGATATGGAGATGATTTAAAGACATGCAGAGACACTTCAAGTCAATGGACGGCAATACCGCAGCCGCCCACGTATCCTACGCGTTCACTGAAGTCGCCGCTATCTACCCCATCACTCCGTCCAGCCCCATGGCCGACTATGTTGACCAGTGGTCTGCAAACGGACGCAAAAACATCTTCGGATCCAGAGTAAAGGTCCAGGAAATGCAGGCGGAATCAGGTGCCGCCGGTGCTGTACACGGCTCACTCAACGCCGGCGCACTCACCACCACCTATACCGCTTCTCAGGGCCTTCTCCTGATGATCCCGAATATGTACAAGATGGCCGGTGAGCTTCTTCCCGCCGTTTTCCATGTTTCCGCACGTGCCCTCGCAAGCCATACGCTGAGCATCTTCGGAGACCACAGCGACGTTATGGCCTGCCGTCAGACCGGCTTTGCCATGCTCTGCGAGACCAATGTCCAGGAGATCATGGACCTGTCTCCCGTTGCGCATCTTGCCGCGATCAAAGGCCGCGTCCCCTTCCTGAACTTCTTTGACGGTTTCCGCACATCCCACGAGATCCAGAAGGTCGAAGAGTGGGATTACAAGGATCTGGCGGATATGGTCGACATGGATGCCGTTCAGGCGTTCCGCGACCGTGCTCTCAACTCCGAGCATCCCGTCATGCGCGGCTCCCATGAGAACGGAGATATCTTCTTCCAGAACCGCGAGGCTTCCAACAAGTACTATGAGGCCATTCCCGGAATAGTCGAAGAGTACATGGGCAAGATCAACGCCAAACTCGGTACCGACTATAAGCTCTTCAACTACTACGGAGCTCCCGACGCCGACCGCGTGATCGTAGCCATGGGTTCCATCTGCGATGTCGCGGAGGAAGTCATCGATTACCTCACCGCTCAGGGCGAGAAGGTCGGTCTTGTCAAGGTGCGTCTCTACCGTCCGTTCCGCGCGGACAAGCTTATCGAGGCCATCCCCGCCACCGCGAAGAAGATTGCTGTTCTTGACCGCACCAAGGAGCCCGGCGCCCAGGGCGAGCCGCTCTATCTCGATGTCGTCACCGCGCTTGCCAACGCCGGAAAGAACGATGTCCAGGTCATCGGCGGCCGTTACGGCCTCGGTTCCAAGGATACTCCTCCTTCCTCCGTGTTCGCTGTGTACAACGAACTGAAGAAGGATGAAATGAAGCGCCAGTTCACAGTCGGCATTGTCGATGACGTGACCAACATGTCCCTTGAGGAAGTTCCCGCTCCCAGCACGGCTCCCGCAGGCACCATCGAGTGCAAGTTCTGGGGTCTCGGCGGCGACGGAACCGTCGGAGCAAACAAGAACTCCACCAAGATCATCGGCGACCATACCGACAAATACATCCAGTCCTACTTCCAGTATGACTCCAAGAAGACCGGCGGCGTGACCATCAGTCACCTCCGCTTCGGCGACAAGCCCATCAAGAGCCCGTACTACATCAATCAGGCAGACTTTGTCGCCTGCCATGTTCCGTCCTACATCACCAAGGGATTCCCCATCGCGCGTGATGTACGTCCGGGCGGCATCTTCCTTGTCAACTGCCAGTGGAACTTCGAGGAGCTCGAGCATCACCTCGATGCTGCCTCCAAGCGCTATATCGCAAACAACAATGTCCAGCTCTACATGATCAACGCCATCGACCTTGCCAAGAAGATCGGCATGGGTAAGCGCACCAACACCATCCTCCAGTCCGCTTTCTTCTCCCTCGCGAAGGTCCTTCCCGAGGCTGAGGCCATCCAGTACATGAAGGATGCTGCGCTCCACTCCTACCTGAAGAAGGGCCAGGATGTGGTCGACATGAACTATGCGGCTATCGATGCGGGCGCAACCGCCTATGTCAAGGTCGACGTTCCCGAGTCGTGGAAGAACGCTGTTGACGAAGCGGCGGACGTGAAGAAGACCGGCCGTGAGAAGACCGTCAAGATGGTAAGCGCCATCCTTGATCCCGTTGACAAGATGGACGGCGATTCTCTGCCTGTCTCCAAGTTCGTCGATCATGCCGACGGTACCTTTGAGCTCGGCGCATCCGCTTATGAGAAACGCGGCATTGCCGTTTCCGTTCCCAAGTGGGATGCCGAGAAGTGCGTGCAGTGCAACCAGTGCGCGTTCGTCTGCCCGCATGCAACGATCCGTCCCTTCGCACTCACCGAGGCTGAAGCCGCTGCAGCTCCCGCTCAGGCCAAGCTTGCCGATATCAAGGCCGGCAAGGGCAAGGGCGAGTATAAGTTCTGCATGGCGGTATCGCCGCTGGACTGCATGGGCTGCGGCGTCTGCATAGGCCAGTGCGCGGTCGGCGCGATCGAGATGGCTCCGCTGGAGAGCCAGACCGAGCAGCAGGAAGTCTTCGATTACATGGTTTCCGCTGTTTCCGAGAAGAAGGATATGTTCGTTCCCGACAACGTCAAGTTCAGCCAGTTTGCTCAGCCGTATCTTGAGTTCTCCGGCTCCTGCGCAGGCTGCGCCGAGACCAGCTATGCCCGTCTCGTCACCCAGCTGTTCGGCGATCATATGCTCATCTCCAACGCGACCGGATGCTCCTCCATCTGGGGCGGCCCGGCAGCAACTTCCCCGTACACCGTCAACAAGGAAGGCAAGGGACCCGCATGGGCCAATTCCCTCTTTGAAGACAATGCCGAGCACGGTCTCGGTATGTACCTCGGCCAGAAGAAGATCCGCGACGATCTCAAGGCCAAGGTCGAAGAGCTCATAGCCGCTCATTCCTGCTGCCAGGAGCTCAAGGATGCCGCTCAGGCGTGGCTCGACACCTATGACGACGGCAACACCAACCAGGCGGCTACAAAAGCCTTCATAGCGGCTCTCGAGGAAAGCGTCGGCGATATCGACAGCTGCATCAGCTTCTTCAGCTCCGACTTTGCGAAGAAGATCTTCGGTGACGGACAGCCCGCTGCACTTGCTGCCGCCCAGGAGGCAAAGGCGAAGGGCGAGAAGGTCTGCACCTGCGACGCATGCCAGCTTGGTGCACAGATCCTTGCCAAGAAAGACTACCTCAACAAGAAGTCCTGCTGGATCTTCGGCGGAGACGGCTGGGCGTTCGATATCGGCTACGGCGGCGTTGACCATGTCCTCGCTTCGGGCGAAGATGTCAATGTCTTCGTGTTCAATACCGAGGTCTACTCCAACACCGGCGGACAGGCCTCCAAGGCTTCCAATATCGGTCAGGTCGCTCAGTTCGCGGCTGCCGGTAAGGAAATCAAGTCCAAGTCCCTCGCCGAAATGGCCATGACCTACGGTTATGTCTATGTGGCACAGATCGCCATGGGCGCCAACAAGGTACAGACCCTTAAGGCCATCGCAGAGGCGGAAGCCTACAAGGGACCGTCCCTCATCATCGCCTACGCCCCCTGCGAGATGCACAGCATCAAGGGCGGCATGGAGAACTGCCAGAAAGAGATGGACAAGGCCGTCAAGTGCGGTTACTGGAACCTCTTCCGCTTCAATCCTGCGGCAGAGAAGCCCTTCACACTGGACAGCAAGGAGCCTGCCGGCGGTTACCGCGAGTTCCTCATGAACGAGGCACGCTACAGCCGCCTGACACGCGAGTTCCCGGAGAGAGCCGAGGATCTCTTCACGCGCAACGAGGAGAACGCGAAGGAGCGCTTCGATCACCTGAAGAAGCTGGTCTCTCTCTACGAGTGATCCCTCCCGAAGCAACAATCATGAAAGCACCCCCGGCGGCATTTGCCGCCGGGGGTGTTCTTCTGCAAGCCGGGATTCTGCGGAATGAAAAACACGCCGGAGAGAACGTATTTTTTTCGGACAAGGCTGGGCCGGAGAATACCGGCGCAAATAATCCAAGAAAATAGTAAAATAGTTAAATAAATGGCCTGTTTGTGAAAAAATGTTGCCAGAATCGCAGATATGATATATAATCATCGATACTTGTTAAAAAAGTGTATACATTACAGAAAACAGGGTATGATTATGAGCTTCAATAAGACATCTGCGCCCGAATTCGAGCAGACGATCGGCGATCTTATGAGCGCGCTGAGTAACATCGTCAACAAAAGGCACCGTCTTGCGCTGAGAGAGCTGGATATTACCGCGCTCCAGGGCATTGAGTTGAGCTTCATTGTCCAGGAGGAGACCAACGGCGGCACGAGCCAGAGCGTGGTCTGCGAGCTCCTGTCCGTCACACCCCCCGCTGTTCTGAAGATGACGCTGGAGCTGGAGGAAAAAGGCCTTATTTTCCGGATGGACAATCCGAACGACAAAAGAAGCCAGCTGCTTTTTCCGACGGAAGAAGGGAAGCGCATAAGCGGCGAATTCCGGAAAACGATCATCGAAGCGGACAGAAAGATCTATGCCGCCTGCTCCGATGAAGAAAAACAGACGCTCCTGGAGATTCTCAGCAAAGTGATCCAGTCCAACAGGTAATGCAACAGTATCCGGGACAGCCCCGTGATCCGCAGGATCGCGGGGCTGTTTTTTGCATACCGCCGCGGAAGGGGCCGTTTTCCCGCTGTTTTGAAAAACCCGTGTACAATCCGCGCGGTTTTTGATATACTCTCATGAGACAATACCGTTCGAAAGAGGATGCGCAATTGAAGAACAACCGAATTGTTAGGCTTATAACAGGACTGGTTCTGCTGGCCGTGTTCGCGGCGGTGCTCGTTATGAGCGTAAAAAACTATGATCTTGACCGGCTGCTGCAGGATGCACAGCCGAAGACCGTGGTGGTAACGGTGGAGGTGACCGTGACACCCGGCATCTTTTCCACGGAAGGAACCGGGACAGGAGGGACGGAGGGAACGGAGCCCGAGCCGGTGCCGACGGTGGATCCGGACAGTCCCGAAGGACGCGCCGCGGCGCTGGGCCTTCCCGCTCCGCCGGACATTGATATCACAAGCTGGGAATTCCTGCTGGCCAACCCCAGCACCTCCATTGCCGAATATGTGCCGCCGGAGCTGGTGACCCTGGAGGGACAGCAGTTCGACTCCCGGATCATCGAGCCGCTGAAGGCCTTCGTGCAGGCGGCGCGAAACGAAGGTCTGAGCGTGTATCTGTCCTCCGGATACCGCAGCTATAATGAGCAGGCGGCAAACTTCCGCCGTGTGTGCGAGAACAACGGCATAACGGACGGAAAAGACTCCAAGGGCTTCTATATCACACTGCCTGCCGGCTACAGCGAACACCAGAGCGGCCTGTGCTGCGATATCACCGACCGCTATTATCCCACGAAGAACCGCACGATCGAGGAGACCGCGCTGTACAAGTGGATGAGCGTGCACTGTCAGGAATACGGCTTCATCGTCCGCTTCCCGGACGGAAAGGAAGAGATCACCGAGATCATGTACGAGCCATGGCATTTCCGCTATGTGGGAACGGATGTGGCGGAATACATCATGGCCAACGGGCTCACGCTCGAAGAGTTCCTTGCTCTGTACACAAACTGAGTCAGCGGCGATACTGTGACATGAAGACGGAAAGAGAACTCCCGCGTGTGGTCGTCAGCGAAAAAGGCTCAAGATGGGTCAGAAACGGGCACCCGTGGATATATGAAGGAGAGATCGTTTCGGCGGATAACGGGATCCCCAACGGCTCCGTTGTGGATGCAGTGAGCATAAAGGGAAGATACCTCGGCAGCGGATTCTTCTCCGAAAAAAGCAGGATCCGAGTCAGACTTGTCTCCCGGAATGCCAACGACTGCTTTGATGAGGCTTTCTGGCGCAGAAGGGTCGCTTATGCATGGGAATACAGGAAGACCGTCATGAAGGACGGGCTTTCATGCTGCAGAGTGATTTTCGGCGAATCGGACGGTTTCCCGGGACTGACGGTGGACCGGTATTCGGATATCCTTGTGGCGCAGACCCTTTCATACGGGATCGAAGCCATAAAAGGTGTTCTTTTTCCGATCATACTGGACGTGCTCAGAAGCGACGGGCAGAATATCAGGGGGGTCTATGAGCGCAATGACGTGAGACTGAGGGCGCTCGAAGGGCTGGAAGAGTATAAAGGATGGTTCGGAGAGCCTGAGGACCCGGATACGATCGTCGATATCGAAGAAAACGGCATCGTTTATTCCGTTGACGTTGAAAACGGTCAGAAAACGGGCTTCTTTCTTGACCAGAAATACAACAGGCTTGCAGTTGCGAGGATATCGGAAGGCAGAAAGGTACTTGATTGCTTTACCCATACGGGGTCCTTCGCACTCAATGCCTCCAAAGGCGGCGCTGAGCATGTGACCGCTGTGGACGTTTCCGCGGATGCACTGGATATGGCCAGACGCAATGCCGAGAGAAACGCCCTTTCGGACAGGATGGAGTTCATCTGCGCGGACGTGTTCGACTATCTGCGCGCGCAGCTTGACGGGGGAAGCAAGCGGTTCGATCTGATCATCCTCGATCCTCCTGCTTTCACAAAGTCGAGAAAGACCGCCGGGAATGCCGAGAGGGGGTACCGGGAGATCAATTCCTGCGCGATGAAGCTGCTCCCCAGGGGCGGATATCTGGCGACCGCTTCCTGCAGCCACTTCATGCCGCACGAGAACTTCGAGAGGATGCTGCGCAGCGCCGCAGCAGACGCAGCGGTCGAACTGAAACAGATAGAAGCACGACAGCAGTCTCCCGATCATCCGATTCTCTGGAACGTTCCGGAGACCGATTATCTGAAATTCTATATCTTTCAAGTGATCTGATCCGGATACTCTCCGCAGAACAGAAAAATAGTGACAATATACGGAGTTAAGTGGTACAATATTCTGTACGTGTTTTAACTCCGTATTGTTTTGTTCTCAAAAAGTGACTGAAAAGGGTGTGCCTCCTTGTCGTTTTCATCACCTTTATTCCTGTTTTTCTTTCTTCCGGCGGTGTTTCTGCTGGACAGGATCATACCGGGACTCAGACGGAAGAACATCTTCCTCGCAGCTGTCAGCCTGATTTTTCTGGCATTCGGACAGCTTGCTTTCGTGCCGCTGTTTCTTCTGGCTGTTCTGATCGATTATATGGCGGGGCTGCTGCTGATCAGGCTTGAGAAAGGCAGAAAGGCCGTATTTGTCATTACGGTGATCCTGGATCTCGGGATGCTTGCTGTCTTCAAGTATACGGATTTTGTCATATCCAATATAAACAGTCTGTTTTCCGCTTCATGGAAACTCTCGGGGATCGCGCTGCCTCTCGGCATCTCTTTCTTTACTTTTCAGGGCATCTCCTATGTGACTGACACCTACAGAGATAAAAGCGGCGGGACGAAAGACTTCCTGGATGTGCTGCTTTTTATGTCGTTCTTCCCTCAGCTCTTACAGGGGCCTATCCTTAGATTCGGGGATTTTGCGCCTCAGCTTATGAGCAGAAGCGTGTCTCCGGACAGGACCGTTTCCGGAATAAGAAGGTTCATAAACGGACTGGCGAAGAAAGTAATACTGTCCGCTGCGGCGGCGAAGGTCGCGGACAGTGTGTTCGCGATGAAAGGCCTTACGGACTGGCGGCTTGCCTGGCTGGGCGGCATATGCTATGCGCTGCAGCTGTATTATGATTTTTCGGGTTACAGCGACATGGCGGTCGGCCTTGCACGGATGTTCGGATTCGGGATAACGGAAAACTTCGATCTTCCGTACAGCGCGTCCTCCGTCCGGAATTTCTGGAGACGCTGGCATATATCTCTCTCCACATGGTTCCGGGACTATCTTTACATCCCTCTCGGAGGGAGCAGAAGGGGAACGGCAAGGAAGTATTTCAACAGGATGATCGTTTTCCTCTGCACGGGGATCTGGCACGGCGCAAACTGGACCTTTATAGTCTGGGGCCTGGTGCATGGGGTTCTGTGCAATCTTGAAGATTCGGGGATCATCCCGACAGACAGGCTTGAGAAGAACCGGGTCGGAAGAGTCCTGAACAGAGTGTATACGCTGCTTGCGGTCATGCTTCTGTTCGTCGTTTTCAGGGCAGACACACTGCAAGATGCCGCAGTTATGCTGCGATCCATGTTTTCCTTTTCCGTTTTACCGGCAGGGAGCTATGAGATCCGCAGGCTTCTGCCTGCGGCGACTTGTCTGATCCTGATCACAGGCGTCATTCTGGCAGGCGGACTTGCGGCGAGGCTCAAAAAGCTCTGCTCCGGTATGGAAGCCGGGAGCAAAGCAGGTGCCTGCGCCGGATATCTGTTCAGTCTGATCCTGTTTGTGCTTTGCCTTATGGCCATGGCGCGCGGAGGATTCACCCCCTTTATCTACACTCAGTTTTAGGAGTCTATCGTTGAAGGATGCCGTCATAAACAGAATAGTGATAATCGTGTTCCTTCTGCTCTGCCTAATTCCGTCTCTCGGCATGCTCATTTTCGGGCAGTCTGAAGCTGCGGCAAACGAGGTGCTTTCGCAGTTTCCGGCGATACGGGAAAATAACGGGAAGATGAACAAGGATTATCTTTCGGAGATAGCCGACTGGGCGGGGGACAGGTTTGCCTTCAGACAGGAGCTCGTCACCGCTTGGTCCGGTCTGAATGCTTCTCTGTTCCGGACTTCCGTGGAAGACAAGGTGGTCATAGGCAGGAACGGATGGCTTTATTATTCGGAGAGCCTTGATGACTATATGGGCCTTGGCCTGGAGGACGAAAAGCTTGAGGCTGTCGCCAGGAACCTCTCGCTGATGCAGGAATATGCAGAGAGCAAAGGGGCGGATTTCGTTTTCTCCATAGCTCCGAACAAGAACAGTCTTTATCCGGAAGCGATGCCTGCTTATGTGCCGCGGTCCGATGGTTCGGGAAATGCCGGGAAACTGGTGCCGTTCATGGAAAGATACGGGATCCGGTACGCCGATCTGTTTTCCGCTTTTTCTGATGAGAACAGGGTGCTGTACTTTAAAACGGATTCTCACTGGGATTCCGAGGGCGCTGCTCTCGCGGCGGATGTTATTCTCACCGGTCTCGGCAGAGACGGTTCTTTCTCTTCATCCGGCTTCACGGACGGGGAGGAGCATACGGGTGACCTGTATGAGATGCTCTGTCCGGTCGGGAAATATACCGAGACAGACCGCAGATATGTTCCGGGCTTTTCCTTTACCACGGCAAAGGACCCCAACGGCGGCAACGCGATCAGCATAGAGTCTTCATGCGGGGCAGGGAACGGCAGGCTCCTGTGCTGGAGAGACTCCTTCGGCGTCTCCCTTTATCCGTATCTTGCCGAAAGCTTTCGTGACGCGCGGTTTTCAAGATCCGCCTCATACGAGCTTGTCCGGCTCGAGCAGGAAGAGACCGATGCCGTTGTTATTGAGATAGTGGAGAGAAATATCGCCTATCTTCTGGAATACATGCCCGTTTATCCGGCTCCGGTCAGAGACCTTCCCGCCCGCACTTCGGAGATGCCTGCCCTGACGGTATCTGCGGAAAAGGGCAGAACTGCTGCGTCGAGCGATATGACTCTCCTGCAGTGTGTGATTCCTGCCGAATCTGTTCAGGGCCTGACCCGTGCATACTTTGTATGTGACGGGGTATGTTATGAAGCCGCGATCCTTTATCCGGAAGGATCCGCTCCCGTCGTCTCCGCATGGATCCCTTCCGGGGAGACCGGCAGCATAGCTGTTGTTTACGGCAATGAGAGCGTCATGTGTTTTTCAAATGCCGCCTGATATAAGAAAAGAGATGATATCCCATCAGCCCGAAGCGTGACAAAAGTAAAAAAAGCAAAGGACAAAACACCGCTCTGGTGATCGTGATCATTGCGGCATTCATATTCGCACTTGCACTGGCTGCGGGAAGCGCCTTATACGTGAGGCATCTGGACAGCGTGCGCAACGAGGATTATATCTGGGAGAATTACAGTGTTACCGTAACGCTGAATTACTTTGACGGAACGAAAAAACGTATAACCACGCTCATCAACACCCCGGTGATCCTTGATGAGCCGGAGGAAGTCAGCGGATATACCTTTCTCGGATGGGAAAATGAAAACGGGAAGCTGCTCCGGCCTTCGGAGATAACGGCGAAGATCGATGAGGAGTACACCGCCAGATATATCATTTCGCTGGACACGGAAAACCACGTTCCGTATTTATTTGCGGATGAACAGGGGCTGTTCCATGCCGACGACACACTCAGCCGGGGAGATGCCGCACGGATGATCTGGTCCGTCCTTTCGGAAAAACCCGAAACCGGGGGGCGGTTCGAGGATATAGATGAAGAATCGGAATATGCTGAGCCCGCCGGAGCGCTGAAAGATCTCGGCATATGCACCGACAGCCGTTTTTATCCGGAGGATGATATGAGCCGCGGAGAGCTCATACGCATGCTTGCCTCCTTTTATCCTCCTGCCGACGGAACATACAGTTTTTCCGACATTACGGAGAAGGAACCAACATACGGCGCTTTCTGCATCGCAGCGGAAAGAGGCTGGATCGAATACGGCGAAAAGACCGCCGCCGATCCGTACAGCGGCATTACAAGGATAGATGCCGTAAGACTCATGAACAGAGTGCTCGGCAGAGACAGCTCAGAGCTTCCGCCGGATGAGTTCGTCGGAGGCATCCTCGAGTACAGGCCGGAAGATGAATACTATCTTCCTCTCGTCGAAGCGGCGGTGGAACACGAATATGAGCGTTTTGCCGGGGGAGAAAAATGGACATCCGGCAAGGCACTTGAAAAGCAGCCGGAAGGCAGGTTCTTTAACGGCGGAAGACTGTATTATATAGACGCGGACGGACATTTTGCCAGAGATTTCGAACAGGAAGGCTATACCTTCGACGGAGAGCGGGATACCCTTGTTTTTGTCGACGGTTTCAAGTTCGGGAGCGACGGGATCTATACCTGCGGGGATCCGGAACTGGACGCGCTGGTGTATGAGGTAATTGACAGCCTGTACCATGAAGGGATGACGAGGGAGGAGCTTCTCAAGGAACTGTTCGAATATACGGTGTCTTCCTTCAGTTACCTGAGGCGCAATTACTATAAATACGGGGATACAACATTTGCTCAGAAAGAAGCATTGCTCATGCTCAGCACCGGGAGAGGCAACTGCTACAGCTATGCAGGGACCTTCTGCATGCTGGCCAGAGCGCTCGGATATGACGCAGTGGTGTTCAGCGGGACCGTCGGGCGTGAGTATGAGCCACACGGCTGGTGTGAGATCATCGAGGACGGCACACCGTACATCTGCGATCCCGAACTTGTTATGCTGCACAGGAGAAGCGGAAAGAACTACGATATGTTCTTTAAGCTCCATGATGAAATGAAAGGCTGGATGTACATCCGGTATACGAGAAAATAACGCTATTCGGAGGAAAACATGAAAAAGATACTCATACTGCTGCTTGCATTTGTTTTTACAGGGCTGCTTCTGACAGCATGCGGGAGCGAGAAGCACGAGACGACGGTCGTTGTGGAAACGCCCGCACCCGTGACGGAAACGGAAAAACCTGCCCCGACAGAGGAAGTGCAGATCGAGCCGGATACTCCCAATGAGACTGCACAGCCGGAAGAAACAGGCCTTGACAATGAAAAATACCAGACAGCCCTGGGACTGATCGGAGAAACAGTCGAAGAGCTCTATGAAGCAATCGGCTGGCCGGAGTTTCAGGATTACGGCCCCAGCTGTCTCGGCGAACCGGGTTCGGAGGACGGGCAGCTCGATTACGAGGGCTTTTCTGTGTTCACGCTCGTTGAAAACGGCGTTGAAACCATAGTAGATGTCCTCAGGGACGATGAGTTCTGAAACATCAGATCAAAAAAATATGACAGATAAAACATATGTTTTACATTGCATATCCCTTGTATTATACTGATTCTGTTGTTTTGCTTCAGTATTGTACTTTCTAAAAATCATGAAGGAGAGATATCGGATATGAGCAGAATGGTTGGGACCTCCTCAAGAGGTATTCGCGCACCTATCATCCGCAGCGGGGATGACGTGGCTAAGATCGTGACAGACTGCGTGTTTGCAGCTGCAGAAAACGGCGAACTCGAGATCAGAGACAGAGATGTCATAGCGATGACCGAAGCGATCGTCGCACGCGCACAGGGCAACTATGCAGGAACGGACGATATCGCCGCCGATGTGAAGGCGAAGCTCGGCGGTGAGCATATCGGGGTCATTTTCCCGATCCTCAGCCGCAACCGCTTTGCCATATGCCTCAGGGGCATTGCAAAAGGCGCAAAGAAGATCACGCTGATGCTTTCCTATCCGTCCGATGAGGTCGGGAACCACCTGTTCGACATAGACCTTCTTGATGAAAAAGGCGTGGATCCGTACAGGGACGTGCTTAGTCTTGAACAGTACCGTGAGCTTTTCGGATATGTAAAGCACAGATTCACCGGAATGGATTATGTCGAATACTACATGCAGCTGATAAAGGAATCCGGAGCCGAGGTCGAAGTGATCTTTGCCAACGACTGCAGGAAGATCCTTGACTATACCGGGGATGTCATCTGCTGCGATATCCACACGCGCGCCAGGACGAAACGCCTCCTCAAGGCTGCGGGTGCACAGAAGGTCTTCGGACTTGATGAGATCATGACGTCCCCTGTCAACGGTAGCGGATACAATGAGAAATACGGGCTCCTCGGAAGCAACAAGGCGACCGAGGACAGGGTAAAGCTCTTCCCGAGAGACTGCCAGGGACTGGTGGAACAGATCCAGGCCATCGTTCTGGAAAAGACCGGAAAGCATGTTGAAGTCATGGTATACGGCGACGGCGCTTTCAAAGATCCTGTAGGAAAGATCTGGGAGCTGGCCGATCCCGTGGTGTCCCCTGCATACACCTCAGGGCTTGACGGAACCCCCAGTGAGCTTAAGCTCAAGTATCTCGCGGACAATGATTTTGCGGAGCTGTCCGGAGAGGCCCTCGGCAGCGCCATCAAGCAGGAGATCCGGAAAAAGGACGCTGATCTGGTAGGCAAAATGGTCTCTGAAGGGACGACGCCCCGTCGGCTTACCGATCTTATCGGCTCTCTCTGCGACCTCACCTCAGGCAGCGGAGACAAGGGAACACCGATCGTTTACATCCAGGGATACTTTGATAACTACACCACGGAATAAACGCTCATTCGATCAAAAAGGACAGATTAACCGCAGCTGCACAGACTGCAGCTGCGGTTTTTAAGACTGTTCGCTGAAAGAAGCTTTGGTAGTGATATGGATCTGAGATCATTGATAGGGAGCCGGAAATTCTACCGGAAGATGTTTTCGGTAATGATCCCCGTGCTCGTACAGAATGTAATAACCAATTTTGTCAATCTGCTCGACAATATCATGGTGGGGCAGGTCGGAACAGAACCCATGTCCGGCGTGGCGATCGTCAACCAGCTGTTTTTCGTTTTCAGCCTGTGCATGTTTGCTGCTGTCGCGGCAGCGGGCATTTTCACCGCGCAGTATTACGGAAAAGGCGACAAGGAAGGTGTCCGCGCGACGATGCGCCTTAAGATATGGGCAGCGTCACTGATCGTCGTTATCGCGTTCACGCTGCTCCTTCTGTTCCACGAGAAGCTGATCTCTCTGTTCCTGCATGAGGGAGAAGAGGGTCTGGACCTGCAGGCGGCTTTTTTGTACGCAAAAGAGTATCTGTCCGTCATGTATCTGCAGATCATTCCGTTTGCGGTCATTCAGGTATATGCCGGCACGCTGCGCGATACCGGAGAGACCATGCTGCCCATGAAGGCAGGTATCGCGGCAGTCCTGATCAACCTTGTTTTCAACTATATTTTCATATTCGGCAAACTGGGCTTTCCCGTCATGGGAGTGAAAGGTGCGGCGCTTGCCACAGTCATTGCGAGACTGGCTGAATGTGCAATAGTGGTCATACATTCACATGCGGGCAAAACGGCAGCACCCTTTATGAAAGGTCTGTATTCGACTCTGAAGGTGCCTTCCGCCCTTATAAGAAATGTGACAAAGACGGGGATGCCCCTGCTGATGAATGAACTCCTGTGGTCGTGCGGAATGACATTCATGAATCAGTGCTACTCGATGAGAGGACTTGAAGTGGTCTCCGCCACAAACATCGCGTCTACGATCACCAATCTCTTTTTCTGTGCCGTCCTTGCCATGGGTTCTACGGTGTCGATCCTGGTGGGCCAGAGGCTCGGAGCAGGGGAACTGGAGGAGGCGGTCGAGGACGACCGGAAGCTTATCGCGTTTGCTGTGGTGATGTGCGCATTCGTGGGAGGGATCATGATACTCCTTGCCCCTCAGATACCGAAGGTATACAACACATCCGAAACGGTCAAGAATCTCGCTTCGCAGATGATAACGGTCACAGCCTGTCTGATGCCATTCCTCGCATTTACCAACACCTGCTATTTCACGCTGCGCTCCGGCGGCAAGACGATCATCACTTTTCTGTTTGACAGCGTGTTCATGTGGGTGCTGTGCATTCCGACAGCGTTTATCCTCTCCAGGTTCACAGACGTGAGAATACTACCGATGTATTGTGTCGTCCAGTCGCTGGAACTGATAAAGTGCGTAATAGGCTGGCTGTTCCTGAGAAGCAGAAAATGGGTCAACAATCTGGTGGCATGAAAAACAGCGTTCTGTCTGAAAAGACGGAACGCTGTTTTGCTTTTATTAAGGATCAGTCCTTTTCGGCAAGCAGCCTCAGGATCTGCACGGCGTTGCTGGCAGCGCCTTTCCGGATCTGATCACCGCAGCACCAGAGCGTGATGCCGTTTTCATCCGTAAGGTCCTGACGGATCCTGCCCACCCACACGAGGTCCTGATCGGTCGTGTCGATCGGAGTGGGATAGCATCTGCCCTCATAATCCTCTATCAGACGGACACCCGGGAAGGAAGCAATGGCTTTCTTTGCGCTCTCGATGTCGACCTTCTCCGCGGTCCGGAGAGTGACGGCGATGGAATGGGAGCGCATTACGGGAACACGTACGCAGGTGCAGTTTACTTTCAGATCGGGATCGTGAAGGATCTTCCGCCCCTCATTCTGCATCTTCATCTCCTCTTTGCTGTAATCGTTGCCGTAGGGCGCATCGATGAAGGGGATGACGTTCAGAGCTATCTGGGTGGCAAAGGTCTTTATCTCGGGCTTTTCGCCGGCTGCCAGAGCTTTCATCTGGCTTTCAAGCTCCGCGATGCCCGCCTGTCCGGCTCCGGAGACCGCCTGATAGGTGCAGACTACCATTTTCTCGATCCGGGAGAGCTTTTCTATTCCTGCCACCGCCATAAGAGCGATGATGGTGCAGCAGTTCGGGTTGGCTATGATGCCTTTGTTTTCGAATGCGTCGGCACCGTTCACCTCCGGTACTACGAGAGGAACTTCGGGATCGAGACGGAAGGCCGAGCTGTTGTCGATGTATACGGCCCCGCTCGCCTTGATCGCGGGGGCAAAGCGCTTGGACATGTCTCCCTCAACGGCGCCGAGGACGAAGTCCATCCCCTTGAAGCACCCGTCCGTCGCTTCCTGTATTTCGACCTCTTTCCCCTTGAAAAGGATCTTCCTGCCTGCGCTCCTCGCACTTCCGAGAGGAAGAAGCTTCTCGATGGGAAGATCGTATTCCGCAAGGACCTTGAGCATTTCCTGACCGACGGCACCGGTCGCGCCGAGGACTGCGATGTTAAGCTTTTTCATTCTGCATTCTCCTTTGTATTTATCCGGCAAAACCGTCGTAAAGCACACGGATCGCCGTTTCAAAATTACGGTTGTCCACGCCTATGATGATAGACAGTTCATCTGCACCCTGGGCAATGGTCCGGATGTTGACACCGTTGGAACCGAGAGCATTGAAGATCTCCCCGGAGGTGCCCAGACGGGAAGACATCTTTCTACCTACAGCCGCGACCAGCGCAATGTTGTCCTGCACTTCGATATCTTCGGCATGGCATTCTTTTTTCATGTCGGAGATGATCTCGTAGAGATTGTCGCCCAGGGAAGCGGCGGATGCGACGAGCGCGAAGGAATCGAGACCCAGCGTGATATGCTCCACGTTCACATGATACCTGTCGAACACGGCCAGAGCTCTGGAAAGCGTGTGGCTGAGGTTCATGTCATGCCTGTGCAGAGTGAGCACATTGAAGCCCCGCCGTCCTGCGATGCCGGTGAGGAAGCGCTCATCCTCCTCCTCTTCCTCCACATTTCCCACGATCATCGTACCGGGATCTTCCGGACGATTGGTGTTCCGGATGTTGAGAGGGATACCTTTTTCTCTTACGGGAAGGATGGATTCCTCGTGAAGCACGGAGGCCCCCATGAACGCAAGCTCGCGAAGCTCGCCGTAAGTGATTTTGGAGATGGATCTCGGTTTTTCCACGATCTTGGGATCCGCCATGAGGATCCCCGAAACATCGGTCCAGTTTTCGTATATATCGGAGTCTGTCGCCGCCGCGGCCAGTGCGCCGGAAATATCGCTGCCTCCGCGGGACATCACCTTGATCCGGCCCGATGGGAGGCTGCCGTAAAAGCCGGGGATCACGATCCTGTCATACGTTTCCAGTGCAGTTTTGATGGCCGATCCGGTTTTGTCCATATCGAGCTGGCCTTCAAAGTTGAAAAACACACAGTCTGCCGCATCTACAAAGGCGTAGCCCAGATACTCGGCCATGAGCATGGAGGTGAAGTATTCACCGCGTGAAACGAGCTCGTCCACGCTGAAATCCCGGTTCAGTCTTGCGCGCAGAGCCTGAAGTTTTTCCTCCAACGGGCAGCTCAGTCCCAGTTCATCCCGTATGGAGATCAGACGGTCCCGTATGCTGTCGAATATCTCGTCACAGGATACGCCGTACTGAAGATGCGCATGACACAGATACAGCAGATCCGTGAGCTTGTGGTCATCCGAACTGCGCTTTCCCGCGGCGGACACCACCACAACTCTTCTGGATGCGTCAGATTCCACGATCGCCTTTACTTTCCTGAACTGATCCGCACCCGCAACGGAGGAACCTCCGAATTTAACAGTTTTCAGCATCGTTCACTCACCGATAGCCGCAAAGAACACACTGCTGCCGTCCTTTCTGGATTCTTTTGCAAAATCGTGCATTGCCTGGACGGGTATCTCTTTGGTGATCACTCTCGCGATGCCGTCATATACGTCTGTTTTCTCTGCCGGAAGCGCGTCCGCCAGTTCCTCGGGCAGCCTGACATAATACTTGTGCTCGCAAAGCGAGTTGTCCGCGGCGACCCGCTCGCAGTCCGGGCGCATCATGAAGCGCTTGCCGTGCAGGATGTCATTCAGATCCCTGACCACGGCGGAGGCGGTCGGCCATCTGCCGGCGCCCTGGCCCATGAAAACGATCTGACCGGAGTTCTCGCCGATGTATTTGGCCATGTTGAAATTCTTCAGGACCGAGCATTCGGGAGCGTTGGCAGGGAAGAGGACCGGCTCGATATAGGCGTAAAGCTGTCCGCTTTCGGAAAGTCCGCCGGAAGTAACGAGCCTGCAGGTATAGCCTCCTGCCTGTATATGGTTCACATCCTCCGCGGTTATGCTCTCGATGCCTTCACAGCAAAGCCCGCTGTCAGGGAGCATGTTGTAGGCAACGGCGCATGCCAGCATTATTTTGCGCAGTGCATCCATCCCGGAGACATCGGCCGTGGGATCGGCCTCGGCGTAACCGAGAGCCTGCGCGTCCGCGAGAGCATCCGCATATGTCATGAAGCGGCTCTGCATCGCGTCGAGCATATAGTTCGTGGTGCCGTTGAGTATGCCGCCCAGACTGAGGATTTTGTCGCTTTCAACGGCAAGAGCAATGTTGTGGAGGAAGGGGACGGCACCGCCGCATGCCGCGCTGAACAGGAACGCGACGCCTTTTTCATCCGCGATCTTCTCAAGCTCCGGCCCGTATGCCGCAACAAGGGCCTTGTTGGACGTTACCACATGCTTTCCAGCGCGGAGCGCGGCGGAAACAAACTCATAAGCGGGATTGGTCCCGCCCATCACTTCGGCGACTGCCCATATATCGGGGTCTTCGGTGATCTCGCTGATCGAAGTGACCTTGAACTCCGCATCGTCTTTGCCGGGACGAACAAGAACGGATCCGGGCTCAAGGCCGTCCGCGTTTTTGAGCATCTCATAAACGCCGTAGCCGACTGTTCCAAATCCAAGAACTGCAACTTTCATACATTAACTCCTCTTAGTGTCCGCAATATAAAGACACGTGTATTTTGAACGACGACAGTGTACCACAAGAGCTCCCGTTGTGCAATATGTATAATAAACAAAAAAGCGTATCTGCGCTTCTGAAAAACTATAGATCTGCCTATAGTCCGATAAAAGTGCGGTAAAAAGAAAACGACGTGCCGAAACACGTCGTTTTCTTCTGGGAAATGACTCTAATTTTGATACAAATGCACCCCGGGGCAGAGGCGGGGTGCATTTCTGTTGGGTGGGGTGCATTTTTTCAGCCAAGAGCTTTGTTATGCGCAGATTAAGCGGGAACAAGACACAGGGTTTTCGGAGAATCCTGAACTCGTGTCATCTTGTTACAGAATTTCTTGTAATACGATCAGATTACGGAGTGGCACTTTTCAGACCCCGATGCTCTGTTT
>JAFRER010000017.1 GCA_017434755.1 Oscillospiraceae bacterium | reverse complement strand
ACCGAAAGAGCAGATTTATTATCATCGTTCCATACAAGATATTTTTAACCTTTGTTTTAGAGCTGGATTTGTCATTGATGGATTTTATGAAGAATGTTTTAAAACCAACAAAGAAATTCCTATGGTAATGATAGTAAGGCATATGCAGCGTGGCAGGAGGTGGAGCGCCTGTATCCCGAAACGGAGGTCTGGGAGACATGCACCCCCTACTTCGAGACCCGGAACATCCACTTCTATGTAAACAAGTGCGGTTTCCATATCGTGGAATTCTTCAACGCCCATCATCCCGATCTTCACGACCCGGAGGCCGGTGAAGAAAACAATTATGAGGGAGAAGACTTTGACGGCATGTTCCGCTTCGAGAAGCGGATGAAGTGACCGATCCTCATCATGGTAAAAAACAGGTTATTGACATAAGTCGAAATCGGGTGTAGTATCATAATTGACATATGTCATTTAGGAGGGACCATGGCAAGACCGACACGCTGCCGCCGGATAGAGCGGTTACCGGAATACCGCAGCTTTTCGCCGGACGATGTAAACGCGACCGAGAGCGTCTGCATGACCGTGGACGAGTTCGAGACCCTGCGGCTGCTGGACGATGAAGGGCTGACCCAGGAAGGGTGCGCCGCCCGGATGAACATCGCCCGGACCACCGTCACGGCCATCTACGACAGTGCCCGGCGGAAGGTGGCGGATGCCCTGGTCCACGGCAAGCGGCTGCTGATCACCGGCGGCTGCTGCACCTTCGAACCGGTCGAACTCACACAAACCATCATGGAGAAAGGAAACAACAGCATGAGGATCGCAGTCACCTATGAAAACGGGGAGGTTTATCAGCACTTTGGCCATACGGAGCAGTTCAAGCTCTACGACGTGGCAGACGGCGCCATCGTCGCCGAACAGGTGGTGGACACCAACGGCAGCGGCCACGGGGCTCTGGCCGGCTTTCTGCAGGCGGCCCGGGTGGACGCACTGATCTGCGGCGGCATCGGCATGGGG
Organism: Oscillospiraceae bacterium; assembly: GCA_017434755.1. GTDB lineage: Bacteria > Bacillota > Clostridia > Oscillospirales > Oscillospiraceae > Limivicinus. The sequence continues at coordinate 3,779 of JAFRER010000017.1, read as the reverse complement.
GCCCAGATGGCCCTCTCGGACGCCGGCATCCGGCTCTACGCCGGGGTCCAGGGTTCCGCCGACGCGGCGGCCAAAGCTCTGGCCGAAGGGAATCTAACCTATGACCCCGACGCCCGCTGCGACCACCACGGCCATCACGGCGAGGGTCACGAGTGCGGTCACCATCACGGCGAAGGTCACGAATGCGGCCATGAGGAAGGCGACGAAGGCTGCCGCCGTCATCATGAGGGCCAGGGCCATTGCGCCGACCATCACTGCCACAGAGATTGATACATGGGTTAGCGTAAGGAATAAAACACCTCTGAACCGATGCAAGTTCAGAGGCGTTTTTGTCCATGAAGATGCGTACTTGTCACTCGATCCTATCAGGAGATAAGCCCGAACTCCGCCCTCATTTGCTGCAAAAAACGTTCGGCGATCGGAGTGAACGTCTGAAACTTTTTCCAGACCAGATACAGCTTCGTTTCGAGACGCGGCGACAGGGGAATGAACACAAGGCCGCTGTCCGGTGAAACGTCGATCAGCTTGTCGAAAGTCAGCAGGTACCCAAGGCCTGACTTTGCAAAGACCGAACCGTTATAGGAAAGGCGAAAAGAGCCTTCCAGATGGAGCAAGTCATTCTTTTCGCCTGCCCACGCAGCTACTTCATTATTCCAGGCCTGCTCTGAACAGAACAAGGGCTTTCCGATCAGATCGTCAATCCGGATCTCTTTTTTTGCTGCCAGCGGATCACCTGCCGGGAAAACGAGGCCCCAGACATCCGCTTCGGGAAATGGCAGGAAATCATATTTCTTCGCGTCCGGTTCTTCCGCGAGGACGACAAAATCCAGGATCCCTTTCTGAAGCTTATCCGCCACCTGTTCGGTGTCGCCGCTGGTGATGTGGTACTGAAGCCGGGGATAACGCTCCTTCAAAGCTTTGATCGCGTCAGCTATGTATTTGATCAGGCAGGATTCGGCCAGCCCCAGGAACAGTTCCCCTCCGGCAATGTCATCCAGGGATACAAACTCCTTTTCTATCTTATCCGCCATGCTGACAAGGTCCTCCGCACGTTCCCGGAGAAGCATCCCTTCGTCCGTCAGACGGATGCTGAAGCTTTGACGGATGAATAGCTTTTTGTCCAGTTCCTCCTCCAGCGATTTCAGCGCTTTGGAAAGCGTCGGCTGCGTGACGTGCAGCAGTTCCGCTGCCCGGGTCATGTTTTCTTCCCGCGCAACCGCCAGGAAGTAGCGAAGGGTACGAATTTCCATGGATGGCATCTCCCGATCATCAAGCCTATGATATGCTAAAAAGGAATATCATGATATGAATTATAACCATTAGCGAGGTCAAAATCAATATGATAGACTGAACCCGCAAAGAAAAAGGAGCACTGCCATGAGTGACTATAAAAAAGACCTGGCCGCATGTCTGCTAGACGCGGGCTTCACGAAAGAAGCGATGGGCGAGGCGGTCAGACTCTGCGAAGCAGGCCGGAAGGAAGAATTAGTGCGATTCCTCAGAGTTAAGCGCTGTGACCTTATTGAAAAACTGCATGAAAGCCAAAAAAGAATCGACCGGTTCGACTATATGATCCGGCAGACAGAGAAACAAATATACATGAGGGCGGAATAAACCATGATGAAAGCAGAAGAACTGAAACTCACGCAGGCGTGGGACAAGGTGTTTCCCAAGAGCAGTAAGGTGGATCATAAGAAGGTGACCTTCGTCAATCACTTCGGTATCACCCTCGCGGCGGATATGTACATCCCTAAGAACGCGGAAGGAAGGCTGCCTGGCATAGCCGTTTCCGGTCCCTTCGGAGCCTGCAAGGAGCAGTCCTCCGGCCTTTACGCTCAGACAATGGCGGAGCGTGGCTTTCTCGCGATCGCATTCGACCCGTCTTTTACCGGTGAGTCCGGCGGTTTCCCCCGCGCGATGCATTCGCCTGATATCGACGTCGAGGATTTCCAGGCGGCGGTCGATTTCCTGTCCGTTCAAGAGAACGTTGATCCGGAGCGTATCGGCATCATCGGCATCTGCGGCTGGGGCGGCATGGCCCTGCAGACCGCCTGCATCGATACCAGGATCAAGGCTACGGTCACTTCTACCATGTATGATATGTCCCGTGTCGCAGGGAACGGCTACTTTGATGCTGCCGACAACGAGGAAGCACGTCATCAGGCACGGGTCGCCGTAAACGCACAGCGGACAAAAGACTACTTGGCCGGAGACTATACGAGACAGGGCGGCGTAATCGATCCTCTGCCGGAGGATGCACCGTACTTTGTAAAGGATTATTATGCCTACTACAAAACGCCGCGCGGATATCATCCCCGTTCCCTGAACTCAAATGACGGATGGACCGTGAACACCGGCACCTCCCTCATGAATATGAGGCTGTTCACCTACGCCAGGGAGATCCGCTCCGCTGTTCTCATGATCCACGGGGACAAGGCGCATTCCTGCTATATGAGCCGTGACGCCTACGCCGATATGGTGAAGGGCAGCCGGTACGCGGACAACAAAGAGCTGCTGATCGTTCCCGGCGCATCCCACACCGATCTGTATGATCAGACGGATATCATCCCCTTTGACAAGATCGAAGCGTTTATGAAGGAGAATCTGAAATGAGTAAGGTGCTTGTGATCACGACCAGCCTTCGGGCAAAGAGCAATTCGGACAGGCTGGCAGAGGAACTGATCCGCGGCGCAAAGGACGCGGGACATGAGGTCGAGCAGATTAGTCTGAAAGGCAAGGAGATCCGGTTTTGCATCGGGTGCCTTTCCTGTCAGAAGACGCAGAAGTGCGTACAGAAGGACGATGCGGTCCGGATCGCGGAAAAGGTAAAGGAAGCGGAAACGCTGGTCTTTGTCACGCCGATCTACTACTACGAGATGAGCGGCCAGATGAAGACCCTCCTAGATCGCATGAATCCGCTGTATCCATCCGACTACAAGTTCCGGAAGGTATACATGCTCTCCGTGGCCGCCGAGGATGAGGACTATGTTCCCGAGAAAGCAGTCAGCGGACTGCAGGGCTGGGTCGACTGCTTTGAGAAGGCTGAGCTTGCCGGAACTCTCTTCTGCGGCGGCATTTCCGATCCGAATGAAGCAACAGGCAGGAGCGTGGAATTAGATGAGGCGTATCAGTTTGGCAAACAACTGCAGTAAAGGCAGACGTCTCACTTTCCGTTTCATCCCGCTGCTGGCTGCTCTTGTTCTTTTGGTATGCATACCTGCGTGCGGAAGAATGGAGGAGACCGAACAAGCCTCCGGGCAGGAACGAGCCGCAGAGACCTCTGCAGAAAAGGCTATGCCCGATATGACAGAGGAAAAAGCCATGTCCGGGATCGACGCGGAGCATACGGAGAAAGCTTCCGGACATGTAGATCAGACTTCTGAACCGGTCCCGGAAACAGCAGAGCAGAGCAGCGAAAACAGGGAGGATATCGGCATGAAAAAGCTCAGAATGGCGATAGACGGGACCGAGGTCTCCGTGATATGGGAAGAGAATGAAAGTGTAACGGCACTCATGAATCTGGTGGAAGAATCGCCGATCACGATCCAGATGTCCATGTATGGCGGCTTCGAGCAGGTGGGTCCCCTAGGGACGAGCTTGCCGAGGAACGATGTGCAGATAACCACCGAGGCCGGGGATATTGTTCTCTACTCCGGCAACCAGATCGTTGTTTTCTATGGCTCCAACGCCTGGGCATATACGAGGCTTGGACATGTGGATCTGTCTGCCGCAGAGATGTCGGAGCTTCTCAGCCATGGAGATGTGACGGTTACCCTGTT
>JAFRER010000016.1 GCA_017434755.1 Oscillospiraceae bacterium | reverse complement strand
TTCGTCCATCGCCGCTATCGCGCTCAGTTCCGAGTTGATCTTGCTTCTTATCGTGGTGTCCGCCACCATCTTTCCGGTCTCATCCAGGATGACCGCTTTCGTAAATGTCGATCCTACGTCGCATCCGCCAAAATATTTCATGAATGTTTTTCTCCTTAAAGATTATTTAAAAAATGTAATAGTATTGCTGTATTAACGGGATCACATGCACTCGTCGTCTTCAAATTCGACGAGGCTCGGATCGACAGGCTCAGCACGCATAACGGTGGTCATATAGCTGTTGACCTTGTCGCGCATGGAACGGCGGGAGACAGTGCGCGGATCCATAAGGTCATGCTCGATCCAGATAAGGTCTTTGCCGCGGGCGCGTCCCTGCTCATCCAGTATGCCCTGAACGGTGGCCATGTTCTTGCAGGCAACGTTCTGATACATGATGATGAGCGGTGCGTTCCACTCTTCGGACTGGCGCCAGAGCTCGTCAACGACGTTCTGATATCCGCCGTTGGTGTGACGGCGCATGACCATGCGCTCATAGAGGCGGGCCAGGTCGCGGAGAGCCTCTTCCTTGTCCTCCGTCTCAAGATGCTTGGTAAAGTTGAGGGATTCCATCTCGACAAGGATATCGATGCCCCAGCAGTTGGCGAGCCAGTTGGAGAAGTTCGCATAGTAGTGGGCCGGGCAGGACCAGACCATGCCGCGGTAGCGCATCTTTCTCTCGGGCCATGCGGTTTCTTTGTTCTCATATGCTTTCAGAAGGATCTTATTGACCTTCTCCATGGAGGGGAGAACACGCGGATCTATGCCGCCGTCCATCTCGTAGTTCCATTTGCGGAACAGCTCGTAGCTCGGTCCGATGAACTGCGGATAGGCGGACTTGTTGATCTCCCATTTCTGAAGCTCGAGGTCCGTCTCCTGATTGAAGCGCTTCATGGCTGCGAAGTAGGCATCCCAGCTCCACTTGGCGCCGGTCTTTTCCTCAATGAACTTTATGCAGGCCTTGATATCATCCGCACCCATCTGAACGGTCTCTTCATCCAGATAACGCACCGGGAAGCAAAGATGGAAGACCGGGATGTTGGGGAATCTGCGGGCAAAGTAGGAGGAGGCCATGGTGGATCCGTCACAGGGCATGGAGCTTGAGATGAAGCCGGATCCCATATCAGGCAGCGCGTCTATAACGAGCGCTCCGCACTCGGACGAGGGGACCGGGCAGGTATCGGCGGGAAGTCCGTAAGATTCCACCGCGTCGATATAGGGGATGCAGACCAGCTGGTCGATCTCCGAAACGAGGAACATGGGCAGCAGCTGATGCGGTATGCCGCACAGATCGGGGAAGCCTGCCATGATCTGGCCCATGGTCATCTCGTCGAAGGTGATCATCATGCGGTTGAGCTCGGTGCTGTTTCCGTTCTTGCGGTCCGCCTTGGACAGGAGGACCAGATTCTCCGCGACATAGCGGAAGATCTGATAAGTGGCTTCATGGCTCATGCGGAGGTTGGATCCGCGAAGGCCGAGAATGTTCTTATCCATGAATCCATGGCAGCAGAAATAGGAGATCATCCAGCGGTACCAGAGCGCACTGTTCATTGCCGGGACAAGGTCCTTGGAGAACGTACCCAGGAGCATTCCCCACATGCGGGCCCACTCCCAGAAATCATAAGCGGTATCCTTCACGCCTCTCCACTCACGGCGGACAGTGGCCATCGCACCCTTGCGGTAAAGACGTCCGAGGCTTCTCTCACCGTTGATGATACGGTCTTTCTTCTCCCCGCTGTCCAGTGCCATAAAGTCCTTGTATTCGCCTTTGACACGCTCCACATCGGACTTGCAGCCTTCAACGAATTTCTTTCCGACGGCTTTCCAGTCGGTCTCTTTGAGCATTTGGCCGAAGATCCCGAGCACTTCCTTCAGATTCTCGCCCTGGGCTTTCCAGTTGATATCATCTTTCGCGCGAAAGAACTTAGGATCGGGATAAACGATTTTATTTTTTGCCATTATACTTTCCCCTCCTCTTTGTGGATACGCTTGATCTCAAGGGATTCGACAAATGCCTGGCAGCGTGTCCTCAGCTGGCCGGAGTTGCCGTTGTTATACAGACGGTCGATGGAGAGAACGGGCCAGCCGTACTCATCGTGCATGATGTGGCTGACGAGCGCGCGCTCAAAGCCCCAGTAATCGCAGTATTTCATCTGCTCATAGATGATGCCTTCCGCCTTGAACTCTCTGGCAAGACGGTCTGCGGTCTCGCGGCGCTGCATGACCTTTTCATCCGCAATATAGCGGGCGCACTCGGAGACCTCCATGTAGTGGCGGCAGATCTGCGTAAGGGCATCCTCATCGTCCTTCAGTTCGATCACTTCACGGCCCGGCGTGGAGCCGAAGCAGTAACGGTCGGATACCACGAGCGCTCCGCAGCCTTCAATCAGCTTTGTGAGGCTGGGATCGTCGATCTCGGAACCGACAATGGCAACTCTTGCTCTGAACGGGCTCTTCTCATCCGGCTCACGCTGTTTCAGCTCTTCAAGGGTCTCTCTCAGATACGGCAGGATGAGCTTCTTGGGGCAGGTGTAGGTGACGAGATTCAGGACATGGAACTCATATCCCGTGATCACCGGATTGTCAGCCTTGCGCATCTCACCTATCTCGGAAATGATGCGGCAGACCTCATTGTGCTCCTCGACGGATTTGCGGATGGCAGCATCGGAGGTATCCACACCGTAAACCTCGGAGAGTCTGTCGAGCACGCGCAGACGCATCTGCTTGACATAGCCGTCCACGGTATAGTCCGTGATCTTGTAGGGCATGTCGGTGTGCGTGACGAAGAAACTGGGCTTTTCGTTGATGTTGAGGATCTCGAAATGCTCCATGGCGCGGTTCATCATGGAGCAGGCATCGACGCCGATCATCGCGTCGAGGAACTGATAGCCTCCCTCGATGGCGCGTTCGACAAGGGCCCTTGCATACTCACAGGTGTAGTTGGACATATAATATGTCGCAATGTCTATCGAACCTGTGTTAGGGGCGCGGAGGCGGACCGAAAACATCTTATCGCAGTTCAGGATCACCTCCGGGATGTGAAAGCAGGTATAGCCGATGGCAAGTCCTCCGTCGGCCTGCGCCTGTCTCACAAGCTCATTGTCAGCGTTCTCAAGCAGGTTTTCAAAGTAGATCAAGTGCTTAAGATCTTTCAAATGTTACACCTCTTCTTAAATATATTATTTTTATAATATTTCCATTTTTATAATATTTCCATTTTACGGAGTGCTTCTTCCACTCCCTTGAGCATGGTGGAATCCTCCGGCAGCTCAAGTACGCTCCTGCCTTTGATGTCGTTTGCGGCAAAAGCACTGTCAGCAGGGATGAAAGACAGGATCTCAACCCCCGGAACGGAGATGAGATCGGCCATTTCGGGATTGGTCACCCTGTTGACGATGACACCTATCCTGTCGTAGCGTATCAGTTCGTCAGCGACCTGCTTGATCGTGGCGACGACCTGTGTGCCTTTTTTGCTCTGATCGGTGATAAGGAGAAGATGTGTCACCTTTTCCATGACACGGCGCTGGATCTGCTCAATGCCGGCTTCCCCGTCTATAACAACATAGTCGAAGCTGCTCGCGAGAAGACCGATCACTTCCTTGAGATAGGAATTGACCTTGCAGTAGCAGCCGGAACTCTCCGGACGGCCTATCGCGAGAAACGCAAAGCCCGGCATTTCCACCAGGGCGTCAAAGATCCGGAACCTCGCTTCGCTCAGAAGCTCAAGTGCCGCGCTTGTCTCTCCGTTCTCAACACTGTCAACGATACTCATGCGGATATCGTCCAGAGTCAGCTTTACATCAACGCCAAGAGCAACGGACAGCCCGACAGCTGGATCGGCGTCTATCGCAAGAATCTTCTTATCCGGATACTTCTCGGTGAGAAGCCTTACGATCGAAGCGCATATGGAGGTCTTTCCAACGCCTCCCTTGCCGGCCACCGTAATAATCCTGGCCCCATTCGCCATACACAACCCCCCTTTGAAAAAGGCATAATACTACTTATACCATATCAAATGGATTCTATCATATAGACTGTCAATTCGCAATATGAAACATGCAAGACTGACATCAAGTTTGTCAATCTTGCATATTTTTCAAATGTGGTTTTTATATAGTTATCCGAATCTCATTCGTCCAGCTTGAGAACGGCGAGAAAAGCCTCCGTCGGGATCTGTACGGTGCCGAGCTGGCGCATCTTCTTCTTGCCTTCCTTCTGTTTTTCAAGAAGCTTCTTCTTTCTCGTGATATCTCCGCCGTAGCACTTTGCAAGAACATCCTTCCTCATGGCCTTCACCGTTTCGCGGGCTATGATCCTGCCGCCTATCGCAGCCTGGATCGGCACTTCGAACAGCTGGCGCGGAATGTTCTCCTTCAGCTTTTCACAGAGCTTTCTGGCCCTCGGATAGGCTTTGTCCCGATGGGCGATGAAGCTGAGGGCATCGACCTGATCCCCGTTGAGGAGCATGTCCACCTTCACAAGATCGCTGGGCTTATACTCGCTCAGTTCATAGTCAAGAGAGGCATAGCCCTTCGTTCTCGCCTTAAGGGTATCAAAAAAGTCGTATATGATCTCATTGAGGGGCATCTCATAATGCATCTCGACAAGCCTTGTGTCGAGATAGGTCATGTTCTTGTATTCCCCCCGCCTGTCCTGACAGAGCGGCATGATGTTGCCGACAAATTCATTGGGCGTTATGATGGATACCTTCACATAGGGCTCATGAGCCTCGGCAATGGAGGAGGGATCCGGATAGTTGTGAGGGTTGTCGACCATAACGGTGCTTCCGTCCGTCTTTATTACCTTGTAGATGACGGAAGGCAGAGTGGTGACAAGCTCGAGGTTGAATTCCCTCTCGAGCCGCTCCTGGATGATCTCCATGTGCAGCATCCCGAGGAATCCGCAGCGGAATCCGAAGCCGAGGGCCGCTGAGGTCTCGGGCTCGAAGGAAAGGGAAGCGTCGTTGAGTTTCAGTTTTTCAAGCGCGTCCCGAAGGTCCGGGAATTTTGACCCGTCCTCCGTGTAAATGCCGCAGAAGACCATGGGCCTTGCCGCACGGTAGCCCGGCAGAGCCTCAGAGACCGGCCGCGCGGCATCGGTCACGGTGTCACCCACGCGGGTGTCCGCAACATTTTTAATGCTTGCCGTAAAGTAACCGACGTCACCCGCCGTGAGCTCCTCGCAGGGATCAAGGCCGATGGGTCTGAGATGACCGACTTCGACGACCGTATACCTCGCCTCTGTAGACATGAGCAGGATCTCGCTGCCGGCTCTGATCGATCCGTCGAACAGACGCATCAGAACGATAACGCCGCGGTAATTGTCATACTGGCTGTCAAAAATGAGCGCTTTCAGCGGAGCAGAGGGATCTCCTTCCGGAGCCGGTATCTTTTTCACTATGCTCTCGAGCACATCGTCAATATTGACGCCGAGCTTGGCGGAGATCTCAGGAGCATCCTGCGCGGGGATCCCGATTATCTCCTCCACTTCGTCCTTTGCCCTCTGCGGATCTGCGGCCGGAAGATCGATCTTGTTTATGACGGGAACGATCTCAAGATCATTGTCAAGTGCAAGATAGGTGTTGGAAAGCGTCTGCGCCTCGACGCCCTGCGATGCGTCGACGATCAAGACCGCCCCTTCGCAGGCGGCAAGAGAGCGGCTCACTTCATAGTTGAAGTCCACATGGCCCGGCGTGTCGATGAGATTGAGCGTATAGGCCTCTCCGTCCGGCGAGCTGTAGGTGAGGCCGACAGCCCTTGCCTTGATCGTGATCCCGCGCTCCTTTTCAAGGTCCATGTTGTCGAGGATCTGGTCTTCCATAACGCGTTCCTCGACCGCACGGCATTTCTCGATGATACGGTCCGACAGCGTGGACTTGCCGTGGTCTATATGTGCGATAATCGAAAAGTTTCTTATATGCCCGATATCGATCATGATTCAATCTCCGTTTCCTAAGCTTTTTCATTATATCGGCGGACGGAGGGTTTGTAAACAGAAATGCATCGAAAAACTTGAAAAGGGAATTAAACAGTGATAGAGTAATTATTTGTGAGTATAACCATTATTACTGGAGGATTGATTCTATGTTTGAAAATCTGGTAGAGATACTGAAAGCCAACCCCCGCAAAATAGTCTACACCGAAGGTACCGACGCAAGGATCCTTGAGTCTGCCGCAAGGCTCAAAAAAGAGGGCTTCCTCACTCCCGTTCTCGTGGGCAACGTCGAAGCGGTCAAAGCCGCGGCGGCAAAAGGCGGATTCGACATCGAAGGTCTTGCGATCCTTGATCCCGCCACCTATGAGGGAATGGATGAGATGGTCGACAAGATGGTGGAACTCCGCAAGGGCAAGATGACGCCTGAGGAGTGCCGCGCGAATCTTCTCAAGGGCAACTATTTCGGCACCATGCTTGTCAAGATGGGCGTTGCGGATGCGCTTCTCGGCGGTGCGACCTATTCCACTGCCGATACGGTACGGCCCGCTCTCCAGCTCGTAAAGACCAGAAAGGGCGCCAACCTCGTGAGTTCCTGCTTCATTCTCGTCCGTCAGGATAAGATGATCGCGATGGGCGACTGCGCGATCAACATCGCCTACGAGGACAAGGTCGACAAGGAAGGCAATGTCACTCTGTCCGCGGCCGCTCAGCTTGCAGAGGTGGCGATAGAGACCGCAAAGACCGCGAAGGTCTTCGGACTCGATCCGAAAGTCGCCATGCTCTCCTACTCCACCAAAGGCTCCGGCAAGGGTGCAAATGTCGACCTGGTACGCAACGCCACGGCGATCGCAAAGGAAATGGATCCGGAACTCGCCATAGACGGTGAGATGCAGTTCGATGCGGCGGTCTCCCCTGTCGTCGGACAGCTCAAGTTCCCCGGCAGCCCTGTCGCAGGCTATGCGAACACCTTCATTTTCCCGGAGATCCAGTCCGGAAACATCGGATACAAGATTGCGCAGCGTCTCGGCGGATTTGCGGCTTTCGGCCCGATCCTGCAGGGACTTAACGCCCCGATCAACGACCTTTCCAGAGGATGTGACGCTGAGGAAGTCTATCAGATGTCCATCATCACTGCAGCTCTTGTATAAGCCTGAAATAATGGAGCAGGCTCTCCTTCTTGCGAAGGAGGCTGCGAACGAGGGAGAGATACCCGTCGGCTGTGTAATCACCGACGAAAACGGCACCGTGATCGGTCGCGGGCACAACCGGAGAGAGTCCTGTTCAGACGCCACCGCTCACGCCGAGATAGAAGCGATCCGGGAGGCATGCAGAAGCAGAAAGGACTGGCGTCTGGACGGATGCACCATCTACGTGACTTTGGAGCCCTGTCCGATGTGCGCCGGAGCGATCATCAATTCGCGCCTGTCCACCGTGGTCTACGGGGCCAGAGATGCTGTTTCAGGCTCGTGCGGAAGCGTGATTGACCTGTTCAGTGAATGTTACGGTCATTCCCCTGCCGTTTTCCCGGATATTCTGAAAGAGGATTGTTCCTCTGTGCTTCGGGAGTTCTTCCAAAAACTGAGATAAAGCAAAAACAGCATGCATCAAAATGATGCATGCTGTTTTTGCTTGTCATATGAGGATCAGGCAACGCTCATTCCGTTGACAGAAGTGCCTGCCCCTGCTTCTCCGAAAGTCACTGTAAAGGAGATGCTGTCCCCCTTCGTCCCGTTCCCGGTCGCTCTGTACACGGTTATTTCCGCTGTGCTGCCCGGAGAATATCTGTTCATCTGGTTGAGGAGGTCCGCCGTGTTCTCCACGGAACGGCCGTCAATGGCAGTTATGGTGTCGTACTCTTTGATTCCGGCCTCGGCGGCGGGACTGTTCTTATCAATCCCCAGAACCATCACACCCTTCGGAGAACCCCATAGATTGCGGTAATACCGGTTATAGATGGAAGTATTGCTCTCGTCATAGTAGATTCCGAGATAAGGCTTTCCTGTTACAAATCCGTTTTCTATAAGGTCTTCCGCGATCTTTCGCGCATCGTTTATCGGGATGGCGAAGCCAATCCCCTCTACACCGTTCTCAGAATACTTGGCTGTGACGACGCCGATCACCTCACCCGCAGAATTGTATACGGGCCCGCCGGAGTTTCCGGTATTTACCGCCGCATCGATCTGGAACATGTTTATGGAAGGTGAAGAGGAATCCGCCCGGATCATCCTGTCGAGCGCACTGACGGTCCCGCTGGTCATGGTGAAATCGAGTTCACCGAGAGGATTTCCCACCGCATAAGCGACATCTCCTACTGAGAGTTGGTCACTGTCTCCCAGACGGGCCGGTGTCAACTCCCGTGCGCTGATCTTCAAGACCGCAATATCATTGTTCTGATCGGTGCCTGCTATGCTCGCCTCATGGGAAGACCCGTCATGCATGATGACCCGCACAGCGTAATTATACTTATCTGCATATTCTATCACATGGTAATTCGTGATGATATAGCCGTCGGCCGAAAAGATAAAGCCTGTTCCTGAGACGGCGGTCGAACTCGTCTGCCCGAAGTAGTTCGTGTAGGTCACATCCGTTGTGACTCCCACCACCTGCTCGCATGCCGCGGCATAGATGTCCGACGGTCTGACGGAGATCTCCGATGTCACAGGATCGACGTATATCACTTCCGGCGTTCCCGAAACGTCTGGAAACTCTCTCTCGGAGCTTTCAGCCTCGGCAAGATCTGCCGAAAGGGCATCGACCTTTTCCTGAAGCACACTCATCTGTGCATTTGTCCGCCCCGAAACGATACCGGCACCGGCCACACATCCGAGTATTGCAAAAACAGCGCAGAGGATGGCCGTCTGGGCGTTTCTTTTCACAGCCCTGCCGGTGTTTCCGGATTCTCTTCTGGGCGAAGGCGTATAATACCTGGGAGGATCTGTGCTTTCATCCAGCGGGATAAAATGGGCATCCGAGTATATCTGCTGAGAAGACTCCTTCTGCGGATCCTTCTCTCCTCCGATCTCTTTCGCCGCCTCTGCCGGGGCAGGATTCTCCTGAACACTGTTTCCGATATTCTTATTTCTGTCGAAAATAGGCATTTTCAACCTCTTCCGCAACAAATCTCACTGCTTACACCCGATACTATAAATGCTTTTCGCTTCCACTTCGTGAACAAACAGTAAAAATACAGCGGTCTGCCGGCTGGCAGACCACTGTTTTTCTATGAGTATTTATTATTCAAATCATGTCGCATCTTCTGCAAAGCTTACCTTTACCCTTTCGATCCCGGCTACCGCCTCATTGACGAGTGCTTCAATATCAAGCACAGCTTCAGCCGCAGCCACCTCGCCGACCTTCGGCTTTGTGCGCGGATGCTTCGGGGTGAACACGGTGCAGCAGTCCTCGTAAGGGAGGATGGATGTTTCAAAAGTGCCTATTCTCCGGGCTGATCGGATGATATCTTCTTTATCCATACCGATAAGGGGCTGAAGCACCGGAAGATCTGTGACCGCCTGTGTGGACGTCATGGCTTCCATGGTCTGGCTTGCCACCTGACCGAGGTTCTCTCCCGTGACGATCGCCTTCGCTCCATTATCCTTTGCGATTCTTTCGGCGATTCTCATCATGAAACGACGCATGATCAATGTGAAAAACTCTTCCGGACAGTTGAATTTGATCTCCTCCTGGATATGTGTGAAGGGAACTATCTCAACCGTCATGTTTCCGCAGTACTCCGTAAGCAAAGAGGCGAGTTTCAGGACTTTCTCCTTGGCAAGCTCCGAAGTATAGGGGAAGGAAAAGAAATGGACCGGTATAGGCCTTACGCCCCGGCGGGCGATCATATAGGTGGAAACGGGGCTGTCGATCCCGCCAGAAAGCAGCGTGACCGCGATCCCGTTGGAACCGACCGGCATCCCTCCGGCTCCGTTCACCGAGGGACCGTGCACGTATGCAGCAAGGTCGCGGATCTCAACATTCACCGTGAGTTCCGGATCATGCACGTCCACCTTCGTGTCCGGAAAGGCCTCTGCAAGTTCCCCGCCCACATACTGACTAAGTTCAATGCTGGTCATGGGAAAGCTCTTGTCGCTCCTTTTGGATTCGACCTTGAAGCTTTTCGCACGGAGCATATCCTTTTTCAGGTATTCCTTTGCAAGGGCGACGATCGCGTCCTTGTCCTTTTCGCAGGCGGCGGCGCGTTCCAGCTTGATGATCCCGAAGATCTTTTTCAGCGCTTCGAACGCCGCGTCCATATCGGCCCCGTTCTCCCCCTCCACATAGATGGTGGACTGGATGCAGTAAACCCGGTAGCTGCCGAGATGGGCAAGCCTTTTCCGTATGTTGTTCAGGAGCTTCTGTTCGAAGCTCCTCCTGTTGAGCCCTTTGAGAACAATCTCTCCGAGCTTGCAGAGAATGATGTCGTTCATTTCAAAAAGTCCCGTAACTGTTATTGTTTCACTGGCCATAGTGTTCCAAAATATAGGATACTGCCATAAAGATATATAGTCCGCCGAAGCAGATCGCCATGAACAGATCGTCCAGATGTTTTTTCTGGTTAAACCCTTCGGTAAGTTCCAGAACCTCGGCGAAATATGCCACAAATCCGAAGCAATAACCGATACCACGTACCAGCAGCCGGCGCTCAGGAATGAAAAAAGAAGAGATAAAACAGATCGCCGTAAGCAATGCGAACACGTTGCGTATGATGTTAAAAATCCTGTATTCGGGCTGCCTTATATCATCCTGCCAGTTGGAATCCCGTTGCTCTCTGTCCATTCAGCTCACCTCTCTCTTCATTCCGGTTTATCCGCCATCAGGCAGATCTGTTTGTATATGCCGTCCCAGTCATAAGCTCTTAGCGCGCCGACGCTTTTTTCGTCAAAGTCCCGGTTGTGCGGCCTGTCAAACAGGATCTTCCGGTAGTCCCCGCCCGTAAGATTATGCGGTCCGTCATCGATCAGAACATCTCCGCGGATCATCTGCTTATTTGCCGTCACGATCACGTGGTCCCAGTCAAGGAAGGGATACCATCGGAAAAGAAGATCGTTCATCTTCTGTTTCAGCGTCTCATATAAGGACGCCGTAACCACATAGATCTCGTGGCCTTCCTCCGTCAGTCTGCGAAGCACCCTGTCCGCACCCGGCATGGGCTCCACCGTTGCCCAGAAGGCCTCGTCAAATTCCGGAGAATAGACCTGTTCCCGGGTCAGCGTTGGAAATGCTTTGGTGAGATTCCACTCCACTATATCACAGGGCCTCACATCCGTCCCGTAGTGCAGGTTGTTGTATTGTACCATGGCCTCGACAAGCTGCTCGAGCACGTCGTCCATATCCACCAGTATCACCATGCTCAGCGCTCCCTGAAGTCGTAGGTCCTGTACTGTATCGCTTCCGCGATGTGCTCGGGAAGAAGCTCCTCTTCCCCGTCCAGATCGGCTATGGTGCGTGCCACCCTCAGTATCCTGTCATAGCTTCTCGCGGAAAGGTCCATGTTGTCAAAGGCCATCTTCATCAGCTCCTCGCATTCCGGGGAAAGACTGCAGAATATCCGGAGGCCTTTGCTGTCCATTCTTGCGTTGGATGAGATGCCGCAGTCTGAGAATCTCCTCTGCTGAAGCATCCTTGCGGAATTGACCCGTTTCCTGATCTCCGCGGAACTCTCGGCAGGGACACGTGTCCTGAGTTCCTCGTATTCGAGGGCGGGGACCAGCACCATGATGTCTATCCTGTCGAGCAGCGGCCCCGAGATCCTGCTGTGATAACGCTTCACATCCTGCTCCGAGCATTTGCATTTTCCCGAAGGATGCCCGTACCAGCCGCATTTGCACGGATTCATTGCGCAGACCAGCATAAAGCTGCTCGGATAGGTAACACTGCCAGATACTCTCGAGACCGTGACCTCCCCGTCCTCCAGAGGCTGCCGGAGGACTTCAAGGACATCGCTCCTGAATTCCGGCAGTTCGTCAAGGAACAGAACGCCGTTATGGGCAAGACTGATCTCACCGGGACGCGGAGAGGTGCCTCCTCCGGCAAGTCCCGCTGCCGAGACGGTATGATGCGGCGACCGGAACGGCCTGCTGCGCACCACGGGATCCTCCTTCCCGGTCAGGCCTGCAACGGAATAGATCTCCGTGGTCTCTATCATCTCCTGCCGCGTCATGTCCGGAAGAATACCGGGAAGTCTTTTGGCCATCATGGATTTTCCCGCTCCCGGAGGCCCGACGATGAGTATGTTATGGCCGCCGGCAGCGGCTATCTCAAAGGCTCTTTTTACGTTGCTCTGGCCTTTTACATCCGAAAAATCCGGAATCTGCGCATCACAGGCGCTCAGCGCGGGTTCCGAGGCAGGCGGGATCTCCTTCTCTCCCTTGAGACAGGCAATCAGTTCGAATACATCCTTCAAAGGGATTATATCGATATCCCCTGCAAAAGCCGCCTCTGCGGCATTGTCCGCCGGGACGAAGAAGCGTTTCACGCCCTCCCTCGATGCGGCGATCGCCATCGGAAGCGCGCCGGATACTGGCCTGAGCTCCCCCGACAGGGAAAGCTCTCCGATGAAGGCGCAGTCTTCTGTCGGTTCCTTTATTTCCCCCAGAGCGGAAAGCACGCCGATGAGGATCGGAAGGTCATATACCGTGCCCGCTTTTTTCCTGTCCGCCGGAGCGAGATTGACCGTCAGCTTGGAGGCAGGGATCCTGTAGCCCGTGTTTTTGATGGCGGACCGGACTCTCTCCCTTGACTCCTTAACAGCCGCGTCGGGAAGACCGACAATATCGAAGCCGGGAAGGCCGTTCGATCTATCCACCTCCACGGACACCGGAAAACCGCCTACACCGCTGACGCCAAAACTTTTTATCCTTGCGACCATTCCGGTTTCATCTCCTTCTCTCCGTTAACCACAAAGCCAGCCGTAAATGCGGCTGGCCCGTTGTTTATCTTCTCTCAGTCTTCGACAAGCGCTATGTGCAGTTCGTCGAGCTGCTTCTGTTCCACCCTTGAAGGGGCGCCCATCATGATATCCTGCGCGTTTTTGTTCATTGGGAACGGAATCACCTCGCGGATGCTGTCCTCGCCCGCGAGGAGCATGACCATTCTGTCTATTCCCGGCGCAATGCCCGCATGGGGCGGGGCGCCGTAGCAGAAGGCGTTGTACATCGCGGGGAATTTGCGCTTCACATCCTCCTCGCCGAGGCGCACCATCTCAAATGCCTTTATCATGATTTCGGGATCATGGTTCCGCACCGCTCCGGATGACAGCTCCACGCCGTTGCAGACCAGATCGTACTGGTCGGCGGTGATCGTCAGCGGATCGATCTCTCCCCTCTCGGCTTTCAGAAGGACCTCAAGCCCGCCTGCCGGCATGGAGAAGGGATTGTGGCAGAACTCCAGCTCACCCGATTCCTCGCCGATCTCATACATTGGGAAATCCACAATCCAGCAGAATTCATAGCGCTCTTTATCCATATGGCCGGGCACTGCGGCGCCGAGCATCTTCAGCATGACGCCGGCGATCTTCTGCGCGGCTTCCTTCTTTCCAGCCGCCACGCCGACCAGACATCCCGGTCTGAGATCCAGGGCGGAGACGATTTCTTCCTTCCTGTCGGACAGGAACTTTGCGACACCGCCTGCAAATTCGCAGTTTTCCTCCACCTTGAACCAGTAGGGCTTGGAGCCGGTCTGGACCTCCACGTCCGTGCAGATCTTCTCGATGTTCTTCCTTGTAAGCGCACAGTCGCTCACCACCACCGCCTTGACGGTGTTGCCCTCGGCGAAGGGCGCGAACTCCGTCCCTTTCACAAGGGCGCTGATGTCCTTGATTACAAGGTCAATCCTCAGATCGGGCTTGTCTGTGCCGTAGGTCTCGAGCGCATCGAGATAGGCGATGCGCCGGAAGGGCGCGCTCGACGCAATGTCATACTTTCCGTATTTGGCAAAGATCGGAGGCAGCACATCCTCAAGGATCGCAAACACATCGTCCTGCCCCGCAAAGGCCATCTCCATATCGAGCTGGTAGAATTCGCCGGGAGATCTGTCTCCGCGCGCGTCCTCGTCCCGGAAGCAGGGGGCGATCTGAAAATACCGGTCGAAACCGGAGGTCATGAGCAGCTGCTTGAACTGCTGCGGTGCCTGCGGCAGCGCATAGAACTCTCCGGGGTGCTTTCTTGCGGGGACCAGATAGTCCCTCGCCCCTTCGGGAGAGGATGCGGTGAGGATCGGCGTGGTGATCTCCAGAAAGCCGTGTTCGATCATGGAATTGCGTATCGCGGCGATCACATTGCATCGGAGGATGATGTTTTTCTTCACATCGGGATTCCGGAGATCGAGATAGCGGTATTTCAGGCGCTGTGTCTCATCCGCCTCGCGGCTCCTGTTGATCTCGAACGGCAGCTCGTTGTAGCGGCATCTGCCGAGCACCTCAATCTTCTCCGGAACGATCTCTATATCGCCCGTGTCGATCTTCGGGTTCTTGCTGGCACGTTCCCTTACAGTGCCTTCCACCGAGATGGTGCTCTCCTTGTTGATCGACTTGATCTGTGCGAAAAGTTTTTCATCCTCGATAACGATCTGTGTCTTTCCGTAAAAATCGCGGACGACTCCGAATGCGAAGTTGTTCCCGATTTCCCGGACGTTTTCGAGCCAGCCGACTATCCTTACCTTTTCTCCGGCGTTGTTCAGGCGAAGCTCGCCGCATGTATGTGTACGTGACTGAAACATGTCTCTGCCTCTTTTCCGCTTATTTTTCCTCTATGACCGTGCTCTTTCCGAGCTCGGCGACCGCGGCGGAGATCTGTTCCGCAGCCTCGGCGGGAGAAAGCTTGATCTGCTCTCCCGTTTTCATGTTCTTTACCGACAGAACGCCCTCTTTTACCTCATCCTCTCCGACGATCACCGTGAAGGGGACCTCGAGCCTGTCCGCATAGCTCATCTTTGCCTTGAACTTTTTCTGCTCCGTGTAAAGTTGCGTCCGAATCCCCGCACTCCTGAGCACGGCGGCCGAAGAGATGGCAAAGGAAAGATCCTCTGTCATCGGGAGCACAAGCGCATCGCACGGAGACGTGACCATCGAGCCGGAAATCATACCCTGTTCGGAGAGCACATAGAACAGCCTTGTCAGACCGATGGAAATGCCGACGCCGGGAAGGACCTTATCCGTATAATAGCCCGCCAGATCGTCATATCTTCCGCCGGAGCAGATGGAGCCGATCTCCGGGTGGTCCGTCATGGTGGTCTCGTAGACGGTGCCGGTGTAGTAGTCAAGGCCTCTGGCTATCGTCAGGTCTATCCGGAAGTTCTCCTCGGGCACGCCGAAATCCCTGAGATATCGGGTGACGGCCAGAAGCTCGTCAAGGCCCGTATCGAACAGCTTGTCCATGCCCCGGTATCGTTCAAGCGCCGCGGCGACTTCTTCGTTCGTGCCGCATATGGCCATGAAATCGAGGACATTCTCCGCCTTGCACGGGAGCATCTTCACTTCATCGATCAGAAGCTGCCGGACGTTTTCCGCGCCGATCTTGTCTATCTTATCGACCGTGCGCATGATCTCGGCGGATTTCTCGCTCATGCCGTTCATGGAATAGAATCCGTTGAGGATCTTCCGGTTGTTCACACGGATCACAAATCTCGTGAGTCCGAGTTTTGTGAAAGCGTCATAGATGATCGCCGGGATCTCAGCCTCGTTGGTGATGTCCAGCTTCCCGTCGCCGATAACGTCTATATCAGCCTGATAGAATTCCCGGAAGCGGCCTCTCTGGGCCCTCTCCCCCCTGTAAACTTTCCCTATCTGATAACGGCGGAAAGGAAAACTCAGCTGGGCATAGTTGGCCGCCACATATTTTGCCAGCGGCACCGTCAGATCAAAGCGCAGGGCAAGATCACTGTCGCCTTTTGTGAAGCGGTAGATCTGCTTTTCCGTCTCTCCTCCGCCTTTCGCGAGAAGCACCTGCGCGGATTCAATGACCGGCGTGTCGAGGGGGGTGAACCCGTATGAGGCATACGTATCCCGCAGGATGGACAGCATACGCTCCATCTTGATCTGCTGAGGAGGCAGCAGCTCCATAAAACCCGACAGGGTCCTGGGTGAAACTTTCTGCATGCGGTATTTCCCCTCTCAGCGTCTCTGCGGATTGACGATATTACGCCAGTCGAGATCGCCGCGCCTGAGTCCCTGCACGAGGACCTCGGCCGTGGCGGCGTTGGTGGCAAAGGGTATGAGATACTGATCGCAAAGGCGCTCTATCCTCGCGATGTCATCAAATCCTCCGGGATTGGCCGGGTCGCAGAAGAAGATCACAAGGTCGATCTCGTTATAGGAGATCCTGGATGCGATCTGCTGCGCGCCGCCCTGGTCCGTGTGGAGATAGAGCGTTACGGGCAGGCCTGTGGCCTCGCTGACGAGCTTTCCCGTCACATGCGTAGCACACAGGGAATGGTCGGCAAGGATGCCGCAGTAGGCTATGCAGAACTGTACCATCAGTTCCTTTTTTCCGTCATGCGCCATAAGAGCAATATTCATAAGCACCTCCGTATAACAGGTCCTTTACAGATTATTTGAGCAATGACATCTCGGACTCTGAGACATCATTGTAGCTGCTGATCATCAGATACGCATCCACTATCTGTCTTGCCATGAACGCGCAGTTGCTTCCCGCCTCGCCTCTTTCTACCACCATCGCAATGGCGATCTGAGGATCATCATAGGGAACATAGCATATGAAGATAGCGTCGTTGATTATGTTTTCACCCTTCTGGGCAGTCCCCGTCTTGGCCGCGACCGTCTTTGCACAGTCGTAGAAGTTTATCGCAACCGCTTCGTTGTTCACAAGGTCGTTGGCAACAAGTCTCATTCCCTCGTGCACGGCATACCAGTTATAGTCTGCCGATTCGATCTCCGCCATGACTTTGGGCTCACGCTCGAAGAGGCTCTCACCGTAATCATAAGTCCTGACAGATTTCAGGATGGACGCGGAGTGTCGTGTGCCGCCGTTGGCCACCGTTGCACAGTACTCGGCCAGCTGCAGGGGTGAAAAGATGGAGTCGGACTGACCGATGCCCGCCTGCAGCGTATCACCTATACGCCATTCCTGACCGGCATAGTCCATGTGGTTCGCCTCATTGGACATGTTGCCCGTAGTCTCTATCAGTTCAATGCCCGTCGGGGATCCGAGTCCGAAATTATGGGCGTATTCTCCGAGTTTGGTAACGCCGAGGTCATTGACTATGGAATAGAAGAAATAGTTGCAGGAGTGCAGAAGTGCATGGGTTACATCGAGTTCGGGATGGGTATATCCGAAAGACCAGATCCAGCATTCAGGCGCGTATCCCGCGGCGGCGTAGCGTGTGAAAACACCCTGGCATTTGATCTTTTTCTCCGTGTTTATGATGCCTTCGGAAAGGCAGGCTATCGCGGTACACGGTTTGAAAGCGGAGCCCGGAGCATATGCGCCGAGAAGCGCGCGGTTGAAGAGCGGGTTGTTATCCGCCTTGAGCAGTTCGCCGTAGTTTTCGATAACGTTGGAGGGGTCATATGTCGGCCAGCTGGCGATCGCAAGCGGTTCTCCCGTCTTGACATCTACCACGCAGCAGGCGGCGCCCGTGATCTCCCAGTAGCCGTCGTTGAAGGTCCAGAGTCCGAAAGCGGTCTGCTCCGCCTTTTTCTGCTCTCTGGTCCTGATCAGGGCCGCGACGCCGTTCTGAAGGATCCTTTCCACCTGCTCCTGCAGGGTGATGTCTATGGTCAGATAAATATGGTTGCCGGGGACCGGCTCCTCCGTATAGACCGTGGCAAGAACCGTTCCCGCCGGGTTCTTTGTCTCCATTACCTCCCCGTCCTTGCCGTGGAGATAACTCTCAAATGCGTATTCTATTCCGTCCTTGCCGACATACGCGTTGTTCGCATATTCAAGCAGAGAGTACTTTTCATATTCCGCCTGGGTCATCAGTCCGACATAGCCGAGAAGATGCGCCGCGTACTCGGTCTTCACATCCCGCACATACGCTCTGGTGACGTTGATGCCGACCAGCTTGCTCTCCATGATGGACGTGATGAGCTCCATGCTCGCATCCTGCACGAAGATATAGTCATCGGTGTTGATGGCGTAGCGGACATTGATGCCGTATCGCACACCGGCGATGATCCGCATCTCCTCGGAAGAATAGCTGTTGTCGATGTTGTACCTGCCCCTCATGTAACTGAGCAGTTCGACGGCGCTGGTGTCTCTCGGGAGCTTCTTGTCGTCAAAATAGGCGTTCAGCATCGTTTTCTGCAGGTCCGTCATATCCGTATATTCAAACGGAGGGGCCGCCGTGATCGGCAGGTCATCCGTGTAAGTGTCTCCATAGCGGCTGACGAGCTCTACAAGTTCGAGAATAGTCGCGTTCGGATCCTCACTGTCAAAGAGCTTCGTCGTATCGATCTCGAGGTTGTAGCATTCTTTGTTCGTGGCGAGAACACGGCCGTATCTGTCAAGAATGTTCCCGCGGGCAGCCGTGACCGACTTTTTGTCCGTGGTGATCTCGTTGCTCCTGTTGTAGTACGCCTCCCCTTCGATGATTTGAAGCTGATACAGGAATACGATGTATACGATCACCAGGATCACAAGGATGGCGATCATCACCGCGAGCCTGGGCTTATTTACAAGTTTGTTCATTCTGCGCCTTTCTGAATCACTTTATCCATCTAGCCGGTCCGAAATAGGTGACAGCCGCAGGCGGGATGGACCAAAGTACCTGAAACACAACGGTAGGGATCATGGAGACAGACCATGAATCCACCAGTGCGGTCTTCACCATCTGAACGACGGCCGTGACCGCAAGGGCTCCTATCGCTGTAAACATGAAGGCAAAGAACCTTCGGTTGATGAAGAATCTGCACACGAAACCCGTGGCAAATGAAAGCACCGGGAAGAGCACCGTGAACAGTATCACGTTCTCGACAAAAGCCATGTCCGCAAAGACCCCGAGTATGAGGGCGAAGACCGCTCCCGGGATCGGGTCTTCGAACATTCCCACCGCCACCACGGCGGCAGGCAGAAACATGCAGCTGACGCCGAACGGCCTGATATGCGTGAGGAACATGTTCTGGAAAACAAGCACCAGGAGCATATACAGCGCATAGCCCAGCAGTTTTCTGATATTCAGCTTTGCTAAAAGCTCTTTCACCCGTTACTCCACCAGTTCGAAATCTTTTATGATGAACACCTGCACGAGGGAATCGAAATCACAGGTGGGCTCAATGATACCGTACTCGATCTGCCCTCCGGCCTCAGACTGGACGGCGGAGATGGTCCCTATGACCAGTCCCTGCGGGAATGCTCCGCCCTGTCCGGAGGTGAGGACGTCGTCGCCCGCGAAGATCTGTGCCCCGTCGGCAAGATAGGTCAGTTTCGCCTGTTTTTTCTTCATGAGCGAGAATTCGCCCACGACCATTCCAGAGGTGCCCGTCTCCCCTATGAACGCGCCGACACTCATGTCGACGTCTATCAGCGTACTCACCGTGGCCCAGTTCTCACCGAGCTCGGTGATCTGGCCGACGACCACGCCGTATTCCGTTATGACTGGGTCTCCGAGCTCGATGCCGCTGGATCTGCCTTTGCTTATGGTGAAGGAGGAGGACCAGTTCGATGCGGACCAGAGCACGACCTTGCTCGACTCGAGCACGAAGCTGGAGTTTTTATCCCGCAGATTCAGAAGCTCCCGGAGCCTTACATTCTCCTCCGAGGCTTCGATGCCGTCACGGGCGGACTGCTGCGCATCGGCCAGCTGCGCCCTCAGGGACTCGTTCTCGGCCATAAGCGAATCGTATTTATACAGATATCCGTATATCGTGTCGAACCAGTTCACCGTGGAACTGATGACCTTCTGGAGCGGAGATGAGAGCACGCCCGTGGCGTTCTGCAGGAAGCTGACGTTTCCTCCGCGGGTGACGGAACTGACCAGAATGATCACGATGACTGCGAAAATTATGATCACGATGCGTATGCCGTTTTTCTTCAGATATTCTTTCACAGAAGCAGTACTCCCAGTTTTTTCAGCATTTCTCCCAGTCTGCAGACCGGAAGCCCCATCACGTTGAAGAAATCCCCTTCGATCCTCTCTATGAACAGAGCTCCGATTCCCTGGGCGCCGTATGCGCCGGCTTTGTCCATCGGTTCGCCGGTCCCGATATAGCCCGCGATCTCCTCTTCGGTCAGCTGTCTAAAAAAGACCTTGCTGACCTCATGGTCCGAAAGGACCGTATCCCCCCGAATGACCGTCACCCCGGTATAGACCTCGTGGAAGTTCCCGGAGAGCTCTTCGAGCATAGCCGCCGCTTCCGCCGCGTCCGAAGGCTTTCCCAGTATCCGTTCATGGAGCCATACGATGGTGTCGGCCGCTATTATAACATCGGATTGTGAACAATTCTTTGCGACCTCGAGAGCTTTTGCGGCGGAAAGGCATTTCACCGTCTCCGCAGGTCCCGCATCTTCCGGGATGACCTCGTCCCCCCTTGCCGGGACAACTCTGAGATCCTTCACGCCGAGCATCTCGAGGATCGTTTTCCTTCTCGGAGACGCAGACGCGAGTACTGTTGCCAAATCAGTCAACTCCTCTGTAGTATAATCCTCTCGTAAGCACATTCGGCGTGTAGTCTGAAAGCCCGAGATAGCACTTCGCCACCTCCGCGCATTCAAGCGGGCTCTCCGTGGTGAACATCAGCCGCATGCCCCAGATGCCGGTCTGGAGCACATCTTCCATCTTATCGGCAAGATATAGCTTGTGCGCGTTATAAATGATGTTCCGGCAGCCGAATTCCTTTGTGACCGGGAAAACAGATCCCATTCTGTCGGTAAGCTGACCGGGCACCTGGCAGGTGCATCTTCCGGCGCTCTCCCGCATGACGCACTGGTCCGATACCATGAGCGGCAGTCTGCCGTATACGATCAGCTCCGTATCCAGCCGCTTTTTCAGATCCTTGATCTGGGACATCCGCAATTCAAAGGAAGCCGTGGCGGAAATAAATCCCGCCGCTTTCAGCACCTCGAGGGAATAGGAATTGAACGCGTTCAGGCCGAAATCGCCGCGAAGCTTCATTCCCGCACTCCTGGCAAGATACACATGGCCCAGATTGCCCACAAGCGCCTCTTCCACGCCCATTTTCGAAAGCGTTTTCAGCGTCTCCTCGATCTCTGCCGCCTGATCGTCCGTGATGACTCTTGGGAGCACGGCAACGGGAACGGTCCCGTTTTCCAGAAAAGGCTCCGCCGCATCGAAATTTTGAAGGAGCTCTATGGCCGGCGCATACAGATACGCCGGTCTGAGTTCCGCAAGCTCCGGAGCAAGCTGCTCCGCGGTTCTGACCTGGAAAATGGTGACAGGTTCCCCGGAGACCGGAACGGTCTCGGGGAGCGGCGGGCAGGCAAAGCTCCTCCTCTCGGGGGGCGCCGCCCTCTTTTCGGACAGCTCATTCAGGAGCTTTCTCCGGAGCTCATTTATATCGGCAACGGAAACATAGAGACCCGGGTCAGCCTTTGCCACATCCTCCACGCAGAGAAACGGCGTGCCGCCGGTCTTGTACATCTGTTCTATAAGATAATCCTTGCTGATCCCGCTGTTCTTGGCGCGCTCCGGGACCGGGCCAGTCGCAACGGCTTTGTTGCCGTCGTTATCGAAAGCGATGGCTTTCAGGCTCTCCCCCTTCTCAGCCACCGTGTAGAAGTGGACGGGGACTCTTCTGAGCTCGCCGCTGCCGTATTTCTTCCTTGCGGAGGTGAAAAGCTTCTCGCTCCCCTTGTCCGGCTCGGTCCTGACGCCGAACATATCGGCTTTGTCGCCGCTGAGATAGCCCTGTGTGAATCCGCTCCTGGAAAAGGCGGTCTCAAGATCCTGCATCTCCTCCGCGGACGGCTGGCGTCTTTCCTTGATGGCTTTCGCATAAATGCCGGTAACGATGCCGGTATACTCCGGCCTCTTCATGCGGCCTTCAATCTTCACACAGGCCACGCCTGCTTCCTCGATCTCCTTCAGTCTGTCTACGAGGCAGTTGTCCTTGAGAGACAAGGGATAGTCGTCCATTCTGCCGCCCAGGCTGTACTGCATCCTGCAGGGCTGGGCGCACATGCCCCTGTTGCCGCTGCGTCTGCCGATCAGGGCGGACATGTAGCACTGGCCGGAATGGCAGAAGCAGAGAGCCCCGTGTACGAACACCTCCGTCTCGATGGAGGCGTGCTTCGAAATGAAGGCAATCTGCTCGAGGGAGAGTTCTCTCGCCAGCACAGCTCTGGTAATGCCCATCTGCGCGGCGGCCTCGACCCCCGCGAGATTGTGGATGCTCATCTGGGTGCTGGCATGCACAGGCAGATCGGGATAAGCCTGCCGGATGGCGGCGGCCAATCCGAGATCCTGTACCAGCACGGCATCCGCGCCGGCTTCGCTCACCTTTCCGGCAGTCTCGACAGCCAGAGCAAACTCCCTGTCGTTCACCAGCGTATTCAGCGTAACATATATTTTGCACCCGCGGATCCTGCAGTAGCGGACTGCCTTGCGGAACTCCTCATCTGAGAAGTTCTGTGCCCCTTTGCGGGCATTGAAATCGCTCAGTCCGAGATAAACGGCATCCGCACCGTTCTGCACGGCTGCGATGACCGCTTCCGGCGATCCTGCGGGAGAAAGAAGTTCAAGCATCGCTTTCTCCATTCAAATGATATCGCGCATGTCATATTGACGCACAATTACAGTCTATTATATCACACAGTACTCTATTGCTACAAGAGTAATTTGATGGTATAATGAGCGGACAGAAAGACTCGCCCCCGGAGGTCTCAAGGCTATCATGGCAGCACTGATCGCAGGCAATTCCATACCGCCCGAAGACGCGCGCAGGCTCATTTCCGCGCACGACGGCAACGTCGCCCTGCTTTATATCTGGCAGAGCGTGAACGGCCGTTTCGACGCCGAAGCTGCCGCCCGTGACCTTTGCATGACCACGGGTGAAATAACCGCGGCAAAGGAAAAACTGGACAGGCTTTTCGCTTTCGCCTCTCCGGCAGCTGGGCCGGTCGAGAGCAGACCTGCCCCTGAGGCCGAAAAGCCGCCGCAGTACAATGCGCAGGACGTTAAAACGATCCTGGCATCAGGCGGTGATTTCAAACCCGTCGTGGAAGAGACGGCGAGAATACTCGGCCACCCTCTCTCCACCACCGATATCGCGACGCTTCTCCGGATATATGACTGGCTCGGGATGCCCGCCGAAGTGATGATGGAACTCGTCAACTACTGTTCGGAACTGTCCCGTGAGCGCTTCGGCGCGTCGAGAAGGCTGCCGGTCAGGGACATTTACAACGAAGCTTCCCGGTGGGCTGCGGAGGGGATATTGACCCTTGATGCCGCGGAGAAACACATGCATGAGCAGAAACAGCTCCGGACCAGGACTGCGGAGATCGCCGCGGTATTGAAACTGGACGCCTCGCGCATCACGGCCACGCCGCTCCGGAACATCGAATCCTGGATCGGCATGGGTTTTGACAATGAAGCCGTCGCCGAGGCATATGACCGGACATTTACCAACACCGGAGGCCTGAGCTGGAAATACATGGATGCCATCCTCCGGAAATGGCACGCCGCGGGACTGCACACGATCAAGGCCATTCTTGAAAAGGACAGCCCCAAAACGCACGGAAAGCAGCCCGCAAAAAACACCGGTGTGAACAAGGATGATATTTCCGTTTTTCTGAATGATTCTGACAGCAGAGGATGATGACACATGTCCTATAACGGCAGACTGCTTGCCGATGCGAGAGCCGAACTCGAACGCATAAGGCAGGAAAACGAGAAGGAACACAGCCTGCGCGAACAGCTGGCTTATTCCAAAGTGGAGCAGCTGGGTCTTCTTGACGCGAGGCTTCGTTCCCAGATGACGGAACTGGTCCGGGTCACCGTAGCCCGCCGTCCCGATATGATGCAGAGGATCCGGGAGATCGAAGAGGAGAATCTCGAGCTCCAGGCCAGACGCGCCGAGATGCTGACGGAAGCGGGATTCCCCATGGATTACCTCGACGATATCTACAGCTGTGAAAAGTGCCATGACAGCGGCGTCTTTGAGGGAAAACCCTGCAGCTGCCTGCAGAAGATCTATAACCGGCTCCTGACGGCGGAGCTCAGCCCCATCATGCTGGACGGAAACGAGGACTTTGCCAATTTTGACCTCAGTTTTTATCCCGCCGAGTACGATTTTACACTCTCCGCCTCCCCGCGGGATGTGATGCGTCTGGTCCTGGATCGCTGCAGGAGCTTTGCCGAGGATTTTCCGAAGGATGTGCCGAATCTTCTTCTGCGCGGCGGGACCGGACTCGGGAAGACCTATCTGTCCGCCTGCATCGCGAAGGTCGTCGCCGAAAAGGGATACAGCGTCTGCTACGACAGCGCCGCCTTCGCCTTCGAGGCGTTTGAGAAGCAGAAATTCTCCCGGGATCCGGAGGAGTCCGAGAGATCCGCCGCAAAAGTCAGCCGGATGCTCGACTGCGATCTGATGATCCTGGACGACCTCGGTACCGAGATGGTAACCTCTCTGACGGTCAGCGCGCTGTACACGCTGATCAATACGAGACTGATCAGCCGGAGACCGATCATCATCAGCACGAACTGCTCCAATGAGGAGCTGGCAAAAAAATACAGCCCGCAGATCTGTTCGCGGATACTCGGTGAGTTCAAGATCCTCCCCTTCTGCGGGAGCGACATCCGCCTTCTGAAGAAGAGCCGCTGAAAGGAGTTTTCTGATGCAGCACGAGATCACTTCGCCCAGTCCCCTGCTCGACGGAAAAGGAAATATCGCGGAACCGGGTTATGCGAAAAGCATGCTCCCCGTCTATTCCAGAGCCGCCGTAAAGGCCTCCCCCATGCGGATCAAGGAGTGGGACTACTACCTTGTCAACAACGGCAGATTCGCCCTCGCGCTCACCATAGACGACAACGGCTACATGGGCCTTGATTCGATCTCCCTTCTCGATTTCGAAAGCGGGATGAACATCACCCAGAGCCCCATGAGCCTCCTGCCTCTCGGAAAGATCGGTCTTCCCGAGACATCGCTCAAGGGCGATACCCGGCATGCCGGCAAGGGCTATGAGCTCATTTTCGAAAATCCCGGCACCGGGACGCGGCGCCTCCGGGCAAAGATGGAGAAGTTCGGGCCAGAAGGCGGTATTGACGCCGATGTCACCCTTAGCGGCGAGCCGCCCGAGAGTATGGTCATCTGCACGCCCTTTGAAAAAGAAGGCCGCTTCTACTTCAATCAGAAGATCAACTGCATGAGGGCGTCCGGCACCGTCCGGTACGGCGGGAAGGAATACGTCTTCTCTCCGGATGAGAGCTTCGCCGTGCTCGACTGGGGCCGCGGCGTCTGGACCTATCACAACACCTGGTACTGGGGCTCCGCCTCGTATCACATCGACGGTGTCCCCTTCGGCTGGAACATCGGCTACGGCTTTGGGGACACGTCCGCCGCCACGGAAAACATGCTCTTTTACGACGGAAAGGCCCACAAACTCTCGCAGGTCCGTTTCAACATCCCCGGAGACGAGAAGGACTTCCTGTCCCCCTGGACCTTCACCTCGGATGACGACCGCTTCGAGATGGATTTCGTCCCCGTCATGGACAGAGCATCCTGCACGGACCTGAAGCTCATCAAGTCCGATCAACATCAGGTGTTCGGCCGCTTCAGCGGAAAAGCCGTGCTGGACGACGGTACCATTCTCGTGGTCCGGGATCTGCCCGGCTTCGCCGAAAAAGTCGAGAACAAATGGTAAAAACTTCTTGTACAGCATCGCTCCGTATTGTATAATAGTTAAACAAATTCAAATATTTGAAATATTCGGAGGCTGACATGGCTTCATCAAGACGCGCAGGCGACAGAAAAGACGGCAGACTGGTCCGTTCCCTGCCTGCATTCTCCAAATTCATTCCCTTCATCATGCCTGAGAGGAACGACGCCCTGATCCATTATGAGGAGAGCTTTGAGATCTCCACCGTGGAAAAATTCCTCCGAAGGCTCCGTGTGGAAGGCTACAAAGGTATCGGTCTTCTGCACTTTTTCATTGCGGCCTATATCCGCGGCGTTGCGCTGCTGCCCGGTCTGAACCGCTTCATCGCGGGGCGCAGGATCTATGCCCATAACAACATCGAAGTTGTTATGACGGTAAAGCGTTCCCTCTCCATCGACGCCACCGAGACCACAATCAAGATCCCCTTCCAGCCCACCGACACCATCTTCGACGTTTATCACAAGATGAACGAGAAGATCGAAGAGATCAAGGCCGACAACGGCAACAACAACACGGAGGACGTCGCCGAAGTCCTGTGCAAGGCTCCACGCTTCCTTCTCCGCTTCGCCATCTGGATCCTGAAGGTCCTCGATTACTTCGGATGGCTTCCCACCTCCCTGACCGATGCGAGCCCCTTCCACGGCTCCATGATCATTACCGACATGGGCTCTCTCGGGATCGGCCCGGTGTTCCACCACATATACAATTTCGGAACGCTCCCGGTGTTCCTCGCTTTCGGAGCCAAACGGACTACTTATGAGTTCAACCGGCACGGCGAGGCCGAGAAGCGGAAATACATAGACTTCAAGGCAGTCCTCGACGAGAGGATCGTTGACGGCCACTATTACGCGCAGTTCCTTAAGGCCTATAAATACCTCTTCGCTCATCCCGAGGTAGTGGAGAATCCTCCTTCAAAAGTGAACGAAGACATCATGTGACACACAAAAAAAGACCCGGTCTTTCCAGACCGGGTCTTTTTTTCTGCTGTCTTACTGGTTCACAAGATCTTCACCGATCTTGTACACGTCTCCGGCACCTACCGTGAGCACGAGGTCGCCGGGGCGGGCGATGCTCTTCAGCGCATTCTCCAGTTCCGAGAAGGTGGGGTAGAAGCAGGCCCCCTCGATCTTTTCCGCAAGATCGGCAGAAGAGATGCCGATCGTATTCTGCTCTCTGGCGGCGTAGATCTCTGCAAGGATGGTCACATCCGCGCGGGAGAGCTGTTCGACGAAGCTGTCGAACAGAGCGGCTGTCCTGGAATAGGTATGCGGCTGAAAGACGAGGACTGTCCTGTTGTAGTTGAGTTTTTCCACCGCGTCCAGCAGCGCTTTCAGTTCGCCGGGATGATGTGCGTAGTCATCATATACGTCCGCTCCGTTGTATTTTCCCTTGAACTCGAAACGTCTGCCGGCTCCGTTGAAACCCGCGAGTCCGTACTTCACGGCGCTGGGCCTCACGCCGAGACATATGCAGGCTGCAGTGGCAGCTAGTGCGTTCTTTACGTTGTGTTCCCCGGGTACGTGGAGAGTCACATCAGTGAAGGGCCTTCCGTTATAGATAATGTCGAACTCCGTGCCTGAGCCGTGGTAGCGGATATTCTCCGCGTGGACATCCGCCTCTTCGCTGAGGCCGAAGGTCATGACTTTTTTATCTGTTTCGGCAAGTGCGTCCATGGTGTTCCGATCATCGTGATTCGCGACCACATAGCCGAACTCGGGGACTTTATCTGCAAAAGCCCGGAATGAATGCTTTATATCTTCGATATCCTCGAAGAAGTCCAGATGATCCGCCTCAATGTTCAGGATCACCGCAATCGTCGGATAAAAGGACAGGAAGGAGTTATAGTATTCGCAGGCCTCCATGACGATCGTGCTGCCGGTTCCCACCCGGTGGCCGGCATTCAGCAGAGGAAGCGTGCCGCCGATCATGACCGTGGGGTCCTTCTCCGCGGCTATGAGGATATGGGTGCACATGGACGTGGTGGTCGTCTTGCCGTGGGTGCCGGAGATGCAAAGCGCGTTGGCGTATCCCTTTGAAATGGCTCCCCAGGCCTGCGTCCTCTCAAAGACCGGAATTCCCCTTCTTCTTGCCTCGGCAACCTCGGGGTTTTCATCGTGGACCGCCGCGGTGCGGACGACAAAATCCACATCCTCCGCTATATTCCCGGCATGGTGCCCCTTGAAGACCGTGATCCCCGCCTTTTTCAGGGCCATGACGTTTGGCCCTTCGCTTATGTCGGAACCCGTCACAACAATGCCCATCCCCTTCAGGACCTCAGCCAGCGAGGACATGGACACGCCTCCGATGCCTATGAGATATCCCTTTCTGCCGGGAGACATGTAGTTCTCAAAATCAGCCATATTCCCTCCGAAACCACAAAAAAGGTGGTTGATATATAGTACAGCAGATGTTAAAATTTCTAAAAAACAGGACGATATCAACGGCAAATATTATAATCTTCCTTTGCCGCCATTGCAAGAGGAATCCCCTTGCGCGCATGATTCTGACGGCGGTCTCCCGGAGAGGTGTTTCAGCTATGGAAATGGATAGCATTCGTGAAGCGTGCAGAAGCTGCGAACTGTGCGGACTGGCCGCGGGAAGGACCAGGCTCGTCTTCGGCGACGGCAATCCGCAGGCCGAGGTCATGCTCATAGGCGAGGGTCCGGGCGAGCAGGAGGACCTGCAGGGCATCCCCTTCGTCGGCCCTGCCGGAAAACTGCTTGACACGATGCTCGAGCTGATCGATCTTGACCGCAGCAAGGTCTATATCGCCAATATGGTAAAGTGCAGGCCTCCCCATAACCGCGACCCGCGGGATGAGGAGATCGCCGCCTGCCGTCCCTGGCTGGAGCATCAGATCAAAGCGGTGGACCCGAAGATCATCATCTGCCTCGGCAGGATCGCCGCGGGTGCTTTGATCGACAAAAACTTCAGAATCACAAGAGAGCACGGACAGTGGTTTGACATCGACGGTAAAGAATATACCGCAATATATCATCCCTCCGCCCTTTTGCGGGACCCGGGCAAACGTCCCGAAACATTTGAGGATCTCAGAGGGATAAGGCAGAAAATACGAGAGAAATGTGAGAGGACCTATGATCGAGTTTAAACCCGTAACACTCAAATGCAAGGAATGGGTCGACCCGGTGGTAATGAAAGAGAACAGCCGGAGCGCCGACTTCAATTTCGGCAACATCTATATATGGGACAAGCGTTACAGGCAGCTGATTGCCCGGCATGAAGACAGGGTGCTTACAAAGCTTCGCTATGATGGGAAACCGACCTTCGTCTTTCCCATCGGCTCAGGGCCGCTGCGCCCCGCCATAGAGGCCATCCGCGAGTATGCCGCCTTCAAAGGCTATCCTTTCACTATCAGAGGAATAACCGGGGAAAACCGCGCTCTGCTCGAGCAGCACTACCCGGACAGATTCATATTCACGGAAGATACCGTCTGCAGCGACTATATCTACAGCATTGAGAAGCTCTCCACATACTCCGGCAAGGCGCTGCACGGAAAAAAGAACCACTGCAACAGGTTCGAGGCGGAGCATGACTGGCAGTTTCTGCCCATCAACCGCGCCATCATCCCCTACTGTCTGGACATGCTCTGCCTTTGGGATGAGGACAATTCCGAACGTCTGGACAAGAGCATCAGCTATGAGCACGATGCCATCATCCGCGCCTTCGCGGCCTATGAGGAGCTGGGCCTTCTGGGCGGGGTCCTGATCGCGGACGGGGACATCGTCGGCTTCTCGATGGGAGAGCTTGCCTGCAGAGATACCTTCGACGTACACTTTGAGAAGGCCGTGTATTCCATGAACGGGGCGTATCCCATGGTGTGCCGCGAACTGTCCCGGCTGGTGATGGAACGGTATCCCGATGTGAAATACATCAACCGCGAGGACGACATGGGCTTTGAATCGCTCCGGCAGTCCAAGCTCTCGTACAAGCCCGAGTATCTGCTGAAAAAGTATACCGCGAGGTGGATCGATGACTGAACCGCTCTTCCGTGAATACACGCCCGGTGACATCCCCGCGCTGACGGTTCTGTGGACGGACGTCTTCGGCGACACCGCGGAAATCGTTACATGCTTCTTTCGTGTCCTTCCGGAGATTGGCAGCTGCTTTGTCGCCGAATGCAACGGTGAGATCGCCGGAATGGCAAGCGTGCTGACCGATCAGCGCTATGTAAATGGAGAGTCCTGCGTACCATGTGCATACATCTACGCCGTGGCCGTTGATCTCCGGTACAGAGGCGCCGGCATCGGCGCGAAACTCAGCCGCATGGCGGAGGAATACGGCAGAGAGCACGGAGCAGAGATCATCGCCACGCTTCCCGCGGAAGACGGTCTGTACGCCATGTATGAGAAAACTCTCGGCCTGAAGAAAACTCTAAGGCACAGAAAGATCTTTGCCGTAGCGGATCATACGGCAGAAGCGTTCCCTCTGACGCCGGCATCCCCCGCAGCGTATAACGCGAAAAGAGAAGAGCTGCTCGCCGCCCTCCCCCACGTCTCCGTATCCGACGAAAGCATCGAGTATCTGAAAACGCTCTGCAAGGAAAATGAAGGCGACATCTATGTTTCCGATACCTGCTGTGCGGCATGTTATGTTAACCATAAGGAGGTCTTCTTCACGGAGCTCCTTTGCTCCGATGAGGAGAGAAAAAGGCTTCTCGCCGGCGGCGCTGCATTCAAAAATGCGGCCGGCGCATTCTGCTTCATCCCTTGCAATGACGGGGAAAAGTCCCTTGCCTATGATGGCGGAGAACTCGAACCCGACACGGTCTGGAACAGCACCTTCGGATGATCCTGCGTCCGTTTGACCAAATAAAAAACATATGGTTTTCTATTTAACATTTATGTAACATTTAGGGTGTTGTTTACGTAACATCTTCCCTGTAGACTCATAGTCACAGTGAGTGATTGTTTTTCATCTTTTTCATTTTGTCCTCAATATATAGCGGGAAGGAACGGAGAGATCCGTTCCTTCTTGCTTTTCCTGTACAGTCTCTTTCCGTGGTCCGAAAAGGTCTTTTTATTTCGCCGCTATGCGGGCGACGAGCGAGCGCTTCACCTTCATCGCCCCGGTCGGGCAGAATTCTTGACAGCAGAAGCATCTCACGCACTTCCTCCTGTCGATTCTCGCCCTGCCCTTCACGATCTCGATCGCCTTGGCAGGGCATCCCCTGGCGCAGTGGCCGCAGCCCGTGCAGCTTTCGTCCGGCTTGGGCTTTGACCGCATAAGGATGTATAATCCTTTTTTCAGGATCTTCTTTCCGAGCTTATCGTTATCGGTGGGGCTGAACCAGCCGACTGTCGCTCCGGAGCGGACAAAATCGTGCAGGCCGTACTTTTCCGCTTCCGAGGCATAGTCCGCGGATCCTTCCGCTGAAACCAGGCCTCTTCTCTTTGCTGCCGTCATGTACGGGATCTCGTCTTCCGAGATACCGAGGATCGCGGCGCAGAGCCTGTCCGTCTCATAGGGATCCTTCCCCGCGATGAGCAGCCCGAGATGCCTCGACGTGCCCTGGGTGGGGCCATTGCCTTCCATAATCTCCACCGCGTCGCAGAGGCAAAGCACGGGCTTCACATACTCGTTCAGATCAACGAGCATGTCGGCAAAGTCATTCGGATCCTGATGCATGAAGTGGTATTCACTCTTCATGGTGCCGGGGATGACCCCATAGAGATTCTTGACCGCGGCGGTCATTCCCATCAGCCCGTGGGACTTGAGCTTTGAGAAGCTGATTACTGCGTCGCAGTTTGAGAGCCACGTGCAGTACTCGAACTGCTTCACGCTCTTCCCTTCCGGGAAAGAGACCGTGTGGTGGCTGAAGTCATCGTTGAGTTTTCCGCCAACCTCCTCACACAGCCTGACGCCGGTCGTGTTGTACACCAGCTTTAGGATGGCGGGGGTGAAGGGCTCTCCGGGGCTGTCTCCCAATACCACTTCGGCGCCTCTCTCGATCAGCAGTTTCGCTAGCTCCGCGGCCATCACCGGATGAGTCGTCGCGGCATGCTCGGGTTTGCGGGCGGAGCAGAGGTTCAGCTTCACGCCGATCCGCATGCTGGGTTTAACCCAGTCAAGGCCCACGGTCATGTCTATCGCCTCCGCCAGAGCTTGTCTGACGGAGGCGCTTTCATACGCGGGGCATTCAGTTATGACAGGTCTTTTCGTCTTATCCTGCATATCTCAGGCGATCACTGCTCAGCCGGTTCGAAGGAATCGGGGCCGTGGTGGCAAAGCGGGCAGGTGTAGTCCGCGGGAAGCTCGCCGTCGCAGGGCTCGAAGTGGCCGCAGACGGTGCAGACATAACCCTTGACCTTCTTCTGGACCGCGGGAACGATGTGCTCGAATTCCTCG
This sequence comes from Oscillospiraceae bacterium, assembly GCA_017434755.1. GTDB lineage: Bacteria > Bacillota > Clostridia > Oscillospirales > Oscillospiraceae > Limivicinus. The sequence continues at coordinate 121,979 of JAFRER010000016.1, read as the reverse complement.
GGACCGTGCTTGCACAGCGGGCAGGTGAAGTCCTCCGGCAGCTCGCTGCCCTCGTGGAAGTATCCGCAGACCTTGCAGAGGAAGCCTTCCTTCTGGTCCGGAGCGGGATTCTTCTTGGGCTTTATATGCGCGTGATAGTAGGCGTAGGTGCAGGACTTGCCGCTCGAGAGGACTTTCGCCTCCACGACATTGGCAATGTACAGCGTCTGCGTGTCAAGATCCCTGACGTCTATCACCTCGCAGGAGAGCACCGCGTTGGTGTACATTGGGATGTAGCGGATGCCGTTGAGGGTCCTGTCGTTATAGCTCACATCCGCGAACTTGTCCACATCGCGGCCGGAGCGGAAGCCGAAGCTCTCGAAGAGCGAGTACGGCGCATCCTCGGTGAGGATGGAGATATTGAACTTGCCCGCCTTGGCGACCATGTCACAGGTGTGGTTCTTCTTGATGCAGGAGATGGTGATCTTCCGCGGATCGCTGGCGGCGACCTGGCCCGCGGTGTTGATGATGCAGCCATAGTCCTTTCCGTCCACTCTCGTGGTGAGGACTTCGACGCCGTAGGTCATGAACTTGAACACGCCGTCGTCCACGGGGAGCTTCTCTCCCGGCTCTGCGGGAGCGGCAGCCGCCGTCACGACCGGTGCAGGGCAGATGTCTGCCGCGATGAGATCGGCCACCGCGTCGAGCTCGGCGAGCTGGTCTTCCTTGAGCGCGGACTTCAGGCTGATCTTTTCGCCTATGAACTCAATGCCCTTCAGCTTGCCCATAGCCTCTATCATGAGGTTGCCGCTGGCGGCAGCCCAGGAGCCGTTCTCCATGATCGTCACCTTGCGGTTCTGGAGATTGTGGTTCACCAGATCGTGGATGAGGTTCTCCATGGTGACGAAGATGCCGGCGTTATAGGTAGTGGCCGCAAGCACGATGTGGCTGCAGCGGAAGGCGTTGGCCACGATATAGCTTGCCGGGGTGACGGAGGTGTCGAACATGCGGACCTTCACACCGCGCTCCACGAGCTTTCCTGCAAGGATGTTGGCCGCGTTCTCGGTGTGGCCGTAGACGGACGCATACGCGAGGCATACGCTCTTCTCCTCCGGGGTATAGGAGCTCCACAGGAGGTATTTCTCAAGGAAATCGCCGAAATGCGCGCGCCACACGGGTCCGTGCAGCGGGCAGACGTAATTGAGTTCGAGGCCCGCGGCCTTCTTGAGCACGTTCTGGACCTGGGTGCCGTATTTGCCGACGATATTGGTGTAATAGCGGCGGGCTTCGTCGAGGTTCTCGCCGAAGAAATCGCCCTCGTCGGCGAACAGTCTTCCGTTCAGCGCGCCGAAGGTGCCGAAGGCGTCGGCCGAGAACAGGAGCTTGTCGGTCAGATCATAGGTCATCATGACCTCCGGCCAGTGCACCATCGGAGCCATGACAAAGGTGAACTCATGCTTTCCGGAGGAGAACTTGTCCCCTTCCTTGACGATCTGGACCTTGCCCGAGAAATCGATGTCGAAGTACTGCTTGAGCATGGTCTCGATCTTGGCGTTACAGATGACCTTCGTTTCGGGATAGCGGCTCAGCAGTGCCTCGATCGTATAGGCGTGGTCGGGCTCCATATGGGAAATGACGAGGTAGTCGAGTCCCCTGCCCTGCAGAGCGAACTTCACGTTCTCAAAGAACGTCTGATACACCGCTTTGTCGACGGTATCGAACAGAACGGTCTTCTCATCCTGCAGCAGGTATGAGTTATAGGACACGCCGTCGGGAACTCCGTAGACGCCTTCAAAGCAGGCAAGCCTGCGGTCGTCCACGCCGACCCATGTCAGGTCATTCGTGACTTTTCTGGTAAAATGCATAATAACCTCCTGAACGGTATTTTCTGCGGCACAGCGCCGTGTTTATTCTAAATGTTTATTTTACATTATCGAGGCGGTATTGTCCATCCGTAAATGATCATTTTCGCCGGTACCGCACCCCTCGGGATACGGCATCGGCGAAAATAGTTAACATAATTTACTTGTCATAATATTATTCACATATTTCAGATAACATATTATGATTTACATATTATTCAGAAATATACCAGAGCCCGGAAGTGTCATAGCTGTCCGGGAGCTCGATCCAGCGTCCTTCCGACTCCTCGATGTACCAGCCGGTGTCCTCGTGCTCCATCCAGCCGTAGTCGCCGAAGTCGGAGGAGATGCCCTCGTACCAGTACTGCCAGACGCGGGGGGACATGTCCGTGTTGCACCAGATCCAGCAGTCTGAATCGGGGTCATAGTAGCTGTCGTCATAGTTAGACCACTGCATGACCTTGTCAGCTGCACCGGAATCATTCGTTATGGCATATTCCCCTTCCTCGGTCCTCTTCAGATATACGGTCTCTCCGAACAGTGCTACATTGCTGTTGTCATCATAGTTGATGACGTATCCCTGCTCCGGAGGATCATATGTTACCGTGGGCGTTTTGTCTTCAACGATATTGCCCAGGATCCCCAGTCCGGCGAGGACGCCGATGATGATCAGGCCTATGTGCCTTTTCTTCTTCGGTGCTTCCGCCGTCCGGTATACGGGTTCCGCTGAACTTGCGTTCTGCATGCCGCTGTATTCATCCAGCTGGGTCTTCAGCTCCATCGGCCCGTTGCAGTGCGGGCACTGCAGGCTGTGCGACACATTGGCGGCATCCAGGGTGAGCACCGTGTCCTGATCGCAGTACGGGCAGTGACAGAGGACGTTCTCGTATTTCCCGTCCTTTTCGAAGGCAACGTTCTCATAGCGCTTCCCGCTTTCATCGTAGTAGCCCTTCTCGTAATGCCTGCCGGTGGATGTGTCCGTCCAGGCGAAGGGGTAATAGACGTAATCGTGCCTGCGTCCGATCATCCACAATGCGCCCCTGCCCCCGACCGGCCGGAAGCCGGAGGGCTGGTTCACTCTCGGCTTTCTCGGCGCAGGAGCCGGTGCCGGGCGGCTCTGCTGCTGATAAGACGAGCTCCCCGGATTGTACGGCCTGCTGCTGTGGCTCGAGGACGAATGCGGGCTCGGCGAACGTGAATAAGAGGATCTGCCTCCCGAATAGGAAGATGAACCGAACGACCGGCTCGACGATGAGTGCGAGTTGTAGGAATGGGAGCTGTAGGAACGGCTCGAAGAGGAATGGGAGGAATGCGAGGAGTGCGAGGAGGATGAATGGGAACTGGAACTGTGTCTGCTCGGCGGCATGGGTCAGCCCTCCTTTCTGTTTTTATCATTTGTATTATAGCCTGTTTTCCCCATCATCGCAAGGAACACAAACTGCTCCCGGATGCGCTTATTTTGTTGAAACGGAGGAATTATCGGGTTATAATCTTCCTGATATCACATTTTTTCAATCCGGAGAGCACGGTACTATGAAAAAGGTCAGGATCACGGTAAAAAGGATCGCCCGCTACGACGATCTCATCGCGCAGTATGAAAACCCCATCGAGCACGCCTGCACCATGAGCGTCGGAAAGGTCTTCGTTGCGAACGGTTATGAGAAGCCCGCCGGCTTCTGCGACAGCGCGTGGGAGAGCGTCTCCCCTTTTGTGATGACGCTGTCCTGCGGCGGTGAGGACATTTACGGAGGCTGGATGAAGGATCCCCGCTCCGCCATGATATCCTGCAACGACGGCTTTCGTCCCGTGAGCTTCCTGCTGGAGACGCTGGACGAGGATGCCGGCTGAAACCGGATTGAAAGAGGTCGTTGAACGTTGAGTGCAAAGCTTTTTACACAAGCGATCGTCAAGTTTCTGAGCGGTCTGCTGATCATCGGAGCCCTTCTCTTTCTTCCCGCCGGGACCTTCCGGTACCCGCAGGCGTGGCTGCTCATCGGCATCCTGTTCATCCCCATGTTTATTGCGGGGCTCGTCATGATGGCGGTGAACCCGGAGCTTCTGAAAAAACGGCTGAGCGCGAAGGAGGAGCAGGACGAGCAGAAGGCGGTCATCCTTCTGAGCGCCGTGAAGTTCCTCGCTGCCTTCATCATGGCGGGGCTGAACTTCCGCTTCGGCTGGATCGTTCTCCCGCTATGGGTGTCATACGCGGCAGCGGCGGTCTTTCTCCTCGGCTACATCCTGTATGCCGAGGTCCTTCGGGAGAACGCATACCTCTCACGGACAGTGGAGGTGCAGGAGGGCCAGAAGGTCATCGATACCGGTCTGTACGGCATCGTGCGCCACCCGATGTACATGAGCACGCTCCTGTTGTTCCTCGCCATGCCGCTGGTGCTCGGTTCCCCGGTCTCCTTCCTCATCATGCTGGTCTATATCTCCCTGATCTCCAGACGCATGAAAAACGAGGAACAGGTCCTCGGGGATGGCCTCGAAGGATATGCGGACTATATGCAGCGCGTTAAGTACAGGGTCATCCCGTTCATCTGGTAATAGTTAAAAACATATAAAACGGAAAGGAGCACCTCCATGGAATTCAAAGAAGTGATCAGAAACCGCTATTCATGCAAAAAGTACTCCGACCGTCCCATTGAGGACGAAAAGCTCACCGCCATTCTTGAGGCCGGACGCCTTGCCCCCACCGCAAAGAACCTGCAGGAGCAGCACATCTATGTGGTCCGCGACCCTGCGGCCCTGGCAAAACTCGACACTGTCACCCCCTGCCGCTATGGTGCGCCGGTCATGCTGGCCGTTGCCTTTGACAGCACCAACGTTTTTACCTACCCAGGCGGAGGCAGAGACTCCGGCACGGAGGATGCGGCGATTGTCGCGACACATATGATCCTCGCCGCCGCAGATGAGGGAGTGAACAGTTGCTGGCTCAATTTCTTCGACCCCGCGCTTGCCAAAGAGGCTCTCGGGCTTCCGGAGTGTGAGGAGATCCTCATGCTTATGGATCTCGGCTATGCTGCCGAAGGTGCGGGTCCCCTCCCCAATCACACAAAAAGAAAACCGCTGGACCAGACCGTCACCTATATCTGACAGACGGCCGGAGCCTGCACCGGAGGAGAAGGCATGACCAGAGACGAACTGCTTTCCTATGTTTTCGATACATATTCCACCGAGGCGGAATATCCCTGGATGGATGAGAACTTCATCTTCCGCCATCAGGGCAGCCGCAAGTGGTTCGCTGTTGCCATGCGGATACAGTACCGTAGGCTGGGGATCGCGAAGGAAGGCTCCGTCGACATCGTCGACGTGAAATGCGGCCCCTTCCTCATGGGCGCGTACCGGGGACAGCCGGGTATCCTGCCCGGCTATCATATGAACAAGGACAACTGGATCACGATTCTCCTCGACGGTACCGCTGATGATGTCCTGATAAAAGAGCTCCTGCAGCTGAGTTACGATCTCACGAACAGCAGGAGAAAAACAAAGCCGCACGATGAGACCGCACCAGATGCGGGTACATGAAAGGAAGAGATCATGGAAAGAGAGATCCTGCTGCTCGGCGACCCGAGACTGTATGAGATATCCGAAGAGGTCAGGCCCGAGGAGCTTGAAGGCTTAAAAGACACGATCACGGACCTGTTCGACTGCATAAAGGCCATCCGCCGCGACTACGGCTTCGGCCGGGCCATTGCAGCGCCGCAGATCGGCGTCAACAAGAGGCTGATCTGCATCCTCACCGACAGGCCTTACGTCATCATCAACCCTTCCCTCAAATTCATCGGCGACGAGATGATGGAACTGATGGACGACTGCATGTCCTTCCCGAAGCTTCTTGTGCGCGTGCGGCGCTGGCGTCATTGCATCCTCCGCTATACGGACGAAAACTGGAAAAAGCGGGAGATGCGGATGGACGACGATATGTCCGAGCTCATCCAGCACGAATATGACCATCTGGACGGCATCCTTGCCACCATGAGAGCCATCGACAGCAAATCCTTTGTTATGAAAAAATAAAACCGAACAGCGCAAAACCGCCCGCATCAAGTCGATGCGGGCGGTTTTTTAATCTGTTCAGCTTTGGTTCAGCGTGCGTTTCCCACGATAGAGCGACTGATCGCCAGGAGTTGCCTCCCTTGCGGAGATCCCGACCTTCAGGGGCGCCGCGGCAGCGGAAAGCTTTTCCTCAAGCGCTGCAATATCCGCACTGCCTTTTGTCAGGATGAGCACATCCAGTCTGTCCTCTTTCCGCTCATAGCGGCAGTCCGTCACAGCCGGATCCGTGAAAACGATGCCGTCGAGTTCAGGCACGCTCGGCCCTTCCTGCTTCCGCTCTATCCTGTCCAGACGCAGTGTCTGGCTGCCGCAGGGGCAGGGCGAGGGAAGAATGCGCGTATAGTCTTCGGTGCGGTAGCGGATGAGGGGCATGGCCTCCATCCCGATCGTGGTGATCACGAGCTCGCCCCATTCTCCTTTGGGGAGAGCATTGCCCGCCCCATCCACGATCTCCGCGATGATCTTGTTCTCCCGCAGGTGCATGCCCTCATGAGCCTGACAGCAGATCGCACCGGCCATGCCCATTTCCCGTGAGCCGTAATGCGGGAAAAGCCTGCTGCCGAGAATGCTCTCGCATTCCCGGATCACGCTCTCCGGGCACGCGTCCCCGCTGACGAGGGCGCGGCGCAGGCTGCCTCTGCCGCAGAAACGCAGCAGTCCCAGCAGCTGTACGGGCATTCCCACGAATGTGTCTGGCTTTTCACGTTCCAGCAGTTCCGCGTATTCCCCGTAGCAGAGGAAAGGCCCTGTCTTCAGCGGTTTTGCACCGAGACGGCTTATGGCTTCGGAAATAAGTTCCCCTAACCCAAACGGTCCGGAGAAAGGAAAGCAGATCATGGTGACGCTGCCCGGGAAAACAAGTTCTCCCAGCCCCGCCATATAGAGTTGCACCGTGTTTTCCAGATCGTCCTCGGTATAGAACACGCGCTTGGCTGCGCCCGTGGTGCCGGAGGTGGCGTCGGACAGGACTCTCGACACTCTCGCCTGGGAGCACAGCAATAGCCCGCTCGAATTTGCAGCGAGATCCTCATCGGTGGTAAACGGGAGGAACGGGAGCTCCTCCAGAGAACGCAGCCGCTCCGGAAGGCCCCGGTAGAAGCCTCCGCGTTCCTTTTCACGCTCCAGGAGCCGGTTCAGTTTTTTCAGCTGGATCGACCGTATGGTTTCCGCATCGACCCGTTCCAGTCCCTCCTGCTCCGCTATCAGCGCATCCAGGCGGGATACAGGCATATCACTCACAGCAGTTCCCTTTCCTGCAGGATCTCCATGCATTTCTCAAAGGTGGCGGCGATGATTGCCGGGCAGTATTCCACTCTCTTGGCGGGATTGCCTTTGGTTATGTCGCGGCAGTCGATGCCGCCGTATTCCGCGGTCATCTCCTCCTCAAACCACTTTGTGAATTCACTGAGGGCCGGCTTGTGCTGCGGATCGTCGTAGCCCGTGTCCTCGCCCTTGCCCGTAAAATAAGAGATTAGGCATACGCCGCCCGTCATGCAGCCGCAGCAGCCCTGCGAATAGCCCACGCCGCCGTTCAGGCCTCCCATCGCTTTCACGAGGCCTGGGTTTTCCTCGCCGATCGTGTCCAGCATGAGTATGGCCAGTATCTGGCTGCAGAAATAGCCGTAACGGCTCAGTTCCATTATTCTGTCAAACAGATCCATGGTATCAGTCCTTTCTTCCGATCAGAAAGTGATAGCTGCTTTTGCCCTTCGGGATCCCGCAGCAAAGGGCGTCGTCCCGCCAGAGAGTCTCGAGATAATACTCCCTCCAGAGCCCGGTCATGTCCTCGCTGTATATCACAGTAAAGCCCGCGTTCCGAAGCATGTCCTGCGGATCGGTGAAAAAAACATCCGAAAGCAGGAGCTTCCCACCTTTCCGAAGCAGCCGGTAGGCTTCCCTGACCGCGCCGCTCTGGTCGCCCGATACGAAAAAGGCGCACTGGCTCAGTACCGCGTTGAAACTCTCATCGGGAAAACCCGTGTGCAGAAAGTCGCCCCGCCGGACAAGTGTCGAGCGCGGCTTGAGATCGATCCCCTCCGCCTCAAAGCCCATCGAGCGCAGGAGTTTCAGAGCCTCTCCGGCTCCGGCGCCCATATCCAGCACAGAGGCCCCCTCGGGAAGTTCCGCCAGTTCCAGCATGCGGAGGGTGTGTTCCTTTCCTCCGGGATGGCTCCTCATTTATCCTCCAGCGCTCTCTCAACGGACGCCACCTTGCCCAGCGCCAGCTCCTCAGGCACATATACGTAGCCGCAGACCGGACATACCGGCAGCTCCACGGGGAAGCCGTTGTCCAGATACATGAACTTGGCCTTGCCTTTTATAAGCGGGACCTTGCACTTGAAGCACCTGATCTTCCCTTCGGGATCAATGGTGTAATAATTCTTCTCGATCGCCATGCTCAGCCCTCCCGTTTTACGACCTTCATGCGGTGGCTCCATGCGCGGCGGATGAGATAGCCTCCGTCCTCCAGGCTGAATTTGACCCAGAAGGTGGCGTTGCCCACACGCCGGCGCGCCACGAGCAGGCCGTCATCGTCCTCTATGGCCTCGCCGCTTTCCCGGAAGTCCTCCATCACGGCGATCACGTCCTCCACGAGGATCATGCGGTCGTCCATCAGCTCCCGCGCCTCGTCCGTGAACAAGAGCTTATAATCCAGTTTGTCCTCCATCGCATCCTCCAGCCAGATCTCCTGCAGCAGCTCGTTTTTCAACGCCAGGCGGTTTTTCCGTTTCTCGCTGATGTCCGGCGGGCTGCCGGCGTCGGTGCCATAGCAGAGCTCCAGGATATGCCTCGATTCCCTGCCCTGACGGGCAAAGCGATCCCGGCAGGCCATGCAGTAGGAGATATACGGCGCATCGCTGCGCTCCAGGCATTTCTCCGTCATCTCGCCGGCCACCTCGCGGTTTGCGTAGGCTGTGAGTCCTCCGTAGCCGCAGCAGGGAGACCGGTCGCCGGAGTAGGGCGTATCCACCAGTTCGCAGCCGAGCCGGGACGCAAGCTCCCGTATGGCTGCCTGCGTTTTCTCATCCCCGCGTGCGCCGCAGGAGTCGTGCAGCGCCGCCGGTCTCTCCAGCGCGTGCGCTCCCTCGGGAAGACCCAGTTCCAGCAGCACGTCCCAGATCCCGCGTACGTCCTTCGCCCCGTTTTCACGAAGCTCCTTCGCGCAGCTGGGACAGCCGGCTATCACGATGGGATCGCCGAGGCGGGCAAGCTCTCTGTCGAGCTGTTCATGGGTCTGATCCGCCATCTCGTCCCTGCCGGCCCAGCTTGCTATGGCGCCGCAGCAGCCGAGGATCAGCGCCACGCCGCCCTCTAGCCGTTCAGTCAGATCGCGGTAGGCGGCCTTCACCGTCTCCGGCGCAATCGCCGCCGCCTGACAGCCCGGGAAGAAAACATATTTGCACTTTTCAAATCCGGGCTGGGGCCTTGAAAGAAAGGCGTCGATGTTGGAGAAGAACATGTCCATCAGCGCAAATTCATGGGGCGCCAGCGGCATTTTATCGGTGGACACCATATTCTTCCGCGCCAGCAGACATACCCGCGCCATATCGAAATCATTGGGACACACAGCCGTGCACTGCCCGCAGAGGGAGCAGGCGTTCATGGGCTTGTTCAGCTGGTGGTCGCCCATGATGATCTGGGTGTTGTTGTAGATCTCCCTGGCCAGCAGGCCTGGGTGTTTTTTATAGTGCTTCAGGTATGCGCAGCTTTTCAGGCACTCCTCGCAGTGGCAGGAGATGCACCTTCCCGCCTCCTCCATGGCCTGTTCCCTGCTGTAGCCTTCTTCGGGGCAGGGCACACGCTTCAGCGCCGCCGCCTCGCTCAGGTCGGTATAGAGCCTGCTCTCTACCGAGCCCTCCTGTCCGCGGGTGTTCCGAGGGTCGAGACCCTGGGCGAGCCTGTCCACCGTGAGCGCCGCCTTCTTCGCACCGAAAGCGGCACCAAGGACTCCCTCCGTCCTGCCGCTGACCAGCCCCTGCTCCTCACAGAACATGAGTTCCTGGTTCGGCTCGGCCTCTGGAAAGAGGCTCCGCCGCAGCTCGTCGGATGCGCAGAGCACATCGAACGAGCCCTTTATATCATCATAGAACGCCGCGTCCATGCGACAGTTGAATTCAAACTGAATGTCCTTCCCGCGCAGGCGCTTGAGCTCCACAGCGAAGGACTCCTCATCCAGAAAAGGAGCGCAGGCGCGCAGGTAGCTTTCACAGGAATCCTGCTCGCAGAACACTTTGATGGGATAGGCCTTCTTTTCCAGCTCACCGGCCAGCATCAGAGCGAAAAGCCCCGAGCCCAGGACGGCGGTGCTCTTCCGCTTCTTGCTGCGGAATACGCCGCCCAGTTTACTCTGCTCGCCGAAGCGGGAAACGGCCCTTTCGACCTCGCTGATCAGCACGCCCTCGCCGATCTCGCTCAGGCGGCATTTCGCCTCGCAGGGAGCCTCGCAGCCGGCGGACAGGATCAGCGGAAACGGCGCGATCTTTTCATACAGCTGCAGTGCTTTTTTGAAGCTTCCCGCCGCCGCTGCCTCCAGGAAGGCGAGCACGTCCAGCTTCAGCGGACAGGCCGCGCTGCAGAACGGCGGCTCCTCATAGACGCAGCGGGCCACCATGCTCTCCATTTCCTCTTTGGAGATTTTATTGACCTTATAGACGTGGGTGGAGCCGCGCTCCTTTATAGTACCCATGGCCTCACTCCTGTATGATCCGAAAATCAAAAACCGGGGATGCGGAAAACCGCATCCCCATTATATCATTGCCTGTGCGATTTGAAAAGAATCAGCCGAGCTCTTTCAGCGCCGCAAGAACATTCTCCGGACGTGCCGGGATACGGGTGATCCTGGCGCCGGTGGCGTTGAAGATGGCATTGAGGATTGCCGGGTGAGGAGCATCCAGAGGTGCCTCGCCGCAGCCGGCCGCTCCGTAAGGTCCGTTCGGACGGTAGGTCTCGTTGTACACGAGCTCGATGTCGTCCGGAACATCGTTCGGATACGGGATGCCGCACTTGAGGAGGCTGGTGTGCTTGCTCAGATCCTCGAAGTCCTCGCTGAGGGCGAGTCCGATGCCCTGGGTGAGTCCGCCGTAGAAGTTGCCGTCGACGAGGAGCTTGTTCATGATGGTGCCGACGTCGGCAACGCAGGTGAACTTCTCGACCTTGACCTTACCGGTCTGGGTGTCGACACATACTTCGGGGAGGAAGATGGAGTACATGTAAGTGGCGAAGGGTTCGCCCTGGGCGGTATCCTGATCAACGGGATGATCCGCGCAGTAGGTGGTGACCCAGTTGCCTTCCACTTCGAGCTTCTTGCCGTCGGCGACCATCTCGTCATAGGTACGGAAGCTGCCGTCATCCTTCTTCATCTCGGCTACGAGGGCCTCGGCGGCGAGACGGCAGGCGTTGCCGGACATGACCTGGGAACGGGAGCCACCCGCAGGACCGGAGTTCGGCGTGTACTTGGTGTCGTTCATGACGAGCTTGATCTGCTCGGGCTTGAAGCCGGCCTGACGCAGTGTCTCGTGCGTGGAAACAAGTGCGCCCATGTCAGCGCCCTGTCCGTGATCCTCCCAGGATACGAAGAGGGTGACCGTTCCGTCAGCGTTGAGTCTCAGCTTCGCGGAGGAGGCGTCGACGCCGTCAAGTCCGCATCCGTATACGCCGAGGGATACGCCTATGCCGTATTTGTAACGTCCGTCGGAGGCTGCGTTCTTTTCCGCAACTCTCTTCTTGCCGGCCTCATACAGCGGGCGGGCCTTGTTGAAGAGGTCCTCTTCGCAGTACACATCAGGCGCATAGCCCGTGGGTATGGTGGACTTGGCAGACTCTTTGTAGCAGTTCATGGCGCGCATCTCGAACGGATCGATGCCCATCTTGGCAGCCAGGCAATCGATGGCGATATCGGAGCCCATGAAGGACTGCGGGGAACCGTAGGCACGGAAGGCGGAGCCCCATGCATGGTTCGTAAACACGGTCTGGCTCTTGTTGCGGATGGAGGGAATGTCAAATCCGGCGCCGGTGAACTGGCTCAGACGCATGGTGAGCAGGTCGCCGAACTCGGAGTACGGGCCGTGGTCGACATAGTTGTCGCCCCAGAGAGCAAGGAGCTTGCCGTTCTTGTCGGCAGCGAGCTTGATGTGCATGAAGGCGGGGCTGCGCTTGCCGGTGTAGGTTATGTTCTGGAACTGGTTGAAGTTCAGGGAGACGGGCTTGCCGATGATCTTGGCGGCAGCGCCGATAAGAGCTTCGTTGGTCGGTGAGAACTTGTAGCCGAAGGTGCCGCCGGCGTGGTTCTGGATGATACGGAGATTCTCCATGGGAACGCCGATACCGGCTGCGATCATCGGCATATGCAGGTGGATACCGATGGACTTGGAGTGAACGGTGACCATTCCGTCCTCATCGATATAGCCGTAGCCGTTGTCCGGCTCGAGGTGCAAGTGGGGCTGACGGCTGCAGTAGCTCTCGATCTCGATCTGCTGGCTGTCGGGAACGCTGTCCCAGTCGAAGTCGGGTCCCTTGATGCAGTTCGTCTCATAGAAGACGTTCGGAGTGCCCGGATGGATCTCGATGGCGTCGGGAGCCATGGCGTCGAGTGCGCTCATGTATGCGGGGAGCTCTTCGATATCGACCTTGACCGCATCGGCAGCAGCGCGTGCATGCTCTTCGGTGTCGGCCGCGACGATTGCGATGGCATCGCCGAACTGGAAGATCTTATCGGAGCAGAGCACGGGACGCTCAAATCCGTCGGTCTTGTTGTGCTTCGGAAGCATGACCAGGCCGTTGATCTGGTTGGTGCCGCCTGCAGCGAGGATATCTTTGTAGGTGATGACCTTCACGACGCCGGGCATCTTCTCGGCTTCGGAAGTGTCGATGTTCTTGATATTCGCGTGGGAGACCTTCGCCTGTGTGAGGGCCAGACGCAGGCAGCCAGGCATCTTCAGTGCGTCGTCAGCACCGAAGTCCCAAGTGCCGGTGACCTTCTGGGCAGCAGAGGGACGGATGTACTTGGTTCCCTTGATGCTGTCGCCGGTGGGCTTGAAGACGAGGTCTTCCTTGCTCATCTCGCCGCGGAGAACGGCAGCTGCATCCATGACCGCGTCAATGAGGGGTTTGTATCCGGTGCAGCGGCAGAGGTTGCGCTGTTTGTTGAACCAGTCGCGGACTTCTTCTCTGGTGGGGCTGGGATTGTTCTCAAGAAGCACTTTTGCGCTGATGATGAAGCCCGGTGTGCAGAAGCCGCACTGTGCGCATCCGTGGGCCATCCACGCAACCTGCAGGGGGTGCATGTCGCTCAGGGTGCCGACACCTTCGATGGTGGTGATCTCGGCGCCATCGGGTACCTTGCTCATCTTGTAGATGCAGGACTTGGTGACCTTGCCGTTCATGATGACGTTGCAGGCGCCGCAGTGGCCTTCGCCGCAGCCGATCTTGCAGCCGGTCAGCAGCAGATGCTCACGCAGAACCTTTGCAAGGGTCTCGTCCTGTTCCAGGACAAGGTTTCTGGTGACGCCGTTGATGACAAGTGTTTTTCTTATCATGCGTTTTCCTCCTGATTATTATAATAAATTTTTTATTTTTTCCCTTAAAGGGTATTGCGCCTGTTGATGCTCAGTGGCTGTGCCCGCCGCAGCGGTCGTGGTCCGGGCCCTTGCCGGAAACGTCCTTCACACGCTCGATCCCGCGCGGCGTATAGAACACCAGCTGGGAAAGGCTCCCGTCCAGATTCTCGCCGCTAAGGCGGAGAAAGTTTGCGTTCTCGAAGTAATCGATGGGCAGCTCCCTGCGGAAGATCTCTCCCGTTTTCTCATCACGGACCTCCACGGTCACCTCGTGCGCAACGATCTCGAAAAGTTCGTCCCCCATCGGGATCACCCCCCTCTTTTTTGGCACATTATGAGACATTTATATTATACTCTTCAAAAAAAGGAAGTACCAACTTGTAATGAAAAGCAATTCGCAGAACTTGCGAATTGCTTTTTGTATACACTGTATAAATTTCACCTGTGCAAAACCGTCATTATTAACACATTAAACAGTTATCACCAGCGTCCCGTTCACGTCGCACAGCGGCACGGCCTGCAGCCTTCCGTACTCCGCCTCAAATCGCTCCAGCGCGCGTTTCACGCCCGGCAGCTTCGGATTGTTCCAGTCGTGCAGCAGCATATAGCCGCCCTCTCTCATCCGCGGGAAGAAGAAGCGAAGCCCCGCCAGCGTGCTCTCCTCCAGATCCGCGTCCAGCGAGACCAGAGCAAATCGCTCCTCTTCCAGGCCCTGCGCGGTTTCCTGGAACAGGCCCCGGCGGATCACCGCCTGCTCGGGATGCGGGAGGACGGCAAGCACTTTCTCCGCCGCCGCCTTGCGGTGGGCCTCTTTGAAGCCCTCGCCGCAGTCTGCGCTCTCCTGCGGGTCGAAGCCCGAAAACGTATCGAAAAGAAAGAGCGTCCTGTCCGGCAGCAGCTCGCTGATCCAGCGGGCAAAGCCGCCTTTGTTCACGCCGAGCTCCGCCGCGGCTCCCTTCACGCCTTCCAGCCGCATGCAGATGGCCTCCAGGGTCTTTAGGCGCACGTAGTCGTTATCCGATCCCGGTCCGGCGATGCGCTCCTTCTCCGTCCAGAGCGGTGTGCGTATGAGCTTTTCGGCGTGTATCATCCGGTCAATGAATCTGTCCCCGAGCAGGGCGCGTGCCGTTTCATAGCTGCGGTTTCTGTCGACGATCTTCATGTGGTTCCGGAGGAAAAACAGCTTTCCGGGATCGATCCCCAGTCTTCCGCATTCCCTTTCCACATGCTCCGCGTCCCGGCTGGCCACGATCAGAAGGTCGAAGTCCCGACCGGCAAGTTCCGAAAGCGTGATCACCGGCTTTCCGAGGAACCGGCCGCCCTCACGGTCGACAAAGGCCGTCACTTTCTCGATCGGAAGCGCCTCATCCACAAGGTCTCCGGCTCCGCAGCCGGTGCCGTATATAAAGATATCCATATCCACCCCGCCTCTCTTTCCGTCATCATACCACGAACCGCTCCCGGATGCACGAAAAAACAGGCTCCGTCGATTTACAAATAAAAAACAATCGGTTATACTGTATAAAATACGATATCTGTTAAATGAAACGTAAAAATGAGGTGAAAACATGGCCGGCTGCTGCGAGATTCCCGGCAGAGGCGGACGCGCCACGAAGAAAGAAGCCTTCTCCGGCTGCATGCTCTGCGGAAAACCGCTGCGTTATGAACTCATAGCTGTGCCCCGCCGCTGCTCCGTATGCGGGCAGGAGGCTCTTTCCGATGCTGTCTGCGAGGACGGTCATTTTGTCTGCAACGCCTGCCATGCCGCGGGACTCGATCAGTTTTTCGTCCCCTTCCTGCTCCAAAGCGACGAAAAAGATCCTCTGAAGCTCTTCGAGTCGGTGATCACCCTCCCGCAGGTACATATGCACGGGCCGGAGCATCACGCGATCGTTCCCTGCGTCCTGCTTGCCGCCTGGCATAACTGCGGCGGCGAGGGCGACCTGAAGCAGATGCTCTCCGCGGCCCTGAGCCGGGGCCATCAGGTACCCGGCGGCGCATGCGGCTTCTGGGGCGTATGCGGTGCCGCTGCCGGAGCCGGGATCTATATGAGTGTGCTCACGGGATCAACTCCCCTGAACAAGGAGGCCTGGCCTGTCCCCATGCGCCTCACCTCACGCTGCCTCGCGAAGATAGCCGAGGTCGGCGGCCCGCGCTGCTGCAAGCGCACCGGCAGGCTCTGCATAAAAGAGGCAGCAGCCTACACGGCGGAACACTTCGGCATCGAAATGCCTTTGAGCGATGTCCGCTGTACCTATATGTCCGAAAACAGAGAATGCATCGGGCGTGACTGCCCGTTCTTCCCTTATAAAAAGGAGCAAAGACCATGACGAACGCCGCTCTCATCGTTGCCGCGGGCATGTCCTCCCGCATGGGGGACTTCAAGCCCATGCTCAATATCGGCTCCATCTCCATCGCCCAGCGCGTGGTGGCCACCTTCAAGCAGGCCGGCGTGGAGAAGATCGTAATGATCACCGGCTATAACGCCACACTTCTTGAGCGGCATCTGAGTGGAAATGGTATCGTGTTCCTACGAAACGAGGAATATAGGACCACCCAGATGTTCGACTCCGTATGCATCGGCCTGCGCTATCTGCGCGACAAGTGCGACAGGGTGCTCTTCACGCCTGTGGACATCCCGCTTTTTACCGCGGCAACGGTGCGCGCCCTTCTGGAGACGGATTCTCCCCTGGCCTGTCCGAGCGTTGAAGGAGAGACCGGCCATCCCACCCTCATCTCCTCTTCCCTATTTGATGCCATCCTGTCTGACAGCGGCACCGAAGGCCTTCGCGGTGCGCTCGACCGCAGCGGAGCGAAGATGGAGAAGGTCCCTGTCGAAGACAAGGGCATTCTGCACGATGCGGACACCCCCGAGGATTACCGGGCCCTGCTGAAATACCACAACGACCAGCTGGTCCGTCCCGTGCTCAGCGTCTCTCTCGCACGGGAAAAGGTGTTTTTTGACGGAAGAGCCGCCATGCTCCTCCGTCTCATAGATGAGACCCGGTCCGTGCGCAGCGCGTGCCAGCGGATGCAGATGTCCTATTCCAGCGGCTGGAACGTGATCCGCACGCTGGAAAGCCAGCTCTGCCGCACCCTTATCGAGCGCAGCCAGGGCGGGACCGGCGGAGGCAAAAGCAGCCTCACCGATGACGGAAAACTCCTGCTCGAGCGCTACGAGGCCTTCTCCGAAGAGCTTCGCAATCATGCCGCGGAGCTTTTCGATTCTTATTTTGAGGGACTGTTCTGATGCGCAGGGTTTTCTTTATCCGTCATGCCAGACCGGACATTCCTTTCGGAGAAAGATGGTGTGTCGGCAGCAGAACCGACATTCCGCTCGGGTCATACGGGAAGATACAGGCTTCTCTCCTTCGTTTTGAACCGGATCTGAAGGGCCTGAACGCCGTTTTCTGCAGCAGTCTGAGCCGCAGCCGGGAAACGGCTCTTGCCATTTCGTCCTCCCCGGTGACGATCCCGGGCCTTGAGGAACAGGATATGGGTGTCTGGGACGGGCTCTCCTTCACCGAGATCAGGACCGGCTGGCCGGAACTCTATGCAATAAGGGAGCATGATCCCTATACCCTCCCGGAAGGTGCTGAGACGCTGGAACACATGGCTGAAAGATTCCGGGAAGCGGTCGCCCGCTGCCTTGCTGAAAGTGATGGAGACATTGCCGTCGTCGCCCACAAGAGCAGCATCTCCACCGTCACGGGCTGCCGTGAGATGCTCGGATGGGCCAGTGTTTCCGTTGCGGAGTACGGCGTAAACGGGCTGAAGGTCACGGAGATCGGAAGGCAGCCCCATCCCGGACTTCGGGATGAGGTGTGTGACGCCATGATGAGCGCGGCAGACGCGGATGATGCTCTCAAAGCACATTGCAGAGCCGTGGCGGATCTTGCATCCGGACTTTGCGGCATGCTGACGGGGGCGGGTTTGCAGCTCAGTACCCCGCTTGTCAGAAGCTCCGCTCTCATCCACGACATTGCGCGGGCACGGAAACACCATCCCGAAGCCGGAGCAGAGTGGCTTCTCGAACTGGGTTACCCTGCCGTCGCCGAGATCATCCGCCGGCACCATGACCTTGAAGGCACACAGCTGGACGAAGCCGCCATCGTCTTCCTGGCGGATAAATGCTTCGAAGGGGAACGGCGCGTCACGATCGAGGAGCGGTTTGCGGGCAGCGCATCGCGCTGCCTGACGCGGGAGGCGATGGAAGCCCACGCATGCCGGCTGGAGACAGCGCTGCAGATAAAGGAAAAAATCAACAGGATCCTGGGAAAAACCGTAATAGAATAGAGGTCACCGATATGGAGAACATTTATAAGGAAATACTCAATAAACTGGCCGAAAACAAAGCCGTGTCCCTTGAAACGGTCATAAAGGGCGAATCCGGCGAGGTAAAAGGCGGACTCATAAGGCAGCTCACAGGCGTCACGCCCGTCACGGACGCGAAGGGCAGGAGCTTCGCCCGCGTGACTGCGGAGAAAACGGAGGATGGCCTTTGTGTCCGGGAACCCGTTTTGCCGCAGGAGCGGTTGATCGTTCTCGGTGCGGGTCATATAGCCCTGCCCGTCTGCTCCTTCGGAGCCGCCTGCGGCTTCACCGTCTGCGTGGTGGACGACAGGCCGGATTTTGCAAACCGCGCCCGCTTCCCCGAGGCCGCCGAGGTGATATGCGACAGCTTTGAAAACGGCATAACGAAGCTCGCCGTCACGCCCTTCGATTATGTGGTAGTGATCACCCGCGGCCACCGGCACGACGCCGACTGTCTGCGTGTCCTCCTTCCCGGCACTATGCCTGCCTACCTTGGCATGATCGGATCGAGAAGACGCACAACGGGTCTCCTTCAGATGCTGAAAGACGAGGGTTTTGATCCCGACCGTCTTGCGAAGATCTGCACCCCCATAGGACTTAACATCGGCGCCGTCACGCCGGGAGAGATCGCCGTCTCCATCCTCTCCGAGGTCATCGCCTACAAGCGCCTTCCCGAGCACGGCGACCCGGGCCGTTACTGCAACGATTCCGACGTGGAGCTGAGCACTCTGCATTACTTCGCGGAGAATCATGATCCCAAGGCCATCGTCACCGTCATCGAAACCAAGGGCTCCACGCCCCGCGGCACAGGCGCCAAGATGGCCGTGAGCCCTCTCGGCAAGGTCACGGGCAGCATCGGCGGCGGCTGCAGCGAGGCGGCCGTCATCCAGGACGCGGTACGGATCATCGGCACCGGGCGCTACAAGATCGTGGACATCGACCTTACCGGCGAGGTGGCCGAATCGGACGGCATGGTTTGCGGCGGGCTGATGAAAGTGCTCGTCGAGGACGCCTGCGAGGGCTGAAAACACAAAAAGCGCACAGAAAAACAGAGCGGATCTCTCCGCTCTGTTTTTGCATGTCTGTTCGGATGATCAGTGCTCCACGCCCACCATGACGGATGTGGCTTTTACCACGGCGTAGGCCTCTTTGCCCACTTCAAGGCCGAGCTCCCTGATCGCCGCCATGGAGATGGTGGCGCTCATCACGTTGCCGCCGCCGATATCGATCCTGACGATGCCGTTCACGGCGCCTTCCTCGATACCGACGACGGTTCCCTTGAACTGATTCCTTGCGCTGAGTTTCATATCATATTCTTCCTTTCATTCATAAAGTAACAGGATGTTTGCCGGTGAGATCCCGAGTTCTGCGGGAAACTGCGCCGGCTTTTTTTCTTTGGTCAGCCGCCACCATACGGGCGGGCTGTCCGGTCTCTGTCCTTCGTAGCGAAACTGGATGATGGTCTCGAAAGGCTCCTCCATCTCCTCCGCAAAAAGCACCGGAAATCGGTTGTGCTGTGACGTGGGGCTGAAGTAATGCGCCCGCAGGCCGACGGCACACAATCCTTCTTTCACGCTCTGTTTCGTCTCGAGCCTGATGCCCCATTCGGGCACCTCGATGAGGTGATCGTCCAGCTTTCTCGCCTTGGCGATATTCTTGCATCCGGTGATGATCGCTGCCTGCACGCTCCCCGGATCGGCAAAGAGCGCCTTGGTCGGCTTCAGGGTCAGGATGCGTCCGCGGTCCATTACGGCTATAGCGCGGCTCATGTTATAAGCTTCGTTCCTGTCGTGCGTCACCATCAGCACCTCGCGGCCGAAGTTTTCCAGCAGATCGCGCATTTCCACCTTCAGGGAATCCCGCAGATGTCCGTCGAGAGCCGAAAAAGGTTCGTCCAGAAGCAAAAGCTGAGGGTCATTCACAAGGATGCGTGCGAGGGCCACACGCTGCTGCTGGCCGCCGGAAAGCTGGGCGGGCTTTCTCTGTTCCAGCCCTTCCAGCTGCATCATCTGCAGTATGTCGCGAAGACGCTGCTCCTTCACCGCCCTGTCCTTTTCGCGGTTCAGCCCGCAGAGGATGTTCTGACGGACCGTCATATTGGGGAAGAGCGCATAATTCTGGAATAAATAACCGACACGGCGCTGCTGGGGAGGCAGATTTATGCCCTTCTTCGAATCGAACAGCAATCTTCCGTCGAGTTCGATGGTCCCCTCATCCGGCCGTTCGATTCCGGCGATGCACTTCAGTGTCATGCTCTTTCCGCAGCCGGACGCGCCGAGAAGGGATGTGATCCCGTTTTCCGCGGTAAAGGTCACATCCAGCGTGAAGCTGCCGAGCCGTTTGCGTATATCGACATGCAGGCTCATGGCTTCACCGCCTTTTTCTGCCGGGCCTCCAGCATGTTGACGCTCAGCAGCACCACGGCGCTGATGGCAAGATTGACCAGCACCCAGAACATGGCGCCTTTTTCATCGTTCGTGCGCCACAGCTGGTAGACCGTTGTAGAAATGGTGGCAGTTTTGCCGGGCGTATAGCCGATGAGCATGCTCGTGGCGCCGTATTCGCCGAGGGCGCGGGCAAAGGCCAGCACCGTTCCCGCGAGGATGCCCTGCCGGCAGGCGGGCATGCGGACACGCCAGAAGATATAGGTGTTGCTCAGGCCCAGCGTCTGCCCGGAATAGGCAAGCGTCTTGTCGAAGCTCTCGAAGGCGCCGCGGGCTGTCCTGTACATCAGCGGGAAGGCCACCACGGCAGCGGCCAGGATCCCGCCGTACCAGGTCATGACGAATTTGATCCCGTACTGCGCCAGGAAAGCACCGACTGGGCGCTTCACTCCGAAGATGATCAGCAGAAAATAGCCGCAGACCGTGGGCGGAAGGACCATCGGCAGCGTAAGGAAAACGTCCAGTATGCCCTTGAGCCAGCGGGGAAGCTTTGCCGCATAGTAGGCGAAAAAGATCCCGAGGAAAAACACGAGCACACAGCTGATCGCGGCGATCCGCAGCGAGTTCCACAGAGGATACCAGTCAAAACTCATAGCTTACACTCCAAAGGACGGCAGGCGGCGCTGTTATGCGCCGCCTGTTATTCAATACGTTCAGGCTGCAGGGGAAAAGCCGACTGCTTCAAACACGGCAGTTGCCTCAGGACCGGTCAGGTAATCGAGGAAAGCCTGAGCCGCTTCGGGATGCTTGCTGACGTTCAGGACAGCGGCGGGATAGATGACCTGTCCGCACATGTCCTTGGTCGCGGTATCCACGATGGTGAGACCGGCGGAGAAGGCGTCGGTGGCATAGACCACGCCGCAGTCAACGCTGGCTTCCTTTACCTGTGTGGTGACTTCTTTGACGTTGGTTCCGTAGGTGATGAGCTTTGCCTTGACAAGATCATCTTCGCTCAGCTCATAATAGGCGAGGATCTTCTGGGTATACTGACCCACGGGGACGTCGCTGTTGCCCATGGCAAAAAGCACATCTTTGGCTTTGAGCAGCTCCACAAGTCCATCAAAGGACTCGACACCCTTTGGGTTGCCATCAGGGACTACAAGCGCCACCTTATTCTCCAGCAGGTTAATTCGGCTACCCTGCAGAACGAAATCGAGCCTGTCGGGGTTCTTCTCTTCGTCACAAGAGATATCGAGCTGGTTCATCTGCTTGGGAGCGGCGGAGATGAACAGGTCGCAGTCCGCGCTTTCCTGGATCTGGGTCTTGAGCGTTCCGGAGGAGTCAAAGTTGTAGGTGATGGTCACGCCGGGGTTTGCCGCCTCATAGAGATCTTTGATCTGGGTCATCGTCTCTGTCATGGATGCGGCTGCAAATACGATGAGCTCGATCTCTTCAACGGGAGCGGGCTCTTCAGCGGGAGCGGGAACTTCGGCGGGCTGTTCCGCCGGCGTGTCCTGCGTTGTTTCCTGCTGAACGGGTGCGGCCGATTGGCCGCAGGCTGCCAGCGTAAACACCATGGTCAGTGCCAGCAGCAGTGCGAGGATTTTTTTCATTTCTTCAGTCTCCTTTTCCCATATTTCAGGGAAGATATTTATATAAACACGGCTTTACGTGTTCATACACGGAAGAAACAAAGCGATATGGAATTGTGCGAATGTTTATGGGTTTGATCAGGTCCCTTTTCCGAAGCCGCAGTTTGGGAAGTGGCAGACCGTGCAGTTGAGGCACAGTCCGCCGTGGCCGAGCGCGGCGAGATGTTCTTTCGTGATCGGCGTGTCCGTAACGAGATAGGGCAGGAGCAGGTCGAAGATCGTGCGTTTGGCGTACATGACACATCCGGGCAGCCCGCACACGGGGCGTCCATCCGGCATGTACGATACGAGGAACATCGCTCCCGGAAGCACGGGCGAGCCGTAGGAAACGATATTCGCGCCGGTGTTCTTTATCGCCAGAGGCGTCTTGTCATCCGGGTCCACGCTCATGCCTCCGCTGCACAGCACCATCTCGCAGCCCTTGTCCAGCATATCGAGAACGGCGGCGGTGATTTTCTCGTGGTCGTCATTGAGCGTGACATGCTCGGTCATCACGCAGCCGCCGAACTCACTCAGCTTCTGCTCGATGACCGGCGTGAAGGTATCCTGGATGCGGCCGTAGAAGACTTCGTTGCCCGTTGTCACCACGCCGACTTTCTTGCTCTTCAGAGGCACGAGCTTCAGCAGCGGCTCGCTGCCCGCCGCTTTCTTCGCGCGCTCCATCTTTTCTTTCTCTATGATCAGGGGGATCACGCGCGTTCCGCAGAGCTTGTCGCCCTCTCTCACTACGAAGCCGGATGCGCGTGTGGCGATCATCATCTCCGGAAGGGAGTTTACGGCGCGGAGTCTCTCCACGTCGATCAGCAGCAGGCCGTCCGTGTCGGCTATGAGCTCTATTTTTCCCTCTTTCGGCTCCGTGGCATGCATATGCTCGTTGATGCAGATATCCCGCAGGATCTCCGCCGCCTCATCCTCGTGGAGCATATTCTCGTTGTTTTCCCAGATATAGATGTTGTCCTTGCCCACGCTCAGCAGCACGGGCACGTCCTCGGGGCGGATGATATGGCCCTTGCGGAACACGGGCCCTTTCTTTTCATCCTTGATGATCTGGGTTATATCGTGGCAGAGCACATGCCCGACAGCGTCTTCGGTCTTCATCAGCTTCATGGCGGAAGATCCTTTCTTGTTGATGTCTTTTACGAATATTAAATAAATACAATTCGACTTTTACCATTATAAAAGCCGGCCGGGAAAATGTCAATTGTAAACAGCAAAAAGGGCCGCCGTTCAGGATCCGGCGGCCTTTTTTTGCCTTTTTCAGTTTTATTCGAATGGGGTGAGATACTTCGCGCAGAAGGGTTTCACGGTTCCCCCGTCAAAAACGTGCAGGCTGCAGCGGTGCAGCCGCTCTATGTTCAGGTTCATCGCGTCCTGGAAGGCCATGGCGGACAGCGTCAGGCTTTCGTGGCGCAGACGGTAGAGGAAGGTGTCGAAGTCCATCTCCCCGTCGAATACCGATGCGGGCTTCGGCTCCTCGGGCGAGCGCATCCAGTGCCTCGCCACATATTCCCGGTTGTCCCGTTCGCAGCCTCGGCTCGGAGAGGAATGGCTGATGCTGCTCAATGGCCGCAGGCCATCGGGTTCGATGAGATAGTTCGCATGGAAGCCGCAGATCGGATGGTCGCAGCGCGAGGGCATGAAGCTCGTGATCGGGATCTCCGCCTGTTCGCTGATATCCGCCATGAGCTCATCCAGCGTATAGCGGTCCTGATCCCCCGGCTTTCCCGGATAGCGTCCGAAATAGGAAACCGGCTGGAAGTGGATCCCCCGCACGGCGGGCGACATTTCACAGGCAAAGCGTATGAGGGCGCCTAGATCATCGTCGTTGACTCCCCTCACCACCGTGGGCACGAGGGTCACGCCGATCCGGAGATCGCCGCATACCTGGATGGCCGTCTTTTTCACATCGAGCAGAGGTCTGCCTCTCAGCGCTTCATAGATCTCATCGCGTGTGCCGTCGAACTGGAGGAAGACGATGTCGAGCCCCGCGTCCGCCAGTCTTTTTGCGTAATCCGACTCCCTTGCGAGGCGGATGCCGTTGGTGTTCAGCTGGACATAGCTGCAGCCGGCCTCCTTCACAAAGCGTACCAGCTCGTCGAGATCGTCCCGCCGGGTAGGTTCGCCGCCGGAAAGCTGCAGCAGAGGGTCACCGCACTGCCGCACGATATCCCTTACCGCCTCTTTCAGCTCATCGAGCGACGGCTCCTCTTCGCTCTCCCCTCCCCGGGCAAAGCAGTAGCGGCAGCGCAGATCGCAGCGTCTCGTCACCTCCAGCAGAACGCAGCAGCTGCCGATCTCATGCTCCGGGCAGATGCCGCAGTTTCCGGGGCAGCGCAGGCCTTTGTTCTCCGGCAGCGGCGGAGTTTTCAGGAGCCATGTGTCGAAATCAAGCTTCCCTTGCCATACGGGTACGCTGAACTCCCCGTGTTCCGCACAGCTTTTCCGCATGACGATCCGCCCGCCGTCCTCCCGAAAGAGGCCGGCCGGGATGTTTTGCAGGCATACGGGGCAAACCGAGCGGGTCTTGCGGATCAAAGTCCCCATCTTACTCTCCCAGGCTGAAATGGTCTTTTTTGAATATGGTCAGTTCCAGCTGATACTTTTCCGAGACCTCCTTTACCGCCTCTCCGATAATGGCGTTGAGCGCGGCGTCCGGGCAGGCGGCGCTCGTGTTCAATATCACCGCGATATCCGTGCAGGGCTGTATGAAGCGGTGCGGCAATTCAACGGGGCGGTCGGTGCCCAGGATATCCGCCTTTCCGAAATCCCCCTCCGGAGCCCATGCCAGCAGCTTCATATGCGGGATCTCCCGTCCCGCCGCGCCCACCGCCCCGCGGATCTTCTCCGCAAGCTCCGTGAGATAGGCGTTGCCGTCAAAATCGTTGCAGCAGACCAGCGCGCGGTACTGCAGATAGTATTCGCTCAGACTGCCCATGGCGTCCTGCAGATCATCCGCGTCATAGTCTATTTTGGGATGACGGAGCGAAGCCTTCCCGTCGCGCAGGGCAAGACAGAGTGCGTCAAGTCCTTCTCCGCTGGCAGCGCTCACGGCGATCTGCTCCGTCCAGGGATACAGCTCCGCAAGCCATTTCAGGCCTTCCTCCCGTTCCTGCGCCACCAACAGCTCGCACTTGCTCAGCACGATGAGATCCGCCTCTTTCAGCTGTGCGTCGAGGATAGTACCCATGTCTCCGGCTTTTCCTTCCCGGAGCAGGCGGAGGTTCCGCGGCTCTATCAGAACGGTGAAAGGCGCAAGCTCGAACTGTCCCGGATAGTTTTCGGTCAGTCCGTGATAAACGTGCTCCTGCGCGCCAACGCCGAAGCCTGGTATATCCGAAACGACGAGGTCACAGCCTTCGGAATAGCAGGCCTCGAGCTTTTCCGTGAGCACGTCGTGGCAGAAGCAGATGCACTCGTCGCTGATCTGCAGCGCCCTGCAGCCTCCCAGCTGCGCCAACCGGTGGTCTGCCAGCAGCACGCCTTCGCCCAGATCGTTGGAGATCATGGCCGCCTTGCCGAAATGAGCGGAATAATGCTTTGTCAAAGCCATCATCGTTGTGGTCTTCCCGGAGCCGAGAAAACCGCTGATCACCGCAAACTTTTTCACTCTTCCGCCTCCGTATTGGTTTTGCCGCAGGCGGGGCAGTTCCTGTCCCGCTTCATCGGTATCTTTTCGAATCGCATTTCCGACAGGTCGCAGGTCAGCAGACTCCCGGTTAGCAGTTCCCCCGCGCCTGTCAGGTATTTCACCGCCTCGGCCGCCATGATGCAGCCGATGATCCCGGCTGCAGCCCCGAGAACGCCGTTCTCTTTTGCGTCAAGCGCCGGGCCTGCCGGTGCATTGCCGAATATACAGCGGTAGCAGGGTCCGTCTCCCGGCACCCGGGTCATCACCTGTCCGTAAAAGCCGGCGACGCTCCCCGTGCACAAGGGCTTGCCCGCCCTCACGCAGGCATCGCTGATCAGCAGCTTCGTCTCATGCCTGTCGGTGCAGTCCAGCACAAAATCATACTCCGCCAGCAGATCGGGCAGATTCTCCTCGTCCGCCGTCAGCTCATAGGAAACGGCATACAGCTCCGGATCGAGCCTCTGCATCGCATCCGCGGCCGACGCCGCCTTTGCTCTGCCTATGTCGGAGCTGCCGTGCAGGATCTGCCGCTGGAGATTCGAAAGCTCCACTCTGTCCCCGTCGGCGATGCCGACCGTGCCGACACCTGCCGCCGCGAGATACAGCGCTGCGGGAGATCCGAGCCCGCCCGCGCCGATGATCAGGACCTTCGAGGCGAGCAGCTTTGCCTGCCCCGCCTCCCCAATCTCCGGCATGCGGATCTGGCGGGAATACCGTTCTTTCTGTTCCGCGGACAATCCGTTTCCGTTCATGCAAAACATCCTTTCCCCGAGGGGGCGAAAACGCCTCCCCTCTTCAGCGTCATTATATTGAATCCCCTCGGTGCCCGTCAATAGCATTCTCCTCTCTTGTAAGCGGAGAGGGAAAAAGCTATAATGGTTTATCTTCACATTTGAGGTATAGCCATGCTGCAGGTAAAAACGCCGGAGGAAGTGCTGGCTCTTATACAAAAGGAGTTTGTCCCGTTGACCGGGCGGACGGAGCATGTCCCGCTCGTCTCCGCCGCCGGACGCGTGCTGGCCGAGGAGATCGTTTCAGCGGAATACGTTCCGGATTTTGACCGCTCCACCGTGGACGGCTATGCCTGCCGCGCGGCTGACACCTTCGGCTGCTCCGTGTCCATCCCCGCCGTGCTGACCGTCGCCGGTGAAGTCCTTATGGGTCGTGAGTCCGGACTGGAACTGGAGCCAGGCTCCTGCGCCTGTGTGCCCACGGGCGGCGCGATCCCCAAAGGCGCGGACTGCGCCGTGATGCTCGAATACACCGAGGATTTCGGGGACGGCACCGCCGGCATCCTGAAGGCCGGCGCTCCGGGAATGAACATCATCTTCCGCGGGGACGACCTGATCCCCGGAAAGACCGTGCTGAAAGCCGGACGGATCCTCCGTGCGCAGGACATCGGCGCTCTTGCCGCCATAGGGCGCAGCTCCGTACCCGTGGTCAGGAAGCTGAAGGTGGGCGTGCTGTCTACCGGAGACGAGCTCGTCCCTCCGGAGTCCGTTCCCGCCCCCGGTCAGATGCGGGACGTCAACAGCACGATGCTTGCCGCCCTGCTGAGCCGATCCGGAGCGGATCCCGTGCCGTACGGGATCGTGAAAGACGATGAGCAGGCACTGCGTGAAACCTTCCGCGACGCGCTGTACGAATGCGACGCGGTGATCCTCTCGGGAGGCAGCAGTGTCGGGGCAAAGGATGCCGCCTGCCGCGTGATAGCGGACGCGGGCGAGCTGCTGCTCCACGGCATCGCCGTAAAGCCCGGCAAGCCGACGATCCTCGGAAAGGCCGGGAACAAGCCTCTTATCGGTCTGCCCGGCCATCCGGTCGCCGCGCTCTTCGCGGCACGGCTCTTCGTGCTGCCGCTTCTGGACAGGCTTTCCGGCTGCGAACAGCAGCGGCTGCCTGTGCCGGCAAAGCTCAGCGAGAGCGTCAGCGCCAACCACGGGCGCGCGCAGGTCGTTGCCTGCAGGCTTGAGCGCCGGGACGGGATCCTGACGGCTGTACCCGTCCGTTCCAAATCCGGCCTCATCACGCTTCTAGCAGGTTCTGACGGCTATTTCATCATTGACAGGGACTGCGAAGGTCTGCCGAAAGGCGCCGACGTGCAGGTTTATCCCGATCGGGAGTAAAAGATGGGATTCAGTTATCTTACCAACGTTCCTCTGGAACAGGCCAGAGCGGAATATTTGACAAAGCTGCTGGAAAAGGGTTTTTCCGCAGAGAATGAGACCGTCCCGGTCAGCGGCGCCTGCGGAAGGATCACCTCCCGCGCGGTATATGCCAAAAGCAACGCCCCGCATTACGCCGCAAGCGCCATGGACGGCATCGCCATCGCCGCGCGGGACAGCTTCGGCGCCACGGAGACCACCCCCGTGACGCTCCCGCCGGACCGCTTCACGCAGGTGGACACCGGCGATCCCGTTCCGGCCGGCTGCGACGCCGTCATCATGGCGGAGGATCTCGTTTTCAGCGAAGACGGCGCTGTGACCCTCCACACCTCCGCAGCCCCGTGGCAGCACATACGGCAGATCGGCGAGGATATCTGCGCCGGCGAGATGATCCTGCCCTCCTTCACGGAGGTTACTCCCGCGGCGATCGGCGCGCTCATAGCGGGCGGCGTCACGGAGCTGGAAGTCATACGCAGGCCGCTGGTCGGGATCATCCCCACGGGCGACGAGATCGTTCCTCCCTGCGCCGATCCGAAGCCCGGCGACATTCTGGAATTCAACTCCTCCATCTTCCGCGCCATGCTCACCGGCCACGGCGCGGAGGCAAAAACATACCCCGTCGTGCCGGACCGCTTCGACGAGATCTGCGCAATGCTCGAAAAGGCCGCGGACGAATGCGACATGGTGATCATCAACGCGGGATCCTCCGCGGGCCGGGACGATTATTCGGCGGAAGCCGTAAAAAAGACCGGCGAGGTCCTTTTCCACGGCATCGCCATCAAACCCGGCAAGCCCGCCATCCTGGGCTGCCGCGGCGAAAAGCCCATACTCGGTGTGCCCGGCTATCCCGTATCCGGCATGATCGTCATAGAGGAGCTCCTGTATCCGCTCCTGGACGCATGGTACGGCAGACAGTCGGACACCGGAACACGCACATCCGCCGTCCTGTCAAGGCCGGTGGTCTCCGGACTGAAATACAGGGAATTCGTGCGGGTACGCATGGGATATGTCGGTGATAAACTGGTCGCCTCTCCCCTGCCGCGGGGCAGCGGGGTCGTGTCCTCCTTCATGAAGGCCGACGGGATCCTGGAAGTCCCGCAGAACATGGAGGGCTTCTCGGCGGGTGAGGCAGTGCGCGTGAGACTGCTGGGCTCGAAGAAAAAACTGAAGAATACGCTGGTGGTGATCGGCAGCCACGATCCGCTTCTGGACGAACTTGCTGACCTACTCCATCGGGGGGACAGGAGCATCTTCCTCTCCTCCTCCCACGTGGGTTCCATGGGCGGGATCATGGCGATCCGCCGCGGGGAGGCCCACGCCGCGGGCATCCATCTGCTCGACACGGAGACCGGCGAATACAACCGGAGTTATCTAAAAAAATACTTCCCGCAGGGCGGCGTCCGTCTCGTGCGCTGCGTCGGGAGACTGCAGGGCCTTATGCTGCAGAAGGACAATCCCCTAGGGATCCGCTGTTTTGCGGACATAGCCCGCGAGGGCGTGCGCTACGTGAATCGGCAAAAGGGTTCCGGCACGCGGATTCTCGCCGATCATCTCTGCCGGAAGGAAGGCGTGAATCCCGCATCCGTCTACGGCTACGACCGGGAGGAGACCACCCACAACGCCGTGGCGGTGCAGATCGCCGAAAACAGCGCGGACGCCGGCATGGGCATCTATTCCGCGGCAAAGCTCTACGGGCTCGATTTTCTGCCCGTCTGCACCGAGGAATACGATCTGCTCATCCCCGAGACCGTATGGAACAGCTCCCTGGTCCGTCAGCTCCTGCGCACCCTCAAAAGCGATGCGTTCCGTGAGCGCATCGAGGCCATGGGCGGCTATACCCTCGACCGCCCCGGCGAACTGATCGACGTATTTTGACCGCGGGGCGCCCATCCGCTCCCGGAACCAGATAAATCCCATTATTCGGAGGATAATATGAAAAAGTTCTTATCTCTTCTCCTGGCACTTGTCATGATCCTCGCCCTCTGCGCCTGCGGCAAGGCCGAAGCGCCGCTTGCTGCTACCGGCGGCTCTGCTCCGAAGTCGGACGCGCTGGTCGTGGACACCTGCATTCTGAAGGAAGCGGATGACGCCATGATCAACAACTACAGCCTTCTTGCCGTCAACCCCGAGGCGCCTTTTGCCGATGCCGACGGCAACGCAGTCGATGATGTCGCGATAAACGCCATCGGGGCCGCCGCGCTTATCAACTGGCTGCTTTCCGAAGAAGGTCAGGAGCTGGCCGCCAACTACGGCTTTGAACAGTACGGCGAATACCTGTTCTATCTGAAAGACGAGCGCCCCGTCTCCACCGCGGAGATCCCTGCGGCAACGGAAGATACCGGAAAGATCCGTCTTTCCACCACCACCTCCGTGAACGACTCCGGTCTTCTGGGCTATCTTCTCCCCGTCTTTGAGGAGAAGTACGGTTATGAGGTGGAGGTCTACTCCGCCGGCACCGGCAAGTCCATCGCCAATGCCAAAATGGGCAACGCCGACCTGATCCTCGTCCACTCCAAAAAACAGGAGGAGGCCTTCATCGCCGACGGATTCTCTTATGTGCTCGACGGCATGGAGGCCGAACGGCTCAACTGGATGTACAACTACTTTGTGCTCTGCGGCCCCTCCGACGACCCCGCGGGCGTGAAGGACGCGGCCGATGTGCCGGCTGCCTTCGAGGCCATCGCTGACGGCAAGTTCCCCTTCATCTCCCGCGGCGACGGTTCCGGCACCCACACCAAGGAGATCAGCCTTTGGCCCGAAGAGCTCGGCATCACCGCAGAAGCCGAAAGCTTCAAGGACTATACCGACTGGTACATCTCCGCCAATGCCGGCATGGGCGCCTGCCTTGTCATGGCAGAGCAGATGCACGCCTATATCCTTACCGACAAGGCCACCTTCCTCACCTTCGTTGCCAGCGACGGCGTCATAGGCTGACCGATACTGAACAGGCGGCTGCCGGATCCCTCCGGAGCCGCGGCAAAGGACATCCGTTATGGGTTCTTCTATCCGAAAAGCAATAGAGCTCATCCTCACCGGTGATAAGGAACTGCTGAACATCCTCGCGACCACCGCGCGGGTGAGCCTCACCAGTTCCCTCATAGCCCTGCTCATCGGCATCCCTCTGGGGATGCTTCTCGGCGCGCGCCGGTTTCCGGGCAGGAACGCGCTCACAGTGCTCAACCGCACGCTCATGGGCATGCCGCCTGTAGTCTGCGGTCTGCTGTTCTATATGCTGTTTTCGGGCGTGGGGCCCTTCCGGCACCTGCAGCTGCTGTTCACCGTCCGGCTGATGATCATCGCCCAGGTGGTG
This sequence comes from Oscillospiraceae bacterium, assembly GCA_017434755.1. Lineage (GTDB taxonomy): Bacteria > Bacillota > Clostridia > Oscillospirales > Oscillospiraceae > Limivicinus. The sequence goes on along the minus strand of JAFRER010000016.1, from coordinate 91,070 downwards.
CTGATCACGCCCCTCGTAACATGCAGCATGGAGACCTTCACAGCGGACATTGCCCTTCCCCTGCGGGAGACCGCGAAGGGGCTCGGATTCGGGCCGTGGAAGCGCTTCGGCCTGCTGGTGAACGAATGTGTCTATCCCATCTTCTCGTCCTATCTGCTTGCCTTTGCCCGCGCCATAGCAGAGGTCGGAGCAGTGTCCATGGTCGGCGGCGCCATCGCCTGGAAGACCAATGTGATGACCACCGCGATCATGCAGTACACCAACCGCGGCAATTTCACCCTCGGCATCGCCCTCGGACTCATATTGCTGACGCTTTCGCTGCTGGTGAACATCGTGCTCAGCCTTATGCAAAGGAGGCTCAGCCGATGAAAAGCAGCGCATTCAAAAAAAGCTACACAGGCGTCACGGTGCTCGACATGCCGGCATTCGAATGGTGTGAAGGAACGGTCACCGCCGTCATAGGAGCAAACGGCAGCGGCAAGTCCACCCTTGCAAAGGTCCTTGCCGGCATCGAAGCGCCTGACGGAAGATCCCGTCCGCTCACGGGAGCGGCTGTCGGGTATTTGCCCCAGAAAAGCTATGCCTTCCGGATGAGTACGGAGCGGAACATTGCCCTTAACGGAAGCGACACGGAGCGGATGCGGGAGCTCATGGCCGCTTTGAAGCTGGATCCCGTCGCAAAGCGCAAGGCGAAAAAGCTCTCCGGCGGTGAGACGGCCAAGATGGCTCTCGCCCGCATCCTCATGGGAAGCTATGATCTGCTGATCCTGGACGAGCCGACCGCAAGCATGGACATGGAGTCCACTCTCGCCGCGGAGAAGCTGATCAGAGACTGTTGCAGCCGCACCGGCTGCGCTTTGGTCCTGATAACCCACAGCATCCGGCAGGCAAAAAGGATCGCGGACAATGTCCTGTTTCTGCGGAACGGGAAGCTGACGGAGCAGGGACCTGCAGAAAAAATTCTCTCCAATCCCGCGAAGGAGGAGACAAGACGCTTTCTCGAATTCTATGGGGCATGATCCTGCATATTATTCAGAGTTTTGAATAAATATTCAAAAATTTCTATAATTATTTTGAAGAAATATCCCCCCGGGGGGCTTGCGTCGGGTTTTTTGATGTGCTATTTTATCCGCAGACAAGATGAATATCTTTCAAATCACCTCTCAACCCCCTCTCAGAATCCCTGCGAACCGGTCATTCGCAGGGATCTTTCTTTTTCCCCGAAATTATGACCGGAGCCGCCGGATCCTTCCGACGGCTCTTCTGAATGTATATTCAGTTTTTCGGATGATCAGCTCACGGCATCCCGGCCCGCCCTGTAGGCGCGCAGGTTGAGCTCCACGGACTTCGCGGGCACGGTCTCCCGGATGACGCTCTCCCAGTCAATGTCGTCCATGCCGAGGACGGCGGTCATTGCGCCGAAGAGCACCACGTTCATGCATCGGGCGTTGCCGAGGGACAGGGCTATGTCCGCGGCGTCCAGCACGTGGCATTTGAAGGCCGCCTGCATGGCCTCCACGCAGCCTTCGGGGTATTCGCACAGCCCCGCGGACGTGGTGGAGCTGGGCATGGCGAAATCATTTATGACGGCGATGCCGTCGGGCTTGAGAAAGTCCGCATAGCGCACGGCTTCCATCTTCTCGAAGGCCACCAGGATGTCCGCTCCGCCCTTTCCGATCACGGGAGCATAGATCTTATCGCCGAAATGCACCTGGGTGGAAACACTTCCGCCTCTCTGGCTCATGCCGTGCACCTCGGACATTTTCACATCATAGCCCTTGCTGATGAGGCCGTTGACGAGTATCTTCGCGGTGAGGATCGCTCCCTGACCGCCCACTCCCACAAGGATGACGCTCTTTTTCATGGTTCAGACCTCCTCCCTGCTGATGGCGCCCTTCGGGCATACCTGGGCGCAGATCGTGCAGCCTTTGCACTGGGTCGGATCGATGACGGACTTGCCGTCGATAATGCTGATAGCCGGGCAGCCGACCTTCAGGCACATCCTGCAGCCTATGCACTTGTCGGGATCTACGCGGCACAGGCCCGTCTCGTGCTTCATCCGCTTGATCATGAGGCAGGGTCGGCGGCTTATGATCGCGGCGGGCACATCCGAGGCGATTGCCTCGTTGATCGCATCGTCAGTGGCTTTGAGATCCCAGGGATCCACGATCAGGATCTTCTTGTATCCGAAGGCGGAGAGCACGTCCTCGATCTTCACCGCGTTCGCCACATCGCCCTGCAGGGTGAATCCGCTGCCGGGGTTGTCCTGATGGCCCGTCATGCCCGTGATGTGGTTGTCCATCACCACCGGGATCATGTTCGCCTTGTTGTAGATAATCTCCACGGCGCCGGTCATGCCGCTGTGGAAGAAGGTGGAATCGCCCACCACGCCGAAGAACTTCTTCGGATTGCCGGTCTCCTCGAAGGCTCTGGCCATGCCGGCACCGGCCGAGAAGCCGGCGCCCATGCAGATGCAGGTGTGCACGGCGCTGAGAGGCGGATTGTCGCCGAGGGTGTAGCAGCCGATATCGCCGGTGACGATCACGTCCTTATGCTTTGCGATCGCATAGTAGAATCCTCTGTGGGGGCAGCCGGGGCACAGTGTGGGCGGACGGGAGACCGCCTTCACGGGCAGCTCCTTCACCTCGGGTTCGATGCCGTAGATCATCTGCCGCAGGCGCTGGGGATTGAGCTCGTACATGTTGCTCACCAGCTCCTTGCCGACGCAGTCGATCCCGGCGGCCTTGATCTGCTGCTCCATGAAGCCCTCGAGCTCCTCCACGACATAGAGCTTCTTCACCTTTGAGGCGAATTCCTTTATCAGCTTCATCGGCAGCGGGTTCGTGAGGCCCAGCTTCAGGAACGAGGTCCCCTCGGGGAAGACCTCCTTGGCGTACTGATACGCGATCGAGCAGGTGATGACGCCGACCTCCCCGTCGCCGTACTCCACCTTGTTCAGCCTGCTGGTGCAGCCGTACTCCTCCAGCTCCGTCAGCATCTTTTCGACCTTGGCGCGTTTCTTGTACGCGAAGCCGGGCGCGCAGTCATTCTTGAAGACGTTCTTCTCATAGGGCTTCGGCGGGATCTCGGTGCGCTCGCCGAACTCCACAAGGCTCTTGGAATGGGAGATGCGGGTCGTGCTGCGGAAGAGCACCGGCATGTCGAACCGCTCGGAGATCTCGAAGGCGTCGCGCATGAAATCCTTGCACTCCTGGGAATCGGATGGCTCGATCAGCGCTATTTTCGCAAACTTCGCGTACTGGCGGTTATCCTGCTCGTTCTGGGAGGAATGCATGCTGGGGTCGTCCGAGGTCACGATCACGAAGCCGCCGAGGACACCGTTATAAGAGGCGGTGAACATGGGGTCCGCTGCGACGTTCAGACCTACGTGCTTCATCGCCGTCATGCTCCGTACGCCCGCAATCGCCGCGCCGTAGGCAAACTCCGTGGCCACCTTCTCGTTGGGGGCCCACTCGCAGTAGAGCGCATCCTTATACTTGGGCAGCTCCTCGAAAATCTCGGTGCTGGGTGTGCCCGGATAGGCGGAACAGACTTTCACGCCCGCCTCATAGGCTCCGCGGGCGATGGCTTCGTTGCCGGAAAGAAGATATCTCATAACAAAACACTTCCTTTGGATCTTTTTCGGGTATGCCTTCTTTGATTACAGTATAACACAATTGCCGGAAAAGAAAAAGCCTCGTTTTATGCAAAGTGACCATTTCTCCCTTAGTCAGAAATGCCGGCATGAGATATTTTCAACAAGTGTATGTCTGAAGCCGCAGCCTGGAGACCCGGAAAAGCGGACAGAGGAAACCCTTCTGTCCGCTTTTTCTTTTATTGTTCAGTATTTTCTGCTGAGGACAAGATAGCTGATCCAGTAGATCACCAGTATCAGACATACCGAATACGACAGCACCAGCTGTATGGTGCGCTGACCGAGCACAAGCGCGACGATCACGCCGATCCCCTCGATCAGGATCATCAGATATCCGGTCCACGACCAGCTCTTCATGCGGAGGAAGCTCATGCGCTCGTCGTTCACTTCCGTGTCCACTTTCTCCTTGTATTCCTCGTCCTTCCGGTATCGCAGGTTTCGCACCACCTGCAGCACGCCGACGGCGACCAGCGCACCGCCCATTCCGGCATAGACGGCCTCCTTCAGAACCTCCGTAATCGACAGCACCAGCAGCGCCGCTCCGGCCAGTATCCACAATACGCTCAGCAGGAGCTTTTTATTATTATAGACCATGCTCATTCCTCCTCAAAAATGAAAACATCCTCTATGGCCATCCCGAACAGCTTTGCCACCTTGTACGCCAGACCTATGGAAGGATTATACCGTCCGTTCTCCAGCGAGCTGATCGTCTGCCGCGAGACGCCGAGAGCCTTTGCCAGTTCTTCCTGCAGCATGCCCTTTTCGTTGCGGATCTCTTCAATCCGGTTTTTCAAAGCCTCACCTTCCATCTTTATATGTAAAGTTTGCTTTACATCCTCATAGTATCACACGCCGCAGTCCATGTCAAGCGTGCTTTACATTTTTTTGTAAAAAAACATCTCTCCCCCTTAGGCCATATTTGATGAGGGGGAGAGCATTATCCTTATCAGAAGATCTTTCTCAGAGTCTGTGTACACTCATGCATTATACCAAAGCCGTGAATTCAGCTGACATATCTGTCCCTTCCTTTTCTGTGATGACTCATATCTTGCAGGTCTATTTTCTGCCTATATAGTAAAAACCGTTCGATCGGTTCCCGTTCATCGTGGTGAAGGTGAGATGCTCATACCGCAGCTGCGTGAAGTCCCGGAGCAGTTCCCGCAGGTACTCCTCCGCATGATGCCGGAGCACTGCGCCCTCCGGCAGCTCAAAGACGCCGTAGGTGCCGTACCTGTCCAGATATTTTTCATAGCGCTCAATATTCCGTGCGTCGCTGTTCAGGAGGAAGTCGTTCACATAGAGGATGCCGCCCGGCTTCAGCACCCGACGGATCTCGCTTATGAGCCGCTCCTGATTCGCGTCCCCGGGGATGCAGGTCAGCACCGCGAAGAGGATCACGGCGTCCGCGCTGCCGTCCGCCAGGTCTATCCTGCCCTCTTCCATCACCCGCAGGTCAAGGAACGGGAACTGCGCCCTCCCGCGTTCGATCATCCCGGAAGAGATGTCAAAGCCGACGAGGCTCCGGTAGCCCATCCCGTAAAGGCCGGCCATGGTCCTGCCGTAGCCGCAGCCTATGTCCGCAATGTGCGCATCCTTTGTCACATGCTCCGCGAACTCATCGGTCTGGAACGGCGTTGTGAAGTTTTTGGTCGGGGACACACTGTCCCAATATTCCTTCTGAAGCATAAATAATCCTCATTTCTCCGATTTTGACAGCTCGGCATATCCATCATATCATATACGGCTGCCGGTGCAAAGTTGAAAAAATCTTCCTTTCGTGCTAAGATGTCTCATCCCGCTGAAGGGAGGGAAACGGATGGAAAACAACACACCGATGACGGTGCTCTATATCGTGCTCAGCTGCCTGTTCGGATACACCCTCGGCAACTTCAGCCCCTCGTACATCCTGGGGCGCCGGAAGGGCTATGACATCCGGGAGGAGGGCTCCGGGAACGCCGGTGCCACCAACGCTTTTCTGCTGCTCGGCAAGAACGCCTTCTTCCTCACGGCGATCCTGGACATCCTCAAATCCTTCGCCGCTTGGAAGCTCTGCGCGCTGCTTTTCCCCTCGCTCCCGTTCGCGGGCCCGATAGCGGGTTCCGCCTGCATCCTCGGCCATATCTGGCCCGTCCTGATGCATTTCCGCGGCGGCAAGGGCATGGCCAGCCTCGGCGGTGTGATCCTCGCGTGGGACTGGAGATGGTTCCTGATCCTGCTGGCCGCCGCCATCCTGATCGCCTTCGGCACAAGGTACGTCTGCCTCGTCGCCCCGATCATCTCCGTGGTCTTCCCCGTCATCCATTACATCTTCACGAAAGACCTCACCTCCTCGCTCATCCTTCTGATCCCCGCGATCCCGATCTTCATCAAGCACTGGGAAAATTTCCGGCGGATAAGGACCGGTGAGGAGATGCGAACGAGCTTCATTTGGAACAAGGAGGGCGAGCTCAAGCGGATTGGAAAATGGAATGACAAGACCCAGTCGCAGCTGGAGCGGCGCAACAAAAAACAATAAAAAAAGAAGCACCCCGCAGGGTGCTTCTTTTTTTGTTTTCAGCGAATCTGGCCGTCTCCGCGGATCACATACTTGTAGCTGTTCAGTTCCTCCAGCCCCATGGGTCCGCGGGCGTGCAGCTTCTGGGTGGAGATGCCCATCTCGCAGCCGAGGCCGAACTCGCCGCCATCGGTGAAGCGGGTGGACACGTTCACGTATACCGCGGCGGAATCCACCAGCGCCGTGAACTTGTTCGCGTTCTCCTCATTCTGCGTGAGGATGGCGTCGCTGTGGCCCGTGGAATGGGCCCCGATATGCGCGATGGCCGCATCCGCGTCGTCCACGACGCCCACCGCGAGGATATAGTCGAGAAACTCCGTGTCAAAGTCCTTCTCCCCCGCCGGCGTGCCGGGTATGATCGCCGCCGCCCGTTTATCGAGCCGCAGCTCAACAGGCACGAGGCCCCGCGCCGCCCGGTCCTCCGTCAGGGTTTTGCACAGCTTGGGCAGGAATTCCGCGGCAATGTCCTTATGAACCAGCAGCACCTCTTCCGCGTTGCAGACGGAGGGGCGGCTGGTCTTCGCGTTCTCTATGATCCGCAGGGCCTTCTCCTGGTCGGCCGAGGCGTCCACGAAAATGTGGCAGATGCCCGTTCCGGTCTGGATGCACGGCACCTTGGCGTTCTCGGTGCAGCGGCGGATCAGTCCCGCGCCTCCGCGGGGGATCAGCATATCCACCAGCCCCACAGCTCGCATCAGCTCATCCGCACTGGCATGGTCCGTATCCTCAATAAAGCCCACCAGCGCCCCCGGGAGCCCCGCATCCTCCAGCCCGTGCCGGATCGCGCGCACGATGGCCTCGTTTGAGCGGTAGGCCTCCTTGCCTCCGCGCAGGATCACCGCGTTCCCGGACTTGAGCGCCAGCACAGCGGCGTCGGACGTCACGTTCGGGCGGCTCTCATAGATGATGGCCACGACGCCGAGCGGAACGGACGTCTTTTCTATCACGAGCCCGTTCGGCCGCTCCACGCGCCTTATCACGCGTCCCTCCGAATCGGGCAGCTCGGCCACTTCGCGCACGCCCTGGGCCATCCCCGCGATGCGTTCCAGGGTAAGCGTGAGACGGTCGATCATCACCTCGCCGTATTTGTCCTTCGATGCCTCCACGTCGGCGCGGTTCGCAGCAAGGATCTCCTCCTGCTCCGATACAAGGCGGCAGGCTATGGCCTCCAGCGCCGCGTTCTTGCGTTCCTTTGATGCGGTCAGCGCCGGCAGCGCCGCCCTTGTCTCCACGAGGATGTCATGTGTTTTTCTCATGCGTTCCGTTCCTTTCCGATAAATCTCGTTCCCACCTGTTTTCCTTCCAGCACGTCGTATATCTGCAGAGGCTTCGCCCCGTTCAGGATCACCATGTCGGTTCCCGCCTCCATGCAGATACCGGCGGCGATCAGCTTGGTGCTCATGCCTCCGGTGGAAAGCGCGGTGCCTCCGCCTCCGGCGTTCTCCCGCATCTCCGGCGTGATCTCCCAGACCTCCGGGATCAGCACCGCATCCGGATCATGCCGCGGATCGGCTGTGTACAGGCCGTTAATGTCCGAAAGGATGATGAGCAGATCCGCCTTGATGCTCACCGCCACAAGGGCGCCGAGCGTGTCGTTGTCGCCCACGCCGATCTCCACGGTGGACACCGTGTCGTTCTCATTGATGACGGGCAGGGTCCCGAGCTCCAGCAGCCGCGTGAGGGTGTTGGAAAAGTTCCGGTGCCGCCCCTCGTCCCGCAGGTCCTCGCCTGTGAGCAGGATCTGGGCGATCGTATGGTTGTAGGTCCCGAACAGCTGATCATATACGTACATCAGCTCGCACTGGCCCACCGCGGCGGCGGCCTGCTTCGTGGGCATGTCCGTCGGCCGCTCGCGCAGGTTCAGCTTGCCCACGCCCATGCCGATGGCGCCGGACGACACCAGCACCACCTCATGCCCGGCATTCTTCACGTCGCTGAGCACCTTGCACAGCGTCTCCACATGCCGGATATCCATCCTGCCCGTCGCGTGGGTCAGCGTGGACGTACCTACCTTTATAACGACTCTCATTCTCCTCCACCTCCGTGAAACCGGCCCGTGAGTTCCTTATACGCGTTGACGAACACCGCAGCGTCGAGGCTGTAGGTCACGCTGTCAAAGCCCAGTTTCTTCCACTTCAGCGCATCGCCCATGTTCCCCGCAAAGATATACGACTCCTTGCCGTTATCTCTGCAGGCCTTCAGGATCCGCTCCACGGAGCTGATCAGCAGCGGATTGTCGAACTGCAGCGGGATGCCGAGTTCGATGGACAGGTCGCAGGGTCCGATGAAGATGCCGTCCACGCCGGGCAGCGCCGCGATCTCCTCAATATGCTCCAGTGCCTCTTTCGTCTCGCACTGAGGGATCACCCTGACGCGCCGGTTGCATTCTTCCATGTAGGAGAACGCGTCCTTCGCCCACTCGTCCGCGCCCCAGGCCGAGGTCCTGCTCGGGCAGTAGCCCCTGTTGCCCACGGGCGGGAACTTGGCGTTTGCCACCAGCTCCTTCACCTGCTCCACCGTGCGTATGTTCGGGACGATCAGTCCCCTCGCGCCGATGTCCAGCATCCGCAGCACGTAGGGGCGGCGTATGTCGCCTATCCGCACATAGGGCAGCAGATTACCGCTCTCCGCGGCGAGGATGAGGTCGGCCACGGTCTCCTCCGAAAAGGGGCCGTGCTCGGTGTCGATGATAACGTAGTCGATGCCGGTGCGGCTGAGGCACTCCATGGCGCCGCGCCCGCCCAGCTCGAAGAAGGTCCCGAAGGTGGTCCTGCTCATGCTTTCTCCTTTCCGGCACCCGGCCGTACAGATGATCTCAGCGGTTCAGGCGGTCCTGAAGCGCGTCGAGGGAATTCTTGTCAAAATTGTCCGGATCGATTCCCGCTCTGTAACAGGCGCTGCGGAAATCGCCCGTGTTGATCACGTCCTGCGGGAGTTTCTCCAGCTCCCGCGCTACGGCCTCAATGTGCTCGCCGCGGATGCCGTTGTATCCCGCCGAGTCGATAAGGGCCAGCTGCCATGCTTCAAACGCCATGCTTCCGTCCTCCCGTTCAGCTTTCGCTCACATAGGTGTAGGTCAGGGTGATGATCTCGTGCTCCAGGATCCTTGAATAAGCTGTCAGATAGCCGTGTTCGTCGAAACTCATCAGCGTATAGGCGGGACCCGGCTGCGCGTCGTCCCCGTCGGACAGGATGGTCTCGGTGAAATCGATGCGGGAAAGCTTTCCGGAAGCATCCGGCACGATCTCATAGGTATAGCAGTATTCCATGATGCCCGGAAACGCGTACCGCGTGAGCAGTCCCTCTCTGTATTCCACCTGATAGCCGTGGAACTCCTCCTCATCGCTTATCGCGAGCACGGCCGCGGGAAGGCGGTCCGCCAGATTGATCTCATGTTCGGCATGGTAGGCATAGTCCGGGATGTCTCCCGTCACTTTGTAGGACAGCATGTCCCCCGCGTATTCGTAGGAGGCGTAATAGCTGCCATCCGCCACGAAGACCGGTCTGCCCTGCCCGTCGGTCTCCACCTTGCCGTTCGGATCTTCGGTGTTGAACAAGCTGTCCAGATCGAAGGCCGTGATCTGTCCCGCGGGGTGTCCGTACTGATCCAATACGATGTATGTGACGTTGTCGATGATCTCTGGCCGACTGGAGCTCACCGTGATCTTCCGGAGGCTCTGTGTGCCGTCCGGCTGTGGAACAGGGATCCCCCCGTAACTGTCGCTGAGCACCGGATAGAGGGCGTCCGCAGAAGCGATCTGCTCGAACACGCCGGGAGTGGTGTCAAGCAGCACTGGGACCTTTTTGTATTCGTAGCGGGCGTAGGAGGTCACATAGCGCAGCTCCGTCCCCACGATCTTCAGTTCATAGAAGCCGGTGCTGACCGTTTCCCCTTTGGAGTTGACCGAATCCAGTTCGATGAATTCAAATTCCGTGCCGCGGAAAATATCCGCCTCGGAGTATTTCACGACCGCCTTTCCGACGAGAAGATGCGGTCCCTTCTGTTCATAGGTATACCGCTCCGTCTTCTGCCGGATCCCGTTGTAGTAGACCGCAAAGCTGTCCGGATAGCCGTCATCGTTATAGGTAATCTCATAGCGGGCTCTTCCGGATCCGGTCACTTCATCGCATACGATGCGTCCGTCATCGTCATAGGAGAATGTGTGTATCAGCATTTTGCCGTCCGGCTTGGTCACGGTCGTGCGTAGCGCCCTTCCGTCTGCATCGCGGCTGATCTCCATGCGCTCCTGTCCCTTGGCGGTCTCCGTTGTCTTACTTACGAGCTCACCCGCCCCGTCATACGCATAGGCGATCCTGAAACTGCTCGGGTCATTCATCCCGGTCGGATCCGTTGGGCCCTGATGGTCCCATGAGACAAGGCGGCCTCCGTCATCAAAGACATAGACATCTTTGGAAGGAGAACTGAATCCGGTTCCCCGCTTTCTGTCCGCGTAGGCCGTGATGTCCTCCTCCGTGAGCTTCCCTTCCGCGTCGTAGACGAAAACGTACTCGCAGATGAGGTCTTCGCTGCCTTCCGAGGTGATCACGGAGCGCACAGGCCGGCCGTTCGCCATCTCAAAAGTCTGCGACAGAGCCGTTCCGTTCAGCTGACCCACGGGAGCGGTAACCTCTGTCAGGTCCCCGTCCGGGCCGTACGCATAGCCGTATCCGGCCATCTCCCGGCCCTTTGTGTCAAAGAAGCGCCCGTCCTTTCCGAACTCATCCGGCGAATAGAAGGTGACCTCCGTCCGGGCGTTCCCGTTTTCATCATAGCTGTACTCCGTCACGCGGTCCAGCACGGGCCCGAAGACACTGTCCTCCGCCTTCACCGGCAGCGCGCAGACGGCGTAGACGGTCTCCTTCGCGAGGACCTCCGTCTCATCGTATACATGATAGAACAGCGTCTCCTGCGGCGTCTCCGGGACCGGTTCCGGCTCCGGCTCCTCCGCCGTCCGCCCGCAGGCCGCCAGCGAGAATGCCAGAACCGTCAGGAGCAGAAACGCGAGGATCTTTACACGTTCTTTTTTCATCTTTTCCCCTCATGCGAAATGCTTTTTTGAGATTATATCACAAGTCCGTCCCGATTCAAACAGAAAGAAAAGACGCGCGCCCGAAAAAAGGCCGCGCATCTGTTTCCGTTATCTCAGTGCTCTTTCGCAAAAAGCCCTCACCAGCTCCGTGTAGCGCGCGGTGTCCGCCATATAGCTCATACCGTGCCGCGCGCCGGGGAATGTGCAAAACTCCACCTTTTCCGGGTTCGCCTCCGCGATCCGCCTGCCCATCTCACAGGGCACCAGTTCATCCGCCTCGCCGTGGACCAGCAGGACCGGGACCTTCGCGTTCTTCACCGCTTCAGAGGCATCCGCCGCCGTCAGCGAGAAGCCGCCGAACACCCGTGCCGCGAGAGCCGTGAACGGATAGGCGATCTTCATGGGGATGCCCTGAGCCTTTCCGAATTCCGTGATGATCTCCGCAGGAGAGGTGAAGGGGCAGTCCGCGAGAATGCCCCGGACATTCGCCGGCAGATCCAGCTCCGACGCCATCAGCACCGTCCCGGCCCCCATGGAGATCCCGGCAAGCAGGATCTTTACATCCGCTCCGAATCTCTCCACAGCGTACCGCGTCCAGGATAGGACGTCCTGGCGCTCCTTCACGCCGAAGGTGATCGAGTGCCCCCCGCTCGTGCAGTGGGCCCGTTCTTCGATCAGAAGCAGGTTGAAGCCCAGGCCGAAGAAGATCTCCGCTCCGCCGCAGAAGTCCCGGGAGGGCGTCCCTCTGTAGCCGTGGCAGAGGATCGCCAGGGGCGCCCCGTCCTTTGCGTGGTAATACCGTCCCGCGAGTTTTAGCCCGTCGAAAGACCGTATGCTCACGCGCTCATAGGGCTTTTCGTTCATTCTGTCGATCAGCGCTATACTGCGGTCGTACTGCTCCTTCGAACGGATATCCACGAGGATGTGATGGTCGTCGTTCTGCTGTCCCCTCGGCGAATAAAAGCCGAACAGATAGATCCCGAATGAGGCCGCGAGCGTCCCCGCCGCGGCGGCAGCGGCAGCGCAGGCCGCCGTCTTTAGACTTTTCCTGTCCATTTCTCTGTCTCCCGATAATACCGCTCAGCGTCCTGTGTGTCCGCTAAGGGTCTCCAGCAGCCATGTGCCGGTGTCTGTATAGTCCTCCGGCTTAAATCCGCTGTATCCGATCACGCTCGATCTCACGGCGGAACAGGGTTCCGGGGCCTTTGAAAAGGACCACATGCACCACGAAATGTTCTCGCGCTCGAGCAGATCTATCCAACTGTCCGCGCTCTCCAGATCCCTGGGAAAGCCCCCGCTGGAAGCCGTGACGCCGAACTCCGTGACGAATATCGGCAGTCCGTTCCGGCTGAGCTCTTCCGTCATGTCCCTGAACTCCTTCCCGTGGGTCGCCGAATAAAAGTGCAGGGTATAGAGGATATTGTCAAAGCCGAGCGGATCCGCCGCGACGCTGCGCAGATCCTTCGACCAGTCGGGATTGCCGACGATGATCACGGAATCGGGATCCTTCTCCCTTATCACGGGGATGATCCTCTCGGCATACTGTTTCACCGCCGCCCAGTCCACGTTGTTCGGCTCATTGCAGATCTCGTAAAGCACGTTGTCATAGCTGCTGAACCGTTCCGCCACATCCGCGAAGAAAGCCTCCGCGTCATCCGCGTACCGGTTGGGATCGCCGTCGGAGAGGATGTGCCAGTCCACGATCACGTACATGTCGTGTGCCTTTGCCAGCTCCACGCCGTCGCAGATATCCTGTATATGGCGCTCCTTGTCCCCTCCCGTACAGTAGCCCACTATACCGACGCCGTAGGTGTACATGGCAAGCCGGAACAGGTTCACCCCGTCATCCTCCGAAAGCTCCCGGAAGAGCTGGTCGTTCAGAAAACTCTCGGCGGTAATGAGGCTGTTCGTGCTCACGCCCCTCAGCATCACGGGCTCTCCGCTTTCCGAGCAGAGCTTTCCGTCCTTCACCTGAAGATGCCCGCAGAATGACGGACGCGCTCTCCCGTCATCGACCACCGCCGGCGCGGTCAGCTCCTCCGGCCCGGCTGCGGCGGGAGTCTCTGCGGCTTCCGCGGGAACCGGCTCAGCAGGCTCCGGCACATCAGCCTCTGCGGGTGCACCGGCGCCTCCGCAGCCTGCCAGCAGCGCCAGTGCAAGGAACAGTGCAAGGACGGGTGCGGCCCCCCTTCGCATCAGATAAGGCTTTTTCATATGTCCTCCGATCCCGGTCTTCTTTTTTTCAGATATTATAATATATTCTCCCCGACAAAAAAAGGTGCGCGCCCGAAAAAGGTCACGCATCTTTTCTCACGCCCGCCTTCTGACGGCGGCATTTCATTTTTTCCTTTTCGCCTTGCCGATCACGCTCTGATACGGCATCAGCATGCCCTTGGTCATGTTCGCGCCGATCTTTTTGGCAAGCTTCCTGTTGTTCATCATGCTGCCCACCAGATACATGCCCGCGATCATGCCCGCCCGCTTCTGCGGGAAGTCGTAGAAGCCGTGCTTTTTATAGAAACGGTGGTCCTCCCGCATCAAGCCCTGCATCGTGTAGATCAGGTCCCGGAAGATCTTCATGCCGCCCACTCCGTAGAAGTCCGCAGGCTGCTGATAGTCGTTCTCCACAGCGTACCGCAGCTCCGCGGCAAGCGCGTCAATCTCCCGGTCGATCTCCGCCTCGTTGCATGCTATGCGGGTGAGGTAATTGCCGCCCACCTGCGCTCTTGCCTTTATGAGCATCTGCAGGTTCGGCTCCGCGCTTAGGTATCCGTTGATGATATACCCCACGGGCTTGCCCATGGTCACGGTGCGGTGCCCGTTGCAGAACTGCCGGTCGTCGTACATCTTGAAGCGGGAGCCCATGGAGTGGTCCTTTATGGTGAAGGCATACACCGTGGCGCTCGCGTCCTGAATGTTCTCGCGCAGGTAGCTGTCGAAGCCGTCCTTGTAGACGCAGGTCCCGTCCGAGGCGCAGTGGAAGCAGCCGAGACACCCTCCCGCGAACGGGAACCGGCGCAGGTCGATCACCTTGCAGGGATAGGGGGAAACGCGGACAAAGCGCTCCACCATGGCCGCCAGCTCGGGATCGTCATGGATATCCGTCACAAGGGCGATGCTCCCCTGTCCGTCCTGCCGCTTTGCGTCCTCCGGGACTGTCGCCCCGCTGAGCTGCGCCCCGTCCCGGGCCGGCATGCGGGATGTTTCCGCCTGATCGTTTCCGGCAGCCCAGAGCACATGCCGGAACCAATCCAGCGCCTCCTTCTGCCCCTTCTTCTTGAGCAGGTCCTCCATGTCCGCGGACAGGCCCCTCACGTATTTCAATCCGAGATCCGCGCAGTTTTCCCGGATGAATTCATGGGCTGTCGTGTCGTAGAAATGCTTGGAGGTGCTCAGCTGCGAGGCGTATTTTCCGCCGAGATCGATCCCCTGCTCCTTTATGAGCTCGATGAACCGGTGTAGCTGGCTGGGCACGAGGAAGGTGTACACCGGGTAGCAGAAGAGGATCAGCTCCGCCTTTTCGAGCATCTCTTTCGCGGAGGAAAAGTCCTTCTCGATGGCCTTGATCCACTGGCCCACGTTCAGGTTCTCATAGCTGTGCTCCGGGAAAAACTCCCGGATGTAGTGCATGGTCTGCAGGGTGATGCTGCCGTCCCCCGTCGGGGAGCCGTTCAGGATAAGGATATTCATTGTATCATGCTCCTTGCGGTCCGGTTTATTTACTTATGAAGTATAGCAGACACGCATGCTTTCTTCAACCGCTCCGGTCCAGCATTTTCCGCTTGCCGAACGGGAATGACAATAGTAGAATGACAGTATCAACGACACGGAGGCGATCCGCTATGTTTCTCGAACTCACAAAGAAGATCGGCAAGCCGGTCTGCGTGGCGCTCTATGCCGCCTTTGCCGCCCTCGCGGCAAAGAAAAAGCCCGTCCCGCTGATCATCCTTTTTCTCATGCATGCCTCGGAGTACGTCCTCGTCGGCAGGAAGGTGGCTGAGGAAAACGGCATCTCTGTTCCGGAGGGGCTGGCCCAGTGCCTCGCCTTCGGTTTCACCTGGTGGCTGCCGATCAAAAAAAGCTGAACCCCGACAAATGAACAAAAGAGACAGCGGCGTAAAAACGCGCCGCTGTCTCTTTTCCATTTTTATTCACTTTTTCAGCAGCGCCTCAATATAGACGCTGTCGGCCTCATCCAGCGCGTCCTGCGCCTTCTTCATGGCTTCTTCCGCTTTCTCCGTCGCGCGTTTGGCCTGCTCCACGGCCTCGTCTGCTCTCTGCGCAGCTTTCAGCGCGCTCTTCGCAGCGTTTTCCGCGCTCACCGCGGCCTCGCGGGCGATTGCTTTCGCTTCCTCCGTGATCCGGATCTGCTCCTTGGCCAGTTCCTCCAGCCTGCGCCGGTGCTCTTCGGTGAAATACAGGTTCATCGCCTCTTTCACCGAGTCCGCCCGCCGGTCCTGGATATAGCCGATCAGCACGTCCACGGTGTCCAGCGTCTTGAAGTCATCGCCCAGTGTATCGTCTGCATCGAGCACCTGTTTTGCGCTCTCTTCACGGGCAAGGATCTCTTCGTATTCCTGTTTGGAGTTTTCAACACCCTCGGCGATCCGGGCCTGCTCTTCCTCTTCTAGTTTTCCGCGCTGCTCGGCGTAATCCTCATAATAGGCTTCGGAGAAGCGCTCGTATTTCTTCTTATAATCGGCGAAGTCTTTCTCGAACCGCTTCCGCGTGCGGTCCACCACCGTCACTTCCACCGTTTCCCGGGGCCGCACCGGCGCGCGCCCGATCTGGGAGATCACATAGGTCTCCTTATGGGCGCGGTCAAAGTCCTCCACTGCCACCGGCCTGCGTGTTTCGGCTTTCCGCAGTCTCTCCGCCGCCTGTTCCGTTTCCTCTCTCGCCCTGTCGCAGGCGCGGATCCTCTCGCGCAGCAGCCGCAGGGCCGCCAGTTCTTCGTTTCTGTCCATATCCGAAACCCCGATTTTACTCCTTCCCGTTGGGGAAGTCCGTCTATACCTTTACCGATCCTTTTTGGTTATTATATCCCTTTCCCGGCCGCTATTTCAACAAAAAAGAACGTTGTTCCGGTCCCGTTCCTCTCCGCATCCGTTAACAGTTTACTTTTTCTGCAAAATACCTGCAAATAAAGGGGAAATCTTTGTTTTTTCAGCATTTACAAGACAAAAACAATCTGTTATCATCGAATCGGGAATAATGAACGGGAGGAACGGAATAATGAGCGGACTGATGGATATCATCAAAGCCAGGCGCAGCGTCAGGACCTTTGACGGCAAGCCGGTGAGTGCGGAAGACAGACAGAAGCTGGAGGCATACATGGCCGACGTGCCGAACCCCTTCGGCATCCCGGTGGAATTCGTTCTGCTGGATGCGGCCGAGCACGGGCTGTCAAGCCCCGTGATCACGGGCGAGAGCCTCTATGTGGCCATGAAAGTCGACAGGGGACCGTATGCGGACGTAGCCGTCGGCTGGTCCTTCGAGAAGCTGGTCCTATACGCGTGGACCCTCGGGATCGGCACTACATGGATGGGCGGCACTTTCAAGAGGGAAGTTTTTGAGAAGGCCGTCGGTCTCGGTGAGGGAGAGCTGATGCCGATCGTCAGCCCGCTGGGATATATCGCCGAAAAGCAGTCCCTCCGGGAGAAGATGATGCGCAAAGGCGTCGGTGCGGACAGCCGCGTGAGCGCGGAGACCTTCTTCTTCGACAGGGCCTGGAATGTACCCTTCCCCCTCTCCCCTGTTGACGGGACGGCCGAGCTCGCGGAGATGGTGCGCTGGGCGCCCTCGGCGGTGAACAAGCAGCCCTGGCGGATCATAGCGACGGACGGCTGCTTCCACTTCTACCTCAATCACGACAAGGGCTATATCAGCGAAAAGGTGGGCGACATGCAGAAGATCGACATGGGCATCGCCCTCTGCCACATGGCCGCGGGTCTGGATGAACAGGGAAAGACGCCCGAGGTCTTCGTCGGCGATCCCGGCATAAAAGTCCCGGACGGCGTGGAGTATATCGCCACCGTGAGGGGCTGACGGACAAGGCAGAAAAACAGACCTGCTTTCAACGGCAGGTCTGTTTTTTATTGATTCATCTGTATATGTCGAACCACCGCATCGTGGTCTCCAGATACGCGTTGCAGAGCATGCCGCCTTCCGCCATCTCGAGCATGTGGTTCCCGAAGGGCACCGCTATCAGCCGGCAGGGAACGCGCTGTCTCGACAGCAGCTCCGCCAGTTCGAACGTGGCCCCGGGGGGCACGAGCGTGTCGCCCTCGCCGAGAAACAGCAGCGTGGGCGGCGCAAGGGATGTGACGCTGCAGACGGGATCGATGCTTTCGTACAGGGCGGGGTCCTCCTCCGGCGAACAGCCGGTATAGGCCGCCGCCATCCTGTGCGCGGTGCTGCCGAGGATGAGGTCGTCGTTGCGGTAAACATCCTCCACGCTTGCCGCCGGGAAGGTGACGCTCACGGCGTCCACAAGCGGAAGCTCCGTGCCGTCGGAGGAGGTTTTGTAAACGCCGGCGTTTATCTTGTAGGCGACCTCCAGCGCGAGGTTGCCTCCGGCGGAGCCTCCCGTCAGATAGAAGCGGGAGATGTCCCCGCCGTAATACGCGGCATGATTTCCGACCCACGCCACCGCCTCGAGCAGCTGCGTCTCGGTAGACGTGGCCAGGTGCCGGTCCTCCGAGGACAGGTCGTAATCTGCGCTGAACACCACATAGCCGTTCTTCGCAAAAACCTTGGAATAATAGGCCTTGTTGTCCTTGTCGCCGAAGATCCATCCCCCGCCGTGGAAATAGAGTACAACGGGCTTGCCCTTGACGCCGTCGTCCGCGTAATAGATGTTCAGTTCAACGTCGCCGAGTTCGGAAGTCGTATAAACTTCGGTCTGTGTAATAACGGAGGAGACGTCCGCCTTTGAGGGGAACAGATCGCCGCTCACGCCGAAGCGTTTCACCGAGCCTGATATCACGATGGCGATCACCGCGGTAATCACAAGCGTCACGGACACCATGGCCAGATCCGCGAGATACAGCTTCGTGCGCGTGCGGTCCCATACGGACAGCAGCAGGAAGCCAAGGAAAAATACGATGCTCAGCGGCAGCCACAGATGGATAAATGCCACCGTCACGAAGCCCTCCACGCTGCCAAACGCGGGCAGGGCGGGAAAGACCGTGCCGGCTGTGAACAGCAGCATCAGAACGGCAATCGCCGTGAGGATCACGGCCAGTATGATTTTCAGCACATTCATGAGTTTATTTCCGGTCTCCATGCATACAGTCCTTCACCGGCCGCCAGCGTCCTGATAAGATTGAGAAGCTGCTCGCCGGCGTTGTATACGGTCAGCCAGGTCTCATCCGGCTCCGACACGATCATCGCCCCGTCCGTCCGGATGCAAACAGGACGGTTCATCACGGCTTCGGCGATCTGCTCCGGAGGCGGGTTCGTCTCATCCTGCTCATCGAGAGCGATGTCCCGGTAGCAGTTGAGTTTCAGGATTAGTCCGATATGCTTCTCCTTCACGGCTTTGAGCCGATCTGTCCCGAGGAACCATTTCTCCACGGCAAAATACTGTCCGGGGCCGAACTCCGGGACCTGCGCGGGCAGGATGTCAATGATGTAATACGGAGTCTGAAAGAGCTCTTCGACAGTCATTTTCATCCCTGCTGCAGTTCAAACATCGCCCGCGGGATGTGGCAGTAACCGTCCGGGTTTTTTTCCAGATATTTCTGGTGGTATTCCTCGGCGGAGAAGAAATTTTCGATGGGCTTGAGCTCCACGGCGAGCTTCACGCCGGCCTTTTTCTCCTCGGCCGCATACACGGCCTCGATCTCCGGCAGCTGGCTCTCTTCCGTCCAGTAGATGCCGGTGCGGTACTGGATGCCGATGTCGCCGCCCTGTCTGCCGAAGGACAGTGGATCGATCACCATAAAGTAGAAGTTCAGAAGCTCGGTGAGGGAGATGCGCTCCTCGTCGTATTCAATGCGCACAGTCTCCGCATGACCGGTGCCGCCGCAGACCTCCCTGTAGGTGGGGGCTCTGTCCGGCCCGTTGGCGTAACCGACTTCGGTGGACACAACGCCCTCGAACTGGTCGAAATAGCGTTGCACGCCCCAGAAGCAGCCGCCCGCAAAGTAGATCGTTTTAACGCTCATCTTTGATGCTCCTCTCTGACCCGGATGGATAGTTTTTCATATTATACACGAGCACCGACGGCACTTCAACAGAAATCGGGCCTTTTCCTTGACATTGCATCCGCGCTGTGCTAATATGATTCGGCAACTTGATATTGCACAGAAAATTCGGCTTGCAGAAGTACCCAAGAGGCCGAAGGGGCTCCCCTGCTAAGGGAGTAGGTGCGTAAAAAACACGCGAGGGTTCAAATCCCTCCTTCTGCGCCATAAAACAGTCCATCTGAAAGGTGGACTGTTTTTTATATCTGAGGAGTGTTTCTCTGCTCGTTGGGCGCCGGAAGATAATGCTCACAGGGCTTTCCGCAACCGGCGGTTTTCTTTGTTGCAAGGAATTTTGACAGATGCTATAATAAATAAAATATAAACAAACAGGAAACCACCGGAGTATGCCGCGTTTTCCGCGGATACGATGACACAGAAAGGAAGGGCACGGATCGGGCTATGATCGGAACACGAAAGACCGGAACACTGCCAGTCAGACTGCTTGTCTGCCTGCTTCTTGCTTCGCTCGTCCTGCCGCTGCTGGCTGTCCGTGCAAGTTCTGAGGACATCTTCCCTGCGGTCAACACCTCCGGCAACAGGAATGTCGCACTATCGGTGGATCCCATTGAAAGCAGAGACGGATTCTCCGCGGTGCTCTATAACAACAAAAACGGCCTTCCTACCTCGGACGCCACCGCCATAGCGCAGACAGGAGACGGCTTTCTCTGGATCGGAAGCTATGCCGGTCTGGTGCGTTATGACGGCACCGTCTTTGAGCGCGTGGACTCCACCTCCGGAATCGCCAACGTGCGCTGCCTGTATGTGGACAGCAAAGACCGCCTCTGGATCGGCACAAATGATTCCGGCCTGTTTCTCATGACAAAAGGTTCCCTGCGCAACTGGAACCGGTCGGACGGTCTGCGCTCCGTCAGCATCCGTTCTATCGCCGAGGACGCAAACGGTCTCATCTATATTGCTGCAGCGGCCGGAGGGATCGCCACCATTTCCGGAACAGAACTGACCGTACTAGAAGACGAACGTCTGGATGGGCAGTCTGTCCCGCAGCTTCGCATCGGAAACGACGGTCTGCTCTACGGTATCACCGGCGAGGACGACCTTTTCACTCTGAAAGACGGCAGAGTCGAAACTTTTCTCGGGCACAACTCCTGCCGCGTGAAAGGCGCCCACTGCATCATGCCCGATCCCGCGCATCCCGGGAAGCTCTATGTAGGCTCGGACGATTCGGAAGTCTACCATGGCAGCCTTGCCGACAACTTCCGTGACCTTTCCTCTTCTGACATTTCTCCCCTATCCACAGTGAACAGCATGGAATACATCGACGGGAAAATCTGGGTCTGCGCCTCGAACGGGACTGGGAGACTTGACGACACCGGATTCAGTCTCCTGGAAAACGTTCCGATGAACAACTCCCTGGAGCATCTGATCACCGATTATGACGGAAACCTGTGGCTCGTGTCCTCCCATCAGGGAGTCATGAAGATCGTTCCGAATATGTTTTCAGATCTTTTCGAGCGATGGAACCTTCCGGCCGTGGTAGTCAACTCCACCTGCCTGTACGGGGATCAACTTTTTATCGGAACGGACAGCGGCCTGATTGTGATTGACGGAGACGAAGTAGCGGAGAGCGTCCCGCTGACGATGTGCTTGACGGCCTCCGGCAAGGATCTCGGCTTTACGGATCTGCTTGAGATGCTCAGGGGAGTCCGTGTCCGCGCCATCTACAGGGACAGTCAGGGAAGGCTCTGGATCCCCGGTTGGAAGCGATACGGTGTGATCCGTTACGACAAAGGGACGGTTGTCGCCTTCACACATGAGGAGGGCCTCTGGTCCGACTCCGTGCGTGTTGTGAGTGAGTGCTCCGATGGATCTCTGCTTGTAGCTAACAGCGGCGGACTCAGCGTGATCATAGGAAATCGCGTCAAAAAGAATTATGGTCCCGAGGACGGTATCGTAAACGGAGAGATCCTTACCGTGACAGAGGGCTTTAACAAGGAATATGTGCTCGGTTCGGACGGCGACGGGATCTATGTGATCTCACCCGAAGGGACAAGAAGAATCGGGACGGAGGACGGACTGCAGTCGGAGATCATCCTGCGCGTCAAGAAAAGCCGCTTTCACGATATCTACTGGGTCGTCACCGGAAACTCCCTGGCTTATATGACGCCGGACTTCAAGGTGACGACGATACGTCAGTTCCCCTATCCGAACAATTATGATGTGTATGAAAACAGCAGCGGCGATGTCTGGGTGCTCTGCAGCGCCGGAATATACAGTGTTCCCGGAGATGAGCTGCTGGCAAACGCAGAAATCGATCCCGTGTTCTTCAGCATTCAGAGCGGTATCCCGTATGTGGTCTCGGCGAACTCTTCCAGTGAACTCACGCCGGACGGCAGACTGTATATCTCCGGCTCCGAGGGCGTGTTCAGCGCGAATGTAGATGATCCTTTCAGTGAAAAGCTGCATTACCGGGTCTCCGTCCCGTATGTCGAGGCGGACGGCATTCGCTGCTATGCGGACCTTTCCGGCAGGTTCACCCTCCCGGCGAATGCCCATAAGATCACGATATATCCCTATGTTTTCAACTATTCCCTGACCGACCCGCAGGTCTCCTATTCCCTCTCCGGCTTCGACTCGGAAAATACCACAATGAGCCGCAGCAAACTCAAGCCCGTGGATTACACGAACCTGAAGATCGGCAGCTATCACTTTATCATTACCGTGCGGGATCCCGTGAGCCGTACGGAGCAGACTGCCCTTTTCAGTATTGTTAAGGGAAAGGAAATGTCCGCGGGCACAATGGGTACACTGATCATGAACAGCGCATCTCTGCTGCTGATGACGGGGCTGTTTGTGTTCACATCCCTCTACCGAAAGCGCGGACGTCCGGATGACAGGCTGTTTCTCGGTCTGATCCTGACGAATCTGGTGATGACGTTGGGAGAGACGCTCTCTTATCTTCTGGAATACCTCTCCCATCCTATCGTCAGGTTGCTGATGATCGCCGGGAACACCGCTTTCTATATCGCGATGGTATTCTTCCCCTATCTGCTCCTGATGTATTTTGAAAGCCGCCTCGACCCGGACAGCGGCAAACTGCGCAGGAAAAAGCTGCTCTACGGCATCCCCTGTTTCCTTTTTGTGATCGTCATTCTGATCAACCTGAAGACCGGCTGGATATTCTCGATCGGCGAGGACAACTCTTTCGTATCCGGGAGATTTGACGAGCTGCTGTTCCTGCCCGTCATTCCCGTCTGGATCTATCTGGCCGTTTCCCTAATAAGACTCATCCGGATCGATAAGCGGCTTCTTGTTGTGCTGCTTGTGCTCCTGGTTTCAAGGGCTGCGGCGGAGCTCAGCTTCGGCGGTATTTCCTCCACTTCCTTTTTCTACACGCTTATACTCGTCTGCCTGCATCTGAGCGAGATGAACAGACCGCTCAACGAGGAGGTGGCGCTATGAGCTCCGTCAACAATATTGCAATTGTATCCTGCTACGCGGACGCCGGGGCTTTCATCGTCATGATTCTGCTGCTGATCCTTTCGGAGCGTCTTCGCCGCCGGAATGATCTCTCGCATGCGATCTTTTTCAAGCTTACGATTGCCCTTACGCTCTCCTGTATTTTCAGCTTTATCTGCCATATAGCGTTTATGCAGTCCGGCGCATTTCTCCATATTCTTGTCCTGCTCAGCAGGACGCTGTGGGAGTGGCTCGTGTTCCTGGCAATCCTCCTCTGGAGCTCTTATGTAGGTCTCAAGCTTTTCGGAAAAATGGAAAAGCTTCCCCTTATCGCCGTGCTGGGCAACATTTCACTGGGCGTGTTCAGCGTGCTCCTGGTCGTGAACCTCTTCACGGGGATCATTTTTTCCTACACGCAGCTGAACGAATGTGAGACGACGGTGCTCTATGATATCGTGGTGGCGCTCGAAACGGTTTATTTCCTCGCCTCTCTGGTTCTGGTCCTGATTTTCGACAGGCAGTCGGAAAAAGCGCGTTTCATCCGGGTCCTGCCCATGCTGATCTCGGTTGAGCTGGGTGTGATCGTGCAGTTTTTCCTGCCGTATCAGACGGACGTTCTGGGTTTTGCGATCGGCGCCGTGCTGCTGTATTTCTCCATGGCCGATGAACTGCGCTACCTTGACGAGGAGTCCGGCATGTACAACGTCGGCATGCTGAACTATCTGCTTGACCGCACGCTCGCCGGAAAGGATTCCACCCGCAGCGTGCTGATCGTGGATACAGGCGGAGATGACAGCTCCTGCTTTGAAATCCTGCGCAGCTCTCTCCACAAGGAGGGCGATGTCATCCGTGCGGACGAAAACCGGTTTCTGATGTTCTCGGGTGACGGCAGCCTCAACACCGTACAGAGGAGGTCCTCTCTGGTGGAGGAGGCTGTGGAGCGGCACAATTCCGCCCATCCCGACCAAACCGTGCGCATGAAAGTGACCTGCCGGCTGCGGAAGGCGGACGAGGATGCCCTTACGTTCATCCGGGCCGTGATAGGGGACAGAAACGCCGGAGATCCCGTCCGGGGCGTTATCTCCATGATCTCCGAGCTCGACCAGCTGGACAAGGAGCTCAAGCTTGCGGCAGATATCCAGAACAGCATGCTGCCGACAAAATTCCCGCCCTTCCCCGAGCGGCATGAGTTCGACATATACGCTCTGATGGATCCGGCTAAAGACGTCGGCGGTGACTTCTACGATTTCTTCCTCGTTGATGACGACCATCTCGCACTCGTCATAGCGGACGTATCTGGCAAGGGCATCCCCGCGGCGCTGTTCATGATGGTTTCCAAGACCCTGATCAAGAACCAGCTGGCAGAGCACCCCGATCCCGCTGCCGCCCTTGAGAGTGTGAACGCACAGCTGAGCGACCGGAACTCCTCCATGATGTTTGCCACGGTGTGGCTGGCCGTGCTGGAGATCTCCACTGGCAGGGGCCTCGTGTGCAACTCGGGACATGAAAACCCCACTCTCCGGCGTGCAGGTCAGGATTTTGAAGTGATAAAGTACAAGCACTGCGCCCCGGTCGGTGTGAGCAAAAATGCGAAGTATGTGAACAGGGAGTTCACCCTTGCGCCGGGCGACTGCGTGTTCGAATATACGGACGGCGTGCCCGAGGCCGTGAACGGGAGGACCGAGGCTTTCGGCGATGAACGCCTGCTCGCGAGCCTGAACAAGGATCCCGACTCCTCCCCGGAGGAGCTGATCCGTCGCATGCACGACGATGTATACACCTTTGCGGAGGGAACAGCGCAGTTCGACGACATCACCATGCTCTGCGTAAAATACTACGGACCCGACCGGAAGAACGACGGGCCCGAACAGCCTCCGGCGGAATAAACGCCGGCACGGCATAAAAAAAGCACAGCCTTCCCCGTACGGGAGGGCTGTGCTTTTTAATGCCGCTTTATTTGCCTACGCAGAAGCGCTCGAAGATCCGGTCCGTAACGTCCTCGCGAACGGTCCTGCCGCTGAGTTCCCCTATGGCCTGCATGGCGCCCTCCGTCTCGGTGAGGACAATATCGGGGGTCCTGCCGGCGGCCGCAGCATCCATGGCGGCGTTCATATAATCCAGGGCCCTGCCAGCGGCGTCCGCGTGACGGGCGTTGGTCAGGATCTCTCCCGCTGGGACGTCCGGCAGCGGAAACAGTTCCCCGATGGTCCTCTCCAGTTCATCCAGGCCCTGTCCCGTCACGGAACTAACACGCACTACGGGAAGTGGTGTGTCGATTTCCCAGTCTCTTTCGCTGATGTCCTGCTTGGAGACGATGACGATGCCTTTTCCGGCTTTTTCCGCCGTGCGGATGATTTCCCTGTCCTCCGCGTCCGGCTCCGCGCTTCCGTCGATCACTGCGATCACAAGGGATGCTCCTTCCAGTGCCTTCCGGCTGCGCTCCACGCCCATGCTCTCCACGATGTCCTCGGTCTCCCGTATGCCCGCCGTGTCCGTCAGGCGAAGGCACAGGCCGCCGATCACTAGCTTTTCCTCTATTGTGTCCCTTGTGGTTCCGGGAATACGGGTGACGATCGCCCTGTCATAGCCGAGCAGCGCGTTCATCAGCGAGCTTTTCCCCACGTTCGGCTTCCCCGCGATCACGGCGGGTATGCCCGCGCGCATGAGCTTTCCTCTCTCGAATGTCGAAAGCAGATCCGAAAGCCCGGCGGCGATCCTTTTCATCCGGCCCAGATAGTCCTCGAGGACGAAGGGCTCGATGTCCTCGTCCGGATAATCCAGCACGGCGTGGTAATGGGAGGATATGTCTGCTAGGTCGGAATAGAAGCCGGTAAGCTTCGCGTCAATGGCGCCGGAAAGCTGTCCCGCGGCGTTCTTCACACTTTCGGCGGTCTCCGCGTCGATGATGTCGGCCACGGCCTCGGCGGCGGTGAGTTCCATCTTGCCGTTGAGGAAGGCCCGCTTCGTGAACTCGCCCGGAAGAGCCTGCCTTGCCCCGAGGGCGAAGAGCGCGTCCAGCGCGGCGCGCAGGACCACGGGAGAGCCGTGGCACTGGAATTCGGCCGTATTCTCCCCCGTGTAGCTGTACGGGGCTCTGGATATGACGCACAGGCAAAGGTCAAGCACATCGCCCCGGCCGTCGGTCAGCTTTCCGTAAACGAGCTTCCGCTCTTCACAGTCGGCAAGGCTCCTGCCGGAGTTCGGCAGGAAGAGCCGGGAGGCGTATTCGATCGCGTTTTCACCAGACACCCGGACGATCCCGATCGCCGAGACCGTGCTGCCGGTGGCTATGGCCGCTATGGTATCAGACATGTTGTTCCCCTTATCAAAACAAGCTCCCCGAAGGGAGCTTTCTTTTTCGATCCGTCAGTTCTTTGCGGAACTCTTCTGCCGCTCAAGGCGGGCGTTTCTCGCCGCTTCCTCGTCCTTCTTGTCCGAGATGTAGTATGTCAGAGAGAGCAGGCTGTCCGAAAAATGGAGATTTTCCACGATCAGCGGGCTCTCGGGGGCCGCGATGTCCACATTGGTGAAGTTCCAGATGGCCTCTATGCCGTTTTCGGTGAGGATCGCGGTCACCTTTTTCGCGGAATCGTTCGGCACAGCCAGCACTGCGAGATCCACGGTATTGCTCTTCAGGAAAGCGGACAATTCGTCCATGCTCCTCACCGGAATGCCGTTGAGTTTCTTCCCGATGATGCCGCTGTCCACGTCAAAGGCGCAGAGAAGCTTGCAGCCCCAGGCGGAGAAGCAGAAATTGTCCATCAGAGCGCGGCCGATGTTGCCCACGCCGATCAGGACGGCGCTGTAGCCCCTGTCCATGCCGAGAATCCGGGCGATCTCCTCCCGGAGCGCCGTGACATTGTATCCATAGCCCTGCTGGCCGAACTCCCCGAAGCAGCTGAAATCCTGCCGGATCTGGGACGGGGTGAGCCCCAGCTGCTGCCCGAGCTCCGAAGACGAGATCCTGCTGATCCCCTGCGCCGCGAGCTCGTCGAGCCGGCGCAGATACCGGGGCAGCCTGCGTATGACGTTGTTGGAAACCTTTATCCTCTTCAAGAAACGATCACTCCCGATAATATGTGCTGCTTACAGATTTAGTTAATAATATCACAAATTCGTCTCCGACGCAAATCAAATGTTCGGAAGCGCTCACCGCAGGTCTTTTTTTATGCCCCTGCAGATCTCATGCAGCTGCTCGAGGGTTTCCAGCCGCACCAGCTGCTGCCTGTAATAGCCTGCGTGGGCCACCCCGTGGAGATACCAGGGCAGCTGATGCCGCGCCTCGACGCAGGCCTTCCTCTCGCCCATACGGGAGGCCAGCAGACGGATCTGCTCCTCCGCCACGTCCATCCGCTCGGCCAGCGGCGGCAGCGGCGGGATCTCCTCCCCCGCCAGCGCGGCGTTGGCCTGCAGGAAGATCCAAGGATTTCCGAAGGCCCCCCGGCCGATCATCACCCCGTCGCAGCCCGTGTAACGGAGGCTATGCGCCGCGTCCTCCGCAGAGAAGACGTCGCCGTTGGCAAAAACCGGGATGCCAACGCTCTGCTTCACGTCCCGGATAATGTCCCAGTCCGCCCTGCCCGCATACATCTGCGCGCGGGTGCGGCCGTGGACCGTGAGGGCCGACGCGCCCGCCTGCTGACAGACCTTCGCGAACTCCACGGCGTTCACGCTGCCGCCGTCATAGCCTTTGCGGAACTTCACCGTGACGGGGACGCCCACCGCTTTCACGACCGCTTCCACGATTGCTCCCGCCAGTTCCGGGTCCTTCATCAGCGCGGATCCGTCCCCGCTCTTTACGATCTTCCCCACGGGGCAGCCCATGTTGATGTCGATCGCGTCCGCGCCGGAGATTGCCAGCGCCAGCGCGGCCGCCTCGCCCATCACCTCCGGCTCGTGTCCGAAGATCTGGGCGGCGCAGGGCCGGTCGTCCTCGGGGATGCAGAGAAGGTCCTTCGTCTTTTCGTCGTTATAGACCAGCGCCTTCGCGCTGACCATCTCGGTGACCGCGTAAGCCGCTCCGAAGCGGAAGCACATATGCCGGAAGGCGAAGTCGCTCGTCCCCGCCATGGGGGCAAGGGCCACCCTGCCCTTCAGTTCGAGGTCTCCAATCCTCACCATGTCATGTCCAGCCCCACGGGGCAGTGGTCGGAGCCGGTGATCTCCGGCAGGATGTAGGCGTCCTTTATGTTGTCCCGCAGCCTGTCGGACACGACGAAATAGTCGATCCGCCAGCCCACGTTCCGCTCCCGCGCGGCCGCCCGGTAACTCCACCAAGAGTAGGCGTCGCGCCGGTCGGGATAGAGGTACCGGAAGCTGTCGGTAAAGCCCGCCTCGAGAAGCTCGGTGAACTTTCCGCGCTCCTCATAGGAGAAGCCCGCGTTGCCGATGTTGGCCTGAGGGTTTTTCAGATCGATCTCGCTGTGGGCAACGTTCATGTCGCCGCAGGCGATCACGGGCTTCACGGCGTCGAGTTCACACAGGTAGTTGCGGAACTCGTCCTCCCAGTCCATCCGGTAATCGATTCGTTTGAGACCGTCCTGGGCGTTCGGCGTGTAGACGCAGACGAGGAAGAAATCCTCATATTCCAGCGTGACCGCTCTGCCCTCCGTGTCGTGCCGCTCGATGCCGAGGTTGTAGCGCACGGAAAGGGGCGTATGCTTCGTAAACACGGCGGTTCCCGAGTAGCCCTTCTTCTCGGCGTACGCCCAGTAGCTCTCGTATCCCGGCAGATCGAGCTCGATCTGACCATCCTGCAGCTTGGTCTCCTGGATGCAGAAGAAATCCGCGCCGAGGGACCAGAAGATGTCCTCAAAGCCTTTTTTCATAACGGCCCGCAGACCGTTGACGTTCCATGATATGAATCTCATTCCTGTTCCTTTCTGTTCTCAAAGGCGGCCCTGCTCTCCGCATAGCCCCTCGCGTCCGTGAGGGAGGCGTCCTTCAGTCTGGCCACGGGGCCGGCGGCGGTGCCGAGGGTGGCCGCGGTCTTCGTCGCGACGAGGCGGTTGATCTTCATGCCCTCCGCGTAAAATTTCGCCTCGTAGTCCGTCATGATTCCGAGGGGGCCGTCCGCGTGCAGGTCGTGGGTGAGCTCGGACAGCTGCCACTTCTCGTCTTTGAAGACGGATACGGACCAGTCGAACAGCGGCGTGTTGTCCGTTTTGAAGCAGATCTGCCCGCCGACGGGAAGCACGTCGCAGTACTGCCGGAGGAAGGCCGGCGAGGTGAGCCTGAGCTTCGCGTCGCGGCTCTTGGGCCAGGGATCGCAGAAATTGATGAAGATCCTGTCGACTTCTCCCGCGCCGAAAAAGGTATCGAGCAGGGAGGCGTTGCCGTCGATGAAGCGCACGTTCGGAAGGCCTCTGTTCTTCGCCCGCTCCATCGCGATGATCATCGCGTCGGGCACGCGCTCGAGGGCGACGAGGAGCACCTGCGGCTCCGTCTCCGCCAGCTCCGCGGTGAACCGTCCCTTCCCGCAGCCGAGCTCCAGCCAGAGCACGCCGCAGCCGGGCAGCAGGTCCTTCCATTTTCCTTTCATCTGTTCGGGCTCCGATATCAGCAGCTCTGCGCAGCGTTCCATGCGCGGCGCGAGATTGCGGCGTTTTCTCATTCTCATCTTGCGGCACACTCCGGTTTTTCAGCTTTGTATCCGTTTTTTCAGCTTAGTATAAAATAACACAGGCACCGGTAAACATCAATCAAGAAAAATCTTGCGCGGCCTTAGCCGATGTTGTATAATGGCGAGGCCGCAGATCCGGGTGTAGCGCAGTTGGTAGCGCGGGTGGTTTGGGACCATCAGGCCGGGGGTTCAAGTCCCTCCACTCGGACCAAAGAGATGAGACATTCTATTGGGTATCTCATCTCTTTTCTTTTGATCAGCGGGGACTTGAACGGGCTCGGGAGTGAATGACATGCCTACCTGTCTTTCCGGCCGCTATAAACGCAGCTATCAAAAGTCTCTTCCGAAAACCGCTCTCCCGTGCTATAATCCCCTTATCGTCCAAACTCAAGGGAGGTACCCCATGCAATCCGACGCCTGGATCATAACGCCGTTCAACACGGTCTTTCTTCTCACCTCCGGCGCTTTCCTTCTTCTTCTCATCGTCGCGAGCCTGCTCCTGCGGGGAAAGAGCTACAGGATAAAAAACACGGTGCTCGTCTGCGCCTGCGTCCTTACCCTGATCGGCTTCGTCTTCTACAAGATCTTCCTCTCCCGCGACAGCAGCTTCAACGAGATCACCGCGAACATGGGCGGTTTCAACTGGTGGGGCGAGCTTCCCCTGCAGCTGTGTAACATCAATATGCTTCTGATTCCTATCGCGGTGCTGAAAAAGAGCCGTCCAATGATGAGCTTCTGCTTTTTCATTGGGCCTCTCGGCGCGCTGATGGCGCTGATCATGCCCGGAAACGGCTTTGACGGCTATTCCTTGCTTCTTCCGCGCATGCTCGGATACTACGGGACCCACTTCATGGTGTTCATCGAAGGGCTGGCGATCGTCACCTTCGGCCTGTACCGTCCGAAGTTCCGCGATCTGCCCGGCACGCTCCTGACTATCCTGATCGTCTCCTTCGTGATCTTCCTGTTCAGCATGGTGCTGCGCTGGACCGGCCTGCACCCCAAGGCGAACTATTTCTTCTCCGTGGAGACCGAGGGCAACTTTCTGCTGGAGATCTTCCACAGCTGGATCCCGCTCCCCTATCTGTATCTTCTCCCCAGCATCCTGATCCTGCTGCCCTACATGCTGCTGGTCACCACGCCTTTCGCGCTGTCGGACCGCAGCCGTCGCAAAAATAATCCGAGACCGTATAAGGACTGCAAACCAGTATGACAATGAATACACCTGACTATACCATCCGCCCGGAGAGAAAAGAGGAATACCGGGATGTGGAAAACCTGGTGCGGGAGGCGTTCTGGAACGTTTACCGCCCCGGATGCAGCGAGCACTACGTGATCCATGTGCTCCGGGACGATCCGGTTTTCGTGAGGGATCTGGACATCGTGCTGGAGCGGGACGGGCGTCTGATCGGACAGAACATGTTCATGAAGACCGTGATCGAAGCCGATGACGGACGGACGGTCCCGGTCCTGACGATGGGCCCGATCTGCATTACGCCCGAACTCAAACGCAAAGGCTACGGAAAGGCCCTGCTGGATTACTCAATGGAAAAAGCGGCGGAAATGGGCTTCGGCGCCGTCCTTTTCGAGGGAAACATCGGCTTTTACGGCAAGAGCGGCTTCGACTATGCCAGCAGTTTCGGCATCCGCTACCACGACATGCCCGCG
This sequence comes from Oscillospiraceae bacterium, assembly GCA_017434755.1. GTDB lineage: Bacteria > Bacillota > Clostridia > Oscillospirales > Oscillospiraceae > Limivicinus. Next base: position 59,875 of record JAFRER010000016.1, on the reverse strand, counting down.
GACGCGGATCAGTCCTTCTTCCTATGCAAAGAGCTCATCCCCGGCTATCTGGACGGGATCACCGGCGTGTATCAGACCCCTGCCGGCTATTACGTGGATGAAGCGGACGTAGAAGAGTTTGACAAAGGCTTCCCGCCGAAGGAAAAGCTCCGGCTGCCCGGCCAGATCTTCTGACATGATCACCACGGTTTTATGGGACGTTGATGGGACCCTGCTGGATTTCAAGGCAGCGGAGAGCGCCGCGATCCGGACGCTTTTTTCGGAATTTGGTCTCGGCGCGTGCACCGACGCCATGCTCGCGCAATATTCGACGATCAATATCCGCTTTTGGGAGCGTCTTGAACGGAACGAACTGACAAAACCGCAGGTCCTGCTCGGCCGTTTTGAATTGTTTTTCGGAGAATACGGCATCGATCCCGGTATCGCGCCCGCCTTCAACGAACGCTACCAGCTCACCCTCGGCGACACCATCGTCTACCGGGACGATAGTCTGAACATCGTCCGGTCGCTGAAAGGGATCGTGAAACAGTACGTCGTCTCCAACGGCACGGTCGCCGCCCAGACGAAGAAGCTGGAACGGTCGGGATTCGGCGAGCAGATGGACGGTGTGTTCCTCTCGGAGAAGCTGGGCGTTGAAAAGCCGAACAGCGCTTTTTTTGAAAAAGTGTTCGAGGCGATCCAGCCAGTCGATCCGTTGTCCGTGATGATCGTCGGCGATTCGCTGACAAGCGACATCCGGGGCGGCATGAACGCTGGGATCAAAACATGCTGGTATGATCCGGAGCGGAAACCCGTGCCCGAAGACTACATCGTGGACCATGTGATATACGATCTGCACGAGCTGACGGGCATCCTGGAAGAAGAAAACAAAGGAGCGGGGACCTAATGTTCCTGCTCCTTTGTTTTCTTCCGACAACCGGACCCGCTGCCGCCGTCAGACTCTGCCCTTCCGGATCTCCCGGAAGATGCTCCTGAGCTCCGTGGCCGCCGTCATCGCCATATACTGCATATCAAGGCCAATCTCCATCGGGCGCCATAGTACCCGCTCCCGCCCGTTTTCCATGATCCGGACGATGACCCCGGTATCGTCGATGCGTATGTCCGTGCAGTGATACTTTTTATAGCCTACATGCATGAGGAATCTGAGCCGGGCCATGGGGACCGCGACATAATAGATGATATACAGGAAATAGATCCCGAGCGCCGCCAGAGGTATTATTTGAAAAACCAGCATGAATCCCATCTATCCTTTCGCCGTCACCGGCCGTCCGAAGCTTGCATGTTTCCTCGTCTTTGTATATAGTATATCCAAAGCGCTTTTCAAAGTAAAGGATAAGGAGAAAACGACATGAACGCCCTGGTCGCCTATTTCAGTGCAAGCGGAAGCACCGCGAAGCTTGCGAAGACCCTTGCCGCCGCTGCGGGCGCGGAGATTTATGAGATCCGTCCGGCGATGCCATATGAACGCAGAGACCTGAACTGGATGGACAAAAGAAGTCGCACGACCCTTGAGATGCAAGATAAAAACTGCCGCCCCGCGCTGGCGGACACCAACGCGCCGGTTTCCGGCGCCGACGTAATATTCCTCGGTTTTCCCATCTGGTGGTACCGGGAGCCGAGCATCATCGACAGTTTTCTGGACAGCACCGATCTTACCGGCAAGACCGTGATCCCCTTCTTCACCTCCGGCGGGAGCGATCTCGGAGAGGGCCAGATCCGCATCGAATCGCTTGCGAAAGGTGCCCGTGTCCTGAAGGGAAAGCGCTTCCGGTCACGCGCATCGGAAGATGAACTGAAGTCCTGGATCGCCGGACTGGGGGTCTGCTGATGGAAACGGGAACCATAGGGATCATTTCCGCGATGCCGGTCGAGGTGGCGTCTATGCTCGGGAAAGCCTCGATCAGCCGTACGGACAGGATAGGCGGCACGGACTTCCACGTGGGCAGGCTCTGCGGGGCGGACGTCGTGATCGCGCAGGCCGGCATAGGCAAAGCTCTTTCTGCGGCGGGAGCCGCGGCTATGCTCTGCCGGTACCCCGTCTCCTCGGTGATCTTCACTGGCATCGCCGGAGGCGTCGGTGACAGGACCCGTGTGCTGGATGTGGTCATCGCCACGGATCTGGTCCAGCATGATTACGGATTTCAGGAGCAGAACGGCTTTCGCTGGTCTCCCGAATTCAGCGGGACAGACGGGTATTCGGTCTGCGACGGGGCTCTGGTCAGACTGGCCTGTGAGGCCGCCGCCGAAACCGTCGGCCCCGGTCATGTTTTCACAGGGCGGATCGCCACCGGGGACCAGTTCGTGGCATCCGAGGCCTATGTGAAGTATCTTCAGGAACAGTTCGATGCCATTGCCTGCGAGATGGAAGGCGCTGCAGTGGCGGCGGTCTGCGAACAATACGGTGTTCCTTTTGTCGTGATCCGCTGCATGTCCGACAAAGCGGACGGGAACGCAACCGAATCCTTCGAAAAGATGGCCGGTACAGCCGCGGACAATTCCTGCAGGATCGTTATGGGCATGCTGGCCGGAATGCGCTGAAAAGCAAAAAAGCCGTCCGGGCTCTGACCGTCATTTCCGGCCCGGATGCCGACAGGCAGCAGATCAAAAAACCACAGTTCCCGCATCACGGGGACTGTGGTTTTTTTGACTTTCTTTTTTATAAATCTTCTTCCGGTTCCGGTTCCGCAGGGATCACGCCCGGCATTTTCTCCGGTATCATATGCTGCGCGACGGCAAGACGGGAAAAATACCGTGAATGCGCCGCCTCATAGGCTGTGTTGAATTCTTCATCCCTGCTGTCATGCAGGCTCTCGAAATAGAGATGCTCATGGTCGGCAAGCTCCGGATTCACACGCACCACCGTAGCCACGCCCACATTCGAGCAGACCGCGGCGACACGGCGGATCTCCACAAGCAGGTTGGTAAAGCTTATATCCGCGTACATGGAGCACTGACCAAGGCTCATGCGGCGAAGATGGTTGCGCTTGAGCGCGACGATGAGCTCGCTGACGATCTGAACGAGCGGCTCTATCTCCCGCGCAGCCTTCACATCCCGCTTGCGGAAAGCCTGCTCCGTCTCATCGAGGATCTGATTGATAGCTTCCTCCACGACCTTGAGTTCATCTTTGGCCGTCTGTGAAAAGGATGTTCCGGTATTGGACAGGTTTCCCCCGATCTCGGCAATGTTCACGGCATGGTCTCCGAGGCGTTCGAATTCCGTGGTGACCTTATAGTACTGGTTCAATATTGCAACGTGCTGCTCGAGCCGCAGATGCGGAAGCAGTTCCACGGTGTACCGGCTGACGCGGTCCGTCAGCTTGTCGATGTTCTCCTCCTCGTCCAGGATCTCCTTATGGACCTCCTCATCGTATTTCTCAAGGAGGGTCCCCGCTTTTTCAAGATTCGAGCGGGCGGCGAGGAACATGGTCAGCAGGACCTGGTAGCAGCTGCGGAGAGCCAGGGCGGGCGTATTGAAGAAGCTCGGGTTCAGACCGTCAAGAATGGCCTTGTATTTCTCTTCCGGTTCCGCATCGTCTTTGATGATGCGCCGGCTTTGCTTCTCATAGACGTTCAGCATTGGGAAAAGGCACAGAGAACATGTGAGATTGAAGATCGTGTTTGTGTTCGCGATCATGCCGGAATTCACCGTCCGATCCCACAGCCCGTCCAGCAGGCCGAGGTGATGGGCGACGGTAACGCCGATCAGGACAAGCACCGTCTCACTGAGGTTGAACAGGATGTTCACCAGGCCGACACGCTTGGCTTCCGCCTTGGCGCCGATAGAGCAGACGATGGCGGTCGTCACGCAGTCTCCGAGGTAGATGCCGACGATGACCGCATAAATGGATTTGAAGGTCAGCATGCCGGAGGCGGAGAAGGCCTGCAGGATACCGACCGTGGCCGAAGAGCTCTGCAGCATGAAGGCAACTCCCGCGCCGGTGACGTACCCGAGGAACGGGTTTTCTCCCAGGCCGGCGAACAGGCGCTCCACCATACCCGACTTTGAAAGGGCATCGACCGCCCCGGTCATGTTCAGAAGACCGGAAAACAAAATGCCGAATCCGATGGCGATGCTGCCGACGGACTTCGAGTTCTTCACCAGCTTGCCCATGATCAGCACCATGCCCAGAACCAGCGCAATCGGCGCAAGGGTGGAGGGCTGGAAGAACCGCAGCCAGGAGGCTGCGTTGGAATCGATGTCCAGCAGCCGGATGATCTGGCCGGTGACTGTTGTGCCGACGTTTGCGCCGACGATGATGCCGAGCGACTGGTGAAGTGTAAGGATGCCGGCGCCGACAAGGCCGGCCGTGATCACGATGGTGGCCGTGGATGACTGGATCAGCGCCGTGACGAGCACGCCGAGGATGAAAGCCTTGAGGTGACTGTTCGTCACCTTTTCCATGGCACGCTGAAAAGCTCCGGAGGAGTTTTCTTTCAGTGAATCACCCATTAGACGCATGCCGTACAGGAACATGGCAAGTCCGCCGAGAAGGGAGATCACATCAAAAACATTCATACAGGTTCCTCATTTAAAACCGAAGTATACAATATCGCATTTTGCAGTATAACGGCCGACGTGCAGGTTAGTCAAGTATTCCGGACCTGCAAACATAACTAAAAATAGCGCTTCTCCCGATGCCGATTTAGGGCAAAGCGCGCACTTTTCCCGCTGGAGAAAACAGGGAGCCGCATAGGCGGCTCCCTGTTTTTCCCGATCCGTATTCAGCTTCCGAGATAAGCTTTTTTGACATCGTCGTTGGTGAGGAGTTCCTTTCCCGTTCCCGATAGACCGATGCGCCCGGTCTCAAGGACATAGGCATAATCCGCGACCTTCAGGGCCATGTTGGCATTCTGCTCGATGAGCAGGACCGTGACCCCCTGCGCGTTGATCTCGCGGATGATGTCGAAGATGCCGCGCACGACCAGCGGGGCCAGACCGAGGGAAGGCTCATCCATCATGATGAGTTTCGGCTTGCTCATCAGCGCGCGGGCGACCGCAAGCATCTGCTGCTCACCGCCGGAGAGCGTGCCTCCTGCCTGCCAGGTCCGTTCCTTCAGACGCGGGAACAGATCGTATACCCACTGGAAATCCCCGGAAATATCGTCGCTGCGCAGATACGCGCCGACGCGCAGGTTCTCCTGTACCGTGAGGTCCGGGAAAATGCGGCGGCCTTCGGGGACCAGCGTGATGCCCTTGCGCACGATCACGTTAGTGTCGTAGCCGGTGATGTCGTCCCCGCGGAAGACAATGCTGCCCGCGGCAGGTTTTACAAGACCGGCTATGGTGCGCAGCGTGGAGCTTTTTCCCGCGCCGTTAGCGCCGATCAGCGTGACGATGCTGCCCTCCTCCACGTCGAAGGAGATGCCCTTAACGGCTTCGATGCCGCCGTAATTGACCTTCAGGTCCTTTATGGAGAGTATCGGTTCACTCATCTTCCGCCACCCCCAGATATGCTTCGATGACCTTCGGATTTGCCTGAACTTCAGCCGGAGTTCCGGTAGCTATCAGTTTTCCGAAATCGATGACATAGATCCTGTCGGAAAACCGCATGACCAGATCCATGTGGTGCTCGATCATGAAGATCGTCAGGTTATATTTTTCCTTGATCTGCACGATGAACTGTCCGAGCTCCTCGGTCTCCTGCGGGTTCATGCCGGCCGCCGGCTCATCCAGGAGCAGGAGTTTGGGTTCCGTGGCAAGGGCCCTGGCGATCTCCAGACGGCGCTGGAGACCGTACGGGAGCGAGACGGCGAGGTCATCCTTGAAGCGGAGAAGGTTCTGCTCCTCCAGCAGGGCAAGGGTCTCCTCCCGCATGCGGCGCTCCTCCGCCGCGTTGAGGCGGAAGGTCGCGGTGAACACATTCTGCTTTGCCCGCATGTGCTTGGCCGTGAGAACGTTCTCGAACACCGTCATGCTCTTCCACAGACGGATGTTCTGGAACGTGCGGGCGATCCCCAGCTTCGTGATGTGGTCCGGCGTGGGATCCACGGGCTTGATTTTGAGATACTTCTCTGAATTCGAACCCTGATAGGCGTTTTTCATCTTGCCTCTCGGGTGGTTTGCCACAATGATCTGATCCTCATACCGGACAAGGCCGTTTGTGGGCTCATAAACGCCGGTGATGCAGTTGAACGCCGTAGTCTTGCCCGCGCCGTTCGGCCCGATCAGCGCCACGATCTCGCCACGGTTCACTTCGAGAGAGAGGTTGTTTACCGCAACGACGCCGCCGAACTGCATCGTCACGTCCTCCAGACGCAGCACGTTTTCAGCCATCGCCGCTCACCTCCTCGGTTGCGGCGGTCTTTTTCCTTTTGTGCAGCCAGTTCCAGGAGAACTCGCGCTCGCCCATGATCCCCTTGGAGAAGAAGAGCACGATGATCATGATGATCACGGAAAAGACCACCTTGCGGAAACCGGAGCGCAGGATGTTGAGTCCCAGAATGTTGTTGGACGACTCATCCAGGAAGCGCAGCCACCACTCGTTGCAGGCAATGAACAGGAAGGAGGCGATGCAGGAGCCCGTGACGGACCCGATGCCTCCGATGACCACGATCAGCAGGATCTCATAGGTCATGGCCGTCTTGAACTGCGCCGCCTGCACCGTGTACTGATACATGGCCAGCAGCGCACCCGAGACCCCTGCGAAGAAGGAGCTGATTACGAAGCTCATCTCCTTGTGCTTGAAGAGATTGATGCCCATGGCTTCCGCGGCGATTTCATCGTCCCGGATGGCCTTGAAGGCCCGGCCGTAGGAGGAGTTGATCAGCAGCACGATGATCGCGATGCAGAGTCCCGCCACCAGAAAACAGAACAGCGTTGGCGGGAATTTGATGTCCGTGAACGGGATCCTCAGCTTCGTGAGGTCCTTGTACTGGCGCAGAACGTTCGCGCCGTTGGTCACCGGCCCCATTTTGTCCCACTGGAAGACAGCCCGGAGGATCTCCGCGAAGCCCAGCGTGGCGATGGCAAGATAGTCGCTCTTCAGGCGCAGCACCGGAAAACCAATCAGCGCGGCAAACACCGCCGCAAACAGTCCCGCCAGAAGCAGGGACGGGAAGATCCCCAGCTCCAGGTTAATGGCGCAGTCGTAATATTTGTATACCGTATCCCCAAGTTTCACGGAGGTGGGCATGGAGAGAATGGCATAGGTATAGGCGCCGATGAGCATGAAGCCCGCCTGCCCGAGAGAAAACAGGCCCGTAAACCCGTTGAGCAGGTTCATCGACACGGCGACGAGGGCATAGATCATGCCCTTTTTCAGCACGGTGAACAGGATGGACGTGCTCTTCATGGTGAGCTCCATGACAAGGAGAACGGTGAGCATCGCGGCGATCGCGATGAAGGTAAGAAGGGCGTCCCTCTTTTTATTCTTTCTCAGATCCATTCCGCTCACCTCACACCTTGTCCGTGGCCTTCTCGCCGAAGAGTCCGGTGGGCTTGACGAGCAGGATGATTATAAGCAGAGCGAATGTGAACGCATCTGAGAAAGTGGTCCAGCCGAGGCCCTTTATGATGTTCTCACATATCCCGATTATAAAGGCTCCGATGACGGCTCCGGGAATGGAGCCGATCCCGCCGAAGACCGCCGCCACGAAGCACTTGAGGCCCGGCATACCGCCGGAGGTCGGGGTGACCGAGGCATAGTTGGTGAAATAGAGCAGGCTTCCCACCGCTGCCAGCAGCGAGCCGATGATAAAGGTGGCCGAGATCACCGAATTGACCTTGATCCCCATCAGACGGGCGGTCTCAAAATCCTTGGACACCGCGCGCATGGCGATGCCGACCTTGGTGTGCTTGATGAAAAGGGAAAGCCCGATCACCAGCAGGATTGTCAGGACCGGGGTGATCAGGGTCACCCTCTTGGTCACCGCCCCGAATACGGTGACTGTGTCGCTCAGCCACGGGAGCTGCGGATAGACCTTGGCAAGTCCCCCCGTGAAATACAGGGCGCAGTTCTGGATCAGATAACTCACGCCGATGGCAGAGATCATGACTGACATTCTCGGCGCCGATCGCAGCGGCTTATAGGCTGCCCGCTCGATCAGGAACCCGAGAAGGACGGTAAGCAGCAGCACGAGCGGAATGGCCGCGCCGAGAGGCATGCTCGCCGAAAGAAAGACCATGAACATGCCCGCGGCCATGAAGACATCACCGTGGGCAAAGTTGATCAGGCGCAGGATGCCGTATACCATCGTATAGCCGATGGCGATCAGTGCGTACTGCCCGCCGACGGAGATGCCGGCGAGGATGTACGGCAGACTGTTCTGCAGAAAGGACATCGGATTGCCTCCTTGTTGAGGTTTTGGCCGGAGGCGGAGCGACACCCGCTCACGGATGAACGGGCATCGCTCTGCCCCCGGAAACACACGCGCGGGAGAAGAACAGTCTTCTCCCGCAAAAAGCGGCGGAGAGAGCCCCGCCGCTTTTCAGGTCATGAACAGATTACTTGATCGTAACAGGATCGAGTGCGATCCAGGTTCCGGTGGCGGTATCAGCCTGCTTGACGAATGCGGTGTCGCGGATTGCGTCGCCGTTGGTCTGATCCAGTGCGATGGGTCCGGTAACGCCGTCTATCGTGGTGCTCCAGATCGCCTCCATGACCTTGGCGGGATCGGCGGAGCCGGCCTTCTGCAGTGCAGCAAGAGCGAAGAAGTAGGCGTCATAGCCCATAGCGGTAACAGCCGCTACCGTATCGTCGCCGCCGTTGTTGGCGAGGTTGGTGCTGTCGCCGTTGATCCAGGCCTTGATGCTGCTGTCGAAGCTCGCATCAGCGCCTTCGGGATAGAAGGTGGTGACGGTGATGTTGACATCCTTGCCCTTGGCAGCCTGCAGGATGACGTTGGAATCCCAGGTGTCGCCGGCAAGAAGCGGGAAGGTCGCGCCCTGTGCGACGGTCTGGTCGATGATCAGCTGCGCAGCCTCAGTGGAAACAGGGCTGAAGAAGACGCCGCAGTCAGCCGCCTTGGCGTTGGCAACATAAGAGGTAAAGTCGGAGTTGCCGTCCGGGAACTCTTCGTGGACACACTCGCCGCCGAGTCCCTCGAAGGCTTCAATGAAGTAGTTGACAAGACCGCCGGAGTAGTCATCGCCCAGCTTGTTGAGGCAGTATGCCTTGGTCACACCCAGCTCGTTGTAGGCATAGTTTGCCAGAACGGTGCCCTGGAAGGGATCCAGGAAGCAGATGCGGAAGTAATAGCCGTTGCCCTCTGTAACGGCGGGATTGGTGCAGGTGATGCCGACTGCGGGAATGCCTGCCGCCTCGAAGGTGGGGCCACCGGCGATGGAGACGCCGGAGCCGTAGGAGCCGAGAACGACGGAGCAGCCTGCGTTCACGAGTTCAGCCGCAGCGGATGGGGCCTTGTCGTTGGAAGACTCATTGTCAACGATCTTTAATACGACATTGTACGTCTTGCCGCCGATTTCCACGGTGGGCTGGACGGAGTTGGCGTACTGGACGCCGAGAGTCTCCTGCTTGCCGCCGGCGCCGTTATCGCCGGAAGCTGGCTCGAAAACACCGATGGTGATGGTGTTGTCAGAGCCCTTGGAACCGCCGCAGGCAGTCAGTGCAAAAACGAGAGCCAGAGCCAGTACCAGTGCGAGTACCTTTTTCATTTATAAATCCTCCTATGATAGTCCTTATACACATGTCTCTGTTCTGAGGACACCTGTATTTGGCAAATATGCATCGAATATAAACTAAACCACATAAAAATGCAAGCTTTTTTCTTACTAAAATAAACGGATCAAAGCTGCTCCTTTTGTGTCAATTGAACAATTACGGGACGTTTTCCCGGAAAGGCCGGTGCAAATATCCATAAAATGCCCCGTTCCACGGTGATGCTTATCCTTTTTCCATAAACGACGGAATGCTATTCCGTACGGCAGATACATTCGCTTCTTGACTCCGATATCAGATAAGTCTATAGTTTTATACATAATACAAAAGCATGTGACGGCATACTGACATCGAACTCTATTCTTTTTATTTACACGGAGGAATGACATGGACAGCTTAAAAGATTATATCCTGTGGATGGGAGATTTTCCCGTTTCAGCCACCGGTTTCCGTGATGCGGACGCGCTGGTGCTTTGTCTGCTATCCTACTTTGACCTGTCCCCGGTATTCGGCGGAGGAGTTCAGGAGGCCAGAGTGTGTGACTGCCGCCGCATGATAGATGAGGGAAACGTGCAGGTGGAGATCACCGGCAAGGATGACGGATACGTCGAGCTTCTTAAAGCCGCGGCGGCTTCCAGACGCTTCGGTGATCTGATCATGACAAATTATGTGGATATCCTCTGCGACGATCCTCCGCTGCAGTTTTCCGCGGTAACTTTTCACAATGACAAGGATCTGTCTTTCATTGCCTACCGCGGCACCGACAACAGTCTTGCCGGATGGAGGGAAGACTGTATGATAAGCTTCACACTCTCGAAGGCACAGGAAATGGCTGCCGAATATGCCGACAGGCATATCAGTCCGGGTCGGAAATGGTTCATGGGCGGGCACTCCAAAGGAGGCAATGAGGTGCTTTACGCTGCCTGTATGCTTTCCGACGAGAAACTCGCCTGCGTGGAGCGGATCTACTGTCTTGACGGACCCGGACTTTGTGATGAAGTCATGAATATCAGCCGCATGCAGCGGATCGACAGCAAAACGACCCGTATCATCCCGGAGTTTTCCGTGATTGGGAAACTGTTCGAGCCGAAAGTCACCGACACCCGGATCGTGCACTCCTCCGAGAGCGGCATGATGCAGCACGGTCTTATCTCTTGGGAGATCGATCACGGCAGGCTTGCCGCCGCGGAGGACAACGCCTCCGCGAGCAAGTGGATCAACGAGGTCGTGGATAAATGGATCGGCAACATCTCTATGGAGGAACGCGTGCACTTTGTCGACGAACTGTTTACCGTCCTCGGAACGGGCGGCGCCCGGACGCTGGATGAACTCACGGACGACGGGCTAGAAGACATTGAAAAGCTGGCCCCGCAGCTGAAAAACCTCAGCGAAACAACAAGACACATCCTCTCCGACCTGGCGAAGCAGGCCTTCGCCAGCAGTTTTCTTCCCTTTTTCCGCCGAAAGGAAAAAGCGGATCATTCCGCCGAACATCCGAATGAGGAAAAGAAGTGATCCGATGAAACGACACATATGTGCCCTGTTCCTGCTGACGGTCCTCCTGCTGGCGATGAGTGCGTGCGGCGTCCCGGAAATGCCGCCCGTGACGGAGCCCTCGCCCGTCATGGAGACTACCCCGGAACCGGATGACAGAGTCGATCCGGAGCCCGGTCACAAGACCCCGACCGAACTGACCGACGCCATGGCTGAGTTCCCGGAGATCCCGGCGGACCGGACGGAAGCCATGAGCCTCTGGGCCGAATATGGCTTCGGCATCGTTGACAACGATATCTACTACGGCCGTTTCTTCCGGAAGGGAGATCCCGCCCCCATGCTCTGCTCGATAGAGCTGATAAGCAGAACCCGGGATGTTTACGCCGGACAGTGCCGTATCCTGGACGGCGAACACAGTCCGAAGTATCTGATAAAGCAGGGTGATATGCTCTATTACATCATGCTTGACAGGGACACGGGCAAAAGCTGCGGCATCGCAAAGGTCTGTACGGACGGGAGCGGGAAGAAAGTGCTGTATGAAGGCGTCTGCGATTACCTCAGTGCAGCCGGCGGGCGGCTTTTCTTCACAGACGGTGACCGGCACCCCGCCAGCATCGATCAAAACGGCAGAGATCTGCGGATCCTTTCTGATCGCGAAACGTTTTACCTGTTTGCACTTGATGAGGACTGGCTGATTTATCAGGATGACGGCGACAACGAGAGCCTGCACCTGCTTCGGATATCTGACAATATCGATATCAGGCTGAACGACGGGCCGGCATTCTTCCCCGTGATCAGCGGAACTGCCCTTTTCTTCTCTTTTCCGGATAATGAAAACAGCACGGCCTTCCGATTGGCATGTTTGGATCTGAGTTCTTTCGGTGAAAGATACGACGAAGACGAAAAATGCTACGTCCCGGTGTTCACCGTGGAGTTCGGAGATAAGCTCTTCGGCGGTGAGTTCTATATTTCCGCCGGAACGATCCGCGCCATGAACGGTGCGCAGCCGACTGCCCTTGAAAACTGGCGGGAGATCGGGGACGACGCGTACAACGGGTTCAGCAGAGTCGTGCGCTTTGTCTCGGACAGGTGGGTAACGGAGGAAATCATGGGCAATGACGGCGGCATCACCGCTATTATATTCCATGAACGAAGCGGCGGATATGCAAGCAAGATTCCCTGGCTGAACTGAGCAGCAAGGAGGAAAACACTTTGGAAATATTTGACGAGATACATCTCCAGGACTGTCCCTACTGCGGAGGGGCCGGCCTGCTGGAAGAGGAAAGCGGCATGAGCTGGTACGTGATCTGCATGGACTGCGGGTCCCGTACGGCTGCTTTCAATTACACTTCGGAATCAGATCGCCTGAAAACGGCAAAAAGTGCGGCACATCTCTGGAATATAGGAAAAATAATCAGAGAAACTCCCGGTGACTGAAAAGAACAGTCCGCAGCAGCGGACTGTTCTTTTTTTTCCGCGGGCCGTCCTCTTTATCTGGGAGTCTCCCCTCCCGCAGGGAGGCCGGAAATCGTCTCGCAGAGGCGCAAAACGCTGTAATTATGGAAACCGCAGAGGCAATTATTAATACTTTCTTTAAATTCCAATACTTCCCGTCAGCATAGAATATGATATAATCCACTTAAGCAAAAAGCCCTGTGAGATCAGCTCAGCGGTCCGTCAGGAAACGGCAGCCTGTCAGGCAAATAAAAAATATTTTCATTTTTTAGAAAAACTCTTGACAAATTGGTGTCAGAATATTACATTTTATTTGTATCGTTAGGGTGATACTTTGTAATCTGGCATCGGCGTCCGTTATGATCCGATGGCGGAAATCGCAGGGAAAGGAGGAATACTAGATGCGCAAACATTTTTTCAGAACTTTTTCTTCCCTGGTTCTGGTCGTGGTTCTGCTTTTTTCCGTGGCATCGATCTCCGCTTCGGCAGAGTATACCGCCTATGTCGTGAGTGACGGTACGATCGCGCGCACAGGTCCCGGAACCACCTATTCCATTTTTGTCGTTCTCAACAGCGGTACTAAAGTGACCGTAGTGGAGATGAACAACTCGACCGGCTGGTGCAAAGTCCGCATCGGCGGAAATACGGCCTACATCCATTGCTGGAGTCTGAATCCTGAGCCTTATACAATCACGCCGGCCAACTTTACCGCTACTATTAATACAAATGGTGTGGCCATGCGTATTGCACCTTCAAATGCGTATCCCGCCTTGGCAACACTCGCCAAGGGCCAGGAAGTGACGGTTGTTGAGGAACACTCCAGCGGCTGGTGCGGTGTTCTGGTTAACAGCATTCCGGGCTTTGTTTACGGTTCTTACGTAACTCCCGACACATACAGGCCGCCTACAAGTAACAACGTCAACTATACCGCATATGTTAATACGGCCGGCACTGCCATCCGCGTCGGTCCCGATGCAGCTTTCGCTTCCATGATGGCGCTGCCCTACGGAACCGAAGTCAACGTCATCATGGAGTTGAGCAACGGATGGGACGGTGTTCTCATCAACGGGATTCCTGGCTTTATTTACAGCTCGTATCTTTCCAACGGCCAGCCCATGGACTCCTTCAACATCACGCTGTCCGCGGCCAGCGGAACCGGCTACATCAACACGGAAGGAACGGCGTTCCGCGTAGCGCCGAGCACGGCCGCCGCGAACATGATTTCCCTTCCCAAGGGAACGGAAGTCCAGCTCGTCAGCCAGACGTCCAACGGCTGGTACGGCGTGACGGTCAACAGCATTCCCGGCTTTGTCTACGGCGTGTTTATCAGCACGGGCACCTACACCGCTGAACCCGAAGCGAAAGATGTCGCAACGTCGGTCGTGGCTGCGAACAGAACGGGTACCATCAACACTAACATGGTCCCTGTCCACTCAATGCCCGGCTCAGGAGCCCCCGTCATAAACACCGTTAACGCCGGCACGCCTGTTACCGTTATCGGCGATTACTCCAACGGTTATTGCCAGGTCATGGTAAACGGTGTTCTCGGATGCATCTACGGCGCTTATATCTCATAGTCGCATACGATCCGGTCCATCACGGATCCACCGGTCGGCAGAGAATCTGCCGGCCGGTTGTTTTTTTCTGCGGAACGGCCCATCGAAGCGGCAAGTTAAACTTGCATAACGACAGGAAATCAATTAAAATAATAAAGTTTTAGAACGGCAAATTAGAAAGGAACCCGGAGAGCGGTCTCATGAATGAAGGAATCATCCAATTTGACGCCGGGCGCTGCGATGTGGCGGTGATCGGCGCGGGCCATGCGGGGATAGAGGCCTCTCTCGCTCCGGCAAGGCTCGGGCTGGATACGATCTGCTTTACCATCAATCTCGACAGTGTCGGCAACATGCCGTGCAACCCGGCCATAGGCGGCACCGGCAAGGGACATCTGGTCCGCGAGCTCGACGCTCTCGGCGGTGAAATGGCAAAAGCGGCGGACAAAGCATGCATACAGTACCGCATGCTGAATACCGGCAAAGGACCGGCAGTTCATTCTCTCCGTGCTCAGGCTGACAGACGGCGCTACCAGGAAGTCATGAAGCACACGCTGGAGCTGCAGGAAAATCTCCGCGTAAAGCAGGCCGAGATCACAGACATCATCACCGAAAACGGGACCGTGTCCGCCGTGGTGACCGCCACCGGCGCCGTATACGCGTGCAGGGCCGTGATCCTTGCGACCGGGACCTATCTTGCCGGACGGACGATAACGGGCGAAGCGATCCGCTCATCCGGGCCCGACGGGCTTGCAGCGTCCGTTCCTCTTGGCCTGCGGCTGCGGGAGATGGGCCTTCCCATGAGAAGGTTCAAGACCGGCACACCTCCGAGAGTAAATGCACGCAGCGTGGATTTTTCCAAAATGGAGATCCAGCGCGGGGACGAAAAGACCGAGCCCTTCTCCTTCTCCACGGCCGAACCCGTGGAAAACCGCGCCGTCTGTTACCTGACCTATACCAACGAACAGACCCATGCGATCATCCGCGAAAATCTCGGGAGGAGCCCGATATACGCCGGTGTCATCGAAGGAACGGGGCCGCGCTACTGCCCCAGCATCGAGACGAAAGTCATGACCTTCCCCGACAAGCAGCGCCATCAGCTGTTTGTGGAACCCATGGGCCTGAATACCGAGGAGCTCTATATTCAGGGCTTTTCCTCATCCATGCCGGAGGAAATCCAGATTCGGATGCTCCATACGCTCCCCGGCCTTGAGCATGCCGAGATGACCCGCTGCGCCTATGCCATAGAATATGACTGCATCGACCCCACCGCCCTGCGCCCCACGCTGGAATGCAAGCAGATACGGGGCCTGTACGGAGCCGGGCAGTTCAACGGCTCGTCCGGCTATGAGGAGGCGGCCGTCCAGGGCTTTGTTGCCGGAGTCAATGCCGCCCTGAAGCTTCTGGACAGAGAACCGTTCATCCTGCGCCGCAGCGACGGCTATATCGGCGCGCTCATAGACGACCTTGTCACCAAGGGCACCAATGAGCCATACCGCATGATGACCTCCCGCAGCGAATACAGGCTTCTGCACAGGCAGGACAATGCGGATGAGCGTCTCACGGAAAAAGGCTTTGCCATAGGCCTCATCAGCCGGGAGCGACTCGACGCGGTCAGAGCAAAATACGCCGCGGTGGACGCGGAAATCCGCCGGCTGGAGAGCACCCACATCGCGCCGTCTCAGCGGCTTGCCGACGTGCTGGATTCCCTCGGGACCGCTGCTCCCCAGAGCGGGACTTCTCTTGCGGATCTGCTGCGCCGGCCGCAGGTGGGCTACGCGGACATAGCGGAATTTGACCGTTCCCGTCCCTCGCTTTCGCCAGCCGTGACGGAACAGGTGGAAATAAGGCTGAAATATGAGGGATATATAAAGAGACAGCTCAGACAGATAGACGAGTTTGCCAGAATGGAAAGCCGGCTCATCCCCGAGGACATAGACTATTCCAAAGTCACCGGTCTCAGGCTGGAGGCCCGCGAGAAGCTGTCAAAGATACGGCCCGAGAATTTCGGGCGGGCCGGAAGAATATCCGGAGTCTCTCCCGCCGACATCTCGGTCCTGATGATCTATACGGAGCAGAACAGATGAAGATCGTTTTGGGTTTTTCCGGAGGCGTCGATTCGAGCGTTAGTGCTATGCTTCTGAAACAGGCGGGCCATGAGGTTTTCGGCCTGTATCTGGACATCTCCGGGGAGGAAGCGAGAGAAAGCGCAGCCGCAACAGCCCGGCTGATCGGGTTGCCACTGAAAGTGCTCGACATCCGGGACGAGCTCGAGGAAAAGGTCTGCCGGCCGTTTACGGAGGCGTATCTCGGCGGGAAAACGCCCAACCCCTGCATCCTCTGCAATCCCGCCGTAAAATTTAAGGAGCTCGTCTCCTATGCCGACAGCATCGGCGCCGAAAAAGTGGCGACCGGCCATTATACCGTTTCCGAAAACGGTATGCTTTTCAAGGGCAGACCCGCCAACGACCAGAGCTATATGCTCTGCAGGCTCACGCGGGAACAGGTGGCAAGAGCCGTTTTCCCGCTGGGCGCCTTTGAAAAGCAGCAGGTGCGCGCAATGGCAGAGTATTTCCGGCTGCCCGTTGCCCACAAGCCGGACAGCATGGAGATCTGCTTTATCCCGGACAACGATCACATCGGCTGGATCCGTGGCAGGGCTGAAGTCCCCGGAGATGGCGACTTCCTCTTCCACGGCGCCCCCCTCGGCAGGCACGAGGGGATCTATCGGTATACCGTAGGCCAGCGCAGACCTGGCCTGTACGACGGCAGAAAACTGTATATCTCCCGTATAGATGCGAAGACCAACAGCATCGAGCTTGCCCTGTGGGAGGAACTGTTCCGGTCGGTAGTCACGGCATCCGAATTCAATTGGATCTGTGACATTCCTTCCGGCCCTGTGAGAGCACAGGTCAGGGTGAGGCACACAAAATGGGAGATGCCGTTCTGCACAGCCGTTCCGGAAGGCGATACCGTCCGGATCATTTGTGACACACCTGTTAGAGCGCCTGCTCCCGGCCAGTCGGCCGTTTTATATGACGGAGAACGTGTTCTGGGAGGCGGCTTTATAATCGGATAATCCGCTGTATCACCTTCTCGGATACGATATCCCGGCCGTTTTCGTTTTATTGACACTCAGTCATGACCCATGATAGAATAATATGATTTGTGTTTATGGAAACTGTTTAGGATGAAGAAAAGAAATCAATTTGCCGAAACAGCGATTCTTTTCATAATAATACTTTCAGTTCTCCTTTCTGCCTGCGGTGATACCGGTTTTGATACCGCGGATAAGAATGCCGGCCCGGCAGAGATACTCCGGCCGGCCCCGGATGGAGCAGAGAGCTCCTCCCCTGCTGTAACGGACAGAAAGATCAGTATGGAGATAACGGAAGTGATGTATTCCAACAAAACTTCCATCCGTGATTCTTACGGCTGTTTCTCAGACTGGATAGAGTTCGAGAATAAAGGGACGGAAACATGCAGTCTTGAGGGGTTCTGGCTTTCCGACAGCAACGACGAACTGATGAAATGGCGCTTTCCCGATGTATCTGTTGAGCCCGGAGAACGCCTGATCGTTTTCTGCTCCGGGAATGAAAGTTCGGGAGATGAACTCCATACCGGGTTTTCGCTTTCAAAGGAAGGTGAAACTATTTATTTCTCCTATCCCTCCGGCATTGTCAGGACAGCTGTTATTCCGCCTGGGAAGCTGGACAGTGATGTTTCCCTTTGTATCGACGGTGATACCTGCTATACGACATATGATGCCACTCCCGGCTATCCGAACTCGGAAGAGGGCCGTCTTGCCTTTATAGAAGCAGATGATAAACACGGCGATCTGGTAATTAACGAGGCATGTCCTTTTAATGAAACCTACAGATTTCTGCACGGCGGATACTATGACTGGATAGAATTAAGGAACCTCTCTTCCTCTTCCATAAACCTCAGCGATTACTATCTTACGGATGATCCGGACGAACCGATGAAGTATCGTCTTCCGGATGTCACTCTTCGTGCCGGGGGAAAGTACGTGGTGCTGTGTTCAGGTGACACGGATCTTTCCCGCAATAATGTCTGCTGGTATGGGTTTGCCCTCGACACCGCAGGGGACACCGTATACATTTTCGATTCCGACGGCAATCTTTCGGACAAGGCCGGTATTTACAATGTGCCGCTCAGAGGAAGCATAGGAAGACTTGACGGGCAGGCCGGTTTTTTCCTTTTCCGGAAAGCCACACCGGGAAATCAGAATTACAACGGTTTCCGATCTCGTACAGAAGAGCCCGAAACACTGACCGCTCCGGGCATATATGATGATATCGCTTCCCTGTCCGTGGAACTCAAAGGAAACGGCACCATTTACTACACCACTAACGGTTCTGTTCCTACTGAATACAGCATGGTATACACCGGTCCCATAATCCTAGACCGGACAACGGTGATAAGGGCTGCTGCTGTCGAAAACGGCAGGATGATCAGCAAATGCGTGACGTTCAGCTATATCATAAACGAGCATCATACGCTCCCGGTGGTGAGCGTGTCATGTGAACCTATACAGTTCAGGCACGTTTACTATTCTCCAAACGACCACAGCAAATATTGCGACGCCACCATATCTTATTTCGGAGATGACGGGACCTTCACAGCCGACTGCGCTATGAAGCTGCACGGATCGAGCGCAAGGATAGTCCTGTTGAAAAAGCACTTCAAACTTATCTTCAGCGGCAGATACGGAGGAGATCTCCGGTATAATCTGTTCGGCTCAGAAAAATTCGTCGGTCTCCATTCGTTTACCCTCCGCGGAGGTGAAATGGATAATCTGCGTCTCGTGAAAGACTCACTGGCAGCCATGATTGCAAATGAGGTCAGCCCGACGGATCCTTATGCTTTGGATACCCGTTACTGCATTTTGTATTTAAACGGACAATACTGGGGGATCTACGCATTGCGGGAGGCTTTTTCCGGTACATATGTTGAGACCCACACGGATATTGACCGCGATGCGGCTGTTATAGTCAGAGCTCCGGAACTCGGCAATCAGTCTGCGGATCTGTATTCTCTTATCCAGTATATATGCTCAAACGACATGAGCGATGAACACTGTTACTCATACGTTGATGAGCGTCTGGATCTGGATTCCCTTGCTCTCTGGATGTGCCTGGAATCCTATTTCAATAATGCGGACCCTACCGGGAATATCCGGTATTTCAGAGATGATGTATCGGTCAATTCGAAATGGAAGATCATGCTGTTCGATTTTGACAACACTCTCGGTAATGACCATGCCCGTTGGACTAAAATGACGAATTCTCAGACGCAGATAAGCAGTATCTGCAGAGCAATGCTCATAAGCTGTGAATTCCGGACGCTCCTTCTTGAGACCGCCGCTCAGCTCATTGAAAACGGTCTGAATGATGAATACTGCCTTGAACAGGTCAGCTCCATATTTGCCGAACTCGAACCGGAATCGACAAGAAACCTTTTGAAGTGGGGTGAGCGTCGTCTTACCTATGAGCAATACAAAGCCAACATGTCAAAAGCCTTTTCCGGCGAGCGGCTCAGTTCCTGGCTTGTGGGTCTCCAATCACTTGTTGATGCGAATGACGAGCTGATGGCTTTGTATTTCCCCAATTACTATTGATCACACGGTGGTGATACAGATCAAAAAGCAAAAAGTATCCACCCTTATATTAATCGATCTTTTATGCATATGCTTCGGATTCGGTCTTTTCTGCCTGTTCCATTTCGTTTTCGATCTCTCTGAAGATCCCGAACCCGTGAGTCTTCTTGCCGCAGACTCTTCAGCGACGCTCCCGGATCCGGATCCCGATTTGTCAGGAAGCCCTGCCGGTGACGGTTCAACACCTGAAAATGAGGCTGAATCATCCGGCTCCGAAACGGATCGCACCGTATCCGGAATGTTCGGGCAGCAATTTGCCGATAAGTTTACTGACGGTGAGATCATACGGACCGAAGATACTTACCGGAGCCGGAACATCAGCGTTTCCGTCTCTCATATCACGGAAAACGGGATTATTTACAACATAGCCGATATCTATATCCGCGATCTGAAGTATCTGAAGACCGCGTTTGGCGGAGACGGTTTCAAAAAGTCCACTGAAATGCTTGCGGATATTGCCGAACGCCACGGTGCCGTCGTTGCGATATCAGGTGACCATTACGGGGCGCGTGCGAAAGGCGTTGTGATCAGAAACGGGATCCTGTACAGGAACACGGGATTTGAAGACATTGGTATAATTACGAACAAAGGAGAACTGATCACCGTTCCCGCATCTGAATACAATCCGGACGCACTTGCGGGATACGGCGCCTGGCAGGCATGGTGTTTCGGTCCGGAACTACTCGATTCCGGCAATGTCAAAACAAGTTTCAACAGTAATGTTAAAAGGGCAAATCCCCGTTCAGCCATTGGCTGTGTGGAGCCGGGGCACTATTATTTTGTAGAAGTAGACGGCAGAACCGCAGCTTCTGCCGGAATGACCATGGAGCAGCTCTCAAATCTTTTCTATGATCTCGGCTGCGTCTCCGCTTACAATCTCGACGGTGGACAGACATCCGGCTTCTGGTGGAACGGCAGCCTGCTCAGCTACCCGTACGGGAGACCGGTATGGGATATGATATATATCGGGGAGGACGAATGATGTTCAAGCGCATCCTTCCGCATATCTGTCTGGATATGGCTGTTATATTCATAATACTGTGGATTATGGACAGGTTTATGATCCAGATCCTGTCCAGAGAAACATTCAAGATCCCGCTTCTTGTTTTTCTGCTTCTGGTCATCATCGAATCTGTCGTGTTAATCGTTTCCCAGAGAAAGGAATAGCATTATTCTCTCATCATATTCTTGCTCAAGCAGGTGTAATTCAGTGAAAAATAGAGAAAACAATTCAAACTTTCTGAAACGTCTTTTATCTTTTCTCGGTATCAGTATCCTTTCCATACTCATAGTACTGCTCGGCATCATCTGGGTCATGGAAAAGGGACCCTCCCCCACTCTTACCGGGAGCTTCACCCGGTCGATGAGAGAGACCAGCGCCATAAGATGGATCCCCAGCATTTTTCTCTCGGAAGAGGAGCTGTCCGGCTATATCAGTGAGAATACCGAGCAGGTCGAGACGGAACCCGTCAATGCTTCCCTTATCCACATCGCAGACGCGGCAACTGACGCAAAAGAGAAACAGCAGGACTATCTCCAGCTCATCGATATCGCAATGGGTACCTGCAAGGGAAAGCTTCTGATCGTGCGTGATCCCAAAAGCGTCATTCTCGGGACCTCTGAAGATTTCGGCATGGCTCCGGGCCTTCAGCTTACGGATTTGGTAGCAAAATATGACGGGATCGCGGGGATCAATGCAGGCGGCTTCAATGATCAGAGCGGTCTTGGTGACGGCGGGCGTCCGCAAGGCCTTGTGATAGCCGACTGCAAGATCACGTGGGGCAACCCGGACTATAAATACAATGTGGTCGGCATCGACAAGGACGGTGTCCTGCGGATCGGCACGATGACAGGAAACAAGGCGATGGAGCTCGGCATCAGATGGGGCGTGAGTTTCGTAACACACGACGGGCTTGCCTCCGCGCTTATAATCAACGGAGAAGTTCAGTCACAAAACCTGGGCAGCGGTGTCAACCCCAGAACTGCCATAGGCCAGCGGGAAGACGGATCTCTGCTGCTTCTCGTTCTTGACGGCAGGAGCATAAACACTCTCGGTGCAACCATGGAAGACATCGTCAACGTCATGCTGGAATATGGGGCCGTCAACGCCGGGAACCTTGACGGAGGCTCTTCATCTGTTATGGTTTACGGCGGAGAGATAATCAATAACTGTGCCTCTGTCACAGGTCCCAGAAGAATCCCGACAGGCTTTATCGTATTAAAGGAAGGTGAAAGCAATGAATGAGAATGAGAACCGGGATTATATGACGGAAAACGAGGTTCCCGCTGAGCCTTCTGCAGTTGATGAAGCATCCGGAAACCCGGATGAAGAGAAAAAAGCAAAGAAACTGACGTCCCACGGATGGCGTACTTTTCTGATCATATGGGCAGCCGTCCTGCTCGCTGTCGGCGCCGTGACATGCATTGTACTGTACCGATATGCGGCAGTCTATGAGGTTACCCGCCCGGAGCTTCCAATGGAGGAAATGCTCTCTTCCATGAGCAAGGACGAGTGGCTCGATCTGGCAGCTCCCTCAGCAAGCAGCTATATAAGTGAATTTGAAGACGCCGAAGCTCTTTTCAGGAGCTATTACGACGGTACTCTCAGAGACTATGATCTCTCTTTCCGCAGAAGTATTTCCGGTTCGGATAAAACCACCACCACATTTGTAGTCATGGCCAAGAATACAAATCTTTACAATGTGGTCTTCAAGGCAAGAGCCGACAAATTCGCCGGTTTCGGCAGGCACTACTGGAAACTTGATTCCGTTTCTGTATGTGACTTCACCTCCAACCTCGAGCATATCAACGTAGAAGTCAATGCTCCGGAAAACGTAATTCTGAGTATAAACTCGGTTCCTGTGACAGACACTTATTATTCCGGCGAGATATCTGTTCCCGGCCTGACCGAGCTCGAGACTCGGTTCGTCCCCGCCCCGACCTATAAGTGCTACAGTGTCGGGACAATGTACGGGAACGTGGTCGTAACGGACGGCAAAGGCAATGAAATCCATCCGGAATATGATGAGATAACCAACGTTTACAGATACTTCTATATTCCGGAGGATCTCTATTCTATCGTAATAGAGGCCCCGGAAGATGTACGGGTTACGGTATGTGGGACAGAACTGCTCCCGCAGGATGTGACCTCGAGCAGTATCGGAATATTCGAAGGCTTCGGCGGATACACAGCGGGAAATGAATGGAAGACTGTTGAATACTCTCACTCCGGACTGTTTACGGAACCTGTCATCAAGGCCTATGACCGTTCCGGCGTCGAACTAGTCCCCGTAATAACGGACAGCGGAAAATTCATCTTTTTCCATCCCAATGACGAGCAGCTGATGGAAGAAGTCCATGACGTGGTCGAAACATTCTTCAACCGCTACATGGACTACTCATCTTCACAGGTGAACCGTCCGAAGATCCAGGCTCTTCTGGAGTGTACTCTGTTCGGAACAAGGCTGAACAGATATATAAGAGATTCTGCAGAGGGAATGTACTGGGCATCCGATACGCAGGTAGACTATGAAGAACTGTCTTTCTCGGACTTCTATCCGGTCGGCGAGGACGCTTTCTACTGCACGATACAGTATAAAGCAAACTTCACCGCTCAATCATGGTATGAGAAATACTCATACGGGCTGAAGAACGGCTATGAGATGCTCTTCGTGAAGGAAGGGAGAAACTGGTACGCCGCGGAGATGTCCGCATTCTCATGATCTGACAACGTAAAAAGGAACGGGGACTGCAACATGCAGTCCCCGTTCCTTTTTACTAGAAATACAGTATCAAAAAAGATCATCAAGATCTATGATCGTGCCGCCCATGTACAGGGCCTCCGAAACGTCATGGGTGACGCACAGCACCGTCTTTCCTTCTACGTGCCTTTTTATATAGGCAATCACTTTCATCCGCAACTCCGGGTCAAGGCCTTTGAAGGGCTCGTCCAGGATGAGCAGATTCGGGTCCGCGCAGACCGCTCTTGCCAGCGCGACCCGCCTCTTCATGCCGCCGCTGAAGTCCCTCACGGGCTGCAGCGCGCTCTCCGCCAGCTCCAGCTCTTCCAGATGCCGCAGGATGTCCTCTTTCGGAAGCGCCCTGCCCGTTACAAGGCGGATATTGCTGAGCGCGGAGAAATCCTCACACAGCCTGTCCTCCTGAAAGACGAAGCCGATGCGCTCCGGGACAGCGCTGACCGCGCCGGAATCCGGCGCCATCAGTCCCGCGATGATCCGCAGGAGCGTAGTCTTGCCGATCCCCGAACGGCCGCGGATGCAGACGGTCTGTCCCGCCTCGAAGCGCATGGACACATTTTTCAGGATCTCCCTGCCGTCGAAGCTTTTGGATACCCCGGTAAGTACGATGTTGTTCACAGTTTCTCCACCCCGGCGAACGCCCGTTTCAGCAGGAACAGAAACGCTTTCTCCATGATCACGCTCAGGATGATAATGATGATTGTCCAGGCGAACAGATCCGCGCTTTGCAAATAGATCTTCGCCTCATAGAGCTTTTCCCCTATGGAGCCCTTCACCACGCCGATGATCTCCGCCGCGACGCCGGCCTTCCAGGCCATCCCCGCCGCCGTTGAGCACGCCGAGAGCAGATAGGGCTTGATCGACGGCAGGTAGATATACAGGAACCTTCTCCCCCACGGCACTTTGAAAAGCGCGCTCATCTCCTTCATGGCAGGGTCTGTGCTCTTTATGCCTTGAAGGACGTTGCCGTAGATCACGGGAAAGACTATCAGGAACGCGATGAACACCGTCAGCTGCCGGGAGGAAAGCCAGATCAGGCACAATATGATAAACGACGCCACGGGCACCGCCCGGAACGTGACGACATAAGGCCAGAGCATATACTCCACGGCCTTGAATCTGCCCGAGAGCACCCCGAGAACGATCCCTGCGACGAAGGCCAGCAGGAAACCCGCAAACACACGCCCCAGCGAGAACACGACCGTACTGAGGAAACCGTCTTCACGCCATACTGACAGCATCCTGCCCGCCACCTGCAGCGGCGAGGCAAGAAGCATGTCGAGTCCCACAGCCATAGCTGCGATCTGCCAGATCAGCAAAGCTGCGACAACCGCTATGAACTTGAAGACGGTCGATCTTTTCATATGTTATCCGTTATCCCATCCAGTAAAAGTCATCACCGGGCATGGCACCGCCCACGGATTCCGGCTTGAGATCATAAAGGACCTGCAGATAGCCGGGGAGTATGCTCTTCATCTCTTCTCCGGTTATGCACACGATGTTGCAGTATGGGATCGCCTTTTCGGCCACAGCGGCCTTGGCAACAATACCGAGCCTCTCAACGATCACAGCGGCTTCGGCCGGGCTGGCGTTGACATAGTCGGTGGAAGCGGCGTACTCTTCCAGGAACGCCTTCAGCGCTTCGGGATTTTCGTCGGCAAATGCCGTGCGCACCACAAGCCCGGCCGTGATGAAGGTACTTCCGTTATCAAGCCTGTTCCACTCCTCGGTGAGATCGAGGGCCGTGCGCAGGCCTTCGACCTGCATGCCCGCGACGGTAACGAAGGGCTGCGGCAGCATGGCGACCGCGCTGTCCATCGTGGTCATCGTGGCGACCACTTCCGAAGGCTCGCTCTTCCATTCCATGGTGACATCCTGATCCATGTCGAGGCCGTTCTGCGCAAGAAGGTACCGCAGAGCAAATTCAGGGGTATTGCCCTTGCCGGTGGCGTAGATCGTCTTCCCTTTGAGATCCGCCAGGGAGTTTACGCTCTCTCCGCCCTTTTCCACGATGTAGATGACGCCGAGGGTATTGATCGCGGCAATCTCCACGCCGCCGTTGGATTTGTTATACAGGTTGGCGGCGGCATTTACGGGCAGTGCGAGTAAGTCCAGCTCTCCCTTCAGGAGCTTGGGGGTAAGCTCATCGGCAGCGGCGGCCATGGTAAATTCATAGTTGCCAGCAGTGAGGCCGTTTTCCATATCGTCGATCAGCTTGACCATGCCGATGGTGGTGGCACCTTTCAGGGCACCGATGCGGATCGTCACCGGCTCCGGTGTCTCCGCCGGTGCTTCCGTCGCTGCGGGCTCTTCAGCCGTGACTTTCGGCGCGGCAGCCGGTTCCTCCGTCTTTTCCGCGGCGGGCGCGGCGGCAGAGCCGCAGCCGCTGAACAGCGCGGCCATCAGCAGGACCGCGACCAGAATTGCCATTAATCTTTTCATTTTGTTTCACTCCTTTATTCTTGTTTTCTAAAGGAGTATACCACAAGTAAGCGGCACTCTTGGTTGCATATGCAACAAAATGTGCCGTCTGTTTCTCAATCATTTTTCAGAATACGGAAGGTCTCCTTATGATAATCGATCAGGCCCTCCGCTTTCATCTTCGAAAGCTCCCTGGACAGCGCGCTTCTGTCCGCCCCGATATAGGCAGCCATATCCTCCCGGTTGAAAGGCACCTCGAAGGAGCTGCAGCCGCTGATGGAAAAGGAGCTGAACAGGGTGATCAGCTTCTCCCGCAGGGTGCGCTTGGAGAGGATCTGGATGCGGGTGTTCATGGACAGGGCCCTCTCGGCGATCATGGCAGTGAACCGGCTGCGCAGATCCGCGGACAGCGCATCGTTTCCCGCCGTAAACAGTTCGTCCGGACTGAGCCACAGGATCTCCGCGTCCTCCGTCGCCACGATATATACCGGTGATTCCTCTGCGTGCAGGAAGCAGAGCGATTCGCCGAAGGTGCCCCCTGCCGTCACGTTCGCCATGATCATCCGGTTTCCGTCGATATCATCCATGCAGACCTGGATCTTTCCCGCCAGTACGAGTCCGAAGCGGCGGACCGGCTGCCCGAGGTGGCAGAGGAACGCCCCCTTGGGATAGTCGGTGCAGGAAGCCTTCATCGCCTGCAGCCCCTGCTCCAGCTTTTCCTCCGGCATCCCGGCGAACAGCGTTGTCCCGGCAAGCAGCCGCCTGTATTTTTCCGTGCACTCTTTCATTCCGACCTCACCCGCCTTTTTTGTCCATTATATATCAAGCGGCCGCTTTCTTCAAACCATATCCTTTCCCGCCCGGCAACGAAGCTGTTGTAAAACGGCCCGTTCTGCTGTATAGTATCAATATCTCAGTTCAGGCAGGAGTGTATCATGGACAACAGGCCCGTAGGCATATTCGATTCCGGATTCGGCGGTCTGTCCGCGCTGGCGGAGTTCCGCAAAAAGCTTCCGGAGGAAAACATACTGTATTTCGGCGACAACGGCCGTGTCCCGTACGGCTCCAAAGCGAGAAACGAGCTCCGGACCTGCGCGCGGAACAACGTGTCCTTCCTCGTCCGCTCCGGCGCGAAGGCGGTCCTGGCCGCCTGCGGCACCTGCTCCCTGATCGCGGGAGATGTCATAGCCGGCTGTTCCGTGCCGGGCTTTGACGTGCTCTCCCCCTCGGTCGAGCTGATACGCTCTCTCCCGGAGGACGGGCCCCTCGGCATCATCGCCACGCAGGCCTCGATAAACTCCCGCGGCTTTGAAACGGCGCTTCGCAATGCGGGCTTAAAGCGGGACATCATCTCTGTCCCTTGCCCGGATTTCGTGACGCTGATCGAGGCGGGCATTCCCTATTCGGACGAACGGGTGAAAAAGGCCGTGGCCGAATACCTCGCGCCGATCCGGTCCGCCGGCGCCACCGCCCTTCTTCTCGGCTGCACGCACTACGGCATCATAGAGCCCTCTCTGCGGGAATATCTCGGGGACGGCGTTGAGATCGTCTCCGCCTCCGCCTGCGGGGCGGACGCCCTTGCCAGACAGCTCACCGGTTCCGGCGCCACCGGCGGCAGCGGGGATGTGCGCTTCTTCACCAGCGGCGATCCGGAGACCTTCCGGAAGACAGCCTCCATCATCCTCGGCTACCACATAGGCGATGTGGTCTGCATCCCGGAATGGGAGAACGCATGAAGACGGAAAACTCATCCGAATACTTCTGCAACAGCGCCTGTGCGTATTTCCCCTGCCATCAGGGCGCGGATCCCGAGCATTTCAACTGTCTTTTCTGCTACTGCCCGCTCTATGCCCTCGGTTCATCATGCGGCGGCAGCTTCCGGTATCTGGACAGCGGGATCAAGGACTGCTCGCACTGTCTTCTGCCTCATTCACGCGGCGGATATGAGATCATTATCGGAAAATTCAAACAACTCGCAGAGCTGGCAAAGGAAAAATAACTCCCCGAAAGTCCATGGAAGACTTCCCGGGGAGTCTTTTTTATGCTTCCGCCGGAGGGGCAAGCTCCGCCGTCTTTCTTCTCAGCAGGATGATGAATCCCGGCAGGAGCAGCAGCGTAGCCAGGATCCACGGCACGATGTGGATATAGCACAATCCCGCGAAGCCGAAGCGCTGCGCCAGAAACACCGCCACGAATGTCCGGCCGAACATCTCTATGACCCCGCAGATCACAGATATGCCGGGATAGCCTAAGCCCAGCAGCGCGGAACGGAGCGTGTAGATCGAGCCGAGGAGTACATTGGCCGAGACGGTGATGAAGACAAAGTGCAGGGCGCTCTCCGTGGCCGTCGTCTCCGCCGGATCGATGAACAGTCCCACAAGCGAGGATCCCCCCGTGCGGACGATGATGTTCGAGATGACCCACCACACCGCGCAGAGCAGCAGGGCTGTCCACATGCCTTTCTTCACCCTGTCCATCCTGCGGGCGCCGGTGTTCTGTCCGGTATACGATGCCATCGTTTGGCCGAGGGCCTCCATCGGGCTGCCCAGAACGCCGTGGATCTTCTGTCCGGAGGCAACGCCCGCTGCCACCGATGTTCCGAAGCTGTTCACGGCCCACTGGACGAACATGGCGCCGATCGCCGTAATGAACAGATTCAGCATCATGGGGATCCCGTAACGGGAAAGCTCCTTCATTACGGCCAGATCCGCCTTCTTTTCATCCTGCTGCATTTTCAGCACCGGATATCTCCGCAGGCTCAGGAAGCAAGCGATGCCCGACGAGGCCTGGGCGACAACGGTCGCCAGCGCCGCCCCCGCCGTTCCCATCTTGAACGTGATCATAAAGAGCAGGTCAAGAAACACGTTCAGGATTGACGCGAGGATCAGGAAAAAGACCGGGGTGCGGCTGTTGCCGAGGGAGCGCATGATCCCGGATGTCATGTTATACAGAAACGTGAAGGGTATGCCTGCAAAGATGACGATCAGATAGCTGTAAGCGTATTCAAACGCCGCTTCCGGCGTGTTCACCAGACGCAGCAGCGGACGGCAGAGCACCATGGTAACGATGACGAGGCCAGCCGCTATGGCTATGCACAGCCACGCCGTGTTCGCCACATAGCGCCGAAGCTCCTTTTCCTCCCCCGATCCGAAGCGCTGGGCCACCGGAATGGAAAAACCGTTGCACAATCCAATCACCGGCGACACCATCAGAAAGAACACCGCCCCGGCGGAACCCATGCCCGCAAGCTGGTCCACTCCCAGATACCGCCCGACGATCGCCGTGTCCACAACGTTATAGACCTGCTGGAACATGGCTCCCAGCAGGATCGGTATCGCGAAGGACAGGATGCATTTCAGTATGGAACCTTTTGTGAGATCTCTTGTCATAGCAGTCTTTCTCATTCTGAAAAAGTAAGCCCATTCGCTTTTCACTAATATTATCATAACATATGTTAAATCAGACATCCAACTGTTTTTACGCCGCCTTTTCTGTCCGGTATCATACATATTGCCGTTGTTATTCGCTATCTTCCGCGGTTTTTATTTTTTTCTTGACTTTCCTCCGCGCATGTGATAGTCTGTATAAGCTCTCCATTGAGCAACATATCGCGGGGTAGAGCAGCTGGTAGCTCGTCGGGCTCATAACCCGGAGGTCGTTGGTTCGAATCCTTCCCCCGCAACCACATTGGTACACAGGCTATGATACAATAGCCTGTGTACTTTTTTGCGTATCTCCCCGGGAAAACCCTTGATACAAGGGCAAAGCGAGACAGGTGGGTGCAACCATGCATCTGCCCGTCTCGCTTTTTCTGTTTTTTATATTATTTCGAGGATTGGGGCAATTACGAATCTGCACCCACCCCCTATACTTTTTGGCGTTTCTCGAGTTTCGCCAAAAAGTTTATCGCGGATCAAAAGAGATCAATCATCTATCGCGCCAAACAATCGCAAACATTTATATTTTTGCATAATTGATCGCATGCCTTGACCGGATATCGGTTTTTTGTTATAGTTTTATTGCAAGGGATCCGTGGATACGCCGTCCGGAAGCGGAACGCGGGCGGGCGTGGCCAACGGAGAAAAACAGCAATCAGACGACATGAGAGAAAACAAGTCTTTTGAAAGGGTGTATCTGATTTGAAGGATCTAAAGCATCTGATCTTTTTTGAAAACCTTCTGCAGGATGCGCAGAACGAGCTTGTGACGAAAGCCGTAGAAGAGGGAAAGCACGCGCTGGGCTACAACTGCTATTATCTGCCCGAGGTACTTTTGAATCTCGACGGCTGCTTCTCCACGAGGCTCCGCGCGCCGCGCTGCACGTCCACGGATGTGGCGACCTACTACATGACAGGCCGCACCTGCCCCTACGTCCGCTCGATCCTTGAGCGCGCGATCGAGGGCGGCTACAACTATCTCTCCGCGGTCTTCGGATCGGAGAGCTGCGCGGCCATGGAACGGATGGAGGAGCATCTTTATCTGCTCAATCCCATCAAGCACGAGAACTTCTTCGTCACCATCATCGATCCGCCGATGCGCGGCGACAAAACGCATCTCGACTACTACAAGGCACAGCTGCGCAAGCATGTGCTGGCTCCGATGGAGAAGGTCCTGAAGGCGGACACCTCGGACGAGGCGATGCGCCGCGCCATCGAGCGCTTCAACGAGCTCTGCGAGGTGATCACGCAGATCGGGGAGTTCAGGAAGCTGGACAATCCGCCCATCACCGGCTATGAGTTCCACGTGATCCAGGTCGTCAGCGAGGTCTGCCCGCACGAGCTGATCCTGCCCTATCTCAAGGAAACGCTCGAGGAGATCAAGACCCGAGAGCCGGAGCCGAGCTTCCCGTTCCGCGCGCGCGTCGTGCTCGCCGGTTCGGAGGTCGACGACCCCGACTTTACCAAACTCATCGAGACCTGCGGGGCGATGGTCGTGGCCGACCGCTACTGCTTCGGCAGCCTGCCGAGCCGTGAGAAGATCGAGATCCTGGACGGCGAGAGCGCCTTCGACGCGATCTGCCGCCACTATCTGCACTGGAACCAGTGCGCCCGCTTCATGGACGGCATGAAGATCGACCAGCGCCACAGCGAGCTGCTGCGCCTCGCGCGCGAGTACAAGGCCGACGGCATCATCTACGAGAACATGAAGTTCTGCGAGTTCTGGAGCTATGAGAAGGTGCTCGCCTCCCATATCATGAGCGCCGAGAACGGCATCCCCTGCTGCACGATCGAGAAAGAGTACGCTCTCGGCTCGGTCGGCCAGCTCCGCACGCGGTTCCAGGCCTTTGTGGAGAGCCTGGAGATCAAGAAGATCAACGAATAGGAGGCTAAGAACATGGGAAAACTCATTGGCTTCATCGACGATAAGCTGAAAAGATTCGACCCGGTATGGCGCGCTGAGAACGGGAAAGGCGGCCAGCGCTCGCGCTATCACGATGTGACCGGCGTCGCGAAGTACAGGGAGTGGCGCGGCGTCAAGGACACGATGTTCGATTACGCGTCCTGGCTGAACAACGTTCTGGCCATGGTGAAGATGGTCGGCTCCGCGCCGGTGTCCATCATGAAGGGCTTTTGGGAATACCGCTGGATGGGCTCGTACCTCGGCACCTTCATGTTCATCGACCGCCTG
The DNA here is from genome assembly GCA_017434755.1 of Oscillospiraceae bacterium. Classification (GTDB taxonomy): domain Bacteria; phylum Bacillota; class Clostridia; order Oscillospirales; family Oscillospiraceae; genus Limivicinus. The sequence continues at coordinate 28,270 of JAFRER010000016.1, read as the reverse complement.
TTCGAGGGCTACCGCGGCGAGGAGCTGCGCGTCGCGCACGCGCAGATGCACGCCATCGTCCGCAGCCTCACCGGCCGTATCGGATACATCCTCTCGCATGACCGCCGTCTCGGCGCCAGCCAGGCGAAGAGCGAGAAGCTCGTCCCCATGGACGAGGTGCTGCCGGAGCTGTTCATGACCGGCTTCCCGGGACTGTACCCCGTGCCGCTGCAGACGCTGCCGGAATTCATCATCTGCGACGTGGACCAGCACATCGAGCCCTATTACATCGACGTGGCCGAGTCCTTCGGCCTGCCGGCGGACGTGTGCTCGCGCTGCGCGGCGGAGACCGGCGTCGCCCTCGACGACGCCTTCCCGCTGGTGGGCAAGGCGCTCATCACCACCAATATGCCCTGCAACGCGTCTGAGGCTACCTCAATGTTCCAGCGCCGCCGCGTCGGCCTGCCCGACTACCAGGCCACGCTCGCCATGATCCACAACGACGACGAGCTCGCCCTGCCCTTCTCGCGGCAGATCATGAAGGAGACCATCGCCTTCGTCGAGGAGCAGTACGGCGTCAAGTTCAACTGGGACGCCTTCTTCAAGGCCGCCAGGCGCATCAACGAGCAGAACAACTTTGAGCTTGAGAAGTGGGATTACATGAAGACCGGCTACACCGCCGAGGTCGGCGTGTCCGAGACCCTCTACAAGCTCTATGAGTGGCAGTCCGTCAACGGCGCGGATCCCTATTTCAACAAGGTCGACCGCAAGGTCATGAAGCGCCTGCGCAAGTGCTATGAAAAGAAGTATCAGCCCTTCGGCGGCAAGACCCGCCACCGCGCCTTCCTCTGGGGCCCCTCGGCCGTGTATTACACCGACTTCCCGACCTGGGTGCAGAACTGCTGGGGCATCGCGATCGTGCTGAACATGGACTCGACCATGGGCTTCAATATGATCGACACCGAGGACCCCGACAAGGCCATCGACGACCTCGCGCGGCTCACGCAGAAGGCGACGATGCGCCACATGGCCGTCGGCGGCTGGGACAACGTCAACGCCGTGTGGGAATGGGCGCACAACTTCAACTGCGACATGGTCCTGATGAACGACAACATCGCCTGCAAAGGCATGCTCGGCGTGCACGCGATCATGGAGGAGCAGGCGCGCGATCTGGGCTTCCGCTTTATTTTCATCGAGCACGACTTGGAGGACAGCCGCACCGTCTCGCGGCAGAACATGCGCGACTGCGTCAACCAGTACATGTCCATCGTCCTCAACGAGGAGCCTCTCGATCCCACGCTCCTCAACTTCGACGACTCCGACGCGTATTAAGAAAGGCGGTAAGGCAAGATGAAATGCAACAAGAAAGAGATCGCAAAGGCGCTGCTGAAGCTGCTTGGCAAGCTCGGGCTGATCGGGCTGCTGTTCTTCGTCGTCACCTTTGTCATTTACATGGGCAACTTTGAGAACAAGCTCATCTATTACGTTGTCCGGCCGTTCCTCAACAAACACTACGATTCGCAGGTCCGCGACAGGCGCATCGTCTGATTTTCAAGGGAGGAAGACTTATGATTCGTGCTGTCATCTATAAATCCGCCACCGGCTCCTGTGAGCGCTACGCGAGAGTCATGTCGAGGATGCTCGCCATTCCCGCCTATCCCGCCGACCGCTGCCCGCTGCCGAAGGGGATCGAGGTCGTGTATGTCGGCTGGATTATGGCCGGAAGGGTCTCCGGCCTGGACAAGGCGCTCAAAAACTATAAGGTCTGCGGCGTCGTGCAGGTGGGCATGTCTCCTCCCGGCGCGGCCATGGGAGAAACTTGCAGGAAGAACCACAGCCTTGCTTCCGACATCCCGGTGTTCACCCTGCAGGGCGGCTTTGATATGAGCAAGCTCTCCGCCCCGCTGCGGCTGATCATGAAAAAGATCAACCGCGGGATCGTCGCAAGGCTCGAAGCCAAGGACGCGCTCAGCGACGCCGAGAAGGCCACGCTTGAGATGGCCAGGAACGGCAAGGGCGAACCCGCTACCTGGGACGGTGTGCTCGAGGTCGTCGACTGGGCGGTCGCGCTCACCGAGCCCCCTAAGGTCATCAAGTGGCGCGAGCCGTAAGGCGACGGAAAAAGAGGACCAACGCCCGCCCTTCTCTGCGGAGTATGCGGATGCTTTTTCAGGTTTTCCAAAAGCCGAAACCGGGGGAATGCAATTTGACGCCTGCCATGACTGCGCTTTCGATCTGATCCGCACGCTCTGGAAGTTTCGCAAAACTGTAATACCACCACAAGGTCCAAGCGGATGTATTTCGCGAAAAAGAGGATGCAGGCCAGTTTGCATAATCTGCACCCACCTTTGCACCCACCCCCCCTCCCCGAGAGAGGAATCGCCGAATTGTATGATTGCCGGCGCCCAAACGCATAAAAGGTAGGTAATTTTGATAGAATTGCCTACCTTTTTGTTTTGCCAGAAAGCCCTTGATTTCAGGGCTTTTCCGCTGTCCAGACATAAAAAAGCAGCCGCTACGGGGTCATTTCCGCAGCGGCGTTTTTGCTTTTTCGGGTGTTCCCGGCACCCCTCTCCCGGACAAATCGTTCTCACAGAGGGGTATTGTTCAATTTGAGGGGTATCGTTCTCACCGAGGGCAATCGTTCAATTTGAGGTTTCGTCTTGTTTTTCTTCCGTTAATCTGGTAAACTATCTTCGCCACGCAATTCAATATTATGTCCCAAGAGAATGGAGTTTTTACTTCCGGTAAAAACGCATTCTCCATCTTTGCATTCTCTTGGGATGTTAAAGAATTGCGTGGCAGCAAAAGGAGCACTGCGTTTTTCGTGCGCGGCTCCGGCTGCGCACTTTTTATTTTCCGGGGGAAGCAAGAATGGCAGAAGAAAAGAAGTTAACCGGTTATCCATCCATCGACAAGCCGTGGCTGAAATACTACAGCGAAGAGACCATCAACGCACCGCTGCCCGAATGCACCATCTATGAATACTTGATGGAAAACAACCGGGATTTTCCGGACGATATTGCAATTTTATATTTGGGACGGAAAATCAAATACAGTAAGCTGTTCAGGCAGATCGACCTCACAGCTGCCGCCTTTTGTTCTCTCGGGGTGAAACCGGGCGAGATCGTTACGGTGGCGTTGCCAAGCATCCCCGAGGCGCTGTATGTGGTATACGCGCTCAACAAGATCGGCGCGGTCTCCAACATGATCCACCCTCTGGCCGGGGAACAGGAAATCCTGCATTATCTGAACGAAGTCCAGAGCGAGGTCGCTATTCTTTTTGAAGGCACCTACAACATCATCAAAGACAGCATCGGTCAGACAATGGTGAAGCACGCAATCGTTGTCTCTGCCGGGGAATCGCTGCCCTTTGGGGTCAAGCAGTTGTACTTTTTGAAAACGCCCCGTGCCAGACTGCCAAAGCCTTCTGTTTTTCAAAGCTGGAAGGACTTTCTGGACGCAGGTGCGAACACAGCGGCTCCGTCGGTTCAAAAGGATCCCCACGCTATGGCGCTGATTTCCCACACCGGCGGCACCACCGGCGAACCGAAGGGCGTGATGTGTTCGGATTATAATATCAATTCTGTCATTTGGCAGATAGCATGTGAATTGGAATACGACAGGCAGGAAATCAACATGGCCGTGTTGCCGCCCTTTGTGAATTACAGTCTTGTTGATGGTATGCTGGCCCCGCTGGCGTTTGGGTTTCAGCTTGTTCTTATTCCAGATTATCGGCCGGAGAAGTTTGACCAATATATCAAAACATACAGGCCCAATCACTTGATGGCTTCCATCCCTGCGTATTATGAGCCCTTGCTGCATAACGAGAGACTGGCAACAATGGATTTATCTTGTCTGAAACATATTTACTATGGTGGCGATAAAATGGGGGCAGATACAGAACAGGCCATCAATAAGCTGCTCAAATCCCGCGGGGCACAGTACCCATTGGCGAAAGGGTTGGGTTCCACAGAAATGGTCAGCGCGGCTACCGTGACCTATGAAGAAATAAACTTGCCGGAAAGCTCAGGAATCCCCTTGGTCAAAATTGTTTGCAAGATTGTGGATCCTGAGACATATCAGGAAGTGACCTACAACCAGCAAGGAGAAATCTGCATGACTGGCCCGTCGCTCATGTTGGGTTATTATAAAAACCAAGCTGCAACAGATGCGATTGTCAAAACTCACAAGGATGGACGTCATTGGCTGCACACTGGAGATCTGGGTTATATCAATGAGGACGGAGCTATTTTTGTGACAGGAAGAATTAAGCGGCTTGTTATGACAAAGGGAGCCGACGGCAATGTAACCAAGATGTTCCCCGATCGGATCGAGGCAGTATTGAACCAGCATCCGGCGGTCGAGCTCTGCTGCGTGGTCGGAATCCCCGACGAGGAACGAATCAACTATCCCAAGGCATGTATTGTGACGAAAGCTGGCGTGACTGAGGATGAGGCCTTGACCGAAGAACTCCTTCGCCTTTGCCAGGATAAACTCCCCGGCTATATGGTGCCGGACGAGATCGAGTATCGCGCGGACTTACCAAGAACGCCGCGCGGGAAGATCGACTATCGTGCCTTGGAGAAAATACCGCGTTGAATCCCCTCTGAAATTTGCCCCCCCTTGACCCCGGTTGACCCCCCCCTAAAGGGCAGGTGAACCCCCCCTCCGGGAAATTCTATCAAAACGCGATACCTTTTCCATATTAGGACGGTAATTTTGATAGAATTGCCGTCCTAAACTTTTTGCCCATAAATGCGAAGAAATAGCCGAAATCCAGCTATTTCCTCTCATTTTTCACTTAAAAATTCAAATTACTCTCGGTCGCTCTTCATTTCGGGCGGCCGATTTTTTGCTTTCTGGGGCGTTTTTCTCGCTCCCGCACCCCGAGTAATCGTTCACTTTCAGGGAGATTTCGTTCACTTTGCCGGGCTTTCGTTCAATTAGTTTACATAACTCGGCATTTCGTTCAGTTTGTCCTAGTGCTCTTCGTACAGGTAGCGGACGTTCAAAAGGAAACTCAGAAGTCCTTCTACTTGAAACTATTGCACAACTTTTATCAGAGCATGCCCGACAGGCAAGAATATTTCCATCAGCATCCTTGACACCATCTGCATCAGGGTCACGCGCCACAATAAAGTCGAACATACTTCTTTGGCTAGCTGTGAAAACGCGTGATATATGCTTTAGCATTAATGCAGCATATGGATGCAGCGGGACGATTTTTTGCAAGTCTTCATCACTCAGGATAGTTTTTGCTCGGAGCCTCTGTATTGATTAAAACATGCTCCCAGTTCACTACCCCAGAAAATCCTTGTCCTCCGTCGATCGGTAGACTCATTGATAATTCGCGCGTCATATGTTTTCTGTTGGTATTGAAGCGTTATCGCGATTTTTCCTCCTGGGGCAAGATCTTGTGCATCAAAAAACCAGCATATTTCCTTAGGAATACCAGAGCCGTTGTAGTTAAAAAACGATTTATCGCAATGCTTAATTGCGGTTGTATCCTTCCCGTTTTTTATGATTCAGGAGAATGATATCACATCCACAAGGACACAGGCTGAATAGACAAAGAACCGAGAGGTGTTTTTCCTCTCGATTCTCCGTTTTCTCACGCTAGCCGCTCAAGATATGGAAAGCTCTGAGAATTCACCTCAGAACTTTTCTGCCAGGGCAGCAGCCTGTGCACAGCCGTCGGTCTTGTCGATATCGCCGATCTCCATCACGCCGCCGACGCAGACCGAACCCACCATCGTCCAACCGTTGAGTGCTGCCGTGCGTTCGATTGGGAGCCGGACACCGTCCAGCACGGCCTGATCGTCCTCTTCGCAGCAGGCAATCAGTGCACATTCCTTGCCGGAAAAGTCCTTTTCACCGACCACGAATGCGAACATCTTGTCGATGGCTGCCTTCAGCTGGGCGGGGATGGAATACCAGTACACAGGCGTGGTGAATACGATGACGTCCGCCTCCAGAATGGCGTCGGCCATAGCGCCGTTAAAGTCGCTCTTGAAGGAGCAAGGCTGCCCCTTCTTGTAGCAGGTCATGCAGGCGTGGCAATAGCCGATGTCCATGAACGCGGTGTCGAAGCGTTTGACGCTGTGGCCCCTGGCCTCGGCAGCCTTGATGAAGGCCTCAGTCATGGCAAAGCTGTTGCCCTTTCTGCGGGGACTGCCGGTCAGAACAACGATTTTCTTACCCATGGTGTTTTCCTCCTGTTATTTGATGGAGCGGCCAAGCTCATAGGCCTGCTGCAGCTCCGGTTTTCCTTCGATATCTCCCGGCTGTGTCACCCAGCCGCAGAGGACTTTGCCGAGGCTCTTCCAGCCGATGTGCTTTTCCAGATGGTCGTACCAGTGCTCGCTCTCCTCAAAGCCGGCGCCCTCGGCCGCCATGAGCAGCACACTCTCTTTCTTGGGATTGCGGTAGCCGGGATCGCACTCCGCCACGGCAAAGAGTCGGTCGAAGGCCGTCTTTAGCTGGCCGGAGATGAACCAGTAATACAGCGGCGAAGCCAGTACCACGACGTCTGCCTCCCGATAGACGGGGTAGATCTTCGCCATGTCATCCTTCTGGACGCAGGGGCAAGCGGCGTCCTTGCCGCCGTGCCAGCAGCCGAGGCAACCGCTGATCTTCATGCTGCCGAGATGAAACTCGGTGACCGTGTTCCCGGCCTCCTCCGCGCCGCGCTTGAACTGAGCGGTCAGCGCAGAGGTGTTGCCGTTCCGGCGGTGACTGCCGTTGAGAATGACGATCTTCTTTGCCATAACGGTATGCTCCTTTACTTCTTGTCCTTGTCGCAGAAATACCACCAGCGGTATTTCATCGGATCGGGCGCGGGATCCTTCGCGTAGGCCACCGCACAGCGGAAGGCGTACAGAACGCATTTGTCCAGAGTCTCGCCCGCATTCAGGGATGCCCGGAGATATAGATCGTCCGGATCAGCTCCCTTGAGCGCATCCAGCGTGGGATAGCCCAGCGCAATCAGCTCGGCCTCTTTCTTCGCCCCGATACCGGGGACCTTTCGTAAATCGCTCATGCTTCAGAGCTCCTCACAGAAAGATTCGATCGGACGGTATACGTCATGCCAGGGAGCATAGGGAACCGCATCCTCAGAGGCATAGCCCACCGGCAGCAGGCAGATCGGCTTGATATACTCCGGAAGGTCAAAGGCCTTCGCCGCGGCGTTCACGTCGAACAGGCGTACCCATACCGAGCCAAGCCCCTGCTCCCAGGCTTCCAGCATCATGTAGGTGCAGACGATGCTGCAGTCCATTTCGCCGGAGCTGTAGCCCCGCTCCGTCTGGCTCTTCCAGGTTTTCCGCTCGTCGCTGCAGATCAGGAACACCAGCGGCGCGCCGTAGATGCAGCGGCACAGGCGATTGATCTTCGCCATGGCCGTGTCGCTCTTCAGCACATAGATCTTCTGTGGCTGAAAATTGACCGCCGTAGGCGCCAATTGCGCGGCTTTCAGGATCCAGTCGATCTTTTCCTGCTCGACAGGCTTATCCGAATAAGAACGTACGGAATACCGCGCTGCGGCAAGTTCCAGGAAATCCATCTTCTGTCCTCCGAATACAAGTTCTTGACATTTTGCTTCCTGCGGATATAATTATAGCCGGAATTATCCAAAACACAAGAACGCACTTTTTTGTGATATACTATAAAAAAGTATAGTTAGGAGCGCAGGCATGAATCTGGAGAAGATCAAAAGCTATCAGTGTCCTGTGGAAGCGGCCATGGACGTGGTCGGCGGGAAATACAAGGCGCAGATCATCTATGAACTGATCGGCGGCACACGGCGCTACAACGAGATCCAGAAGGCGATCCCGCAGGCGACGCCGCGCATGCTGTCGAAGCAGCTCAAGGAACTGGAAGAGGACGATGTGATTAACCGGGTGCTGTATCCTGTCGTCCCTCCTCGGACAGAGTATTCGCTGACGGAATTCGGAAGCACGCTGGTTCCGATCGTGGAAGCCCTCTGCAAATGGGGAGAGCACTATTTCGAGCTGGCAGGCGTACCGGTGCCCTGCGATTGATGGTAAGGAGAGCGGATATGATCAGCATCGAAGATTTCGACAAGGTCGAAATGCGGGCCGGGACCGTGATCGACGTGAAGGATAACAAGAAATCCCGCAATCCCGCCTATGTAGTGACGATCGACTTCGGCGAGAAGATTGGCGTCAAAAAGTCCTCCGCGCAGATCACGACGCTCTACAAACCGGAGGATTTGGTCGGCACACAGGTGATTTGCTGCGTGAATCTGACGCCGATCTACATCGGTTCTGTGAAAAGTGAAGTCCGTATCCTCGGGACAGAATCGGAGCAGGGTGTTGTACTGCTCAGGCCAACCGAGCTGGTAAGAAACGGGGACAAGGTGTTCTGAAATAACATGAAACGTCCAATTGGATGTATTCGGGAAAAAGATGGGTGCAGATATGGTTTACATAATCTGCACCCACTTTGCACCCACCCCCCTCTTGGAGGTAAGAAACGCCGAATTGTATGATTACTGGTGTCCTAACGCAATGCAAAAGCCTGGATTCGTTAAAGAATCCAGGCTTTTTTGCTATATATGGCTATTTCTGTGCTGAATAAGTTCTAACAAAAATAGCAAAAATCTTTTTCCGACAATTTTTCCGACAACTGGACACAAAATACAACCCGCAGCGGGGATTGGCCGCAGAGGCGGCCTGTCGGCGCTGCGGGTTAAACTATTGCTGTGCACCTCCAGATGTGCCAATTTTGACATTTTCTCAGGCACAAAGTTGCTAGACAAGCTATACCTTTTCTTTTGCTTTCCTCCCCGCTTCGAGTCCCAGTGAAAAAGCCTTCCTGTTGAGTTCAATAAATTCCGGCTTTTTACCTAGAAGACGAAGGATGCAGTCGAGCACCAGATCCTCGTCGATCAGTCCGCTGAAACCGATATAGACGCCCAGCATGATGATATTCAGCACTTTGAGGCTTCCGAGTTCCAGCGCCATCTCGGTGACAGGTATCGGGACCACGGTCACATCGCCGCGTTCCGCACTGCTTTGGACAAGGGAACTGTTGGTAAAAATGATGCCGCTGGATCTGACGTTATTGCGGTACCTCACCATGGACACATCATTCATCACGATCAACTGATCGACAAGGGCAGGTTTAGGCGATCCGACATCACCGTCTGCGATCACGACATAGCAGTTTGCCGTGCCGCCGCGCTGCTGTGCGCCATAAGAAGGAAAAAAGGTCACGTTATAGTCAGTGGAATCGCATACAGCCTGACTGAGCAGTTTTCCGATCATCATGACGCCCTGTCCTCCGAACCCTGCCACCATAAGATTCAGTTCCATTACTTTACCTCCGTATTGTCCCGCAGAACGCCAAGCGGAAATTCTTTGAACATATTCTCTTCAAGGAATCCGAGGCTCTTCCCCGGGTTGAGTCCCCAGTTGGTGGGGCAACTGGTAACGACCTCCACCAGAGAATATCCCCTGCACTCGATCTGATTCCGGAAGGCCTTGCGTATAGCGTTTTTCGTCCTGCGGACATTGGCGGGATTGTTGCAGCTGACACGTTCAATATATACGGGAGCTATAAGCTGATCGATGATCTCGGCCATATGAAGAGGATACCCGTGCTGCCCGGGATCGCGTCCACCCGGAGCGGTAGTGGCCTTCATACCGACAAGTGTGGTAGGCGCCATCTGGCCGCCGGTCATTCCGTAGATGCCGTTGTTGATGAAAATTGTGGTAATGTTTTCACCTCGGTTGGCAGCATGGATCGTCTCAGCAAGACCTATGGAGGCCAGATCGCCGTCGCCCTGATAGGTAAACACGATAGTGTCAGGATTTGCACGCTTGAGCCCGGTCGCCACTGCGCAGGCACGTCCGTGGGGAGCCGTGGCAAGATCGTAGCTGACAACCTCCTGAGCAAGACCGCAGCAGCCGATACCGAGTATGGCGGTGGTACTGCTGTCGATATTCATCTCTTCCAGCACTTCACCGATCAGCTTAAAGACTGTTCCGTGCATGCACCCGGGGCAGAAACCCAGCAGATTTCCGTTTAGTGTTTTTGTTCTGCTATATACCGCTTCCATTATCTGCCGCCTCCTTCAAGTATCTTCTTTATCTCCTTTACGACATCTTCGCGCTCAATAAGATTACCTCCGCTGCGTAGACAGCACTCCACCGGGGCCCGATCTTTAACGCCAAGTCTGACGTCATAAAGCATCTGGGCGGGAATGCTCATCTCCACATCGAGCACACACCTACAGGTATCGTAATTGATCCTATCAAAGGATCTTGCCGGGAACGGGGAAACTGTTTTTGGACGGATCATGCCGATCCTGCAGCCTTCGTCGCGCATTATCTCCATGGTGCTTTTAGCGATACGGGCGGAAGTGCCGTAGGCGACCAGGACCACTTCAGCATCCTCCAGATACAGTTCTTCGACCTGCACGTCATTTTCTTCCCAGCTGCTGTAAAGCTTCTCCAATTCCAGACAGTGCGCTTCAAGCGAATCCGTTGACCAGAAGCCTGGAGTGAGGAATCCCCGCTTCTCCTCACGGCTGTGGCCGACGATCGCCCATCCGTGGTGCTTTGCCTTCAGAGCTGCAACTTCTTCATCGCTCTTCATCTCAGGAAGTACCACCGGCTCCATGATGGTTCCGATGACACCGTCTCCGAGAATGAGCACGGGATTGCGGTCACGATCGGCCAGATCAAAGGCCTGATAGGTCATATCCACTGCTTCCTGCACCGTTGAGGGAGCCAGAACGATCATCCTGAATCCGCCATTGCCGCTGGCTTTAGTCGCCTGGAAATAGTCCTGCTGTGAAGCCTGGATAGTACCTACGCCGGGACCTCCGCGCTGCATATTGACATAAACCATAGGGACGCGCGCACTCGCGCAGTAGGATATCCCCTCACTTTTGAGACTGATGCCGACGCTTGAGGAGGAGGTCATTGACCGCGTGCCGCTGGCTCCCGCGCCATAAACCATGTTTACGGACGCGATCTCGCTCTCGCCCTGAACGAACACTCCTCCCACCTGAGGCTGTCGGCGGGCCATATACTCAGGGATCTCATTCTGGGGGGTTATGGGATAGCCGGCATAAAACCTGCAGCCCGCACGGACGGCAGCTTCTGCAATGGCTTCGCCGCCCTTCAAAAACAATTTCTTACTCATGTCCCGTCCTCCCTATTTATAGAGTTCAATGGCCCCCTCGGGACACATGGAGCAGCAGATCGCGCAGCCTATACATTTTTCCGGCTCGGTCTGCACAACAAAGGGGTATCCGTTGGCATTTACGACCTCGCCGATTTTCAAAATCTTCTTCGGGCAGAAAAGCACGCAGTAACCGCAGGATTTGCAGAAATCCGTGTTTATTGCAAGTTCGGGCATATTGTCCTCCTTCAGTATGATTATTTACCGGATTTGATCCAGGGATATCTGAGATAGGGATGCAGGGGGATGTATTCAGGGCCGTTCTTTCCACAAAAATAAGGAAACAGATCTTCCCTTATAAAGACACCTGAGAATTCTCCCAGCGGGAAATCATTATCCAGTTGATGCAAAGCTGAGGAAACGTCACTATCTTCCGTATCTGAGCCCAGAGTCGGATTCGCAACGAAAAAGACCCGCTCAATATGGCATGCATTGAGCACTGTTTCCATCGTCGCACGTATCACGCAGGCATTCCCGGACCACGGACGGTATGGGTTGATGACATAGATCGCGGCGGTATTCTCCTCATTGAGGTATTCGGATAAACACCCAATCATACGGGCTGCATTATCATTTCCGCCGACATCCAGAATACTCACGCTGTCCTCACATTTCAGATGCGGAACGATCCCGTTTACAAGGACCGGAGTATCGAGCAGCTGTGGCATATAGTGCAGTTCTATCCCCAGCTCCTTCATGTCTCCTTCCGCGTCTCTGGCTCGAAACAGTGCTTTTGTCTGATCCAGATCGAAAACATGCACGTTTTTCCCGTGTTTCCGCAGGAGCACGGCGGTATTCAGCGCGATCTCGCTTTTCCCGCTTCCGCTTTCACCGATGAACACGAAGTTTTTTCTCGTTTTGAGAAGTTCCGAAAAGGATGTCATGGCTTCCCCTCCAACTTGATTTTCGTAGGGGATTCGTTTAATGTAAAGAATACAGGATCGGACTGTTTATGTCATCTTTCAGGACATTCCTCCTTTGATGTAGTGCGGTTGGCGAACCTGCACTATCCTATCATTGGAGGTTTCTTTTTGCTATAAGCCCTTTTCCCTATCATCCAAGCTGGTGGTCCTTTGCTTCTAAAGAGCCAGGAGTAAAAATCCTCCCTGTTATACGGGAGGACTTTTTTCATATTTCAATATAGCTGTAACGTCAAAAAGATACCTTCTTATACGACTGGAATTCACAAGAACAACACAGATTCTGTGATTCCATACGTTCTTCGCCGTTGTATGTGCTTATAAGGCGCATGTATTATCCCGGCACACACAAAAGGCTTGTGTATTCTCGCATGTCCGAAAGGGTATCGATCCTGTATGCCAGCTCGATTATTTTCTCTCCGGTGGATCTTGGAAGCCTGCCAAAAGCATTAAACTGATCCCAGAACTTCTTTTCCAGCATTTCACGATCAGGATAGACAAACATCTCAGCTACAAAATCTGCCTCAGCTTCATAGATATGCCCGTCCGTCATTTCAGCCTGTGCTTTAAAAACAGGCATCTTCGACGTACAGCGCCATGTATCGATGACTGTTTCTTCTGCAAGCCGGATTAGCTCCGGATTGGACAGGATCGATGCTGTCTGTACCAAATCCGCACGGCGGTCTCCGTGGTACAGGCTGCAGCAGCAAGCGAACGCATAGGAGAAAAGAGCGTTGGTGTGATCCCGAAGGCGGAATGGATTGGCATAGTAACTGATTCCCATGCCCTCCGGCTGGAAGATCCTTACCTTCCTGATCTCCTTTGCATCAAAGCGACCCCTGTCAGTGACGATCTGCTCACGAAGTCTCAGTCCCATCATAGCCGGAGCTATAGTGGGCATTCCACCGGGGCCTCGTTTGAAGCGCACTTCCGTAAAGTATGTTTTCCCCAAATCATCAAAAGCTTTCTCATACCTTTCGGGAAGGCCGCCGTCTGGAACCTGCCGGGATATCAGACCGTCCTGACCGAAAAAGGGGTCTTCCATTCCCCGCCATCCGCCTTTAGCCAAGGCAACCGCCATGATTCCCATCCTGGCACTTTCGGCATTGTGGTATTTAAACTCCTGGCTGTAGTCATAGTAGGCGTTTCCAGGATCCGTCGAATTCACAGCAGCGTAACTCAGAGCAGCCATTGCTGTTTCGGCATCCATTTCTCTCTCGTAGCGGATGGCTAAAGCCGCTGCTGCTGTTGAGCCCAGCTTCATATCTGTCGGAAAGCGCACCGGTAGCGTGTAAAGGAGCCGTCCGACGGTGTCCTCCGCCGCAATATTGTTAGCGATAAAAGTCTGTCCGCTGACACCATAAACATCGGCCAACGTCAGGTTCATGGGAAGTATGGTCTCGCCGTAATGGCTGGCAATAGGATCTCCGAATACCACCATTGCCATATTGCCGAAGTCGTTGGCTCGGGCGTGCAGCGCATTATGCATGACCGCACTGACCACCGGCAGCCGGATATTCGCAGAATCAGCAAAAACAGGAGCCTCCGGGGCACCGCCCTGCTGTTTCAGCATATCATAGAAAAACCGGTCCTCTGTAACGATAGCCCCGCCGAAAATACATCCGGTCATATCCAGCAGTCGGTCTTTAAAGACGTGTATCTGCTCCTCTTCCAGATCTTCGATACGAGTATCCAAAAGATTTCGACAAAGCCGAAGCGTTCCTGCAGGCGGCTTTAAGCTCTTCTCCGAATCGGGAAAGACCATCCGGCTCATTTCGGAGATGGCCTTTGTCACCTCCTCGTGCACCCCTGGGAAAGTGCTGCCCGGCAAGCCCTGGCACATGGAAGGTATATAGGACAGACATCCGTTTTCGTTACAGGCGCGTGCCACTTCCTCCCTGATCATATCCGGGGTCCAATCAGGAACGTCAATGCGTCCTTCGTCAATCCCGCCCATGAAAGACATCTGTCCGCCATACTGCCGGATCAGCTCCGGGATATTATTGCATGAGAGAACGCCCTGCCATATATCAATTCCCATGTCTATCATATAAGGGACCAATGTGGCTGCATACGAGTCGCTGTGATGCACCACCAATGAAAATCCCCGGGATTTGTAATAAGCGTAAATACGTTTGTATGCCGGAACGAAGAATTCTTTGAACATCTCCGGCGAAATGAACGTGGAATTCTGGTGGCCCCAGTCATCATGCAGGAATATCCCGTCTGCTTCTACATGATTGCAGATCTCTCCGGCGGCCGCAAGGTGATACTCAGTGATATAGTCGATCAGTTCATGCATCGCTTCCGGCTCTTCATAGAAGCTAATCAGACATTCCTCCATGCCCAGCAGGTTATGACAGGTCTCAAACAGACCCGAAGTCATCAATACAAGGCTGAACTGTTCCTTTCGATCGACCCGTGCGGCCATCTGCCTTATCATGGCCCAGTCTTTATCCGGGAAAGCGGTTTCCGGTGCATGTACATATTTGCGCCACTCTGTTATATCCGGACAGACCAGATGTTCTTCATCCTGGAGCGGGAACGCTCCGGGAGTATTATCCGGCCATATTTTTGTAACACCCCAGCCATCTTTTGAGGGGCCTCCGCCTTTAACTGTCTGTACCCATGGGGAGACAGGTGCCCCGAACAGCAGAGCAAAGGCTTCGTACTGATTAACAAAGCGGTCGGGTTTTCCACGTTTCATCACTTCGGTGAGGTTTTCTCTTTTTGTCAGCATGGCCGGTACCTCCGGATCATTACCACTGGCGGTAACCCTGGACACCCTTGGCACCTTCGCGCGCTTTTCTGGCCATTTCCGTATCCAGTCCGTAATTGTGCGCCTTCACCATCTCTTCATAGGTAGGATCTTTGGCACGGAACTTATCATTTCTGGGCAGCGGCACATCCTGCTCCACCAGAATGTCCTGAACCTTTTTAATGTTTACATTTCGCACTGTTGTGCCTTCCTCAACCGCGACCGCGGCGGCCACTCCGGCAGCCTGTCCTGTACCGACACACTGGGGTATCAGATTCAACCAGTCGATCGACGCCTTATCAGCTGACAAATGTCTGCCGGGAGCCAGCAGGTTCTCGATCTTCTGCGGCAAGATCGCACGATACGGTATCTCTACGGGTCCGCAGTCGTTGATCTGACAGATCGTAGAATGCCAGGCAATAACATCTTCAAACTGATTTGCAAAGGCAAAGTCATTGGCCGACATCACATATTCACCGATCAGGCGGCGGCTGCAGCGGGCTCCGAGCTGCGGTGCGATGTCGTACAGGAAGGCATCTCTGAATGCACAGGGAATAGTTTCCTTAAGGAAATCCAATACTCTGCGTATAGATTCTCTCACCTTCATCTCCGTCTGGGTCAGATCGGCGACGTTCGCGCTGTTCATCTCGTAGAGCCAGTTGTTCATCCAACAGATGTCATTCTGATTGGAAGGAAGCGGCATGGTCCGGTACCCTGCAATCTTCTGCAAGCCTTCAAAGACCATTTTGAAAGCTCCTTCCGTAGAGTTCATCCAGTGGGTATAAGCATCCCAACTGATCCCACCGATACGCCATACCAGAGCCGTGGCGCTGGAACGAAGTCCTGCTTCGGTCAGATTGTGATGCGGTGCTCCAGCCTGGGAATATATGTCGCCGTCACCTGTAGCATCAATAACGGTTTTTGCAAGAATCGCTTTGCGCCCTTCCTTGCTCTCAAAAAAGACTCCCTTGACTTCGCTGCCCTCCATAATCGGACGTACGCCCCAGGTATGGTACATCACCTTGATGCTGTCCGCATGCTCGCGGAGCATATTGTCCATTTCGATCTTCAGCTGGTTAGGTTCAAAATATACAGAGCGCACAAGGCAAGGCTCCTGTGTGCCGCCGAAATCCCGACGGCTCACGCAGTCATGGATACTCTTCCATTGGTTGATATAAATCGGATCCGTCCAGCCGATTTTATCCAGAGACGGTCCCATTACCGCTCCGGGGATATCCTTCATGCGGGTGAACCATTCCTCCTGAATCCCACGGACAAAGGATTTGTCATACCAGGAGAGCTTAGGCACCATGATGACATAGCCGCCGGTGGCGTCACCGCCCATGTAACCGTATCGTTCCATAAGAATGACATTTTTTGCCCCGGCCCGGGCTGCTGCGATAGCAGCTGAGTGACCGGCAGCTCCTCCACCTACCACAAGGATGTCGCACGAATCATAGACAGGTATTTCTCTTTGGGCTTCAATTACCGTATACATGTTTCTCGTTCCTTTCTAAATGAGTGATTGCATTTTGACAATAATTTGTGTAAACTGTATCAAAAAGATCGGTATCCGGACCTTGGATAACGGACGCTTTGCATCACGGACTGCGGTCAGGATAATCAACCGGGATATGTTGTGTCTGCGGAATCGCACATGGAGGTAGCGATTATGACTTTGACCCAAATCACATATTTTGAAGCTGTATGCGAATACAAAAATGTGACCAAGGCAGCAAGCGCGCTGTACGTTTCCCGAACCGCTGTGTCCCGTGCTCTCAAGGATATGGAGAATGAATGGGGTCTGGTCCTGTTCAAACGTTCCCGGACCGGTGTGAAGCTTACCGAGGACGGTGAGAGAGTACGCAAAATGTTCGTTGAATTCAACAAGGCTTATATGGAGCTGAAGAAAAGCATTAACGACAGCAGGCGATCTCAGAAGGCCCCTGAATTGCGGATAGGCATCACTACTACCACCGGGTCCCGTTTCTTCCCGGAGTTTTTCTGTGAATTCCGCCGGCGTTATCCGGAGATCCGGCTGCTGCTCACGGAACGTCCGGCTATAGAAAGTGTCTCCTCCGTGCTGGAAAGAAACAGTGATTTCTTTATAACCCCGCATATCGTTAACGAAAAGATCTACAAAGATATTCTGGAACGGCTCCCTTTATACGAAACTGAACTTGTCCTCTGCAGTTCACTGTCGCACCCCCTGACGCAACGGGATCATGTTACGCTGGCGGATCTTGAGACAACTGATCGTGCTTCTTTGCTCACTCCTCTGTCTATCGGTATGACTGATGACCAGTTCAACCTTATAGCGAACGGGAATGAAGAAAAAGAAATGATTCTTCAGACCAGTCAACAGGATCTGCTTCACAAAGCCATAACCGGCGGCTTTGCCAACATCGTCATCTCCCGGGAGATCGCGGAGAATTGGAAGGATGTTGCTTTGACATCCTTCACACCTCCAATCAAGGTCAATGTCCAGATGATCTGGGAAAAGCGTGACGATTACTCAGAGGCTCAACGTATCTTTCAGCAGTATACCCGGGAAAACCTGCATCTGCTCATGCGGGGATGAACACCCCTATGCATCAGTGCGCCTCAGTTACAAGCAGGGAATGCCGGGCGGGAAATCTTTAATATCAGGTAAGTTGCTTTACAAGGTGGCATGCCACGAAGTGGTCCGGAGATACTTCGACCAGTTTGGGTGTGCCACAGTTGCATTCGGGACAGTGATGCGTACAGCGCTTGGCAAAGCGGCACTCATCGCCGGGATCCAGAGGTGAGGAGAGTTCTCCTTTCAACTGGATCCTTTTTTTATTTGCACCTGCCACAGGTTCCAGCGCCGCCGAAAGCAAAGCCCGGGTATAAGGATGGAGCGGATTGTCAAACAACTCTCTGGCAGGAGCCTTCTCAACTATCTGACCAAGATACATGACCACAATGTCGTCGGAAAAATAATTAACAACAGAAAGGTCGTGTGTGATAAACATATAGGTCAGATTGCGCTTTTCCTGGAGTTCCTGAAGAAGATTGAGGATCTGTGCCTGAATAGAGACATCCAAAGCCGACACCGGTTCATCACAGACGATGAACTCCGGTTCCATTGCCAGTGCACGGGCAATACCTATGCGCTGCCGGCGGCCTCCATCAAGTTCATGGGGATAGCTGTTTATCATGCGTTCCGCAAGTCCGACAGTACTCATCAGTTCCAGCACACGTTCCTCTATCTGGGCCCGTGAGGCACCGGGCATAAGGTTATTCTGCTTGATCGGTGCTACAATGCTCTGATACACCGTGTTTCTCGGATTAAGAGAATAGTAGGGGTCCTGGAAGATGATCTGCATATTCTTGCGCACCTTGAGCATCTGCCGGCGGTTCATAGTGGTGATCTCCTGCCCCTTGAAGCGAATGCTGCCGGAAGTGGGTTCAATCAGGCGCAGGATGCAGCGCCCGGTGGTGGATTTGCCGCAGCCGGACTCACCGACGACGCCGAGGGTCCTTCCTTTATTTATTGTAAAGCTGCAGTCATCAACCGCATGGACTATCCCGCTGTTGGTCTTAAAATACTTTTTGAGGTTCCGGACCTCGAGGATAACATCATCTTGCATCGGTATCCTTTACCTCCTTCCGCTTATCCAGCATGAATTCCGGATCATCATAAGCACAGCAAAGCACAGTATGCGTAGGGCTGACCTGACGGCTGACCTGCTGTTTCGTCCGGCAAGCCTCTGTCGCATATTTGCAGCGCGGCTCAAAGGCGCAGCCCTGCGGAAGCTTTGTCGGATCCGGCATAAGACCGGGAATCGGCTGAAGTTTTTCTCCCTTGCTGTTTATCTTCGGAAGAGAGTTAAACAGGCCTTCCGTATAAGGATGCATAGTCTGGTTGAATACCTCCTCCAGCGTGCCGTATTCCACGATCTTACCCGCGTAAACCACGGCAACTGTGTCGCAGATCGCCGCCACAACGCCAAGATCATGGGTAATCATAACCAGGGAGGTACCCAGATTCGTTTTAAGTTCATTCATCATCTCCAGCACCTGCGCCTGGATGGTAACATCAAGCGCGGTGGTGGGTTCATCGGCTAAAAGGCATTTCGGATTGCAGGACAGCGCAATTGCGATCACCACACGCTGCTTCATGCCGCCGGAAAACTGGTGCGGGTACTCTGTCGCCCTTGCTCCAGGTATACCGACCATTTCCAGCATTTCCCGCGCCCGCTCCTCCGCCTGCGCTTTAGAAACATGTTCGTGGAGCATGACGCTCTCAGCAATCTGCTCGCCCACAGTCATTACCGGATTCAGGGAGGTCATCGGGTCCTGAAATATAATGGAAATATCTTTTCCGCGCACCTTTTCCAGCTGCTACGGCTTCATCTGGAGAATATCCTTGCCGTTGACCAGAATATTCCCCTGCTTTATCTTCCCCGGAGGCGACTGTATCATATTCAGGATAGCCAATGCCGTGGAGGTCTTTCCGGCTCCGGTCTCGCCCACCAGACCGATGGTCTCGCCCTCTTTCAGCTTGAAGCTGATGCCGTTGACCGCCTCCACAGTCTCGTTTTCCATCTCATAATGAACAACAAGATCACTGACCTCCAGAACATATTCACTGCTCTGTACTGACTCTTCCGTGCTCTTAGCCAGCTCAGCCGTATCCTGTCTTTTTTTCCTGAACATCTGCTAATTCGCCCCCTATCGTTTCATCTTGGGATCCAGCGCATCCCTCAGGCCGTCACCGATGATATTGAACGCCAGCACAGTTATCATTATAAACAAGCCCGGGAAAGCCGACAGATACGGCGCCGTGCGCAGGACATTACGTCCTGAAGAAACCAAGGCACCCCATTCGGGCATGGGAACAGACACTCCCAATCCTATGAAGGAAAGGCTGGCAGAAACGAGGATGGCGATACCGATGGTCGCTGAGAATGTAACGATGATCGGCGAAAAAGCATTAGGAAGGATTTGAGTGAAGATTATTTTGGTATCCGACATGCCGATGACCTTGGCCGCCTCCACATACTCCTGTCCGCGTATAGCCATGATTGAGGCGCGGGTGATCCGTATATAATACTGAACGGAGCATATACCTACGGCAATGATCAGATTTCGCACGCTTCCTCCCAGTATTGAGACTATGACCATCCCCAAAAGCATGGCAGGGATAGATGCCAGAATGTCCGTAAGACGCATAATCACATCATCTACCCAGCCACCGTAATAAC
Source organism: Oscillospiraceae bacterium (assembly GCA_017434755.1). GTDB lineage: Bacteria > Bacillota > Clostridia > Oscillospirales > Oscillospiraceae > Limivicinus. Next base: position 8,168 of record JAFRER010000016.1, on the reverse strand, counting down.
CGGCGAATGAGCCAATAATGACCCCGAGCAATGCTGCAAGGAAGGTCGCACCGAAGCCAATGGAGAGAGAGTAGCGTGTACCGTAAAGTGTCCGCAGAAACAGGTCGCGGCCTGTATCATCCGTACCGAACGGATGCTCCCAGGATGGCTTGAGAAAGCGGTTGCTCAGATCCTGTTTCGTTACGTCTTTATAATCTATAAAAAATGAGAAAATGAGAATAACTATAAGGATACCGATTATTACCAGCCCCACACAGGCTCCTTTGTTACGGGTCAGACGATGAAAGAAATCCCGTACCGGACTGCGGCGTTTATACCGACGGCTGGTCAAAGTATTTCTGCTCATGCTTCCACCTGCTTTCTTGGTTTTTTGGATCGTATGTACCGTGCTTTGATACGCGGGTCCACAAATGCATAAGCCAAATCCACCAGCAGGATCATTACGACATAAAGGATTGTGGTCATAATTACACAACCGCAGGCCATCTTGGTATCTCTGGACATGATAGCCTCTGCAGTGAGTCTGCCGACGCCCGGCCAGGCAAACACGGACTCTATGACCACGGAACCGGCCATGGCATGGCTCAGATTTCCTCCCAAAGTAGTCAGGATCGGAATCATCGCATTGCCCAGGGCATGTTTCCATATGACCCTGCGCTCAGGCACACCTTTTGCGCGTGCGGTGCGCAAATAATCGGAGTTCAGCACTTCCAGCATCGCTGAACGGGTTTGGCGGGTCGTTCCAGCCATCATGGAAAGACCGTTGCAAAAAGCCGGCAGAATAAGGCTCTTAAAACCTCCGTTTACACTTGCTGGGAACCAGCCGAGCTTGTATGAGAAAGCAAAAAGCAACATCAGGCCAAGCCAGAAAGCCGGCATCGACATGCCGATCAGTGTTACCACAGTGGTCATGGTATCTGTCAGAGTCCCCGCATGCCGTGCTGCACGGATACCCATGGGAATAGCCATCAGAGCAGCTATCACTATGGATGTCAGTGCCAGAACGATCGTGTTCGGAAGACGTGTCAAATACATCTTCATGATGCTCTCTCCGGAGAGATCTGATCTGCCCAAATCCCCCTGAATGAAGTTGAGCATATACTTTCCATAGCGGTAGATCATCGGTTTGTCCATGTCGTATTGTGCCCGGATAGCAGCAATCAGCTCAGGGGTGGCATCGCTTGGGATCATGCTGTCTACAACGGTACCGGGAGTAAGATCCATTAGAGCGAAGATTATAAAGGATACGCACAATATAACCGGAATCAGATAGAGCAGTCTTTTGATAATATATCGAATCATAGGAATGCGCCTCTCTTCTGATAATCATCTGGAAAACGCAAATTTGCGTCTTTCAAAAGCTTTTATGAAAAGGAGACGGGAAGAAAACCGCCTCCTTTCCTGATATCGGTGATGTCAGCGGATCAGTCTTCCGTAACCGTATCACCCTTCCAGTTTGTACATATATCTGAGGTCGTGGCCTCCGTCATTGGCAACAACCAGTCCTCCGATGGCCTTGGATGCGGCAATGGCCTGCTTTACATAGAAAAGGTTGATGTAAGGGATATCCTTAGCCTCTATCTCCTGAACCTCATAGCAGTATGCCTGCAACTTGGCCGGGTCAGTCTCTGTAGCCACCATATCCAGGATCTCCAGGATCCGCGGCTCGTCATATGTGGCCCTGTTCTGCATGTGTGCCTGGCCGTAGATACCATTCATCGCGGAATATGGCTCATAGCCGAAGGCACCAACAAAGGCATACATCTGATAATCACTTGTACCGTAACTGCATATGGACATCAGACTTCCTGGGTCAGTCTGTTTGATCTTTATATTGATGCCGATCTCCGCCAGTTGGTTCTGAATTACAGTAGATGCATTGATCATGGTAGGAATGGCTGTGATAAGCTCGATTTCTTCACCTTTATAGGGTGATGCAGCCAGATAATCCTTTGCCTTCTGCAAATCATAAGGAATTATGGGGATATCATTATTGCGGAACGGAGTACCGGAGCCCCAGAAAGTACCTGTGGTTTCGGGGGCAGCGTAGGTTCCTGCAGCACCGAGCGCGATATCCGTCCTGTTCAGAGCGCAGGCAACCGCCATACGGAAATTAATGTCGCCGCATATGGGATCGTTCAGGTTGAATCCGATATCAGAGCAGTTGTTTGCAAGGTAGGCATATACATCGTAATGCTCCGGATCCGCTGCTACCAGATCCATATCCTGCTCGCTCAGGTTGAAGCAAATATCCGCTTCACCGTTCTGAAGCATCATAAGACGGGTGCTCATCTCTGGGATGTAACGAAGAGTCATGCTCTTAGTGGGGACCGGGTCACCCCAATAGAGATCATTGCGTTCTAGTTTGACGAAATCGTTGGTTCCGAAATCCGTGATTATAAACGGACCGGTCCCGATCCAGACGCCCTTATCAGGATCCTCCTCCACAGCCTTCTTGCACATGATGCCTCCCAGCTCGGAAGAGCAGTCAAAGAGAATCTGGGGCTTTGGAGCTTTCAAGGTAAACACAACAGTATAGGGATCCAATGCCACCGCAGATTCCACGGAAGAGAAAGTGCTGCCGGCAACAGAGCCGGGATTGGCAATTGACTGCTCAATGGTGAAAACCACATCGTCAGCCGTAAACTTTTCTCCGTTGGAGAACACGACGTCGTCTCTCAAATGGAATGTGACAGTCTGCCAGTCGTCACTTTCCCAAGACGTGGCCAGATTTGGGGAATATACACCCGTGTTATCATCAAAGCTGACCAGGCTGTTGTAAACCATCAGATAGACCCATCCGGTGGCACTGCCGGGACCGCCTGCCCCGATCGGGTTAATACCGGCGATCTGGGTATTGTCGATGATGACTTCGATATGATCGGCGTACTTTTCACCGGCAACGCTTGGCTGCGGTGCACCACTTGGCTGATTACCGGTCGTTGATTGAGTCCCGGAGCTCGACTGAGACTCGCCGCCGCTGGGGGCTGCTGCTGTTCCTCCACAAGCTGCCATAGAGAGACACAGCACCAGGACAAGGACGATGGGGAGTATGCGTTTCATCGTTTTCAAGACATGTTCCTCCTTTATTGATATTGTTTGTATCTATGTTCCGGGCAGTGACAAAATGTACTTCCGGATCAAGATTTATACCGTATTGAAGCCGCCTGGACAGCATGCTTCTTCTGATTTCATTATATGGGCGAAGCATAATCGGGTAAAGAAACATTATGTGTACAGTGATGTCACATTTTGTGCAACACTTCCAAAAACTGCAGCACTGAGAGCTGAATTTATGTAGCTTTTTTGTTACATAAGGGTGCGGGGATTGGTGCTTTACAGGTGAAGCTAAACACATATAAAATTTAGGAAAATGAATACAGATCCGGATCTTCTGTATGCATTTTCTTTGATTCAGCGTAGAAACAATTACTACCTATTTGAAAAGGAGGTATTTCAGAACGATGAAAGTCACGGATGCACTACTGGATTTCGCCTTCAACACATCATTTGATGACATTCCCGATAATGTAATTCATGAGATGAAGCGAATCCTGATAGATGGTCTCGGAAATGCCCTGGGAGGCCTTACTTCGGATAAAGGCAAGTTCGGATTGGGCTTTGCACGCCGTGTCGGCGGGACACCGGAAGCAACAGTGCTGGGTATGGGCGGTAAGGTTGCTGCACCAATCGCCGCATTTACCAATGCGGAACTGCTCAACGGCCTTGATATGGACCCTATACCGCATATCCCGCCCATTGTGGTGCCGGCAGTGCTGGCCGTAGCAGAGATGCAGAAAGCAAGCGGCCGTGAATTTCTGCGTGCTTTGACTATCGGACATGATATCGCACTACGTTTGAACCGTGTGTTCGGAATGGCCATGATGATCTCTCTGACCAAGTACAATAAAACCCCGGATATCAACGGCAACAGCAATGAACACATGCTTGGTGCAGCCGTGGCCAATGCACTTCTGATGAATCTGGACCGCGAGCAGACTGCTCACGCATTAGGCATTTCTGCATATCTCTGCCCGCTTCCCACCTGCAGCGACTGGGAGTCTACGATCCCGAAGAGCATGATCAAGTATGTGCCGGTTTCATGGTGTGCCCAGGGTGCGGTTCAGGCTGCAATGATGGCGGCTGAAGGCTATACAGGCAATGCTTATACACTGGATTCTAAATTCGGCTTCCCTGCCATTTATGCCAGAGATGTGGAATGGGATCCGGAAACGGTGACCAGGAATCTAGGGAAGGACTGGGGTGTGCTCAACACCATGTATAAGCCTTATCCCTGCTGCCGTTTCCTGCATGCCAGTCTGGACGTTTTTTACCGGTTGAAAGCAAAGTACGGCTTTTCTGCCAACGACATTCTGGAGGTTCGCTGCAATACAGGTCCCTTCACCGCCCATCCGGATCAGTATGCCATCAACAACCAGGTAGACGCTCAGTTCTCCGGTCCCTATAACATTGCACTGGCTGCTTTTGACTATACTCCGGGTCCGCAGTGGCAGGATAATCTGCGTTTGACTGACCCCAAGATCCTGGCGCTGGCCAAAAAGGTAAAAATGATCGTGGCTCCTGAATATGCCGAATATAAAAAGACCCATCCCTGGTCCTTCTATGCAAGGGTGGAGATCGATCTTAAGGACGGTCGGACGGTTTCGGATATGACTATCAGTCCCAGAGGTACCGCTCAGGGCGAATCCCGCCTGACCGATGAAGAACTTGAGACCAGATTCTGCAATTGTGCAGCTGTCATACTGCCCAACCACAAAATCAGGGAGGCACTGGAGATCATAAAGCACCTAGAGGAATATGATTCTCTGGAGCCGTTGATGAACAGCCTAACCCTATGAACATTGCTTCAGGCATTGGATCTGCAGTTTATCCCTGATAAATGACAAAACCAAACAGTCCATACACCAGAAAAGCAAATCCCTCCCGTCCTGGAGGGATTTGCTTTTCTGATTATGCCATGTTCGCTCAGTCATTTCCTTTTTTTGGTATTGCCATACAGATCCTTGAATTCTGCAAGGTCTTGAACTGCGTTGTATTTTTGAGGATGTAGTTCACAAAGATCTTGAAGAGCAGCGCCTTTTTCGCCATCATGTACTGCTCGCATGTCTGATACGTTATCCCCTCAACGGTGAACGGAGCGACGTACCACCGACTGAAGCAGCCGTAGGGTCCTTCCTCCCTCCAGAAAACACATACTTCTGCCGGAGCTTCTCCGCGTCGAGCGGCTCTATCTCCGGGAGGGGACGCAAGCCTTAATTCGTTTCAGAATTAAGGCTTTTTTGCTATATTTGGCTAGTATTATCACAACATGATTGATCAGTGATGTTTATTCCCCAATCAGAGACTCTGCAAAAGCCGCAGCTGCAGCCAGATCGTTCTCATCTGGTTTTCCCTTATGGGCGCCTTTGAATTCCCCGCGGCAATGGAATTCTTTTTCCACCATAGGTATTCCAACCTTGTCCGCTTCAGCCTTCACCTTTTTGTATGTGGAATTGAGCAGAGCCGCGGACCCGAAGTTCGCGATCTTTCCGACAAGGCTCTTATCCAGCGAACGAATAAAAGCGCGCACCTCCGGATCGATGCTGAAAGCGTAATATGAGTTCCCGAGAAACAGAATATCGACCTTTTCACTGATAGGCTCGCTGATCGGGAGTGCTTCAACGCCGACGGCTGCGGCTGCGGCCTCTGCCAGCTTTTTCGTATTGCCGGTTTTCGTGTAGTATCTGACTGCGCACTTCATAATATAACCTCTTTCACGTTTTTTTGAACCGGACTTATCAGCCCAGTCCCGAACCGCCGTTGACGACGGGAGAAACGACCGGCTTGCCTTCCCTGTCCAGCAGCGGAGTCAGGCCACCGGAATAGCCGTCCTTACGATAAAGATAATTCACACCGGTCTCCTTGTCCACCCATATCTCAGTAACACACAGCGTACCCTGTGAATACACCTTTTCAAATCTTTCATTTTTTGCCATAGTGATCGCTCCTTTCAGTTTATCTTATGATTGCCTCTATCCTATTAGGAATCGTTCATTCAGTTTGTTGCTTATTCTGTTTCTTCCATCTCGTCCAGAATGCCATTACAGCAGCGAAAGACAGCAGCTGAGCTATCAGCACGCGGACGATCATCAGTTCATCCGTTCCGCTTTCCGTGGTCAGATGCAGAAGATTCGTCGCGATGCAATTGTTAAAGAAGTGATCCGCCATTCCTGCATACAGACTTCCCGTCATACGGTACATGAGCGCCCACTTTATTCCCATGATCCCTGCAAGGATGATATACCCGATGCTCAACCCGATAAAGCCGAAGAGATCGATGTCTCCGTCTATAAGATTGTGCAAAGGCGTTACAACATGCCAAATCCCGAAAAGCAGTGCCTGGATCAGGAGCGCAGTCTTTGCGGAGTGATCCGTTCTGATGATTTCATAAAACAATCCTCTGAATGTGCCTTCCTCCATGATGACGTTGATGATATTGAAGAAAACGCACAACAGAATGAATCCGGCGCCCCGGTGAATCTCTGCAGTGCCGGTCAGGGAAAATCCCATTGTGAAGAACCCAAGCCGGACGGTGTTTCCCTGCGCCTTCAGAATAATGATCTCTATGATATAGGCAACTAAGAAAACAACGGCAGCAAGTGAGAAGCCCAGAGCAATGTTCCTCACGAGTCCTTCACCCTTAAAACCGATGTCGCTCCATCTCCACTGCAGGACCCTCAGCGTCAGCCATAGAACGAATATACCAAACAGCTTGTTGATGAAGTTTTCTCCGAAGAAAGTCTCATCCATACGCAGAACGATCGCTTCAAACGCGTGGACCGCGATCAATACACAGAAGATCAGGCAGCAGGTTTTAACCGTGTTTTTAAGAAGTGATTCTTTCATAAATCTCTCCAAATCCCGAATTAGCGAATTTTATCCTACCACATTACTCCCTTGCTGCATAGCCTCCTGAACGGAGGCTTTTTGCTTTATTACGCTAAAGTTTGGGCGAGTGTGATTTGACTTTCCCGCGGTAGAATGTATACGGGAAGGAGTGCAGAGAGATCAGCTACTACGAGTTCAGGAAATTTGGAAATAAAAGCGGACGGGTGCCTCACAACAGGAAGACTGTGGACGGGAGGACCTTCGACTCCAACGCGGAGTACGAGCGCTGGCTCGAGCTGCGGATCATGGAGAGAAAAGGACTGATCACCGATCTGAAGGAGCATCCGGAATTCGAGATTATACCGAGACAGGTATCCAAGGCAGGCAAAGAAGTCCGTGAGAAGATACAATCTGCTGCAGTAGAAGTGAACGAAGGAGACTTCTTCGACCCTGAGAAGCTGACGGTCAAAGAATGGTTCGATATCTGGCTGGAGGATTTCTCTGCCGATAAAAAACCATATACCATGCAGCTGTAACTGGTTTTCCTCTCCAATACTGAGAAATTACGTCTGCCTTTTGTATTTCGGTGAATTTTGTATGCATGCATACCACCCTTCCCGTTTTTGATACAGGGGAATGATATCACATTTTTCTCAGCTAGAGCCGCATCAGGAGGCTATCAACCTGCACAAGGCGAAACAGGACAATTCAAATAACGCCATTTGTGCATGCCGAAGACATATTTACACATTGACAACCGTAAATATATGTGATACTATTCTTTTATCCAAGGAGGCGGTGAACATGGGATTCCGGGAAGATGTCAGAAAAGTTAAGGCTCTAGCAGATGAGAATCGTCTCGCAATCATGCTGGCTCTGCAGCATGGCGAGAAATGCGGTTGTGTGCTTCTCGAAGAGCTGAATATCACCCAGCCCACGTTATCCCATCACATGAAGATCCTGTGTGACAGCGGGCTTGTGGCGAGCCGCAAAGAGGGAAAATGGATGCATTATTCCCTTTCACCGGAGGGGATCTCATCATACCGGGAAATGATTTCCGGCTATGTCCGCTGTGATTGCGAATGCGAGGAAGACGAGAGCGATACCTGTTGCTGTAATACAACTGGTTGATTAAAACGCCATCAAACAGGCAGTCCATTACAGACTGCCTTTATAGAGGCATTATATATCGACGCATTTGAATATATCAAACTTTAGAGGTGTAATTATGGGTACTTTTATTCAGAATCAAATACTCGGAATGAAATGGCTGAATGCGC
>JAFRER010000015.1 GCA_017434755.1 Oscillospiraceae bacterium | reverse complement strand
GCCTTGCGTACGTCGAAGTCCGCCCAGGTCGCTATCTCCAGACCTTCATAGCCTATCGCACTCAGTGTCTTGCACTGCTCCTCAAAGCTCAGGTCCGCCCACTGGCCCGTGAATATCGTTATTGGTCTGCTCATTTCTTTTCCTCCGTTTTATATTTTTAGTATTTTTAAGTATAACAGGGTTATACCTTATTATTCACAAATTTGAAGATCGGAACATTCTAATTATGCACTATTTTTAACAAATTTTCAAGCTCTGTTTGCCGATCCGAACAGTTCGATCTTGTTTCTGACAACCGTTCTCATCGCATCCAGCATATATGGCATCAGGGCGCTCAGAGAAGCGGCTCCTGCCGCCAGTCCTATTTCGATCCCTTCCTTGCCTGCCCTGTCGATATCCGTAAAGATATTCACCTTGCAGACGCCACGTTTTATCGCTTCATGGAAATCGTTGTCTGAAAGCCCGCTTCCACCGTGCAGGACCAGCGGGATCCCGGTCTTTTCGGATATGGCCGTTATACGTTCAAAGTCGAGCTTCGGAGGCAGTTTATACTCTCCGTGGGCATTGCCCACTGCGACAGCCAGTGCGTCGACTCCGGTACACTTCACAAAATCTTCCGCCGTCACCGGATCCGTGAAATAATCCGAGGGATTTTTCAACTTTCCGCTTCCCTCGTTATCTCCCACATGGCCGAGTTCTCCCTCGACGGTGATCCCGACGCTGTGGCAGATCCTGACCATTTCAGCGACCTTTTCGATGTTTCCCTCATAAGTCTCCATCGAGCAATCGTACATGATCGAGGTGAATCCGAGCCGGATGGCCTGGATGCAGCGTTCGAAGCTGAGACCGTGATCGAAATGGATACATACAGGGACTCTGGCCTTCCGTGCCATCGGGATGAGATATTCCGCAACCACGTTCAGCGGGGTCGCAGGAAGAAGGACCTCGGCTGTCCCGACTATGATCGGCGACCGCAGTTCCTCGGCCGTGTTTATGACCGCCCTGGCCTGCTCAACGTCGACAGCGTTGAAGAATCCTACGGCATATTTGTTTTTCTTTGCGTCATTCAGTATCTCATGTAATGAAACAAGCATATTATTATCTCCAATATCGATTATTTCCCGCAGTCAGGATCGGATCCTCTTACATGGTCTCCCAGCCGGCTGCGATCCGTGCTTTGATCTCTTCGATGGACTTCAGTCCGCCCAGAGCGTCGTATGAAGTCACACAGCAGGCTCCTTCCGCTGCGGCGATCGCAGCGCAGTCCTCTATCTTCTCGCCGTCAAGCGCTGCGGTAAGGAATGCTGCGATGCTCGTGTCTCCCGCGCCGGTTCCGGAGCGGACGATGTCCGCCTTGAAACAGGGCTGTACGCCTTCCTTATCTGACCAGGCATCAGGATCGATTCCCATGCGCTCGCCTGTTCCCGTCATGACTTCACGGGAGGCCGTGCGGTAGTACATGCCGCTGATGCCGCATTTGATGAGCACGGTCTTGCAGCCCATCGCGATCAGCTTTGCGGCGAGAGGCTTTACTTCCGTTTCGAAATCCATGTCCGCGGTCATGTCTGTGCGCTCGGAAACAAGCCTGTCATAGAGCGGCCTGTCCAGCATAAAGCAGATCTCTTCAAAACTCGGGACAAAGAAATCAACATCCGGAAGAACATTCTTCAGTATCTTTACCCAATCCAACTGTCCCGCCTCGGAATTCGGATCAACCGCCGTTAGATCCAGACTCGTGGCTATGCCTTTGGACTTGACACGCCTGAATATGGCGGCCATCTCTTTCCCGTCATCCTCATACATCTTCTTCATCAGAGTGGGATAGCCGAAGTGAAACAGAACGGCGTCCTCCAGAGGGCCGTCGGGGATATCCGCATTGGAGAAGGAGTTGTTCGCTCCGGGGCAGTGAAGGAACATCCTGTCGATGCCCGGAATGGCGAGAACGACGGAATAGGATGTGGCGCTGTCCTTATCGACGATAAGACCTTCCGCACCGTAACGGGCATATATCTGTGCGAGCACGGCTCCGAAGTCATCGTCGCCCACTTTGCCCATGAGCGTGACATCATTCCCCAGCACCTTCAGGGCGAGTCCCGTATTGGAAACGCTTCCGCCCGAACTGACGGAAGCGGGATCCATCTGGATCAGCTTGCCGGGGACAAGGATATCCGAAACGTTCCTGTATGACTGTCCGTGTGAGAAAACGGGTGTGACGTCCAAGCAGCAATGCCCCGCAGAGATCACTTTTTTCGCCATTGTGCTTTTCCTCCTTTAGTGAAACGGGGGCGGAAAGATTCCGCCCCGTATAAACCGTTTGATTCAGATTATTCGATTCCCATGAGGAGATTGAGGACATACATCTCGAGCTGCTCATACTTGCGCTGAGCGATCAGCTTGTTGGCATACTCCTCATCATACTTCTCGACCTTTGCTTCAAGAGCCTTGAAGATGGCAAGGCTGTTCTTGAGGTGCTCATAGCCGTCCTCATCGGAAGTGGTGCGCATTGCCTTGACGTCAAGGCCGACATACTCGCCCTTGGAGCCGTAGTTGTACTTGGACAGGATCCTGACCTGGTTGAAGGCGGAGCGGAGGTTCTCGACGCCGAAGCTCTTGTCCTGGTCGAACTTGAGCCCGTTCTGGTCATTGAGGTGGACAGTGTAGAGCTTATCGAAAGCAAGTGCGAAGCCGATCTCATTGGTGGGATCGAGGCCGGCGAGAACAGCGTGTGCGGACTCGAGGTTGCCGCCGACACGGCTGGGATCGATGGTGGCAGCGGAAACAGCCATTACATGGCCCATGGTGCCGCAGACGGAACGGTCGACGGGCTCATTGGGCTTGGGTTCGATGGCAACACGGATCTTGCTGTCGTACCGGAGCATCTCGTTGATGGCTTCGACAAGCTGCTTGGTGGCCCATGCGGGATCGAGGCTCTCTGCGCAGAGCGTGCCTTCTCTTGCGAGCCAGAGGACGAGGAACTTGGCACCGAGCTCATTGGCGATATCGATGGAGCGAAGAGCTCTCCAGAGTGCGAAGTCGCGGTCTTCCTTTTTCCTGCTCATGAAGCCGCCGTCAACGGTGTGGGGATCCATCCAGAGCCTGGGGGCAACAAACTCAGCAGCGAGGCCGTACTTGTCGAGCAGCTTCTTGACGCCGCGGGCATACTCTTTGATCTCTTCCACGGTCATGTTGTTCATGTCGGGAACAGCGTCGTCATCATGGAACTGAACAGCGGAGAAACCGAGCTCGGCGAACTTGGCAAACTTGGTCTCGAGATCAACGGGCTTACGGGTCTCCGGGCCGTATGAATCAGCTCCGGTGTGGACGTTCCAGGGGCCAACCGAGAATTTGAATTTGGACATTACTCTTTCCTCCATATTATTTAGATTAGCAGTTGTTTTCCTGTGGTCATCTTGTGACTATAATATATAACAGATTAACGATCCGGTCCTGCATTATCTTGTGCAATCCAACAGATTAATTTGCTGTTTTTCTTTTTATCAGTTGACTCATTTGAGCACTTTAGCTAAAATGACGGGGGTGATTTTTGTGAGTAATGAATATGAGATCATTTCGCATTCCAAAGCGAACTATCTGAACGTTTTTGTTGTTCATCTCGTTTCAAGGACTCCGCATATCCACAGAGACCTTGAACTGGGTATCGTTCTTGAAGGTATCCTGTCCGTCAAGACAGGCGGCAAAACATACGAGCTCGGCAAAGATGACGCATACATCATCAATTCTATGGAAGCGCACGAATTTGTTTCCGGAAAGGGCGCACTGATACTTGCCCTGCAGTTTGCCCCCGCTCCCTTCGATTCATTTGTGCAGGGAGACGACCGCCGCAGATTCGATACCGCTCCCCCGATAAAGGAGTATTTCAGCAAGTCGGAGGGCCAGTATGAGCTTCTGCTCGGGCTTTGCTCCGCACTTGCCGTGGATTACATGCAAGACGGGAGCGAATACCGCTGTCTGGCTCTGGCTGCAAGTCTGTATAATCTCCTCTGCGAAACACTCCCGATCCAGTCTCTCAGCCATGTGGACTACATGCCCATGCAGCGCCGGACGGAGCGTCTGATATCCGTCACGGATTATATCGACGCGAATTTCAACCGCAAGCTGCTGCTTGAGGAGATCGCGGAACGCGAGGGCCTGTCCCTGTTCCATCTCTCCCATCTGTTCAAAGATACTCTCGGCATGAGCTTTCAGGAATATATAAAGAAGAAACGCTTCGAATACGCCTGCCTTCTTCTGGCCACCACCGATATGAACATTCTGGATATCAGCATCGATTCGGGCTTTTCCGATGTGAGATATCTCAACAGCATGTTCAAAAAGCAGTACGGCTGCACTCCGTCCGAATATCGCGCGGGTCTTTCCACAGAAGGCGATGACAGCGATTTCCTTTCGGAAAGCATCCAATACTTTCCGACTCAGGAGGACACTCTGACTATTTTGCTCCCGTTTCGTGACAGGTTTTCATCCCCGGATTCCCTGCACGGTCTGAAGAGCGTTTTTCATTTTTCCTGAATTCCGGTCCGCCTGTTCATTCTGCGTTCTCTTTTTGTTCACTTCCTGTTCATTCATTTGTGGTAGCTTATGGACTGCGATACCCCGAAAGGAGAGATCAGGATGAACATCGACCCCGTACTGCACCCCTGCAGACCCGAATCCGAACGTCTTGAAAAGGAAATGAAATGCTATGATCTGCTTGATCTGCTGGGCATCCCCTATCTCAGGGCGGACCACGACCATGCGGACACGATAGACCTCTGCCGTGAGATAGAGAAGATCCTCGGCTGTCAGATATGCAAAAACCTTCTCCTTACCAACCGGCAGATGACTTCCTTTTACCTTCTTATGATGCCCGGTGACAAACCTTTCAGGACAAAGGATCTTTCAAAGCAGATACAGTCGGCCCGGCTCTCCTTTGCCTCCGGGGAACAGATGGAGCAGCTGCTCGGCATCTCGCCTGGATCTCTGACCGTTCTGGGGCTCATGAACGATACGGAAGGCAAGGTAAAGCTTCTTATCGATTCCGACCTGATACCGCTCGAATACATTGGCTGCCACCCCTGTGTGAACAGCTCGACCCTGAAGCTGAAAATGACGGATGTCATCGAGTTTCTTCTGCCCGCGATGCATCACGATATCACTTTCGTTGAGCTTCCGAGGTCTTAGGAGTACTTTCCGCCTTCTTCCATGACGGCGGAAATTTTAACAAAAAAGCAGTTGACAAATGTAGTCTCTTGTGCTATGGTGTGCGCACAAGACTACACGTGTAATCTGCAATAGCATGGAGGACTGTCTTATGATAAACTCTCTGGCTGGCAGGATCTCGGATTCCGAGCTCGAGGTCATGAAACTGCTGTGGCGAAGCGAAGAGCCGCTCTCTGTCACGGAGATCCGCGAGGCCCTGCAGAAAAGCCGCGGCTGGGAGGCTACCACCGTGAAGACCCTGGTCTCAAGACTCGTGAGCAAGGGTGTGATACGGCAGGAAAAGCGGAATGTATACTATTATTCCCCTCTCATATCCGAACGGGACTACAACAGCTGGGCGACCCGCGATCTCATCGAGAAACTGTACAGCGGAAGCGCGATGGATCTCATTGCGTCACTGGTGCGCTCGGAAAGCCTTTCTCAGACTGATATAGAAGAACTTCGCGAAATGTTCAGGGTGGAGGAATGACGATGAAAACACTTCTGTACCTCACCCTCGGCGGGAGCGCCCTTGCGCTGCTGCTCCTGATCATCGGAAAGCTGTTTTCCAAAAAGATCCCCGCATGCGTATATTATTACGCCTGGCTGCTCGTGCTGCTGCGTTTTCTGATCCCGCTGCCGGGGCTTGTTCCGGTAACCGGCACCCGCTCTCCGGAACCCGTACAGCAGCAGGAAACGGAGATCTCTGTTGAGCAGACGGATCCGTACGAGGCGCCTGAGATCAGCGGAGGATATAAGGCCGTTGAAACAGCGGGCATTTCCGATAAACGCCCCGTACCTGCCGTGCCGTCTGAGCCGGAAACAGCAGCAGCGATCGATCCGACGTCCGCTGATCCGGTTTCCCGTAGCGGTCTGCACATAGACCTGAGATCCGGAAAGCTGTGGGCATCCATATGGGCGGCCGGTGCGATCATCGGCTTTTCCGTCTGTGTGATCTCCTACCTTCACTTCACCCGGATAATCAGGCGTGATCTGACGGAACCGGATATTTTCACGCGCTCGGTCTATATAGAGCTGCCCGGAAAGAAGCCGGCTCTGTATTTGAGTGAAAACGTTCCCACCCCGATGATGTTCGGACTGTTTTCCCCGAAGATAGTCCTTCCTGAACGCAGATACAGCGATGAAGAGCTGAGGAACATATTCCGTCATGAACTCATGCATTTCCGCAGACGGGACACGCTGTATAAATGGTTTTCCGTGCTGGTGCTCTCTCTGCACTGGTTCAATCCGCTGACCCTGTTCATACGCAGGCAGATCGACCGTTCCTGTGAGCTGAGCTGCGATGAGATGCTGCTCAGGTCCATGGATCGCGGAGCGAAAGAATCCTACGGGAAAACGCTCCTGAACATGGCGGCAGCTTCCGCCCTGCCCACGGGAGTCGTCGCCACGACGTTTTCCACCGAAAAGAAAAATCTGAAAGAACGATTGGAGCAGATTATGAACTACAAAAAAAGCAAGACCCGGATCCTGGCCGCGGTACTGGCGCTGGTGCTGATGGCCGGCTGCGGAGCGGTTGCCGGTCCTCAGAATAACAGCAAGGAACCCGAACCCGCAGACGACCCGAACGCCGCGGTCATAAAAGTATCCACCGTGGACGAGTTTCTCGCCGCCATCGGCCCGGATACCATCATCGAGCTCGCCGAGGGTACCTATGACCTGAGCACGGCAAAGGACTACGCCGCTTCCGCCGGCAAGTACTACAGCTGGAACGACATATATGACGAGGGCGGAGAACTTGAAATCCACAATGCCCATAACCTCACCATCCGCGGAGAGGGCGCCGGCAAAACGGTGATCGCCGCCGTTCCGAGATATGCAAACGTGATCCGCTTTGCAAACTGCACGGATCTTCGCGTATCCGATCTGACCGCGGGGCATACACAGGCTCCCGGATACTGCTCCGGTGGCGTGCTGCTGTTTGACTACTGCAATACGGCTGCGGTCGACAAATGCAGCCTCTACGGCTGCGGGACCGTCGGTGTGACGGCAAGCAATTCCACAGACGTCAAAGTCTCGTCTACAGAGATATATGAATGCAGCAACGGAGCGATAGAATCCTACTCCAGCAGGAATGTACGTGTTGAGGACTGCGATGTATACAGCTGCGGCACAAAGGAAGGCGATTCCTCCGCTTTCTGCATGTTCTATGCCGCCAACTCCGACGGGTTCGCCGTATATGACTCCCGCATCTACAATAACCGCACCCAGATGCTGTTCTATTCCTTCTCGAACAAGAACGCCATGTTCCTCTCAAACACCGTGAAAAACAATGATATCTCCTCCGCCGCATTCGCCTGCTATCAGTACAGCGCCACGGTGGATGGCTGTTCCTTCAAGGACAACACCATCGGAGCTTCCTGGTCCGGCAGCGGGATCTGGGGCGGAGAGGACAATGTTCCCGCCAAGGATGCCGAGGGCAGGGATCTTCCCGAAGAGGCGTTCGAACTGATGAAGTTCAAAAAGATAGACCCGGACTCTGTTTGGTCTTCCGTTCCTCTCACCGCAGCAGCTGATGTGCCTGCCGGAGGTCAGATCAAAGTAAGCAGCATAGACGAGCTTATACAGGCAATAGGTCCTGACCGCACAATAATCCTTGAAGCTGGCACCTATGACCTGAGCGCCGCGGCGGGCTACGGTATCTCCGAGGGAGAGTATTTCTACTGGGAGCAGCGCTGGGACGGTCCGCAGCTGGTGATCCGTAACGTAAGCGGGCTTACGGTATCCGCTGAATCGGAGGACCCGAAAGCCACAGTCATTTCCGCCGTACCGCGCTATGCGAACGTTCTTTCCTTTGTTTCCTGCAAGGATATTGAGCTCATGGGCTTCACAGCGGGGCATACGAAGGAGCCGGGTGAATGCGCCGGCGGCGTGCTGTACTTCGAGGGCTGCGGCGATCTGCGGCTGGAGAGCTGCCGTCTCTACGGCTGCGGTATCCTCGGCATAGAGACTGCAAACTGCAACAGCATCACGGTGGATAAGTGCGAGATCTACGAATGCTCCTTCGGAGCTGTAAATATGCATGACACGGACGGCATAAGCTTCCGCCAGTGCAACATCCACGATGTCCCGAGCCCCGCGGTCACCTTCTACAACTGCGGCGACAAGTACTGGAACGGCAATCCCGTCACCGGCCTTGACAGCTATTACGACGTCGGTCCGGACGGGGCGCTTCTCCCCTACGGCTTCGAGGAGTCCGGTTCCGGGAACGCTCCCTCGGATCTGTTCCCCGAAAACCCCTTTGCCGGCGCAGACCCCGTCCCGTTTGAAGAAGGAAGCCCGATGCTGCAGTTCGCGAGGGCCGTGCAGAAGGACATTGCCGGAAAAGATTGGGAATCCCTGGCGGACAAGCTGAACTTTCCGCTGAATGTCTATTCCTACGGCGTGTCTGCCGTGATCCAGGACCGCGAAACATTCCTGTCCTGGGCGAACGATACCAATCTTCTTCCGGATGAATTCTGCAGGCTGATCGCGGATGCGCCGCTGGACGCTTATGGTTCCAGCATTTTCGGCAACACGTTTGCCTTCGACCGGATCGCCATGAGCTGCTTCGGAGATACACTGAGCTATGAGAACATGAAGGTCACCTGCATCTCCACCGACCTGAGCCTCCGGTAAAACAGTTCATACAAATAATACAGGCCATCGGCGGGGCCCCTTGCCGATGGCCTGTTTCACATGGCTCCGGTTTTCTAAAAAAACAGATTGAAAAGGCATATAATTATCTGATATACTTTTCTCAAGCGGCTTAAGTGTATGATAAGCTTAACAACAATCTATTCTAAACGGAGGAATAACAATGCCAAAAGTAACAGCATTCACCGCCGGCAGACGCAACGGCACCACGGAGACCCTCACCAAGATCGCGTTGGAGGCGATTGCGGCGATGGGCATAGACGTTGAACTGATCCGCTTGAACGAGTGCGACCTGCACCCCTGCAGTGCCTGCGGCAACGGTCCCTGCCATTCCAAGGGTCCGGCCGCCTGCATCTGGAAAGACGATGGCGCCTGGCTCAATGAGAAATTCCTTGATTCCGACGGATACATTCTCGCGGCTCCTGTATGGTCCCTCTCTCCCTGCGGTA
The DNA here is from genome assembly GCA_017434755.1 of Oscillospiraceae bacterium. Taxonomy (GTDB): domain Bacteria; phylum Bacillota; class Clostridia; order Oscillospirales; family Oscillospiraceae; genus Limivicinus. The sequence goes on along the minus strand of JAFRER010000015.1, from coordinate 151,922 downwards.
TCGTCACCGACTTCCGCGACAGAGTCTTCGGGCCCAAGATGGACATGGCCATGTGGGAGATGAACGGCGGAAGCCCCGAATGGGCAAAAGGCCGCAGAAAACAGCGCCCCGGCGGACTGATCTGTGCTGGTGGTGCGCTCAGTGAGCACTGGACCAGCCTCGGCATGCCCACCCTTTACACCACCACCTTCTCCGCGCAGACCAATGTTGTCGACAACCTGAATCTCTATGCCTGCGGCGATGCCGGTGAGGTCTTCCTGCGCCCCGAAGTCGTCCGCAGGGCGAAATACCTCGGTCAGAATGTCGGCCACGCTGTGCTCAACCCGCAGATCGACTGGGAGAACCGCTGGCTCGGCTCCGACAATGACGGTGAAGCCTGCCCCGGCTGCCACCTCAGCCTTGTCATTGCGAAGCCCAACAGAAACTATGTGGAATGCGCCGTATGCGGACGCAAGGGCTACATCAGCCTCGACGAGAACGGCAAGATGAAGTTCAACTGGCCTGTGGACAACCAGAATCGTCTCACCATGATGGGCAAATTCGATCACGCACGTGAGATCAATCTGCACGGCGAGATCCGCTCACAGCAGGGCGGTCCCGAGATCGACGAGCAGGTCAAAAAATATCGTCAGATGGAGCAGTGGACCGTGAAGGCCCCCTCCAGAACCAAGAAAAAAGCGGAAAAGAAAGAAGACTGATTCACATCAAAAAATAGTTAGTGCCGGCCAATTGTTGGTCGGCACTTTTTTCTGTTTGATTGTGGATCTGACACTCAATGGTCGGACTTCAGCCCGGCGCCGCACATGGTGATGAGGCAGTCCGGCGTCGGACCGTACTGTTCCGTATAGGCAAGATAAGCGGCATAGTTTGCGGCGGTCGTATGCTCGCAGTAGATTCCTTTGGCCGCAAGGGCAGACCGGGCATCCAGGATCCTGTCCTCCGGAGCATGGATGAAGCGGACCCCATAGCGATAAACATACTCCAGGATCTCCCTGCCGCGCATGGGTCTGCCGATGGCAATGCCCTCTGCGATAGTAGGCGTTGGAGAGACGGCCGCCGGCTCAGGCAATCCCTGAGCAGCTGCGCGAAGAAGCGGGTCGCAGGTCTGCGGCTGAAGCGCAATGATCTGCGGCATTTTTTCGATACAGCCGGATTCCAGCAGGTGCTCCAGCGCGTGCATGACCCCGAGGAACAGCGTACCGTTCCCAACAGGGATCACTAGATTCGCCGGAATGCGGTGCAACTGTTCATACACCTCGTAAATGTATGTTTTCGTTCCTTCATAGAATAAAGGATTGTATACATGGTTAGCATAGTACACGCCCTGCCGCTCGACCTTTTCCCTGCACACATCCGCGCAGTGGTCGCGGTTTCCCGGCACCACAGTGCATAGCGCCCCGTGGGCACGAATCATGTCGATCTTCTTGGGACTTGTCCCTTCCGGAACGAAGATCTCGCAGCGGATCCCGGCTTTTGCACAGTAGGCCGCCACGGAGTTGCCCGCGTTTCCGCTGCTGTCCTGCACCACACTGTCCACGCCGATGGCCAGGCAGTGCGCCACGAGAACGGCAGCACCACGGTCTTTGAAGGAAAGGGTCGGCATGTAGTAATCCATCTTGAGCAGGACGTTCTCATCCAGCCGCACGATGGGCGTCATCCCCTCGCCGAGCGTTGTTTTTCTCCATGTGCTGTCGTCATCCAGAGCCATGAAACGCCTGTAGCGGAATATGCTCCACTCATCCCGGTCGATCTCGGCCAAGTCAAAAACCGGCAGCGGACAGTCAAGCTTCCAGAGCCCCCCGCAGTCACAGTGTGCCTTGCGGGTATCGGAAGGCTCTGTCTTCCCGCAGAGGGAACAAATAAATCTCATAGGGTTTTCTCCTTGATCCGGTATGTGTTCTGTTTTCAGCCTCTGTTATATTCGTTCTGCGCCCTGTTGATAAAGATGAATCCTGCGATCAGCCCGGCGAGGGCGGGCAGTCTCATAAGAAATGACTTTGTCGCGAAGCCGAGCAGCCCTGTCAAGCAGATGCCGATCCCTATGAGCGTGACTCCGAAGCCTATCAGACTCGTATACGCACGGACATCCTCCGGTCTCACTCCGTCATAGTATGCCGTATGGACGAGCGTAAGCCTGTGCGTTTTCCAGATCATCAGGCCGAAAACAATGACCGGTATCCCAAAAGAAAGGGTCGCTGCTGCTTTTAGCATCATTATCATTATCATTTTTCCCCTTACGTTTCACAGTCCGTAGTATTTGTCGGTGCCGCCGTAGCCGGTGATCAGTCTGTTCTGCTCTGTCTTGCGGATAAAGCTTTCGAGGCGCTTCCGGAACTCTCTCGGGCGGTCCCTTGCATCATCGATGTAGGCGATACGGATCCTTTTATAGGCGTCGCTGAAATGCAGAAAGTTTTCCCATGCGGCACCGTTTTTCCGGATCTCATCCAGAATATCCTCCGGGAAGATGAAAGGTCTGCTCAAAAGCACCTCAACGGAGACTCTGACTTTCGGATGGATGAGGCCCTGCTGATCGAGCCGTTTGAGCCGCTCAATGTTCAGCTGCGAATAGGCGCTCCCCTTCCGCCTCGGTGTAAACCGTCTGACCTGATGGCCGTCGTCAAAGGCTTTTGCCGTGCTGTCGATCCAGCCGAAGCATAGGGCTTCCTCAACGGAATCGTTATAGGATATGCCCTGCTCGCCCGAGCATTTTAAAGGGACCATCAGCCAGATCTCTTTACTGGTCTCGAAGTTTTCCGAGAGCCATTCCCGCCACTGCCTGCGGTCAGCGGGATATATGGTTTCCGTTATCTCCATCGGCCTGTTCCCCCAGTTTTTCCATGCACCAGACGAAGCCCTTTGCGCAGCGCAGTTCCGGATCCGTAAAGTGGTTTCCGGGGTTCCATTCAAGCATGCTTCTGACGCCGCTTTCTTCAAGCAGTCGATACTGCTCCCTTAAACAGTCGCCGACTGAGGAGAGAATACTGTTTTTCGCCTTCTTCTCCCTGTCGCCCAGGCTGAGATAAATACAGCCGGCAAGGGGCCTGCGTGCGCCGGCATACTCTATCCATCCGGGAAACCAGACCGACGGGGAGGCAGCTGCAATCGCGGAGAATGTGTCCGTCTGATAAGCACACCACAGGGCAAAAAAAGCTGCAAGAGAATAACCGCCGAGCACCATGGGCACTTTCGGGCCGATGCCGAACTCCGCACGGACATACGGCAGCAGCTTTTCCATAATAAACATAAGCGTGCCGGCCGCCCCGTTTCCGAAAGCATCCCTGCCGAAAACGGGAGCCGCGTTCCATGGAGAAAGTTCTTTGTTCCAGTCTGTCACTCTGAATGATACATGCAGAAAGGAACTTCCGCATAGGGAGGAGATGCATTCCGGCTGTCTCACAGGTGACTCTGCTCTTTCGCCCTCCGGCTGGATGAGCAGGAACCGCGGCTCTTCATCACCGTATGCAAAGCATTGATTCTCCCCGATCAGGAACGCTCTTTTAACCATCGGTCTGCATTCTCCGTTTCCGGACACATCATTTTTCCTTGATTTTCATTCATTATACAGCGCTTTTCCCCGCATTTCAACAATTGCCGTCTCTCTCTGGAACGGCCCTCCATTTTTATGTTCCCACCGGGGACAGATATGTTATAATACCAATATTATTTGTTTTAAGCAGTTTTCGGGTGGTGCAACTGAATGATGTGTGATCTTTTTCCGGAAGTGCCGTACATCCGGGGAGAACGAATTGTCTTAAAAGGTCTTACGCAGGAGGACGCTCCCGCTCTGCGGGAATTTGTTGGTTCCCCGCATGTCTACAGGTATCTCCCCACTTTTTTATTCGAGAAGAAATACGATGACGTGCAATGCGTCATAGAGCGTCTATATACCGAATGTCTGGAAGATTCCCTTATCCTCGGTGTGTTCGTCGAAGAAGGATTCTGCGGACTTGCGGAGTTTTACGGATATCGTGCGGAGTATAAAAAGATCAGCCTCGGGTACCGCTTTGCGGAAAGATGCTGGGGCAAGGGTATAGGCACGGAAACAACAGCACTGATGCTCAGATACCTAAGGGAGCATACGGATATCGATATCATCACTGCCAGCACCATGGTGGAAAACATCGGTTCCGATAAGGTGCTTCTCAAAAACGGTTTCTCTCTGGTAGTGCATGCGGCGGAAGAGGACTGGGGCTTTGAAAAGCCCGCGATCGTGAACAAATGGTTGCTTTAACAGAGATAAGCGGCGGAATGCCCTTTTTCAGAAACGATATACCTGTTTTTGCTGCTGTTCTTTTTGCGGCAATACTATTGGCAGCCGCCGTTGTGCTGATTGTCTGCTTTTCCCGTAAAAACGCCGGAACGCCGGACTCACCTGTCTATAGACTGATTTTTCTCATCAGCCGTCTGTTACAGGGCAGAAGTCCGCGCCTGATCATCGAGGATAAAGCCCTCTCGCAGGCTGAGGCACCGTATATCATGCTGGCAAATCACGAGTCCTTCTTTGACTTCAACTATATCCACCGGATGGCACATCCCCGTCCGCCGGCATTTCTGATCAACAACTATTACTGTACGCGTCCCGTACTGAAAACACTGAAGCGCAAGTCCGGTATGCTCGCAAAAAAGCTCTTTACTTCTGACTTCGGAGCGCCGGTAAGTATCATGCGGACTCTGCGCAGCGGTTACCCGGTCGTCATCTTCCCGGAAGGACGTCTTTCCCCCGACGGCCGTTCCAATCCTATTGTGGAAGAGGGCGCGGCTTTTTACCGGCGGCTGGGCGTTGACCTTGTCCTGGTAAAGATACACGGTGCCTATTACGCCGGCCCGAAATGGCGCAAACGGCGCTATCATGCCGATAGCTGCGTTCGTGTTTCTGTGGAGCGTATTATCAAGCGTGATGAGCTTAAGACCATGCAGGACGCGGAGATCAACGCGCTGATCACCTCCACGCTTTATAACGACGCCTCCGTTGATCCTCCGTGTTCCTATCCCCGGAAGGACAAGGCCGAAGGTCTGGAAGGACTGCTTTACCGCTGTGCAGACTGCGGTGAACTGTATTCCATGCACAGCAAAGGAAACACACTGCGGTGCCGTGCCTGCGAAAGCATCCATACACTTGACGAAGAATACCGTTTCACATCCGAACCATTTACCATCCCGGCCTGGTACGACCATATACGGGAAACCGAACGTGCCGAACTGGACAGGTTTCATCTGGATGCGGCCGTGCGTACGGTCATCTGTCCTGCTGCAGGGGGGTCATCTCGAAAAGAAAAAGGTGAATGCCGCCTTGATGCAGAATGCTTTTCATACCATTCGCCAGGCATTGATTTTTCGATACCGACGGAGAAGCTCCCTGCGCTTGCCTTTTCATGCTCGAAGGAGTTCGAATTATACTACAACAATGAGCAGTATTTCTTTTATCCCCTTGAGCATCCGGAGCAGTCGGCACGCTGGGCGCTGTTTGTCGATCTTCTGTCTGAACGGCGGAGAAATGAGAGGGAACTGACATGCAACAAAAGAAAAAAGCGCTCCTGAATATATCCCGGAAGACCTTTTTTGAAGTTACTCTGCTGCTGGTCGTCCTTCTACTGGTCTCGATCGTTCTGACCTATATCGTTCCCCGCGGCAGTTTCGGCCTTTTGCCGGACGGGCGGCCGGACTATCTTTCCTATACCCGCAGAGACGATCTGTCCGGGATCCCCGTCTGGAAAGGGATCCTTGCCCCGGTACTGGTATTCTTTTCATCTGACGGGCTCACACTTGCGGTGCTGTCAGTCTTCCTCCTTGTGATTTCCGCATCCTTTCAGGTCATGGAAGATGCCGGAGGCATCCGGGCTCTGGTCGGTGCAGTCGCACGCAGGTACGGGAGCCGCAGGCGTCTGCTGCTGATCCTTCTCGCTTTTCTGTTTTATTGTTTCGGTGCTTTTCTGGGGCTGTTCGAGGAGATGCTCACGATGCTTCCGATCGTGGTGTCGCTCTGCGTTCTGCTCGGATACGATGCTTTCACGGGATTCCTTTGCTGCATCCTCGCGTGCGGCCTCGGTTTTGCAACTGCTATAACAAATCCTTTCACAGTGCTCCTGGCTTCCGAGATCATCGGTGTCAACCCGATGGTCAACATCTGGTTCCGGCTGATCATCTTTGCCGTTATGTTCCTGCTGCTGCTTGCATATATCTTTCTGTACACATCCCGCACGGCGCAGGCACTGGCCGCATCCTCGCAGGAAGCGTTCACCGAAGCCGAAGACCCAGCCCCGGAGCAGCGGAAGCGCCGGATATATGTTCTGTTTCTTTCAGCCGCACTGCTTGTTATTGTGGCCGCATCCGTGATCCCGGCACTGCAGGGTCTCGCGGTACCGATCCTTGCCGTGTATTTTCTCATTTTTGGTATCACGGCGGGCTGGGCAGCCACCGGTTCGCTCCCGCAGGTGCTCCGGAGTTTTCTGCGCGGCTTTGTCAGCGCGCTGCCGACGATCGTTTTCATTGCGCTCTCAGGCTCGATAAAATACGTCTTTGATCAGGGCTCCATCCTGCCCACCATAGCCGATTCGATCACTGCCGCAGCGTCAGGTCACAGCGCTCTGGCAGTCGCGCTTATGATCTACCTGATCGTTCTGGTCCTTGAGTTCTTCATTTCTTCCTCCACGGCAAAGGCCATCCTTGTGATGGGGATCCTGGCAGTCGTGCAGGTCGGTCTGAGCAAGGAGATGCTGGTTCTGATCTATACCTTTGCGGACGGCTATACCAATATGCTTTTCCCGACATCGCCTGTTTTGCTGATCTCCCTTTCCATGATAGAAAAGGACTATTTCACCTGGATCAGACGATCCTGGCCGCTGTTTCTGGTAAACACCGTGCTGGTGGTCCTGTTCCTCGCCGTCGGGATCGCAGTCGGATACTGACGGCGTTTTCCGTATAAAAAAGACAGCCTCAACGGCTGTCTTTTTTGTCTGTCAGATTCAGTATTGCATCTTGATCTCCACCCGGATCTGCGGATCCACGTTCGCGGCAAAGGTCTCCGCATCGTTTTCCGAGCCGACTACGCTGCCGTAATGTGTAGGAATGGCAACGCCAGGATGGATGATGTTTATCAGTTCAGCCGCTTGTTTGGCGTTCATGGTGTATGTCCCGCCTGTCGGGACAAGCGCAATATCGCATTTCACCTGTCTGGCTTCTGCGGTAAGGTCTGTATCACCTGCAACATATATCCTTTCACCGCCAAGATCGAACACATACCCGACCCAGCCCGCGCCGCGCGGATGGAACGGTTTGAGCCTGTTATATGCCGGGACCGCCTCGAAAGTAAAGTCGTCCAGTTCGAATGACTCTCCCGGAACTGCCGTGACTATGGTATATTTTTCGCCCGTTTCTTTCGCTGCTTTCGCTTTCATGCTCTCCGGTACGACCAGTACCGTATCCCCTTTTGCGACCTTCGCAATATCGTCCGGGGAAAAATGGTCATAGTGCTCATGGGTGACAAAAACATAGTCCGCATCATGCGTCTCCTCACGGATCCTGAACGGGTCCGCACAGATCACTCCCCTGTCGCTCCGGATCCTGATGCTGCTGTGGGTAAATACATCTATCCTGTCTGTCATGGCGCCGATCCTTTCTTCTTTTTTATTCAACATACCACAGATCCCCGTAAAAAACCATATATGAACTGCCGGACAGCACGGTTGAAACTCCGGATGAATACATCTATAATAAACGTGTCATTAAGGAATCAGGGGTGAGACTCATGTTTCAGTTCATATGGCCCATTGCACTGGTCGTGCTTTCAAACGTCATATATCAGATATGCTCAAAGTCAGTATCAAGGGAGATCGATCCTCTGGCATCGCTTACCGTCACCTATCTGGTGGGAGCTGCTGCAAGTGCGGTGCTTTACCTTGTTCTCAACCGCGGCGGGAATCTGCTCAGGGAATACGGAAAGCTCAACTGGGCGTCATTCATTCTCGGCATCTCAGTGGTAGGACTTGAAGCGGGATGGATATACGCGTACAAGGCAGGCTGGCAGATCAGCACCGGCTTTATCGTTCAGGCTGCATTTCTTTCCATGCTTCTGGTCTTTGTGGGCTATTTTCTCTACCATGAGGCCCTCACGTGGAACAAACTCGCAGGCGTGGCGATCTGTATGATCGGTCTGTTCATTATCAATATCAAATAAAAGGAATCTATCGAAAGGCGCAGAGGCAGATGCATAAGCATCTGCCTCATTAGTCTTTAAAAATGTATTGTCAGTCAGTGACTGATGGCCCTGTCCCGCTCTTTTACAGTCAGTTTTCTGCGGATGATGTTGAGCCGTCCCGCCTCATATGACGACAGCCATGGTACGGCGGTCTTTCTGCCGTTTGCCGCTTCCTGCAGAATCCGGTCCAGAAGCCGGAGCTCCGAAAGCGTGAGCTCTACTGTTTTTGTCTCCTCCGCGGGTGTCATGTAGACTATGTTATCTGCTTTCGGTTCCTTGTCTTCACCCATAATGAGCATTTCTTCCAGGAAATTCCTGTCAATGTCCATCGTTCACCATTCCTTTCGCTTCTATTCTAATCACAGAGAAACAGCAGTACAACAACGAGGCATTAACAGAAAAATAAATAAAATATTTGAAGTGATTACAATTAGTTTATTCAAACCGCCGGGTACTATGATGCCACGCAAGAGACCGTAACCATCCTGTGCTGATTACAAAAAAATAACGCTGAGCCAAATCTTGAACGAGGGGATACCGTAACGGCATCCCCTCTTATAATGTATAATATCAATAATCGAAGCCCGGTCTGCCTTCGCCGGTATGTGCAGGCTTTACCTCAACATAACAACCGATCTGGTCGGTCAGATCAATGTATGAGAAATCCATTCTGCCGCCGAAGCCCTGGCCGCGAAGCCATGTGTCCTTTCCGGTAAGGTCCTTGCATTCCTTGAGAAACTCCTCATAATCGCCGTCAAGACGGAAGTCGATGTGGTGCAGGCCGCTGCCGTGCTTGTCCACCCAGTCTTTGAGCGGAGAAGGCCCGATCGGCTCTATCATCTCTATCTCAAAGCCATAGCGATGCAGCATGGACACTTTAAAGAAATCGTCATAGTAACGTTCCCCGTTAACGTAGAGCTCCATGTTTTTTCCGCTGATCACTCCGGGTTCCCCCCAGGGGCCGATGCCGAGAATCTCTTCATAATTCTTTTTTGCCGCATCAAGATCCTTTACCAGGATTCCAATCTGAAACACCTTGTCAAGTTTGGGATTATCGAATGCCATTGCTCTTTTCTCCTTTTCTTTTATTTCTGATAGATTATTGCTTCAGATTAATTATATTTCATCGCACCCTGATATTCAATGAGAAAGTGCGAAGACTGTTCCGTAAGATCCTGTTGTTCAACATATTATGCTTCATATGTCTGCAATCCGTTTCTCCCGTACTCGTATCCCTGGTGCCGGATCCTTCGTATAAACATATATACCGGATCTAAAAGGGTCCGGCACAAACGTTTTGGGACTTTATACCAGATCAACCGTTAAATACAAAGACCTGTCCGTTATTCATCCTATATTCATAAATGACGGGAATGGAAATGATAAACTTTAACACTGTCGGAAAAGGGGAGCGTTTCTCCTGTTCCGACACAATCGACAGAGGAAAGGAAAACAAAATGAAAAAAACAGTTTTATGCATTCTTCTTGCTCTCGCAATGGTCTTGGCTCTTACGGCCTGTGGGGCGAAAGCAGAAGATATCAAAGATACATCGGCTCCGGCCGCCGAGGATACCGTGCTGAAAAAGGATGGCCTGCAGCTTACGATACCCGCCGAATATGCGGATCTGGTGATTGCTGAAGCTCCTGCCGACGACCTGCTGTTCAGCGTTTCGGAGAAAGCCTCTGTCGAGGCCGCTCAGGCCTTGGGTGAACCGGCAGATTCCGGCGCAGGCTGGCTTTTCGGTATCCGCCGCATCAATGAGGATGAACTGCACGAAATGCTCTGCTACGATATGTCCGGCAGAGAAGTCATCGCCTCGGACGATAACGGGAACCACTATCTGTTCTGTCATCCGACCGATGTTCGCATGGTACGCGAGAATAACGAAAAGATGTATGAGGACATGGAGCAGTGGAGCGCTCTCAACGAATGGGCGTGGAGCCTGTGTGAAAGTTTCATAGAGGAGAATCCAGGTCTTCAGGCGGAGCATCGCGGCAACAGCAGCCTCGAGATGGATCTGTACAGACTGCTCTGGCAGCCCGGCTGGAACTATACGGTTTCTGCACCCGATTACGGGACGCTGGATCCGAAAGACCTTGACGCTGCGGAATTTGTCCGAAGGCTGACCGAGGGAGTCCGCTATGATTATGCCGACGGAGAAAAGACACCCGACGGAGAATATGTCCGGATCGAATTCCCCGATTCGGATGAACGGTTTGATTTCTTCCTCGCGGAGGGCGGCGAAAACTTTGTCCGTCAGGTCTGGAGTGACGGCTATGAGGTTCTTTACAGAGCAAACTTCGAAGATCCGTCCGTGAAAGCAAGTGAAGTCGCCTACGAATGGTACAGAGCCATCGCCGAGCACACCGGCGGCACCAACAGCTACACCCCCGATGATCTGCTGGGCAGATGGGCCGAAAAGGTTGCCGGCCGCTGCCTCATTGAGATCACCAGAGGCGAAGGGGAAGGCGAATACACCGTTCACATCCATTGGGGCAGCAGCGCATTTGAAAGCGCCAACTGGGACATGACCGCCAACGCGGAAGGGAACGGAGGACAGCTCCGCTATGAAAACGCCCGCTGCTACGTCCGCACCTACAGTTCTGAGACCGAATATACCGACACGGTAGAGTATGAAAACGGCACCGGCACCTTTACTCTCAACAGCGCCTACGAGATCCTGTGGGACGACGAGACCGCCCATGCCGCTGAAAACTGTGTCTTCGTCAACGTGGATATCCCCGTCGACTGAGGCTTTTCCGGACAAAAAAACAGGGACGCAATGCAGCGTCTCTGTTTTTCATTTTCTCAGAGGCCGTTCACGATGTTGGCCGGCCTTTTGCCCTGTTTCACGGCTATAACATTCTCCATCACGATCTCGTAGGTCCGTCTGAACGCAGATGCGGAGACGCCCGCAATATGGGGCGAGAAGATGATTTTCCTCCGCACCTCCTCCGGAGCGGTCAGAAGGACATGGTCCTTCTGCACGGGCTCATGGTCCAGCACATCCAGCCCCGCGCCGGCAAGCTGCCCGGACGCGATCGCATCGATCAGGTCCTTACTGTTCACAAGTCCCCCTCTGGCGGTGTTGATCAGGTAGGCACCCTTTTTCATCTTTCCGTAGAACCGGCGGTCCGCCATGTTTTCCGTCTCTCCGGTAAGGGGCAGATTGAGGCTGACGATATCGCTTATTGCCAGAAGTTCCTCCAGCGGGCAGTACTCCGCAAACTCTTCATCCGCCGGAACGGGCTTGTAGTACAGTGTCCGTGCTCCGAACGCCCGTGTCAGTCTGGCCGCTTCGCGGCCGATAGCGCCATATCCGATGAAGCCCACCGTGCAGTCACCGAGCTCTTTGAGACTGCCTGTCTGCATATACTCTACTTTCCTGTCGTTCTGGCGGCCCTCCAGCACGTCCCTGTTGCCGTTCACCACATCCCGCAGGCAGCAGAGCATCAGCATAACAGTGTGCTCCGCCACCGCCAGGGCGTTCACGCCGCGGCAATTGCAGACGAATATGCCGCGCTCTTTTGCAGTGTCCAGATCCACACCCTCAAATCCGACTCCCTCTGTCTGGATCAGCCGGAGGTTGGGCAGGGCGGCGATCATATCCCTGCCGATCCGTATGACGGGGCTTGCCAGCAGCAGTTCCGCATCGCCGCAGACCTTTGCGACCTCCGCCGCCGTGGAATAAGGGCTCATAACCGTGACCTCGCAGGCGGAGAACAGTTCCTTCGGGGCATGTCTTTCAAACACGCTTTTTTCTTCCAGCACCAGTAGCTTCATTTTTCCGTCTCCTGTCGTCTTAAAGAAAAACCGTTTTTTATATTAGCGCATCGTTTCCCGCAAATCAACCGCGGTGTTCCGCGCCCTTCGGATAAAAGTCCGGGAGAGCACCCTGCGGTGCTCTCCCCTTTTCTGTAAGCGCCCAGCCGCCGCAGAAGCGGGAGAGGTCATTCAATGGCGTATTTTGCTTTGTACTCCCGCAGCCAGCGCTCGTATGCGGCGGACCGGTCTTCCTTCACCTCTTCCACATACTCATGCGTGTCGAAGGAGCCCTCGCTGAGTTCGATCATGGCCACCGCAATATTGGAGCACTGGTCGCTCACACGCTCGTAGTTGGTGATCAGATCGTTGAATACAAATCCGTTGGCAATGGTGCATTGTCCCTTCTGAAGCCGTTCCACGTGCCGGAGCTTCAGCTTGTCGCAAAGTCCGTCCACCACCTCTTCAAGTGGCTCTACTTTTCGCGCAAGCTCGATATCCGACGAATCGAAGGCCTTGATCGTAATGCTCAGCACCTCCGTCACGGCGGCTGTCATAACGGCAAGCTCATGTTTCGCGTCTTCCGAGAAGGTCATTCCCTTTTCGTGCATCTCATTTGCGCTTTTTGCTATATTCAGCGCATGGTCGGAAATGCGTTCGAAATCCGAGAGCGTATGGAGAAAGACGGATGCCGCCTTTCCCTGATTGTCCGACAGATCCCGTCCGGTAAGCTTGACGAGATAGGACCCGAGGGCGTCCTCATACCGGTCTCCGGCCGCCTCCAGATTCTGCACATACTCAAAACCTGCGTCGCTGTAGGCGCTGAGCAGCTTTGTTGCTGCCCGCATCGCCTCTTCCGTCTCATTTGCCATCTCACAGATGGTAAGACGGCTCTGCTCGATGGCAAGGGCAGGGTGGCTCAGGAAGCGCTCCTCCAGCCGGAGTGCGGGGTCCGTCTCAGCACGCCTGTCCGGGACGAGGGTCAGCGAGACCGCCTCAAGCACATCGATGAACGGCGCCAGCAGCGTCAGGATCGCCAGTCGGAGCACCGTGTTTACCAGCGCCAGCGAGAAGGGATCCATGATCCGATTCAGGAAGCGGAAACGGAACATGGCGTCTCCGATGTAAAACAGCGAGGCGCAGACCATTACGCCCATAAAGGACGCCACAAGATAGCTGTAGGCTGTGCGTTTTCCGGCGGGATTGGCGCCCAGCGCGGACAGCAGCACCGGCAGGGAGGCACCTATGGTGATGCCCATCAGCAGCGGGAGCGCCGCGCCAAGGGTCATGGCTCCGGTGACGGACATCGCCTGCACAATACCGACAGCCGCGGAGGCGGACTGCAGCAGCGCGGAAAAGGCAAGCCCCGCCAGAATTCCCACCAGAGGGTGTGACATGCGGGAGAGCAGTCCACGGAACCATGCCTGTTCCCCGAGACCGCTGACGGCGCCGCTCATGGTGCTCATTCCGAACATCAGCACGGCAAAGCCCATCAGGATGTCCCCCACATTCTTATGGATCCGCTTTTTGCCGAACATCCGCAGAATGATCCCGACAACAGCGATGATCCCCGTGAGTGTGGAGGTGGAGAGCAGACTGCTCAGACCGGAGCCGCTGTTTATGTATCCGAGACATATCACCCAGCCGGTGATGCTGGTGCCCAGGATGGCGCCGAGGATCACGGATATGGCCTGCCGCACCTTCATCATGCCGGAGTTCACAAACCCGACCATCATAACGGAGGTGGCGGAAGAGGACTGGATCACCGCCGTGACCCCGGCGCCGAGGGCGATCCCCCGGAGCGGTGTGCCTGACAGGCGGAACAGTATCGGCTCGAGCTTGTTCCCCGAGACCTTCTTGAGCCCGTCGCCCATCAGCGTCATGCCGAAGAGAAACAGCGCAACCCCGCTGAACAGGGCAATAATATCGGAAACGGTCATTCTTTCACATCCTTTACGCGCCTACTATACCCGCCTCATGTTAAATCTGCCATCCGTTTAACATTAAATCTGTGTTAAATCGCAAAAAGCGCAAAAAGCGCTGTTCAGAGCCCGCAGTCTGTGTTACGATAGGAAAAGAGGTGAAAGCTATGATCTATCTGCTGGAAGATGACGACAGTATCCGCAAGCTGGTGGTATACGCTTTGGAAAGCCAGGGTTATCACGCCCTCGGCTTCGATACGCCGGAGCGTTTCAGGAAAGCGATGGAGCAGCAGATCCCCAGGCTTGCGATCCTGGACATTATGCTTCCCGGTGAGGACGGCATTTCGATCCTGCGGAGTCTCCGTGACGCCTCTGCCACCGCGGCTCTTCCTGTTATCATGCTCACCGCGAAAAACACCGAATACGATCGCGTGGAGGGACTGGACGCCGGTGCGGACGATTTCATCTCCAAACCCTTCGGCATGATGGAACTGGTTGCCCGGGTCCGTGCGGTGCTTCGCCGCACGGAGAGCCGCGCTCCCTCTGCGGAATACCGCTTCGGCCCCCTGTACGTCTGTCCCGACAGGCACGAGGTGGAAGTGGCCGGGAAACCGGTGTCCCTTACATACAAGGAGTTCATGCTGCTGCAGCTGCTGATGGAAAACCGGGGGCTTGTTCTCAAGCGGGAGCTCCTGCTTGACCGCATATGGGGACCGGAAACGGAGCGGGAGAACCGCACCCTCGATGTGCACATCCGCACGCTGCGGGCAAAGCTCGGTCCTGCAGGCAGCTTTATTCAGACGGTCCGCGGCGTCGGATACCGTTTCACGGAGGTTGTTCCATGATTAAGACCATCTTTCGCAATACCTTTCTTGTGGGAATATCAGTCCTGATTCTCTGCGCCGCTCTGTTTTTCGGAGTACAGTACTCTCAGGTCCAGGATCAGACCTATGCGGCGCTCCGGCAGGAAACCATTTATGCCGAGCAGGGACTTTCCCTTTCCGGCGTCGATTACCTCAAAACGCTGGACAATACCAACCGCGTCACATGGATCGCCGGCGACGGCAGCGTCCTTTACGACAGCGATTACGCCATGCCCGTCGACAATCAGCTGGATTGCGCGGAAGTTCAGGCTGCCCTGGAGGAGGGCGAGGGCCAGGGCACCCGCCGGTCGGACAGCAGCGGCAAGTCCACCATGTATTATGCCAAAAGATGTCCGGACGGGACGGTGCTGCGGCTCAGCCGTCCGCTTGGGGCGGTGCGGCAGGCTCTGATCGCTGTCAGCCCCGTTTTCTGGGTACTGGTTCTGGTACTGCTGATTTCCGGCGTGCTGTCCTTCCGGGCAGCCAAGCAGATCGTGCGCCCGATTAACGACATGGATCTGGACCATCCGGAAACCACCTATCCCGAGCTCGCTCCTCTGGTCGGAAAGATCCAGGAACAGAAGATGACCATTCAGGAGGAAGTGGCCCAGCGCGAATCCCTGCGGCGCGAATTCTCCGCCAATGTATCCCACGAGCTGAAGACCCCCTTGACCTCGATCTCCGGCTTTGCCGAGCTGATTGCGGAAGGCGTGGCGGAGGGTGAAAAGGCAAAGGAGTTTTCAAGGGATATCTATAAGGAGTCCCAGCGTCTTCTCGCCCTGATCGAGGACATCATCCGCCTCTCGAAGCTGGACGAGGAGGCGGTCAGTCCGGACCACGACAAGGTCGATCTTTATGCAGTCTGCTCCGAGGTGGTCGACAGCCTCCTTCCCGTGGCGGAAAAGCAGATGATCGATCTGCAGCTCACGGGCGTGCATGCGCAGGTGCCCGGCAATTCCCAGCTTCTCAGTGAAATGGTTTACAACCTGTGTGACAACGCAATCAAATACAACCATACCGGCGGCAGCGTCACCGTGGATGTTTCTCTGCAGGACGGCTCACCCCGGCTCAGCGTTTCCGACACGGGCATCGGCATTGCCCCCGAGCATCAGAAGCGAGTGTTTGAGCGCTTCTACCGGGTGGATAAAAGCCATTCCAAGGAGATTGGCGGCACCGGTCTCGGCCTTTCCATCGTCAAGCACGGGGCCCAGTATCATGGAGCGCAGGTGAAGATGGAGAGCGAGCCCGGCATAGGGACGAAGATCATCCTGGAATTTCCTCCGTCAGAGGAATAACTGTTTCAAACCCTGCTTTCACATGGTATACTTGTAACATAAACAATACATATACAGTGAACGGACAAAGGAGAAAAAACGATGAGTGAAAACATAATCTACTGCTATTCCGGTGCCGGCCATTGCCTGGATATGGCAAAAAGTATCGCGAAGATCCTGGGCGACACGGACATCGTCCTGATGCGCAGCTATCCGGCAAAGACGGACGCACGCGATGCAAAGCGCGTCGGATTTATCTTTTCCTGTATGGCAGGCGGTCTCCCGGGCGACATGGAGTCCTATATACGGGATATACAGATTGCTCCCGATGCCTATATCTTTGCCGTTGAGCAGTATGCGGGCTATCTCGGATGCGGTCTGAGAAAAATTGATGAGATCGTGGATCTGGATTACTGGGATGCCGTCTCCAACCACTCCACGGCCATCTGGCTGATGCCGCATACGCTGACCGTTCCGCCCACAACCCCCGAAAAGGCCCAGAAGCGTATCGATACGAAAGCCGCAGTTGTAGCGGCGGCGGTTCTGCAAGGGAAGCAGAGTGTAAAACGGCCGCCGAAGGCAGCCGCTTTTGAACTGATGAGCAAAGGTCTCGGGAAGACCCACGCCAAACGTTCGGAAAAATTCGAAGCCTCCGACAGCTGTATCGCCTGCGGCACCTGTGTTCAGATCTGCCCGCGGGGGAACATAAAGCTGGAGGGCAAAAAGCCCGTCTTCGGCACCAACTGCATCGGATGCTTAAGCTGCGTGCAGTACTGCCCGAAGCAGGCGATCAACATCGGAAGCATCACCGAGAAACGGGAGCGCTTCCCGAATCCCAGAGTAAAAGCCTCCGAGCTGACGGAAAAGATCATCCATATCGACTGACATAAAAAACAGGGAGCATATGCTCCCTGTTTTTTATTTTCTGTATCCCGTTTCCGGGTCTACCACGTTGCAGAATTCCTCTCCCTCCCTCCAGCGGCGGAGGTTCTCGCAGGCGATGTCCACAATGCACTCCAGCGTGTGCGGAATGTGATAGCCGCCGGCAACATGCGGCGTGATCACCAGATTGGGCTGACGCCAGAGGGGGCTGTCCGCCGGAAGCGGCTCCGTCTCCGTCACATCGACGGCGGCGGCCGCGATCTGTCCGTCCTGCAGCGCCTTCAACAGCACGCTACTTTCCACGGCATTCCCTCTGCCGCAGTTAATGAACAGCGCGCTGTCCTTCATCAGCCGGAAGCGCTCCCCCGTATAGAAATGAACGGTCTGCTTTGTATTCGGCAGAATGGAGAACACCACATCCGCCCGCGGTAGAACGCGGTCGATCTCCTCCGTGCGCACCAGCTCGTCTATGCCCTCCGGGCAGCTGCCCTCGCGGCGCTTAACTCCAATGACATACGCGCCCATTTCCTTCATCCTCTGCGCATACTGCAGGCCGATCTCTCCGAGGCCCACTACCAGCACCGTCGCGCCGACGGGAGACATCGCGGCGCCAAGATCGGTCCATTTGCCTTCCCTCTGCAGGTCGCGGTAGAGATAGAGCTTTTTCATCAGCATCAGCGTGAGGGCAACAGCATGCTCGGTGACCGTGCGGTTATAGGCTCCGGTGGCGTTGCACAAAACCGTTTTTTCCGCCAGCACGCCGGCAGGGAGATAAGCATCCGCTCCGGCGGATTCCAACTGCAGAAGTTCAAGGTTTTCGGATGCTTTGATCATTTTAGCGGGGACGTTTCCGATAATCACGCTCGCTTCTGCTACCTGTTCCTCTGTTGCCTGTCCGGCAGGAACAAAATTCACCGCGCAGCCGCTCACCAATTCATTGATCCGTTCCATATGGCACTCTTTGACGGGGATGGTCACCAGTATTTTTTTCATGCTCTGTTCCCTCCTCAGTTCTTTTTTGACCAGGCATATTTTAACACATCCTGTTAAAATATGTCTAATAAAATCGTACGGCCGTTTGACTTTTTGCTGAAGCTCTGTTACCTTTAAGCAGAACAATTCTGCGGATGGGAGATTGATTATGTCTTACTGCCAGGAATGCGGAACCCAACTCATCATGAAGGAGCACCCGACCGAGGGGACCGTTCCCTTCTGCCCGGCGTGCGGAGAATACCGGTGGCCGGGCTTCAATACCGCTGTGAGCATGGTGGTGCTGAACCATTCTAAGGACCGCGTCCTGCTGATACGGCAGTACGGCAGACCCTTTTATGTTCTTGTGGCAGGCTATGTGAACAAGGGAGAGGATGCTGAGGATGCCGTTGCCCGTGAGATCAGGGAAGAGATAGGCGCGGAAGTCTCTGAGATCCGCTTCAACCACAGCAGGTATTTCCCGCCTTCCAACACCCTTATGCTCAATTTCATGGCAGTACTCAAAGATGAGGAACTTCACACGAACGGCGAGGTAGATGACTTCAAATGGTTCAGCTTTGAGGATGCCAGAAAAAACATCAAGCCATGCAGTCTGGCCGAGGCTTTCCTGAACGGATTCTTCGAAAAAACATATACATGGCCGGAGTATAAGACCTGAGAAAAACGATAAAAAACAGGAGCACCGTTTGGTGCTCCTGTTTTTTTCGGCTTTCAGTCCGTTATGCCCTGTCACCGGGAGACCCCTTGATTTCTTTCATTTCAAGGCAGAGCATCGTGAGATCGTCAAACTGATCCGCTTCTCCCACAAATTCGTCCACTGTCTTCAGAACGCCGTCGATGATTTCTTTCGGTGTTCCGTCCTTAACCCTGTTCAGCGCCTCTATCATGCCTTCGGTCCCCAGCATGCGGTTCCCTCTGTCCGTCGATTCGGGCAGGCCGTCAGTATAAAGGAAGAGCTTGTCTCCCTCGCCGAGCTGAAGCTCGTAATCTTTGTACTTCATTCCCGGCATGCCGCCGAGCACAAAGCCATGCTTGTCTTTCAGGATCTCAAAGCATCCGTCTTTTCGGTAAATGGCCGGATGCTCGTGGCCGGCGTTTGCGGCGATGATGCGCCCCGTGGAGATCTCCAGAATGCCAAGCCAAACAGTTTCAAACATATCCGCCTGATTATGCTCGCAGATATCGTCATTCATAATGCTCAGCACTTCGGACGGAGTACCGTACGTTTCTATTCTGTCGGTGAGAAGGATGTTCGTGACCATCATGAACAGGGCTCCGGGTATGCCCTTGTCGCTGACATCCGCCATTACCAGTGCCAGATGATCCTCATCGATCAGGAAGAAGTTGTAGAAATCTCCTCCGACTTCCCTGGCAGGATCCATCAATGCGTATAAATCGAATTCATTCCGGTCGGGAAAAGCCGGAAAATCATCCGGCAAAGCGTCATCCTGGATCATTGCCGCTATGGAGAGCTCAGCACGCATTCTCTCCTTCTCGGCAGTAACATCGGTAAGATTGTCGATGTAATTCACCATATCCGATTCCATGGAATCTATGGAATGTGCAAGGTCAAGGATCTCATCAAATCTGCTGATCTCTCCGAGCGGCTCGCTCAGAGCATGTTCTTTCGCAAACCGTGCCGCCTCTTTCGAGACCTTCTTGACAGGCCGGATGATCGACTGCCGCAAAAACGTTGCCGCAAGAAAAGAAACCACCAGTACCATAAGTGCAACTCCGAGTACGATCAGCAGGTAATACGGCCGAAGAGCATCCTCCATTTCTCTTACCGGCCGCTGCACGCAGAGTATGGCTGTGACCCTCCCGGATGAGTCCTTCACGGGGACAAGCGTAGTCATGTGCGGATGGGAGCCGTCGTTTGTGTGAAGGCGGAAGACCGTTTCATACTCGCTGCCCTGTTCGTATATCGCTTTATATTTCAGCCGGTATTCATCATTGGTCGTATCTCGCCTGTGTCCAAGTTCCCACTCGGAATAATTCGAATTGTCGACACTGTTGTTCACGGCGTTAAACACGGATACGAATCGTCCGTAATCGCTTGTATCCACCTTTATCACATAGATAAGGGAAACATTCAGCTTCGTACAATGTATATCCAGACGGCTCTTTGTAAGGGCATACTCCTCTGTTTCCCCGCCTGCGAGATATTCCTCTATTTGATCGCCGTTAACGAATGCCGCTGCAGAATCCGCCATGTGATATGTAACGGTGGAATACTCTTTCTTGAATGCACTGACAAAGCTCCTGTTTCCGATAATGCTGACAATAAGCCCGAACATCAGTACAAGAAACAGAAGTCCGCCTATAACATTGAACGCCATGTTGGAACGCAGTTTTTCAAAGATTCTCATTCTTTCACCGATCTTTCCGTGTCCGGTTATTTTTCTGCTGTTTAAATAGAATATACCATAATACTCACAGAATAAACAGAGAGGATTTGTCTCCCTTCACGTGATCGGAACGAGGACCATTGACTCTATGTTTACCGGATGCTATTCTGAGATCGTGGGTTCAAAGCAACAGGAATGCCTGTATTGATCAGAAAGGACTTGTAAAAATGTCAGAAAAAGATGCTGCCCTTTTAGTGATAGATATGCAGAAGGGATTCATAAGTGAATGTTCTCCGCTTTATATCAAGGGAGCAGAGGCTACTGTTCCGGCCTGTGCCGCTGTGATAGACCACTGCAGAAAAAACAGTATCCCGGTTTTTTTCGTAACCCGTTCGTACAATACAGACGGGAGCAATGTGGAGAATACCAGATTTGAAGCATGGCTGAAGGGCGGAAAGCCGCTCTCTCCGGGATGTGCAGAGAACATTTCCGCCGCCATGCCCGAGGAATTCGGCTGTGATCCGCGGGATTATCATATCATAAAGCCCAGATACTCCGCCTTTTTTGCCACCGGACTCGACCTCGTGCTTCGAAGGCTCGGCATCGGCCGGGTGATCCTCGCCGGAACTACAACGCCAAACTGCATCCGCACCACCTGCTATGACGCAATATCTCTCGATTACGCTGTGACTGTTCTGAGTGACTGCACTTCCTCCAAAACGGCGGAGATTCAGGAGAGCAATCTCCGCGACATGGCAAACATCGGTGCAGAAATAATCGACTCTGAGGCCCTGTTTGAAAACTGAATCATTTCAAATGCGGCGGAGCCGGCTCCCCCGCTTTTTTTCTTTCCGAAACATGGATATCATCCCGATAATCTGATATTATTATAGATAAGGTCCGATTATACCGGAGGGAGTTTTTATGGAAAACAGAGTAACCTTGGAGATGATCCGGGAGGCTTCCGAAGCGCTTCGGGATGTCGCGGAGATCACGCCCATAGTCACCTCAACAAGGCTCGGCAGGAATCTGTACATCAAATCGGAAAACCTGCAGAAGACAGGTTCGTTCAAGATACGCGGCGCTTTCAACAAACTGCGCATGCTCTCACAGGAGGAGGCGTCCCGCGGCGTGATAGCCTGCTCTGCGGGCAACCATGCGCAGGGTGTGGCGCTCTCGGCTACCAGACTGGGCATCAAGTCCGTGATCTGCATGCCGGAGGGAGCGCCGATACTGAAAGTGGAAGCGACCCGCGGCTACGGAGCGGAAGTTGTGCTCGTTCCCGGGATCTATGATGACGCAGCTGCAGAGGCCGAACGTCTTTCCCATGAAGAGAGCTACACTTTTGCCCATCCTTTCAACGATCCTTACGTGATCGCGGGGCAGGGCACGATCGGTCTCGAGATCCTCGAGCAGGTCCCGGATGTGGAGCAGATAGTCGTTCCGATCGGAGGCGGAGGTCTCATAAGCGGCGTTGCGGTCGCTGTGAAATCCATGCGGCCGAATGTGAAGGTCATCGGCGTGCAGGCGGCAACGGTCCCGTCCATGTTCGTCTCGCACCGCAGCGGTCATATCACGACTGTGAAGGATGGTCCTACCATAGCGGACGGCATACACGTTCTCACACCGGGCGATCTGACCTTCGATCTGGTGGAAAACTACGTGGACGACATCGTCACGGTATCCGAGGATGAAATCGCCGCGGCGATAGTCGCGCTGCTGGAAGGTCCCAAGACCGTGGCCGAGGGCGCCGGTGCAACGAGCGTGGCCGCATATATCTTCAACCGGATCGACACGTCCCTCAAGACTGTGGCCATAGTATCCGGCGGCAATGTGGACATCACCACGCTCTCAAGGATCATCACCAAGGGCATGCAGAAGACCGGGCGCATCGTCCAGATAACCACCAAACTGACCGATAAAGCCGGCAATCTGGCCCATCTGCTTACGTGCGTCGCCGAGAGTGGTGCCAACGTACTCGACATCGCGCATGAGCGCGAGGATGCAAAGACCGAAGTCAATTCCTGCGTGGTCACCATGACGCTGGAGACCCGCAATAACGATCACGTCCGCAAACTGAGAGAGGATCTGGTGAGCCACGGCTACCGTCTTCTCGACTGATACATGACTGAATATTTATTAATATTGTAAAGGTGAGTGATACAAATGAAGATCATCGCAACCGACAAAGCCCCCGCAGCCATAGGCCCTTACTCCCAGGCATATATCGTGAACGGTTTCCTTTTTACCTCCGGGCAGATTCCTCTCGATCCCGCCTCCGGCACCATAGTCGGAACGAAGATCGCGGAGCAGGCTGAACAGAGCTGCAGAAACATCGGCGCCATACTCGAGGCAGCAGGTCTGGATTTCTCAAAGGTCGTCAAGACTGTCTGCTTCCTTGCGGACATGAGCGATTTTGCCGCCTTCAACGCGGTGTATGAGAAATACTTCGTCAGCAAACCCGCCCGCTCCTGCGTGGCAGTGAAGACGCTGCCGAAGAATGTCCTCTGCGAGATTGAGGCCGTTGCCGCGGCAGACTGAATTTCTCCGGAACGATGCAGAAGAGGGATTTCTCTCAAAGCCCGCTGAAGGTTTTCTTCAGCTATTACGGGCCTCACAAAAAGCTCTTCACACTGGATATAATCATGGCGTTGCTGGGGGTGGCGGCGGATCTCGTCTTCCCCTGGGCAACACGTCACGCCCTGCAGGCTCTGCTGCCCGACCGAAAATACGTCGCCTTCTTCACGGTTATGGCGGTCCTTTTCGCTGCCTATATCCTGCGTTCCCTGACGGTATATATCGTAACGGTGTTCGGCCATGAGCTTGGCGTGCGCGTGGAGGCAGACATGCGCTCGGACATCTTCCGTCATGTGCAGCAGCTGTCCTTCTCTTTCTTTGACACCCACAGGACGGGCAAGCTGATGAGCCGCATGACCACAGATCTTTTCGAGATAACGGAGCTTGCCCACCATGGTCCGGAGAACGTGCTTCAGGCAGGGCTTACGCTCATCGGTGCCATCGTGATCCTGATGACGGTACGCTGGGAACTGGCTCTGGTGCTCCTGATCATGCTTCCTCTGCTTCTCGCTGTAGTCATCTCCCTGCGTCTTAAGCTTCGTAACGCGTCAAAGGACGTGAAACAGGAGACCGCAGAAATAAACGCCGCGGTTGAGGGCGGTGTTTCCGGCGCACGCACGGTCAAGGCCTTTGCCAATGAGAGCGTGGAAATGGAAAAATTCCGCGTCTCAAACGAGCGTTTCAAAAAAAGCAAGCGCGTTTACTACCGCCGGTTCGGTCTGTTCAACTCCGCCACGGAGTTTACTGTTGCCGCTATGCAGGTAGTCGTTTTTGCCCCCGGCGGATATTACATTATGAAAGGCAGGATGGATCTGGCCGACCTCGTGGCCTTCTCCCTCTATGTATCCATTTTCACCTCGCCCATACGCAAGCTTATCTTCTTCGTTGAGCAGTTTGAGACGGGCAGAGCCGGATTCGAACGTTTCCTTGAGATCATGAGGACTCCGGCAGCCGTAGAGGACGCTCCGGATGCAAAGGAGCTTGAGTCGGTAACGGGCGATGTGGAATACAGGGATGTTGGCTTCCACTATGAAAACGGCCCGCCTGTGATTGAACATGTAGATCTGCATATAGCCCCGGGCGAGACCCTCGCTCTCGTTGGCCCCTCGGGAAGCGGCAAGACTACTCTGAGCCAGCTGCTCCCCCGCTTCTATGACGTCACGGAGGGAGCCGTGCTGGTCGACGGGCAGGACATACGTTCCGTCACGCAGGCCTCTCTGCGCAGGCACATAGGGATGATCCAGCAGGATGTCTTTCTCTTTGCCGACACCGTACGTGAGAACATCCGCTACGGCCGTCCGGATGCAACAGACGAAGAGGTGGCGCACGCCGCCATGCTCGCTGCCATACACGACGAGATCCTTGCCATGCCCGAAGGCTATAATTCCTTTGTAGGGGAGCGCGGAGTGATGCTCTCCGGCGGGCAGAAGCAGAGGATCGCCCTTGCCCGCGTCTTTTTGAAGAACCCGCCCATCCTCGTACTGGATGAAGCCACTTCAGCTCTCGACAGTGTCACCGAAGCGGCAATACAGCGCTCTCTTGAGGAACTGAGTTCCGGGCGCACCGTTATAGTCGTAGCCCACAGGCTTTCCACCATTCGCAATGCAGATCATATTGCAGTCATTGAAAACGAACACGTGGCCGAATACGGGACCCATGAGGAACTGCTCTCCAAAGGCGGCCTTTATGCCGGTCTGTGGAACACGCAGAAGCTCATGTGATTTCACAAACGATAGAAGGAGTATGACATGAAACTGGAAGGAAGAAAGATCAATTTTCTCGGCGACAGCATAACCTTTGGCTTCGGACTGCTGGATCTGCCCGAGCTGCCGGAGGATTTCGATCCGGCCTCAATTGCCCCGGAAGACAACCCTCTCCTCAGCATCGACCCGGACAGTCTTGAAGGCTCGTTCGTGAACGTGCTGCGCAGTGAGTGCAGACTTGCGGCAGCTCGCAACTACGGCATCTGCGGTTCAAGGATCGCCCGCCAGCATGATGACGGCCGGTTCGACATGTTCCCGGATACTTTCTGCGACCGTGCAGACCGCATGGATCCGGATGCAGATATCGTCATTGTTTTCGGCGGAACGAACGATTTCGGCCACGGCAACGCTCCCTTCGGCTCTTTTGACGACCGCGACGACAGTACCTTCTGCGGAGCTCTGCATGTGCTCTTCCGAATGCTGATTGAGAAATACCCTGCAGCGGAAATAGTCATATGCACGCCGCTGCACCGCATCGATGAGGATAATCCTTTGGGAGATGGTTCGAAGCTCGTGCCCTGCAAGCCGCTGATCGAGTACGTGAAGGCCATCCGCCGGGCAGCCGAGTACTACAGTCTTCCCCTGCTCGACCTTTACGCATGCAGCGGACTGCAGCCGACCGTTCCCGTGATCGCGGAAAAGTACTGCCCGGACGGGCTACACCCGAACAAAGCCGGCTACACCATCCTCAGCCGCCGTATAAAAAGCTTTCTGGAATCACTCTGACAAACAACGGATTAATCGTCGCGGAGATATAAAATGAAATACGAAGCGATTCTGTTTGATATGGACGGCGTTCTCATAGACTCCGAGGAGCTCATGGCAAAAGCCGGGATCATGGCCCTGCACGATTTCGGCATAGAGGCAAAGCCTGAAGATTTCATTCCTTTCGTGGGACGCGGTGAGGACCTGTACATCGGCGGTGTGGCGGAAAAATACGGCCATACATATGTAACTGCCATGAAGGACAGTGCCTATGCGCACTATGGAGACTATGTCGAGTCGGAAGCCTTTGTACCGCCGGAAATCCCGTCTGTTCTCTTCAAGCTGCGGGATCTCGGCTTTAAAATTGCTGTCTGTACATCTGCAGACAAAGGAAAAGTAGTCCATAATCTGAGGGCCATGGGTGTTACGGAGGACGTTTTCCATGCCATCGTCACCGGCGACCGCATAAAGAACAAGAAGCCCGATCCCGAGATCTATCTCACCGGGGCCGGACTTGTAGGCTGCGCTCCCGAGAAGTGCGCGGTGGTGGAGGATGCCCCCAGCGGCATAAAGGCCGCCCTCGCCGCCGGTATGCTCGCCATAGGCATAGATACGAGCTTTTCTGCCGAACATCTTATGCAGATAGCGCACCCGGACAGAATGATCCATAGTTTGAATGAACTCCCCGAACTCCTTGTAAAAATGAACGCGTGACATTCCTTTCCTCTTGTGATATAATTCAGTTATTGTTATATTATTTAAAAAAAGAGAGGGGTTAAAAAGCATGCAGGAATCACCGGGACTCGGCTTCGGCCTTATGCGTCTGGCCCGCAAAGACGGAAAGATCAACACCGATATTCTGGCAAAGATGGCAGACCTCTTCCTCGAGAGGGGTTTCACCTATTTTGACACCGCATACGTCTACGAAGGCAGCGAGGAAGCCTTCCGGAAAGCAGTTGTTGAACGCATCCCCCGCGACCGTTACACCATAGCGGACAAGCTCCCTGCCTGGGTCATGAGCGATGACAGGAGCCCGGAAGATCTTTTTAACGAGAGCCTTCGCCGCGTTGGAGTGGATTATTTCGATTATTACCTCATGCACAATGTGAACGAGGACAGCGCGCCCGTTTTTGACAAATATGATGCCTGGTCCTTTGTAAACAGGATGGTCGCTGAGGGTAAGATAAAGCATCTCGGCTTCTCCTGTCACGGCAAGCCGCCGCTTCTCGAGAAGGTCCTGACCGAGCATCCGGAAGTGGAGTTCGTGCAGCTGCAGATCAACTTCATGGACTGGGTTGACGACAACGTCCGCGCCAATGAGATGTATGCCACCGTCCGCAGGCACGGCAAGAGCGTCACCGTTATGGAACCCATCAAGGGAGGTACCCTTGCCCTCATTCGTCCCGAAGCCAAGGCAAAGCTCGAAGCACTGGGCACGGGCGCTTCCGTTGCAAGCTATGCGCTGCGCTGGGTGGGCAGTCTTGAGGGAGTGAAGACCATCCTCTCCGGTATGAACACTTTGGAGCAGATGGATGAGAACACGAAGACTTTCGCCGATATCCGGCCGCTCACCGAGGCAGAGCAGGAGGCCATGAAGGCCTGCCGCGAGGAACTGCTCGCCGTTCCCACGGTCCCCTGCACCGCATGCCGCTACTGCTGCGAAGGCTGCCCGGCTAAGATCAACATTCCGGGAATGATGAAAATCTACAATGCTCTTCTCGTCTACGGCGACCACCCCGGCGCCCACTTCATGTACGGCAGAGAACAGCAGGACGGCAGCGGTAAGCTCACTGACTGTATCAAGTGCGGCCAGTGCGCCGGCGTCTGTCCGCAGCATATAGCTATTCCTGATATCCTTGAAAAAGCGTCCGCCTTCCTTGACAAATAAGCTTAATGAGAGAATAATTGGACTTGACCGTCCGTCCTTCGGGGCGGGCGGTCAAATGATCTCCGCGAGGTCTTTGAATGAAAAGAGCATTATCACTTATCATAGCGCTGCTGATTCTGATTTTGAACTGTTCGGCTGCATTTGCAGCACCCGCTTCCATAACAATCAGCGATGCCGACGGTCTGCTCGCGATTCGTAATGATCCGTCCGGCAGTTATTCCCTTGAAGCCGATATAGACATGGCCGGGATCGACTGGAATCCTCTTCCGTTCAGCGGCAGATTCAATGGGAAGGGCCATACGATCTATAATCTGACGGTGTCTTCTCCCGGAGAGGCGGTCCGCACCGCCAGAGACGGCAACCTCAAGCCGTACGACACTGTCTTTGCTGGCCTCTTTTCCGTGCTCGAAGGCGGAGAGGTCTCGGATCTCAAGCTCAAAGGCGAGCGCATCAGCTTAGACACCGCAGAACACTGCTTTGCAGGCGGCATCACAGGCTATATGGACGGGGGCTCTATAAGCGGCTGCACTGTGGAGGCACACATCAGTCTGATAAACCATGCCGTTATGACAGGAATCGGCGGTATCGTGGGATACGGCTGCGGAACAGTGAAAGACTGCGTGACCGATACGGAGCTTATCTTTGAAGACAGAAACACTGCCTCACGATGCGAGCAGTTCATGGGCGGCGTACTCGCCTGCGGCGCTGCTGACATAGACGGGAACGATGTGACTGTCCGCGGGTATGACTCCTGCCGGGGCTACGTGCATGACGGCGGCCTCGTCGGAATGTACTATGCCTGCGACATGCAGACAGCTGCGAATTCCGTCTGCGACAATGTGATAAACGGCTTTATCAGTTTTTTTGAGGATAACCCGGACCGCCGTGCCTACTGTGGACCGGCTTTCGGCGAATACCTGCAGATGCCCTATTATTTCCACGGCAACACGGATAACTTCGAACGGCGCGAAACATGGGATTACAATACGATTCTCTCGCCGGAGATGTGCTCTTCTCCGCATTACGAGGAGGAAACGACCCTCCCCGGCTGCAGCACCTGGGGCTTCACCGTACGCACCTGCACAGGCTGCGGGTACAGTACTGTTGAAAACTACACACCTCCGCGGCACACGCCCGGAGAGTGGGAGACAGTCAAAAAGCCCACATATGACAAGGAAGGCTCGGAGCGGCTGCGCTGCACCGTCTGCGGAAAAGAGATTGAAAACCGCTCTGTTCCGGCGCTTGTCGCCTCCGTGAGCTGCAAACTTGATCAGCATGCAGTTCTGCTTGATTCGGGTGACACACTCAAACTCAGTGCCGAGGTGCTTCCTGCAAACGCCACCGCGGGGTCCGTCATCTGGACAAGTTCCGATCCGACTGTTGCCTCTGTGGATGAAAACGGTACCGTCACCGCCAAAAGCAAAGGCCACGTTGTCATCCGTGCGGAAACGGAAGACGGTTTTGCATCCGACAGCTGTGAGATCACCGTAAGAAACCGGCTGTTCAAAAGACTGCTGAATCTCCTCGGCTGATCATTCCGGATATAAAAAAGACAGAACCGTCAACGGTTCTGTCTTTTTTATATCCTGTTTATTTCTCATTTTCGGAGGCAGTTCCCGGTGAAAGTTCGTTCAGCAGCGTGAAGCCGAGGATCAGCAGACCGCCTATCGCCTGCAGGAGTGTGATGGGCTCGCCCAGGATGGCCACGGAAACGATCACGGCCACCAGCGGGTCAATATAACTCAGGATCGCCGTTTTCTGACCTGGCAAATCTTTCATAGCCGAGAAATACACACAGTAGAAGACTCCCGTGTGAACAAGTCCGATCACGAGCAGGCATATCCAACCTTTCCCGTCCATCGTGCCGAGCGTACTGCCGCCTGTGAGGGCCACATAGGGTGCGAGCACCACGATTGCAGCGAAAAACTGCAGCAATGTCCTGTGGATCCCGTCCACGTTCTTTATGAACTTGTTGAGCAGGATGACGGTGGCATAGAGAAAGGCGGCGCCGATTCCGAAGAGGACGCCGATAATATCGCTCCCTCCGCTTAAGCCCACCGTGCCCGTAATGAGCACAAGGCCGATTGTGGACATGACGAAGCAAAGGATCTGTCTTCCCGTGAGTTTTTCCCGAAACAGTACGGTCGAGGCCACCGTGACTATGACCGGAGCAAAGTAATAGCTGAGCGTAGCCAGAGAGACCGTGGTGTATTTGAAGGCCTGGAAGAAAAGGATCCAGTTCACGCCCATCACGGCACCGGAGAGCAGCAGAATGACCGCTTCCTTTCCGATCTGCCGGAAAGGGATCCTCTGCTTTGTGATCAGCAGATAGGCTCCGATGAGCAGCGCCGCAAGCACCGCCCTGTAAAGCGCAAGCTCTCCCGATGAGACGGAGATGTTCCGGACAAAGAAGCCTATCGTACCGAACACCGCCATAGAAATCGCCATCATCGCCCGAGGATCCTTAAATAGTTTCATAGCCGTCCTCCCTTCTCAGCTTTTTGTTTTCGACATCATAATTTACCCTGTGCTCTGCTGTCAATCTTTTTCTCGTGCAGGCGGGTTTTTCCGTTGTTTTCCTCCGATGTTTTATATATAATACTCGTATCTTATACGAAAAGTTATACAGGAGGATCCTATGAAAAAAACTGTTTCTCTCCTACTCGCACTCGTTCTGATCATCGCTTTTGCAATCACCGCATACGCCGCCGCTGCTTCCGGCGACACCCTCGTATACAGGACAGCCAGCGGCAAGAAATACCACACCATGACCTGCTCCCAGCTGAACGGCAAAGACTCCATAGAGATCACTCTCGCCGAAGCGGTGAAAGCAGGCCTCGAACCCTGTTCCAAGTGCAATCCGCCCACGCTGGCTGACGGGGGCTCAACAGAAACCGCATCCGCCTCTTCCACGGCAACGGCTGCAACAGCTTCCGCCAAATCAGGAGGCTTCCTCAGCGGAGTCAGTCCGATCCTTACCTTCTTTATCGGCCTTGTCGTAGGCGCTCTTGTGATAACCTACGTAAGAGGAAGGATCATCATGAAGCAGGAAGAGGCGGAAGCCGCCGCAGAAGCCGAAACGGACGATACCGGGGAATGATCATGCCCGCAATAAACAACGAACCGAAGATAAAGAACCCGCTGATCGTCGCCATACGGGAGCAGCTGGAGCACCGCGCATTGTGGATGTATCTTCTGTGCGATGAGGCGAAGAAAAAAGGCCTCGCGCCCGAGGAATATGCTCCGGAGGCGATACACCGCTGCGGTCTGTATCAAGGCGCCAACCTCCGAAAAAAAGCCGGAGGCGGATCCTCCCTCAGAGGACTGAAGAAAACGCTTTTCTCAAAGTTTGCGCAGTGGGTCTTTGAGATGGATATCAAACGCTGCGATGACGACCATCTGGATATTGACTTCCACTACTGCCCGCTGGTAAAAGCCTGGCAGAAACAGGGCTGCAGCGATGAGGAGATACGCCTTCTCTGCGACCACGCCATGTGCGGCGACCGCGGGATCGCGGAAAGCTTCGGGTGTCAGCTCGAGCTCCCCGCGACCATAGCCCGCGGCGACTCCACCTGTCAGATCCGTTTTGTAAGGAAATAAGCAAATAAAAAGGGAAACATCCCCGCAGCTTTGTCCTGCGGGGATGTTTGTTCTTTCATTCTGTCACGCTCCGTCCGTGAACGCAATGACAGTCACTTTCAGCTGAACGTTCTCATCCGGCATGGTGAACACATATACACCGGGCCGTACATAGCTTCCGTCTGCTCCGTTCACATAGAGTTCCCCGTCTGAAACAACTGCGGTTGTCACGGTGACCTCCTGCCCGGGACGGGCATAAGCCGGACATTTATCCACAAACTGTTTTCCGGAAACGACCGTTATCCGCCGGTAACTGACGCTGAACACGATCAGTGCTGTTATCAAGAGTGCAAGGATAACGGCGATGATGATCAGGATCTTTCTCTTCATTTGTTCCTCCCTGTACGCTCAGTCAAAAAGTGAACTCTGCCGGGCCAGTTTTTCACAGTATCCGCAGTACCAGCATCCGTAGGGTTTGGAACACTGCTCTCCCATAGGGATCGTGATCTCAGTCTTCGACTCCTTCACAGCTTTCAGTCGTTCTATGTTCTCATTCACCACGTGCGCAAATTCTACAGCCTCTTCAGTCACGTCCACGGGTTCAAAGGGATCGACCTCGTCGTCATAGTGATACACCACAAACACCCCGTCGAGCTGGATTCCGCATTTGTCCAGCACCCAGGCCTGGTATCCCGCGTCATCTATGAACTGCTGCTTCACCTCAGGAGAATCCTTCACCTCGTAAAGCTCCCATACTCCCTCATCGACCCTGTGCAGGATATCCACTGCGCAGAAATCACCGTCGTGGTCAAAAGACGCCTCGCAGATGTTCTCCACACCTCTCCGGATGGCATCCTTTGTCTTCTGCACCATTTTGCGCTTATCGAGATACTTGGTGCCGGGTATATATGCCGTCATCTCCTCGAAAGGGCCGAACATCGCCATGGCCTTATCTCCGAACTCATTCCCTCTGTCAAGCCGCCTCTGCGTTTCCGGAGGGATCACCTTCAGTTCGGGTCTGTGCGCGTCGAGCCAAAGCATCTTCGGGCACTGCATTCCCCGCATGAAATCGGTCTTGGATATACTCATCTGCGCCGCTCCCTTCGTTTTCACAAGAATAATAAAACACTCCTCCTGTGATGTCAAACAGAGGATGATACAGGACATCTGCATCCGGGACTTTCCTTTTCCGCCCGGATATGATAGAATGATCTTACCATAAAGAGTGCGCGAGGGACAGGCCCGCTGACCGCACGACAACCTGCCGTAAGGTAAGGTGCCAAAGCCTGAATGATGGGATATACGGGATCTTCTTTTAAAGCCCATCATACGATGGGCTTTTTTATTTGTCTTATCATGCCTCTTTACGGTAATTAAAAAGGAGGTATGAAAGTGAATCACCCCAATAGCATCAAAACGCCCCGGACCCCTGTTTTCCATATCCCGCATGCCGGAGACGGCATGCCTCAGGAACTGATGGAGAGCGTATGCATATCCCCGGAGGAATTTCAGGCATATCATGTAAAAATGAAGGACTCGGGAGCTGAGTTTCTCATTAACAGAAAAACCTGCCCTGCACAGTTCCTGATAGGATTCGGAATAAGCCGTCTCCTCTGTGATGTTGAAAGATTTATCGGTCCCGAAGAGGTGATGGAACGCTACGGCATGGGATTCTGCTATGAGAAAGTCTATGATGGAAAGCAAATAAAGAACATCACTTCGGAGTTTCGCGAAAAGACCTTGAAGTATTATACCGCACATCACGAAAAACTTGACAGGGCAGTTAGCGGCCTCAGCCGGGTCATTCTGTTCGATCTGCACAGCTTTTCGGAGGAGCTCGTGATGCCGGACCGCAGGGACAGCCGACCGATGCCGGATATATGTATAGGCGCTGACAGCACGTATACGCCGCCTGCCCTTGCAGATGCAGCATCAGAGCTTTTCAAGAAAGCGGGTTTTTCCGTTGCGGTGAACTATCCCTACGCAGGCTCAATGGTTCCGAACATCGTGATGAAGGGCGGAACGGACTGTGATCTTATCACCATGATGATAGAAATGAATCGGACCGCAGTATTCGATGAAAACAGAATGCTAATCACCGGCAGGATCGACCTGATCCGGAATATCATGGACCGTCTCACTGATATATCGCAGTATATGTAAAGAATGCATACAGTATGCCATGACGGCGCGCTGACGGTTTTTACCCCTCTTTTTCTCCCATCTTCACCGTCAGATCGTGCAGGCTTTTGTCATACTGCGCCCGGGTTATCGTCCTATGTTCAAGAAAGGTATCGAGCAGTTCCTTCTGCCTCAGATAAAGCTGATGCTTTTTTTCGTTTTCTGAAAGTACTGTGGCTTCACGGTTTTCAAGGTCGACCGTCATAGTTTCACTTCCCCGCTGTTTATTTCTTGGTTTCCTCCGCACGGCGTTTCCTGCGCATTCGATTGATGCGGCGTTCCAGCTCTCCGCAGCGGATGAATTCGGCAAGCACCAGCTGATCAAATACCGGAACGGTACAGGAATAAAAGCCTATCCGTTCCCTGTATGCGGAAAGGAGCTCTTCAGGGAGCACCATGTAACCCGTGCGCATGGAAGGAGCAAGCGTCTTGGAGAATGTGTTGAGATAGATCACCCGCTCAGGTGCGAGCGAAGCGATGGTCTCTATCTGCGGCATGGTGACGCTGAGTTCCGAGTCATAATCGTCCTCGACGATATATGCTTCCCTTTCCCTCGCCCAGGTCGCATATTCGCGGCGCTTGGCGGCCGTTGCGGTGACGCCGCTCGGGTAGCTTCTGTATGGCGTTACATGCAGCACTCCCGCCATGCTCCCGGCAAGTGCCTCTGAACGGATGCCGTCCTCCCCCATGCGCAGGCCCTCGCATGCCGCCCCGTTTGCCTCATATACGCGCAGGATGGTCTCATAACAGGGATCCTCCTGCGCATAAACCAGACCGCGGCCGAGCATCTGGACCACAAGGCCGTAAAGATACTCCGCCCCGGAGCCTACTACGATCTGCTCCGGATCCACCCGCAGACCGCGGCTTCGCAGGAGATAGTCCGCGAGTTCTCTTCTGAGTTCTTCACATCCGTTTCCCGGCGATCGCATGAGTATCCTTTCGCCATAGTCTGTCAGCACTCTTCTCATCACCCTAGCCAGCACGGAAAAGGGGAAATCCTCCGGCATTTCCGCGAGACTCATCTGCGGGATCGTTGCTCTTGCAGGCAGTGTCTCCGCAGGCGCCCCTGAGCCGGCGTAAAAACCGCTGCGCTGCCTTGGAACCACATAGCCCTCATCGGCAAGCAGTTCCAAAGCATGCTCCACGGTTATGAGGCTGAGACCCAATTCCTCGGCAAACTGTCTCTTCGAAGGAAGTTTCCCTCCCGGCTTATACACTCCCTCGGAAATGTCCTGCCGCAGCTGGCGGTAAAGCTGCAGATATGCACTCTCATGCAGAGATCTGTCTATCCTGTATTTCATCTCCGGCTCCGATCTGGTCTTATATTAATAGATCAAACTGAATATATACACAATACCAGATGAAGTGTATAATCGGAAAAACAAAAAGTCAAGAGGTGTACAGAATGAAAAGGATCGTAAGTATTCAGGATATCTCCGCTCTCGGCAAATGCTCGCTGACGGTGGCTCTTCCGATCATCTCGGCCATGGGGATCGAGTGCGCTGTCGTCCCGACGGCAGTGCTGTCAACACATACCCAGTTTAAAGGCTGGACTTTCCACGACCTGACCGACGAGATGGAGCCGATCGCCGCGCACTGGAAGCAGGAAGGCTTTAATTTCGATGCTATCTATACGGGGTATCTCGGTTCTTTCCGTCAGGTGGACATCGTGAAGCAGTATTTTCACGATTTCGGAGACGGGGCTAAGATCATAGTTGACCCCGCCATGGCAGACAACGGGAGGCTCTATGCCGGCTTTACCCCGGACTTCCCTCTGAAGATGGCGGAACTGCTGGACGGAGCGGATCTGGTGCTGCCAAACCTCACGGAAGCATGCTTTCTCCTTGGGAAAGAATATCGCGAGGACTACAACCGCGCATACATAACGGAAATTCTTGAGGGACTCCTCGCCCGTGGTGCGAAAAACGCCGCTCTCACCGGTGTGAGCTTTGAACAGGGCCGTCTCGGTGTCGTATCCATGTGCGGCAAGACCGGGGCTTTTTCCGAGTATTATACCGAACATCTGCCCGTCAGCTTCCACGGAACGGGAGATATTTATTCCTCGGCTGCCGTCGGCGCGATCGTGAACGGCATGTCCGTCCCGGATGCGCTGGCTCTCGCCGCGGATTACACGGTCGAGTGCATCCGTCTTACACTTGCGGAAAAAGACCACAGCTGGTACGGTGTGAACTTTGAACAGGCAATTCCGTACCTTCTGGAGCGGATGAAGTAATAACATGGAACCGCACCTTATGCCATACAGATCATTACCGGCCAGGCTGTATAGAGCCCGGCCGTTTTTCTTGTTAAGAAAAAGAATCGATGTAAAATCACTTATTCGGATATTTGCGCTTGATTCCGCGTTATCCGTGCGGTATAATTGCTTTGGAAAGAATATGGGATCATTGGAGCAATTCATATGAAATACGGGAAAAGCGATAAGCGCGTCTGCTATGACGCCGGAAAAGCCAGAGAACGTAATGAGATCGGTGAAAAGATCAAGGAACTGCGCCGTTCGGAAAAGATGAGCCTGAAGGAGTTCACCGAGAAACTGGAACAGCGCGGCGTCATCACCTCCGTGAGCGCCGTGAGCAAATGGGAACTCGGCCAGACTCTTCCCAATGCCTATCAGCTTCTTGCGGTGTTCGACTGCTTCGGGATCGCGGATCCATCTGCTTTCTTTGCCGGAACGAACCTGCTCAATGAGGAAGGTCTTCGCAAGGCCGCCGACTACAGGGAGGATCTG
This sequence comes from Oscillospiraceae bacterium, assembly GCA_017434755.1. Classification (GTDB taxonomy): domain Bacteria; phylum Bacillota; class Clostridia; order Oscillospirales; family Oscillospiraceae; genus Limivicinus. Next base: position 116,247 of record JAFRER010000015.1, on the reverse strand, counting down.
ATCGCCTCCGGCCGTTATTCGACGGATATTTCCCTCCGTCAGCCGGACATCGTTTATATACGCATGCCGGTCAGTCTCGTGCCGGCTTCCGCGGGCACCGGCGATATCCTTGACGAAGAGATGTTCGAATACCGCACCTTTCCGGCGGATGAGGTCCCCGACGGAGCGGATTTTGCCGTCCGCGTGGACGGTGACAGCATGAGCCCGGAATACGAGGATGGGCAGATTGTCTGGGTCAGACGCGCCGCTTCTCTGCTTCCCGGAGAGGAAGGTCTGTTCATTCTGAACGGGAACGGTTACATCAAACAGTATCGGGAACGCGAACCCGCAGATGCGGCGGCGTATACCGACAGCCACGGATCCCTGCATCCGCAGCCGGTGCTTGTGTCGTATAATGATGCATATGCTCCTATAGTTGTCGGAGTAAACGACTCCTTCCGGATCTGCGGAAAGATACTGAGCCGCTGAACAGAATAAAAAAAGAACGGAGGCACTGCTTCCGTTCTTTTTTTATGTTTAATGATGTCAGACATCCAGGCTGTGTCCGCAGCCGGTGCAGAATTTCTGTCCTATGGTTATGGGTGTGTCGCAGTAGGGGCAGAAGCCCGTGGTCGTGGCAGTGGAGCTGTTGATCGGCTCCTCTTCTTTTACATCGGTGAATACCGCTTCCTGAGCCTCCGCACTGTAGTCCGGCTCCGCCGGTACCGCATAGGGATTTGCCGCGTAAACAGGCGCGCCCTGACCCTTGGGGTTCTCGCCGTACTCGTTCGTCCCCGGCACACTGTCCCTGCAGCATTGCACGATGAACAGAATAACTCCTACAACCGGGATGAGGCTGATGAGCACATACCATCCGCTCCTTCCGATATCATGCATTCTTCTCACTGAAACAGCGAGATTCGGAAGAAAGAAAGCAAGCGGTACTATAGAGGAAAGAAAGTGATGATCCGATCTCTCAAGAAAGCCGACGGCCGTTCCGATGATCGCGGTGAAAAGCATCCAGAACCAGAACTCGGAACGTCTCGCTCTGCCGGAAAAATCGACATACTTTTTAAAACAGGTCTTTATTGCTTCCCCAAATGACATTGTTTTTCCTCCCGTTCTTTTTTCTAAGCTTAAAAATACAATATTATGCGTGTTTTATCTAATAATAAATTGTAAATAAACTGTCTTCCTCAGTTATCGGCGAGGCTGTAGCCGTTTTTCATATGCTCGCTGGCCGTCTGGAGGACCTTGCCGAGCACGGTGTCAGTCTCCTCCTTCGCCATCTCGCAGAGCTTTCTGTCCGCCTCGGCGGTCTTGGAAAAGTCTCCGCTCCCGATCATGCTCTGATCGTATTCCCGGATCAGTCTGCGCCCTTTTACCGCCACCGCGTCATGGTAGCGTTCGATATCCTGGGCGCAGTAGGAAAACCACGGATCCGCCAGCGCGCCGATCATCCTGCTGGCCCAGTAGAAATTCTCCGTGGAGGGCTCGAGGCCGACCTTTGTGAGGTATGCAGGGAGCGAGGGAGTGTTCGCATAGAGCGGGAGAAACGCGGAGAACACCGTGGAGCCGAAGCAGATCCACTCGATCCCCTTGATCTCCTCCGGCACGCCGGGCCGGATCTGGCAGATGGAGGTCACGCCGGTCCGGTTGATGCCGATGGAGCGGTAGATACCGCGCTTTCCGCTGTCGCGCTTGGAATACGGATCATAGGGGGTGCCCTGGAAATGGCCGGAAAGGAGATAGATCACATCCTCCACCGCCACCTTTCTCTCGGGCACGAGGCTCCACGGGATGTCCTCGCTCTCAGGCCTGAAGTCGGCATCTTCCCCGTCCCACCGGTATGTGTGCGGGGCAAGATAGCGTCCCATGAACCAGGCACGCGGCGTATTGTAAATATGGTCCATATCCCTGTGGGAGCCGAAGATGTCACGCGGGTCGAACCTGCCGTTCTGATTGAGATCCAGTGAATTGTCTTTTATGAATTCCCTGAGATCCGCGGAACAGAGATGATCCTTTTTCGCCCCCAGAGCATCCTCAAGGTCGAAGCTGTCCAGACCGAAGCGGTTGGGCATCAGCACCACTTCCTCATCCGGGACGCGTCTGGCGATCCAGTGGTGGCCGCCGATGGTCTCCATCCACCAGATCTCCTTTTCATCGTTGAAGGCGATCCCGTTGCTTTCATAGGTACCGTAGCTTTCCAGCAGGGAGGCAAGGCGCAGCACGCCTTCCCTTGCGCTGCGGATATAGGGCAGCACCAGCACAACGAAGTCCTCCTCCCCGAGGCCTCCGGGCACATCCTTCTTTCCGCCGCCGCCTTTTTTGTACTCCACCAGCGGATCCGCCGCAAGAACGCGTGGATTCGTGGTGATGGTCTCTGTGGCGGTCATGCCCACATTGGCGGCGTTGATCCCCGTGGCGGCCCAGATGCCCTTTACCTTGTCCACGCTCGGGCAGGCAGTGTAGCGCATCGGTTCCTCCGGAAGCAGGACCTCACAGTGCGATATCACACTTTTATACTTTTTCGGTTGTTTATCCGGCTCAACAACAATCATCTTTTTTACGTCGAAATGTCCGTCATCGGTCCTCGATATCATAGTCGATCCGTCATTGCTCGCCTTTTTTCCTACCAGTACTGTTGTGCATCCCATGGTCATTCCTCCGTGCATGCTTGATTGTACGCACAATAGTATAAACCTTTTTCTTTGCTTCGCAAGGGCGAAAAAGAATTCTGCAGAATGTGAAAAACCATATGTCAATTCGGACGAATATATGATAAAATAGTTTTTACTGCGCTGAAATCTGCAAAAAACAATAAAACAGAAAACTTGAGAGGGGAAATCTATGGCACATTTGAGACCGAAAATCGTAAAGCTCGCCAAGATCATCGGCGGTGTTTCCGGAATGACCGTCAAAATCGATGAGAACACGCCGGAATACTATTCCATGGCGGAGTATGTCACCGACGACCAGGCGGACATAGCCATCGCCGCAGGTCTGCGCACCGAGCGTACGGCCGAATACCTTGCGAAGAAGGTCGGAAAGACCGTGGAAGAGATCATGCCCGATCTCGACAGGCTGGTCTATTACGGCATCTTCCGCCGCACCTTCGACAAGAAGGCAGGAGAGGACATCTACTTTATGCAGGTGTTCGCCCCCGGCATCATGGAGATGATGGTCAACAACCAGGAACTGCTCCGCGAACACCCCGAGGTTGGCAGAGCCTTTGAAGAATACACCCGTCTGCGTATGCGCGATCTGGGGCCGATCCTCCCGCAGGGCTACGGTCTCATGCGCGTTGTGCCGGTGGAGGAGGCCATCGCCGACTGCGAAGGCGTCAGCGACTATGAGAAGCTCAGCTACTACCTGAGCAAGTATGACCGTTTCTCCGTATCCCAGTGTTCCTGCCGCGCTTCCCGTTCCTCCATCGGGGACGGCTGCGGCCACCTTGCCGATGACATGTGCGTACAGATGGGCAAAGGCGCCGAGCACTATATCCGCTCCGGCCGCGCCAGGGAGATCACCAGGGAAGAGGCTCTTGAGATCATCAAGCGTGCCGAGGACAACGGCCTCATGCACAACATGGTGAACATCGAGGAGCCGGGCGAGAGCTCCGCCATCTGCAACTGCTGCTCCTGCGCCTGCTTCGGTCTGCGCGCCGGACTCATGTGGGGCGCCAGGGACGCCATCCGCTCCAACTTTGAAGCCTATGTCGACGAAAGCAAGTGTGTGGCCTGCGGACAGTGCGTGGAAAACTGCCCCGCCAATGCCGTGCGTCTCGGTCAGAAGCTCTGCTCCACGGAGGCGATCCCCGGCTTTGAGGGCACCTATGTGAAGCTCTCCGAAACTTTCAACAACAAGAAGGCCTGGAACCTCGACTACCGCGAGAACCGCGAGGACACCATGCCCGGCGGCACGGCCCCCTGCAAGACGGCCTGCCCGGCCCATATAGCTGTTCAGGGTTACCTGAAGCTCGCAGCACAGGGCCGCTATACCGAGGCTCTCGAGCTCATCAAGAAGGAAAACCCCTTCCCCGCCGTCTGCGGACGCATCTGCAACAAGAAGTGCGAAGAGGCCTGCATGAGAGGCAGCGTGGATGAGGCGGTCGCCATCGACGAGGTCAAGCGTTTCATCGCGGACCACGACCTGGACGAGAAGACCCGCTTTGTTCCCAAGATGCTCAACCAGATCGGCAGACCCTATACCAGAAAGATCGCCGTCATCGGTGCCGGCCCCGCCGGTATGAGCTGCGCCTACTATCTTGCCAACAAGGGCTACCCCGTCACCGTGTTCGACAAGAACCCGGTTCCCGGCGGCATGCTCGTGCTCGGCATCCCCAACTTCCGTCTGGAAAAGGACGTTCTGAACGCCGAGATCGACATCCTCCGCGAGATGGGTGTCGAATTCCGCTGCGGCGTTGAAGTCGGAAAAGATGTCACCATCCAGCAGCTCCGCGACGAGGGATACGAGGGCTTCTACCTCGCCATCGGTGCGCAGAAGAGCGCCAGGCTCGGCATCCCCGGAGAGGATCTTGAGGGAGTGCTTGGCGGAGTCGACTTCCTGCGCGAAGTGAACCTCGGCAAGGAAGTGAAGATCGGCAAAAAGGTCGTCGTCATAGGCGGCGGCAATGTCGCCATCGACGTTGCCCGCACAGCTGTGCGTCTCGGTGCCGATGTCACCGTGGCCTACCGCCGGAAGGAAGAGAACATGCCCGCCGATCCCGAAGAGGTGAAAGAGGCAAAGGCGGAAGGCATCCGCTTCCTGTTCGAACACAAGCCGGTGGAGATCGTCGGCGAGAACGGCAAGGCTGTGAAGCTCGTCTGCGAAGGCGATGCGTGCGATGTGGACTGCATCATAGCCGCCATCGGCCAGAGAGTGGATCTCGGCGGCCTTGCGGGTGAGGTCGAGGTGAACGAGAAGGGTCTCGTCATTGCCGATCCTCTCACCCAGCAGACCTCCGCGAAGGATATCTTCGCCGGCGGCGACGTCGTCACCGGACCGAAGTTCGCCATCGACGCGATAGCAGCCGGCAAGGAAGGCTCCATCTCCCTCCACCGGGCGGTCAACCCCGGCCAGACCCTCACCATGGGCCGTGACCGCAGGATCTACCGCACACTGGACAAGGATCACGTTCTCATCGAGGCGGGCGGATTCGACAGCGACCGCCGTCAGGTCCCCGGATACAACGAGGCCAAGGCCAAGACCTTCTCCGATGCGAGAGTCACCTTCACCGAAGAGCAGGTGAAGAAGGAATGCGCCCGCTGCCTCGGCTGCGGTGCTGCGAAGGTGGATCCGTACCTGTGCATCGGCTGCGGACAGTGCACCACCAAGTGCAAGTTCGACGCCATCAAGCTCCGCAAGGTCCGCGACTGGCACGCCCAGAAGTTTGAGACCCTCCCGATCCACGCCGTTGCCGACGTGATCAAGAAGGTCCCCAAGGTCGTGAAGAAGGCTGTGTCGCCGGATGCATGAGCTGGGACTTTGCGACGCACTCCTGAAGAAGGTCGATTCCCTTGTGAAGGAAAACGAGCTTGAGGGAGTGAATTCCGTCACCATCGAGGTGGGCACGCTCAGCGGCGTGATCCCCCGCTTCATGCTGGACTGCTGGGACGCCGTCATAGACGGCACCGCCTATTCCGAAACAAAGCTGATCGTGAACTCCATTCCGGGAACGGCGCGATGCGCGGACTGCGGAGCCGAATTCACGGTGGACATGGAGAACATGAAATGTCCGGACTGCGACGGCGAGCACCTGATCCCCACCGGCGGGAACGGCATGACGATCACCGAGATCGAAGCCTATTAGAAACAGCAAACGGCCCTGCAAACAGCAGGGCCGTTGTTTTTATATGCGTCCGTACGGTCTACAGCACGGCCTTCACGGCGCACCAGATCAGGGCAAGACCCATGATGATTCCGAATGGCTTTTTGTATTTCTCGATGAATCCGTGAAGTCCGTAGGCGCAGACGATCCAGATGAGAGAACTGATCAGTGCGATCGCAACGAACAGCACCGTGGCAAAGAGCACCGCTCCGAAACTCCGGCTGATCGGCATAACATAAACGGCGAACATGCTCAGCCCGACGATCCAGCTCTTTCCGTTGAAGATCTGCAGGGAAATCCCGTCTCTAACGGTACCGCCGCTGAACCGGTCCCCCTCCTTTGACTCCTTCCAGCCGGACATCATCATGATCACCGCGAGATATACCATGTAGGCCGCTCCGATCCATGTGAGCCACCTGGCTATACCCGGCATGTAATTTGTCAGTACCATGTCGAATGTGCCGCACAGCAGCGTTTTAATGAAAAGCGCGGTCTTGCTCCCGATCAGATACGGCACACAGCCTTTGATCCCGTATTTTGCCCCGAGATACAGACAGGTGAAGTTGTTGGGACCGGGCGTGATGCATTGGATGCAGAGATATACGATCAGGGGATACCAAGCTTTCATGGCAGCCCTCCGGTTTCGGTAATACTTTTAACAATTGATGGCATTATATCACCGCACCATGCAGACGTAAACAGAATACTTCACAAAAAAACTATTGACACTTTAAATCGTTAGTGCTACTATCCACCCATAAACCGAAGAGCGGGAGGAGTACTCCGCGAACGTTTCCTTTCAGAGAGCAGCCGGCCGGTGCGAGACTGCGGGAGATACGCGAAGGAATGGACCTGCGAGGGCAAACAGAACGGGGAGCGATCCCTCAGTATGGGCGACGGAGCCGGCGATCCGTTATAACAGGGCCGACGTGTGATGGCACGTAAGAGAGGGCGCATTGCGCCAAGCCGGGTGGTACCGCAGGAGTGTATTTGCTCTTGTCCCTGCAAAAAACTTGCAGAGGCAGGAGCTTTTTTGCTGCCTCTGACATCCATCATCCTGAAAGGAGAACGAGAAAATGAGCAGCCAGATCCCCTACAAGACCTACCTTAACGAAAGCGAGATCCCCACGGCATGGTACAACGTCCGAGCGGACATGAAGGTAAAGCCCGCTCCCCTACTCAACCCCGGAACCGGCAAGCCCCTGAGTGCCGAAGAGCTCACCCCGATCTTCTGTGAGGAGCTTGTTCAGCAGGAACTTGATAACGACACCGCGTTTATCCCGATTCCGCAGGAAATCCTGGACTTCTACAAGATGTACCGTCCCTCACCGCTGGTGAGAGCCTACTGTCTGGAAAAAGTCCTCGACACGCCGGCAAAGATCTACTACAAATTTGAAGGCAACAACACCTCCGGCAGCCATAAGCTCAATTCCGCCATCGCCCAGGCCTACTATGCCAAGAAGCAGGGCCTTAAGGGCGTAACCACCGAGACCGGAGCCGGCCAGTGGGGCACGGCACTCTCCATGGCATGCGCCTACCTGGGCCTCGACTGTAAGGTGTTCATGGTGAAGGTCAGCTACGAGCAGAAGCCCTTCCGCCGGGAAGTGATGCGGACCTACGGTGCCAGCGTTACCCCGTCCCCCTCCATGGAGACGGACGTCGGCCGCAAGATTCTCGCCGAGTTTCCCGGAACCACGGGCTCTCTCGGCTGCGCCATCTCCGAGGCGGTGGAAGTGGCCGTGAAAAACCCCGGCTACCGCTATGTGCTCGGAAGCGTGCTCAATCAGGTCCTGCTGCACCAGAGCATCATCGGCCTGGAGGCCAAGGCGGCCTTTGACAAGCTGGGCGTGAAGCCGGATATGATTATCGGCTGCGCCGGCGGTGGCTCCAACCTCGGCGGCCTGATCTCCCCCTTTATGGGCGAGAAGCTCCGGGGTGAGGCGGATTACCGGATCATCGCCGTGGAGCCCGCATCCTGCCCCAGCTTCACCAGAGGAAAATTTGCCTATGACTTCTGCGATACCGGCATGATCTGCCCCCTGGCCAAGATGTACACGCTGGGCAGCGGCTTCATCCCCTCCCCGAACCACGCCGGCGGTCTGCGCTTCCACGGCATGTCCACCATCCTGAGCCAGCTCTATCATGACGGGCTCATGGAGGCAAGGGCTGTGGAGCAGACGGCGGTCTTTGAGGCGGCGGAGCAGTTCGCCCGCTGCGAAGGCATCCTGCCCGCTCCCGAGAGCAGCCACGCTATCAAGGCCGCCATCGATGAGGCGCTCAAATGCAAGGAGACCGGCGAGGAGAAGACGATCCTCTTCGGCCTCACCGGTACGGGCTACTTTGATCTTGTTGCCTACCAGCAGTTCAACGACGGCAAGATGAGCGACTACATCCCCACCGACGAGGATCTTGCAAAAGGCTTCGCAGGTCTGCCCGTCGTCCCGGGAACCTGATTCCGTATAAAAGAAAAACAGATCCGGGCTGCAGCTGCAGTCCGGATCCTTTTCTTTTAATGACAGATGATCCCGCCGCCGATAATGCAGCCGGAATCGTCGTAAAACACTGCCGACTGGCCGGGGGCCGCGGCTCTGACCGGATCGGCAAAATGCACCTTTACCCTGTTGTCCTCCAGCATCGCGATCTCCGCCCGCTGTCCGCCATGACGGTAGCGGATCTTCACTTCACAGGAAAGCGTTTCCCCTTCTTCCATTCCCGGGATGCCCATGAAAGAGACATCTTCGCACACAAGTTCCCGGCTGTACAGCGCTTCTTCCTCTGCGAGAACCACTTCGTTCCGATCCGCCCGCAGTTCCTTCACATAGGCCGGATACCCGAGCGCGATGCCGAGTCCTCTCCTCTGACCGACGGTATAGTGAATGATCCCCTTATGTCTGCCCAGCGGATTCCCGGACAGATCCACAAACATCCCTTCGCCCGGAGGATCTCCTTTTGCCGTGTCCCGGATATAGTCGGCGTAGTTCCCTTCCGTAACGAAACAGACCTCCTGGGAATCCGGCTTCGAAGCAAGCGGCAGCCCTGCCTCTTCGGCGATGCGCCGCACCTCTCCCTTGTACAGATCCCCGAGGGGCATAAGTGTTGCCGCAAGCTGCTCCTGTGTGAGCCTGTACAGCATATAGGACTGGTCCTTTTCCGGATGCAGCGCCTTTTTGACCGTATATCTTCCGTTATCCCGTTTTACCACCGAAGCATAATGACCGGTGGCGATATACCGCGCTCCGACCACTTTCGCATAAAACAGCAGTTTCTCCCATTTGACGCGGCGGTTGCATTCAATGCAGGGATTCGGGGTCCTGCCCCGCAGGTATTCCTCCGCAAAAGGGGCCGCTACATAACGCTGAAAGTCCTGTGTGCAGTTCACGGTAAGAAACCGGATCCCCAATGCTTCCGCCGCACTTCTTGCATCCTCGATGTCGCAGCAGCGGCTTTCGGGACCATCGCCGGACTGCCAGGTACGGAGCGTGACGCCGATCACTTCGTATCCGGCTTTTTTCAGGAGATATGCAGCCACCGCGCTGTCCACACCTCCGGACATTCCCACAAGGACCTTTTCCATTATGAATGCTCCATGATCTTCTGCTTGCAAGTCTATTTCACGAAAGGAGCGGAATAATTCGCGTTGATTTCGCTGATTTCCATCTCTCCGTCGATATACGGCTGATAAATGCTTTCGATCCGTCCGCCGCCCAGGTTGTCGCAGCCGGAACAGAACTCGCATTCAGCCCCGCAGGCCCCCCAGAGCGCCTGATGAACAATCTGCTCCCGCTCTTCACGTGTTGTATCTTTTATAAGGATCGATCTGCTCATTCCACCACCGTGACCTCATCGCCCGCTTTGGCATCGCCCTCTTCCAGCACAACGGCAAAAATGCCCTCCCGCGGCATCACGCAGTCACCCGCCTGCTGACGGATCGCACAGTCTGAGTGGCACTCCTTTCCGATCTGGGTAACTTCACACAGCGCCGTGCCTACCCGGAGCTTCGTTCCCACGGGAAGCTTATAAAGCTCGATTCCTTCGCAGAGGATGTTCTCCGCAAAAGCGCCGGGCAAAAGAGGGATGCTGATTTTCTCCTGCAGCCGGTCCACACTCTCCTGTCCCAGCAGGCTCACCTGCCTGTGCCAGTTTCCCGCATGGGCATCCCCGACGATCCCGTGCTCCGGCCGCAGATGGACCGCCCCGACAGGATGCTTCTGCTGGCCCTTCCGCTCGCTGATGCACACCGCCTTGATCATCGCAGACCCTTCGCTCATGAGAACACCTCCGACGACGTAAAATAAACATATCTTTTTACTATGTTATACATCGTTTCCCCGGCCCCGTCAATCCTTTCCATCCCGGACTGCTCGGCTCCCTCTTTGGCATTTCCGTATAAAAAGACTATTGACAAGACCAATTTGACGGGTAAAATATTATCAACCTACTATTTTAATGGGTGAAACGTGTGAGAACAGTGAATGCTTCCCGGAAGTATGAAAATATGCGTGATCTTGCCGCGCATGCGGAGGAATGCTTCCCCGACACGGCCTTTTTCCTGTGCACGGATGAGGAGATGCCGCATGTCACGGGAGCGGAACTGTTCCGTCTCTGCAGGAAAGCACCCGCCGTACTGGACGGGTTCGGACAACGCAGTCATATAGCCCTTCTGGGCCCATCCTGTGCCGCATGGCTGGCGGCATATTTTGCGGTCCTCTCTGCCGGCCGGGTCATCGTACCGCTTCACGACGGGATGCAGCAGCAGGAGCTTGAGGACTGTGTCCGGCAGGCGGACTGCAGCGTTCTCTTATACGACCGCCGCCGCGTCGAGACCGCATCGGTCATCGCGGACGAGGTTCCCGGTCTCTGCCTGCTGGAGCTGCACACGTTTATTCAGATGCTGAGGGAAGAGGAGCGTGAGAGCCTTCCGGAGCTGGAGGCAGAGGCTGTTGCTGCCATGTATTTCACTTCGGGCACCATGGGAAAAGCACGCTGCGTCATGCTCACACACCGCAACATGGGAAGTCAGATCAGTTCCGTGACCGAAGTGCTGCCTCTCTCGGAAAAGGATGTGGGGCTCTCTCTTCTTCCTCTGAGCCATACGTTTGAAATGATGACATATATAGCGGGAGCCTTGCATTGCGGCGGCACGCTGTATCTGAACGAAAGCGTGCGGACGGTTAAGAAGAATCTCCGGGAAAGGAAGCCCACCATCCTTGTGGCGGTTCCCCTGATCCTTCAGACGCTGCATAAGGAGATCCTGAACACCGCGCGGAAACAGGGCAGGCTTGACAGGCTGCAACGCGCAGTCCGCCTCAGCGGATATACGCAGGCGATTGGGCTCGATTTGAGCGCACGCCTGTTCGGTGAGCTGCGGGAACTGCTCGGTGGCAGGCTGCATACCATTCTGTGCGGCGGCGCGGCTTTGGATACGGAACTGATCCGTTTCTTTCAGGCTCTGGGGATCGAGATCCTGCAGGGCTACGGGATCACGGAATGCTCCCCCGTCGTTTCCGTGAACAGGCCCGGGAAAAACGTGATTGGTTCCGTCGGACAGTGTCTGCCGTGCTGTGAGGTCAAGATCCTTGACCGGGAGATCTGCGTCCGCGGCGCCAGTGTTTCACCCGGATACTATAAAGATCCGGAATCCACCGCCGAGAGTTTCCGGGACGGATGGTTCCATACAGGTGACCTCGGACGTCTGGATAAAAACGGCAGCCTTTATTTCGAAGGCCGGATCAAAAACCTGATCATCCTTGCTAACGGAGAGAACGTCTCTCCGGAAGAACTGGAAGAAAAGCTCTATCTTGCGGAAGGGATCCTGGACGCAGTCGTGTATGAGCGCGGCGGGAAGATAACAGCGGAGCTCTTTACAGACAGGTCGCTTATCCCGGACATCTCCGCGGCGTGGCGGATCGTCAGTCCCATAAACCGCAGCCTCGCTCCATTCAAACAGATCGGTGAAATCGTTCTTCGGGAAACGGAGTTTGAAAAGACTGCAACCCGGAAGATAAAGCGCTACAAGCTGGAAAGGAGATAATCCATGGAGGAGAAGATAAAGGAGATTTTATCCGAGCTGTCCGGCATTCCGGTCGCCTCGCTTCGCGAGGATACAAGACTGGTCGGGGATCTCGGAATGAGTTCTTTTGATCTGGCCGATACCATTGTCACTGTTGAGGAGCTCTACGGAGTAAGGATCCCGGATGAGCGCTTCCCCGAGCTGGAGACGGTGGCGGACATTGTCCGGGTTATCCGGGAGGAGAACGCATTATGAATCTGGACGGGATCCCGCATATCGATCCGGCTGCAGTCACCTATGACCACAGCTTTGTATTTGATGCGCACAACCATGACCGGACACAACTGATCACCCGCTACCGCGGGACGGTGATCATCCGGACGGAGCCGGGTTTCACGGTCACAGGCTGGCAGAAGAGCATCTACCATTTCGGCGGTCTGAACCGCGAGGTCCCTATCGTCGTCAGTATGATGCTTGACGGGTCCGGGCTTATACAGGATATTCGGATCGACCGACGGAGCCGCGGCAGCCAGGGCAAACGATGTGACTTTGCCTGCCTGGAACAGCTCTGCTCCGGCAAACTGAACGGAGTTTCTCTTGCTGATCTGGGCGGCCGCATATCCTCCGCCCCGGACGTAAAGTGTCTGCATCTGTTTGAGATACTCAGCGCGTGCTCCTCCTTTTATGCTTATCTCACTTCACAGGAACTGCCGGAAGGGACCGAGCAGGAATATACGGCGATCCGTCCCGTACGAAACGGCCTGCTGTCGGATTCGACCCACGAGATCCTCGGGAGAAGGGATCAGACGCACATCCTTCTGGAACACCGGACTCCTCCTGCGCTCAACGGTCAAAACCTGCCCGAGTGCCTCGATGCTGCTGCTGCGGTAAGCTATAACGGCGAGGACGCTTTCACGGAAGAACTCCATGCCGCCGACTTTGAGACCGCTTTTGCACAGCTGAACCGGCTCTTTTCAAAATGCCATCACCTGGAAAAAGCTTTCTTCGGTTTGAAGGGGCGCACAAAGTTTTCCAACGCTCCGTCCATGGTGGGCCTGTTTCTCCTGACTTTCAGCCACAGCGGCGTGCACGGCGGCATAACACGTGCCTGGAAGATTGAAAAGATTCTGCACTATCTGCAGACCGGCTACGGAAAGAACCCCTGCAAGGGATTCGGCGGATAAAAAAGAGTTGACAGGCGTGGACACCTGTGTTATAAACATATTAAATTAATAGGAATTATAGCATACGGAGACAAAATGACGGTATTGAACAGAAACAGCATGAAGTGTTGCTGCGTGCGCTGTGAACTGCGCGCGTGCTTTGCCGTACCCATTTAGGTCTCCCCGCCGTTTCTGCATGCACCGGAGGGCCCGATGGGTCCTCCGGTTTTTTATTCTGTATAAAAAAGGGGAACAGATCCATGTTTATTCTTGACAAACGATGTCGACCCGGGAGATGACACGATTCGATCAACATTCTGACCCTATTCTTTCAAAATCATTTATCTGGAGGAAAACATCATGTCTAAAATATTCACATCCGCAGATCAGCTTATAGGAAGCACCCCGCTGCTGGAGCTGACGCATATAGAAAAAGAGGAAGGTCTTGAGGCCACGATCCTTGCAAAGCTTGAATATTTCAATCCCGCCGGTTCTGTTAAAGACCGCATTGCCAAGGCCATGATAGACGATGCGGAGGCGAAGGGCCTTCTCAAAGAAGGCTCCGTGATCATCGAGCCGACCTCCGGCAACACAGGCATCGGTCTTGCCTCCGTTGCGGCCGCCAGAGGCTACCGGATCATCATCGTTATGCCGGAGACGATGAGCGTGGAACGCCGTCAGCTCATGAAAGCCTACGGTGCGGAACTCGTTCTCACAGAGGGATCCAAGGGAATGAAAGGAGCCATCGCCAAAGCCGATGAGCTGGCACAGGAGATCCCGAACGCCTTTATTCCCGGCCAGTTTGTCAATCCTGCGAACCCTGCCGTTCACAAGGCGACCACCGGTCCGGAGATCTGGGCCGATACGGACGGTAACGTGGATATTTTCGTTGCAGGCGTGGGTACGGGCGGCACTATAACAGGCGTTGGTGAATACCTGAAGGAGCAGAATCCCTCCGTGAAAGTCGTAGCCGTTGAACCGGCGTCTTCTCCGGTGCTCAGCAAAGGTACGGCCGGCTCACACAAAATACAGGGCATAGGCGCCGGATTTGTGCCCGCTGTGCTCAACACCGCCGTTTTCGATGAGGTGATCCCGGTGGAAAATGATGATGCCTTTGCCGCCGGCAAAAAGGTCGGCCGGGCAGAGGGCGTGCTGGTAGGCATCTCTTCCGGTGCCGCGGTATGGGCCGCAATAGCGCTTGCGAAGAGGCCCGAGAACAAAGGAAAGATCATCGTAGTCCTGCTCCCCGATACCGGCGACCGATATCTTTCCACTCCGCTGTTTGCCGAATAAGATGGACCAGCTTTTATCACCCCTGATCGGGCGGGTGGCCCGTGAGCTCGAGCAGACGGATGCCTCCGGGGACCGCCCGGCATCGGATTATTACAGTCTTCGTCAGGAGACATCGAGGCTTACCGATACGCTGATCGACACCATGTTTCCCCGGTTTGCCCAAAACGGCGTTCCGGGAGAAGTCCGGCTGGAGCAGGCTGCGGGTCTTCTCGAGCACATTCTTTCACACATCCCCTCCTCTCCGCCGGCAAGTCATGTCATCCCGGCTCTGCTCGGGGCTCTGCCCGAGGTCAGGCGGCAGCTGCAGACTGATCTTGTAGCGGCATATCAGGGCGACCCGGCTGCCAAGAGCATAGACGAGGTGATCCTCTGCTATCCGGCATTCATTGCCATCAGTACCTACCGGCTCGCGCATGTCCTGTACTCGGAACAGGTACCCCTTCTGCCGCGCATGATGACGGAATACGCGCATCGCCTCACAGGCATCGATATCCATCCCGGTGCAAAGATCGGCGATTCCTTTTTCATCGACCACGGGACGGGTGTTGTGATCGGGGAGACGACAGTCATAGGAACGAATGTCAAACTGTATCAGCACGTTACGCTCGGGGCCAAAAGTTTCGAGGTCGGCGATGACGGGACGCTCGTCAAAGGGATCAAGCGTCATCCCGACATCGGGGACCGTGTTGTGATCTACGCCGGTGCCACGATACTCGGAGGAGAGACGCGCATCGGGAACGACTGTGTCATCGGAGGCAGCGTCTGGCTGACGCATTCCGTTCCGGCAGGGAAAATCGTGCTGGCCAGAACGGCCGTAACGGACACGCCTCTGACGCGGGACATCATAAGCAATCCCATACTGGACTGTTCCATGCTGTAAAAAAAGAGCTTCAGAGGATCTATCCTCTGAAGCTCTTTTTTATCGCAGAAGCTGCTATTTTTCTTTTATCAGGTCCTGCAGGGTGAAACCGCTGAGATACGCACTGACCACCTTATTCAGGCCTTCCCAGAGAGGGAGCGTCCGGCATTCCGCCGCGCGGGAGCAGGGTTTGCTTCCCTCTTCCAGACAGGCTACCGGAACAAGCGTTCCATCCGCAGACTGCAGGACTTCCAGCACATTGATCGCATCTGCAGGGCGGGCAAGCCTGTAGCCTCCGCCTTTGCCGCGGAGACCCTCCACGATGCCTTCTCTTACGAGATCCTTCACAATGCTCTCCAGATATTTTTCGGAGATCTCCTGCCGCTCGGCAGCCTCTTTCAGCGTTATATACCCGTTATTCTGGTTTTCGGCCAGATCCACCAGAATACGCAGCGCATAACGTCCGCGTGTGGATATCATCATAAGGATGTCTCTCCTTTCCGGTCATATCACTTAATCTTCGCACACATTTCTTCATGCGCGGCAAGCTCGTGTTTCGAGCCTGTGGGTTTCGTCTCGACAAAAGCGTCGATTCCGCGCCACTGTAGGCGCGTTTTCATGCAGATTTTTTCCCCGTGTCACCGTAGAGGTTGAGCACGTCGGGACACATGGCACGGCAGCGGCTGTCCCGGCTTCCGTAAAGGCTGAAAGACGGACTGTTCTCCCGGTAGTACTTGGAATCGCAGTTCTGATCGTGCTTATGTATCTTTGTGTTCCTTCGTTTGAGGCGCAGAGCATGACGCATCCCCCACGGACGAAGATATATACCGGAATAACCTCTTTATCCCGGCAGAACGTACCGGGGTTATTTATGCTTTCCCGTCTTCAGATGACGTGTTGTTTTTCTCGGAGTTTCCTGATAAAATAAGCCAAGTTAGTTAACAAGTAAGTTTATCAGTGTATCCCTCACCAGATTCGAATATTAGGAATGCTTTATTTGACTGTAGAGAAAAATGACAAATCTCTTAAAACAAAAACGAACAATTCTTATCCTCGTTCTGACCCTCCTGTCGTCGATCCTGGCGTGCATCGTTTTCCTAAGAATAAGAAAAGGAACGGAAGTGTTGACTGAATTGGAAGCTGAGGAGATGACACCTGTCATTATAGAGGCAGATCAGACGGTGTCGGATCTTGCGGAGGCAGAGCCGGAAATCCTTATTCCCATCGACAGTTCTGTGAAAATGCCCGTGTTTTCCGCTGAAAGCGGATTTTACGACGAATCGTTCACCCTGACGATTCTTGCTGAAGAAGGTGTGCGGGTCTTTTATACCCTAGACGGTAGTGACCCGGATATCGATTCAGCGGAATATACGCAGCCCTTGCTGATTGAAGATGCAAGCAAAAACGAAAACATCTGGAGCGTACGTAATGATACCTCTGTATGGTTTTATGACGACATGGTGAAATTCGGCGGCTTCAGACAGCCCAGATATAAAAGCCCGGATACCCTAATTGACAAGTGCACCATTCTCAAAGCGGTCTGCATAAGGGAGGACGGGATCTGCAGTGGGATAAAAACCGCTTCCTTCTTCGTTGATTATGGCGAAAAGAAAGGATATGAGGGAATGAACATCCTTTCTCTAGTGACGGACCCCGACAATCTCTTTAACTACCATGACGGGATATACATCACAGGAGAAAAATATGATGAAGAGAAGGACTCTATCAATACAATACTTTGTTGGGCATGGCCTTCCAATTACATGGAAAAGGGTAAAGAATCTGAGCGCACTGCTGTGATGCAGCTGTTCGATGCGGACGGGAACCTAACTGTATCAAAAACCATCGGGATAAGGATCCAAGGGAGAGCTTCCAGAACATACCTCCCGAAAAGTCTGAATCTTTATGCCAGAAAGGAATACGACGGTGCCCCTTTCTTCCCTGAAAGCATTTTTGACGACGGCTATGCGCCTCAATGCATCACGCTGTTTGCAGGCGGAAACAATTACCTTGTGAAGCTGAACGATTTCGTGATGCATTCCCTGGTGGCGGACCGGGCGTTTTCAACGAAGCAGTTTAAACCTTGCGCCTTGTTTCTGGACGGAGAATACTGGGGTGTATACTGGCTCACTGAGAAATACGATGAAAACTTCATTGCAGAGCATTACGGTGTGAAAACCGGGAATATCGTTATGATAAAAGAAGGCGAGATCGAGGTAGGTCGTGAGAATGACATCGATCTTTATACGGAAATGAAGGAATTCATTACGAACAACGACATGTCCCTCCCCGAAAACTATGCCAGAGCGACGGAATTAATCGACATAGACAGCTATATAGACTATTACGCCTCCTTTTTCTTCATTGCTAGGCACGGGGACTGGCCGGGTTACAACTACGCCTTATGGAGAACTCGGAGCATCCGGGATGACAAATACTCGGACGGGCGATGGAGATGGATGCTCTATGATGTTAACGGAGAATCATTCGAGATAAAAAATGTTGATAAGTATGGTATCAAGCGTCTGGAAGAGAGCGATGCGATGTTCAGCAGTCTCATGACGAATAAAGAGTTTGAACGGCGTTTCTATTCCACCCTACTGGAAATTGCAAACGAAAACTTTTCGCCGGAGAAAACCGCTCTGATTATCGAAGAGTTCCGAAATACGATGACTGAAGCATTGAAGAAGGAGTATATCCGTTTCTACGGAGAAAACAATGTCATCTATATAAAGTTTACCGAACCGGCGATCGATACGATGGAGTATTTCCTGAAAAACCGCTACCGTTATATTGTAGAATACTGTGAAGAAAAGCTCCGTTCATGATCTTGAACATATGGCTTAGCAAAAAAAGACCTTCTGATGGTTTTCACATTGGAAGGTCTGTTTCTGTTTTTACTAAATTACCCTTGCACACATTTCATCATGTGCGGCAAGCTCGGCGCTGTCATCCAGCGGGACAAGCTCTGCAGAGCCGTATTTCCGCTTCAGCGCGGTCAGGAGCAGATGGTCGCAGAACTCCGGGTTTTTCGGCAGAACAGGGCCGTGGCTGTAGGTCCCGAAGACATTCCTGTAATGCGCGCCTTCCATGCCGTCTTCTCCGTTGTTCCCGTATCCGGCGAGCACCTTCCCGAGTGGTTCCAGACCGCTGCCGAGCATGGTCCTGCCGCTGTGGTTCTCGAAGCCGACTATGGTGCTTCCTCCGGCTGAATCGGTGCATTGGAATTTATAATTTCCTATCATCCTCTTCACGCCGCCCACGGTGTACAGGTCGAGAAGCCCGGTAAAATCGCAGCGTTTCCCGTCGTAGGTCTCGTAATAAGAGCCCAGCATCTGATAGCCGCCGCACACGGCCAGAAGGACGATCCCGTCCTCAACGGCAGCCCGGAGTTCGTCCGTCTTGCCCCTGTGGAGGTCGTCAAGCAGCACCTCCTGCTCAAAATCCTGGCCGCCTCCGATGAACACCAGATCGAAGCCCGCCAGTTCCAGCTTAGAGCCGATGGGCTTTGTTTCGACAAGTGCATCGATCCCGCGCCACTGCAGGCGCTTTTTCATGCAGATAATATTTCCCGTGTCACCGTAGAGGTTGAGAACGTCGGGATACATATGGCATATCTTCAGTTCCATGATCAGCCCTCCCAGAATTCGGCGCCGCCGCAGCGCTTGACCACAACGTGTCTCAAATCGAGCATGGCGGTATAGGTCGGGAGGATATACACGGGGCACTCCTGAGCCGCGCACCAGTCAGTCAGTTTCTCATAGTCCTGTATCACCTGTGTGCGCTCCGGATCCGCTCCCGCATACTTGAGGCGCATCGCCATATCGCGGGCCCTGATGCCGCCGACAGCCGCGGAGACTATACGGTCCTTCATATTCTCCAGACGCTCGAAATCCGCGTCCCAGATCCATGAGATGTCGGTGCCGTCCGCATCCCTGTCGTTTAGGCAGACCGCTATGGAAAACGGTCCCTCCGTGCCCTCGAGGAATTCGAGCACACGGCTGCATCCCGCCGGATTCTTCACGAGCATCATGGTCGTTCCGGCCTTTCCGAGATCAAAGTGCTCATAGCGTCCGAAGCCGCATTTGAAGATACTGAGAGCGGTCACGACCTTTTCGGCAGGTATGCCCGCTTCCGCGCAGGCGGCGTATACTCCCGCCGCGTTATACAGGTTGTACACCGCGGGAAGATTCACGCGCACCCTGCGCTCTGCTCCGTCGATCCCGCGGATCACCGCGGTGCTTCCTAGCAGATCGCTTTCGATCAGGGATTCCACGGCGCAGTCCGTCTGATGTCTCGAATAGCCGCAGTTCGGGCAGCGGAAGCCGCCGAGGTGGCCGTAAGTCACGTAGTCATATTCGTATCTCGTCTTGCACTTTATGCAGAAAGCGGCGTCGCTCAGTGCGGAGCTCTCCTGCTCCGGCACCGCACCGGGTTCTATGCCGTACCAGACCACCCGGTTCGGGATGCCCTCCGCCAGAGAAGCGGTGAGCGAGCAGTCCGCGTTCAGGCAGACAACAGCGTCCGGAGCCCCGAGAATGCCCTTCCGGATATTCTCCACCGTGTGGGTCACCTCTCCGTAACGATCAAGCTGATCGCGGAAAACGTTGGTGACGATGATCACCTCCGGCTTCAGCTGCCGGAACACGGCGCCGGAAGCCGCCTCGTCGCACTCGATCACGGCGTAATGCTTCTTCATTTTCCCGCTCAGCGTGCAGTTCATGGCAAACTCGGTGGTAATGCCGCTGAGGAGGTTGGCTCCGCTGCGGTTGGCAAGACAATCTCTTCCGGCCTGTTTGTAGGCTTCCTCGATCATCCTGGCGCTGCTCGTTTTTCCGTTCGTACCGGTTATGGCCACCGAGCGTACGTCTTTGGCAAGGTAACCAAGCAGTTCCGGGCAGATCTTCAGCGCCCAGCGTCCGGGCATGGCCGTGCCGCCTCTTCGGAGGATACGGGAGACGAGCCTCAGGGCCTTGCACAGGAGTATGGCAAGAATTGCTTTTATCTTCATGTGTCTGTGCTTTCTCCTTTTATTCCACCGTGACGGATTTTGCCAGATTCTTGGGTTTGTCTATGTCACAGCCGTTAAAACCGGCCACAAAATAGGCAAACAGCTGCAGCGGGATGATCTCCACGATGGGCACGAGCAGCCTGTGGGTGGACGGAACGAGCAGCACATCGTCCGCCTCCGAGAAGATGCGGCGGTTGCTCTCCAGCGCCACGGCCAGTACCTTGGCGCCCCTTGCCTTCACCTGCTGGATGTTGGAGACCGTCTTATCAAAGAGCCTCTCGCAGCAACAGAGCGCCACAACGAGCCTGCCCGGCTCGATCAGGGCGATGGTGCCGTGCTTGAGCTCTCCTGCAGCGTATGCCTCGGAATGTATGTAGGAGATCTCCTTGAGCTTCAGCGAGCCCTCGAGGCAGCTCGAATAGTCCAGATTTCTGCCTATGAAGAAAAGCGACTTTCTGTCGTGGTATTTCTTGGCGAGCTTGCGGACCCTCGCGTTCAGGTCAAGCGTCCTCTGGGCCCTCTCGGGGATCTTCATCAGAGCGGAGACCATCTCGCTGTATTCTTCAGGCTCTATTCTTCCGAGCCTGTCGGCCGCCCAGATGGCAAACATGGTGAGCACGGCCACCTGTGTCGTATAGCCCTTGGTGGTGGCAACGGCGATCTCCGGGCCTGCCCAGGTATAGATCACATGGTCGGCGAGCTTTGCGATGCTGCTGCCCACAACATTTACGATGGCCAGGACCGTGGCTCCGCGGCTGCGGCACTCCCGCAGGGCGGCTATGGTGTCGGCAGTCTCGCCCGACTGGCTCACAACGATCACAAGGTTCTTCTCATCCATGACGAAGTCTCTGTATCTGAGTTCACTGGCGAGTTCCGTTTCCACCGGGATGCGGCAGAGCGTCTCTATTACGCTCCTGCCTACGCATCCCGCATGGTAGGCGGATCCGCAGGCAGTGATCATGATCCTGTCATAGCAGCTCATGTCGAGGTCGAGATCATCGAGCACGATCCTGCCGTCTCTCACCCTCGGGTCGATGGTAGCCTTCAAGGCATTGGGCTGCTCCATGATCTCCTTGAGCATGAAATGCTCATATCCGTTCTTCTCCGCCGCGGCAACATCCCATGTGATGTGGCGCTCCGTCTTTTCGACAGGCCTTCCGGCATGGTCGAAGATGCTGATGCTGTCCGATCTGATCTCCGCGACCTCTCCGTCATCGAGATCGATAACGTTCTTTGTATGGCTGACAAGAGCGGTGATGTCCGAAGCAAAGAAGTTCTCACCGGCCCCGAGGCCTATTATCAGAGGGCTGGCCTCTCTGGCCGCATAGAGCACGCCCGGGAAATCCCTGCACATGATGCCCACGGCGTAGGAGCCTTCCAGTCTTGACAGCGTTTTGAGCACGGTGTTCTGGAAGTTGCCGTCGTAGTATTTCATGAGGAGCTGGACGATCACTTCGGTGTCGGTCTCGCTGAGGAATTTCACGCCCTCATCGATGAGCTCCTTCCGGATCTGCGCATAGTTCTCGATTATACCGTTGTGTACGATGGCAAAAAGCCCGTCCATCGACATATGCGGATGGGCGTTAATGTCGCTCGGAGCGCCGTGGGTCGCCCACCTGGTATGGCCGATGCCGCAGACGCCGTTCATCTGCCTGTCCTGTCCGTAGCGCTCAATGAGCGTGTCCACCTTGCCGGTGGCCTTGAGCATGCGGATCTCGCCCTCGCACTGCACGGCTATGCCGGCGGAGTCGTAACCGCGGTATTCAAGTCTTTTCAGTCCGCTGAGAAGAACGGGGGCCGCCTGAGAGGCGCCTGTGAAACCTATTATCCCGCACATGGTGTTTCTCCTTTACTGATTGAGTCTTCCGGTCAGATCTTTGCCCTGAATTCCGCCACCGCTTCCTTAACGCCTTCGATCACCTTTTCCACGGTGCCCTCGGCGAAGGGATTGTCGAGTCCGGCATATTCGAGGAGTTCGAAATATCCCTTGCTGCCGCCTGCTTTGCAGAGCTTCAGATAATCGTTCCATGCGCTTTCCCTGTCTTCCCTCATTCGGAGGAAGAACTGGAACGCGCAGATCTGGGCAAGGGCATAATCCACATAATAGAACGGATAGAGGAAGATATGCTGCTTCTGCATCCAGAAACCGCCGTTCGAGAGAAACTCATTCCCGTCATAGTCTCTCCACGGCAGATAGGTCTGCTCTATCTCTCTCCACACCCTGCGGCGGTCTGCGGCGGTCATGCCGGGGTTTTCGAACACACGGTGCTGGAACTCATCCACGCTCACGAGGTAAGGGATGGTCTCCACCGCGCTGCACAGATGCGCGAATCTGTATTTATCCGCTTTCTCGCCGAAAAAGCTCTCCATCCAGGGATAGGCAAAATGCTCCATGGACATGGAGTGGATCTCGTTGATCTCACTGGTGGAGCTTATCTGGTTTGCAAGCGGAAGCGTGCGGCTGGCGGTATAGCACTCGAAGGCGTGGCCGGCCTCATGGGTAAGCACATCCACATCAGCCGAGGTGCCGTTGAAATTCGAGAAGATGAACGGCGCCTTGTAATCGGGCAGGAAGGTGCAGTATCCGCCGAGATGCTTGCCCGGTCTGGTCTCAAGATCGAACAGTTCATATTCCCGCATGAAGCGGAAGAACTCCCCGGTCTCCGGAGACATCTCCGCATACATTTCTCCCGCCTTTTCCACGAGTTCGGGCATGCTGCCCTCCGGGACCGCGTTCCCCTCCGGGAAGACCAGCGCCTCGTCATACCAGTGCATCGCATCCACGCCGAGGCGGGCAGCCTGCTCCTTATAGAGTTCCGCGCAGAACGGCACGATCACTTCCCAGACCTTTGCCCGGAAACGCTCTACGTCCGCGGCCGTATAGTCGAATCTGCCGCGGGCCGGATAGATATAGTCAATGAAGTTTGAAAAGCCGAGCTTTTTCGCCTTGCGAACACGGAGTGCCACCAGCTTGTCGTAGGTCTTATCGAGTTTTTCCGATACGCCCTCATATAAAGCCGCCCACGCCCGGAATGCCTCCGCGCGCTCGTCCCTGTCGGTGCTCTCCATATGCTTGAGAAGCCCATAGAAATTGCACTCCTCGCCTCTGAAATCGCATTTGCAGAGGGCTGCGTCCTTGGAATACTTCTGGCTGAGCCTGTCCTCTTTGATCATATCCGGGATGATCCGGAAACTGATGAGCTTCAGCTCCATCTCAAAGCTCTTCATGAGCTGCGGTCCGAATTCCTCATCGAACTGTTTTCGGAGCGGGGATGCGACTGCCGCCTTCATAAGCTTCTGCAGCGAGAGGGACATCTTCGCATTTCCGGAAGAAACGGCCTTCTGCTCCGCCTCATAGAAGCTGTCGGTCTTGTCCATCGTATTCCGGATCTCGCAGAGAGAGGACATCGTATAGACTTCCGTTATGACTTTCTCCGCTTCGATATAGGCGGCCCTGTAATCGGCATATGAACCGGCGGCCTTCACCTTTTTCGTGATCTGCGCCAGCCTTTTCCTGCAGGCGGCAAAATCCGGCCTGCGGTATTCCATGCTGCTGAATTTCTCCATAACGGTCCCTCCCGTCAAATTTTATTACCCGCGGCATCGTTCGGCCGCGGGTATGATCCTGTCTCCTGAGGACAGGCTGTTATTCTTCTATGAAGAGCACACCGAGGCACCTCGGCCCGCAGTGGGAGGCGATCGTCGCCCCGGCCACGGTATGGTGCACTTCTCTGCAGCCGGATTTCTCCTTGATCAGCTGCATGAGCTCCTCCAGCAGCCCTTCATCTATCTCGCCGGATTCGGTGAGGAAGATATGGCCCGGACGGATCTTCTTTCCCTCGAGCCGCTCTGTTATATACTGGCGGTATACATTGTTCATGTTGCCGCGGTATTTCTTATAGACATCGAGCTTGCCGTCCTTCATCTCGAGGCCCGGCTTTATCTTGAGGAGGTTTGCACCGAAAGCAGCGGTGGCAGAGCACCGGCCGCCCTTATACATGAACTCGAGCGTATCGAGCACGAAGCTGGTGGAGACTTTTCCCGTGAGAGACTCAAGATGCGCTGCTATATCCGCCGCGCTCATTCCCTTCTCTGCACACTCCACACCCTCGATCGCGAGCAGTCCCACGCCCGTTGAGAGCATTCTGCTGTCCACGACATACACGCCACCGACTTCCTCGGCGGCAAGTCTGGCTGTGTTATACGTGCTGGAAAGATCGGAACTTATATCCACATGGACGACCTCGTATCCCTCGTCGGTGAAGGATTTGAAGAAGTCCAGGAAACTCTGCAGGCTCGGAGCGGCGGTCTCGGGAAGAGTGCCGTCCTTATGATAGCGCTCGAACATCTGCGGAGTGGAGAAATTCACGCCGTCCTGATAGCTTTCGCCTCCCAGGCCTATCGTGAGGGGAACGGTTTTTATATGGAAACGCTCATAGAGCTCCGGGGAAAGATCCAGTGTACTGTCGCCTGTGACCATTACGGGCTTGCTCATGGATTCGACCTCCTGAGATAGTTTCTTTGCCATGCAACGCTGTACAGATCTGTTTTCGATCGGTAAACAATATTGTAATTCTATAATGATTTTGTCTTCAAGTCAATCAAAACGTGTCTCAGCGCGTCTTCCCCGCCTTTACCGCGTCGACCTCGCCGAGTATCCACTCGCAAAATGCGTCCGTCCCCTCTCCCGTCTTTGCGCTGATCGGGAAAAAGACCGCCTTCGGATTCAGCTTCAGGATCCGCTCCTTCGCCTTTTCAATATCAAAATCGAAATACGGCAGGGTGTCGATCTTGTTGATCAGGACCACGTCGCTCACGGTGTACATCAGCGGGTATTTCAGCGGCTTGTCATCGCCCTCCGGGACCGAGAGGATGGTTATATTGTGGTGGGCTCCCGTATCGAACTCGGCAGGGCATACCAGATTGCCGATATTCTCGAGTATGAGCAGATCGATGCCCTCCGTATCAAATTCTGCCAGCGCCCGTGCAGTCATGTCCGCATCGATGTGGCACAGCCCGCCGTTATGGATCTGCAGATACGGAACACCTGTGCGGTCGGCAACGCGCTGGGCGTCGAGGCTGGACTCAATATCCACATCCATGCCGGCTATTCGGATCCTGTCCTTGATGCGGTTGATCACCGTGACAAGTGTGGTCGTCTTGCCGCTGCCGGGAGAGGACATGAAGTTCAGGAAAAGCGTTCCCTGTCCGCTGAGCCGCTCTCGTATGAAGGCCGACTGTCTGTCGTTCTCCGCGAATATGGATTCATTTACCTTGATGACCTTTACCTCTCCCATGTGCCGTTCCACTCCCTCACTCTCTTAATAATAGCTTCCGCAAGTTCCTGAACGCCCTCTCCGGTCTTGGCGGAGATGTAGAAAATGTCTATGTTCGGGTTGAGTTTCCTCGCACAGCCCTCCATGAATTCTCTGTTGAAGTCAAAAACGGGAAGCACGTCGATCTTGTTGACGGCAAGTATGTCGCAGGTCTCATACATGAGCGGATACTTCGCAGGCTTGTCATCCCCCTCGGGGACGGAAAGGATCGTCATGTTGATGGCCGCGCCCGTATCGAACTCCGCCGGACAGACGAGATTTCCGATATTCTCCAGCACAATGAGCTCCAGATCCTTCTCTCCCAGCGCGGCAATGCCCTGACGGGTCATGTCCGCATCAAGGTGACACATGCCGCCCGTGTGGAGCTGTACGGAAGGCAGTCCGGCTTCCTTTATCGTCCTCGCATCGACGTCGCTGTCGATATCGGCCTCCATCACGCCCCAGCGCAGACGGCCGGCAAACGCTTTATTGAGTGCCAGCAGCGTGCTCGTCTTGCCGCTGCCGGGGGATGACATGAGGTTAAGCAGGCAGGTGCCTTTGCTCTTGAGCTCCTGTCTCAGGTTTTCGGCATCGGCGTTGTTGTCTTCCAGAACGCTCTCTTTCAATTCGATGATCTTGATATCTTCCATGATCGTGAGATCCTTTCTTTATTTCCGGTCAGAGCTTATCGATAAGCTTTTCGATCTCCGCTGTGACCTTCTTCAGCAGGCTGTTGGCAAGTCCCTCGGCGGCGCGGCACTTTTTAAGCAGCCTCTCCGCAGCGGCGACGAGCTCCTGATAAGCCGAGACCGCGCGCGGGTCTTTTTTCTGCGGCTCCGCGGTTCCGGCTATCGGTCTTCCTTCGGTGATCCGGATGAACTCTCCGGATATGAGGTCGAAGGAGGTGCCGCTGAAAGGAGCGCATGCCACCAGGTCCCTTGTCTCGGTCAGGCACTTCCGGAAGCTCTCCACCACATCCGGATCTCCGTGATTGACAAACACGGCCTTCGGCTTTTCCCTGAAACCATCCACCCAGCGGAGCAGTCCGTCCTTGTCGGCATGGCCGCTGACGCCGGGCAGCGTGTCGATCTCCGCGTTCACGATTATATCCTCGCCGAAGAGCTTCACCTTCCTCACGCCGTCCACCAGCAGGCGTCCGAGCGTGCCTGCCGCCTGATAGCCCACGAACAGGATCATGCTGTCCGCGCGCCAGAGATTGTGCTTGAGGTGGTGGCGGATACGGCCCGCGTCGCACATGCCGGCCGCGGAAATTATCACCTTTGGTTCCGGATCTTCGTTTATCTTTCTGGAATCCTCCTGGCTCTCTGTGAACTCAAGCCCCGGGAACACCAACGGGTTTATCCCGTCGTGTATCATATCTCTCGTCACGGGATCGAGATAAGCCGGATCGCACTGGAGGAAGACCGTTGTGGCATCTATGGCGAGGGGGCTGTCGAGATAGACCGGGAAACCGTCATGGCCCTTCACGAGGCGGCGATCCTTCAGCTCCCGGATGAAATACAATATCTCCTGCGTGCGGCCCACGGCAAAGGACGGGATCACGATATTGCCGCCCCTGTCGAACACTTTCTGGATCCTTGATGCAAGCTCGGCCACGTAGTCGGTCTTCACTTTCTCGTGGTTCCTGTCCCCGTAGGTGGACTCTATGACGAGATAGTCCGCCTGCCGGACATATTTCGGATCGATGAGGATGGGCTGCCCGCTGTTGCCGAGGTCACCGCTGAAGCAGATGCTCCTTGTCTCATCCCCCTCTTTCAGAAATACCTCTATCGCGGCGGAGCCGAGAAGATGGCCGACGTCCGTGAGCCTTATGGAAACGCTCTCGTTCACCTGTACAAGAACGCCGTAAGGACATGGATGCACAAGCTTCATCAGTCCGGCCACGTCATCAAGGTCGTAGAGCGGCTCAATCTCCGCATCGCCTCTCCGCTTGGCTTTTCGGCTGTCGTATTCTGCCGAGGACATCTGGATGTTCGCCGAGTCGTTCAGCATGATGTTCACAAGCGTGGCGGTGGCCTCGCTGGTATATACCGAACCGCGGAAACCCTGCTTGTACAGAAGAGGCAGAAGGCCGCTGTGGTCTATATGTGCGTGGGTCAGCAGCGCGAAGTCGAGTTCGGACGGCGCAACGGGCAGGCCTTCATTCTCATAAAAGTTTTTGCCCTGCTCCATGCCGTAGTCGACTATGCCCTTTTTATCCCCGACCTCGATATACGTACAGCTTCCGGTCACCTCATGGGCAGCTCCGAGAAATACGATCTTCATACCAGCACGTCTCCCTGTTTTTTATACATACAGTTTATCCAAAAGCGCGGTTTTTTTCAAGAACATTCGACATCTGCCCCATTCATTGCGGAACACCGGACAGCCCTTGTCATTCTGACGTGACATGCCGAAAAACGCTGTCATCTTCTATTGAAAAAACTGGCAGAATCAGATATTATAATTGTTAAGAAACAGATGAAGCAAACCCGTCTGCGCACTTCCCTTTTATATTCTCGATATATATGGAGGGACACATGGATAAGCAAGAAAAGAAAAAGAGAAGAGAACGCTGGAGCGATATAGTCGGTATAAGCTGCGGCATTATCCTCCTGATCTTCCTCGTGGTGAATATCATTCAGAGCCATACGGTAAAAACAGTCGGTGATACAAACATCTCCGCGGAAGCCATGACGCTCACCGGCACTTCCATGGGCAGGAACGGCCCCGTGGAAGTGGAGGTCGTTGCCGATGCCAACAGGATCTATCAGATCCGCGTCCTCAATCACGAGGAGACCGAGGGCATCGGTTCCGTCGCCGTGGAAAAAATCCCCGTCTCCGTCTATGACAATCAGAGTATTGAGGTGGATGCCGTCGCCGGAGCCACCCTGACCTCCGAGGCCGTAAAGGCCGCCATCGCGGATGCCCTGGAATCCGGCGGTCTCAATCCCGACAGCTTCCGGCGCGAGGTCGCCGCAGCCGCACCTGTTGAGAAGACCCCAATGGAGCTTGACTGCGACGTTGTGGTGGTAGGCGCAGGCGGCGCCGGGCTCACCGCTTCGGTCCTTGCCACGCAGGAGGGCAAAAACGTCATCCTGCTCGAGAAGATACCCTTCGTCGGCGGCAACAGCCTGCGCGCCGAGGGCGGCATGAACGCCGCAGGCACCAATCTTGAGAAGGAGCTCGGCCTGGACGACAGTACGGTCGAGAACTTCACGGAGGACACGCTGCGCCTCGGCCACTACCTGGCCAACCCCGAGCTGGTCCGGACTCTGGCGGAAAACAGCTCCGATGCGATCGAATGGCTCAAGACCGTCGACGCCACGTTTACCGGCGTCAAAGCCACCGGCGGCTGCGAAGGCCGGAAGTACCTGCATCAGCCGGAAGGCGGCGTGGCCGTGGGCGAGTACCTGGTAGCCAAGCTCAAGACGCAGGTCGAGAAGCTCGGCATCGACGTGCACGTCAGCACGAAGGCCACCGAGATCCTGATGGAGAACGGACAGGCGGTCGGCGTCATGGCCGAAGACGCGGAGCACATCTACACGATCCATGCCAAAGCCGTTGTGCTCGCGACAGGCGGCTTCGGCGCAAACTTCGATCTGATGAGCAGCTATGATCCCAGCCTTGCCAATGCCGTGACCACGAACCATTCCGGCGCCACGGGCGACGGCATCTTCATGGCACAGGCGGTGGGCGCGGATACGGTGGACATGGAGCAGATCCAGCTGCACCCGACGGTCATCCAGTCGGACGGCAGCCTGGTGTCCGAGTCCTTCCGGAGCCTTGGCGCGATCGTCGTCAACACCGAAGGCAAACGCTTCGTCAACGACCTGGCGGGCCGCGACGTGGTCTCCCAGGCGGAACTCAAGCAGCCGGACGGCTACTGCTTCATCATCTTCGACCAGAATCTGGTGGATCATCTGGCTCTCTCCCAGCGTTTCATCGACGGCGGATACACGATCCAGGGCGGGACCTATGAGGAGCTGGGGAAGAACATGGGCCTTTCGGACGAAGCCGTGAAGAACTTCGTGAACACGATGAACACGTGGAATGAGTCCGTGGCCAAGGGCATAGATGAGGAGTGGGGCCGCAACAACGGCATGGACGATGACCTGAGCACCGCGCCCTTCTACGCGATCAAGATCGCGCCGGGCATCCACCACACGATGGGCGGCATCAAGATCAACACCAATGCTGAAGTGATCGACACCAGCGGCAATGTGATCCCGGGCCTGTTTGCGTGCGGAGAGACCACGGGCGGTATCCACGGCGGGAACCGCGTGGGCGGCAACGCCGTATGCGACTTCATCGTCTTCGGACGCATCGCCGGCAAGAGTGCCTCAGACTTTGCGGAAGCCCTGAGCTGATATATAAAAAGACAGCAAAAAGCACGCGCTAAAGCGCGTGCTTTTTTGTTTCGCCGATCTGAGATATCTCTTCGTTTCAAACGAAAAAACAAGCCGGAACTCATCATTGATACCGGTCTCTGAGCCGCGCCGGTCAACAGAATAACGGTCTGCGCCAAGGCCGGGATCCTGTTCCGCCTGACCTGCGACGCGGAGCCGGTTCTTCAGAGTGGGATGGAGATCAATGGATAGTGACTGTTTCCGGGCAGTATCCAAAGTCGACTATAAAAGCACTTGTGTTTCTGCTGCATCTGTGATATAGTTGCGGCGTTCTTGAGGAAGGACATATCAAAACAGAATATCGGTCATCGGAGGACAGTACGCCGTAGCGTAGGGGATCGTAAAGCGAATGCTTTGCAGGCCGCCTGTTGGATAAGATGTCGAGTGAGCTCGGAACAAATGGCTGAAGCAGCCTTTTGTTGCCGAGCATTTTTATTGAAGGAGGTTTTATACCATGGCAGTCATTACCCTTACCCGGCTTGCAGACGATGACCGGGAACAGTTCATTCTCGACAATCAGCGCGCATTCAGGTATGGCGCGATGGAGGAATTTGGGATGCGGGACGACCATCTTGAGGAAGATGGTGAGATCATTTCCCGCAGAACGATTGAGAAAAGCATAGACGGAGGCGCTGCCTACCGTATCCGCGAAGATGGAAGGATCGTCGGCGGTCTTGTTCTGAAGATTAATGAAGAAACACAGCACAACGAACTGGAACTTTTGTTTGTCAATCCGGAAGTTCACAGCAAAGGCATCGGCTACGCTGCGTGGCAGGAAGTCGAGCGGCTGTATCCCGAAACGCTCGTATGGGAGACCTGCACGCCGTACTTTGAGACGAGGAACATCCACTTCTATGTCAACAAGTGCGGGTTCCACATCGTCGAATTCTTCAACAGCCATCATCCCGAACCGGAACACCCAGATGAGCCGGACTTCGATGAGGAGTATGGCGATGACCCTCTGGGAGACCATGACGGAATGTTCCGCTTCGAAAAGCAGATGAAGCAGAGGTGACGAAAATGGAAAAAACAGCAAAAAGGCTGAGGATTCTCGCCGTTTTCACCTTTTTTCTGTCCCCTCTTTTCTCCTGGGGAAGCGTTACCGCGACGGATGAAACTGCGGTGTTTGCCTCGCTGTCACGCATGATCTGGTATTCGGGTTCTGCACTGCAGATCTTCATCGCCATGCTGGTTCTGTTCATTCCGATGCTCATATCCTTTTTCCTTGCACATACAATGAGCGGGTTGTCAAAAGCTCAGAAACTGGCCTGCAGGATCTGTATGATCGTTTCCTGTGCTGTCCTGTATGTCGGTGCGATGTGGGTCATTCCGAGCGATGGGAAAACCATGACTTCTGAAAATGTCTGGCACGGTATCCTGAGTTTCGGCGGTATGCTGATGATCTTTCTTACATACTGCCTGTACACAGCTTTTATCCGCAGAAAAGACAGAGCCGGAGCCGGACTGCTGGCAGCATTCCTTGTTTTTTCCCTGATTACAGGGGCGTTCTCGGTCTTGAACGTTTTTGATGACAAGTCCTATGTGATCGCTTCGGCAGTATCCGAACTGTATGTGCTCACAATGATGAGTGTAATCGGATACCTGACATATTATCTCTCCTACCGGAATACAAAAGCTGATTGATCCACATACCCAAATAAAGATAAAGCGGGTGCAGCCTAAGATTACTTATAACTGCACCCGCTTTCCCTATGATTATCTCTCTTTTTTATTGACATATGTCTAAAACGGGGCTATAATCATTTTCGACATAAGTCAGAAACGAGGTGCGACTATGCCCAGAAAACCACGCTGTCGGTGGATCGACAGCTACCCGGATCATTGGGGATTCTCTCCGGATGAAGATTCGGACAAAGAGCCCGTCGTGATGAGCCTGGACGAGTTTGAGACGATCCGGCTTCTTGACCGCGAAGGCTTGACCCAGGAGCAGTGTGCCGAACGGATGGGCATTGCCCGCACAACTGTGACGGCCATCTACGAGAGCGCACGGCGGAAAGTAGCCGATGCGCTGGTGGATGGAAAACGCCTCCTGATCCGGGGCGGGAACTATCAGCTCAACGATCAGGGAACAGAAAACATCATGCAGAAAGGATCGGATACTATGAGAATTGCAGTAACTTACGAAAACGGAGAGATCTTCCAGCATTTCGGCCACACGGAGCAGTTCAAGCTCTATGATGTAGAGGACGGTAAGATCGTCGCCGAACAGATCGTTCCCACCAGCGGCAGCGGTCACGGGGCGCTGGCCGGTTTTCTGAAAGCCGCGCAGGCGGATGCGCTGATCTGCGGCGGCATCGGCATGGGTGCACAGACTGCGCTGGCCGAGGCGGGGATCAAACTCTACGGCGGTGTTTCCGGTTCTGCCGATGCAGCTGCGCAGGCTCTGGCGGATGGCACGCTGCAATATGATCCCAATGCCAAATGCGACCATCATGACCATCATCACGGCGAGGGGCACGATTGCGGGCATCACCATGGAGAAGGGCATGAGTGCGGCCACCACCACGGTGAGGGACACGAATGCGGGCACCATCATGGAGAAGGCCTCGACTGCGGACATCAGGAGGGCGATGAAGGCTGCCACCGGCATCACGGAGTTTGACGCCGGTCTATTGGCCGGGCTGGCGGACAGCGTGACGGTATATTCCAAAAACCGGATCACCTTCACCTGACCTGAGGGCTGGAGATTGAAAACTGAAACAGAACGGGCTCTGCTGAATTCAGGTTCAACAGAGCCCGTTCTGTTCAATTGTAATCAATGTAGTCATGGTATGGATCCCTTAGAACACGCGGTCGCCGTTCCTCACCTTCTCCATTGGCTGAAGCAAGACAACACCCTGCTCCGACTCTGTGCCAAGGATACGCACTTCGCTTTTGTGTGAATAGAATCAGCAGATCACAGCATCATATTCCAGCATATATCGATGGAGATCGAGCGTCTCTTCTCAGGAGGAGGCGCTTTTTCTGTCTGCTGCGAAACTTGGAATCATCCGAAAACTCGGGATTTGTATAATGTGGCCAGACTTGACAAATGCAGTATAATGAAAATGAGCTTTCTCCGTTTCTGTATCAAACGGAAGAAGCTCTTATTGTATTGGAGGATATATGAAGAAAAATTCAGTACAGAACTTGCTTATGTGTTTGGCATCGTTTTCGTCGCGCTTGGCGTTGTTTTAATGGAGAAGGCAGACTTCTGTGTGTCCATGGTAGTGGCTCCGGCCTACCTCCTGTATCGCTGGCTGTCTCCGGTCTGGAGCTTTTTTACGTTCGGAATGGCGGAGTATTGCCTGCAGGCGGCGTTGCTGATCATTATGTCCGTTTTGCTGCGCCGTTTTCGGGCGTCCTATCTCTTCTCCTTCGTTACGGCAGTGATATACGGCTCCGTACTGGACGGCTTTATGCTGCTGGGGACAATGCTTCCGATAAATGCGTTATGGCAAAGGATCCTTTATTATGTCCTGGGTATGCTGATCTGCTCAGCCGGGGTATCCGCGATGTTCCATACCTATATTTCCCCGGAGGTATATGAGCTGTTTGTAAAAGAGGTATCCGCTCATTTTCACATCAACATCAACAGATTCAAGACCGGATACGACTGTATCAGCTGTTTCATCGGAATTGTGGTGAGTTTCCTGATTTTCGGCCTGTGGCATTTCGAGGGTGTGAAGTGGGGCACGATTGTCTGCGCTCTGATCAATGGCTGGATCATCGGACGTTTTTCCGCTTTCTATGAAAAACACTGGACTTTTCATGACTGTTTCCCGTGGCGTAAGTATTTCTGTAATTAGAAAAATACTTGTTTGAGGGGGAAATATGATGAACTTTCAGTTTAAACCGGACGATGACATCCTTGTTCGAAAGCAGCGTATAGGTAAGATTTCAACACTTGTTTTAAAGCCTGCGAAGATCACCGAGGTTCCTGTTGCGGTCCTTTGGATCCATGGAGGCGGATATATACTCGGCATGAAGGAAATGGTCTATATGAGCAGAGCCATGGATCTGGTGAAGAAGTACGGAGTGACCGTGTTTTCTCCCGGATACAGGCTTGCCTGGCAAAAGCCCTATCCAGCCGCCGTGGATGACTGCTATGCAGTACTTGAATACATCGATCAGCACCGCGATGATCTCAAGGCAGATAAGATTATGGTCGGCGGCGAAAGCGCAGGCGGCGGCCTTGCTATAGCTGTGTGTATGATGGCGCGGGACCGCGGGATCAAAGTCGATTATCAGATGCCTCTGTATCCGATGATAAGCAACATCGATACGGACAGTTCCGGAAACAATCACGGCAAAGTATGGAACACGCGGAGAAATCACATCGGGTGGCGAGTGTATCTAAGGTCAGATGCAAAGAAACCCGTGTCTCCGTATGCAGCTCCGGCGCAGCAGACGGATTATTCGGGTCTTCCGCCCTGCTACACTTTTGTGGGTGATGGTGAACCATTTTACAGAGAGACATTGGACTATGTCGCTGCGCTTAAGGCGGCCGGTGTGGATGCGAAAGCAGATGTATACCCATCAAATATCCATGCCTTTGACATGTTAAGACCGGACGAGGAATTAAGCAGAGAAGCTATACGTAAATTCAACGGGCATTTTGAAAAGGTATTGAAGAAATAATCATACAGATTCCGGTTTTTCATGATGAATCATCGAGCATTTCCAGATGGAGTTCGTGCTTCGCACAGTGCCAAAGAATAACCTCAAGCCGTCAGAAGTGTCGTTTAGGTATACGGATCGGGTCTGATATCAGTCGTAATCCGCCCAGAACTCCCTCATCATCTTTTCATAATCCGCTCTGTTCACGAAGTAGCTCATGCCGTGGTCCGCGTCTGAGACGGTGAGGAGTTTTACGGGAGTGGCGCAGGCCTTGTAATTTTCATAGCACATGCTCACCGGGACAAAATTATCATTCTCGCCGTGGATGAGCAGAACGGGCACTTTTGCGTGCGCAAGCGAGCTCTGTGTGGAAAACTGCTTTGAGCTGTAGCCGATCTTGCTGCGGCAGATCAGGTCCGCTACCTTGCTGCGGAGATTATACGGCAAATGCAGATTATCGTGCACCACATGGCGCCAGATACCGTCCGGAGACGTGAAAGCACAGTCCGCCATTATCCCGTGCACCTGCTCCGGAAGATCGAGATCCGCTGCCATGAGCACGGTGGTTCCGCCCATGGAAATGCCCGCAAGATATACGGGAATCCCGGGGTAATTCTCCGCCGCCCACTTTGTCCAGTCCACACAGTCGAAGCGCTCGGTGAGCCCGAAGCCCATATGCCTGCAGAGGCTCCCGTTCTGCCCCCTCTGCTCAACAAGCAGCATGCTCGAGCCTTCGCTTTCCCAGAAATGGGAGATCATGCCGAAGTCTCTCCCCCATCTGGCTCTCCAGCCGTGGAAGGCAACTATGATCCTCTTCGGCTCCGATACGGGAAAGAAATGTCCGCTCAGCTCGGTGCCGTCAGCGGCTGTTATCTTTATCAGCTGATGCGCTCTCCTGTTTATCTCTTCCTCCGCCCTACTTCTGGCAATGGTGAAGTCGCTGGCCTTTCTGGATCTGGATATCCTGCTCTTCAGAGCCGTAAGAATCTTCGGCGGCTCATGATCCAGCGCGATGTCCATAAGGGTCTTGGTTATGGTATAAGAAGCGGCGGAGTATGCCGCGCCGGCAAAGGCGGCGCTTCCCGCCGTGAGCGCTATCACACCTGCTGCATTGATCATCGTTTCCCGTCCTTTCCGCGGGACCCTGCCCGCATATCCTGTTTTCAGCAGTACCTTCGCTGCTGTGTTTTTATATTATTACATCTGGTAATGAAAACAAGATAAACTATTTTTAAAGATTTGTCAATAGGGATCTTGTAATTATTTGTTGTAATTGCATATACCAAATGTTAAAATCAAATTGAATACAGATATCGGAGGAAAAACATGGACAGCGAAAATTCAAAGTTGATCATAGAGACGGCGGAGGGCATGGTAAAAATACATCTCCCGCGCTGGAATGAACTGCCGGATCTCGAGATATACATGGATCAGGTTCTTTCCCTGATCTCCCGATATTTTGCGGATTATCCCGGATTCGACAGCAAGGGCCTGACCGCCTCGATGGTAAACAACTATGTGAAGCTCGGTATCATCCCCCCTCCCGTAAAAAAGAAATACCATCGTATGCATCTGGCTTATCTGATCATTATATGCGTGCTCAAGACCGTTCTGCCGATCAGCCTTGTAAGCAGCATGGTAGCTGGGAAGATCGAGAGCGGCTGTTCCTATGAAGAGCTTTACAACATGTTCTGTGATCTGTTTGAAAGCTCCGTCACATCGGCTGCTTCTTCCTTTGTACAGTCCCCGGAGTCTGTCAGCAGCACGGACGCGGCCTTCAGAGCCGCTCTCAACGCGCACGCGGAGCAGACTCTCGCAACGGGCCTCATGCGGGCCGAATGACCGGACCGAAGGCTATGAAAATACACATTCTTCACTGCGGTTATATCCGGGTTTCCGAATCGGTGCCTTTCGGCAACCGCATAGACTTGAGGAACACCGCAAAACAGCTTGCCGCAGCGGATAAGGACAGGCTCGTTCTTCCGGTGTGCTGCTATCTGATAGAGCACCCGAAGGGGCTCATCCTTGCGGATACAGGCTGGTGCCGGGAAATAAGCCCTGCAGGCGTGTACGATCAGAAAGCTGTAAAAGAGATCCTGCCCTCCCATCTGGCGGCACTTTTCCGTCCGTGGCTGCCCAAGGGCATGGCGATCCATGAGCAGCTGGCCGCTATGGGCATTGCCCCGGAAGATCTGGACTATGTCCTGCTCACCCATCTGGATGCGGATCACGTGGCGGGTCTCAAACATGTGAGCAGAGCAAAGCACATCATATTGCCGGAGGATGAATACTTCTGGTCCTGCCGCACCGTGTACAAGGCCCGTCAGCCGCAGAGCCTCTGGCTGGACCAGCCTTTTGAACGGGTATACTACCGCGGCTCGCCGCTCGGACCCAACCGCTGGGCCTTTGACGTGCTGGGAGATGAGTCCGTACGGATGGTGAACGTCCCCGGACACACCGACGGTCAGGCGGCTGTACTGATCCGGAACGGGAAACGCTTTGTGCTGCTGACCGCCGATGCGGCCTATTCTCCCCGGAACTGGCAGGAGAAGATCACCCCCGGCTTCGGCTTTGACCGGGAACTGCAGCTCAAGTCCCTCGACTGGATCGCGGAAATGGCGGCAGACCCTGGATGTGCCGCGGTGCTCTGCAGTCATGACCCGTCAGCCGCACCGGGATGCATCGAATTCTGACGGTACCATACAGGTTTTCAGCATCTTTTTTTCTTGATTTTGGCTCTGCTCACTGTTATTCTTATTAAACAAGTGAATACACGGGGCAAAACGCCCGGTCTTCCTTTGGGACCGGCAGCGGAACGGGGTGAGAATCCCCACGGGACGGCCACTGTGATGCCTGCCTGGCAGGATAAGTCAGATACGCTGAGAGTTGTACCCGGACTATACTGTCACTGTAGTCGAAGATGGATGTCTGATCCGCGCCGCCTTGTGTGACTGCGCGGTTTTTTCATTCATCAAAAAAGAAGGAGAAAAAATGAAAGAAAGAAAAACACTCATCTCAGTTGTCATTCTGGCAGCCCTCCTGCTCACGCTTATGGCGGGCTGCGGAACACAGTCCTCAAAGAACGGTAAAATCACCGTCACAGACATGATGGGCCGCGAGGTTTCTCTTGATGCACCCGCGTCAAAGATAGTGGTCCTCACCGCGGCCGAATGCGAGATCCTCTATGCCCTGGGCGCAGGCGACTCAGTAGTCGGCAAAGGCGAATACTGCGACTGGCCTGCCGAAGCGGCGGATGTGCCCGTGGTCAATTCGGGATTCCAGACAAACGTGGAGCAGATCATTGCTCTGGAGCCCGATCTTGTTATAATGAACAGCATGGATCAGTCCCCTGAGGATGTAACCAAGCTCGAAGAGGCGGGAATACCCGTTGCCGTGACACTTGCGGCCGACATCAGCGGCGTGTATGAATCGATCACCCTAATCGGCACTCTGACCGGGCAGAACAAGGCGGCAGACCTGATCGTAAAGAGCATGAAGAAGGTCTTCGACGACATCAGCGCAGCTCCTGCCGGAGACGGTGAGCAGACCGTCTACTTTGAAGTCTCCCCGCTGCAGTGGGGCCTCTGGACCGCTGGCAAGGGCACCTTCATGGATGAGGTCGCCGCGCTCGTCGGACTGAAGAACTGCTTCGGCGATGTGGACGGATGGGCCGAGATCTCCGAGGAACAGGTCCTTGAACGCAATCCCGATTTTATCGTAACGATAAGCATGTACTACGGCGAGGGTCCGACTCCCGTTGAGGAGATCCTCTCAAGACCCGGCTGGGAAAATTTAACGGCCGTCAAAAACGGCTCCATTCTCAACCTTCAGGACAACGAGCTCACCAGGCCCGGTCCGCGCCTTGTTGACGGGACCGTTATGCTCAACGATTTTGTAGCCGAGCAGAACGCGCTTGACGATGCAGCCTGAACCTGAACAGCAATTAACCGTATGAGGGAACCTTTCCGTTCCCTCATACGCATATCCGGAGAAGATGCATGGGCAGAAGACGGGAAAGCTTCAGTGCAGCTGAATACCTTGTATTCGCCGCGGTCACAGCCGCGGTGTTCTGTCTTTGCGTCTGCGCGGGGAGCGTGAACATACCGCTGACCACCACGCTGAAGGTGATACTCTCTGCGCTCAAAGGACTGCCGCAGGAAAGCGGCACATACAGCTCGATCATTTTGACCGTGCGCGTCCCCCGGGTGATCTGCGTGGCGCTGACAGGCGCCGCTCTTTCCCTCGCGGGTGCCTCCATGCAGGGTCTGCTGAAAAACCCGCTGGCGGACGGCTCCACGCTCGGCGTATCATCAGGCGCATCGCTCGGCGCGGTACTTGCCATTGCGACGGGGATCACCTTCCCTGCTCTCCCCTTTGCCGGAACTATGGTGATGGCCGTGCTGTTTGCCTTCGGCTCCCTGCTGCTCATCCTCGGCCTTGCCTACCGGCTCGACGGATCTCTCTCCACAAACACCATCATCCTCGTGGGTGTGATATTCTCGATGTTCGTATCGAGCGTGATGAACGTGATCATCACCTTCTCCTCCGAAAAGATCCGCAGCATCACCTTCTGGACCATGGGCAGCCTGCAGAGCTCCACCATGACCAACGCAGCCGTACTGTTCGGGGCGCTCGTCCTCGGAAGCATCATACTCCTGAGCCTCTGCCGGGAGCTGAACGCTTTTGCCGTGGGAGAGGAGAATGCAGGAAGCATCGGCGTGGATATAAAGAAGACCAAACTCATCGTACTGATCACGGTCTCCGTGATCATAGGTGTGTGCGTTTCCATAGGCGGCACCATCGCTTTCGTCGGGCTCGTCACCCCGCACATGGTGCGGCTCATCGTCGGGCCCAACCACAGAAAACTACTTCCCGCCTCCCTGTTCGGAGGGGCCGTGTTCCTCATGCTCTCGGACCTTGTCGCAAGGGTGCTTCTCGATCCCATCGAGCTTCCGATCGGTGTAGTCACCAGTATCGTCGGCTCGGTGGTGTTCGTCATCATCTTCTATCATTCGAGGAGGAGGTGAGCGCATGCTGGAAGTACGTGACATAACCGTGCGTTACGGGAAGACCGCGGTCCTGGATTCATTCTCCGTATCCGTGGAGGAGGGTCAGTGGCTGATGATGGCCGGTCCGAACGGCGCGGGAAAATCCACCGCTCTCGGCGCCATCGCCTGCAGCATCCCCTGCACCGGAGAACTTCTCCTTGAGGGCAGTGACCTCAAAAAGATGCGCAGCACCGAGAGAGCCCGCATAATAGGCGTGCTCACCCAAAACCACTACGTGGGCTACTCTTTCTCCGTAGAGGAAGTGGTGCGGCTGGGCAGATATTCCCACAGCACCGGTCTGTTCTCAAAAAAAGACCTCCGCGATGACGAGGCCGTTGAATACTCCCTGTCGGTGACAGGTATGGAAAAACAGCGGGACCAGTCCGTGCTCACTCTCTCCGGCGGTGAACTGCAGCGGACCTTTCTCGCGCAGGTGTTCGCCCAGGAGCCGAGGCTTCTGCTGCTGGATGAACCGACGAACCACCTTGACCTGATCTATCAGAAACAGATCTTCGCTCTCATCCGTGACTGGCTCAAGGAGCCGGGCCGGGCAGTCATATCCGTGGTCCATGATCTTTCCATGGCCAAAGCATACGGGACGCATGCCGTGCTCCTTGACAAAGGGAAAACCGCTGCATACGGGACCGTCGATGAAGTATTCAGCCCGGAACATCTGGATCCCGTATACGGAATGGACGTTTCCGAATGGATGAGCGGGCTTCTGTCCGTATGGGAGAAGGCTTGATTGTGCTGCTGCTTTCGATTATACTTGCAGCATGAACGTTTTCGATTTTGACAAAACGATATACCGCGTGGATTCCACTTTCGGCTTCTTCCGCTATGCGATGCGTAAAAAGCCGGCTCTCTGGCGCTATCTGCCGAAGGTGGCCGCAGGAGCATTTCTCTATTTTCTGCACATCGGCGACCGGGATAGAGCCAAGAGCCTGTTCATGTCCTACTTTGCGGGACTGGAAGATCTTTCGCTGATAGAGCAGTACTGGGATGAGCATATAGAAGGCATCCTGCCCTGGTACCTTGAAGCGCAGCAGGATGACGATCTTGTTATAAGCGCCTCCGCTGAGCAGATCGTAGGTCCCGCCTGCAGGAGGATAGGGATAAAGAACCTCATAGCCACGCAGATGGATCCGTCCACGGGGAAACTGCTTGCTGGAAACTGTAAGGGGCAGCAGAAGGTGGAGGAATTCAGGCGCGTATACGGAGACGCTCAGATAGACCGTTTCTATTCCGATTCCCTTTCCGATACGCCGCTCGCCCGGCTGGCAAAAAAAAGCTTTCTCATCATCAAGGGGAAACCGGTCCCCTGGCCGGAGGAAAAAAACTGACCCAATTCATACAGCAAAAGACACACCGCTCCTTAAGAAGCGGTGTGTCTTTTGGTTTTTAGATCTATCAAAACGTAGTTTATTGCTGGTCCGTCTCAGATCTGCTTTCGCAGCAATCAATCCTGCGGGCCCTCCCGCTTCTTTTGAAACACACTTGAATGAGATCATCCCTGCAGTTATAATGGTCACAGCAAAAGGAGCAGATCATATGCAGGAAAAAGACTATGCCGTCGTAGTCGGCGGTATAAACATCGATATAGGCGGAAGACCTTTTCTTCCGATGATCTTCGGGGAGTCTAATCCCGGAAAAGTCAGCGTGGGGCTCGGGGGCGTCGGCAGGAATATCGCCCACGATCTGCGTCTCATGGGTACAGATGTGCGTTTTCTCACTGCTTTCGGGGAGGATGTGCATGCATACAGAATAGAGGCCTCCTGCGCGGAAACCGGAATAGATATCAGCAAAGCGCTCAAAGTAAATGGTGGATGCACGCCTGTATACTTATATCTGAATGATGCCGACGGGGACATGCTCATGGCGGTGTCAGACATGGAGCTTTGCGACAGCATCACACCTGATTATCTCTCCTCCCATGCCGATCTCCTTCGCGGTGCAAAAGCCGTTGCGGCGGATACCAACATCCCTGAGGAGTCTCTCCGCTGGCTGGCGGAACACTTCGGCACCTCTCTCTTTGTCGATCCTGTTTCCGTAAGAAAGGCGGGGAAGCTGAAAGACCTCACAGGAATGCTGCATACCCTGAAGGCAAATATCAAAGAAGCGGAGCTTCTTTCGGGCATCGAAATCAAAGACCGCGAGAGCCTTGTCTCTGCCGCTCAGGCAATCCTTGGAACGGGTACGAAACAGATCTTCATTACGCTCGGGAAGCAGGGCGCCCTCGCCGCGGACAGAAATGGGATGCTTTATGCCCCCGTCTTCCCGGCAGAGGTGAAGAGCACCACCGGCGCCGGAGACGCATTCATGGCTTCGATCGTTCACTCCTACATGGAAGGAACTTGTCTGGAAGATACTCTGCGCCGTGCCACGGCTGCCGCTTCTCTTTCGGCAGAAAGTGCTGAAGCGGTGAACCCCTCATTGACATCGGCAAAGATCCTCGAACGCGCTGGATCGGTCCGGACGGAGCGTTTTTATTTATAATTATAACAGCTGAAAGGAAACTCAGAACATGATAAACAGATACCTTGATGTAAATCCGGAAGTCGCCGAGGCCGTTGCTGCGGGCAGACCGGTGGTGGCGCTCGAATCCACGATCATCTCTCACGGGATGCCGTATCCCCAGAATGTGGAAACAGCGCTGAACGTTGAAAAGATCGTCCGTGAAAACGGTGCCATTCCCGCCACGATCGCGATCCTCGGCGGAAGGCTCAAGGCGGGCCTCACCGCCGACGAGATCACCTATCTCGGCAAGACCGGTGTTAACGTGACCAAGGCCTCACGCAGAGATCTTCCCGTGCTTGTCGCAAAGGGCATGGACGGCGCCACGACGGTTACGACCACCATGATCATCGCCCACATGGCAGGTATTAACATCTTTGCAACAGGCGGCATAGGCGGCGTGCACCGCGGTGCGGAGACCACGATGGATATCTCCGCGGATCTGGAAGAGCTTGCGGGCACCCCCGTAATGGTCATCTGCGCCGGAGCCAAGTCGATCCTCGACCTTGGTCTCACACTCGAATATCTTGAGACGCACGGCGTGCCGGTGATCGGCTACGGAACGGACGAACTCCCTGCGTTCTACACGCGGAAAAGCGGCTTCTCGGTGGACTACCGTCTGGATTCTCCCGAGGAGCTTGCAGCCGCTTTCAAGGCACAGCGTGACCTCGGAATGAAGGGCGGCATGCTCGTGACCAATCCGATCCCGGAAGAATTCTCAATGGATTTCCATGTGATCAACAGAGCGATCGATGACGCGATTGCCGAGTCTGTCAGGGACGGCATCCACGGCAAGGCTACCACCCCCTACCTCCTTGCCAAGGTGAAGGAAATCACCGGAGGCGACAGTCTTGCAAGCAACATACGGCTCGTTTACAACAACGCTGCTCTCGCTGCCAGAACTGCCGCTGCTTACTGCGCGCTCTGAACGACCTGCTGTCATAATAATCGCCGGGAAGACTGCGTTTCAGCAATCTTCCCGGCTTCTGTTTCAGTTTTCCGTTTCGTACTCAGTCATCCGAAACGGAGTCGTAATAATCCGATTCACTCGCAAAGAGGATGTAGACCCCGTTCACAAGTCCGAAAAAACCGGCATTCGTATAATAACCTCTCATCTCATTCTTCCTTTCTTCCTCGATCTCAAACACGTGTTTCCTTCACTCCGGCTTTTTCCGGTTCCCGCTCACAGCCGGAACGCACCGCTGCGCCGATCAGTCCGATCAGGATCGGCACAAAATCCATTACCACCATGACTAAAAGCGCGCTTTCCATGATCCATCCCTCCGTTCATGATTCTTATCTTTTCAGGTCCCGTTCGCTCACAGGTACTTCCGATGATTTGATAATAATATATAAACTGTCCAATAAAACGGACAGTTTATATAATGTCCGAAAAGAAAAAAGTTGAAATCATGGAAAAAAGAAAATAGAATAGCAGATATCAATTTGAAAGGTGTTTCCGTTTATGAAGAAAACTATGATAAGTCTGAAGGAAAAGCTCGGCTTCATGACCTTTTCCACTTCCAGCAACATCGTATTCAACTTCAAGAACATCTACTATCTGATCTTTCTCACCAACGTGCTGAAAGTCCCCGTTCTCACGGCCGGTACCATACTCACTCTCGGCACGATCTGGGACGCGGTCAATGATCCTCTGATCGGTATATTCTCGGCAAACCACACCTTCCGCAACGGAGAGAAGGTCCGTCCGTACGCGCTCTGGTGCGCTGTTCCCTGGGCAGTGACGATCGTTCTCATGTTTTCGGATTTCAAGACCGGGCAGACATTGACCGTGATACTCTGTCTCGTGATCTATTTCATATTCGAGGCGCTTTACACGTTCCTTGCGATGCCGTACAACTCCATGGGTTCGCTCGCCAGCAACATCGATTCCGACAGAAAATCCATCAATGCCTTCAGAAGTCTCGGCGGCTGCCTCGGAAGCGGTATAGGATCCGTTGCCGTCACGCCTCTCGTCAAGCTTTTCGGCGGTCTGCAGGGCGAAGGCGCCATCATCGGTTCGGGAGAT
Source organism: Oscillospiraceae bacterium (assembly GCA_017434755.1). Taxonomy (GTDB): domain Bacteria; phylum Bacillota; class Clostridia; order Oscillospirales; family Oscillospiraceae; genus Limivicinus. The sequence goes on along the minus strand of JAFRER010000015.1, from coordinate 72,167 downwards.
GCCCCGGCCCTGCTGAAAACGGCGATCCTGATGGGTGTGATCTGCATTATCGGCTGTCTCACCCACTATTTCACCACCAAAGAGCGGGTCAAGCAAAGTTCGGATGACGAGAGCAGGATATCTCTGTTCCAGGCTTACAGGATGCTCTTCAAGTGCAGGTCCTGGGTCCTGAATATGTTCTATATAATCTGCTACGGAATAATCACCGTGCTCATTATGAACAACATCAATTACTACGCCGCTTATATCATGGGATCCAGTGCAAAGGCAACACCTATCCTTGCGGTGTATCTCGTAGTCGCGATACTGACCTCCATATTCACTCCGATGGTGGACAGCAGGATAGGCAGGAAGAACACCATGATACTCGGTGCGGTCCTTCAGCTCGTAGGCAAGATCCCGTTCATCATAAATCCCTACTCCGTCGCATCCATCTATATCAATGCCCTTTCGGTAGGCCTCGGCTCCACGATCACCTTCGTAATGTTCAACACCAACCGCAACAACATAGCCGATATAGTGGAGTGGAAGAACGGACGCAGGATAGATTCCATGGTCGCCGCAGGGGACAATCTCGCAAGCAAGCTCGCGGAGGCCGGTGCGGTACAGCTTATGGCATTTGCTCTGTCAAGAGCGGGATTTGATGAGGCTCTCAAGATGAACCAGACGTCTGCCACGCTGCAGACCATCTGCGCGCTCCTCGGATGGGCGCCGCTCATTGTCTCGATCATAATGCTGATCGTGCTGATCAGGATGGATATCCAGAAAGAAATGGAAGAATGCAGGCCGGTAACGGAATAAAACACAAAAAGCAGGGAGGTGCTTCTAATGAAGCACCTCCCTGTTTTTTTTGATCTGTTATCAGTTTCTTCTTCTGGCAAGGCTGAGTAGCCGCAGGAACTGCACCAGCACAGACGCCAGCGCTACGAAATAGGTAAGCGCAGCCGCATTGAGCAGTTTTCTTGCAATACCCTCCGAATCGGATGACACGAGTCCGAGTGATTCCATGTTTGCAAGAGCTCTGCGCGAGGCGTTCAGTTCCACCGGCATGGTGACCAGATGGACAAAAACCACAACGGCAAACATGATCACGCCTATGTCGATCAGAACGCTGAACTGCTGGAAAAACAGACCCAGAAGCACGAAAATATACGAGAATCTCGAGCAGATATTCGCAGCGGGAACAAGCGTCTTTCGGATCTTCAGCGGGAAGTATCCCTCCGCATGCTGGATCGCGTGACCGCTCTCATGCGCTGCGATCGCCACCGCAGCAACGGATGCGGTATCGATAACGTTTTCCGACAGATTGAGCGTCTTGTTCATGGGACTGTAGTTGTCTGTAAGCGTTCCGCCGACCCCCGTTATGGCCACGTCATAAATGCCGTTTGCCCGCAGTATCCTCTCTGCGGCCTGTCTGCCGGTGAACGGGGCGGAAACCGATGAATACTTTCTGAAAAGCGATTTGACCCTGGCGGATATGATCAGACTCATGATCAGAAGCCCGATGGTCAGGATATAGTATACACCGGCAGTCATTCCGTTGATCATTCTTTCTCCCCCTTCCTTTATACATCTTCTTTCTGTTTAGCATTATACTCTTCAGGCAGATAAAATAAACTGCAATATGTGAACAATATGCCTTGCTATTTTCTTTTTTCAGGGGATTATCCCGGATCTGTGTTTTTCCATCATGCCTCTGAAAGCAGGAAGACTGTTGATGATAGTCTGTTTGGAAACACAGTAGCTCAGCCTGAGGTATCCGGGACATCCGAAACCGGTTGCGGGAACAACGAGAAGATTGTACTCAAGCTTTGCTTTTTCCGAAAACTCCTCTGCATTGCCGTTCGGAGCCTTTACGAAGAGATAGAAAGCACCTTCGGGCTTCACGCACTCGTATCCCATCCCGCAAAGGCTTTCATACAGCAGCCTTCTGTTCTCATCATAGGCTCTCAGATCCGGCCTTTTATCCGCACATGCGGCTATCACCTTCTGGATCAGGGTCGGCGGGCAGACATGCCCCATGATCCTTGCGGCTCCGGCAACTGCGTAATACACATCCTCGCTGTCCTCGGCAAAAGACGGAACATATACATAGCCTATTCGTTCGCCCGGCAGCGAAAGCGACTTTGAATAGGAGTAGCAGACCACGGTATTGTTATAGATCGTCGGGATGAAGGGTACCTCAACGCCGTCATATACAAGCTCTCTGTACGGCTCGTCCGCTATGATATAAATGGGATGGCCGAATTCCGCGCTTTTTCTTTTCAGCATGTCGGCGAGCTCTTTGAGCACTTCCCGCGAATAGACCGCTCCGGACGGATTGTTGGGTGAATTGACAATTATCCCCTGCGTCTTCTTTGAAACGAGCTTCTCAGCCGCTTCGAGGTTTATTCCGAAATCTTTCATGTCCGGAGGAACGATGACGCACTTTGCCCCGTTGGATTCAATGAAGGGCCTGTACTCGGGGAAGAAGGGTGCTATGACCATGATCTCGCTTTCATGTCCGATGCACAGTGCCTTGATTATAGAGATCAGAGCCGGCGCAGCGCCGCATGACAGGAATATCTCCTTAGCCTTCACGTCAAGGCCGAACCTTTTGCTGAGGTCCGCAGCGACAGCCTCTCTGGCTTCATCAAAGCCGGCCGCGGAAGAATATCCGTGCACCTTAACAGGATCCTCGGTATCGAGTATCTCCTTTATCGCCTCGTTTACCTCTTTCGGAGCCGGAATGCTCGGATTTCCGAGAGAATAATCAAAAACGTTCTCCGCTCCGAGTTTCTTTTTCTGCTCCAGTCCGTACGCGAACAGATCCCGTATGATCGAAGGGCTGTTGCCCAGTTTTATATATTCGTTGTTGACCATTTCTGCCTCCCTGATCCGTTTTTATGGATTATATCAGAAATGAGCCGGGAATAAAACCGTATCCTCCTCCGAATAACAAAATATCCCGAAAGCGGATCATTCTGCTTTCGGGATATGATGATTCGGAGCACCCGGCTTTTTCCGGGGGTGTGGCGGTTCGGAACCGGCCATGAATGATCAGGCAAAACTCCTTACGGTTTCGGCCAGATCCTCTTCGGTGAAGTCCGAACTGAGCAGAGAAGAGAGAGCATCAACTGCAGCTTCTTCATCCACACCGCTCGCTGTAAGGGTGATTCTGTTTCCCTTATATATGCCAAGTGAGAGTACTCCAAGGAGGCTCTTTGCGTTTGCATGCTTCTCTTCTTTGCTTATGAGAATGTCGCTGCGAAAACGGGCTGCCGCCTGAACGAAAAGAGTGGCAGGCTTGGCATAAAGGCCGACCTTGTTTTCAATGATGACTTCTTTGCTTGTCATATGATACTCCTTTCTCAAGATGGCAAGACATTAACACGAAAACCCTTGAACAGTCAACGTTTTTATGCATTTTTGTATGATTGAACAACATTTTATTATTAATTATTTAAGTATTTCGCCGCTTTCAGGGTTTATGTGCCGAAAAGTTCTGAAAATAGGGCTTTTGCGGCTTTTTCCCTGAACAAAATAATAGCTAATTCAAATCAATATTATCTGAAATTCTGATGTTTTTCTGCAAAACTGCGATTTTTTGCTGAATCCCTCGAAATAATGCCCAAATTTATCGGACCATTCTTGTGAACTTTGTTCGTTGACTTGCCCTTTTGCAATCATTATCATAAATTTGGTTTTATGTGTGCAGACTGCATTTTCTGCATATTCCAGAGAAAAGGAAGATGTTTATGAAAGATATCCATGCTCTTTATAATGAAAAACTCACATCCGCGGCTGAACTCGCCTCGCGGGTGGAAAGCGGCTGGCTCATCGGGATGGACAATGCCATCTCGCAGCCGAAAGACTTCATAAATGCCGTTTCCGACCGTGCGAAGAAGGGAGAGCTCTCCGGCGTTTGGGTACAAACGATGCTTGATTCATATCCCTACGCGTTCTATGAGGACGATTCTCTGAACGGCAAGATCAACGGGATCTCCTGGTTTTCATCTGCCGGTTCCCGGAAAGCCGTGAACGGCGGCTATGCGGATGTCGTCCCCGGCTATTACAGAGACATGCCCTCCCACATTCGCAGCAGCTGGGATTACGACACTGTGGCGATTTCCGTCTCTCCGATGGACAGCCACGGCTATTTCTCGCTCTCCTGCACCAATTCCTATGCCGAGGCCCTTCTTGATAAAACAAAACGGGTGTACCTCGAGATCAACCGGCAGCTGCCGAGAGCGGTACGCGGCAGTCAGATCCATATCAGCCGGGTCGACGCACTTTATGAGACAGACTACGCCCTTCCGGTGCTTCCGCCCGCAAAGCTCGATGAGACCAGCACCATTATCGGCGGTTATATAGCTGAAATGATCCCGGACGGAGCCTGCATCCAGCTCGGCATCGGTGCCATTCCCGACGCTGTGGGTGCGGCACTGAAGAGCAAGCACGATCTCGGCATCCACACGGAGATGTTCACGGATTCCATGGTGGAGCTCATTAACTGCGGTGCAGTCAATAATTCCAAAAAGCAGACCCACAGATACCGCAGCGTCACCACTTTTGCTTTCGGGTCCCAGAGGATATACGATTACGTGGATGACAACCCCGCAATCGAGATACTTCCCGTCGACTATGTAAATGACCCGGCTGTGATCTGCCTGAACGACAACATGATCTCCATCAACGCCGCCCTTGAAGTGGACTTCTGGGGACAGGTCTGTGCGGAATCCATCGGCACGAAGCACGTCTCCGGATCCGGCGGTCAGGTGGACTATGTTCGCGGAGCCTGCCAGTCCAAAGGCGGCAAAAGCTTTATCGCTTTCCCGTCCACCGCAAAGGGGGGGACTATCAGCAAGATCAAGCCCATCCTGACGCCCGGCGCAATCGTTACCACCAGCAAAAACGATGTCGACTATGTCGTTACCGAGTTCGGCGTCGCCCATCTGAGAGGTCAGTCTCTCGCGAGCAGGACAAAGCAGCTCATCGCCATCGCTCATCCGGATTTCAGGGACGAGCTGACTTTTGAAGCCAGAAAACGCGGGATCATGATCTGAGTATCTGCAAGTATCAAATTTACAAAACGGAGGAATAAAACCATGGAAATGAAGTTTTATCAGTGCGAAAACTGCGGGCAGATCATAGCCATCGTAAAGAAGACCGGTGTGCCCGTCATGTGTTGCGGAAAACCCATGAAAGAGATCATCCCCGGCACTACCGACGCTTCCATTGAAAAGCATGTTCCGGTATATGAAGTAAAAGACGGAAAGGTGTTTGTCACCGTCGGTTCGGTCGCTCACCCAATGGTCCCCGAGCATTACATTGAGTGGGTCTCTCTGCAGACAAAGAGCGGCAACCAGCGCAAGGCCCTGCAGCCCGGTGATGAACCCAAGGTCTGCTTCTCCATCTGTGACGGCGACGAGGTCGAGGCCGTATATGCCTACTGCAATCTCCACAGTCTCTGGAAAGCCTGAGATCAAACAGTTTTATACACAGAACAAAGGGCGATGGCATCAAGCCGTCGCCCTTGTTCTTTATTATTCAATGGTTATTTAAGCGTAACATCAATGCAGACGGGATTGTGATCTGAGTCCGCAAAACCGAGATCGATGCTCTCCGCTGAGATCAGCTCCACGTTCGGCGAAAGGATGAATCCGTCGATCACATAATACTGCGTGTTCTCCGTATCCGACGGGTCATAGGGCTGGTTCAGCAGTCTGCAGGTAGGTGTTTCGGAATCATATGCGAACTTCCATCCCTCACCTTCCGGGAGAAAGCTTTCATCCAGTTCGCCCGGCATCCAGAGCTCCGGATGTTCGTTGGGATAGATCTCCAGGCTTCCGGGGAACACCTGGTTGAAATCCCCTCCCGCAATAACATAGTTCCCCTTTTCATACTCGTTCTGTATGAACTCGCGGAGCTGTTTTGTCTGCGCTATTTTGCCCTCTCCGCTGTCATATGCCTCAAGGTGCAGATTCACCAGAACAAGCTGTTTGTCGCTTCCCTCGACCGGTATATAGCTCACAAGCAGACAACGTTTGAGATTGACGGTCCTCAGCGGCCACGAGAAGGGGCACGGAAGGGAGATGCGGTCCGCTTTCCCTATATTGAAATTTGAGCAAGTGAGCAGACCGCTGTTCACCATTCCGATGGGATCCGTCACGATTGTGCTGGGGTTAGGAACAAATGGGCAGGAATAATTCAGTGCAAAGACCGCGTCTCCGGTACCCAGCGCTTCTTTTTCATCGATCTTGAACGTGCGCGCGGACTTGGTATCCACTTCCTGGAGCATGATGAGATCATACTCTCCTGCGCACACTGCAGCAATTCCATCCAGATACTTATTAACAGTCGCTTCATCTGCAGCTCTGGCGTGCGTGCCGCCATCCATAATGAAATCCGAACCCGCGCCGAGCCCCGCATAACCGATATTCCAGCTGAGTATTTTCAGATCACGGCCCTCGGCAGGAACGGAAAGTTCATCCGATGCGGCATCTTTCACATTCTCTGCTTCTATGACATCTGCCGGCCTGTATTCCGTTGCTGAAAAATAGCCGAGCAACCCTCCGACGGCAATTATGACGATCAGTATTATGATCAGGAGTATTTTCAGTACTTTTTTCATTTTGCCACCAATATCCTTTCTTTTTCCTGACTGACAGATCAGAACAGCTGTCTGCCCAGTCTCCTGTAGCCTTCTGCGAGAAGTTCCTCATCGCTGAGCGGCGAAGAGGCATTGTTGTCCGGAGATATCAGAGACAGCTGGTATTCCCCGGTCCGTTCCGTTCCGATATCCTTTTTCGTAAATTCTCGTATTTCCTTTTCAAGCTCAGAATGGTCTTTTATACCGCCGGGCAGTATATGCTTTACAGTATAGCCCATCCCGCTGAGTGCCCTTGCTATCAGAAGCCCTCTGGCACACATTGCCGGATCGGTCGCTTCCCCCATTATTACAGGGACCAGTCCTTTTTCGATACCATACCGAAGTCTCGAAACTCCTTTTCCGAATTCTTCCGTTTTTGCGATCTCCTCATAATCAACAGGTTTTTCCGGCTCTTCGTCATCTTCCTCGTCATATCCCATTCCGAAATTGCCTTCAAATCTTATGTATGCCAGATCTTCTCTTGTAAGAGCATTCCGGAGAGTATTCTCCTCATACTGCTCAAAATATGCCTGATACGGCCTTTTTCTGATATCGATCAGCGTGGTGATCCCGTATTCTTTCAGTTCTGCGATGAATCCGCCGATGTCCGGGTACCCCGCATATCCTATTGTGTATAACAAAGATCCCATAACTATTTCCCTTTGTTTTTGATTTTTTTAAATAAAATAGCACAAAAATGTTCGGTTTTCAACATTCTGACCGGCACGGGGTCTGCCTGCACGGAATCGCTTGCCGATCAGATATAGGTATCGGTATTGGAGATCTTTTTGACGGTCCTGTATGCAACGAAGAACATGGCGGCTATGAAAGCAACGAACACCAGCAGAAGTCCGTCCTGATTCCTCATGGCAAGGTAGTCATATGTACCGTGCAGCAGGACCGGAACAATGACCGCAAGTACTCTGCATCTTTTGGAACCGGCAATGTCTCTGTTTGCTTCAAACCGTTTTGCAGCGCCGTAGAAAGCACCCATGAATACGCCGAAGCAGGCGTGGCCCGGTATCGCCGTGATCGCCCTTATAATCGCAGTGCCAAAACCGTAGGTCATCACATACAGGACGTTCTCCCAGAGAGAAAAGCCGAGGCTCACCGCACAGGCATAAACGATCCCGTCAAAGCGGCAGTTGAACTCCGGGGATCTCCAGGTGCGCCGCTTCAGTATCAGGTATTTGAATCCCTCTTCCGACAGACCGATGATCACGAAGCACAGGATCAGATAGTAAGCTTTCCCTCCTGCCTGAACAATATACGGCAGACCCGCGACCCCTATGCTTTCGGTGATCTGGGCGAGTGCCGTCGAGATCGCACCGAAAAGTCCCAGACGCCATATCATCGACCAGGGCTCTTTTTCAAGCCTGTCCATTCTGTAGACATATATCAGCAGAATAATTGCTGGTATTATAGCCGCGGCTATCAGAAGCGCGCTTGGGGTCAGAAAAAGCGGGAGCAGATAAAACATACAGATATCACCTCTTATTATTGAAAAATTCTAATTCATGCGCTCCTGCCTGTCAATTGATTTTCTTGATTTAAAGGCCCCCTTGTCGTATGATAGCCACATGTCACATCTTTACAGTACGGAGGTGCCGCCATGTTCGAACTCATACAGGTCTCAGACCGCACGTATTATATCCAGAGCCCTGCTAAAATAGGGCTGGTGCGTCTCACCGATTCCGAAGTATGTCTGATAGACAGCGGGAACGACAAAGATGCCGGAAGGAAGATACGCCAGATCCTTGATGCGAACGGCTGGAAACTCTCTGCGATATACAATACCCATTCCAACGCGGATCATATCGGCGGGAACCGCTATCTTCAGAACCAGACCGGCTGCCGCATATACGCCCCCGGCATCGAGCGCGATTTCACGGTCCATCCCATTCTTGAGACCGCATTCCTCTACGGGGGATATCCTGTCAAAGAACTGCGCCACAAGTTTCTCATGGCTCAGGAGAGCGATGCTCAGATCCTCACGCCCGAATCTCTTCCCGACGGATTTGAGCTCATACCTCTCCCAGGTCATTTCTTCGACATGTGCGGTTTCCGCACTCCGGACGATGTTGTTTTTCTCGCCGACTGCCTTTCGAGCAGGGAAACGCTTGAAAAATACAGGATCGGTTTCATCTTTGATGTGGCCGCTTATCTTGACACGCTCGAAAAGGTAAAAAACATGCATGCCGCTATGTTTGTTCCTTCCCATGCCGCCGCTGCGGAAGATATAAGCGCGCTTGCCCAGTACAATATAGACACCGTGAACGAAACAGCTGAAAGAATAAGAAATCACTGTGCGGAACCTGTATGCTTCGAGCAGCTTCTGCAGATGCTGTTCAGAGAGTATTCTCTCTCGATGAACTTTGAGCAGTATGTCCTTGTTGGCAGCACAGTGAGATCCTATCTGAGCTGGCTCAAGGACAGAGGAGATCTCTCTGCGGTATTCGAAGACGGCAGGCTGCTCTGGAAAAGGAGCTGATACTTTGAGTTCCCGAATCTATATAATCCGGCACGGTCAGACCGAGATGAACAGCCGCAAGGTCCTGCAGGGCAGATCGGACCTCCCTCTTAATGCCGCAGGCATCTCTCAGGCTGAGGAAACCGCAGCCCTGTTCGTCCGCATGGGCATCATTTTTGACCGGGTCTTTTCAAGCCCTCTGATCAGGGCGGTCCGAACTGCCGAACTGCTCGCTCCCGGGAAACCGGTCGAGTCCGATAGCCGGCTCATTGAAATGGACTACGGCCCGTATGAGGGCATGGATCTGTTTGATCCCGCTCCGGAAGTGATAGAGTTTTTCCGTGACTTCGTCAACATCCCCGCTCCGGCAGGAATGGAACCTCTGCGTTCCGTTGTGGAAAGAGCAGGGGAGTTTATCGAGAGCCTGCGCGGCATTGACGGGAATATCCTTATATCCACGCATGCGATCGCAATGAAGGGTATACTGGAGTACCTCACTCCCGGTTCCGACGGCGCATACTGGTCAAAGCATATCGGCAACTGTGCCGTTTTCATGACAGAATACGACGGCTCCGGTTTTTCCGTTCCCTGCGAGGTCTTCAATCCCGCCAACGACATCCCCGGAGAAAAACACATCCCGCGGAAGGAGAACTGATGCGCGCAAGAAAGATCTTTAACAACATCATACTGGTAATAGGGATACTGTGCATCCTGTATTACCTCGCCATGGGCTTTGCCGTTCGTTTCGGTCAGTCCCTGCTGTGGCTCTGGCCGCTGATGGGAGTTCTTTTTACAGTTCACTGGGCCGTTGTGAACAGATCCATCAAAACAGGAAAACCCGTACCGCTTCCGAAATGGGCGATCACCGTCTGTCTGATCCTGATAGTCATTGCTCTCCTGCTCTTTGCAGTGGTGCAGGGTTTTATAGCATCTGCCGCATCGGGTAAACCTCCGGCAGATCTTGACTGCATCATCGTGCTCGGTGCCAAGGTGAACGGTACCCAGCCGAGCGGAGCCCTGAGCCAGCGGATCCATGCGGCGTACGGTTATCTCTCGGAAAACCCCGATACCGTCTGTATAGCCACCGGCGGACAGGGTGAAGATGAGGGCATAAGCGAGGCGGAATGCATAAGAAGAGGTCTGACCGCTCTGGGTATTCCGGACAGCAGGATCATTCTGGAGGAGGCAGCGACAGACACCGCCAGCAACTTTACCAACAGCTTCAGCCTGCTTCCCGATGGTGCATCGGATATCGGCGTGGTGACCAATGATTTTCACGTCCTCCGTGCTCTATGGACAGCTCGCGAGCTCAGTGATCTGAACTTTTACGGTATCTCCGCCCGTTCCACGCCGTGGGGCTACGTCCATTACTGTCTCAGAGAATTCTGTGCACTGGCCGTTGGCGTCATTACGGGAGAATTCCATTTCTGACGCTTTTTGCATGAACATCATAACGTACAAAAAGGGGACCTTGAAATGATTTCAAGGTCCCCTTTTTCAGTTCAAAATAAGCCGTTCAGTGTGTTCCGACCAAAAGCCAGACCAGTGCATAAGTCAACGGTATGGAAAACAGCAGGCTGTCGGCACGGTCGAGCATTCCGCCATGACCGGGGATTATGTTCGAAAAATCCTTTATGCCGATCATTCTTTTGATAAGCGATTCCGCAAGGTCTCCCAGCTGACCGGCTGTCGATGACGCCAGCGAGATCACCAGGCATCCCCAAAGCGGGATAAGCCTGTAGGAATTTGAGAGAAAGCTTCCGCCGAAGGCCCTGCCGAGCAGCCACGCAAGCGCTCCGGCAACAAGCGAGGCAGCCGCTCCGCAGATGCTGCCCTCCACCGTCTTATGCGGAGAGATCTCCGGCGCGATCCTGGTCTTTCCGAACTTCATCCCGCCGAGCAGTGCGAAGCAGTCGCAGATCCATGTGGAGAAAAACGCCAGAATAAGCGTCTCGAGCCAGAATTCTCCCACGCATATTGCCATGATCACCGCAAACTGCATACACGGATATCCGAGTGCCGCGATCGTCACCACGGTACCGCCGCCTTTGACTTCTTTGCGCAGTACAGCAAAAACCATGGCAAGAAAAACACAGATCACAAACCATATGCAGTATACGGCAATGTCCGGATACAGCAGCACCGCAAATGCCTGCCCCGCAAGATAAACGAATGCCACGGAAAGCTGACAGCCCACGTCCATCTTCTCCAGATTCGTCGAAAGCTCCCAGGCACACATATAGGCAGCCACAAAGAAAAAGAGGACCCTCGTGATCTTTGAGGCGAACAGACATACGCACAGTATCAGTATGAGCACTACTCCTGATATGACCCTTTTTTTCATCAGTCAGGAAAGACCTCCGAAAACACTATTTGATAAACGCCGCGGCAATGAATCTTATTACTTCAAAAAATTGATATATCAAATAATACATCCTGCCTGCCTGCAAGTCAAGGCAAAGCTTAATGTGTATTTATGAATATCACCACTTGCCGAATCATATCTGTTATGCTATCTTTATGGTCAACAACAATCGATAAGACGGTGATACTATGCACGAAGACGATGTTTTCTATCATGACCACGGTGACGGTGTCATCCACAGCCACAGTGCCGCGGACCACATCCATGAAGACGGCTCCTCCCATACCCATTCACACGACCAAGACCACCCCCATGTCCATACCCAGACGAAAGCGGTGCTGAACCGTCTTGCCAGGGCGATCGGGCATCTGGAACATGTCAGAAGGATGGTAGAGGACGGGCAGGACTGCACCGATGTGCTGATCCAGCTCGCTGCCGTGCGCTCCGCACTGAGCAGCACCGCAAAGATCATCCTAAAGGACCATATAGAGCACTGTGTTTCCGGGGCTAACAGCGGTGACAATGAGAGCCTTTCCGCCTTGAACGATGCGATAGATAAGTTCATCTGACTTTTTGTAATGAAGCTTTCCACTCGAAAACTGGCATATACGGCGATCATGGCCGTCGTTATATGCATCTGCTCCTGGATCACCGTTCCTTTTACAATCCCGTTCACCATGCAGACTTTCGCCGTGTTCTGCGCACTGCTGCTGCTCGGCGGAAAGCTCGGGACCTTGTCTGTTGTGATCTATATCCTGATGGGTATGGTCGGGCTGCCTGTCTTTTCGGGTTTCAGAGGAGGTATCGGCCACATACTCGGCCCTACCGGCGGCTATCTCATCGGATTTGTTTTCAGCGGACTGTTCTATATCCTGTTTGAACCGTTCATCTCTAAAAATGAGAAGCTGAAGATCCCGGTCCTTGCGGGCGGACTGATTCTCTGCTATCTGATCGGCACCTTGTGGTTCAAAGCAGTGTACAGTGCGGCTGGCACTGATTACGGCTTTCTGAAGATCCTGTCGATCTGTGTCTTCCCGTTCATTATTCCCGATGCTTTGAAGCTGCTTCTTGCATTCTTTGTAAGCGGCAGAGTGAAAAAACACATATCCAGTGAATAAAAGAAAGCGCCGAACACGGCGCTTTCTTTATTCTATATTGAAGAAATCGAAGATCTTCGTTGCCCAGCGGACTGCCCGCCGCGGATCTCTTCCGTAGTCCAGCGAAACATCTTTTGCACTCCCGCGTTCCAGATTCATGCTGTATGCGGCATTGTGGAACTTCCACTCAGCAGACAGATCCTCGTAATTCCGACGGGTAAGCCCCGTCCTGCTGACGATCTCGCAGATCAGATGCCTGTCCAGCTTTGAAGTAACAAGATAGGAATCTTTTATTTCCGCATCGGTTTTCCTGAATTCGATCTCACAGCTGCTGCCGTACTTTTTCAGAATATTATCGATCTGCTTCTTCGCCTCTTTCGGACTGAGTCTTTCCGGAAGAAACCGGAAGACGGCGGGCCTGTTTTTTTTCTTCATAGCAGCTCCTCCTGCCGGTTTACGGAATAATCATGGTTCTGCCGCATCTTCATAATCAGCAGTTTCTTCTGCCACAGCGATCCTCTCCCACTGAGCATACAAAGTGATACTGCTGTTGTTATAATAGACAAAATCGCTGACTTTAGCTCCATCCTCAATAGCGGTCCCGCTCCCGTCCGGAGCTGTGTTCCAGCCGCAGAAACGGTAGCCCTCATATTCAAATGCATTTGGCGTCAAGGCGGATTTCGGACCGATCGTTGCGCTCATTTTTCGCATGCTTCCGGTGGCTTCCTCCGCATTCTTGTCGAATTCCACCGTATACCTGAAGCCCATGTTGTCCGTGCCGGGTTTAAGATATTTTGCCTTCACGGTGACATCCGCCGCAGGCATCCTGAAGGAGTACACGGAAGTTCCGTCCGAAATGCCTTCATCGACCGATGTAACCGGTTTCCCCGTTTTTGTCTCAAGTACGGATATCCCGACCGGAATATATCCTTCTTCCGCTCTGCTCAGCACCAGGACCGTTTCTCCGAGTCCTGCGATTTCTGATTCTTCGCCGTTTCTGTCCGTGAATGAAAAGCTGCCTTTCTTGCTTTCCGCACCTTTTTCGATCTTGTACTGATGTTTTGAGACCGTATAGCTGCGGCTCAATTCTCCCATGGTCACCGTGAGGGTCATTTCCTCATCTATCAGCGTGACATCCCGGATATAACCGCTTTCCGTCATTACTCCGGTCACTTCGGATCCGTCCGAGCAGCGGGAAAGGCTCATTGTCATGCCGCTGCACGCATCTCCTCTCGGAAATGTCACAGCCACGAGCTGGGCTGCAAATTTCTCTCCGGAGTTGGCAGCTCCGGTAAGGCGCAGATTATCATCCAGATAGATCGTGCTGCCCTCTTCATAAACAGTTCTGCCGTTCTGCCCGTACAGAACGAAATCATCGGCCTGATTCCCGCTGAACCATCCGGAGTACAGGCTGTCAGCCGCTTCAAGGCCCATTATGTCATATCCCGACTGGTTATAATGCACTCCGTTGTAAAGGGCACTTATGGTGCTGACCTTCACCTCGCGCCCCGTTAAGGAAGTGAAACTGACAGCTTTTCTCTGTGACTTGTCCCATTCTTCCGCAGAAGATGACGCTATAAAAATGTCGCTCCGGCTGTTGGCAAGATACTGCTGTGCCGCACGGGGTCCGCAGTAATCGTTCAGTTTGCTGATCCCCAGCAGATTGCCCCATGTCCGGATGGTGAAGATCCCGGCAAAGGCCTTTATTCCTCTCGAAGCGAAAGCAGAGATATACGCGTTATGGACTTCCGTGAACTCCGTGATATACTCCTCGGGAGTCGTATATCTCATCTGGTTGGTGCTTTCATATATGTCACTGTTCGATTCGCCCTGGAACCAGAAGTAGCCTCCTCCTGCTATGGTGAACATCTCCGTATCGATCGAATCGATGCATTCCTCGATCAACCGGACGCCCGTCTCATAATAGCCGGATGTCCAGTGCTGGATCGGCGCGCCGTTCTGCGCAATGTTCATCACAACGGCTTTTTCTCCCGTAAGAGCGTACCACTCGGCCGCCAGCGCAGGCCATGAACCGACGCTCGCCCTTGGCATCATCTTTTCCATAGCCTTTACATATTCATTGGCATCCATCATTCCGCCGTTGATCCAGAAATATCCGCAGCCCACATCCGGCGTGATCGGGGCCTTGTCATGTCTTCCGGCAGCTCCCCAGGCGTTCGACTGACCGTCTATGACGAATACTGCAACCGCGGCTTTATCGACCGTGATATGATACACCGTTCCGTCAACGGTGACCGATACCGGTGTCTCTGTTATCCCCGCGGCTCTTATGGTGTTTCCGAGGACTTCGATTGTCGGATCTCCGTTTTCGACCTCTATGGTCTTTGCCCCCTGGAATGTATATCTGTCATCATATTTGAGAGACAGCTCCCCGATCGCAGGTTCACCGGCGGCTTCCGGCTCCTCGGCGGATGCAGTGCCGAAGCAGAGTCCGCAGCTCATAATAAAGGCTAATATCGAACTGACTATTTTTTTCATTCAGATTATACGATCCTTAATATGTTTAATGAATCGCTGATATTATAAAACAGGCGGGAAAAGACGGCAACCTTTTCTTTTCTCTTCAAATACCGTGCTTAGTGAAACATATAACGCATTCACAGTGCCGTTTCTATTGCGCCGCTTGAATCGCTGATGATATAATATGTTTTACTTACACATACACATAAGAAAGCAACTTCGGAAAAGAGATCTGAAATGGATAAATTCAAAGCGTTTCTGAAAAGGAAAAATATCGTTTTCACTGCGAAGCGTTACGGGATAGATGCGTTAGGGGCCATGGCACAGGGATTGTTCTGCTCTCTTCTGATCGGAACGATCATCAAGACTCTCGGCCAGCAGCTGAACATCCGGTTCCTGACAGATATCGGGTCTTACGCCATGGCTGTCTCCGGTCCTGCAATGGCAGTGGCCATCGGCCATGCGCTCCAGGCCCCGGCGATGGTGCTGTTCTCTCTGGCGGCGGTCGGTTGGGCGGCAAATGCCGAAGGCGGAGCGGGCGGACCGCTCGCCGTTCTGATAATCGCCATAGTAGCGGCTGAATTCGGAAAGGCCGTATCCAAAGAGACCAAGGTGGATATTCTGGTCACGCCCGCCGTGACGATACTCGTCGGTGTCGCACTGGCAAAGCTCATAGCCCCGCCGATCGGCACAGCCGCCAACGCATTCGGTCTCATGATCGACAGTGCGACCAAGCTGAGACCTTTCTGGATGGGCATTGCCGTCTCGGTCCTGGTCGGCATAGCGCTGACTCTTCCGATCTCCTCCGCCGCGATCTGTTCGGTTCTGGGTCTCACGGGTCTCGCCGGCGGCGCTGCCGTCGCAGGCTGCTGCGCGCAGATGGTGGGCTTTGCCGTGATGAGCTTCCGGGAAAACCGTTGGGGCGGACTGGTATCTCAGGGACTCGGCACCTCCATGCTCCAGATGCCCAACATCGTCAAAAATCCGCGTATCTGGATAGCCCCGATAATAACCTCCGCCATCACGGGCCCGATCGCGACCTGTCTTTTCAAAATGGAGATGAACGGAGCCGCGATCAACTCCGGAATGGGCACCTGCGGACTCTGCGGCCCGATCGGTGTATGGACCGGATGGCTCAGCCCTTCCGAGACCGCCGTTGAGCGCGGTGCGTCCGCCATCAGCGCCGGAGCCTTCGACTGGCTCGGCCTTATCCTTATCTGCATTGTTCTCCCTGCCGTGATCTGTCCCCTTCTGAATCTCATCTTCCGCAGGCTCGGCTGGGTGAAAGACGGAGACCTGAAACTCAGTTGAGTTTAATCAATTCTTTTTTCGGGGTGATCGCTCATGAACGAAATACTCAGTGCTTATCTTTCAGCCAGGGACTATGACAGGATAACCCGCGGCTGCATCGAATGGATCCGGAACTGGTTCGCCGAAAACGGTCCCTCCTCGCCGGCTGTCATCGGCGTATCCGGCGGCAAGGATTCCAGTGTCGTATCCGCGCTCTGCAAAGAGGCGCTCGGTAAAGAACGGGTGTTCGGTGTGCTCATGCCCAACTCTGTTCAGCCGGATATAAATTATTCCCGGCTCCTCGTGGAGCATCTCGGCATCCCGCATGCGGAGATCAACATAGCGGAAGCCGTCAACGGCGTAAGGAATTCCATCCGGTCCGGCGGCCTTGATTTTACCGACCAGATGACGATAAATCTCCCGCCGAGGATCCGGATGACCACCCTCTACGCCGTCTCTCAGTGCATGAACGGCAGGGTGTCGAACAACTGCAACCGCTCGGAGAACTATGTGGGCTACTCCACCATCTTCGGCGATGCGGCCGGTGACTTCTCCCCGCTGGCAAATCTTACTGTTACCGAAGTCAAGATCATCGGCAGATGCCTCGGCCTGCCGGAGATGTTCATTGAAAAACCGCCCTCTGACGGGCTGACCGACAGGACCGATGAGGACAACTTCGGCTTTTCGTATGAAGCGCTCGATACATATATCCTCACGGGCTCTTGCCCGGACGACACGGTCAGATCCCTGATCGACAGGCGGCACAAAGCAAATTTGTTCAAACTCCAGCCGATGCCGGAATACGTTTTTTGATACGAAGGAGCAGCAATGAACCAGCAGGATAACAGAAATATAACCATGGTGATGGATTTTTACGAGATGACCATGGCAAACGGATACTTCAACAACCGCGTAAACGACACCAAAGCGGTGTTCGATGTTTTTTTCCGCAAGAACCCGGACAACGCCGGTTTCTCGATCTTCGCCGGTCTCGAGCAGGTGATCGAATACATCCGGAACCTGCATTTTTCAAAGGAAGACATCGAGTATTTCCGCAGTCAGCATCTTTTCAGCGAGGAATTTCTGTCGTTTCTTGCGGATTACCGCTTCAGCGGTGATATATACGCGATGCCCGAGGGCACTATAATCTATCCCAACGAGCCTATTATAACCGTCGTAGCCCCGCTGCTCGACGCACAGCTCGTCGAGACTGCGATCCTGCTGCAGGTGAACCATCAGTCCCTGATCGCCACCAAGACCAACAGGATCGTCCGCGCCGCAGAGGGCAGAGCGGTATCCGATTTCGGAGCCAGACGCGCCCATAACGTGGACGCCGCGGTCTATGGTGCAAGAGCCGCCTACATCGGCGGAGCAGTCGGGACCGCCACGGTGCTCGCCGGTCAGATGTTTGGCATCCCGATCTCCGGCACCATGGCCCACAGCTGGGTCATGTTCTTTGAGAACGAATACGAGGCCTTCAAAAAATACGCCGAGACCTATCCCGATTCCACGCTCCTGCTCGTGGACACTTTCGATGTCCTCAAGAGCGGTGTCCCGAATGCCATCCGCATCGCAAAAGAGGTCCTCGAACCCATGGGCAAGAGGCTCAAAGGCATAAGGCTCGACTCGGGCGACCTTGCCTATCTTTCCAAGGAGGCAAGGGTGATGCTCGACGAGGCGGGTCTTACCGACTGCATCATAGTCGCCTCCAACAGTCTCGACGAGTTCACGCTGCAGTCCCTCAAGCAGCAGGGTGCGAAGCTAGACAGCTTCGGTGTCGGCGAAAGGCTGATCACCTCGGCTTCCAATCCGGTCTTCGGCGCGGTATATAAAATGGCCGCCATCGTCAAAGACGGCAAGTTCATCCCCAAAATAAAAGTCTCCGAGACCGCCGAGAAGATAACCAATCCGGGTCTGAAGAAGGTTTACCGCGTATACGATGCCTCCGGAAAAGCGACAGCCGAATATCTCACCCGTGCGGATGAGGAGATCGACTTCACAAAGCCCGTGCGCTATATCGACTCCCAGAAGTACTGGAAAAACCGCTTTTTTGAAAACTGCACGTTCAAGGAGCTCCAGGTGCCGATCTTCAAAAACGGCGAATGTGTATATGAATGTCCTCCCCTTAAGGAGGTCCGCGACTATGTGCGTCGGCAGCTCAACGAGGAGATCTGGGACGAAGAGCAGCGCTTTACAAACCCGCACACGCACTACTTTGACTTCAGCCCGCTGCTTTACGAGACGAAGATGGACCTCCTGGCGGGTGACCGCAACGACTGATGAGAACAGCGATCTACGGCGGGAGTTTCAACCCCCCTCACCTCGGCCATATCTCGGCCGTCGGCACCGTGGTGTCTGAGCTGAGCCCCGACAGGATTCTCATCATGCCGGACTGCATCGCTCCGCATAAGGCCATGGCGGAAAACAGCCCTTCTCCGGAACACAGGCTCGCAATGTGCCGCCTTGCGTTCGGAGACATCCCCGGTGTGGAGATCTCCGATCTTGAGATACGCAGGGGCGGCCGGAGCTATACAGTGGATACGCTCGAGCAGCTCACAGCCTTATTCCCGGAAGACATATTTTATCTCGTCATCGGCTCGGACATGCTGACCAGTTTTACCACAGGCTGGTACCGTTTCGAAGATATCTTAATCATGTGCACGCTTACGGTGATCTCCCGAGAAAAGGACGATCTTGATGAGCTCGAACAGAATGCCGAAATGCTGCGGACACGGTATTCTGCAGACGTGATCATTCTGAAAAACCACCGTCCGTTTCCTCTGAGTTCCAGCGAGATCCGGCAGGCCATGCTTGACGGAGATATACAGGGAAAGCTGAGCGAAAAGGTCTGGGAATACATAAAAGAAAACGGTCTGTACAAATAGTACAGACCGCTTTCTTTTATATCGTATTATTTATCGTATTATTTTTATTCCGCTTCCGTTTTTTTCTTTTTGAACAGCACATCCCTGTACTGGAGGAGCAGCATGATCCCGAACAGCACCACGATTATTCCCATGCACACGAACTGATGCGTCATGCTGCGCGGAACGAACCCCATCATCAGCAGCATCGGCGCTCCGAGCACGATGGACCACAGGTTCTGGTAGATCAGGTTGTGCGAGGCAGGAGTCTTGAACAGCGGATCGATCTCGCGCAGGAGGATCACGCCCGTTGAGGCTGTCCCGGTCAGTGTCCCGTACATTACGAGGAACATCTCGTCCGAATAATCCGGGAAAAGATGCCTGCTGATCTTCTGGCAGTACCAGTAGGTAATGAACGCTCCCGCAATGCAGACGAGCAGCAGCGGCACCCAGAACTCCTTGTAGCGGAAAGCGGAGAGGTCTATCGCCGCGATGGACGCCACCACCATTATATCGAACATGAGCCCGCTGATGCGATTGAGCATGAAGTTGTTGGTATACTCCCTGTGCATGATGCCTTTGGCCCGGAGCTTGTTGCCGATATTTTTGAAGAGGATGGCCCAGGCCGTGCCGACGAGGAAGTTGAAGCCCCAGATCAGCGGATTGATGGTGTTCATGGCGAAGCCGCCTGCAGGTGCAAGTACGAACTTATACAGCAGCCACATCGACAGGAACGCCACCGCATAGGTCAGGAACACCAGTCCGAACTGGATCGTGAGCTTGTCCATCGACTCTGAGACCGGGATCTCGTTGTCGCCGCAGTAATCCTCTGCCTTCAGATCGTCTTTGATCTCCTCTCCGTCTTTGCGGAGCTTGTTCTTTATCGCGGGTCTGTTGAGGTAGATGATACCTCCGACGCTCGCGCTAACGAATCCCATCGCGGCGATCGTGAGTCCGAAACTAGAGCCGTTTGTGAAGCCATATCCGTTCTGGTAATTGGTGCCCCAGTTGAAAGCCTGTCCGGGTCCCTGTCCGTAGCCCATGGGAAGAATGATACCGCCTGCGGCGAAGCATCCGATCAGATAGAACAGGATCGTTGTGATGATAAGGCCCACAACAGCCTGTATCAGATATCCCCCCACCATCATTGTGGAAGTGTTGAATACATCCCTGCGGGCTTTTTTGCCTTTTATGCCGTCGAGATGGCGCCATGCAAGGGCGATAAAGCCGAGGCCGAGACCATGGTAAGTGAGCGCCTCGAGCGTGTTCGCCTGGAACATGGAACTGCCGGTAATCCTTTTATAGATGCTGTCCGCGAGCAGGGCAATGAAGCCGCCGAGGACTGCGCTCGGCAGAAGAGACCTTCGGAGAAACGGGATCTTCCTCCTCAGTATATTTGCAAGGAGCATTGCTCCGATCAGAACAGCAATGGTAATGATGAACGACCATATCTCAACATCCCAGAAGTTGAAAGAACCCATTTCGATCCCCCTTTGAAACAAATCCTTCTTTGTTTTAATAATACACATTCCGGTCTTATTATTCAATGCCAATCGCCGAATTATTTAAAAAATTAAAAATAAATTATGCGCCGGCAGAATCCTGCCGGCGCACCGATTATTCAATATGCTATAAGCTCAAGCTTTTGCTCCAGACTTTCTCTCCGTTCCGGATGCTGTCGAATTCCTCCGTGATCTCTTCGGAGGGCTTGCCGGTGGCAAGACTCACGATTACGATCACGATGGAGGAAATGATAAATGCGGGGAGGAGTTCATAGATCGCAAGCACGCCGCCGAGCTTCGCCACGCCGAACTTCCAGATGAAGATCATGGCCGCTCCGGTGATCATGCCGGCGATAGCGCCCCATTTATTGCAGCGCTTCCAGAACAGGCTGAACAGCATGATGGGTCCGAATGTCGCGCCGAATCCCGCCCATGCGAAGGAGACCACCTTGAAGATGGAGCTGTTCTGGTCCCGTGCAAAGATGATGCCGAGGATCGCAACCGCGATGACGGTGAGCCTGGCAGCGATCATATTGGCCTTGTCGCTGAGCTTCACGCCGAGAACGCCGCTGAGAAGATTCTGTGTCACGGCCGATGCCGCGCCGAGCAGCTGCGCGTCGGCGGTGGACATCGTCGCCGCAAGGATACCTGCAAGGCACAGGCCGCCGATGATTGCGAAGAAGATGCCTTTCTGCGCCAGAAGCGAGGAGCTGTCCACGATAATACTCTCTGCCGCGGATGCGCTCTCGTATGCGGGTACCGCTCCGGCTTTCAGCATGGAGTAGCCGACGATACCGACCAGCACCGCCACCGCGAGGGACACCACACACCAGATGCTTCCGACCCTGCGGCTGATATTCAGCTTCTCCTCGCTCTCTACCGCCATGAAGTGGATCAGCACGTGAGGCATTCCGAAATAGCCGAGGCCCCAAGCAAGCGTGGTGGCGATCAGGAACGGAGTGTAAACGCCGTTGGTTTTGCTGATTATATTCGTATTTCCGAAGATGTCCAGATATCCGGGGATACTCTGCGCATTGGCCATCACGTTCGACCATCCGCCCGCC
Organism: Oscillospiraceae bacterium; assembly: GCA_017434755.1. GTDB lineage: Bacteria > Bacillota > Clostridia > Oscillospirales > Oscillospiraceae > Limivicinus. The sequence continues at coordinate 50,403 of JAFRER010000015.1, read as the reverse complement.
ACTTTGATCCCGAAGAGCACCATCACGATCAGCGAGAATGTCATCACGATGCTCTGGATGAGGCTCGTGACGGAGGCCGCCATGAATCCGCCCACCGCGCAGTAGGCAACGATCACGATCGCGGAGATGATCATGGTGGTCATGTAATCAAAGCCGAACAGGCTGTTGAAAAGCTTTCCGCAGGCGCAGAAGCCGGACGCCACATAGGGCACGAAGAACACGATGATCATCAGACCGCCGATGATTTGGATAATCCGGGTGTTGTCCCGGAAGCGTGCGGAGATGAAATCCGGCACCGTGATGGCTCCCAGCCTCGAGCTGTAGCGGCGCAGCCGCTTCGCTACAAAGAGCCAGTTGAGATAAGTTCCAATGGAAAGGCCTATTGCTGTCCAGCTCGCCTCAGCGATGCCGCAGAACAGGGCCAGCCCCGGAACGCCCATCAGCAGGTAGGCGCTCATGTCCGAAGCTTCCGTGCTCATAGCCGTCACGATCGGTCCGAGCCTTCTGCCGCCGAGATAGAAGTCCTCTGAGTTTTTGTTTTTCGAATAACGCACGCCTATATAGAGCATGCCGAGCAGATATGCGATGATCGCGATAAGGATACAGATGGTCGAAGCAGTCATGGTTTTGTCCTCTTTCCTGTAATAAACAAGTCGGATTATAGACACCCCGCTAAAACTCATCAAGCGCCTTTTCGGCGGAAAGCACTTGAAATCCTGCAAATAATCTCTATAATATTAGAAAAAGTAATTCTATTCATAAATATATGAGATGGTTTCATGAATACTTCCAAATACGAAACATTTCTTGCGACCATAGAGGCCGGCAGTCTGACGCAGGCGGCGTATGATCTCGGCTGCACGCAAAGCGCCGTCAGCCACAGCATCGCCTCTCTTGAGGCCGATCTGGGTTTCCCGCTCATTACACGCAGCAGAGGCGGCGTCAAGCTTACGGAAGAGGGAGAAAAGCTGCTCCCCTCCGTCCGCGCGCTGATGGCCAGCGCGGAGAGTCTGGAGCAGACCGCCTCCTCGATCCGCGGACTGCAGGCCGGTACCGTGCGCATCGGCGCTTTCACCTCGGTCGCCGTGCACTGGCTCCCTCCGATCCTCAAGCGTTTCCAGAACGACTACCCCAATGTGGAATTCCGCCTGCTCAACGGGGACTACCACGACGTCGATCAATGGGTCCAGGACGGGAACGTCGATATCGGCTTTATCAACATGCCCAGCAGACTCGACTGTGAGTGCATCGCCCTCATGGAAGATCGTCTGCTGGCCATTGTGCCGGAGGACAGCCGTTTCGCGGCCTACCCCAAGTTCCCTCTTCTGGAGTGCGAGACGGAGCCGTTCATCAGCCTGCTCGAAAGCTCCGACCACGATGCCCGCAGAGCCCTTGATGCTGCAGGCGTGAAGCCAAACGTCCGCTTTTACACCAAAGATGATTATGCGATCATCGCCATGGTCGAGCAGGGCCTCGGCGTGTCCATCATGCCCGAACTTCTCCTGAAAGGCCGCCATGACCGTCTCAGGGTTCTGCCTCTTCAGCCGGAGGCAGTCAGGACGATAGGACTTGCGATAGCCTCGAAAGGGCCCGCTGCACTGAAATTCGCCGAATATGTCATAGACTTCGTCCGGAACGGAAGGGGGCAGGAAACATGACCAACTACAGATTCGAGATAAGCTACGACGGGACCCGTTATTACGGGTGGGAGCGCCAGCCCGGCAAGGATACCATACAGGGCAAGCTCGAAGCCGTTCTCAGCCGCATGACGGATACGGAAGCCGAGATCATCGGTGCCGGTCGGACCGACGCAGGGGTCCACGCAAGGGCCATGATCGCGAACGCCCATTTGGAGACAGCTCTGAGTCCCGAGGAGATCCTCGCCTACATGAACCGCTACCTCCCGGATGACATCTCCGTTAACCGCGTCGGCATCGTTTCCGACCGCTTCCACGCCAGGTATAACGCCGCCGGCAAGCTCTATACGTACACATGCTATGCCGGCGCCTCCAAGCCCGTTTTCAACCGGAAATACGTGACGGTCCTCGACTCTGTCCCGGACATTGCGGCAATGCGGAAAGCTGCGGCACACCTTGTCGGCGAGCATGATTTCAAGGCCTTCTGCTCAAATCCGAAAATGAAGAAATCCACCGTGCGGACGGTGGATACCATAGAGATTATTAAAAGGAAGGACTTCATCTATTTCGATTTCCATGGTGACGGCTTCCTGCAGAACATGGTGCGGATCATCACCGGCACTCTCCTTGAGGTCGGCTTCGGCCGCATGGAGCCGAATCAGGTAAGAGAGATCCTCGAGAAGAAGGATCGCCGTCTTGCTGGCCCCACTGCCCCGCCTCAAGGCCTGTGCCTTATGAAAGTGGATTACTGAGCAAACATATGCAAAAGCCGCCGGGCGGAGCCCGGCGGTCTTCTTTTTTACTGTTCTTTTCTCGTTCTTGCGAGGAATTCTCTCGTCCTCTCCTGCTGCGGGTGTTCGAATATCTGCTCGGGAGTGCCTTGCTCGCAGATGACTCCGTCCGCCATGTAAACGACCCGGTTGGAGACTTCTCGTGCAAAGGCCATCTCGTGCGTCACCACGAGCATGGTCATGCCGTCGTCCGCGATGGTCCGCATGGCGCTGAGCACTTCTCCCACCATCTCGGGGTCCAGCGCCGAAGTAGGCTCGTCGAAAAGCAAAACTTCGGGGTTCATCGCAAGCGCCCTTGCGATCGCCACGCGCTGCTTCTGTCCGCCGGAGATCTGTCTAGGCTTCGCGTTGATATAGGGGCCCATACCGACTTTTGTGAGGTACTGGAGAGCATTGGCTCTGGCCTCGTCGCGGCCGCGCTTGAGCACCTTCATCTGGCCGATGACGCAGTTTTCGAGCACGGAGAGATTGCTGAAGAGGTTGAAGGTCTGGAACACCATACCGACCTTCGCCCTGTAGGCGGGCACGTTCGCGCCTCTGCGGGCCACGTCCTCGCCGTGGAACAGGATCTCGCCGCCGCTGGGGGTCTCCAGCAGGTTGATGCAGCGCAGGAGCGTGGACTTTCCGGAGCCGGAGGCCCCGATGATGCTGATCACATCGCCCTTGCTGACGGAAAAGTCTATGTCCTTGAGCACTTCGTTGCTGCCGAAGCTCTTGGAAAGGTGGTTCACCTGAAGAATGAGTTCATCCATGGGGCTCACCTTTCCCCTTCCGTATACTCGGTGCTGCGCTCGTCGAAGGGACTGCCTTTCACCGGGTGGTTATAGGTCCCGGCAGTCATCACCAGCTGGTCGTCGTTGACAAGTTCATAGCTGTCTGAGCCATCCATCTTCTTTTCCACCCATCGCAATATGAACGAGGCGAGCAGCGTCATGCACAGATATCCCGCCATCTCCACCGTCGCGCTGGGGAAATACTTGAAGGTGGCCCCCGCCGCCATCTTATGCACGGCGAAGAACTCGATGAAACCGATGATGAACATGACGGAGGTGTCCTTCACGTTGATTATGTAGTTGTTTCCGATCTGCGGCATGATGTTCCGCAGGGCCTGCGGGAGGATGATGTTCACCATGGTCTGGAAGTGCGTCATGCCGATGGATTTGGCGGCTTCGGTCTGTCCGGGATCGATGGACAGGATGCCTCCTCGGACGGATTCGGACATATATGCTCCAGTGTTGATGGAGACGACCAGGATCGCCACGCCCCAGATGCTCGTGAACTGCAGGCGGTTGCCCGAGAAGTACGGCAGGCCGTAATAGATGAATACGGCCTGCAGGATCATCGGAGTGCCGCGGAAGACTTCGACGTAGATGCGGATGATCACGCGGATCACGCCGAGCAGGAACCTTTTGACGGCTCCGTCTCCGGGATTGATGGGAATGGTTTGGAGTATGCCGCAGATGAAGCCGATCACGCAGCCTATGAAGGTGGCGATAATGGCCAGCAGCAACGTGCTCCCGGCGCCCTTCAGATAAGCCCCTCCGTAGGTGCTCATCAGGGCAGCGATATCTTTAAACAGAAGAGAAACGCGTTCAGCGAACATGTGGGTCCTCCCGGAGAATCGGAATCGTTACGTATCTGAACTGAGGATCAGCCGATGGGCTGGATCGCGGTGGCCTGGGCCATGAGAGCGTTGAAGTCGTCAGCGGTCTTCGTGCTGAGGACGGCGTTGATCGCATCCAGCAGAACGGTATTGCCCTTGGCGACGGAGATGCCGATGTTGACCTCTTCCTCGCTGACCTCGAAGTCATCGTCGGTGCCGGTGAAGTCCAGGATGACCATGTCGGGGTAGACGATCAGGGCGCCCTGGGCGGTGGGCATATCGGTGCAGACGAAGTCGACCGTGCCGCTCTCAAGCGCCATCAGCATGGACGGCGCGTCAGCCGCGGCGGTGGCGATGTTGGCACCCTCGATCTGCGGCAGGCAGGACTCATACCAGATGGTGCCGCTCTGGCTGGTGGCGGTGCCGCCGGCAAGATCGGACTTGCCCTGTGCGGAGGCAAAGGCGCTGTTCTGGAGTGTGAGGCATACGATGGAGGCATAGAGGTACGGGCCGGCGAAGTCGACGGACTCCATCCTCTCGGAGGTCATGGACTGACCGGCGATGACGGCGTCAACGGTGCCGGACATAACGGCAGGGATCAGGCTGTCCCATTCCAGCTGGACGATCTCGAGCTCCCAGCCGTTGGCCTCGCAGATCTGCTTGGCAGTCATGACGTCGTAGCCGTTGGCAAACATGTTGGTGCCCTTGATGGGGACAGCGCCGTTGGAATCGTCGGGCTGGGCCCAGTTATACGGAGCATAGGCGCATTCCATGGCTACCGTGAGCACGCCGTCTTCGACGCCGGAGGGCACTGCCGCGGCGGCGGGGGCGGAGGAATCGCCGGAAGAGGAAGCAGCGGGAGCGCTGCCGGTTGCAGCGGCGGGAGCTGAGCTGCCGCATGCGGCCATGCCGAGCAGCATGATCAGGCTGAGGATGACAGCGATGATTCTTGTTGTGCGGTTCATTTGTTTTTCTCCTTCCCTTTTTCGGGTAAAAAATTCGGCCGAAGCGTTGTGCTTCGGCCGCTTACCTTCAAAAGAAAGATTATAGCGCGAACAATAGCACTCCGCATTTCTGCGACAGTCGTCAGGATATTCTCCAGCCGCCCAGCGCCGATCCTCTCAAACGGATCTTTGCTTCGGCGAATCACCCTTTCCCGCTTCCTTCACCGGCCTTTGAGGGCCTCCGGAAAGGTACTGATGAGCTTCGCGCCTCTATTATTGCTTCGGTTGTGCATTAATCTAGCATACTAAATCAATGATGTCAATCAGATATTCTCACAAATAAAACAGGATGGTCTGCAGAATATATTGTGGAAATTACACCTAAATCAGCCCTGTCCGCTTCTTTCCTCCGCCTCGGCGGCATTTATCATTTTGTTCAGGATCATCATGGCCGGTATGGCGAGAACAAGTGTAAGAAGGTCCGCCACCGCCTGCACGGAGGCGATGCCTTCTGCCCCGAAGTTGCGGGACAGCGGATACAAGATGGGGATGAAGCAGCTTCCCTGCCTTGCCGTGGCGAGGAGCAGCGCGATCTTCGCCTTGCCGAGTCCGCCCGCCAGATGGTTCACGATGGCGACCCAGGCATGTATAGGCAGAGCGATCGCCTGCAGTCGGATGCATAATGTCCCAAGCCGGATGAGCTCCGGATCTCCGCTGGAGAACCATCCTATGATCTGTGGGGCAAACAGGGCCATCACCAGTCCCATTGCCGCTCCGCCTGCCAGTGCCGCAACAGAGGCGAACCGGAAGCTGCCCCTCACTCTGTCATAGCGTTTCGCGCCCCAGTTGAAACCGGCCACCGGCTGGAAACCCGAGCCAAAGCCGAGGATAATGCTGAAGCAGAACATCATGCACTTGTTCGTCACGCCGATGCTGGCAAGCGCCGCGTCGGAAATGAGCCCTGCTTCCTTGTTAATAAGGATTCCCGAAAGGATCGACAGCAGCGTGCGGAACATGGAGGAGGATCCGACGGCGATGACCTCCTTGATCATGCCGAAGTCAAAGATCACGTTTTTTATGCTGAGAGTGAGCAGACTGTGTCCGCGGACATACGGAAAAAGAAGGACAACAAAGCTGATAAGCTTTGAGAGTGCTGTGGCGAGAGAAGCTCCTGCGACCCCCATATTCAGCCCCCAGGGCAGGATGAATACCGGGTCGAGGAAGCAGTTGATCACGCCGCCGATCCCCATGCCGATCATGGAATAAAGTGCGCTGCCCTCCGAACGCAGCGACTGGTTCATGACGAAATTCGCCGCCATGAACGGTGCTGCGTAAAGCACATAGGATGCATAGTCCATGGCATATTTCTCACAGGTGTCGGTCGCGCCGAAAAGCCGGACCATCGGTCTGCGGAAGCAGACGCCCAGGATCATGATGACCACACCGAGCCCCATGGCAAAGAAGAACGACGAGGAAAGCGTTTTGCTCGCCCGCTCTTTGTTCCCGGCCCCGAGAAGCCTTGCGATATAACTGCTGGCGCCGACGGCGAAGAGACTGCCGGCCACCATGATGAGGCTGTCGAGCGAGGCGTTCACGCTGACTGCGGCAGTGGCATTCGTACCCAGAGAACTCACGAAGTAGATGTCCGCCATGCTGTAGATCGATGAGATAAGAAAGGCGATGATGGTCGGGTAGGCCATCTTGAGTATCACTTTTGACAGCGGTTCCGTGAGCATCATGGTCTCACGGGCAAGCTGTCTTTCTCCTGCTGCCGCCATACACATCCCGCCTCCTTCCCGGTATGATTGAACATGGTTTTTTATATATAGTATAATAAGTATATCACCTGCGGCCGCAAAGGGGCAAGAGCGATCTTTCTCCGCTCATCCGGCCCGGTACAAATAGTGCTTTTTGTGGGATTTATCAAAAGCGATAACACAAGATGTTGTTCTTCGGATGAAAATTGTAGGAGCTGACGATTGCTTTTCAGCATGGTCTGATATATAATCCATCCCAGAAAACAGATTTTTAAAAACGGTACAGAGAGACCGGCAAAATCGACATATAGCAGAGCTCTGCTCCTGCAGTCAGCTTATTCTGTGTCTTGCCGGGTACCGGCAGGGCATTTTTGTTTTTCACGAGGTGCTGGATGAAGATCAAAGCCAGACTTATGGATGAGGCGGCCATGAACCGGGCGCTCATGCGCATTTCCCATGAGATCGTTGAAAAGAACAAAGGCGCGGAAAACATCTGTCTCACAGGCATCCTCCGCAGAGGAGGCACCCTTGCGCAAAGGCTGCAGAGAAACATCGAGGCCATCGAGAACATCTCGGTACCGGTCGGGAGCGTGGATATAAGCTTTTACAGAGACGATCTGACGCACATCGCCGACAATCCCGAGATCAAACGTTCCGAGCTGCCTTTTGACGTTACGGGGAAGGACATCGTGCTGGTGGACGACGTGCTGTATACCGGGCGCACGGCCAGAGCGGCGATCGAAGCGGTCTTCTCCTGCGGCAGGCCCAAGAGCATCCAGTTTGCGGTGCTCGTGGACAGAGGCCACAGGGAACTGCCGATCCGGGCCGACTTCGTCGGCAAGAACGTACCCACCTCTCACAATGAGATGATTGAAGTCATGCTTCCCGAATACGACGGGGAGACCGCCGTTTACCTGGTGGATCTGAGCGAATAAAACCGCTCTTTCCATATATTTTCATTTAAGATTATTTAGAAAGGTAACAATGAAAATGGCAAAAGAAAAGAAAACTGTCTCCGACGAAGCGATCTACGACGCCAAGACCCTCGGGACCCCGAGGATGCTCGTCCTCGGCGTACAGCACCTGTTCGCCATGTTCGGCGCAACGGTCCTCGTCCCGATCCTGACCGGACTGAGCGTTTCCGCAACACTGCTCTTCGCAGGTCTCGCAACGCTGTTCATGCACCTGGTCACCAAGAGAAAGGTCCCAGTGTTCCTCGGTTCCTCCTTCGCCTTCCTCGGCGGATACTTCGCAGTCGTCGCCTCCGGTGCGGAGGTCGGCCTCTCCCAGAGTGAATCGCTTCCCTACGCCTGTGTCGGCGTAGCCTGCGCCGGTCTGCTCTACCTCGTCCTCTCGCTGATCTGCAAGGCCTTCGGCTCGAAGAACGTCATGCGCTTCTTCCCGCCCGTTGTAACCGGACCGATCATCATTGCGATCGGCCTGATCCTCGCTCCCTCCGCCATCAACAACTGCTCCTCCAACTGGTGGATCGCCCTGCTCGCGATCGTAGTGGTCATCGTCTGCAACATCTGGGGCAAAGGTATGATCAAGATCGTCCCGATCCTGATGGGCGTCCTCGTTTCCTACATCGTTGCGGCCGTCTGCGGCCAGGTCGACTTCAGCGGCGTGAAAGAAGCCGCCTGGATCGGCATCCCCTTCCAGATGAAGGATACCGTTTTCAGCCTCTTCGGTGCTTCTAACTTCAACCCTGGCCTCCTCGTCTCCTCGATCATCATGATCGTCCCGATCGCCTTCGCAACCATGATGGAGCATGTCGGTGACATTTCCGCCATCGGCGGCACGATCGAGAAGAACCTGATCGAAGATCCGGGCCTCCACCGCACCCTCATCGGTGACGGCGTCGGCACCACGATCGCAGCCCTCTTCGGCGCACCTGCCAACACCACCTATGGTGAAAACACCGGCGTCCTCGTGCTGACCAAGGTCTATGACCCGAAGGTCGTCCGCATCGCCGCCTACTTTGCAGTCGTCCTCTCCTTCTGTCCGAAGTTCGCAGCCCTGATCGCCGCCATGCCCACCGCCACGATCGGCGGTGTGTCGATCATCCTCTACGGTATGATCTCTGCAGTCGGTGTCCGCAACATGGTCGAAAACCACACTGACTTCCAGAAGTCCAGGAACGTCATCGTAGCGGCTGTCATCCTCGGCCTCGCACTGGGCATCAACTTCTCCGGTCTCCTCGGCGCGGACATCACCACCGCCGGCAACAATGCGACCGGTGCCATCACCTTCATGATCGGCAACATGAAGATCGCCCTGTCCGGCCTTGCAGTTGCCTCGATCGTCGGCATCATCCTCAACGCCATCCTCCCCGGCAAGCGCGAAGAGTACATGCCGAACGAAGAGAACTCCGGCTCCCTCGGCAAGTTCTGATAAAACTTCATCAAGAATACGGATCCGCAGGGTCAAAGCCCTGCGGATCTTTTATTCAAAAAACGAGAAAAACGTCCGCGGATTGCTCCGCGGACGCCTGCCGCTTGTGCCGTGTCGGCCGCATTATAACCTGCACAGAAAGGCAGGTGGGTCGCCTAAGTTCTGTTTCACTGCTTCCAACGTCCGGCCGGGCCGGGAGGCCTGCAATCCGCAGACTCAATTCGGCATCCCTTATAAGTGATGTGGGTTTAACGGGCCGATATCCCGATTCGGGTACACGCGCACAGCAGCAGGGAGTTTTTACTGTTTCGGATCTTCTTCATCCTCTTCTTCATAGAGGAGGGCCATAAAGCGCTCGTAGATCTCTTCCTCTTTCCGTTCGTCATCAATGGTATCGTAGACCTCGAAGCCCTCTTCATCGACGTTGTTTTTCAGAATGACGTAGCCGTAATCCGGATCGTCCTCATCCATATCCGCAGGCAGGAAGGCAGTGTAGGTCTCCCCGTCGTATTCCAGTTCGGCAATAATCTCCAGCTCGGCGCTGTTGCCCTCCTCATCCTCAAGAACTATGAAGGTGCCGCCGGTTTCTTCATCCATCATGCATCGCTCCTTTCTGTTGCCTTTTCTGAGGATATTTTAACCTAAGGCCCGTTATAAATCAATAGGGGCGGCCGTTCTTCCCTTTCGGGGGGCAAAATTTACAAAATGTCTATCGCATCGGCGGCCTTTATGTTATACTTTTTAGTTAGTTATGCTTTCAAGGGGGATCTTCCGTCTTTGAAGAACAGAAAGTTTAGCCTGCGCGGTCTCTTCAGCACCTCGGCCCTCGTCGCGGACAGGACCGTGGATGCCGCCGTCGGAACGCTGACAGTAATCATAAAACTTATATTCTCCATTCTGCTGGTGCTGCTGATCGCCGGTCTGCTCTTTTCGCTCATTTTCGCCTATTACGTGAAATCCTGCCTGACACCGACCGTCGGCATAAGCCTTGAAGAGTACAGGCTCAGCGAATCGAGCACGATATGGTACAAGGATTCCTCCGGGAAATGGCAGGTGCTGGAGACTCTCTCCGGCAAGCAGAACCGCGTGTGGGTGGATCTGGATCAGATCCCGGACTATATGTCCAAGGCCGTTATCGCCATTGAGGACAAACGCTTCTATGACCATCAGGGTGTGGACTGGTTCCGCACGGGCACCGCTTTCTTCAAGATGTTCGCCACCATGCAGGACACCTACGGCGGCTCCACCATCACGCAGCAGCTGATCAAGAACCTGACGGGAAATGACGAGGTGACCGTCCAGAGGAAACTGAGCGAGATCTTCAGTGCAATGGAGCTGGAGAAAAAATACCAGAAGGATGAGATCCTCGAGTGGTATCTCAATGCGGTGTATTTCGGCGAAGGGTGCTGGGGAGTCCAGACGGCAGCGCGGACCTATTTCGGGAAAGATGTGAAGGATCTCACACTCGCCGAATGCGCCGCCATAGCGGGCATCACGAACCAGCCCACCAAGTTCGACCCCTTCTATAACGAGGAGAACAATAAGGAGCGTCAGGAGACCATCCTGCGCGAGATGTATGAGCAGGGATACATCGACCACGACACGTATCTTGCTGCCTGCGCCGAAGAACTCGTGTTCGCCCACAGCGCGAACACGGTGTATACCCAGAAGATCTACAGCTACTATACGGAAACTGTCATCAACGATGCCATTGCGGACCTGATGCGGGAGAGAAACATAGGCAAGGAGACCGCCAAGCAGCTCATTTACGGCGGCGGCTATCAGATCTACTGCTGTCTCGATCCGGAGATCCAGGGCTATGTGGACGATTACTACTCCGACCTTTCCCATTTCTCTTCGAGAGGCTCTTCCCAGCAGCTCCAGAGCGCCATCGTGATCCTTGATCCGTTCAACGGGGATATCGTGGCGCTGGCGGGCGGCGTGGGCACGAAAACGCAGAACTTCCCGCTGAACAGGGCCTCGGACTCCACGAGGCCGACCGGATCCGCCATCAAGCCGCTGGCCTCCTACGGTCCGGCCGTGGAGATCGGCCTGATCACGCCGAATACGCTTGTCAACGACTCGCCGGATATCCGGCTGACCGGGACGGACTGGTATCCGCATAACTATGACAGCAACGGCTATATGGGTATCGTCACGATCAATACCGCACTTGTGAACTCGATCAACACGGTGGCGGCACAGATCGTGGACAAACTTACGCCCCAGTATTGCTACGACTATCTGGTAAACAAACTCGGCTTCACCTCCCTCGTAGAAGGCTCCGACAATTCCTATGCCCCCATGGCAGTGGGACAGCAGACCAACGGCGTTACCGTGCGGGAGATGGCCCAGGCCTACTCTGCCTTCGTCAACGACGGCACATTCACCTATGCCCGCACCTATTCGAAGATAACCGATAAATTCGGCAACACCATCATCGACAACACCTCCGAAACGATCCAGGCATTTTCCGAGAACACGGCACACGTGATGACCTATATGATGAAAGGCGTTGTGGACTACGGAACGGCCGGATCCGCATCGCTGCCGAACATGCCCGTGGCCGGAAAGACCGGCACCTCCGGCGACTCCAAGGACCGCTGGTTCGTCGGCTGCACGCCTTACTACGTGGCCGCCATCTGGACCGGATACGACACTCCGGAGTATATCAACACGTCGGGCAATCCGTGCCTGAATACCTTCCGGACCATCATGACCAAGGTCCACGAGGGCATGGCATACAAGACCTTTACATACCCCTTCATCGGCGGAGACACCTATGCGTTCGGGGATCTGCGTCAGGCCTATGCGGATCAGGAGGCGGCAAAAGCCGCGGCAGCCGCAGCGGCGATGTTCGGATTCGGTGTGGGATGATCGCGAAGCAAATTAACTGTTGACAATCTAAATAATTTATGGTAACATTTCGGTTACATATGGAGGTAATTTTATGGCAAAAGATCTGATATACAAAGGGCACCCCCTCCAGAGAAAGGATAACATCATCTATTACGGCAGCTTTGCCGATCCATATGTGATCATGATGCAGATCCTTGAAACAAAAAAGGTCGGCGACCTTGATGTTGCCACGAAGGTCTCGGTGCAGCTCCAGCTGACCGATCCGAACGTGCGTTCAAGGGACAGGATTGTCAAAAAAACCGAAAAGGACAGTCTGTATGCCGCAATAGACGTTGCCGCTATATGGCTTGAAAGGTCACTTGCCGGAAGGTAACGATTAAGGAAAGGCTTATGCGAAAACAAATCATACGGTTTCTCATTCTGGCCTCACTTATCTGTCTTGCGCTCACAGTCACAGCATTTGCCGATGAGGCTACCGTAACGGGTGACGATGTCAACATGAGGGGCGGTCCGGGAACGAACTACGAGATCGTGGCCTGCCTTGAAAAAGGCGCCACCGTCACGGTGAACGACTGCTCCAACAGCTACTGGTACAATGTGACATACAACGGCAGGACGGGCTTCATGTCCTCCTACTATCTGAAGATCAATCCCGCACCTGTCGCGGAACAGGTGACGGAGAGCGCATCGACAACGAACGGATACATCAACGCGATGTACGTGCGTTTCCGCAGCGGTCCCGGAACGGGTTACACGGTGCTCGGAGAATACAAGACGGGCACGAAGCTCACCATTACCGGAAGCGCCGGGGACTGGACACAAGTGAATATCAACGGTAAGGACGGCTATGTCTGGAGCGGATACGTCTCCCGTGAGGAACAGGCTCCCGCAGCCACGCCCGCACCGGTGCAGGAGACTCCCGCACAGCAGCCCGCACAGCAGCAACCCAACTATCAGGTGAGCGCTACGACGGAAAAGAGCGGCACCATCAGCGGCAACTATGTCCGCTTCCGCACGGGGCCGGGCACGACCTACACCATCATCACCAGCTATAACTCCGGCACACCGCTGACCGTGAAGGGCAGCAGCGGGAGCTGGTCTCAGGTGGTGATCAACGGGAAAGAAGGCTTCGTCTTCTCCCAGTACGTTAAGATCGACGCCGTCCAGCAACAGGCTCCGGCAGCTGCGGAGCAGCCCGCCCAGACGACTGATCCGGGCGGCACACAGACGGCCGAGACCGGCAGCACGTCGTCCGATACCAACGGATATATCCGCGGCAACTGCGTACGCTTCCGCGCCGGTGCTTCCACCAACACGCAGATCCTCGCTGAATATAATTCCGGTAAGGCATTGAAGGTGATCGGTCATAACGGCGCATGGACCAGATGCGTGATCGACGGGAAAGAGGGCTTCGTCTACGGCGATTATGTTGCTTTGGACAAACCTTCGGTAAGCAGTGAAGGTTCCGACACCGGAAAGCAGATTGCCGCCTATGCTCTGCAGCATCTCGGCTGCGCCTACAGATGGGGCGGTACTTCCCCCGATACCGGCTTCGACTGCTCGGGCTTCGTCTGGTATGTGTACAAGCACTTCGGCTACACGATCCAGCGCGTGGCCTGCAACCAGGCGACGGAAGGTGTGCACGTGGACCCTGCGGACATACAGCCCGGCGACATCCTGTGCTTCTACCAGGGAGACAACTATATCGGTCACTCCGGCATCTATATAGGCAACGGACAGTTCATCCACTCCTCTACGGAGACCACCGGTGTTATCATCTCGGATCTGAACACCGACAACTATGAGGCGAGAAGAGTTGCCTGAGGCCTCATCCCGATAGTAATAATGACCAAAGTATTCTCCGCAGAGCGATGCTTCTGCGGAGAATTTTTTGTTTTTTCCCTATAGATTTGTGCTTTTTTTATGATATAATGGAGATTGTTAAAAATTCAATTATCGGAGGAACGTTTATCATATGAAGAAGGTACAGTTTACCGAGACGGTCCTGCGTGACGCGAGCCAGTCCCTCATAGCTACCCGTCTGCCTTACAGCAAGATGGAGCCGATCCTCGACACCATCAACAAGGCGGGCTACTATTCCGCAGAGGTCTGGGGCGGTGCCACGTTCGACGTCTGTCTCCGCTTCCTGAACGAGGATCCTTGGGAAAGACTGAGAAAGATCCGCGAGCATATGCCCGACACTAAGCTCCAGATGCTTCTCCGCGGCCAGAACATCCTCGGCTACAAGCATTATCCCGACGACATCGTCCGTCGCTTTGTGCGCTGCTCCGTCAAGAACGGCATCGACATCATCCGTATATTCGATGCTCTCAACGACATCGACAACCTGAAGGTTGCCGTTGAAGAGGCGGTCAACAGCGGAGCGATGGCTTCCGCAGCCATCTCCTACACAATCAGCCCGGTCCATACGCTTGAAAAGTATGTGTCCATGGTGAAGGAGCTTGCCGCTATGGGCGTGGGCTCCATCTGCATCAAGGACATGGCCGGCATCCTTACCCCGCAGAACGCATATGATCTCGTCGCCGCCATCAAGGACGCCGTTGATCTGCCCGTCGTCATGCACACGCACTGCACCACCGGTCTTGCCTTCATGACCTATCTCAAGGGCATAGAGGCCGGTGCCGATGTCATCGACACGGCGATCTCCCCCTTCTCAGGCGGAACTTCCCAGCCCGCCACGGAGACCCTGTTCTATACGCTCCGCGAGATGGGATACGACACAGGTCTTGACGAGGCCTCCATCAACAAGATGGCGGACTACTTCAAGCCCATCCGCGCCGGATATCTCGAAGACGGCACGCTTAACCCGGTCTCTCTGACCACCGACACGCGCTGCCTCACCTACCAGATCCCCGGCGGCATGCTCTCCAACCTGCTCAGCCAGCTGAAGAGCCTGAACGCCTCCGACAAGTTCGAAGAGGCCCTCATCGAGACCCCGAAAGTCCGCGAGGACATGGGCTATCCCCCGCTCGTCACCCCGACCAGCCAGCTGATCGGCACACAGGCCGTGCAGAATGTCCTGGCCGGTGAGCGCTACAAGAACGTCGGCGCAGAGCTCAAGGCCTACTGCCGCGGCGAATACGGCAAGACCCCCGCTCCGATCAATCCGGCGATCCGCGACAAGATCCTCGCCGGTGAGAAGCCGCTCGAGGGCCGCTATGCCGACACCCTTCCGACCGACGTCTTCGAGAAAGCTCAGGAGAAGCTGGGCGACACCGCAAGATGCGAAGAGGACGTGCTCAGCTACATAGCCTTCCCGCAGGTGGCGGAGAACTTCTTTGAGAAACGCCGCGAGGCTGAAGAGAAGATCGTGCGCTACACGATCACGGAGGCCTGAATATGAGTGATCTTATAAACCTGAACATCGGAGATGCCGCGCTGATTGGCGTCCTCGGGTATCTGGTGGTCTTCCTCGGGCTCGTGCTGCTGATGATCGTTGTGTTCATCCTTACCAGGATCATGATCGCAAAGTCCAAAAAAGCAGCCGCTGCCGAGGCTCCGGCTGAAGCTGCTGCAGAAGAGCCTGCGAAGGCACTTCCCGCTCCGGGCACCGCCGGTGATCTCAAACTCTATGATACCGATCCGAAAGACGCTGCCATGATCATGGCCATCGTCGCGGATTCTCTTGGGAAGCCTCTGAACGAGCTTCGCTTCAAGTCCATCAAGGAGGTCAAGGATAAATGAAATACAAAGTCACTCTCGGAAACAGAGTATATGAAGTTGAGGTTGATGCGGGCGAGGCCATGCTCGTAGACGAGTATGAGGCTCTTGCTCCCGCCGCTCCCGCACCGGTAGTTGTCGCGGCTCCTGTTCCGGCAGCCGTACCCGTGGCCGCCGCTCCCGCCGCTGCTCCCGCACCGGGGCTGGCAGCCGGCGAAGTGGTAAAGTCCCCAATGCCCGGCAACATCCTCAAGATCAACGTGTCTGCGGGCCAGAAGGTCAAGGAAGGTGATGTGCTCATCATCCTCGAGGCCATGAAGATGGAAAACGAGATCACGGCCACCAAGGGCGGAACCGTCGCTCAGGTCGCGGTCACAAAAGGCCAGGTCGTGGAAACCGGTTCTCCTCTGGTCGTCATCGCATAAGGAGGGCGCCGGATGGATATTATAGGTACTCTTCAGAAGCTTGCGCTCGAGTCCGGATTCGCCGGTTTCTTCATGGCCGGCGGCTGGAAGAACCTCGTCATGATCCTGATCGCGTTCGTGCTTCTGTATCTGGGCATCGTGAAGAAATTCGAGCCGCTGCTCCTCTGCGGCATCGCATTCGGATGTCTGCTGGCCAACCTCAGCTACTTTATCTCTCTCGGCGGCAGCAATGCCCTGTATCACCCGGAGCTCTGGTCTGAGTTTCTCGACGCGAGCAGCCCCTACTACCACAGCTACGGACATATCATGCAGCATTGCGGCCTGCTCGACTTTTTCTACATAGGCGTTAAAGCGGGCATATACCCCTCGCTGATCTTCATGGGCGTGGGCGCGATGACCGACTTCGGACCGCTGCTTTCCAACCCGAAGAGCCTGTTGCTCGGCGCAGCGGCCCAGCTGGGCGTGTTTGTGGCCTTCTTCGGCGCGATCCTCCTCGGATTCACCGGACCGCAGGCCGCCTCCATCGGCATCATCGGCGGTGCTGACGGCCCCACGGCCATCTACCTGACTACGAAGCTCGCTCCGGAGCTGCTCGGGCCCATCGCCATAGCGGCATACTCTTACATGGCGCTGATCCCGCTGATCCAGCCCCCTCTGATGAAGCTGTGCACGACCAAGGAGATGCGGGAAGTAAAGATGGTCCAAACCCGTGAGGTCTCCAAGACCGAGAAGATCATCTTCCCCATTGTCGTCGCCACTTTCGTCATCCTGCTCCTGCCCTCCACCGCTCCCCTGATCGGCTGCCTGATGCTGGGCAATCTGTTCCGTGAGTGCGGTGTGACCGACAGGCTTTCCGACACCGCGCAGAACGCCCTGATGAACATCGTCACCATCTTCCTTGCCACCTCCGTCGGCGCAACGATGGTCGGCGACACTTTCCTCCAGCTCAAGACCATCTACATCATCATCCTCGGTCTTGTGGCCTTCGGCATCTCCACGGTCGGCGGTCTGTTCGGCGGCGTGATCATGTACTATGCCTCCGGCAAGAAGATCAATCCGCTCATCGGCTCGGCCGGCGTTTCCGCCGTTCCGATGGCAGCCCGTGTGTCCCAGGATGTGGGCCGCCGGTATAACAAGAGCAACTACCTGCTGATGCACGCCATGGGCCCGAACGTGGCCGGCGTCATCGGATCTGCCATCGCGGCGGGCTTCCTGCTCTCCGTCTTCGGCTGATCGGTCCGGAACAAATCCATACAGGCCCGGTGAGGTTTTCCGGGCCTGTTTTTTTACGGAACTGCAAAGGAGAAAGCATTATGAAAAAGACAAGACTGAAAAAATACGCGCAACTGATCGCCGCCTGCGGCGTGAACGTGCAGAAGGGCCAGGAGGTCTTCATCCGCGCAGGGCTCGATCAGCCCGAGTTCGTGAAGATGCTCGTGGAAGAATGCTACCGGCTCGGCGCGAAGAAAGTCGTTGTGGACTGGAACTACCAGCCGTTGGAAAAGCTTCACGTCCGCTACCGCTCCCTCCGGACGCTCTCCCGGCTGGATGATTACGAGGAGGCGCGCTGGCAGCATTACGTGGACACCATCCCCTGCCGCATCTATCTGGAAAGCGACGACCCGGACGGGTTGAAGGGTATGAATCAGGAAAAGCTGTTCAAGGCCAATCAGAAGGTCTTCCCGGTCATCAAAAAATACCGCGATCAGATTGAAAACAAATATCAGTGGTGCATCGCCGCCGTTCCCGGTGAAGCGTGGGCAAAAAAGGTCTTCCCCGGTCTGCCCAAAAGGCAGGCGGTGGAAAAGCTCTGGGAAGCCATCCTCTATACCTCGCGGGTGGACGAAGACCCGGTGGAGGCCTGGAGAAAGCACAATGAGGATCTGCGCCGCCGCTGCGAATACCTCAACTCACTCGGCATCGAGCGCCTGCACTACAGCTCCTCCAATGGGACCGACTTCACCGTGGGCATGATCGGGCAGGCCGAGTTCAAGGGCGGAGCGGACATCACGCTGCAGAACGTGCAGATCAACCCGAATATCCCCTCCGAGGAATGCTTCATCTCCCCGATGAAGGGAGATGCAGAGGGTGTCGTTTACGCCACAAAACCCCTTTCCTATCAGGGACAGCTCATTGAAAACTTCCGTATCCGTTTTGAAAACGGCAAAGCCGTGGAATGGCATGCGGAGAAGAACGAATCCCTTCTCACGAAGATCATCACCATGGACGAGGGCAGCGCCTATCTCGGCGAATGCGCGCTGGTACCCTATGATTCCCCGATCCGCAACTCAGGCATCCTTTTCTACAATACGCTGTTTGATGAAAATGCCGCCTGCCATCTCGCGTTGGGGGCCGGCTTTGCCGACTGCATAAAGGGTTTTGAAAACTATACCCTCGCGGAATGCCGCGCTATGGGCATCAACGATTCGATGGTGCACGAGGACTTCATGATCGGTTCGGAGGACCTGTGCATCGATGCCGTGACAAAGGACGGGAGAACGGTTCCTGTCTTCCGCGCAGGCAACTGGGCATTCTGATCAAAATATAAACAAAGCACATGTGCCGAAGCGCTTGATGTACGACGGCATATGTGCTATTTTTAAAGCAGAAAATGCATTGAAAACATTCTGCTCACCGGAGGAGATATACAATGAAAGAGATCAAAAGGATTGGTGTTCTCACAAGCGGCGGCGACGCGCCGGGCATGAACGCGGCCGTCCGTGCAGTTGCCCGTACTGCTCTTGCCAGCGGGATCGAATGCGTCGGCATACGCCGCGGCTGGCAGGGCCTGATTAACAGCGATTTCACTCTCCTCAACCGCGAAAGCGTCGGTCATATCCTCTCCCGCGGCGGAACGATCCTCTATACCGCCCGCAGCAGCGAGTTCATGACAAAGGAAGGCCAGAAGAAAGCCGTAGCCACCTGCAAGATGCTCGGCATCGACGGCATTGTCGCCATCGGAGGCGACGGCACTTTCCGCGGCGCGCTTGCCCTTTCGCGGCTGGGAGTGCCTGTGGTAGGTGTACCGGCGACCATCGACAATGACATCGGCTGCACACACTACACCATCGGCTTTGACACGGCCTGCAATACCGCCATCGAATGCATCGACCGCCTGCGCGACACGATGCAGTCTCATGAGAGATGCTCCATCGTCGAAGTTATGGGACGTAATGCGGGCTTCCTCGCGCTGTATGTCGGTATCGCCGTCGGTGCAACAGCGGTGCTCGTTCCGGAGAAGGAGTTGGATTTCCAGCGCGATGTGGTAGAGCGCATCCAGGAATCCAGGCTCGCCGGAAATACACACTTTATGATTGTGGTCGCAGAGGGCGTTGGCAGTGCGGTGGAGATCGGCAAGCAGGTACATGAAGCAGTCGGCATTGAGCCGCGTGTGACTGTGCTCGGCCATATACAGCGCGGCGGTACCCCCTCCGCGCGCGACCGGGAAACCGCCACCCGCATGGGCTACAGTGCCGTCAAGGCCCTTGCCGGAGGCCGCAGCAACTGCATCATTGCCATCCAGGGCGGTGAGATTCTGGAAATCCCCATCGAGGAGGCGTTGGTAATGAAAAAGAGCCTGCAGATGGACCGCTACGAGATCATGGAGACCATGCAGTTCGGCGGCATTGCCTCGCACAGGACCAGCTTTTAAAACTGTTTGTGAAGCATCCCCGCGGGATCAGTGATTCCCGCGGGGATGTTTTCTTTTTCTTTTTATAAGTGTTTCAGGTATCCCTCAATATCGAAATCAAGAGTTCTCTCATCCCTGCGCAGATACAGCGGATGGTGCGGATGTCCCTTCTTTGAGCATTTCCCGGCGCACAGCCATCTTGCACCGTATTTTTTCCCGAGCAGGACCATGTCGAGCAGGCATTCCTTCAGATAGGGTCTCTTCTCGATGATGGTGCCCCATGCGGCCCAGACAGCCGGAACCGCTCCGTCCTCCACACCGGAGAGGATGTGTTCGAAGGCCAGCATGTTCTGCTCATGGAGAAACCGGTTCAGTTCCCGGTCCATGTCGTCCGGGTTCGTGGCCCTCTGCGCATAGACGTTAAACATCATCCAGCCCCTGTAGCCGTTGCCGGCTGCGATCCGCTCCACGGACTTCAGCGTGTTGTCCAGATCGTCCGGCTTTGCGGTGGAGGGATTGATGCCGATGCAGATCAGCGGATCCGGGCCCCGCACGCCGAGGATGTATCGGTATTCCGTATAGAAGTCAGGCACGTAGAGCCACTTTTCCGCATCGTATCCCCCGCTCTTCCCCGAGGCGGCCAGTGCTTCATCAAAGCGCAGGATCTCGAGATCCCGGCTTTCCGATGACGGTATGTGCATCACTCTCTGACCGCTGCAAGGAGCGCCTCAGTCCTGTCGGTCTGCTCCCAGCGCACGCCGAGGTCCTCACGGCCCATGTGGCCGTATGCTGCGAGCTTGCGGTAGATGGGACGACGCAGGTCAAGATCGCGGATGATGGCCGTTGGGCGCAGGTCGAATACCTTTTCCACCGCCTCCTCCAGTCTGTCATCGGACACAGTGCTGGTGCCGAAGGTATCGATATTGACCGATACCGGGCGGGCGACGCCGATGGCGTAGG
Source organism: Oscillospiraceae bacterium (assembly GCA_017434755.1). GTDB lineage: Bacteria > Bacillota > Clostridia > Oscillospirales > Oscillospiraceae > Limivicinus. Next base: position 29,721 of record JAFRER010000015.1, on the reverse strand, counting down.
CCAACTGAATCTGACAGCGCCTGGCAAGTCCCGCCGCCACGATGTTCTTGGCGACATATCTTGCCGCATAGGCTGCAGACCGGTCCACTTTGGTGGGGTCCTTGCCGGAGAAGGCCCCGCCGCCGAGGGGGGCGCTGCCGCCGTAGGTATCTACGAGGCTCTTCCTTCCGGTAAGGCCGGAGTCGCCCTGCGGGCCGCCGATGACGAAGCGGCCTGTCGGGTTGACAAAGTATTTCGTCCGGTCGTCTATGAGTTCCGCCGGGACGGTAGTCTTTATGACGTGTTCGATCATGTCGCTGCGGATCTGCTCGAGCCCGGCCTCGGGAGCATGCTGCGTGGAGATGACGATGGTGTCCACCCGCAGGGGACGGCGCTGCTCGTCGTATTCCACGGTGACCTGGGTCTTCCCGTCCGGTCTGAGATAGGGCAGAAGGCCGCTCTTGCGCACCTGCGCAAGCTTGCGTGCAAGCGCATGCGCGAGAGAGATGGGCAGGGGCATAAGCTCCGGTGTCTCGTCGCAGGCAAAGCCGAACATCATTCCCTGGTCTCCTGCGCCGTTCTGGAGCTCTGCATCTTCTCCGTTCTTGCTCTCCAGCGCCTTGTCCACACCCATGGCGATGTCGCCGGACTGCTCGTCAATGTTGGTGATGATCCCGCAGGTATCGCAGTCAAAGCCGTATTTGGCTCTGTCGTATCCGATATCGCGTACCACCTCCCTGGCGATCTTCGGGATATCCACATAGCAGCTGGTGCTGATTTCGCCCATGATGTGGACAAGCCCCGTGGATACCGTGGTCTCACAGGCGACCCTTCCGTTCGGATCCTCGGCAAGGATCGCGTCCAGCACCGCATCGGAGATCTGGTCGCAGATCTTGTCGGGATGCCCTTCTGTTACTGATTCACTTGTAAATAGATAATGACTCATTTTTTCTCCTGTTCCGACTCTTGAAAAGGAAATCCCCGCCGGCATCCGGCGGGGACAGACGATACGAATACAGATCCTCATCTTTCGTTTCACCGCCGGATTTGGCACCTTGCGGAACGCAGGTTGCCGGGCTTCACAGGGCCGTTCCCTCCACCACTCTTGATAAGGTGTTCAGTTGTCATGTTTGATACGCGCCTATTATAACAGCAAATGATCCGTTGTCAATGTTTTTCGCAGCGTTCCTCCTCATATGCTTGAAAGAACGCCGCGTCGGTTGTAAAATAGAGAAACAGAAAACACACCAACTTTGGAATATGCAGCCGGAGGCTCTTTGTGAGGAAAGCTTTGTTTTCAAAACTATGGGAGGCGTTTATATCCGTCATGCCCGTGATGGCACTGGTGCTGGTGATCTCCTTCACCCCGCTCGCGCCGCTCACTTGGCTTGAGCGGATCGTCTTCATGATCTGTTCCGTCTTTCTCGTGATCGGTATCGGACTGTTCAATCTCGGTGCGGATATCGCCATGTCTCCGATCGGCCGACACATCGGCGAGGGTGTCACAAAGTCGGGACGGCTCGGGGTTCTGGTGCTCATCTGCTTTCTCATGGGTGTCCTGATCACAGTGGCAGAGCCGGATCTTTCCGTGCTGGCTGATCAGATAAGTGCTGTGATAAACCCCGCTCTTCTGGTCGTCACTGTGGGACTTGGTGTCGGGCTGTTCCTCGTGATAGCAGTCGTGCGCATCATCACAAGAACGGACCTCACAGCCCTGCTGCTGTTTTCCTACATGGTACTGTTTGCATTCGCGGCAGTACTGATCTCCTCGGGCAAGAAATCTTTCCTGCCGCTGGCCTTTGATTCGGGCGGTGTAACGACCGGCCCGATCACTGTCCCGTTCATCATGGCGCTCGGTCTGGGCATCGCTCAGACGATAGGGGGACGCAACGCCGGCCAGAACAGCTTCGGTCTGATTTCCCTGTGCTCCGCCGGACCGGTACTGGCAGTGCTTCTGCTGAGCCTCGGAGCCGGCAGCGGAGGGATCCATTATCCTCTGCCCGACTATTCGATCAGCGCGAGCTTTGGGCATTCCTTCTGGCTCCTGATGGGCGAAACTGTTTGGGAAGTAGCCAAGTCGCTGCTGCTCGTCGCGCTCTTTTTTGCGGGACTGCAGATTTTTGCGCTGCATCTGCCTTCCCAGAAGCTGTTGCAGATCGTGTTCGGGATGCTCTTCACTTTTGCAGGACTCGTGATATTTCTTGTTGCAGTGGCGGTGGGTTATATGCCGGTCGGTTATTCGATCGGGCAATCGGTCGCCTTGGGCTTTCCATCCGTGCTGCCTGTGCTGGCCTTTGTGATGGGAATGGTCGTAGTCCTCGCGGAGCCCGCCGTGCACGTGCTCAACCAGCAGGTGGAGGAGGTCACGGACGGGGCAGTGACGAAACGGCAGATGACGATTGCGCTTTCTATAGGCGTTGGCATCTCCATAGGGCTTTCCTTCATCCGGCTTCTCTTCGGCTTTTCGCTGCTGTATTATCTCATTCCGGGATACCTTATTTCCCTCGGTCTGAGCTTTTTCGTGCCGAAGCTGTATACCGCCATCGCCTTCGACTCAGGCGGTGTCGCGAGCGGCCCTCTCACCAGCAGCTTTATCCTGCCGATGACAATCGGCGCATGCGTGGCGCTGAGAGGCGCAAATGCCGTGCTTGACTTTGCGTTCGGTGTGGTCGCGCTGGTCGCCATGACGCCTCTGATCACGATACAGACACTGGGCTTCCGATCTGTCGTATCGGACTACGTCCGCGAAAAAGCTGCCGTCCGCCGAATCCTCTCCGCGGATGACGCACAGATCATCTATTTCAGATAAGGGGGTGCCGGAAAGATGGCTGAATCTGAACAGAAGCACATTCCTCCCCAGAATATCGCTCCCGAGCGCCTGATGCTGCTGGTCACCGTGGTTCAGAAGGGAAAAGGAACATTTTTCTCGGATTACCTCCAGACCTTTGAAGCCAATCTGCAGGTCTGTGTGGTCGGAACCGGTACCGCGCAAACGGACCTGATCGAATTCCTCGGTCTCAAAGACAACAAAAGAAGCATCATATTCAGCATAGTTCGCGAGGAGCTTCTCGATAAGATCATGGAGGCTCTTGAAGAACGCTTCCGCACGATAAACCGGAACACAGGCATCGCCTTTGCCGTTCCCCTTTCCAGCGTGATCGGGAAACTGAGCTATGGCTTTTTGAGCAATGACCTGAGAGTTATTTAGGAGAGAACAGATATGGAGAAAAAACTTGAAGCCGTTTTCTGCGTGGTCAACACAGGCTTTTCTGACGAAGTCATGTATGCGGCGAGAAAAGCCGGGGCAGGCGGCGGCACCATCATAAAAGGCCGCGGCACCGCGCCTCTTGAGGCGGAAGAAGCCTTCAAACTCACCGTGCAGCCGGAAAAAGAGATTGTGATCATTCTGGTCCCGGAGGATATCAAGGACAAAGTGCTCCGCTCCATTTACGACTCCGCCGGACTTGGCAACAAGGCGCAGGGCATAGCGTTCTCTCTCCCGATCGAGCGAGCCATCGGTCTGAGCGGCTTTGTAGGAGACGAGAGTCCCAAGGCCGAAGAGCCTGCAGAATAACCGGAACGGAGAACCGAAAACGATGAAATACTTTTTTCTGGCCGTTTTTTTTGTTGCCACTGTGATTCATCTGTACGCTTCCCTGAAAAAGAACCAGAAGCTCCGCAATATAACCAAGCCCTTTATCCTTCTGGCACTGCTCGGATTCTATATCTTTGCCGCAAGCAATGTGGTGGTGCTGATCATCCTCGCACTTCTGTTCAGCTGGCTCGGTGACGTGCTTCTGATCCCGAAAGGCGTGAAGTGGTTCACAGCCGGCGGCATCGCTTTCATGCTGAGCCATCTGTTCTTCATCCTCGGCTATTCCAGGGACATCGATTTCTGCTCACTGCATCCGGTCATTATCATCGTTCTGGCGCTTTTCTTCGTGTGCGCGGTCTGTTTTATTTTTGCCAGACTCAAGCCTTATCTTCCCAGGATGCTGTTTTATCCGATGTTCCTGTATCTGCTTCTGAACGGGGCGATGAACTGCTTTGCGATCTTCCGGTATCTCAGTGCTCCCGGCATTGCCACTCTCACCACCTGTATCGGCGCGGTACTGTTTTTTATTTCGGACTCTTCCCTGTTTTTCGTGCGCTTCAAGAAAGACGGAAAACTCCAGACCCATTTTCTTGTTATGCTCACCTATTCCATAGGCGAACTGCTGATCGTTTTAGGACTATTGTAATAACGGAGGTCGAACATGAAGTATTACCTTTATAATTCTCTTGCAAACAACGGCATCCGGCCGGAGATCGGATTTGATACCCAGCTCGTGGATGCGGTCGGTCTGGACTATGTCGAATACCTGCGCAGTCTCCGGCCCGAAGACGAGGTCGTGCTCATCGGCGGAGACGGCACTCTGAATTACTTCATCAACGCGGTAAACGGTGAGGAGATCAAAAACAACATCTATCTCCTCGGCAGCGGCACCGGGAACGATTTCCTCACGGACATCGGCAAAATGCCCGGCGAGGAAGTGCTCATCAACGGGTTTCTCAAGGATCTGCCGACCGTAAAGGTCAACGGACTCGAGAAACTCTTCATCAACAACATGGGCTTCGGCATCGACGGCTACTGCTGCGAGGTAGCCGATCAGATCAAGGAGAAGTCTCCTCAGGAGGAGATCAATTATTCCGGGATCGCGATCAAGGGCCTTCTGTTCCACTTCAAGCCCTGTCATGCCACCGTCACGGTGGACGGACAGGTCCATGAGTTCGATCACGTATGGATCGCTCCCACCATGAAGGGCAGATACTACGGCGGCGGGATGAATATGGCTCCTGATCAGGACAGGTCCTCCGGAAAACTGAGCGTTGTGGTGTACCACTGCAGATCAAAACTAAAGGCGCTGATGGCGTTCCCATCCATATTCAAAGGCGAGCATGTGAAAAAAACCGGCATCGTGAGCATATTCACCGGGAACGAGGTGCATGTGAAGTTCTCCCGCCCCTGTGCGGCGCAGATTGACGGGGAGACCGTTCTCAACGTGACGGAATACTCCGCTTTTCAGCCCTGATTATACATGAGAAAAAGCAGCCCGCAGTCGGTTGACTGCGGGCTGGTTTTTTCTGTTTTCGTTCAAAGACCGAGGTAGTCCCTCTGTTCCTGCGTCAGATGGTCGATCTCCACGCCCATGGAGGCGAGCTTCTTGTACGCCACCGCCTCGTCGGTCTCCCTCGGCACCGGGATGACGCCGGGCTTCAGGGAATCTCTGTGCTTCACAAGGTACTCCGCGCTCATCGCCTGGATGGCGAAGCTCATATCCATGATCTCTGCGGGATGTCCGTCTCCGGCGGCAAGATTGACGAGCCTTCCCTCCGCTATAACAAAAAGCGTCTTTCCGTTCGGGAGAACATAGCCGTCGATATTGTGCCTTGCCTCATATTTCTCAACCGCGATCCTGTTCAGCCCCGCCATGTCGACCTCCACGTCGAAATGGCCCGCATTGGTCAGGATCGCTCCGTCTTTCATCGTCTCGAAGTGCTCTCCCGTGATGACGTCGCTGCATCCTGTCACCGTGACGAACATGTCGCCCACTTTGGCGGCCTGGGCCATAGGCATGACCTCATAGCCGTCCATCACCGCCTCGAGTGCGCGGACCGGATCTGTCTCGGTGATGATCACTTTGGCCCCCAGCCCCTTGGCACGGAGGGAAACGCCCTTGCCGCACCAGCCGTAGCCCGACACCACAACGTATTTGCCGGCGACGATCAGGTTGGTGGTCCGGTTGATGCCGTCCCACACGGACTGCCCGGTGCCGTATCGGTTATCGAACATGTGCTTGCAGTCGGCCTCGTTCACCATCACCATGGGGAATCGGAGCGTACCCTCTCTGGCCATGATCTTCAGCCTGTGGATGCCCGTCGTGGTCTCCTCGCAGCCGCCTATCACGCCGGGGATGAGGTCCTGCATCTCCGTATGGAGCAGATTCACAAGGTCGCCGCCGTCGTCGATGATGATGTTCGGGCCCGGTTTCAGGACATTGCGGAGCGCGTCCATATATTCATCCATGCTGCAGCCGTGTTTTGCGAAGACATTCATCCCTTTGGACACGAGAGCAGCCGCGACATCGTCATGTGTTGAAAGCGGATTCGATCCTGTGACGTACATCTCAGCCCCGCCCATTTCCATCACGCGGCAGAGGTACGCAGTCTTTGCCTCCAGATGTACCGAGAGCGCGATTTTAAGACCCTCAAACGGCCTCGTTTTCGCAAACTCCCTGCCGATGCTGCTGAGCACCGGCATATTGCGCTCTACCCATCTGATCTTCATTTCCCCGGAGGGGGCAAGGCTGATATCCCGAATGTCACTCATATTGTCAGATCCCTATTTATCGAATTTATAGCTGAGGTCCTTCTCAAAGCTGAGTTTCAGTTCTCTGCCGCCCGCTATCCTCACGATGCTCGGCAGACAGCGGATGAGAACGATGATCAGCGTTGCAAGGGCAAGATAGGTCACCAGACGCTGATCATCCGAAACAAGAATGGATGTGACCAGCATCATGGCTGCAGCAGCCAGCGAACCGAGGGAAATGTATTTGCTGAGCCAGGTGACGAGGACCGCGGCAACAAGGGCGGCGGCTCCGATGGAGATCTCCGCGAAGAAGGCCGTGATGACGATGGCAACGGTGGCGTATCCGCCTTTGAAATCATAGAACATGGGCCACTGTCTTCCAACGATCACGCAGTAGCCTGCAAACACCCTTCCGATATCCCCGTGCCCCTTTATGGAAAGAAGCAGTCCGCCGATAATGATCGGCACGATGTCCTTCACGAGCTCCACCGCGAGAAGCTTGAGGATCCCGCCCAGGCCGTAGATCCGTCGGAAGTTGGACAGCCAGGTGTTTCCCTTGCCCAGCTTGCGCAGGTTCTTACGGAAAATATAGAGAGACGCGATCGTTAATGTACTGAGGCTTCCGAAAGCATATGCTATGACCGCCGTAATGAGCAGCAGCAGATAATACATTATTCCGTCTCTCCTTTCTGCCTGACGATCAGCCTCACAGGGGTCCCCTCAAGGCCGAATACTCCTCTGATCTGATTCTCAAGATAGCGCTGATACGAAAAATGGAACAGCTCTCTTGAATTACAGAATACCACAAATGTCGGCGGTTTAACACCCGTTTGTGTAATATAATATATTTTCAGTCTGCGGCCCTTGTCCGTCGGAGGCTGGACCCTCGCCTGCGCGTCCGCGAGCACGTCGTTGAGCATGCCGGTGGTGATGCGCATGGCATTCTGGTCCGCCACATAATTGATGAGCTCAAAGAGTTTTTCGGTCCTCTGTCCCGTCACCGCGGAGATAAAGATGACAGGAGCATAACTCATGAAGCTGAGATCCCTCAGGACTTCCTTGCGCATTTTTTCCAGCGTGCCCGTCTCTTTTTCCACAAGATCCCATTTGTTCACCACAATGATGCTTGCTTTGCCGGCCTCATGTGCCAGTCCGGCGATCTTTGTGTCCTGCTCGGTGACGCCGTCTCTGGCATCGATCATGATCAGGCACACATCGGCTCTTTCGATGGCCATCTGGGCGCGCATGACGGAGAATTTCTCCACTCGCTCCTCGACCTTGGATCTTCTGCGGATGCCGGCGGTGTCTATGAATACATATTTGCCGTATTTGTTTTCAAAAGGACTGTCCACTGCATCACGGGTCGTGCCGGCTTCATCGCTGACGATCACCCGCTTTTCACCGAGTATGTGGTTGACCAGCGACGATTTGCCGACGTTCGGCTTGCCGATCACGGCGACACGGATGCGGTCGTCCTCTTCCTCTTCTTCCGACTCCGGCGGGAAATATTTCAGGCACTCGTCAAGAAGGTCCCCCGTCCCGTGGCCGTGGACGGCGGAGACCGGGATGGGATCGCCGAGGCCCAGGGAATAGAACTCATATACGCCGGGGTCCGTCGGCCCGGTGGAGTCAGCCTTGTTCACGGCGAGGACCACGGGCTTGTGTGAGCGGAGCAGCATGTTCGCGACGTCTTTGTCCGAAGCCGTCACGCCCGTCCTCAGATCGCCGACGAATACGATCACGTCCGCGGCGCTGATGGCGATCTGCGCCTGCTCTCTCATAAACTCAAGGATCTCGCTGTCCGCGGTCGGCTCGATGCCGCCCGTGTCCACAATATTGAACTGTCTGCCGCACCATTCGCATTCGGCATATAATCTGTCCCGCGTGACGCCGGGAGTATCTTCAACGATTGACAGTCTCTGCCCGACCAGCTTGTTGAAAAGCATGGATTTGCCGACGTTCGGCCGGCCGACTATCGCTACCAGTGGTTTTGACATAGTTTTTTTTACCCGCAGTTATTAATTGTACCTGTAATATTCCGTATCCTCGCCCTCGGAGGGATCCGGGATCTCCTCAACGATCCCGAACATCGCATCCAGCAGCTCGAACCCGTCCTGTCTGACGGGAACGATCCTCACACCGAGTGCCTCTTCCGCCTGACGTATCGTGATATCGTCCAGAAAGTCCATCTCGGGATGCCGCAGCATATTCTGCGATATGATCAGCCGCTCTCCGAGCTGTCTGCCTTTGAGCTGCCTTATCATGTCGCCGCCTGTTATCAGGCCGGTCACGTTGATCTCCGGTCCGAAGAAATCGTTCTTTACCGCATATACCCTGCCCTTGAGTCCGGGGAAGCGTGCCCGGGCCTTATCCAGCATTTTCTCCAGATAAGGTGCGACCGCCTCGCCCGCAACTATGGCAAAGGGCATTCCGTCCGGCTCATCGGCAAGCGAGAGCGCGGAATTGAATTCCGTCTCCAGCAGCCGGATCATCCCGACGCCGTTTTCCAGCTGGATATGCTCTTCATAATACTCGTCCGGCGGGAGTTCCTTCCCCGCTTTGATATAAAGCTCATCCGAGCAGAAGAAAATGCGGCTCCCGTGCTTTACAAAACAGCTGTCTGCAAAGGCTCCCACCTGAGAGATCAGTTTCGCGGCGCTTTCCGGAGTGAAAGACGTAAGCTGATACAGACCTTCTCTGTATTTTGTCAGTCCGACAGGCACCACGGAGACACTCCTCACCTGGGGATACATCTCCGCAAGGTCTCTCATCGTCCTGTCGAGAGCCTGTCCGTCGTTTATGCCGGGGCAGCAGACGATCTGGCAGTTCATCACGATCCCCGCCTCCGCAAACTCCCTCATCACGCCGATGCTCTCTCCCGCACGGGGATTGCGGAGCATTTGCACCCTGAGCTGAGGATCCGTTGTATGGACAGACACATTCACCGGGCTTATGCGCAGGGCCTTGATCCTCTCGATCTCTCTCCTTGAGAGATTGGTGAGGGTGATGTAATTTCCCATGAGAAAACTCAGCCTTGTGTCGTCGTCCTTGAAATACAGGGTCTTTCTCATTCCGGGCGGCAGCTGGTCGATAAAGCAGAAAATGCAGTTGTTGGCGCAGGACCGGGCGGAATCCATGAGATAATTCTCAAAGTCCAAACCCAGCTCTCCGCCTTCCGGTTTTTCGATATGCAGTTCATAGGTTCCGCCGTCCGGTCTGCCCATGACCAGTTCAAGCTCTTCATCATAGGCGTAATACTTATAGTCCAGAACGTCGCGGACTGTGTTGCCGTTAATGGACAGAAGGGAATCCCCCACGGATACCTTTCCGCAAAGAGGGCTCCACTCATCTATGCTTTTTATCTTGTTCCTCATAGCGGCTCAAAAAAGCAAAAGGAGGACAGGCACACCGCCTCTCCTCCATTAAGCTCTTTACTTGCTCTCCTCGACGTTTATGACAGTACGGCCATTATACTGACCGCATGCCTTGCAGGCACGATGAGGCATGCAGAATGCTCCGCAGTTCGGGCACTTGACCAGGCCGGGAGCAGTGAGCTTCCATGTGGAAGAACGTCTTTTATCACGTCTCTGCCGTGATACCTTTCCCTTCGGGACCGCCATGATGACACCTCCTGATATCAGCTGTTCTGAGCAGCCAGATTAGTCTTTATCCAAAAGCTGCTCAAGCACAGCAAATCTTGGATCGATTTGTTTTTTGCACGTACATGTGCCTTTATTAAGATCAACGCCGCAGCCCGGACAGATCCCTCTGCAGTCTTCCCGGCAGAGGAACTTTGTCTCCATGTCGAGGATGAAACAGGTGGAGACCACCTCGTCCAGATCTATCCCGTCATCATGCAGGATGAAAAGCTCCGGATCATCATCGGACGGCTCCTCCGTGATCACGGCATCGAGCTTTGTGACCTTTTCGCTTTCGAATTCCTCTCCGCAGCGGTCACAGATGCACAGCAGATCAGCCCTGGCCTCACCGCTCAGACGGAGCACCCCGGCCTCATTGTACACACTGCCTTCCGCATGCAGAGGAGAAAGAAACACCTTCACGGAATCGAATACCAGATTGTCTGATTCGATATCCCTGTCAAAGCCGATCCTTTTTCCGGGAACTTCAATGATTTCTCTCAAGTCGAGCAGCATATGTCAACCCGCCTTCCGGAAAGAGTCCGAAAACGTCAGCTTTGATATTATAGTAGACTTGTCAAGGCTTGTCAACAGAATTTTTGTGTTGTATAATCCAAAAAAACCTTATTATTTCGGACGTTTTTTCATGAAAGAATTCACTGTAGGCAGGAACGATTCCGGTCAGAGGCTGGACCGTTTTGTCGGCAAAGCCGTTCCTTTGCTCCCGGAGTCGCTTCTTCAGAAATACATAAGGCTGAAACGCATCAAGGTGAACGGTAAAGGGTCGAAGCGCGACTGCCGTCTTGCCGAAGGCGACCTTGTCAGCCTGTACATAAACGACGAGTTCTTTGAAACTCCGCGTGAGGAGAACGCCTATCTGAAAGTCGGCACGCCCAGGCTGGACATCGTCTACGAGGATGAGAACATCCTCCTTGCAGACAAGAAACCCGGCATTCTCTGCCACAGCGCCGGAACCTGGGACTACAACACGCTCATCGCCCACATACAGGCATATCTGGCGCAGAAGGGCGAATGGGATCCCAGGAAGGAAAACTCCTTCACTCCCGCCCTGTGCAACAGGATTGACCGCAACACGGGCGGTATCGTTATCGCCGCGAAGAACGCCGAGTCCCTCAGGATCCTGAACGAAAAAATCCGGGACCGTGAGATTGAAAAGTACTATCTGTGCGTTGTTCAGGGAAGACCGAAGCCCTCCGAGGGCAGGCTGGAAAACTTTCTTTTCAAGGACGCATCAAAGAATCAGGTCTATATAAAGAAAAAGAACGAACCCGGAGCAAAGACCGCGATAACCGAATATCGCGTGCTCCGCTCTGCAGGCGGTCTCTCCCTTGTCGAATGCCATCTGCTCACCGGCAGAACGCATCAGATCCGCGCCCAAATGGCATATGCCGGCCACCCGCTGCTCGGGGACGGCAAATACGGCGTGGAAAAGCTCAACCGCTCATACGGAGAGAAAGGGCAGGCACTCTATTCATATAAACTCGCTTTCCGTTTCCCGACGGAAGCGGGCATCCTCGATTATCTTCGCGGCAGAGAATTCACCGTCAACAAGGTGGATTTTGCCGAAAAATACTTTGGAGTCACCGGACCGGAGTTCTGATATGCTTAAACTACTTGCCAGACTGTTCATACGCGGCAGTGAAAACTGCACCGATCCCCGTGTGCGGACTGCTTACGGCACCCTCTGCGGCATTTACGGGATCTTTCTGAATCTCATCCTCTTTGCGGGAAAGTATATTGCCGGCCTTCTTTCCGGTTCCGTCGCCATAACCGCAGACGCATTCAACAACCTTTCCGACGCAGGTTCCTCCGTCATTACCCTGCTGGGCTTCGCGCTCGCAGGAAAGAAAGCTGATCCGGAGCATCCATACGGCCACGGCAGGATAGAATACATCACAGGTCTTGCGATAAGCGTTATCATAATCCTTGTCGGTGTGGATCTCGGAAAAAACTCCATTGAGAAGATCCTGCATCCGACCCCTGTCGAGGCGGGCCTTATCCCGGCGCTTATCCTCATTGCAGCAATCGCCGTGAAAGTTTATATCTCATTCTACAACCGGGCAATCGGCAAAAAGATCCATTCATCCGTCATGGAAGCCACTGCTCTTGATGCTCTGACCGATACCATTTCGACATTTGTTGTACTGATCTCGATGGCCGTGTCGTTCTTTTTCAAGATCAATATTGACGGCTGGGCAGGACTCATCGTTGCCCTGTTCATCGTTTATGCAGGCTTCAGCGCCGCGAAAGACACCATCGCTCCGCTTCTGGGCAAGGCACCGGATCCCGACTTCGTGCGCAGCATAGAGAATACGGTCATGGCGCATGAGGAGATCCTAGGCATTCATGATCTTTTTGTCCACGACTACGGCCCCGGAAGAGTGTTCATTTCCCTGCATGCGGAGGTGGACGGGCACGGTGATTTCTTTGCTCTCCATGATGTTGTCGACAGTGCGGAGACTGAGCTCAAGGAAAAGTTCGGCTGCCTTGCGACCATACACATGGACCCGATAGATTCATCCAATCCGGAGATAAACTCACTTCGCAACGGAGTTCTTGAGGCTCTGAAACGAGAGATAAGCGAAGACATAAGGATACACGATTTCCGCGTGGTACCGGGTCCGTCACATACCAATCTGATCTTTGACGCCGCAGTGCCCGTTGATTTCAAACTGAGTGATGCAAAGCTTGAGTCCGCCATCAAGGAAACGGTAAGCTCCTCATTCACTCATTGCTTTGCCGTTGTGAACATCGACCGTACCGCTGTATAAAGAGCCTATAAAAATCAAGAGCCGCACGCATTAAACTGCGTGCGGCTTTTCCGTGTTTGTTGATGCTTTCAGTTTTTCACGTGGACATCCAGCTGGTTGAACGGGATGACTATGCCGTTTTCATCAAAGGCGGCATTGATCTTCTCAAGCAGATCGAAGAAGACATCCCAGTAGGTCTCCGTCTTCGTCCAGGCCCTGAGCGTCACCTTCACGCCGTTGCCTGCTCCGTAATCAGATACTCTCGCAAAAGGTGCCGGATCCTGCAGAACATTTTCGCACTCTCCGCAGACTTTGAGAATAATATCCTTTACCTTCTCCGGATCGTTTCCTCCCACCGAGAACACATGGTCTACGCGGCGCAGATCCTTCTCGCTGAAGTTCAGGATGCTTCCGGAGGACAGGGCCCCGTTCGGGAGATATACCACCTTGTTGTCAAGGGTGACGAGTTTGGTGTTCACGATGCGGATATCTTCAACAATACCCTCATAACCTTGTGCGGAGATGTAATCTCCGATCTTGAACGGCCGCGTTATGAGAAGCAGCGCGCCGCCGGCAAAGTTGCTGAGTGCTCCGTTAACGGCAAGCCCGACGCTGACTCCGAGTGCCGCCACGAGTGCCGCGATTCCGGTGGTGTCGATCCCGAGGAATCCGGCAAGGGAGATCACCACGATCACTTTCAAGACTATCTTAATGATGTTGGTCAAAGCCTTTACAAGAGTCTTGTCGAGCTTTTCCGCAGCAAGCAGTTTTTTCTCGACCTTGCGGGCAAGCGCGTTAATGATCTTAAATGCAATGAGCAGGACTATCAGTGCTATGATCACCTTTGCGCCGGTCGTGGCCCAGCTTGCAACAGTTGCTTTTAATGCTTCCATTTCTTTTCCTCCTGTTATCTGATTTTGTCTCAGCTGTTTTTTATAATACCACACAGGGCGGCATTTTCAATCGTTTTATGATAAAAGACAGACACCTTTCTGTTCAAAGATGTCTGTCTTTTCTGATTATTGTCCTTTTTTCTTCAGGGATCTGCGCCGGATCGCTTTTCCGATCTCAAACACGGGGATCGTGGAAACAGCAAGCCCTGCGGAGATCAGGAGTTCCTCTGTCTGGAACGTGCCGGGTTCAATGTCAAACACCTGCTGGAGGCCCGGCGTGTATATGGCGGCAAGCGTAAACAGTGTTGTCACGGCAAAAGCACCTATCAGCCACCAGTTTCTGTTTTTCAGCATATGCTTGGAAAACAGAGATCCGGTCCTTGAGCGCATGTTGACGGCGCACATCATTTCCGCAAAATTCACGGTCAGGAACGCCATCGCCATGGCATTCACGCAAACCGTCCCGTGCGTCATACCGGAAAGCGAGCCGAATTCGATATGGTAGCCGATCAGATAGGCGGCTATCTCGATCACAGCCAGATATACGCCCTGCCAGATCATGTCGAATCCGGCTCCGTTGGAAAACAGTCCGTCCGAGGAAGGCCTGGGCTTTCGTTTCATCAGGTCGCCCTCGGCCTTTTCCACACCGAGTGCGAGGCCGGGCAGAGAGTCCGTCACCATGTTGATCCAGAGCAGATGGACCGGTGAGAGTATGGTGAAGTTCAGCAGAGAGGCCAGGAACATGATGATTACTTCGGCCATGTTTGTGGACAGCTGGAACTGCAGTACCTTGAGCACGTTGTCGTAGATCTTTCTGCCTTCTTCTACCGCATTGACTATGGTGGCAAAGTTGTCGTCCGCGAGCACCATGTCCGCTGCGCCCTTAGTGACGTCGGTTCCGGTGATGCCCATCCCCACGCCGATATCCGCCGCCTTGATGGACGGAGCGTCATTCACGCCGTCACCGGTCATGGCTGTCACGCAGCCTCTGGCCTTCCAGGCCTGGACGATCCTCGTCTTGTGTTCCGGCTGGACTCTGGCGTATACGGAATACTTCGTGACCAGTTCGATCATCTGTTCATCCGTGAAGCGATCGAGTTCCGCACCAACGATTGCTTCGCTCTCATCGGAGATGATCCTGAGATCCTTTGCTATTGCCACTGCCGTGTCCCTGTGGTCGCCGGTTATCATCACCGGTCTTATCCCCGCCTCGCGGCATTTGTTGATCGCCTCATACACTTCGGGACGGCAGGGGTCGATCATGCCTGTCAGGCCGATGAAGACAAGATCTTTCTCTATGTCCTCCGCCTCATAACTATCCGGTTCGGAATTGTATTCCCTATACGCGGCGCACAGTACACGCAGGGCGCGGTCAGCAAAAGACTTGTTCTCTTTTTCGATCTCCGCCTTCAGCTCATCCGTCATCGGGACAACGCCGTCTGCTGTAAGGTATCTGGTGCAGCGGGCAAGCATCATGTCGCAGGCACCTTTTGTATACTGGATGATGTCCTTCTCCGTTTTGTGCACGGTGGACATCATCTTTCTTCCGGAGTCGAAGGGTGCCTCGCCGATCCTCGGCTGCTTTTCACTCAGCTCATACTTTGGCATTCCAAGAGAAAACGCGTAATTGACAAGCGCGCACTCCGTGGGTTCACCGGTTGCGCTCGTCTCGCCCTCGGCTATCTCAGCATCAGAACAAAGTGCCATGGCTGTCGCCAGAAGTTGCTTGTCCGCGGTGAACTCGTCCACCACGGTCATCTTGTTCTGGGTAAGGGTTCCTGTCTTATCCGAGCAGATGATCTGCGTACATCCCAGAGTCTCGACAGCAGTAAGCTTGCGGATCAGCGCCTGACGTTTCGCCATGGCCGTCACCCCGATGGAAAGAATAATGGTAACGACCGCAGGAAGTCCCTCGGGGATGGCGGCGACCGCAAGAGCGATCGCAGCGATGAACGTGTTCAGCCCTGTATCGCTCAGCATTCTCCAGGAGAAGCCTTCTCCGGAACGGAGCAGCGGCTCCGCAATACCGATAATAAAGACGATGATACAGATCCCGAGCACGAGCTTCGTAAGAAATTTTGAAAGCTCCGCCATCTTCTTCTGAAGCGGCGTCTGCTCTTTCTCGGCTTCACTGAGTGCCTCGGCGATCTTGCCCATTTCGGTGTCCATTCCCGTTGCCGTAACAACCGCTCTCCCGCGGCCGTAGACCACGGTGGATCCGGAATAGAGCATGTTTTTTCTGTCCCCAAGCGCGATTTCCGGCTCACCTTCGCGCCAGTACAGCATATCGACGATCTTGCTTACCGGCACCGATTCTCCGGTGAGCGCCGCTTCCTCCGCCTTGAGAGAATGGCTTTCAATTATCCTGCAGTCGGCAGGGACCGCGTCTCCCGCCTCGAACACCACCACGTCGCCCACGGCGATATCTTCGCTTTTTATGACGCAGACTCTTCCGTCACGCATCACCTTGGACGTGGCCGCTGTCATCTGCATCAGCGCTTCCATGGCGGCCTCGGATTTGCTCTCCTGTATCAGAGACATTGCCGTATTGATGACAACGACCACAAGAATGACCAAAACATCCGCGAAATCCGAAAAATGGAAGGTCCCGTGCGCTTCGATGACCGTTACGACCGCCTGGATTGCGGCTGCAACAATGAGCATGATGATCATCGGGTCCGCAATAGAGCGGAGGAATTTTTTGAAAAGGCTCTCTTTTTCAGGCTCGGCCAGTTTGTTTTTACCGTTCTCCGCAATTCGTTTTTCCGCTTCCGAAGAACTCAGTCCCGTAACGCAGCTGTTCAGTGAAGTAAGGACCGCTTCTTTTTCTTCGCAATAGAATTTCATTCTGTTTTCTCCGGTTTGAAGAATAATAAAAAGACTTTTACAGCCTTTTGTGCCGTAAAAGTCTTGCTAAATACCGAAAAGTATCCGGACCGCCGGGCCATAAGGCCGTGATGACGGCGGCTCCGCCGCGGAAAGCCGCGAAAGCTACTCCCTTTTGCTTAAAAAAGATACCATATGCCGGTATTCAAAGTCAATCCCTTTATATTTTTATATATTGAAGCGGAAATTGGTGATATCCCCGTCTTTCATGACATATTCCTTGCCTTCCAGTCTGAAAAGGCCCTTTTCCTTTGCAGCCGCCATGCTGCCGCAGGCCTTGAGATCTTCAAAGGCAACGATCTCCGCACGGATGAAGCCGCGCTCGATGTCCGTATGGACTTTTCCGGCGGCCTTCGGCGCCTTGGTGCCCTTCACGATTGTCCAGGCATGTACATCATCCTCTCCCGCGGTAAGGAAGGAAATGTATCCGAGCAGATCATAAGAGGTGCGGATCAGTCTGTTCAGGCCTCTCTCCTTTAGGCCGAGCTCCTCCATAAACAGTGCTGCCTCATCGGGATCCATGTCCGCGATGTCTTCCTCGAATTTCGCGGCAACCGGCAGGACCGCAGCTTCCTGCTCTTCGGCGATCGCCTTCAGTGCGCGAAAATTCGGCTCATTTTCATAGTCCGCCATTCCGGCCTCATCCATGTTGGCAACATATATGACGGGTTTCACGGAAAGCAGGCCGTTATCCGCCAGCATTTCGCTGTCTTCCTCGGAAAACTCGAAGCTGCTTGCGGGCTTTCCGTCGGAAAGATGCTCAATGAGTTTTTCACAGGTCTCTACTTCGTGCTTATACTTTTTATCCCCGCTCTTGGCGTTCTTCTTCGCCCTTTCAAGGCGGCGCTCGGTGATTTCAATATCCGCAAGGATCAGCTCCAGATTCAGTGTTTCAGCGTCTCTGGCAGCGTCAGCCTCCTCAAGGAATATCTCATCGTTGTCAAAGCAGCGCACCACATGGACCAGTGCGTCCGTCTGACGGACAACGTTCAGCAGTTCGTTTCCTTTTCCGCTTCCCTTGCCTATACCGGCGATATCCACGAATTCGATCGTGGCAGGCGTATACTTTTTCGGATGATAGTATTCCGCAAGCCAGTCCAGTCTCTCATCCGGCACTTTAGCCACGCCTATGTTCGGTTTGGCCCCTGCATTGGAATAGGCCCCCGTCTCCGCTTTTGCTCCGGTGAGCGCATTGAAAAGAGTAGTCTTGCCAACATTCGGAAGCCCAACGATACCTAATTTCATCTATTCACATCTCCTTGAGATTATCCTCTGTTATCCGAAACACGCCTCATAATATACCACGAAAAGCCTCTTTTCTCAATATGCCCTGACATATTATCCGGTTTTCGGATAATCCGACTGCAAATCTGACAGGTATTATGATATAATGATAAAAATATAGATTGCATATAACCGTTTTGGGAAAGGCTGTCATATATGTTTTCTCTTAAGAACAGTTCCGGCGAAGGCGCCATAACAAGAAGTCTCTTTCAGAAAGCAATGCTCACCATGCTGGTCGCTGAGCTTTCCGGCGCGGTGACGGCAATAATAGACGGCATCCTCACCGGAAGCTTTCTCGGCAGCACGGCTCTTGCGGCCTGCGGTCTCGGTGCGCCGTACTACAGCATCGCTTCTATCATAAGCGGCATTCTGATGGTCGGCTGCACCAATCTGTGCACCAAAGCCATCGGAGCGGGCGACCGGAAAACGCTCTCCGCCACGTATTCACTCACTTTGCTGCTGGGTGTAATACTTTCGGGTCTTCTGGCTCTGGCCGGCGTTCTGTTCCCCGGTGCTTTCGCACGGATGTTCGGCGCAGGCGGCGCGAGCAAAGAGGTTTTTTCCGAGACGGCTTCGTATCTTCGCGGTGTTTTCATCGGCGCCCCCGGCTTTATCCTCTTTGTTATCCTGACGCCCATTCTCCAGCTTGACGGAGATTCCTTCAGGCCAAAGCTGGCAAGTCTCGTATGCGCAGTCGTCGATGTTGCGGGAGACCTGCTGAACCTATACGTATTCCGGGGTGGTGTGTTCGGGATGGGCCTTGCAAGCAGTGCGAGCCATTACGCCGCTCTTCTGGTCGTTCTCTCCCATTTTCTGAAAAAGGACAGCCTGTTTCATTTCTCCATGACTGAGATCAGGCACGCATCCGTCCTGCCGCTGCTGAAAGACGGCCTGTCGCGCGCAGTATGCATGCTCTGCCGCGGGCTCCTTCCCGTACTGCTCAACGCCCTTCTTCTCCGCGTGATCGGAGACACGGGCGTGACAGCCTATTCCGCCATGAGCAGCACTACTTTTCTTGTCGGCGCTCTTGGCTGGGGCATAGGAGGCGCAGTGCTGATCATGGGAGGCATGATGGTCGGAGAACAGGATGTGAACGGGCTGAAGACCGTCATCAGGACAGCGTTCACAGACATCCTGGCGGGTGTTTCGGCACTGGCAGTGATCGTATTTATCTGCGCGCCATATCTTTCCTCCCTGTTCATTCCGCATGGCGGTGAAACAGGCCTGATGGCAACCGCTGCAATAAGATGCTATGCGGTAAGTCTGCCGTTCCTTGCTTTGAATGTATCCGCTGCGAATTACTGCCAGTCCGTCTCAAGGCTGTTGCGCGCAAATCTCATCAACATTGGCATCGAAGCCGCCTTTACCGCTGTAATGGCATATCTGCTGAGCTCTTTTCTCGGCGTTCTCGGTGTATGGCTCGCCTTCCCGATCGGGCAGGCCCTGTTGAGTACAGTCATTCTTCTGGCGGTATTCCTGAAGAAAGACAAAAGCAAAAACGGCTCGGAAGCCTATATGCTGCTTCCTGAGGGTTTCGGAATAACTGAAGAAAACAGGCTGGAGCGCTCTCCCGGAACTCTGCACGAGGCAGCTGCTCTGTCCGAAGAGGCATATGCCTTCTGCACGGAGCGTGGGATCAGTCCGCAGAATGCGAACAAACTCTCCCTCTGTGTGGAGGAACTGGCCATCAATGTTATCGAGCACGGGTTCAATGACGGCAAACCGCATCATATGGATGTGCGTGTGCTTGTCAAGGGTGAGACCGTCATCCTGCGTCTGAGAGATGACTGCCGTCATTTTGATCTGCGTGAAAAGGCCAAGCGATGGACGCCCGATCCCGAGCGTCCCGAAAAGGGCATCGGTATCCGCATGGTGATGGGAATGGCAAAAGACATCACATATACCAACACCATGAACACAAACAATCTGATCATCACCATATAAGCTGAAAACGAACCGGAGGCAAGATCGTGACTGAAACGAAAATATATGTCGGCCTGAACGACTCTGTTTCCCTGACACAGAAACATGAAACCGAAAAATACATCAGTATTCTGAAAAATGTCTGCATCAGTTATAACGTCTGTTTTTCCTTCTCTCTCGCACAGGGCGGCTATATCTTTGAGGACGGCCGTTATACCCAAGAGGAAACACTCGTGATTTCGCTGATCGACACGGAGCCCGGCACTGTGAGCGAGATCGCAAAGGATCTATGCGCTTTCTTTAATCAGGAATCCGTCCTGATCACGGAGGGCGCAATACGGGCATACTACGTCAACGAAAAGATTTAATCCAAAAAAATGATATCCAAATTCAGAATAATGCCGGTGCTTTCACGCACCGGCATTCAATTGCCCTGGTCACGGATTTTTTGAAAATACCTGAAAAAGTGAAACCGGATGGGATTGATGAGGACTATTATTGGTGAACGGCCGTGGTAAGAAGAAATCGAGGTGAGATGTTTGAATGATGCGAAAGCACTGATGCAGCTGCAGGCAGGCGATATGCAGGCTCTGGAATGGTTCATCGATCGCTACAGCGCATATGTCGGTACAATCGTGAAGAACATTCTGCAGGGCAGCATGAGTCAGTCTGATGTGGAGGAAGTCACATCTGACGTATTTCTCATTCTATGGAAAAGTGCAGAAAAGATTGTCCCCTTCAACATCAAGGGCTGGCTGAGCCGTGTGTCCCGCAGTCTGGCTCTGCGGAAGCTGCGGGAGCGGACGAACGATCTGCCGCTGGAAGAAGATATCCTTATTCTGGAGGAGGATTCTCTTATAGACGCTCTTGATCGGCAGGAACGCGACCGTCTGGTGCGCGAAGCTGTGCTCAGCATGCCTCAGCCGGACAGGGAGATATTCCTCCGCTTCTACTATTACTGTCAAAGCATTTCCGTAATCGCAGAAAAGATGAAGATGAACCCTTCCACTGTAAAGACGCGGCTCAGGCGCGGCAGAGAAAAGCTCAAAGAACATCTCACTGGGATCAAAACACTGAAAGGAGACGGCTGAAATGGAGATAAGCATTCGCAAACTGCTCGACGGCCTGGAAGACAGTTCCGTGCCGATGGAAGAACCCGATGTCGTCTCCGCGATGAGAATCAAGGAGCTGACAAGAATGAAAATCGAACAGGAAAATACAAGATCCGTACGTTATGTACGGAAAAGGATCATTACACTTATCCTGGCAGCAGTGCTGATCCTTGCACTGGGCGTTACGGCATATGCAATGGGCGAAATCTTCGAATACAGGAAGATTAAAAATGATTCTGCTTTGCAGGAGCAATCTGACAGGGGCGAGAAAGATCTGCAGAGGTTCACCTTTGCCGGACTTTCGATCACGCCAGTGGATGAGGCGCTGTATCTGAACAATGAAAAAGGACAGAGCGGCGTGACAGACTTCTGGTATACAGTAGACGGTACTGATAAACAGATCATGGTGAGCTACTATGACAGCGGCGAGATCAACACCATGGACGCAAGGGACCTCTACCCGGTGGACTACTCCCCCTATGACTACGGAATAGACTGGTTCAACGCCAAATACCCAGATCTGAAATCATATAAGGATCGACTTATCGAAGCGGCGCCCGGACTTATCGATACTCTGCATAATGAAGGCTGGATAAAGCACAGCAAGGAAGATATCGTAAAGATTGGCATTCAGGATAGCAATGTATTTATTGAACCCTCTGCCGTGATCCGCGTCCTGACGAAAGATAACAACGGCTATGAACTATGGCTCGAACCGAACAGTCTTTCTCTGGAAGGTTTCATGTACTGGAATGCAAAAGACACTCAAGTGATCCGCAACGGCTTCTTCCCTGCGCTCAAGGAAGACCGCGTAGAGGAATGGTGGAATGAATTGATCAGTGATCCGAACACTTTAGGCTGACATTGAAAAGGCCCGCCTGTCCCAAACAGGACAGACGGGCCTTTTTTATATGCAGTTTCTAATTTTATTCCACTGCAGCAGCTTTCTGCTTTTTCTCGTCCGCTTCCTCGATCATGGCCAGGTCGCCGTAGATGACAGAGTCATCCCCGAGAGCCGCGATTCTGACGTCCACGGTGTTCCGGATCTGAGGCAGGCAATACTGATCCAGTTCGGCAAGGATCTTGCTGAGGAAGAGCTCTCCGACGGCTTCGATGACGCCGCCGCCGTACACGATCAGATCTGGGCTGAACACGTTGATCAGGCTTCCGGTCGCTATGGCAAGATAGTGGCAGGCGCGGTCCACGGCTTTCATCGCCACTTTGTCCCCCGCTTTCAGAGCCTTTTTCAGGGCTTTGCTGCGGAAGACGCCATCCTGCACAGCCTCCGCCATGAGGGTGTTCTTTCCGCGGGCGATCTGCTGGCGGATAAAAGCGCTCATGCCGGTCTTGGAGGAAAAGGCCTCCAGACAGCCGTGCTGTCCGCATCCGCAGAGCGGTCCGTCGGGCTCAACGATGATATGGCCGAGCTCCCCGCCCTTGAACATATGCCCGGTATAAAGCTCTCCGTTGAGGATGAGTCCGCCGCCGAGGCCCGTGCCGACGAAAAGGCCGACAACGTTCTGATATCCCTGCGCGGCGCCGTATTTGAACTCACCGAGCACGCCGAGATTGACGTCGTTGCCCACGAAGAACGGCACGCCGAACTGCTGCTCCATGGAAGATTTGATATCATAGTCGCGCCAGGGCAGATTGGGCGTAAACAGGACTATCCCGTGCTCCTGATCGATGACGCCGGGGGCGCAGGAAGCTATGGCATGGACCTTGTTCTTGTCTATCCCGGACTCGCTGATCATCTGCTCGACCACATCGATGATGACCTTCTCCACGTTCTCCGAGGTGTTGCCTCCTTCGGTCGAGCGTTTTTTCAATCTGTAGATGATCTCCCTGTTCTCGTTGAAGATTGCACCGAGCACCTTGGTGCCGCCGACATCCAGACAGATATTGTAGGACTCTGACATGGTTCGCTGCCTCCTTAAATATGTATATGAATTATTATGAATTGACCTGTTGATCTCAGCCGATGAACGCTTTTTTCAGCCGGCTCCAGAACGAGCCTTCCCGGCCGCCTGCCGCCGCGCTTTCGTCCGTATTTTTGCTGCCGGGCAGGGGCATGCGCAGATTGCTGAAATAGTTGTACAGTGCCTCCTGAGAGGACGTGCCCTCTCCTCCGCTCTCGCGGACATAGCTTCCGTCGGGCTGCATGACGCGTGATTTCTCCCTGTCCTCCCGCATGGCTGTGAGGATCCTGTTCACCTGCTCGCGGGTGTCCGGGGTCTTCACCTCCATGAAAGCCTCCACGCGTCTTTCGAGGTTACGGTTGAGCATATCGCCGGAACCGATGAATATCCTCTGCTCTTCGCCCTCGCCGAAGCTGTATATCCTTGAGTGTTCAAGCCAGCGGCCCACTACGCTCTTTACCGTTATATTCTCGGTCATGCCGGATACGCCCGGACGCAGACAGCAGATCCCTCTTATGAACAGTTCGACCTTAACTCCCGCCTGAGAGCATTCTATGAGTTTTTCCATCACCTCGCGGTTATTGATGGAATTGGCCTTGATGGCAACGCGGCCATCGCTCCCCTTTTCTTTCTCTCGGTCAAGGAATTCCAGCAATCTGCTTTCGAAG
Organism: Oscillospiraceae bacterium; assembly: GCA_017434755.1. Taxonomy (GTDB): domain Bacteria; phylum Bacillota; class Clostridia; order Oscillospirales; family Oscillospiraceae; genus Limivicinus. Next base: position 6,299 of record JAFRER010000015.1, on the reverse strand, counting down.
CTGAGCGGTGCAAACCAGAGCGTGCGCGGCTCCGGCGGCACCTCACCGGCACTGAGTGCTGCGAACGCTTCCTCAGCATCCAGTCCCGCATCTTTGTCCGAAGTGATGAGCGCAAGGTCCGTGTACTGCTCCGCCGTCACCTCGTTGTAGTTGCCGGTGCCCACCTGGGTGATATAGCTGATGTTCCCGTCATGCTCCCGCGTGATCAGGCAGAGCTTGCTGTGGACTTTGCTGCCGGGCAGGCCGTAGATGACTCTGCATCCGGCATCCTCCAGCATCTCCGAATAGTCTATGTTGCTCTGCTCATCGAATCTTGCCCTCAGCTCCAGCAGACAGAGCACATCCTTGCCCCTGTCCGCCGCATAGGCCAGAGCGGCGGCCACCTTGCTGCTCGCGGCCATCCTGTAGAGCGTTATCTTTATGGAAAGCACCTCGGGATCGTCCGCCGCCTCGTAAATCAGTTACACAAACGAGAGCATGCTCTGGAACGGATAGCTCAGCAGCAGATCATGCTTTTCGATATAGTCGAAGAACTCTCCCTTTTTCAATCCTATGTCCTTGGACGGACGGCGTTCCGGATATCGGAGGCCTTCCCCGCCGCCTATCGCCGAGCGGAATGAAAGGTCAAAGGGGACCGGGTCATTGAACACACAGCCCTCCGGTGCGCGAAGCTTCTTTATGAGCTGTGCTCTCGCCTGATCGGTGAGCTTTCCGTAGATCCTGACCATGACGGGCTGCTCGCGTTTCCTCTTGGAGAGCATGGAACTCATTTTCTGTCTGAGATCCTCATGGCCGACATCTTCGATGTCCGAAAGAAAGACGTCTGCGTTGCGCGTCACCCGGACGATCGCCGACTGGGTTATGGTCTCCTTCTTCAGAAGCAGAGGGAGGAAATGGCGCACGAGAAGATCCGTGAGCACGATCTTCTGGCGTCCGTCTATCTCAAAGCTGAGATACGGCTGTATACGATGCAGAGGAATAACAGCAAGGCTCTGCTCGTTCCGCCCGAGAAAGGCGATGAGGTACGATTCCCCGTTCCACAGGAAAGGCAGCGGCTTGTCGCTGCTTATGATCTGCGGATAGAGCATATCCTTTATATCGCCGAAGAGCTTTTTGCTCATCAGCTCGTCCACCTTGTTTATCTTCCGGAAGTCCAGCACGTCCACGCCGTTTTCCTTCAGCTGACCGCGTATGCTCTTCCAGACGCTCTCCCGCATGGCCTGCTGCTCCGCGGTGATCCGCAGGATCTCCTGGATCTGCTCGTGCGGAAGGGATCCGGAGAGCGGATCCTTCTGATCGGGCGCGAGGGCGGCCCTGTGGGACAGTATCCCTATCCTGACCCTGTAGAACTCATCGAGGTTCGACTGATAGATCGCGAGGAACTTCAGCCGCTCCAGCAGCGGCACGCTGCTGTCCGCAGCTTCGAGCAGGACCCGTTCGTTGAATGCCAGCCAGCTGATCTCACGGTTTATGAAGATGCTGTCTGTTTTTGTTTCGGATGGATTTTTCTTTACTTTGTCAGCCATTTATTCTCGGTCCTTTTCACATATGTTCGCTGCAGGCTTTTTCCAGTGCTTCCGTGACGATCTTCAGCGTCTTAATGCGGGCATATTTTTTGTCGTTCGATTCTATGATATACCACGGGGCGTTTTCGGTGCTCGTCTTCCGGAGCATCTCGTCTATCGCTTCCTCATATTCCGACCATTTTTCCCGGTTGCGCCAGTCTTCCTCCGTGAGTTTCCACTGTTTCTCCGGCGTGTTCTGCCGGTCGGTGAAACGCTGCAGCTGGGTATCCGGGTCGATATGGATCCAGAATTTGATCACCACCGCTCCCCAGTCGGTGAGCTGGCGCTCGAATTCGTTCATCTCGTTGTAGGCACGCTTCCAGTCGTCCTCGGAGCAGAAGCCCTCCAGCCTCTCCACCATCACTCTGCCGTACCATGTGCGGTCGAATATGCAGATATGCCCGCTTCTCGGCAGTCTCGTCCAGAATCTCCACAGATATTGCCTTGCAAGCTCATGGGGCTCCGGGGAAGCGATCGGCATAACGTCGAAGCCCCGCGGATCCAGCGGCCGCGCGATCCTGCGGATGTTCCCGCCTTTTCCGGCGGCATCCCAGCCTTCATAGCACAGGATGACGGGGATCTTTTTCCGGTAGATGATGTTGTGAAGTTCTGCCAGCCTGCTCTGGAGCCTTTTCAGCTCCCTGCTGTATTCCTCCTCATCAATGCAGAGCGAGAGATCCACTTCGCTCAGCCTGGGCATTTTCAGCAGCGGAAAGTTTTCCTTGAAAGGTTTTCCGCAGTAGCGTCCCTCCGCAAGTGCCTTGTCCGCAGCATCTACCAGCAGTTTCAGCGCATCTCGGACGGAAGCTTTTTTCTTCTCGCCGTTGAGCACGTGCCATTCGACCGTCTTGCCGGTCTTCTCCATGAATTCCTCATAGGTGCTCCGGAAAAGATCATATTCGCTGTGCTGCCAGATATCATCCTCGCTCACGCGCCATTCGGTCTCGCGGTCGGACCGGAGCAGGGCTATGCGGTCGCGCTGCTCCTCCCGGCCGATATCCAGAAACAGCTTCAGAATAATATATCCGCCGTCCCTGAGCTGGCGTTCGAATTCGTTTGCCGAGCGGATCCTGTCCTTATACTGCTCTTTTGTGATATCCCGGTGAAGGTATTTCCTTACAGCAGCTTCCATCCAGCCGGAGTCATAGAACATGATCTTGCCGTTTTCGGGAATGGCGCACGCATAGGGATACAGGAAGGGATAGCGCTCCTCCCTGTTCGGAAGTATGGCGGGGGATACGACGTTATAGAAGCGCGGATCGAGCTCGCTGATCATTTCGCTGATCAGTGTGCCTTTGCCGGCAGCAGCCCATCCCTCAACCAGAACGATTATCGGAAGTCCCTTTTCCCGGATGAGCATCTGCTGAGCCATCAGCTTCTCGCGCAGGGTGCGGATCTCCTCTTTCGTCGAAGAGCCTTTGTCCTCGCCGCCCTTTTTGTCTTCCTTCATGATCTGATATCCTTTCCCGGCAGTCGGTCCGCCGACGGATCATTTTTATGTTTGACAGTGTTTCATTATAACTCTGATTCTCTCCCGTGACAATACGATAAAGGGCCACAAAAGCGCATATTATCAAAGATTTCTGCCGTTTTGAGCCGGAATGCGGATATAGAAGTTTTGTAATCAAACTGTCGCCTGAAAATGAAAATTGCCGGATGATCCGCCCGTTTTTTCAATAAATTGTGTCTTCCTTTTCAAAGGTCTACACAGTATTGTGTTTTTCTGTTGAAATATCCTCCTATCGGCTCTATAATTTAAATGGTAAAGTGTGAACATTCCGGATGCATCGCATCCGATCAAAGCATAAAAGCTTATTGCAGGCTTTAAGGAGGAAAACATGGCAGAAAAGACTACCGGATCTTCAAAGAGAAAAAAAGCTGCTGAAAGTCCGGCAAGCGAAAAGACCGTCCCGGCTGATCCTGCTCCTGCGGAAACCGTGGATCTCCCCGTTGCTGAGCCTGTTGCGGAAGAGGCTGTGCCTCCGGTCGCCGCGGAAGCTCCTTCGGAAGAAAACATCGATCTGCCGCAGCCGAGAAGGAGCGTTGCCTTCATCGGCTCCGAGTGCTATCCCTTTGTGAAGACCGGCGGACTCGGAGATGTGATGTATGCCCTTCCGAAAGCTCTCGTAAAGCAGAACTGCGATGTCAAGGTCATCCTTCCGCGCTATAAATGCATTCCCTGGGAATATCAGGAGAAAATGGTTTACCGCGGCGAGTTCTATATGGATCTGTGCTCCGACGGACGCTCGTTCTATGTCGGGATCATGGAGTATGTATGGAACGGCGTGGTTTACGATTTCATCGATAATGAGGACTTTTTCCGCAACGGCAATCCCTATACCAATCTTGTGGACGACATTCCCAAATACTGCTTCTTTGCCAAGGCTGCGCTCGCCGCTCTGAATTACATGAACTGGGTCCCCGATATCATCCACTGCCACGACTGGCAGGCAGGCCTTGTCCCCGTGTACCTGCGCTCAGTCTTTTCCGGATCCCCCGTTGCCAGTGCGAAGGTGATCCTCACCATCCACAATCTCCGTTTCCAGGGCATCTATAATATCGCCACCGTCAAATACTGGTCCGGTCTGCCCGATTACCTCTTTGACTACGCCGTGCTGAAGCAGGGCGCGGACGATGCCAATATGTTCAAGGGCGGCCTCACCTATGCCGATATGATCACCACGGTCAGCGAAACATACGCCGGCGAGATCCAGTCGACCTTCTTCGGCGAAGGTCTGGATGCCCATCTGCGCTTTCATTCTGGGAAACTCCGCGGTATAGTGAACGGCATCGACACCGAGCTGTGGGACAGCAGCACCGATCCCATCCTTGCCTGCCGCTATGGCATCTCTGATGCAATAGAAAAGAAAAAGGAGAACAAGCTCCTGCTTCAGGAAAAGCTTGGTCTCGAAAAGGATTCCGGCAAATTCGTGATTGGTCTCGTCTCAAGGCTCACCGACCAGAAGGGTCTCGACCTGGTCGATTTCATCCTGCCGGAACTCATCGACGGCAATACCCAGATCGTTGTCCTCGGAACCGGCGATTCCCGATACGAGAATTCCTTCCGTTATTATGAGGATGCTTTCCGGGGCAGCGTCTGTTCCAACATCATGTACGATGAAGGCCGTGCCCATCAGATCTATGCCGGAGCCGATGCGCTGCTGGTCCCCAGCCTCTTCGAGCCCTGCGGCCTCACCCAGCTGATATCCATGCGCTACGGCACCGTCCCGATCGTCCGGGAGACCGGCGGGCTGAAGGATACCGTCCTGCCCTACAACGAATACGACAACTCCGGCAACGGATTCACCTTCGACCGCTATGAGGCCTGGCTGCTCCTCGACGCGATCAACCGCGCCAAGACGCTGTATTTCACCAACCGCGAGCGCTGGGACAAGATGGTCATCCGGGATATGGAAAAGGACGTCTCCTGGGAAAACTCCGCCAGAAAATACCGGCAGCTTTATCTGGAGCTCAAGCCGAACTACTGATGCATAAACAACAAAAAGCTCTGCCTTCAAAGGCAGAGCTTTTTTTATCGGATCTTATTCTTCTTTTCCGGTCTCAGCCGATTCTGCTTCCGCATTTTCGGCTTCTCCTGTCTCCGCGGCTGCTTCTTCGACAGTTTCTGCGGGAGGGGCTTCGCTTTCGGCTTTACTGTCCTCTGCATAACCGTCGGTCATGGAGATATGTTTTGCCGGACGCTCGATGGACGGATCATTGCGTGCCTCTTTTACCTTTTTGGAGGATATGGGCATGAATTCGCCGTGCGTGAAGTAGTAATCGAACTCCTCCGCATCCATGCTCTCATGCTCGAGCAGGTATTCCGCAACCGCTTTGAGCTGCTCTGCATGTGCGGTGAGGATCTCCTCGCACTTGCTCTCCGCCTCGGTGAAGATCCGTTTGACTTCTTCGTCGATGATGGCGGCAGTCTCTTCGGAGTAGCTCTTTGTGGTACCGAAATCACGTCCGATGAAGATGGAATGTCCGGATGTGTCATAGGAGATTGGCCCGAGCTTTTCGCTCATGCCGTACCGCATGACCATGTCTCTGGCAGTGGAGCTTGCATGCTGGATATCTCCGGATGCTCCGGTGGATATGTCATCAAGGAACAGCCGTTCCGAAACTCTTCCGCCCAGAGCCATCACTATGCTCTCGAACATCTGCGCGCGGGAGGTGAAGTTCTCGGCGTCCTCATCCGGACGCATCAAGGTGAAGCCGCCTGCCATTCCGCGCGGGATGATGGTGATGTAGTGCACCGGGTCCACATGCTCGAGGAATCTCGCTGCGACGGCATGGCCTGCCTCATGGTATGCAGTGAGTTTCCTTGCTTTCTCGCTCACCTTGCGGCTCTTCTTCTCCGGACCCATCTGGACCTTGAGGATCGCCTCGTCTATATCGTCCATGCTGACGAATCTGTGCTTGCGGCGGACAGCGAGGAGTGCTGCCTCATTCATGAGGTTCTCAAGATCAGCTCCGGAAAATCCCGCAGTGCCTTTGGCGATGCTGTTGAGATCCACGTCCTCGGCGAGATGCTTGTCTCTCGAATGGATCTTCAGGATCTCCTCCCTGCCGCGTATATCCGGCAGTCCCACATAGACCTGACGGTCGAATCTTCCCGGTCTGAGGAGCGCATTGTCGAGGATGTCGGCTCTGTTGGTGGCCGCCATGACGATGACGCCCTCGTTGTTGCCGAAGCCGTCCATCTCAACGAGCAGCTGGTTCAGCGTCTGCTCG
>JAFRER010000014.1 GCA_017434755.1 Oscillospiraceae bacterium | reverse complement strand
TATAAGGGACCTCTGTCGGTAGAATGGGAAGACAGCGGCATGGAGAGAGTCCACGGCGCCACCGAGTCCTATGAGGTCGTCCGCAGGATGAACTTCGACAAGTCCGATGTCGCTTTCGACGCCGCTCTTGCTAACGACTGATCCTGCGGAGGCGTTTGAATGTCTGATAAATATCTTATCGGTATTGACGTAGGCACATCCGGATGCAAGATCATCGCTGTTGACGAAGGCAGGGTCATTGCCTCCGAAACTGTCGCCTACCCCCTTTCAAGGCCCAAGGCAGGCTGGAGCGAACAGAATCCCGCTGACTGGTGGGAAGGTGTCTGCAAAGGCCTCAAAGCCGTCACGAATGGAATTGCCGAAAAGATCGCCGGTGTCTCCATGTCCGGACAGATGCACGGTATGGTCGCCCTTGACAAGGATCTGAACGTCATCCGTCCCGCAATACTCTGGAACGACCAGCGCACGGAAAAGCAGTGCGATGAGATCACTGCCGCCGCGGGCGGACTGGAAGGTCTCCTCGGGTACACCAACAACATGATGCTCACCGGATATACCGGCGGCAAAATCCTCTGGGTCAAAGAGAACGAACCCGAGAATTATGCAAAAATCTGCAAAATAGTCAACCCGAAAGATTATATCGTCCTCAAGCTCACCGGCAATCTCATAACGGATGTTTCCGATGCTTCCGGTACCGGATTCTTCGATGTTGAGAAAAGAGCATGGGCATACGAACTGATGGACAAGGTCGGCATATCCCGCGATTTCTTCGTGGAGCCTCTCGAATCCACCGACAAAGCCGGCGAGATCTCAGCCGAAGCTGAGGCCCTTACAGGGATCCCCGCAGGTGTTCCTGTCTTTGCGGGCGGCGGAGATGCTGTTATCTCGACAATCGCAATGGGACTCACCGATCAGAGCAAGATCGGCGTCACGGTCGGCACATCCGGTGTCGTAGCCATGAGCCTTCCCGGTTACGGTTTCAACCAGGGCGGTCTGTTGCAGATGTTCTGCGGAAACCTTCCCGGCAGCTATGTCGCCTTCGGCTGCACGCTTTCCGCTGCAGGCTCTTACCAGTGGCTGCGTGATGCTCTGTTCCCGGACTTTAAGTTCAGTGAACTGAATGACCTTGCCGAAGCCGTTCCCTGCGGAAGCGACGGGCTTATTTTCCTGCCGTATCTGACCGGTGAACGCTGCCCCCTGTTTGACTCTTCCGCTACCGGAAGCTTTACCGGCATTTCCAATATCATGGGTAAGGGACATTTCGCCAGAGCCGTAATGGAAGGTGTCGCTTTCTCTCTCAAGCAGGTCTATGACCTGATCCAGGAAGTGAAGCCCGTCAAACCGAACTTCATGGTCATCTCCGGAGGCGGAGCAAAAGGACATCTCTGGCGTCAGATCTTCGCCGACATCTTTGAGATGCCTGTCGTGACCGCTTTCGGCAGTGCAGAGGGCGGCGCATACGGTGCAGCTCTCATAGCCGGAATCGGATGCGGACTCTGGGATGCGAAGGAAGCAGGAGAGCTTTGCGCCGTTGAGACCGTTATGGAACCGATACCCGAGCATTTTGAAATCTACAGAGCCATTGCTGCAAAGTACAAGAGACTCTATGGATCCATAAAATCAGCAGACTAAAATTTATATTGCAGGAGAAAAAACATGAGCTATTTTGAGAACGTCCCCCAGGTCAAATACGAAGGCAAAACCAGCAAAAACCCCTTCGCATTCAAGTTCTACAATCCCGATGAAGTTATCCTCGGCAAGAAGATGAAGGATCATCTCCGTTTCGCCATGGCCTACTGGCACACCATGAATGCGGACGGCACAGACCCCTTCGGTTCCGGAACTCTCGACCGCACCTTCGGCAAAGACGATCCCATGGAGAGAGCATACGCCAAGGTCGATGCCGCATTCGATCTCATGACCAAGCTCGGCATCGAGTATTTCTGCTTCCACGATGTCGACATCGCACCCCAGGGCAACAGCCTTGAAGAGTTCAAGAAGAACCTCTCCGACATCACCGACTACATCAAGACAAAGATGGATGCCACCGGCATCAAGCTGCTGTGGGGCACTGCGAACGTCTTCAGCAATCCCCGCTACATGAGCGGCGCCGGCACCTCCCCCAATGTTGACTCCTTCGTCTGCGCTGCTGCACAGATCAAGAACGCCATCGACGCCACCATCAAGCTCGGCGGTCAGGGCTATGTGTTCTGGGGCGGCCGTGAAGGCTACGACACACTGCTCAACACCGATATGGACTTCGAACTCAAGAATCTTGCCCGCCTGCTCACCATGGCACGCAACTATGCCCGCTCCAAGGGCTTCAAGGGTGTCTTCTACATTGAGCCCAAGCCGAAAGAGCCGACCAAGCACCAGTATGACTTTGACGCCGCCACCGCCATCGGTTTCCTGAAAGCCAACGGCCTTGCCGATGACTTCCGGATGAACATCGAGAACAACCACGCCACTCTCGCTATGCACACCTTCCAGCACGAGCTCAGAACCAGCGCCATCAACGGCATGTTCGGTTCCGTCGACGCCAACCAGGGCGACGATATGCTCGGATGGGATACCGACATGTTCCCCTCCAATGTCTACGACTGCACACTGGCCATGTATGAGATCATCAAGGCCGGCGGCTTCACCACAGGCGGACTCAACTTCGACTCCAAGGTACGCCGTCAGTCCTACACGCCGGAAGATATAGCCTATGCTCACATCCTCGGCATGGACAGCTTTGCTCTCGGCCTGCGCGCTGCAGCCGCTCTCATCGAAGACGGCCGCATCGACAAGTTCGTTGAGGAGAGATACTCCAGCTGGAAGAGCGTTCTTGGCGAGCAGATCCTTGGCGACAAGTGCACTCTCGATCAGCTCGAGGCAGTTGCCGGCGACTGCTGGGATACCAAGGTTCCCTCCGGCCGTGAAGAATATCTCCAGGAGATCATCAACTCCGTTCTCTTCAGCCTCTGATCATCTGATCTGCTTTGAACGGACACCGTTCATGCATCCAATTCCAAAAATCCGGACAAAGCCCGGATCTTTGGAGTGTTTTTAATCTTTAATTAGGAGTGACCTGATGAAAACTGCTTTAAGTTTTGAACTTGTAAACATGTACTCCAGCCTTGCCGACAATATGTATCTGAATTACAAGTGGTACTGGGAGAATCTCACGGACTGGACCGCAGCGACCGGTTTCGACTCCATCTCTCTCACGCTTGTTCCGAACCAGTTCAACGTCGGAAGAGGCGGCGCTCCCCGCTGCACCCTCGCGATTAACACCAAGTACGGCTCCGCTCAAGGTTATCTCAATTTCCTGAATGACCGCGGAATCAAAAATGTCAGTTCCTTCAACATCTCCGCACAGGCCGTTCTCGCCGACATGTTCGAGAGCGGGGCAAAATTCGAAGACCTGTTCACCATCCTGTTTGATCACGCCGATGACGCATCCAGTGAACTCGTCGGTCTGGACGGCAAGTACCTGAACGTTTCTCCCACACCCGCCATCGGTGCCCTGAAAGCAAATATCGGCGACTCTCCCGAAGCATTTGCGGCTTTTGCAGACAAGGCAGCCGAGTGCATCAACAAGATCGGTGAGATGACCGCGAAGAAGGGCATCCGCACCTGTGTTACCAACGAATTCTGGACTCTCGCCCGCGGAAATTACATAGACACCTTCTTTGAAAAGCTCAACAAGGAATTCGTAGGCTATACCGCCAGCACTGCCATGCTCAAGATCGCCGGCGTCGATCCGCTCGAGAAGATCAGCCAGTACTTTGACAACCTCGGCTGCGTCTTCCTCAATGACACATCCTATGTCGACACCGTAGATACCTATGCCAGCACCACTCCCGAGTATCCTCAGGCCGGTGAGCAGCAGCGCCTCTACAGAGATCTCGGACTTGGATCCATAGACTTTGCTGCTGTTTACAAGATGCTCAAGGACAAAGGCTTTGACGGATATGTAGTTCTGGAGCCGAGATATACCACCAACGTCCCGCGTGCGGTCCTCCGTACCCGCACATTCTGGACAAATCTCACCAAGGAGGTTTGATAGAATGAATACAAGTGAAAGAAATATCAACTATTCCTACATGATGAATCAGTGGGGCAACATCAACTTCAAAAAAGTGACCAACTTCAACGAATGGTTCATGGGCGACTTTGATGATTCCTACTATTTCCAGGATTGGGATAAGGTCCTCCGCTATCATGCCGGAGCAGGTTTCAAGGGCATTGAGATCATGATCTTCACCGTCCCCACCATGCTCAACCTGTTCGGAAGCATGAAGAACTTCAAGGAATTCGCGAATGAGCGCGGCATCGAAAAAATCTCCGGAATGTTCAGCCATCATATCGGTTCAGAGGACAAGCGCAACCATGAGAGAATATTCGCTCTCGAGCGTCAGGCGATCGATGCACTTGCCGACTGCGACGGTGTCAACCTGATCATCCAGCCCTGCGGACAGTACTACGGTACCGGACCGCTGAACGATGAACAGCTCAGAAATGCGGCCGCCTGCATGAATGAGGTCGGACGCATGGCCGCAGACAAAGGCCTTGTCGCCTCCATCCACAATGAGTTCTGGTGCGCCGTAAACAAATACGACCACAACAAGTTCATTGATCTGTGCGACCCGAGATACGTATTCTACTGCCTTGATACCGCCCAGGTGTCGATCATGGGCATTGACATTCTTGAATTCTACAAGGAATATCACGAGCGCGTTCAGTACTTCCACGTGAAGGATACCACCAAGAAAGCAGCAACAGACGCAGAACGCTTCCAGGCAGGAGCTGAACAGGCGGATGACGGCACACGCTGGTTCTGGGAGCCGGGCGGCGGTTTCGTTGACTTCCCGGGTCTCTGGAAGCTGATGAAGCAGTATGGCCACAAGGGCTGGGTCGGCATCGAATCCGACGGCACTCCCAATCCGCTAGCGACCATGCTTCTCACCAAGAACTACATCGATACGGTTCTTGATCCGATCTACTGCTGATAACACAAATCAAAATAAACACGGGACTTCTCAGCCCCGTGTTTTTTCATTTTATCGATCTACCGATCTCTTAATCTTCAAATCCGCTCCATGCGGGAACCCCTGCATACTTCTTGAGTTCTTCTTCTCCGCTCAGAACACGGATTGCGCCGGCCGCCATGGCCTCCATCTCGAATTCGCCGGGATAGGCAAATACGGGTGCGATCCAGCCGCAGTGCTCGTTGATGTAGTTCACAAGATCCTTATTGTGGACCAGACCGCCGCCGAGGAGTATGCCGTCGACCTTTCCGCTGAGTACAACGGCCATCTCGCCGATATACTTGGTCGTCTGATACAGGAATCCGTTCCATGTGCGTTCGGCTTCCTTGTCGCCGTTCTTTGCTCTTTCCGTCAGCTCACGGCCGTCTGCGGTCCCGCAGAGACTCAGGAACCCGCCGGTCTTCATCATCATTGCTCTCAGCGCTTTCACATCCGCGCCGCCGGCAAGATAATCCAGTATTCCAACAACGGGAATGGTTCCGCAGCGTGTCGGCGCCATGGGGCCGTCACCGCCGACGATATCGTTTCCGTCGATCATTTTGCCCTTGCAGTGCGCAGATACGGACACGCCGCCGCCGAGATGACACACGATGAAATTGCAGTCCTCATACTTCTTGCCGATGGAGTGCGCATGGCGGATCGCTGTTTCCTTCAGATTGAGCGCATGGAGATGGCTCGTCCTGTAGATCCCCTTGATGCCGGTAATTCTCGCCAGATCGCAGAATTCGTCCGTATCTGGTGCATTAACAACGAAGCCCGGCTTGCCGTATTTTTCAGCAAGAGCATGAGCGATCTGCGGTCCGAGGCAGGCAGGATGGACAACCCCGTTAAAACAGGTCCTCGCATGCTCAAGAACGAGCTCGTCAAGGTCATAGGTTCCGCCCTCCATCGAAAGCAGACCGCCTCCCCTGCCTACAAAGGCATCGACATCGTCAAGCGTGAACCCGGCAGCCGTGAGTTCATTCATTATGATCTCAGTGCGGTATTCATATTGCTCGGAAAGATCCTTGAACTGTTTCAGCTCATCGGCACTGTGGGCGATATTCTTGCTGAACAGGCACTCTTCTCCGTAGAACAGAGCGACCTTCGTGGAAGTGGAACCGGGATTGATCGCGAAAATCTTATAGGCCATGTTATATTACCTCACTGTTTAATTTATTTCTTTGTTTTATTCTATATTATAACGCAGGATTAGTCGAGGATTTTTTTGGCTCGGCGGCGCGTCTGTACAGTTCCGTCAGATCCTTGAGTTCTTTGGCGAGTTTCTCGTCAACTGCACCGGGCATCATTCTCCAGCGCCAGTTCCCCTGCGGCTTTCCGGGAGTATTCATCCGGCATTCTGCCGGCAGCTCCAGCAGATCCTGCATCGAGCAGACGAACAGGATCGATGCGGACGCCATTCCCGTGCGTATGAGCGCCCTGCACCAGCTCTCATCGTCTGTTTTGTGGATATATTTTTCAGCATACTTCAGATCCTTCTCTTTTGAGCTTGCAAGCCAGCCAAGAGTTGTCTCATTGTCGTGGGTGCCGATATAGCACACGCTGTTCTTCTCGATGTTATGCGGAAGATAGTCCGATTCCCCGTCCGCGTAGAACGCAAACTGCAGTATCTTCATTCCGGGCAGCCCCGAATCGCTGAGCAGCTTCTTTACCTCCGGTGTGGGATATCCCAGATCCTCTGCAATGAACTCCAGGTTTGAAAACCAGCTTGTAAGCATCCCGACGAGCTCCATGCCCGGCCCTTTCTTCCACTTGCCGTTGGCAGCCGTTTTATCACCGTACGGAACGGCCCAGTAACTCTCAATGCCCCTGAAGTGGTCGATCCGGATCACGTCATACAGTCTTTCCACGCCCTCGATCCTGCGTATCCACCAGCCGTATCCGTCGGCTTTCATTTTATCCCAGTCATACAGCGGGTTTCCCCAAAGCTGCCCGTCAGCTGTAAAATCATCCGGCGGCACACCCGCCACCTCTGTCGGAACATATTTCTCATCCAGCTGGAAGTAGCCCGGCTCGCTCCATACGTCCGCGGAATCGAGAGCCACATAGATCGGAACGTCGCCTATGAACTTTATCCCGTGATTATCCGCATACTCTTTCAGCTTTGACCACTGGCCGAAAAACAGATACTGTGTGAAAATCCAGAAGCCGATGTCATCGGAAAGCTCCCATCTGTAATAGTCGAGCACATCGCTTTTCCGGAGCCGGACTTCCTCCGGCCATTCTATCCAGCTTACCATGCCGAAGTGGACTTTCAGGCTCATGAAAAGAGCATAATTCTCCACCCAGGAGGCGTTGTTTCTGCGAAACGCCTCCAATTCCCCGGCGAGCCTGTTTTTTGAGTTGTCATATGCTTTCCGGAGAATCCTGAACCGGTTGTTATAGATCTGTCCGTAATCCACTCTGTCAGGCTGCGTGCCCCAATCGATCCCGGAAAGGTCCTCCCTCATCAGCATCCCGTTTTCAATCAGTTCGTCCGGATCGATAAAATACGGATTTCCCGCAAAAGTCGAGGGTGATGCATAAGGACTGTCTCCATAGCTGGTCGGTCCGAGCGGCAGAAGCTGCCAGTATGTCTGACCTGCCTCCTCCAGAAAATCGATGAACTTCCTCGCCTCTTTTCCGAGGTTGCCTATGCCGTATTTTGACGGCAGAGATGAAAGCGGCATAAGAATGCCTGACGCACGTTTCTTCAATTCATTTTTCCTCCTTATTCCTGCCTGAGGATCAACGCGGCGCTCTCGCCGCTGATATCATGGTAAATATAAGTCCGAGCCTTGATCTGCTGATATATGCTGTCTCTGTATCTGTATGACTCTGCAGAGTCCAGATCTCCGGTAAAGCGGATGAAAACATCCAGAAACGAACGCTCCATGATCTTTTCCGAATGCGCGCAGAGCATGGTATCGAACGGATACTGTTTGATCTCCTCCAGTAATTCCGCATGCTTCTCAGGATCAAGGCTCTCCTCGAACATAAGGCTCGTGAGCGGTGCGATGCTGTCTCCGGTCAGAAGAAGATCAAGCTCCGGAATAAGAATGCCGACCGAGCCCGGCGTGTGTGACGGGAGCGGGATCAGTTCCGCCCGGATATCGCCGAGATCGAACATCTCATGGCCATCTGTCCAGCACACATTGGAATAGTCATATGCATAGTATTCTTCTTCCGAAAAGCCGGGCACCGGACCTTTCGGCATATAAAGCTCGAGCACTCTCTGCCTGAACCGGCTGCAGTTTCGTACGGGAAGGTATTCCCTGCATCTGCGGTCCATATAGACTCTGTCGAAGAACCTTCCTCCCATGGAATGGTCCAGATGCTCATGTGTGTTGACCGCTATGACCGGCAGATCCGTAAAGTTTTCAACGGCGCGCGCGATATTCCCGAAGCCGATGCCGGTATCGGCGAGAAGCGCTTTCTCACTTCCGGTAATCAGCGTGCATATCGCCCCGAACGGATCTTTTATCCGAAAGACCCGCTCGGATGCTTTCGTTACCTTAAAATACTCCATCCGAGACCCCTTCTGAAGGAAGTGATCATAATCATCCTGTCTCTGTTGATTATACCCTTTTTCGACATGCACAACAAGGATTTCTTTATCGGATGTCTTTCATTATAAAAGCATCCGCCGAGGCGGATGCTTTTTTTATTGTTCCAGGTATTTCAGATCTCTTTATATGCCGCAAGCTTCTCTTTGAGATCTGGAATCTTTTTCATGGTCATCGCACTGTTTCGGATCTCAAGATAGTGCTCCAGCTTTCCAGGATATTTCAGGCGTGAGCGAGCGATCTGCTCGGCTGGCCAATCCACCTTGATCTGGCCATCTTCTATTTTCAGTTCTCCGGAGATTCCGCAAACTGGGCACTCCACTGTCGCGCCGCTGTGCAGAATCGTAAGGAGGTCATTATGGCAGACAGGACAGACTCCCTCATCATCCCCGTACCATTTATCCAGACCTCCCTCGGTCTCAAGTGCGTCGGCAAGATGATTGCCCATCTCGGTCAGCCGGGCCATCAGTTTCTCGTTCCCCACCATGTGCTCGAATTCCATTCCTCCATGGGCACTGTAGGCATCTACAATGCTCATGCCGTTGGAAAACAACTCAAACATGGAAGGCAGTCCTAAGCTGGTCCAGTTTTTGGTACTTGCTCCGCCCACGACCATAAGCGCGGCAGCACGCGGCTTGAACCAGCGCTTGTCGGGCAGTTTGTCTTCCGACTTGCCCATCGCCTCACCCTGCTCACGTGCGTTGGTGAGGAAAGAAATGTCATGCGAAGGGCCCATCCGGTCAACAAAGGTCTTGAACAGCCCGTTCGGAGACAGTGCAAAAACCGGCGCGCATACGACTACAGCATCCGCCTCTTTGAACGCTTCATCGACGATGTGGAAATCATCCTTGAGCACACAGGCACCGTTCCCGCCCTGCATCAGATTTACAACGCAGCCCGTGCATCCGGTGCAGTACTGGATGTTGAGCTCATTCAGATTGATGAATTCCACCTCGTATCCGCGGGTTTTCATCTGTTTGAGGACCTGCTTGACCATGATGTCGGAGTTGCGGTTTTTTCTGCCGAAGGAGAGTCCTAATGCTTTCATAATTCTTTTACCCTTTCTGAATGCTTTCTATCGTATATGTTATGTTGTTGCCTTTGACTTCAAATCTTACAAGTCCGGCTTTCAGAACGTGTTCTGTTTCCGCCGCGCAGGTGATATAGCGGCCGTCATGAACACAGGATGTGAAAAACAGGGTCTCTTTATCAAGCTTCAGAGGATCCGCGTAAAAACCCGTCCCCTTCAGCTTCAGTGCCGCTTCCACGCGCGTCCATTCCCGTGCAAGATCCAGTTCAGACACAGAGGACATGTCAATACTTGACACTTTTCTGATCACCCGCGGTGTCACTCTTCCGATCTGTTCGATATCTATCCCCACAGGCATAGTCTCGGAGACCGCCAGCACTGTCAGTTCATCACTGTGCGACAGGCTGAAATGCGGTTTTCCCGGCACATAGGGCTTTCCGTGCTCATTGCACTCCATCCCGTACTCACGGCCTATGCCGGCAAAGCTCTTGAGCAGTAACGCAGCAGCGAGCGCTCCGGACTTTTGCCGCTCCGTCTTTGATTCCAAGTATCTGCGCTCATAGCGTATGCTGATCGTGCCGAGGATCTGTTCCGAATACGCTGACAACAAGTCAGAATCTGTGATAAATGCACGGATCTCTGTCATCTTTACACCAACAAACAGTTTTTAATGATTTTATCATTTTAACGGATCCTTGTAAAGATGATCCCGTCTGTCAAGGCCTTGCAAAGGCAGAAAAACAGCGGTGTTCCCACGATTGAGGGAACACCGCTGTTTTGATCATCTTATTCCAAAGGAGGATCCGGCTGCGCATCCATGTTGAATCCGCTCGGATGCGGTCTGTCTTCATTATACACCTCAAGGAACATTCCTATCACACTTGTGAGATCATAGTAGGAATAGTCCATGCCGACACTCGGTGCAGTGCCATTGAGCCATACGTCTTTTCCGGTAAGTCTCTTGGCTTTGACGCCGAACTCCTCATAGGAGTCATCCGTCAGTACCGCGAAATGATGAATGCCGGGGCCGTGTTCATCGAGCCAGAGCTTCAGCGGGCCGGATTTGGGTTCAATAAACTCCCACTCCAAGCCGAACGCAGTGCAGAACTCGGCCTTATTGTTCAGTTCGGCAGGCTCTCCGTTGATCTTGTAGTCCCTGATGGGTCCCCCGAAATCCTCTTTAGGGGCCCAGTTCGTGAAGCCGTATTCATCCCTGAGGACTTGCTTGGTCTGCGCCACGTCGTTAACGATGCAGCATACCTGAAGTAATCTCTTGATAGCCATATTACCGCTCCTTTTATAATATTTGTTATCCGTTTATATACTAAATATATCTTCTGACAGCAGCAATGTCAAGGCTTTCTGCTTCCGCAAGAGGCCCTGACATTGCTGCTGTCGACCGCTCTTTTCACAAGATGGCAATGCCCTATGTATTTCTTACCAGACTGCGCAGGTAAGCCTTTTTATCCGGATCGATGCGATAGCTTTCGATCGCCTTGCGGATTGTCTTATTGTGCGTCCAACTATCGAGCCGGTTTTCCTCAATATACGGGATCACAGCATCATACTGCTTGGCAAGCGCTGTGGCAAAATACCAGGCGATCATCATCCTGACATAGTACTCCTCCGATACAACAGCCGCTGCCATCTCAGAATATGCCGGAACGAAATCATCGTCCAGAAAATGCTCCATGAGCATCCCGATCCCGAATCGAACTGTATAACACTCATCCGAGGCGATCCAGCACCTTATGTGTTCCATAAGCTCGCTTTTGTGTTTTTTGAAGACCTTGGGCGACATCTGGTCGCAGGTGGCCCAATTGTCCACATACGGCAGGAATCGCTCAAGAGCCGACATGCACGCATCATAGTCTTTCATTCCGGAGATCACGAATGCATGAAGCTGGTTTTCTTCAAAAAAAGTATGCGGAAGGTCATTCAGGAAGTCGGACAGATCTTCCCTTTTCAGGATCTCTTTAGCCAATTTCCTGAGTTCAGGGGTTCGGATTCCGATTACTCTGTCCGGAATTACCGATGGGATAAGCTTTATCAGGAATTCACGGTAATCCGGATCCTGCATCTCCAGCAGTTTCTGCCTTATGTCGTCTGTTATCATATGATCTATTTCCGTCCTTACTTGCCGAACCAGCTTTTGATCGTTTTCACATAGCCGGACAAGGTCACGAAAAAGTTATGGACCTTGGTGACAAAGTTTACTACTTTGTCCTTGGCCCGAGACACTTTGCTGACTGTCTCCTGGATCTGGCCCACCTGTTCGACGATCGAGTCCATATTCAGGTTTTCGAGCCTTCTGCACCAACGGATTATTCTGTTCATCTCGGAATCCGTCAGGACCAGATCATATTCCGCCGCTATCTGCTTTACCGCGGCCTTCAGCTCCTCATCCGACATCTTTCCGGTCTCGTCGAGGATCTCCTTCAGCTCGCGTATCACGGCGGCAGCATTCTCGCTTCCGATCAGATCGGCCAGTTCTCCGGTAAGAGTGAGCTCTTCAGTGCTGACAATCTTCGCGTCCGCATCCAGTTCATCGCCCGTAATATGCTCATAGGCCTTGTAGATCCCCGTCAGCGCCGCAGTGCCGCTCACCGCGAACGGAGCCGCGACTACGATGCTTGCATCTGAGATGCCGGCGGTCTCAAGTGCGTTCTGATACATCTCCGGAGTACACCAGGTTATATTATGCGTGGTAACATTGATCCCGCTTCCCGACTCCGTCATCTGCACATAAACACTGGATATGGAATTGCGTCCTATGACCGCCTCGGATACCAGTCCCTCGAGATACTGCCTCTCCTCGGCATTGGTCACTGTAAGTTCCGGAACGCTGCCGCGTTCTATTCCGAAATACCCGTATACCTGTGCCACCTGCTCATCGGAAAGATTGGCCCCGATAACAGCGCAGCTCTCATTTCCGTCCGCATATGCAGAAATGATCAGGCTCAGAATCAAAGCGAGCGCTGTCGCGAAAACAACGATTCTTTTCATATAGTTTCCTCAAAGTGAAAGAAATATCGCCTACTGCCGCATATTATCATAAAGGCCCGCTGATTTAAAGAATTATTTGTTAACTCAAGCCTTTGGAAACGTAAAAGAAAGCACCCCGCGGAAATGATCCGCCGGGTGCATCCGTTATTCAGGAAAAAATGTTTAATAGATCAGTCCGTATCTGTTTGCCAGCGGCTGAAGCTGCTCCTCTGTAAGAGGACCTACATAGAGTGCTCGCCCCTGATAAAGGCGAAGCGCCTGCTCCAGAAGGGCGGCATCGTCGCATTTCAGACACAGCGGCCGTGAAATGAGATACTGTGCCGCAGCAAAGTCATCAAGCTGATCGAAGCTCTCAAGCACGACCGTGACGATCTCACCATCCTCCTCCATCGCGTCTTCCAGCGCCGATTCAAGATCCGCGCCTGCCGGGATGACGGGTCCTCCCGTCACATCAGGGGGCAGGAAAAACAGTTCTTTTTCCGTGGCACACGGCAGCATTTCCGCATTTTTCGGTGCGGGATCCGTCATTTGAAGAGATGCCGTGCGCTCAAAGAGAGCCCTGATATGGTCCGCCGTCGTGCCGCAGCAGCCGCCGAAGATTTTGACTCCCGCCGCCGCCATGTCTGCCAGATAGGCAGTGAACTCTTCTGGCGGGCAGTCATATACCGTCTCCCCGTCTCGGATCTCCGGGATCCCTGCATTCGGTTTCGCGATAAGCGGCACCCTCGCGATCTCATGCAGGCGTTTGATCTGCGCTGTCATCTCCCGCGGACCGGTCGAGCAGTTGAGCCCGAACGCGTCGATACCCATGCCCTGCATGATCTGAAGCACGGCAGCCACATCCGAGCCGGTCAGCGTCCTCCCGCGCTCATCGCAGGTAAAGGTCACGAATACAGGCTTTTCACTCACGCTCTTTACGGCGAGCACCGCCGCGCGTGCCTCGGCGACGGTCATCATGGTCTCGATGACGAACAGATCCACGCCGGCCTCTTCCAGTGCGGCGGCCTGCTCCGTATAGATATCCACCAGTTCCTCAAAAGAAGCCTCGCCGAGCGGATACAGGAAAAGGCCGGTCGGTGAGATATCCCCCGCCAAATAGGCGCGTCCGTCTGCAGCCTGTCTGGACAGTGCGGCAAGACGGCCGTTATAATCCGCAACACGGTTGAAAATGCCGTGCGCTTCCAGCTTGGTCCGGTTCGCGCCGAAAGTCGGTGAATAAAGCACGCGGCAACCGGCATCTGTATATCCGCGCTGGATCTCCTTGATCACTTCCGGATGCTCCAGCGTCCATTTTTCGGCGCACTCAGCCCCGGTGAAGCCGCGCTTCTGAAGCTGTGTGCCGGTGGCTCCGTCAAGGATAAGCGGGAATGTCAGTTCCATTATTCGTCATCCTCCTCGTAAAAGAACATCTGTTCTACATATTCCTCATTGAAATCGGCATCGCCGGAAAGTTCTATATACCGGCAGGAATTTCTCAGCTCGAGCAGCCGTTTCTCCGCATCCGGTTCCGTCAGCGCCATACGTGCGCCCATGAGTGAGGCGTTGCCCATAAGCACGATACGCGATGTAAGCTCTTCCGGCAGCATCCCGATCTTTGCCGCGCTTCCCGGATCCATATAGTTTCCGAATCCACCGGCAAGATACAGCCTGTCAAGATTGTCCGCTCTCAGCCCGCTTTTTTTCAGCAGCACCTGTATCCCCGCCGCAACGGCTGCCTTGGCCAGCTGCAGCTGACGAACGTCTGAAGCCGTCAGAAAAACGCTCCTGTCCTCTGTCAGATAGAATATCCCGTTGCCGTTTTCGTCTCCTCCGAGATATCCGGAAAACTCTTCCGGAGCTTCATCCGGGCCGAGTAGCCGCCCCGTTCCGCTGACCACGCGTGCCTGGCACAGCATGCCCAGCAGATCGATCAGTCCGGAGCCGCAGATACCTTTAGCAAATCCTCCGCCTATGACCTCATATCCGATACCGTCTTCGTTCCGGAAGACATGGCAGATTGCTCCAACTGTGGCCGGCATGCCGCATGTGATGCCGGCGCCCTCAAAGGCCGGACCGGAAGCGACTGCACAGCACAGGAAGCCGTCATCTCCGCCCAGGGCCATCTCCCCGTTCGTACCGATATC
The DNA here is from genome assembly GCA_017434755.1 of Oscillospiraceae bacterium. GTDB lineage: Bacteria > Bacillota > Clostridia > Oscillospirales > Oscillospiraceae > Limivicinus. Next base: position 51,591 of record JAFRER010000014.1, on the reverse strand, counting down.
CAGATAAAGCGAACATTCTTTCCGTTTGTATAGCCCGGATGCCATGAGCCCCGCCGTTATATCCCCGCCGACATATCCTGCGACGCAGGGCGCGTAGGAGATTCCCTGTTCCTGCGGCTCGTCCCCGATAAAATACGCCTGAGGCGTAAAAGGCGCGCGTGCGATCGGCAGTGGATCGAGTCCTGCGTAGATATGCTGCATGATCGTGTTTCCGGCTATGAAGAGCCTTTTTAACTCGCTCCGTTTTGTGCCGAGCCGTTCCAGAAGCTCATCCGTCTGTTTTCTAATCACTCTTTTCAAAATCAGCGGACCGTCGGCGTGCTCCGCGCAGTACTGTGCACGGCTGATTACATCGGCTCCGTATGGCGCCTGTGCGTTCCACTCGGCGACCGCGCCTTTACGGCTTCCGTCACTCAGGCCGATAAGCTCCACTACGACCGTAGTGGTCCCCAGATCCATAGCGGCAGCAAGATCCTTATTTCCAGAGTCTTTCGAAACATCAGCAACGGCGTCATAGAGGATCGCTCCGCCCCTGATCTCTTCCGTAAGGATCGTGCAGTCAGCCGTGATCCTGTTCCGGCAGGCCAGAACACGCCGTTTCTTTTCTCCCGTTATAAGGGTCACCGTGCACTTCCCGCAGGCTCCTCTTCCGCCGCAGATCGCCGTCACCGCAAAACCCTCATGCCTGAGTACGGTCAGGATCAGATCCCCTTCCTCGGCGGTCGTTTCGACCTGACGGTGCGCGGAGCGGATCGTAACATGAAAACTCATATATTTCACACACGGTTGACACCGTGTCCTTCCGAACGTATAATTATTCAAATTCTTATCATATTTATGGTAATATTAATTACCGATGAGCTTTTTGTCAAGGAGCGGTCATGGAGGATCTGGTCACTCTCGCGCTTGAAATAGGGTTTACGCATGCAGCCCCGCTGAACATATCCGCACTGCACGCTTTGCCCGAGGTGCGGTCCATGTGCGAAAGCGACCGCTGCAGGCGCTACGGCCGCAGCTGGAGCTGTCCTCCGGGATGCGGGACACTGGAGGAATGCGCAAAGCGGATGAGCGTATACTCCGGCGGGATCCTGGTGCAGACCACGGTCTCCCTTGAAGATGAATTCGATTTGGAAACGATGCACCGTGCGCAGGAACTCCATAAGAGCAGATTTCTGACGCTTGCCCGTCAGGCCCGGCTGCTGTATCCCGACAGTCTCCCGCTGACTGCCGGTTCCTGTACGATCTGCCGGAGCTGCACTTATCCCGACAGACCCTGCCGCTTCCCCGGCAAAATGCTGTCGTCCATGGAGGCCTACGGACTTCTGGTCAGCGACGTCTGCAAAGAGTCCGGCCTGGAGTACTACTACGGTCCTCTCACACTGACCTACAGCGCCTGTATCCTTACGAAGGAGGAGTAATGATATGACACCGAAAGAATTGTTTCTCGAGATGCTCAAACCGGATGGTCAGCCCGACCGTCAGCTCAAGCAGTATGAAGCTCTGCAGTTTGCCTTCGGTGATCCCGTAATGCGCTATCTTACCAGCAACAGGGTAAAAGGCACCACCAGCAAGGACCGCTGGGGAACGACCATCCTCTTCCCCAAGGACGCCCCCGGCGCCACCCCGCATATCACGGCGACGGACAAGGTCTGTCCCGACGTGACGCACTGGCGTGACTATGTCCATGCCCCGGATATAGTGTCAAACTGCGGGGAGGGCTGGGAAGAGACCAGAAAAATGTGGCGGGATGTCTGCGGTGACCAGAAACTGATGTGCGGTTTCATGGCCACAGGCATATTCGAGCAGACGCATTTTCTCATGGGCTTTGAGGATACCCTCACCGGGTTCTATGAGCATCCGAAAGAGATGCACGAGCTGATCGACTATATCACGGAATACCGGCTGACCTATGTCAAAATGCTCATAGACGGACTTCAGCCTGACGCGATCTTTTCCCACGATGACTGGGGTGCAAAGGAAGCGCTGTTCATGAGTCCGGAAATGTGGCGGGAATTCTACAAGGAGCCTTACCGCCGTTTTTACGGCTATATCCGCTCCAGAGGCTGCATTGCCATCCACCATGCCGACTCGTACCTGGTCCCGATCATTGAGGATATGGTCGAGCTCGGGATCCAGTGCTGGCAGGGCGTGCTGCCGGAAAACGACATCCCCGCGCTGCAGAAACAGCTCCATGGCCGCATGATCCTCATGGGCGGCATCGGCGCCGCGATAGACCGTCCCGACTCCACGGAGGAGGAGATCCGTCCCTATGTGCAGCAGGCACTGCGAAGCTACTGTCCGGGCGGACACTATATCCCCTGCATCACTTATGGCGCTTTGGGTACGGTTTATCCCCATGTTGATCCGCTTATCGACGATGAGATAGAAAAGTATAATGCCGGCCTGCATATGCCCTTGACAGTTCTGCCGGAGATCCCGCGCAGAAAGCTTGACCGTTCCGCCTCGTCCGGGCAGTCTGAAGCGGCATCCGCAGAGAGCAGCGAGACACTGATCGCCATGACGGAGGCAATGTGCCGGGGTCAGAAGAAAAAAGTGGTGACGCTTTGCGAGAAGGCTCTGAGCGAAGGGCTGGATCCTCAAACGATCATCAATGAGGGGCTCATGTCCGGCATGTCACGGCTAGGCGATGATTTTTCCGCCGGAAAGGCATTCGTTCCCGAAATGCTTATGGCAGCCCGATGCATGAACGCGGCAATGGATATCTTAAAGCCGCTTTTGACTTCCGGCAGTGCGAAAGCAGTCGGACGCGTGGTCCTCGGAACCGTGCGCGGAGATCTGCATGACATAGGAAAGAACCTTGTCCGGATCATGATGGAAGGCGCGGGTCTCGAGGTCGTGGATCTCGGTGTGGACGTTGCTCCCGAAGATTTCGTTCAGACAGCGATCGATAAAGACTGTTCCATAATCGCCTGCTCCTCCCTGCTCACCACCGCCATGAATGAGATGCGAAGCGTGGTAAGGCTTGCCGATGAAGCAGGCATACACGGCAGAGTAAAGATCATGGTCGGTGGAGCCCCCATCACGGAGAGTTTCTGCAGAGAGATCGGCGCGGATGCCTATACGGATGACGCCGCATCCGCCGCGCAAGTGGCCGTTCGCCTGCTGAGCGAAGCATGATGCCTGCAAACAAAGCATTAAAAAGGCTTCAGTGAAAACTGAAGCCTTTTTTATTGTTTCTTATCGTTCCGCCTCTTCCGGATCCCCGGCCGCCGCTTTGATCGCTCCCAGGCAGTGGATCCTGACGACCCGGTTGCCGTCAGTCTCTGAAATGCTTCGCAATTGTTCTATGTAAGGTCTGACAAACTCCGGTCTGCGTTTACCGAGAACACGGAACATTTCCGGTGCCTCCATCCGCACTCTGTCATCGCCGTCATGAAGAAGCCAGGCAAATACTTCCATGAAATCCGCATACACGTCCGGTGTATTCGTCGCAATATTTTCCGAAGCCCAGATGAAACTGAGCCTCACGTTCGCATCTTCATCAGCCGCAAAACGAAACAGCCCTTTCCAGTACGGTTCGATCGATCGATAACAGCCTCGCCCGATCCTGCCGAGCGCGTTGACCGCGCGTTCGCGCAAAAGAGACATCGCATCGTCAAGAAAGACCGCCATAGCGGGAACGTGCGCCCAGATCGACGCCGGGTATCTGAGTCCCATCTCACCGAGCAGCCAGAGGGCCTTGGCTTTTATTCCGACCGGTTCACTGGAAAGGAGATTTGCGACATACGGGATCTTCTCTTCCCACCTGTCTCTGTTTTTTGTCAGATCGACAAGTTCTTTATAAACGTCTGCTCCGTTCATTCTGTCATCCTGCTCTGTTTCTCCGCAAGCCATTCTTCTTTTGTCATGCTGCTCACATGCCCCGTCCGTTTTTCATGCATCAGCGGCACATCCACTTCTTCCGTCTTCCACTGATAGCGGAATCCGCATTTTTCCTGCACTCGCCTGGATTTCGTATTTCCCTCATAGTAACCGACCCAGACCTTCGACATGCCGATATCTTCAAACGCGTGCCGGAGTATTTCCTGTACCGCTTCGGGCATGATGCCCTGTCCCCAGAAGGGCTTTCCGAGCCAGTACCCCAGTTCGCACTCGTCTTCGCGGTCAATCATATCCGTGTGCCCGTTCAGCTTCAGCTCGATCGCACCGATCGCCTTGCTGTCTGCTTTCAGGCAGATGGCATAAGCCTCCCTGCCGTTGAAGACATTCCGGATCACATCCCGGCTCTCCTCAATGCTCCGATGGGCGGGCCATCCCGCGATTGGGCCGACATCCGGGTCCTTTGCGTATTCAAACAGATTCTCCGCGTCACTGTCTTCCCAGCGCCGCAGGATAAGGCGCTCCGTTTCAAATGTCATGGTGCTTCCTCCCTGTATCCGGTCGGGATCCAGTAGCGCTGGATCCAGCCGCATTTGCTCAGCCCCGCTGTGTCTTCAACTTCGTTTTCCAGTACGCCGCCGTTGGCAAGGATCGTTTTCCGTGAAGCCGTGTTGTCTCTGTCGCAGGTCACCAGGACCTGATCATCCCCATAGGATCGGCAGATTGCCAGCTGTGACCGGAGCATTTCCGTGGCATAGCCTTTTTGCCGCTCCGACGGGCGGACACTGTAGCCGATGTTTCCTCCAAAGCTGAGCAGGAATTCTGAGAGCGGATGGCGGTAATCGATGATCCCGACAAGGCGGTCATCCTTTTTTCGGACTGCCAGAAACACCTCTGACGGCACATAGCCCTCTCTGTACTTTGCTTTCAGCCGCTCCTCGAAGCGGATCCATTCTTCAAATGAATCACACTCCTCAAGTCCGGCACAGCCGTCGAAGCCGTCGCCGTTGTGTTCCAGTTCTTCTTTGAACTCCATTACCTGCCTGGCATATCTGTTTTCCGGTCTGATCAGCTGTATTTCTTCGTTTATCCGTTTTCCTGTCATTCTATATCCCTCAGGTTTTATTCCTGCCGACTTGCGGTCCTGATATAATGTCCTTCCTGTATCGCGGCAAAAGTGGCAACTGCGCATACAGCTGCCGCCGTGTATTTCATATCCAAAAAGGAAACCGTCAGCGGAAGCAGAAACAGCAGCACGCCTGTCACCTTGTTCATAAAAGTATGAAGTGCAACAAATCTCTTATGCACAACATATCCGGATACATAGTTTGTGATTCGGATCAAGGCGATCATGCCGGTCCATCCCCAGATCCAACTGGGAATTTGCAAGACCGGCAGCAGTTTGATCAGGCAGACTGCCACAAGCACAAGATCCGCAATCGTATCCAGTCTTGCTCCGGATTCACTGACGGTATCAGTCGCCCTTGCTACCGCTCCGTCGATCATATCCGAGATTCCTGCTGCCAGATACAGCACATAAAAGGGCACGGAGAACGGCGGGAAAAACAGCAGTGCGATGCCTGCCGGAATTCTGGAGCATGTTATGACGTTTGCCGCTGTTGCCACAGTTTATCCCCTTCTGATCGGATGGCGTATCACTGTTTTCAGCTTCTCCGGAGCGACCTTTCTTGCGTCGCTCAGATAGATCTCGTGGTGCAGCCGCTCATCCGTTATATCCAGGACATATCCCTGCCGTTCCATATATTCATGCATCAAAGATACTGTCGCGGGCTCATCGTCATACGGCCCGAAATGCATGCACTGGACGCACAGGCCCTCCTCATAGCGCAGAAATTCCGCTTTTGAGAAATCCGCCTTCTTTTTCCGCTCCGCTTCCCCGACAGCCCACTTGAAGTCCTCTGCGGTCACAAAATCCGGCAGGCGGATTACGGAGATCCATCGGAAGTTCTCTTTATGCGAATAATCGATCCCTGTGACGCCGTCCTGCCACCAGAAGCCCTCCAGCGGGGGCACGACGTAATCGAAGTAACCGTCTATCTGATGATCGCCCATTCTGCTCATTTTGATGGTAAAGGCAATGCCGTACAGCAGCCCGATCGACTGCTTGTACTCTCCGCCTTCCGAATTGGGATCGCCCTGCCCGCGGACGGCGATGTAATTCATGCTCGGGACTGTTACGATCCCGGGTTTGTTTTTTGGAATGTAGAATTCTTTGTATTCCTTTTTGAAATCAAACGCCATATTGAACAGCCTCCCTGCAGGATCATCTGGTTCTCAAGTCTTTCCGTACCTGTATCGTTATGCCTGTCGGACTATCTTATAACTGTGGACCTCTTCCCACTTTCTGTTTTCACACCAGTATACCGTTTTTTCCCGCACATCGAACGCCATGGAGACGACGGTCGGACAGATCTTCTGCGATACCGCCCGCAGAACCGCAAAGCAGTCGCTCACGTCAAAATCATCCGCTGCGTTTTTCAACATGCTGTCCGCTTTCTGAAACCTGTCCCATCCCATCCACGGATGCTTTTCGGAGTCCTGCTTGAAGGGCGAGAAATTGGTAAGGATCTTATACGGCGGTCTTTCGTAGTAAAGGCTTCCCTGGCCGGGAACGATGTGCAGCACGTTTCCTTCCGCATCGGACAGAGCGCCCATGAACGTAAGGCCGGGAACGCTGAACACCGGCCGCTTTACGACAAGTTCCCGGATCTCCTGCAGGCTTTTTTTCTGAAGGAGCAGATCGATATCCAGCAGGATGATGTTCTCTCCGTCCCCCGCAGGATCGCTGCGGGCATCGGAAGGCCAGCATGTCGGCATCCCGACGAAGTCCCCTCTGGCGTTTGCTCCGAACAGGGGCATCCATCCTTCCGTCTCGTCGTTGATCTCTATAAACACGCCGCTGTCCGATGTTTTTATTCTGTATTCCGTATCCAGGATGTCAAGATTCCATCCGATAATGGTTTTCTTTTTATTTACAGCAAAACTCGTACACATTTCCGATCCTTTTGCAAGAGCGGATCTCTCGCTGCAGTTTTCTTCAATTATCCCGAATAGAATTCTCCGCGGATCTCCTGCTTTACAGCATTCTGAAAGAAGCTGCGCCCTTTGTATCCAGCCTGCGCAGCAAAAGAAGCGAGATCACCGCCATAACGGCTGACCAGATGATCATATATGTCACTGCGCCAATTCTCCATCCTATGAGCAGATACAGGATCCCCGGGATCACGATGATCCCCCATCCGCCCAGCAGCGCGAGCGTTACGGCTCCGCCCTGCTTGATCGGCGCAGTTTCATTCGTCCAGTTCAATATGGGCATGGCAAGGCCTATGGTGATGTCGAACATGGCCATAAAGGCAGCAGTGACAAGAGCGGTGATGACGAGCATGATCTTCAGTCTGGCAGTTCCCGGAAGCGCTATGGCCGCACAGACGGCAGCTATGAGCACGGGGATCTCCGTGAGGATGAGCTGCATGGCTGTCTTCGCCCGGAGGACTGTTTTGGGTTCAACGGGCAGGGACTGCGGGATCCAGATGCTCTTTCCCTCCAGCGATACCGAGGGCGCCGCCATATCGTTCATGCACGCCATCAGGCAGAGCATGGTGCACAGCAGCACCGACGCGCAGCCCGGGCGACTGGAAAACACGCTCTCCACCGTCTCGCATACTTCTCTGCCCTTTATGAGCAGGAGCACGCCCGAGGCCGGAAGGAGCAGGATGCCCAGACCGCAGTTGAGCATATAGTTCGCGCTCGCCGTAAAGCGGCCGAATTCCTTGGCCAGAATCGCCCCGAAGACAGTTCTTTCCTTCGCCTGCTTTTCCACATAACGCCGCTTTTCCGCCGCTCCGTTCGAGGTGGCGATCTTCAGGAAACTGCGGGACAGGACGCGCCACACAAGCATGGAGACGACTGCGGTCACGGCTGCGCATATGCCCGCCGCGGCCCAGCTTCCCTCGCCCATGCGCCCGAAGAGATAGAGCCCGTAAGCCGCACCCTTGATCCTGTTTCCGTAGGTCTCCGCGTTCTGCACGATGTCTCTGACAAAGTCGGTCGCCTTGAAGTAGAAGAAATAGTATGTGCCTATGAACACGAGCGAGATCAGTACCGTGATGAAGCTCTTGTTTTTCAGCTTCAGACTGATCTTAGCCACCACCCAGCCGAGTATGCAGGACAGCAGGAGCACGATGACCGTTATCATCAGCATGAACAGCAGTCCGCATATCACTTTTGCCGCAGACAGTCCGCCCACGATCCAATAAACGATGATCGTCGGGAGCAGCACCGTGGCGGCATACATGGCTCCCATGAGATAGACATTTATGATACGTGAGGCTATGACCGTCTTCACGGGGATCGGCATGGACAGGAGCAGGTCATTGTCCTTTGCCAGATACAGGCCGGAATAGGTGCTGAACACGCTTCCGAACGCTCCGAGCACTATGGCGATCATGCCCATCAGCAGAAAATACAGCCATCCCATGCCCGCCTGAAGCAGAGCGCCGCAGAGCGAAAGGGAGAGGACGGTGAACATGCCGCCGAGCACGCCTACCATGATCACGACAAAGAAGATGATCCAGGCGGCTATCGCTCCCTTGGAGCGCATCCTGTTCTTCTTTGCATCGTAGAAGTAGCTCCGGAAGACCTCGGCGATCTGCTTTTTCAGAAGTACCTTGAGCATTTTATTCCGCCTCCAATTCCAGGAACACCTCTTCGAGGCTGTCATCGCCCTTCACCTCTTCCATCGTACCTTCCCGGATGAGCCTGCCCTGCTTGATGATGGCCACCTTGTCGCAGAGCTTTTCGGCCACCTCCAGCACGTGGGTGGAGAAGAAGATGGCGCCTCCCCTGTCGCAGTGCTCGCGCATCATCTCCTTGAGAAGATGGGAAGCTTTCGGATCGAGGCCGACGAAAGGCTCATCCATTATGATCAGCTTCGGGTCGTGGATCCAGGCCGAGATCACGGCCAGCTTCTGTTTCATACCATGGGAATAGGCGGAGATCGGCTGCGCCAGATCACCCGTCAGCTCGAAGATATCGGCGTATTTTCTGATTTTCTCCTGACGCGCGGAGGCAGGGATGCCGAAGATATCCGCTACAAAGTTGAGGTATTTTATCCCGCTCATGAATTCATACATGTCCGGATTGTCCGGTATATAAGCCAGATCCCTTTTGCAGGCAACGGGCTCTTCCCGGATATCCTTTCCGCAGACGGTGATCTTTCCCTCATCGAACTGCAGGATACCTACGGCACTCTTGAGCGTGGTGCTCTTGCCGGCGCCGTTATGGCCTATGAAGCCGAAGATCTCTCCGGGACGGATATGGAGGGACAGATCGTCCACCGCCTTCTTCTCCCCGTATGTTTTCGTAAGATGCTCAATAATCAGCATAATGTCTTTCTCCTTTGCAAATTATCGGTTCCGGATCCATTCGGCAGCATCCCGCTCAGGAGTGTCTGTCAGAATGTCCGGCTCAATCGGTTCGTCGCAGAAGATCTCTCCTGTGCGCGGCACAGTATCTGCGCCGACGGTCAGGACGATCTGTGTGCCGTCATATAATCTGAACACGGTATTCGTGCTGGCATAACCCGCAGTCGGAACACCGAAAGTGCGCACGTTCTCCAGTCCACGGAACGCAAGAAGCACAGCCTCTCCGGAACTTGCCGTCCACTCGTCTGTCAGAATGGCGATCGGGATCGTTTCCGGCATTTTGAAACTTTCCACACTGATTCCGCTTCCTCCGGTGAAAGAACCGTCCGTCAGCGTCATTGTTTTCTGCATGCCGTTGGCAAACACCGTCCCGAGCACTTCTCCGTCCGGCAGCAGCGGGGAAAGCGCTGCGATCATGGGCGCCATATCGCCGCCGCGGTTGCCTCGCAGATCGATGATCACACCGGCAGCATCCTGATGATCATGCAGCCAGGATATCACGATCTGTGCGTATTCCTGCGCCTGCTCCGCATCCTCCGTAAACTCCGGGATCACAAGGGTAATGATGCCGCGTTCCATTCCGTCTGTGCTGACTCTCGGCAGCTCCGCCTTTTCTTCCCCTCCCGTATCAGCGTCCGATACCGTTATCAGTCTGGAGTGCTTTCCTCCCGCTGCAGAGAGTGCTTCCCGGAGAACAGGCCATGTATCCTCATAGCTCTGTGCCTCTTTCAGCGCATCCCGTGCCGCGGCTCTTGCCTCTTTCCATGACTCCGAAGAAGTGTAATACCCGTTTTCCATGAATGCGAGCGCACGTTCTCCGTAATCCTGCGGGCTCGGTCTTCGCAGCCAGATCCCGAAACTCGGCCCGAAAACCAGGAGAAAGGAAAAGATTGTAGCCAGCACCGCAGCAAACAGCAGAACGAGTATCACGATAAGCTTCTTTTTCATGCTTTGTTCACTCCGTATATCTTCACGAAGTGCCAGCTGAAAGCTTCGATCCGCTCCAGGGCCTCTTCTGTCTTTTCCGGCTCCCGGTCGCACAGATGGATCAGCGCTGTGATCGGCGCTGTATAGGCGAAGGCAAGCATTTCGGGATCATCGCGCCGGAACAGCCCCTTATCCATCATTCCCGCAAAAATATGTATGAACATATCCGTCAGTCCGGTGAGAAAATGCTTCGTCGCAAGGTCCCGCGCGCGGCCGTCACGAAACTGCTCTATCGTGAGCAGCTTTCTCGTCATCACGATCTTCTCGTCCCGTATCGTGATCTCCGCCATATGCATCGTCACATAAACAAGATCCTCTAAAGTTTCAGGCATAGGCGGGAGATGCTCCGGAGAGCCGAAACGGTCCTCGTAATAGACCGTCATTTCATCCAGAAGGGTGTTCCAGATCTCCTCCTTACTTTCAAAATGACGGTACAGAGAGGACTTGACAAGCCCTAAGGAGGCTGTCAGTTCGCGGATGTTCGTTCCGGCATAGCCGTTTTGGGAAAACATCTCCAATGCCGCCGTCAGTATTCTTTCTTTCGTGCCTTTTGCCATAAGCAACACCTCCGAAAAGAATGTGACCGTTCGTTCTCTCGTATTATAGAGAACGAACGGTCACATGTCAAGTGTTTTATTCTGGATTTTCTCCGGATCCGCAGATGCGTCTGCCGGGATCAAAGAAAAGCGGCTGTCCCGTTTACCAGTGATTCCAGTGTCTTTTCGAAGCAGTCATCGATCAGAGTCACCTGCTCTCCTGCACGCTGAAATCCATCGATATATTTCCGGTTGTCGTCCTTCAGGGCTTCAGCGGTACAGTCTGAAACGACCGCTCTGGCTTCTACGGCGGACTCATTCCCTATGATCTCATCGAAGTGCTCTTCTATATACTTTTCGGTCATGGCAAGGCAGATGAAGCGGACGGAGGATAAATACTCCTCCTCAAGATCTTTTCTCCAATCAAACGGAACATAGCAGCCTTCGACGATAAGATTCTGCCGGTTCTCGATCGCAGTTTTCATCATCTCCCGGACGATCGGCCACAGATACGGTGTGAGCTCCTCGTCATCTTCCGGTGTCAGCCGGGTATGACCGCTGCGTATCAGCCCCATTTTCAGATGGTCGATGGAAAGATACGGATACCGAACCTTTTCGAGCATCCTTTGTGCCAGGATCGTTTTCCCGGTGTGTGATGCTCCCGTGATCAGAATGATCATAGTCTTGCCCGGATCTCCTTCCTGACTTTTTCCAGATCCCCGCAGGTCAGGATCGGGATCAGATCATTTATTTCCTCAATTCTTTTATCCCACCATCTGAATCTGAGCAATAAATCTGCCAGTTCCTCATCAAAGCGTTTTCTGACCGCTCTCACCGGATTTCCGGCCGCAATGGTATAGGGCTCGATATCCCGCCCTACGACACTGTTCGCTCCGATGATCGCTCCGTCACCTATATGGACGCCCGGCAGGATCACTGCGTTCTGCCCGATCCACACGTCATTCCCTATCACCGTGTCCCCCTTGAGCGGCAGGTCAGCCTTCCCGGGCGGCTCCATATCCCATCCTTCCAGCGTGTAGAACGGGAATGTCGTGACCGCATTCATCTGATGGTTCGCCCCGTTCATAACGAACTCCACCCCGGCCGCGATCTGACAGAACTTTCCGATGATAAGTCTGTCTCCGTTCCAGTCGTACAGATGCGTCACATGGCTTTCAAACTCAGAATCGGCGATATAGGTGAAGTCGCCGACAAGGATATTCGGATTGCTGATCGTCGGCCTGACATAGATCTCCCTGTCATATCCGGCGATCGGATGGACGGCATCCGGATCCGGGCTTTTTCCGTTCTTCATCGATAACACCTCATTCTGCTGTCAGCTGTCCCTTTTTGCGATCACGATCGGCTGAAAGAAGCCCGTTTCTTCCGGGAACTTCCAGATCACCTCGCTGCAGCCGCCGGAGAGAAGCAGATCTGTCAGTTCCTCTCTGCGTACTGCTCTGTATTCACATGCAAATTTACTGACCTGAAGGTTCCCTTCATCCTCGATGATATACTGCGTCAGCTGATAATTGTCATCCGTCCAGATCCAGGTCTGAAAGGAAACCCGCTGCCCTTTGGAGCTCTTGTGTATATAGGGCGGTGAATAGGGCGGTTTGCTCATCAGGAGGCTGTCATAGTCCCGGATGCTGGCCACAAACAGTCCGCCCGGTCTGATCTGACCGCAGATGCTTCGGACAGCCGCTTCCAGCTTTTCCCTCGTAAGCATGTGCGGAAGAGCATTGTCCATTGCAATGACGATGTCAAACCTTTCCGGGAAGACCTCTGATAATGCGCAGAAATCCGCGCGTTCCAAACGGACCCCGGCACCGTTCTTCTCTGCCCGTCTTTTTGCCTCGTCCAGTTCACCGTCACTGATGTCCGAGCCTGTCACGTCATACCCGCGCTGTGCCAGTCCGATCGCCTGAGTTCCGATCCCGCAGGCGCAGTCGAGGACATGGGCCGTATGATCAAAGCCGTTCTCCCGGAACAGTTTATCCAGTATCTCCGCCTGCTCCAGCGATGCGGTCTGCCAGTCCGGATAGAGCTTTTCATATTTCGGTGCGATATTGTCATAAAACGTCTGTGTGATATCCATGGATTGTTCTCCTTCACAGGTCACGGATCGATTGAGAAGATTATATCACAGAACTTCTGTTTTCGGAAAGAGTCGTGCTGACGGAAACCTTTCCGTAAAACAGCCAAACGGCTCCGGTCTTCACCGGAGCCGTTTCAGCATTTCACGCTTACGCTTTATTGGCGTTTTTGGCAAGATCGCACAGGGCTGTGAAAGCAGCCGGATCATGGATTGCCGTCTCAGAGAGCATCTTGCGGTTGAGGTCCACTCCCGCGAGCTTGAGTCCGTGCATGAACTTGGAATAGTTCATTCCGTTCATCTTGCAGCCTGCGCTGATACGGGTGATCCACAGCTTGCGGAAATCCCTCTTCTTCTGCTTGCGTCCGACGTAAGCATAGCGTCCGGATTTCATCATCTGCTGGTTCGCCATCTTATAGTGACGGGACTTGTTGCCCCAGTATCCCTTTGCAAGACCGAGGATCTTGTTCCTGTGCTTGCGGGTCATCATTGCGCCTTTTACTCTAGCCATTTATATTATCCTCCTAATTATCTGCTTTGTCCTTATTTATAAGGGATCATCTTTTTGATCGTTGCTTCGTTGGTACGATCCGCATAGGTCTCGGAGCGAAGCCTGCGGCAGCGCTTTGAGTCCTTCTTGGTGAGGATATGGCTCTTATAAGCATGAGCACGCTTGACTTTGCCGGTTTTGGTGAGATTGAATCTCTTCTTGGCACCACTGTGCGTTTTCAGTTTGGGCATGATTATTACTCCTTTGAATTGAGTTATTACACAGGATTCCCTGTATAAAGCAAATCAGTTTTCTGCGCTTTCTTTATTGTCGGATGCTTCCGGGGAGGCGGGCGCATCAGCCTTAGGCTGCTTCTTCGAACTCTTCTTGACGGGTGCTGCAGGCTTCGGAGAAAGGAATATGAACATGTTCCTGCCTTCAAGCTTGGGAGCCTTGTCGAGATTGGCGACAGCAGAGCATTTTTCGGCAAAGTCCTTCAGCAGGTCGGCGCCGATCTCCGTGTGGGCCATCTCTCTGCCCCTGAAACGGATGGATACCTTGAGCCTGTTGCCTTCGGAAAGGAACTTGATGCCGTTCTTCAGTTTGGTGCCGAAGTCATTCTCTCCGATACCGGGAGACATACGGATCTCCTTGATCTCAATGGTCTTCTGATTCTTCTTGGCTTCCTTTTCCTTTTTCGTCTGCTCGAAACGGAACTTGCCGTAATCCATGATACGGCATACAGGCGGATTGGCGTTCGGCGCGATCTTCACAAGATCGTACCCGTGTTCCTCGGCGATCTTGAGCGCGTCTTCGGACGACATTATTCCAAGCTGTTCTCCGTTTTCTCCTATGAGACGTACTTCACTGTCCTGGATCTCGTCATTGATTTGATGATCAAAGTTTGCTATAGGTAACACCTCCGGCAATAAAATAAGCGCAGATGACCGGCATCCGCGCATAATGACACTATCTTATAATCCATACAAGATAAGCGAAATTATTGACCGCTCCTGATAAAAACCGGAGGGTGAGGACGGGATACCGTTCCTTCTTTATTTTCAGCTCTCCTACTATATCAGCGGGGAACGCGTTTGTCAAGCAAATCTTTATCGGTTTTTATGCGTTTTCCGCTTCTTCTTCCATCTGCATCGCAAGTTTCACGATGCGGCTGGTACCGAGCCTCTCCGCGCCGAGAGAGATAAAGGCCTCTGCATCGTCTATGGAGGATATCCCGCCGGCCGCTTTGACCTTCACCTCCGCCGGAGAGTGCGCTCTCATCAGCTCCACATCCGCCGCGGTGGCTCCCCATTTTGAAAAGCCTGTGGATGTCTTTATGAAATCGGCCCCGCATTCCGCCACGATCTCACAGAGTCTGATCTTCTCCTCATCGGTGAGCAGACAGCATTCGATGATGACCTTGAGGATATAGCCCTTCGTGGCCTCCCGGACTGCCAGGATGTCGTTTTTCACGGCATCCCACTGCCCGTCCTTGACCATGGAGAGATTGATCACCATATCGATCTCATCGGCTCCGTTGCCGATGGCGTCCGAGGCCTCAAAAGCTTTTGCAGCGGAAGTCATGTACCCGTTGGGAAAGCCTATGACGGTGCAGATTTTCATCCTGTCGCCCACATATCTTTTTGCCCCCGCGACATGGCAGGGCGGAATGCAGACGCTTGCGCATGAATACCGGATCGCCTCATCGCAAAGCTTCCGGATCTCTTCCGCCGTGCAGTCCACACGAAGCAGGGTGTGGTCACAGATCTTCAGTATATCGGAAATCTCCATATCGTTCTCCTTTTCAGAACAGCACGGCGCTGGCAATGCCGAAATAGATCAGCAGGGACAGCGCGTCGACTATCGTGGTGATGAACGGACTTGCCATTACTGCCGGGTCAAAGCCGAGTCTTTTTGCCAGCATTGGGAGCGTGCAGCCCACGATCTTTGCCACCAGGATTGTGAACGCCATCGTGGCGCAGACAACAGCGGCCACCAGTATCGATACATCGGTATTTCCCAGGAGCAGCCTGTCCACGAGCATCACCTTGGCAAAGCACGCGGCGGCGAGCGCCAGTCCGCAGAGGACCGCGGTCCGGATCTCCTTCCAGATGACCACCGCAAGATCGGAAAACTCCAGCTCATTCAGGGATATCGCACGGATCACGGTAACGGACGACTGGGAACCGGAGTTTCCTCCCGTGTCCATCAGCATCGGGATAAAGGCCGTGAGGACAACGAGATGGGCAAGAGCACTCTCAAAGTGCGTGATGATCATGCCCGTGAAGGTCGCGGACACCATGAGGAGCAGCAGCCAGGGGATCCTGTGCCGGAAAAGGTCGAAGGGCGTGGACCGGAGATAGGTCTTGTCCGAAGGCGTGATACCGGCCATGATCTCGATATCTTCCGTGGTCTCCTCTTCGAGAACGTCCATGGCGTCGTCGAAGGTGATGATACCGACCATCCTGTTGTCGCTGTCAACGACCGGCAGAGCGATGAAGTTATACTTGGAGAGCATCTGGGCGACTTCTTCCTGGTCGGCATGGGTGTTCACCGAGATGACGTTCGTGTCCATGATCTCGCTGACCGGGGTGTCGTCGTCCTGCGCAAGGAGCAGATCCTTCACGGTGACCATTCCCAGAAGGTTTCTGTCCTTGGTCACGTAGCAGGTATAGATCGTCTCCTTATCCACACCCGTGCGCCGGATCCGGGTAATGGCTTCTCCGACGGTCATGCTCGGGCGGAGGGAAACATACTCCGTGGTCATGATGGATCCGGCGGAGTTCTCCGGATACCGCAGGATCTCGTTGATCTGCTTGCGCATCTCCGGATCCGCCTGGGAGAGGATCCTCCGCACGACGTTGGCGGGCATCTCCTCCACTATGTCGACAGCATCGTCGACATACAGCTCGTCGACGACCTCTCTGAGCTCCGAATCCGAGAAGCCTTTGATCAGCATCTCCTGGAGCTCCGGATCCATTTCGACGAAGGTCTCCGCAGCCTCCTCCTTCGGGAGAAGCCGGAACAGCAGCGGGAGCCTGTCCTCCTCCATGTCCTCGAACACCGAGGCGACGTCGGAGGGGTTCATCGTTACAAGGATATCTTTTATCGTGGAATACTTCTTTCCCGCAAGCAGGGCGGAAAGAGTATCCTCAATGGAAAATGTGCGTTCTGCCATGGCAACCTCCTGTTCTTTTTCATACGGTCAAGAATCAGTAAAGATGTTACGGCAGACCAAAGCATTCGTTGATCAGAAGCGGGCAGAGCAAACGTCAACGAAACGTTTGCGATCCCGCGTACTTCGGCCTGCTGACGAGCCGCCGGTACTTCCAGCGTCCATTGACGAGTCCTCCCTTTCTTTTTCATCGATTTCACGGCTGTATTTCAACATATCCGCAGCTTATAAATTGTAAACTTTTTCAGCTGCTTTTGTCAAGCCAAACGCCGTCAGAAAGAGGACTTTTCCGAAGAAAAGTCCTCTTTGATGAACTGCTTTTCAAACCCGTTCGAAGCACGGTTCAGTTTTCCTGTTTCCGCTCTGCAAGACAGCGCCGGAGACGAGTGTCATCCTTCCTTACGAAATACAGCGGGATAGCCGCAAAAACGGCAACTATCGCGGCCGCGAGGAAGATGGAATAGGTCGGCATGAAGTCCTCCCCGTTCATGCCCATGGCGTCGAGGCCGATGATCATGGAGATGATCGGCCCGATGATCATCGGCACCATCACCATGAAGCACATCCTGACGCCCTGGAACCGCCCCTCAAAGCCCTCGGGGATGTAATCCTGGAAAGCGGACTGAAGAGCGCCGGTAAGGGAGAGGATCGCGCCCATCATGAGCACGCCGCCGACATACAGGACAATGCCCTTTACCGCTCCGTCAAGTCCCTTGAGCAGATAGAAAGACAGTGTCCCGATTATCATGATGATCAGCAGGGGCAAATAGAACCTTTTTCTTCCTAGTTTATCATATAGAATGCCGCAGACTGCTGTCACAATTGCCGCTCCGACTATAATGACCGCAACAGGTATGTAAAAAGCATCGCCGTATCCCAGTGTCTTGGTGACGAAGTTTATCAGATAGGAGAAGAACGTCTGCTGGGAGATGCTGATGATGCAGAACGCGGCCAGGCAGACATACATCATTCTGTTCTCCCGGACCACCTGCTTCCGGAAACCGTAGAAGGTGTCCCTGTATGATTCCTCCGTTCCCCTGCGTTCCAGATTCTTTGCATCCTTGAAGGAAAACAGCGCTATGAAGCCGGCTGCCGTGGGGATGCATCCGAGAACGATGAAGAAAAGGCTGTTGCTCTCATTTTCAGAGCTGTACAACGACTTGAGTCCTACGACTACAACGATCACGGCAAAAACCGGCAGCATGGCCAGAATGGCATTCGCCTTGCCGCGGTTGGTCGGGTTGGTGTTGTCCGCCACCCAGGCGTTAAAGGCCGCATCGTTGGAAGTGGATCCCGCCACGGTCATGATGCAGTCGAACAGCACGAGAAGCGCGCCTACCAGGAAAAACATGCCTGGCTCCGCGCGCATCGGAAGAAAGGCGAAGATCATGATGGTGAATCCCCAGATGATGTAGCCCCAGGCGATGAAGGGCTTGCGCTTTCCGAGCCTGTCGCAGTGCGCTCCGGCGATGATGGTCGTCACGGTGGCGGTGATCGCCGAGAGGATCACCATCAGCGTGGTCACGATATAGCTGAGGTCCGGTCTGCCGGAATTGCCGAAAATGTCCTGACAGAAGGTCGCGAAATACATGTTTTCGACGACCCATGCGATCTGCCCGATCAGTCCGAAAAATATGAGGCAGAACCAGCCTCTTGCGCCGAGTTTCGATCTGTCTTCCATTGTGATCATCCTCCGGTGAAAAAGCAAAATAAAAAGAAAAACGGGAAGAGCCTTACTCTTCCCTTATAATATAGTCAAATACATCCGTGTTTTCAATACCCAACGCTTTCAGTTCCGAAACGCTCCGTTTCTGATCGGCTTCGGTATTGTATTCGGGGATCCGCGGCACCCGGACGAGGATGCGCTGCGGTCCGACGGTCTCGATCAGATACCGCAGATTCGCCTTCATCCGCTCCGCGTCTCCCCCGGTATAGGCGCTGTAGATCCCGCTGTTCATATCCTTGCAGTCGACGATGAAAAAGCTGACGCATCCTGATGCGGTCTCCACCGCTTTGCGCGGGACCGCAAGGCTCGTCTCCGCATAGATGTTCCATTCCGAAGGGCAGATCTTCCGGAATTGCGCAATGAAATCCGCATGCAGCAGGGACTCGCCGCCTCCGAAGGTGATCCCGCCGCCCGTCGTCCGGAAGTAAAGATCATCGATCTTCACCCTGTCGAGCAGTTCTGCGGCGGACACATTCTCCGCAGGAGCATCGCTCAGCAGCTTTTTGTTGATGCACCATCTGCAGCGCAGCGGACATCCCGCTCCGGCGACCAGCGTCGTGACACCGGTCCCGTCCGTGCCCATGCGCAGGCGGGCTATGCTCAAAAGCGGAAACAGCGCTTCCGACGATTTCTCACTCACCATATTCGTATGCGACCATGCCGCTGAGATCATTCTCCAGATAGATTTCCGTCTCTTCCTCATTGAACGGGAAGGCATCCGCGGAAGGATCATCCTCCTCAAAAGGCGCGACCTCACCGGTCAGTTCCACTTCATTCCCCGGCCAGTCCACCTCGCCGGTCTCCACCTCGATGTCAGGCTCGGGTGTCTCTATGACATCGGTATAAGGCACCGCACCGGAAAGTTCAGTTCCTCCTCCGACGATATGCGAGATCCCTACGGGCGCACAGCCTGAGGCGGCAAGGGCCATCCCCGTGCAGAGGGCCGCGAGCGTGACCGTTTTTCCAACGGCCGTCCTGCGGGCCAGCTGCTTTTCGAGATACCGCAGTTCGCTTTCACAGCGCGGGCAGGTCCCCCTGCAGTTTCCCTTATGGGTGCATTCCTCGGTCACAAAAGGGATGTCATTCTCATCCGCGATCTTTCTGCGTATCTCTTTGAGTATCCTGCATTTTTCTTTTCCGAGCATGTTCTTTGTCCTCCGTTTTCTGTTTCGTTCACCCTATAAGACGGAGCCGAAGCGCACACGGTTTCTTCCGCACATGCAAATAATTCAGAATATCTCACTTTCCGTCACGCAGTTGTTTTTTATGTCCCCCACCAGTGCCTGGAGCGCATCGATCACATGCGGCCGGATATCTCCTCCCACAAGCACGAGCATCATGTCGTCGCCTATATCCAGTTCGCCTTCGTTGATCCACACCCGGACATGACGGATGCCCGGCATGGCGTATGCTTCCTTGACGGCAGCCTCGACTTTATCCCGGTCATAACTCAGGAGGAGTTTCCGCACGTCCGGCGCATCGGTATCCCCGAGGCGCACTTTTGCTTTCGCAGCCCTTCGTACCACACCGTTGTGGAAAAGATACATGCCGCATCCGTCAGCGCCTTCCTGCTTTTTCGCTTCCCTGAGCCATACGTCGAGCGAGGGCGCTTTCTCCGGCTGCTTTTCCTTCCCGCTTTCTGCCGCGCAATCCGCCGAGCCTTCCGAAGCAAGCATCTCCAGACCATGGTCAACAGCCTTGATGACCGCCTGCAGATTCTCCACCGCCGCTTTTCTGCTGCCGGGAAGATTGATGATGAGCGTCCGGCCGCGGATACCGGCGGCGCTTCTGGAAAGGCAGCCTCTCGGCGTGATCTGCAGGCTTGCATACCGCATGGCCTCGGGTATGCCCCTGGTCTCTCTCTCGATAACAGACAATGTCGCCTCAGGGGTGATATCCCTTGGCGAAAAGCCCGTCCCGCCCGTGGTGAGGACAAGATCCACCTTCAGCTGATCCGCGCAGCGGATCAGTTCGGCTTCTATCATGTCCCGGTCATCCGGGACGATGGCGGTATGGACCACGCGGAACCCGTTCTCCTCAGCCAGTGCACAGACGGCTGGCCCGCTGGTATCTTCTCTTTCTCCGCGAAATCCTTTATCGCTGACCGTTATTACGGCGCATGTATAGCTCATGTCATTCCGTCCTCTCATAATCTCCGTGTGTTCCGCCCGTCTTCGTGATCAGGCGTATGTCGCTGATCACCATATCCTTCTGGACCGCCTTGCACATATCGTATACCGTCAGCGCCGCGACCGACACCGCGCTCAGTGCCTCCATCTCGACACCGGTGCGTCCGTCGCAGCGGACCTCGGCGCGTATCTCCACGGAATGCATTTCCTCGTTCAGCGTCAGTTCCATGTCGATGCCGTCGATCAGGATCGGGTGGCACATGGGGATGATGTCCGGGGTGCGTTTTGCCCCCATGATCCCCGCCACCTGGGCCACGGCCAGGACATCGCCTTTTTTCATGCCGCCGCTTTTTATCAGGTCAAAGGTCTCCGGGCTCACGAGGACCCGGCCCGCGGCGACCGCGGTGCGGGAACTGACGGGTTTCTCCCCCACATCGACCATCTTTGCTCTGCCTTCCGCGCCGAAATGTGTAAAATCCTTCATCTGATCACCCTCTCATCCGCCTATCCGGTTCATGCTTCTACCCGCGCTGCTGCGGGCGGTATAGGACAGCTCACCGTGCCACTGCGGCTTTCCGTTGATCGCGGCGATGAACTGCTCTCTCATCCCGTCATAGTCCAGTCCCTTTATCGGGTATTCGTCGCATTTATGCAGGCAGGGCCGTATCTTTCCGTCCGCGGTGAGCCTCAGCCTGTTGCACTCGGCGCAGAAATGCGCGCTTATGGGACTGATGAGGCCTATGTTTCCCAGAGCCCCCGGCAGCCGGTAAAGCTTCGCCACACCGCCGTCCGACGGCACCGGCTCCAGTTCAGGCAGTTTCTCAAGGACGGTCGAATACGGGATGAACGCCCCTTCGCCGAACAGTTCCCTGTCCATCATGGGCATCATCTCGATAAAGCGCATGTCCACCGGATATTTTTCCGTCAGGCCCGCAAGCTCCGGGATCTCATCATCGTTGAATCCGCCGATCAGCACTGCATTGATCTTTATTTTTTCAAAGCCGCAGTCCAGCGCCGCCCGAATGCCTTTTACGGCGTCCTGAAGATCACCGTTTCTGGTTATATAGCGGTATTTTTCCGCATCCAGCGTATCAAGACTGATATTCAGCCTTTCCACACCGGCCTTTTTCAGATCCCGGCCGAGTTCCGGAAGCCGGATCCCGTTCGTCGTCAGGCAAAGCTCTTCAATGCCTTCCGTTTCGGAGATTCCTTTGCAGATAGATACGATATTCGGTTTTACGAGAGGCTCGCCGCCGGTGACGCGTACCTTGCGGATCCCCAAGGATGCGGCGGCTCTTACCGCCATGAGCGTCTCCTCCTGTGTGAGCATCGAGGAATGCTCTTTCTTGCACACGCCTTCCTCCGGCATGCAGTAGCGGCAGCGCAGATTGCAAAGCTCGGTGACCGACAGTCTCAGATATGTGATGCTGCGGCCGAATCTGTCTATCATGCTGCGCCTCCTTTCCCGCCTGGTATTTCCTCAGCTGTTGTCTGAGCGAATTGCAAATATATATTAATCGATATGATTTTATCAGACAACGGGCACAAAAACAAGCGTAATAAAAGCGGGAGACCCGTTTTTGCACGGTTGCCGCTTGTAAGCTCCGAAACGGGATGCTATAATCATAAATAACAGTAAAAAATGGAGGTCTATATCATGACAATAAACAAAACCATAGAGAACGGGTCTGCCGTTTTTGCGCTTGAGGGCCGTCTCGACACCAACACTTCTCCCGAACTGGAGGAGGCCCTGAAAAGCGTTTTTGACGGCATAAGCCAGCTGACCTTTGATTTTGAAAAGCTCGACTATATCTCTTCTGCCGGACTGCGCGTGCTGCTTTCCGCCCAGAAAGCCATGAATGGCAAGGGCAGCATGACGGTGAAAAACGTGAATGAGACCATCACGGAGATCTTCGAAGTCACCGGTTTTTCCGACATCCTTACCATAGAGTGATCACTGCCATTACAGAATCATGAAAAAATTCAGAAAAAGCGTTTCGTTCAAAAGCATATTCGGAACGGTATTTCTGCTGCTCTTCTTTGCCGTGATCGTCAGCTTTATCGGATACAGGGGATTTACCGATTCCCTTCTGGAGCAGTTCGCCGATGACGCCTTCCATACCGCCGATGCGGCCGCCTTCTATGTGGATGCCGACAGGATGGACGAATACATTGCGAGCGGCGGCACTTCAGAAGAGTATGTGCAGGTATATAATACGCTCGATACGATCTGCAATACGCTGGGCGTCACTTTCATATACGTGATCCAGCCGGATCTGCCCGATTACGACCATATCACGTTCATCTTCTCCGGCATCAATCATAATACGGACTATACCCATTATGATTTTCTGTACTACCGTGAAACGACGAATGATGACTACCGGACAAAATACCGGCAGCTGTATGAAGGTGAGGCCGATCACGCGGTCGTGGTGCGCGACAAGGGATATATAGAGACTGGTTCTCATATCACGGCTATGATCCCGCTGAAAGGCTCGGACGGCCAGACGAAGGCCATACTCTGTGTCCAGCGTCAGATGGACGATCTGACTTCCGCACGCAGGTCCTTCATCAACAAGGTCCTTCTGACCATGATCATCCTCTCGCTCATCGTGATCGCGGGTCAGAGCGTTTATCTGAACAGAGTGCTGATCAGCCCCCTGCACCGGATCAAGACCGAGGCGGCAAGATTTGCCTCGGAGAACACCGTTTCTGAAAACCGGCTTTCCGATACCATCAAAGATCATGATGAGATCTGGGAGCTGGCTGAATCCATCGACCAGATGGAGCTCCAGGTAAAGAACTACGTGGAGGATCTGACCCAGGTCACCGCGGAGAACGAGCGGATCGGCACGGAACTTACGCTCGCCAACCGAATCCAGTCTGAAATGCTGCCGAACATCTTCCCCGCGTTCCCCGAAAGGAAGGAATTCGACATCTATGCCAGCATGGATCCCGCAAAAGAGGTCGGCGGAGACTTCTACGACTTCTTCCTTCTGGACGAGGATCACCTGGGCCTGGTCATGGCCGACGTCTCCGGCAAGGGTGTTCCCGCAGCCCTGTTCATGATGGTATCCAAGATCCTGATCCAGAACTTTGCCATGCAGGGCAATTCCCCCGGAAAAGTTCTGGAGATCGTCAACGAGCAGATATCCTCCAACAACCGCGAGGATATGTTCGTTACCGTATGGCTCGGCTATCTTGATCTCAAGACCGGAAAGATCATCGCCGCCAACGCCGGGCATGAATATCCCATTCTGAGAAAGCCCGACGGGCGCTTTGAGCTGATCAGGGACCGGCACGGCTTCGTCATAGGCGGGATGAGCGGTCTGAAATACAAGGAATACGAACTCCAGCTCGTACCGGGCTCCACGCTCTTCCTCTATACCGACGGACTGCCCGAGGCCACGAGCATCAGCGGAGAGCTCTTCGGAACGGACCGCATCCTTTCCACGCTCAATTCCGCTTCCTCAAATGATCCGAAGTCTCTTCTTGATGCGATCGATGTTTCTATTGACGCCTTCGTCGGGGATGCGGAGCAGTTTGATGATCTGACCATGCTGTGCATGCAGTACCGCGGAGCGGCTGCGGACGAAGAGTCCTCCGCCCCTGCCGCCAAAGAAATGACTGTTGCAGCGGTTACGGAAAGCATTGATAAGATCACGCAGTTTATAAACGATGAGCTTGCTGAGGCAGGCTGCCCGTTCAAGGTACGCTCACAGATCGATGTGGCGATCGATGAGATCTTCAGCAACATTGCCCATTATGCCTATGCCGCCGGTGTTGGAAAGGCGACCGTGCGTCTCGAGATGCTCGAAGATCCGTGCGGGGCGGCCGTTACTTTTATTGACAGAGGCAAACCCTACGATCCTCTGGCTGCCGATGATCCGGACACCACCCTTTCTGCGGAAAAGCGGGAGATCGGCGGGCTCGGAGTCCTTCTTGTAAAAAAGACCATGGACGATGTGCGTTATGAATACAAAGACGGGCAGAACATCCTGCGCTTTGTAAAGCATTATACAAAGACCGAACGGAGTTGATGCCTGATGAAAACAGTCGGATTTATCGGTACCGGTAATATGGGATCCGCATTGGCCAGAGCCGCAGCAAAAAGCAAAGCTGCTGACAGGATCCTTCTCTCGAACAGAAGCCCCGAAAAAGCAATGCGACTTGCAGCCGAGATCGGTGCGGAAGCGACGGACAACAGGACAGTCGCGGCTGAGTCGGATTTTCTGTTCACAGGGGTGAAGCCCCAGATGCTCGAGGAAATGCTCTCCGGGATTCTTGACGTGCTCAATGCGAGGACCGGTCGTTTCGTCATCGTCTCAATGGTGGCAGGAAAAGATCTGAACGTGCTTAAAGGTCTCTATGGCAGTAAACCTGTCATCCGCATCATGCCTAATATCCCCGTCGCCGCCGGCAGCGGAGTGACGCTCTTCACCGCCTCGGAAGGAGTGACTCCGGAGGAAAAGGAATATCTCAAGCAGCTGCTCGCCGCATCCGGCATGGTGTCGGAAATAGAGGAACGGCTTTTGGACGCGGCCACAGGCATAACCGGCTGCGGTCCTGCATATGCGGCAATGTTCATTGAAGCTCTGGCAGACGGCGCCGTCGCCTGCGGACTTCCCCGCAGACAGGCTGTAGAATACGCGGCGCAGATGTTGCGCGGCACCGCGTCGCTCATACTTGAGACCGGCGAACATCCCGGAGCCCTGAAGGACAGGGTCTGTTCTCCCGGGGGCAGCACGATACAGGGTGTACGCTGCCTCGAGGAGGACGCTTTCCGTGCGGCAGTGATGAATGCCGTGATAGCGGCTTACGAAAAAGTCTTCTGAATAAAAAAAGACAGCTCCGGAGAATCTTCCGGAACTGTCTTTTTTTATGCGGGAAAAGGTCTCAGAACTTTCCTTTTCTTGATGCGCCGCTCATATCTTTTTCAGCTTTTTCTTCCTCTTCAGGCTCTTCTTCCTCATCAGCAAGCGGCATTGCCCTTTCGAGTTCTTTCAGCGGCAGCTTTTCCAGTTCTTTCTCTGTTTTTTTATCTTTCTTTTTAAAGAGTCCCATATCTGTCTGACCTCCGGATGTTATGATCAAAGAATAAGCTTATTACCTCTGTTCTGATTCTACCAAACAGTCACGATAAATACAAGCATATACAAAAGGCTTGCAAAAGATGAAGATTTTTTTAAATAATATGCGTCCCTTTTCAAAAATGCTTCGTATTAATTGACAGAGAACGGAAACCGATTTATAATCATCGGTGTTACGGACTCATATTAAAAGTATATTTCTTCGTCCGGATTCCGATCCGGGACCGGTCAGAAGAGAAAAATGAAAAGGAGATTTTAAAATGAGCGACGAAATCAAAAAAGTAGCAGATGCTGACCTTGATGCAGTATCCGGCGGTATGACCGCTTCCCTGAGAGCAGCCTATGCATGCATCGCAGGAACCTATGGCAACGGCCAGACCCGTATCAACAACCTTCTCGCACTCGGACTCGACCCCATCGTTGTCCAGGGTCTCGTTAACAGCATCCTGGCTGGCCATGTCAAGGTCGCCAACGATGTTATTGCGGGCAAGTACGGCAACGGCCAGGCTCGTGTGAATGCCCTTGCTGCAGCCGGCTACAATCCCCAGGAGATCCAGACTCTCGTCAACCACATGCTCCTCACCTGATAGAGGAAAGACACGGCCTTTTCTGAACCATCTGCACCCGCAAGGGTGTGGATGGTTCAATCGTAAAACAAACAATGACTGTCAGTTCACCATCTGAAGATATCCGCGGTGCGGATGTCATAGTCTCTCTTGCGCGCATCTACCCGCAGCTGTATCTCGTTCCCGGCCCCGACGGCTCGGAGGAGTATAAGAGGATAGTCGAGTGTGGAGAGATACCTAAGCATGTTTCCCGTCCCCATTTCAAATGCTGCCCGGAAGACAGT
This sequence comes from Oscillospiraceae bacterium, assembly GCA_017434755.1. Classification (GTDB taxonomy): domain Bacteria; phylum Bacillota; class Clostridia; order Oscillospirales; family Oscillospiraceae; genus Limivicinus. Next base: position 25,226 of record JAFRER010000014.1, on the reverse strand, counting down.
CTTATCACGGAGATGACTCCGGCCGGGCCGGTACCGGTGATAACGCTGAGTGAACGGGCGGATTTCGAACTGTTCCTTCAGATCATGGCCCACCGCTGTGTCCCTAAAGAGATTCCTGTTACCCAGGGAGCGTCCATACTGGACGGAGTGATCAACTGGACCAAGATCCGCGCACACGAAAAAGAGTTCATCCTGAAGAACGGTCCGGATGCAGACTGGAATGCCGAATTTGACCGTTTTACTTCCGATAGGAAGAACTTCAAGGATGCCTTGGTCATACTGTCCCGCGGTCCGTACAGCGCTGTCAGCGCCGAAAAAGCGGGCTTTTCGGAGGCAGAATGGCTTGAACTGTCACACATCATCAGAAAGACCCATGAATGCACGCATTTCATCTGCCGCAGGCTCTTTCCGGATAAGAAAGATCCTGTATGGGATGAACTGGTCGCCGATGCTGCCGGGTTATTCGCCGCTTTCGGGAGATTCGACCTGCAGTTAGCAGAGCTTTTTCTCGGAATAAGCGGGGAAAAGTATATCGGCGGCAGACTTGAAAACTACATAGACGGAGAAGAAAACAGACAGGAGCGGCTCGACAGCCTTGCCTCTGAGATTCACCGGACGCTGCTGCGCTTCTCTGAAATCTCAGAACAATGCGATCCTGCTGATCCGTACGGATTTGCCCTCCGTCTCGAGGAGGAGATCGGATGCTGGAAAAAAGCCTGAAGACACTTTTTGATTTCCAGCGTTTCGAGCGTAGTTCTGCTCTGCAGAGCGTTATCAATGAAACACTGGAGCGATACCCCGGCAAAGTCGTGACCCTGGCGGACGACAGTCTTGCCATCGCGGCCGGCGGAGTCGGACCGGAAGAAACCAAGAGTCAGGTAAAAGCCGATGATCGATTCGGATTACTTTGACTCGATATACAGAGAATATCACGACAAGGTCTATGGTTATATCATAGGCCATGTCGGCATTTCCGAGGACGCTGAGGATCTGTGCAGCGAAGTCTTCCGCAAGGCTATGGAGCACTATGATCCGGAGCGCGGCCCCGGTGTTTCGTCGTACCTTTACACGACCACACGCAACACTGTTATAGACTATTACCGCACCCGCAAGGTGAGCACGGAGCTCACGGAGGACATCCCTGCTGAGGGCAGTCTTGAGGATCAGATGATAAGCGCAGACACGCTCGACCGTCTGGCTGACGCTCTGCGTCAGATCCCGGAGCGCGACAGGGACATAATAGTTCTGCATTATTATGAAGGAAACACACTTACGGAGATATCTGAGATGATGTCGCTTCCGTACAGTGTGATCAAACGCGCTCACAAGTCCGCTCTGAAAAAACTGCAGGACATTATGGGCGCGGCTTAAGCTGTTTTGAAACAGAGGGTGTTCCATGGATAAACAGATCTACGAGAATTACGTAACGATACTGCGCCACGAACTTATCCCCGCGCTCGGCTGCACTGAGCCTATCGCCATTGCACTTTGCGCCGCAAAGGCCAGAGAGGTCCTCGGCATGATGCCCGATTCGGTCGAGGTACGTTGCAGCGGAAATATAATCAAAAACGTCAAGGGCGTCACAGTCCCGAATTCCGGAGGGATGAAGGGCATCGAAGCCGCCGCCGTGCTCGGCATCATCGGCGGGAACGCCAATGGAAATCTCGAGGTCCTCAAAGGTGTGACCGATGAAGATAGAGCCGCAACCGCCGAATTTCTTAAGAGCAAACCCGTGCTCACGAGCCTTGAGGACGGTGAGGAGAATCTTTTCATCCGCTGCTCTCTGAAAGCTGGCGCCGAATCGTCGGAAGTCGAGCTCAAGACGAACCATGATCACATCTCTAAAATTGTAAAGAACGGAGAGCTCATCTTCGAACAGCCGGATCTCGTGGTAGAGTCATACGGAGACAAGAGTCTTATCGATCTTTGCGGGATATTCGAGTTTGCAAGCACCTGCAACCTCAACGACATTCGCGATGTTCTCGAGCGTCAGATAGAATGCAACTCTGCGCTTGCAGAAGAGGGTCTCAAGGGCGACTGGGGCGTGAACGCCGGAAGCATATATATGCAGACGGGCGATTCTCTCCGTATCGAAGCCGCCGCGAGGGCTGCCGCGGGATCCGACGCCAGGATGAGCGGCTGCTCTCTTCCCGCCGTCATCAATTCCGGCAGCGGTAATCAGGGCATAACCATCACCCTGCCGATCGTGGTATACGAAAAGCGCAATAAACCGGATCACGAAAAGGTCCTGCGGGCGCTGGCTCTCGCAAATCTCATATCCATCCATCAGAAGAAATTCATCGGCAATCTCTCCTGCTATTGCGGAGCCACCAGCGCCGCCACGGCCTCGGTTTGCGGGATCGCCTATTTGGAGGGAGCGAGCCGCAGGACGATAGGCGGGATCATCGAAAACTCCATCTGCACGCTGGGCGGTATGGTGTGCGACGGGGCAAAGCCCTCCTGCGCCACGAAGATCCGCGCCGCGGTGGACAACGCCTTCTTCGCTTACGACCTTGTGAAGAACAACGAGTTTTTCCTTCCCGGCGAGGGCCTCATGGGCAGCAACGCCGAGCAGACCATCCGCAATATCGGCAGGATGGGCCGGGTCGGCATGGCGTCCACGGACGTGGAAGTCCTGCACATTATGATCGGCAAATAAACCCCTTTTGAAACAATTCAGACCCGCTTCTTTCGAAGCGGGTCTGTTTTTTCTTTCCCGTCAGGGACCGCCGAAGAGGGAGATAAACTCCTCCTCCGAGATCAGCGGCACGCCGAGCTGCGCGGCCTTGACGTTTTTGGATGAGCCGGAAGCGGGATCGTTGTTCACGAGATAGTCCGTCTTCTTCGAAACACTGCCCGTGACCTTTCCGCCCTGCGACTCCACATAGGCCTTGAACTCGTCCCTGTTCCGGAAGACCGCCACATCGCCGGTGATCACGAAGACCTTCCCTGCGCAGCTTCCTCCCGATGCGGCTTTCGGCTCCACATCCTCCACATTGAGCTCTGCCAGCAGTTTCTCAAAGACCGCACGGTTCGAAGGTTCGGCATACCACTGCACGACCGCCCTGGAGCGCTCGCCGCCGATGCCGTCAATGTCCTCGAAGCCCGTGCCGTCTTCCAGCCTCGTGAGAAAGCCCTTCCAGCCGCAGGCCGCGATCATGCGCTTGGCAGCGTCCCCGCCGATGAGCGGGATGCACAGCGCCACGATCAGCTTCGCCGGATGGACGGAGCGGCTCTTTTCGATCGCCTTCATCAGATTGTCTGCGGACTTTTTCCCGTAGCCGTCCATGGTCTCGATCCGGTCGACGTGCTCCGAGAGCCTGTAGATATCCGCAAAATCGGACAGGAAGCGCTCGTTTACGAAATCCCGCAGGGTCTCGATGGAGAGCCCGTCGATATCCATGCCGTCCCTGCCGACAAACCGGGCGAATTTCTTCAGGTCCTTGGCCGGGCAGGCGGGATTGAGGCACTTGAGCGTCTTCGTGCCGCTGCGGCTTTCGACCACGGCGGTATCCGCCCCGCAGACGGGGCAGCGGTCCGGTATGGCGAAGGTCCCCTCTCTGCTGATCACGGCGACACACTTGGGGATGATCTTGTTGGCCTTTATGATCTGCAGCTTCGTCTTCCCGTTTTCGCCTATGCCGAGGCGTTCCATCTCGCTGATGTTGCACAGGGAGGCCCTGGACACGGTGGTGCCCTCGAGCTTCACGGGCTCGAACACGGCAACCGGCGTTATCGTGGATGCCGCACAGGACCACTCCACGTGGTCAAGCATGGAGACGGCAGAGCTGTCCTGCCATTTGAAGGCATAACCCGCCCGCGTCGCGTGGTGGCCGGTGACGCTGCCCGTTGCGGCATAATCCGTATCGTCATAGGTGATGACGAGGCCGTCCACAGGGATGTCCATCTTCCCGCTCTCCACCTTCTCCGTCCAGCGCTCAATGGCATCCGGCAGCCTGGCGGCATCGGTCCGCTCCCTCTCCACGGTGGTGAAGCCCATGCTGTCGAGCAGATCCATGCGGGCACCCCAGGAAACGAGCTCCTCATCCGTATGCACGAGCGTGAAGGCGTTGAAGCAGAGTTTTCGCTCGGCGACCTTGTCCAGATTCTTCGCATCGAGGGCCAGCGTGCCGGAGGCGAGGTTCCGGGGATTGGCGAACTTTTCGTCCTCGTCGTCCATGGAGTCGTTTATGGCTTCAAAATCCGTGTAGGAGATGGTCGCCTCGCCGCGTACCACCAGATGTCCTCTGTAGTCGATCTTCTTCGGGAATCCGCGGATCACGTCCTTCATGTAGGTGATGTTCGTGCCCACGGTCCCGTTCCCTCGCGTGAGGATCTTTGCAAGGACTCCGTTATCGTATGTGAGGACGAGCGTCAGTCCGTCGAGCTTCCAGCTGAGCCATACGGGCAGCTCTCCCGCCCATTTCAGCAGATCCTCGAGCTTCTTGGTCTTGGCCAGCGAGAGTGCGGGATACTCGTGCGGTTCCTTCTGCCCGCCGCTCTGCTCCTCCGAATCGCTCACCCTGCGGGTGGGGCTTTCGGGCAGAACAAAGCCCGTGAGCTCTTCGAGGCGCTGCAGTTCATCGAACTTCGCATCCCATTCGAAATTGCTCATGATCTCCTCGCGGCCCCCGTAATAGGCCTCGGAGGCAGCATTCAGCTCTTCCACGAGTCTGCGTATGGTATCTCTTTCGTCCATAGGAATCTCTCCTGCATGCGGATGATTTAGCATATTGAAACCATTTTGTATATTTTAAACAATTATATCCTCTGAACGCGTGAATAACAAGATGAAAATTGTGTTCGGGATCCCGCGAAGGGGCACATATAGTGCCGCAAACTTGACAAAATACCCAATATGGTGTAAATTGACAAAGATAGATGATATATTTTGTTCAAAATGATCATTTACATATATGGAGGTCTTAAACAAATGGCTATACTTCCCCAAGTAAAGTGCCGCCGCTGCGGTGAGAGCTTCTCGGCTCTGCGCAGCCGCTGCCCGAATTGCGGGACACGTAGGGTCAGTCAGAGCACCAGAACCCCCTCGCCCACGCCGGGCACCGTGCAGGGAACGGAGGCGAATGCGAGAGCCACTGCCAATTCCAAATGGCAGCTCCTGTTCGGTCTTGTGCTTGTTGCGGCTGTGATCCTGTCAGTAGTTGTCATGGTGTCCACGGGTCTCACGAATCAGGATATCGCGGCGAACCCGAGGACTTCACTTACATTGCCGGTGGCATCGGAGAGCACCGAGCTCATCGAAAGCGCGCCGACTCCCCCGCCCACGCCGACTCCTTCCGTTGAAAACGTCAAGGTCTATTTCTACACGAATGACCTCACCGATTCCGATTTCACCATGCGTCTCTCCCAGGGCGAGGACGGAGATATCACCCTCCGTGCGCAGGCCTATCCGCTCACCGTCGAGAGCCCCACTTACAAGTGGACCGTGGATCAGGCGGGCATCGTTGAACTGACCCCCAACGCGGACGGTTCGGAATGCAAGATCCATCAGGTCGGTGTTCTGCAGACCGGTGTCGTGATCACAATAGAATGCTACGGCGTCAGCTGCACGGTCCGGTGTCATGCGTTTGAATAAAACCCATCCGTTATCAAAAGACGGCTCCCTTCCGGGAGTCGTCTTTTTTTGTCTCATTTTCTTTCAATACGCAGCCGCGAAAGCATCAGGTTCCCGAAATCCGCGTGACCGTTCACGGTGCAGATCTCACCGAAGAAAAAGCCTCCGAAGCCGCCCGCAGTGCGGGCCGTAATACGCAAATCTCATTTCTTCCTCCGGTGCTTTATCTGCGCGGGTTCATTCGTCACGGAGCGCCTTCAGCGCGCCGCGTTTTTTGAGCACCTCGTCGAGGAGTGCCGGATAATCGGCGTCTTTGTCGGCACGCAAAAGCTCCGTCATCTCCGAGACTGTGTCGTACAGCGGCGTGAGTGAAAGATTGCCCAGCACGCCCTTGAGTGCGTGTGCCGCCTCGAAGGCCGCCTTTCTGTCGCCAGTTTTCACGGCATTCTCGAGCTTTTCGAAGCCGGCGTCGTCCAGACCCATGTTCACCAGCCGCAGATAGAAAGCCTCGTTGTTCATGCAGCGGCCGAGCCCCTGTGCGGTATCTGCGCCGAATTCCTTCAGTTTATCGATCGTGATCATATTCGCATATCCTCCTTCACAATCATCTCAAACGGTAAAGAATGAAACTGTTCCCATCAATAGAATTCGCATCCGCCGAGCCTCACGCTCTTGGTGCGGTAGAGAGCGGCGTCTGCATCCTTGTAGGCATCGCCGGTCGGGTTTTCGCGGTCCCCGAAGGCCACGCCGACACTGAGCGTGATCGGCGGCAGACCATCCAGCGGCGTCTGCAGAAGTTCGTTGATCCGGCTGATCTTGTTCTCCACCAGGTCGCGCAGGGAGGAATTCACGTGCACCATGATGACGACGAACTCGTCTCCTCCGATACGGCAAACATAGTCCTCTGCGCGGAAGTTCTCCTGCAACAGCGCCGCCACCCGGCGCAGAGCCCTGTCGCCGGCGTCATGGCCGTAGGTGTCGTTGATCTGCTTGAAGCGATCCAGGTCAAAGATCAGCAGGGCATTGTCACGCTCCTCGAAACGCGAGCGCAGCTTTTCGAACACGCTGCGGTTGAACAGTCCGGTCAGAGCGTCATGCATCGCATCATAGCTCAGCTGCTCCCGATGCTGCAGATTCTGTTCACGCACCTGATTGTAGGTCCGGGCAAGGAAGCGCAGCTCGCTTGCACCCTCCTCCGGCAGAGCCTTGTCCTGACCGATATTCTCGATAAAACTCTTCAACGGTTTCGTGACCAGACGCGCGGTCGCCAGAATGAGCAGCAGTGCCAGGATCAGCATCGCAACGATCAGCACATTTTCAAGCTGCATCTGGCGGATGAGTCTCGCCGAGCTCGCCGTCTGATCACTGCGGGTCTCCTCAATAAGTGTCTCCATGCTTCTGGAGACATTCTCTTTGATCGTATCCTTGTGGCTCTGATAGTTCCCGTCAAAGACCATCATAAGTGCTTTGTCACGCTGTTCCTCCGCCGAAAGCCTCAGATCCGCCGCCTCAAGCTCCACCGCCCTAAGCGCTTCGGGAAGCTCCTCCGCCTTGCAGCCGTAGCTTTCCGCCGCAAGACGCATGGCATATTCCTCGATCTTCTCGAGCTCGTTGGAGTTGGCAAGGGCTGTGTCCAGATACGCATATGCCTCGGGACTTTCCAGGATCGTGCCTATGCTTTCGAGCGCGTTGTCACGTCTGCGCGTGACTTCCACTTCCTCGTAAAAATGCGCCGCTCGGGCAATCTCGCCCGTGGCGATGAATCCGCGTGACTCCGCCGTCAGATAGTCGGACGCCGCCTGCATATCCGCCGCCGCCTGCTGCGCCGTTATATAGCGCTCGGTCGCATCCTCGAGCCGGCTGTAGCCTCTGCCTGTCAGCCAAGTGGAGATCAGCATCAAAACGGCCAGAACGGCAAACGCCACACCGACTGCGGCGTGGAAACGCCCCAGACGGATCCCGCCGGGCCCCTCTTCCCGGCCACGTTCCGCTATATCGGTCTCTATCATATTCTCACCTCTGTATACGGTTTCTCTGCGGTCCTGTCCGCAATTCGCGGCACCCGCTTTTACCCGCCTTTACCAGCTCTGGTAGCCCTCCTCGTCCTCATCCGGACTGACGCTGACGGTATCGACGGCGTTCTCGATGAGCTTCACCATCTCCCAGATGGAGCGGAAGGATATGGTCTTATCCTTTTCCATCCACGTTATCCTCCCCTGCCAGCTGCTGTTCTGCCTGTGCTGCACGCGGACGATAAAGGTGCCGAGGTCACCGTGCCTGCTCAAGAGTTCTTCATCTTTCATAATTCTGTCCCCTTCCGTATAGTGCTCTCCCGTCTTTTCCACGGGAGCGAAGTTTCTTTCGTTGGAGCCCGGACGCGGGAAATTGAGCGCGTTATAGAGCCCCTCCATGAGGAATACCATCTGATCGGCATTGACAAATGCCTGCTCGTCCATGCGGTAGCTGTGGGCCAGCCGCCCACACGGTCCGCCGCGGGTCATCCGGTCGATACAGAGGACAACGCCGTTCGGCGCGCCGATGTACCACTGCGTTTTTTCGTTCACGGCTTCTTCGCCTCCTTATCCCGCTGCAGGAGCTCCGGCTCAAAGAACACGCTGTTCACATAGTAGCGGATGGAGGAGCGCTGTCGGCCGATGATAAAGCGGTCGTTGATACGTTTCTGGATGATAGAGCAGTTTTCACGTGTGGTGTTGACCAGCAGAGCCAGATACTGGCCCCTGCCGTACTGCGTCATCGCGTCGCCCCGGCGGATCGTGCGCCGGATCGCATCGCCCATGCGCTTGCTCAGCTCCTCCAGCATCGGGCCGGAACGGATCGGGTTGCCCTTTCCGTCCACCACCGTGCACAGCATCAGATACACCGACTGGCCGCCGCGTTCGAGCATGCGCTCGATCATGCGGTAGATGCCCTGGAAGACCGGATAACTGCAGAAATAACCGCCGGGACTGTTGTCGTTCCGGCCAGACAGATCGGCCTGGATCTGGTCGAGCACCGCGTAACGGTGCATCATCTCCTCGCCCAGCCGCTCGAACTGCTCCATCAGTTTCCGCGAGGGCCGCAGCCCCTGCTCGTTGAAGTAGTAGTCCACGGTATCCTCGTAGAGCTTGCGGGCCTCCTCATAGCGGCCCATCGAGGCCAGCGCCTCCATGGTCACGGGCTCCCAGTCTGCCAGCGGGTCGACCTTCGCCGCATATACGCCCAGTTCCTCCATCTGGAAGAAGTCCTGCCGGAGGCGAAGCAATTCCGCCGCCTTCTCTACGCAGTCACAGAACATCTCCCTGTAGCGCCGTGCCTCATGGGCAGCCCAGATGACGGCTGCCTGCATGGGCAGGAACTCGCCGCTGTACCAGTGGCAGGCCTCCATGTACAGCGCGATGCGCTCGTTCTCGTCCTCGGTCTCCTCGGCCTGTCTGTACAGGTCCTCAAAGGTCGTGGCATCCTCCACCAGGGGGATCTCGTCGGTCCAGAAGAACACGCCCTTTTTCTGCTCGATGTAGTTGACCTTCGGGAGCCCGGCCTTCTCGAGCTTTTTCTTCGCATTATAGATGACGCTCTGCAGCGCGTGGTGGACGTTGCTCATGTCGCGGTCCTCGAAGAGCAGCTCCTCGAGCCTGTCACGGGTCACACCTCTGTCGCGGTTGTGGATCAGGATCTGCAGCAGATAGGCAAACTGCGATCCGTCCGCCTTGGAGCCGCCGGCGACCAGCTTGTGGTTCATCTGGATGGAAAACCCGCCCAGCATCCGTACATACAGCACGCCATCCTTCATATCCGTCATTCTCATGGTTCCGTCCTCACATTCCGAGGCGCTTGGCCATCGCCTCATAGCTGACGCAGCTGAGCAGCGCGGTGTCTTTCGTGATCCTTCCCTCTTTATACAGCTTCAGCAGGCTGCCGTCCATCGTGCACATGCCCTCCGCCGCGCCGGCCTGCATGGCCGAATCGAGCTGGTGGAGCTTGTCCTCGCGGATCATGTTCTGGATGGCAACGTTGGTCTTCATGATCTCGAACACCGGGATCTGCCCGCCGTCCACGGACGGCACCAGCTGCTGGCACACCACGCCCTTGAGGATCTGCGCCAGCTGGATCTTCACCTGCTTCTGCTGGTTTGCCGGGAACACGTCCAGGATGCGGTTGATCGTGTTCGCCGCAGAGCTCGTGTGCAGGGTGCTCAGCATCAGCACGCCCGTCTCCGCCGCCGTGATCGCGGCGGAAATCGTGTCGTAATCCCTCATCTCGCCCAGCAATATCACGTCCGGGCTCTCGCGCAGCGCCGAGCGGAGCGCGTCAAGATAACCCGGCGTGTCGATGGAGATCTCGCGCTGCGTGACGATCGCCTTGTCATGCCGGTGGATATACTCGATCGGGTCCTCCATGGTGATGATGTGGCAGTCGCGGCTCCTGTTGATCCGGTCGATCATACAGGCGAGCGTCGTGGATTTTCCGGTGCCCGCGGAGCCGGTGATGAGCACGAGTCCCTTCTTGTTCTCAGCCAGCGAGAGCACGCTCTCGGGAATGCCGAGTTTCGCGGGATCCGGCAGGCCGAATTTGATCACACGGATCACAGCCGCGGGTGAACCGCGCTGACGGAAGACATTGACGCGGAAGCGCCCGAGATGCGGCACGGCGAAGGAAAAATCGTCGTCCGCTCCCCGCTCGAGATTGACACGTTCGCGCCGGCTGATGGCATAGATCTCATCGATCAGGGGTGCGATCTCGTCGGGCATGAGCATATTGCTGTCCATCCGCTGCTGCCGTCCGTCGCATTTGAAGGTCACCGGAAGGCCTGCGACGAGAAACACGTCCGCCGCGCCGACCGATACCGCTTTCTGCAGGATTTCCGGGATATACACAGGCTTATCCCTCCTTTATGATTAATCCGTCCCAGAGATTGTCTATGATTTCCTCCTGCTCCCAGGGCTTCTCCTGCCGCCAGGAGACGATCTCATAACCGTCCTCCCCGTCGGGAAGCAGCGCGATATGGAGCAGGTATCCTTCCTTTTCAAGCTCGATGCGGAGCAGGCCGTCCTCATCGGGCTCCGGCGCAGTCTCACGCCCGGAGCTCAGGGCCGCCAGATGCTCCTGCCCTTCTTTTTCAAGGGCATAACGGGCCTGCACGGTGGCAGCGTATTTCTCCGCCAGCCGGCAGTCGGCCCGGACCGTGGTAAACGTCAATATCGCGAGGATCGCAAGGCAGATGCTGATCACGGTGAGCAGCAGGGCCAGCGGTCCGAGGCGTACAGGTGTTTTGCTCATTCCGCCGCCTCCTTCTTAAAGCTCGCCGTTTCCAGCGTATAAACAGCCTCTCCGTCATCCGCGGCGCTTACCGTGATCCGGCTCACGACGAGCCCCGGGTCCTCCGCGGAGGCTTCCCAGGTAACGGTCATATTCAGATCGCCTTTGCCGTCCGTGCAGGAACTCCCGTCGGAGAAGTAGCAGACCTCGATCTTTCCGTCCGATATACGGACGTTGCCGCCCTCGTCGAGCATCGCTGCCGCCTGTTCCGGGCTGTCCGCCGCCGCCACGGCCTCCGCCGCGTTGGAGGCGAGCATCACGGCCTGCGTGAGTTCCCTCGCTTCCGCGCTCTGCGCGCGGGCCGTGCCGAACACGCCCGTCAGCACGAGGATGATGGCCACGAAAGCCACGATCAGCAGCAGCGCCTCGAGATAAAACGACGTCAGTTCATTTCTCTTCACGGCGCCGCCTCCTCTCCGCTGCGGGAATACAGCAGCGTGCGGCCGGCGTCGGTGGTCACGGTGATCAGCCCGTTCTCACCGCGCTCCACTTTGAACACCTTCGTCGGGCCCATCATCTGCGCGTCCTCGGGATACAGCTCCGAGCCCACGCGGGCAAGGTCCTCGGCCAGCTGCCCTTCATACAGATAGTAACGCACCGCGTAGCCCGACTCCGTGTCCGTTACCACGAGCACGTCCCCGTATGCGGAGCTCTCCACGCTCAGCGAGCCCCGGCTGTCGTTGGCCTTCACGCTGGAGGCAAGATAGGCGCCGAGCGCGCGGCCGTCCATGTTATTATACTGGCTGTCCACAATATCGCGGTAGCTCCTCGCCCCGAAGGTAACGAGCAGCAGAAAGCCGAGCAGGAACAGCGCGGCCACGCCCAGCGACAGGAACAGTATCGGGTTTTTCCCGCCATGCTTCATGCTCCTGCCCTCCTTCAGGTCCCACGGGCGACCACACGGACGTCAGGCGGCAGGTTCGAGGCAAAGCAGTCATAGGCCACCGCATAGTCCTCCGTGTTGATCTGGAGGCCGTAATTATCTTGCAGATACTGAAGATCGGGCGGGTACACGCCTTCCACGGCGTAGCACTGCAGCGCACTGCGGCGGACGGTCTCCCGTATGGCGGCCGCCCCCTCCTCGCTGACATCGCGCCCGGAATGACCGAATGCAGCCAAAGCGATCACCAGCACAAGCAGGATCGCCAGCACGGTCACGAGCACGCCGGTCTTCTTTTTCTTCCGGTCCGAGTACATAATTCCTCCTCAGCCGATCGAATTCATCATACCTATGAGCGGCAGCATCACGCTGATCAGCGTCAGTGCCACCGTCACCATCAGAATGCCCGACAGGGCGGGAGAAACGATCTCCACGAGACGGTCCACCTGATGGGCTCCGTCCTCCTCCAGCAGCTGCGTCAGCCGCGCCAGCACGTCCTCAAGTCCGCCGCTGCGCTCGCCGGCGAGCAGCATACGGCCGTAGACCGGCTCGAAGAGCTCCTCGTCATAGGCCGCCTGCGCGAAGCTGTGGCCTTCCTCCATGCGTGCCGAGAGGCTGCGGAGCTTCTCCTCGAGCTTTTCGGAGCCGCACAGAGGAATGCTCGCCTGCACCGCCTCGTCCTGCATCTCGCCGCTGGCAAGATACGTGCCGAGAGCGGAGGTGAAGCGGTAGAGGGCGTTGGTTTCCAAAATCGCGCGGATGCGCGGGAACTTCTCCAGCACCGCCAGCACGGGTGCGCGCTTTCCGCTCTTCCAGAGCAGCAGTCCCACGACCAGCGCCAGCGCCAGCAGCGCCATCAAGATGAGCGCCACCGTGCAGAACACGCCCGCCCAGCGGATATACGCGTAGGACGAGGCCGCGAGGCTTCCCGTCAGCCGGTCATAGACTCCGCGGAAGGCCGGGAGCACGATCGCGAGCATCACGGACAGCACCGCTATGATCAGCACCAGCATGGCCGCCGGGTAGGTCACCGCGCCGCGCAGCTTTTCCGAGAGGGTCTTCTGCCCCGCGTAATAGTGTGAAAGGCGGAACAGCACGTTTTCGAGACGGCCGGAGCTTTCTCCGACGCGTATCATCTTTACGGCGAAGTCGGGAAAGATCTCCGCGCTCTCCATGGCGTCGGCCAGGGTGGCGCCCTGTTCCGTCATGGTCTTCATCCCGCTCAGTCCCTGCTCGAGGATCCCTCCCTCGCGGCTTTCGCTCTGCAGCAGAGAGATCGCCTCATCGGTCATGATGCCGGACTGCACCATCATCGCCATGCTTTCGCAAAAAGCGCTGACGCCGAGATCGTCCAATTGTTTCCTGCTCATATCGTTCCTCCTGTCAGTAGAAGTAAACTTCTGTGTAATTGCTTCCGTCTCCCACGAACGCCGCGGAAGCTCCTCCGGCGGCAAAGGTCAGATCCACGCGGTTCCAGCTGTTCGCGCTTACCTCGAACTTGACCGTCACCCAGCCGCTCTCCTCGGTATAGAACATGTTCCATGCGTGATACAGATCGTCCGGCGCCACATAGCCGAAGATGATCTTCGTCGGGATCCCCTGACTGCGCAGCATGGCCGCAGTCAGGGCGGCGTAGTCAAAGCAGATGCCCTTTCTGGTGGCCAGCGTATCGTCCACATCGGGCATATAGATCGAGGTCACGGAGGCGGCCTTCGCATCGTCGTAGCGGATGGTCTTCGTCACGAACTTGTATACCGCCGACACCACCTCCAGCGGTGTCGAGCAGGATGACGCCAGTTCCGCAGCCTTCTGGACGCAGGCGGAATCCGAATCGTACATGCTGTAGTCGCTCGGCCGGATGAAGGGCTGGAACTCATCCAGCAGCACCACATCGCACTCCGTGCGGTATGCCTGCGCATATTTTTTATCGGAAATATTCTCCATCACCCGGAAGGCATAGTGCCCGTTGCCGCATTGGAGCGGGAAGAACGAAGGCGTGCCGTCGGAAGCGATGTTATAGGTATAGGTCAGGTCACCGTAGAGGACCTGGAGCTTGAGCCGTTTGTCGGACACCGCGGATACTGCCGCATATCCCTCGGCCACGGAGGACAGATCGATCTTTATGCCGTTTTTTCCCTTTGCCTGATCCTCGTGGAATTCGACCGTAGCCATGGGCGGGGCAGCATAGGGGACGAAATCCTTTGCAGACGCTGACGGTCCGCTCTGCAGCTTCGACCCGGCGCCGTCCGCCGAGGCAGGCAGCCCGCAGCCGCTCAGCAGCAGGCAGAAGGCCAGCACAAGAGCGGCAAACCGTATTTTGCTTTGCAGGGATCTCACCTCCCCATCTCCATCGTTTATGCCGGGAAGCCCGGCAAGGCGGCCGCGTGTCAGCGGCTGCCGGACTGTTCGGAAATCTTCCGTTTCTCAGACGATCTTTCCGTCAAAAAACGGTTCGAACTCCTCCGGGGGCACCGGACGAGAGAAATAATAGCCCTGGATGTAGTCGCAGCCCAGCGCGCTGAGCACGGCCACCTGATCGGATGTCTCCACGCCCTCGGCCACAACCGGGAACTTGAAGGCTCCTGCCAGCTTGATCATGGCTTCCAGAAGGCGTATATCCTTCCTGCCCTCGCGGAAGGCACCGCGGATGAACTGGATATCCAGCTTGAGGATATCGATCGGCAGGGTCGAGAGCATGCTCAGGGAGGAGTAGCCCGAACCGAAATCGTCCATTTCGATGCGGAAGCCCATCGCGCGCAGCTGCCTGAGCGCCTCGACAAGCTGGCGGGAGTCCTCGGTATAGGCCGACTCCGTGATCTCCAGGAGCAGGTCGCCGAAGGCCAGTCCGTTTTCCCCGATGATGGCGCTCAGTCTGTCCTTCAGCTGCGGATCATAAAGATCGATGCGCGACACGTTCACCGACACCGGCAGCGTCACGCCGAATTTCTCCTTCCATCTGCGGATCTGCGCGGCAGCCTCCGCCCAGACATACTGGTCCAGTGTCTGTATAAGGCCGCTCTTTTCAAACAGCGGTATGAACGTGCCGGGGCTCACCATGCCCATCTCCGGATGCTCCCAGCGGACGAGCGCCTCCGCGCTGTGGAGCGCGGGTTCCTCTCCATGCACTTCAAACTTCGGCTGATAATACACTATGAACTGCCTGTCGCGGATCGCTTCGGGAAAGTCCTCGATCAGCTGCTCGGAGAGCATCTCCGCCTCATGCATGGCATGGTCATAGTGCCCGATCGCATTGGAGGCGCTGCCCCTTACGTTGTCCGCCGCAAGTTTCGCCCTGTCGAAGCGCCGCTCCACGTCCATCGTCTTGTCCACGTCCGCGTAGATGCCCATTCTGAGACGGATGTGGCCTTTCCCGCTGCGGTCCATTTCGGCGGAAAGATCCTCCAGCAGAACATCATAGTCCTCCCGGTGCGGGCAGTATACCATGAAGGTGTCCGCATTCCGGCGGCAGGCAATGCCGCCCTTTCTTTCCACCGTCTCTAGCAGCCACGCCGCCAGGCGCCGCAGAAGCTCATCGCCGTACTGCTTGCCGTAGCGTTCGTTGATGGTGTGGAAATGGTTGATGTCCAGCACGATCGCATCCGTCGGGAAGCCCTTGTGATGCTCGTCCAGCAGCACCGCATAGCGGTAGAAGAACACCCGGTTGTAAAGCCCCGTCAGCTGATCGCGCTCGGTCATGAGCAAGGTGTCCCTGTCTTCGGAAAGCTCTATCGTGCGCTGGATGCGCGCGTGGACGACCTTGGGCTGCGGATAGGGCTTGGGAATGAAGTCGATCGCCCCGAGCGTGAGGCTCTCTACCTCTGCCTCGCTGTCCGCGGTCATCACGATCACGGGAATATGCGCGGAGCGGCTGTCCTCTTTTATCCGGCTCAGGATCTCCAGTCCGTGCATATCCGGAAGATTCAGGTCCAGCAATATCAGGCTGATCGTCTCGTATTCGGCAAAAAGCGTCTCCAGCGCGGTCGCGCCGTCCGCTGCGATCAGGATCTCGTAGATTTCCCCGATATAGGCCTTAAGGATCTCCTGATTGATAAACTCATCCTCTACAAGCAGGATGCGCCGTTTCTCCGCGGAGGGGCGGAACAGAGTCTGCGTTCCCGTTGCCATTTTCTCATCACTCCCATGTGTTTTATCCGGACCGGATCGTCCGGGCTATATGTCTGTGGCGTCATGCGCCTTTATTTCAGGTTCGATTTCAGTGTTTTCGCCAGAACGCCGATGTCGACGGGTTTGGCTATGTGCGCCTGCATCCCGGCGTCCATAGCGGCCTGTATGTCCTCGGAAAAGGCGTTGGCCGTCATGGCGATGATCGGGATCTCTGAAAGCCCCTTGTCGTCAAGGGCACGGATCGCCCGTGCGGCCTCATAGCCGTCCATTACGGGCATCTGGATATCCATCAGCACCGCGTCATAGGTCCCTGCTTCCGAAGCGGAGAGCATGTCCACGGCGAGCTGTCCGTTCTCCGCCACGTCCACCGTGAAGCCCATCTGCTCGAGGATCATCTTCGCGATCTCTGCGTTGACCATGTTGTCCTCCGCCAGCAGCAGTTTCCTGCCGGTGAAGTCCGCCGCGCCGTCCGCAGCCGCTTCCTCTGTCTGCGCCCCTTTGCGCAGTTCCTCTTCGGAGGCCAGGCGCAGCTTCAGCCGCACGATGATCTGCGTGCCGCTGCCCGGAGACGTGAGCACCTCTATGGTGCCGCCCATCAGATCCACGATGCTCTTAGTGATGGCAAGGCCGAGACCTGTGCCTTCTATGCCGCTCTCCGTGGAGCTGCGCTCCCGCTCGAAGGCGTTGAACATCTTCTCCACAAACTCGCTCGACATGCCGATGCCGCTGTCCCGGATGCGGATCTCGTAGGAACCGTAGCCTTCCTCGGCGCCCGTTTCAAATACGGTGGCGGAAATTTCGCCGCCTTCGGGCGTGAACTTATAGGCGTTGGAGAGCAGGTTCAGCAGCACACGGTTGAGGTTTTTCCGGTCAAACCAGACGAAGCGGTGCTGCACCTGTGTGTGATGCACGGAGAAAACCAGCTTCTTCCGGTTCATCTGCTCGGCGAAGAGATCGTGCATGTCGTCGAACAGCGCGCACAGGTCGCCGGGGGTATATTCCAGTTCCAGCTTCCCGCTCTCGATGCGGCTCATCTCGAGGATATCGTTGATGAGCGCAAGCAGATGCTGGCTGGAGGAATCGATCTTCTCCAGATAGCCTCGCGTCGTGTCGGAAACATCCTCCTTCAGCGCCAGATGCGTGTAGCCGAGGATGGCGTTCATCGGCGTGCGGATATCATGGGACATGTTGAAAAGAAACCGGCTCTTGGCGAGGCTGCCCTCCACGGCGCGTATCTTTTCCCGCTCGGTGGTCTCGTGCTTCTGGCGGACGAGATTCTGGATATACAGCATGACGGTAAGGCCCACGAAGATGATCAGGAGCACCAGGGCTCCGCCGCCCGCCAGCGAGGCGCGCACGGCCTCCGTGCTCTCCTTTCCCGCCAGAAGCTTGCCGAGCCACAGGATCGCGGCGTAGACAAGCAGGGCAAAGAGCACGGTGCCCGAGGTGGATATGCCGCTGAATTCCGCAAGCGCGCTGCGCCTGACCGTGCGCCAGTAGAACACGAAGCCCAGCAGGCACCACAGACTCAGGAGCAGGAAGGCCTCGCTGCCCATGGCATCGATCGCGGCAAGCCGCGGCACGAGCTGAACAAGGGCAAACAGCACGGAAATCGCCGTTCCCAGCAGCCCGGTCACCATGATCTTCCGGTTGCCCTCGGTGCGGGCGATCTTGTACGCCGCGGCCGAGGTGTATCCGTAGGCGACGATCGCTCCGAAGGAGGTCAGATCGACGAACCAGTTGAGGGTGTTTCTGCCCAGCAGGGACGCCGCGATCGACAGAAGCATGATAAACAGGATGCTGTAGCTCGTCCGGGAGAAACGCTCGGAGAGGATCTTGTCCTCGGCCATGGTCGAAAGGACTCTCACCGTAGCGCGGTAGGCGCCGATGATGCCCGTGAGGATGGCCGCGAGTGCCGTGAACGCCAGCACATAAACGCCCGCAGGGCCCATGATCGACCGGGCCGCATGGAAGGTCGGAACGGAGGCAAGGCCGCTGAGATTGTCGAGATCCGCCATATAGGCCGCCCAGGAGCCGTAGCCGTCCGGCACGGAGGATACGCTGACGAGCGCCATCGAAATATACACCAGCCCCGCGAGCAGGATCGCGACGAGCAGGATCCATCTTGACTTTTTTACCGGGAACTTGAAATGCGCCGTGTCAAAGGAAGTGATCTCAAAGCCGACGAAGGCCCACGGCGCAAGGATTATAAGGCTGAAAACGGCATAGCCGCGCCCGATCCCCTGATATCCGAAGGAAGTAAAGGCCTCGCGCATGTCAAGATGCGGCAGGCAGCACGCCGTCGTCACGACGGCTCCGGCCAGCAGAACGATGGCCAGGACCGTATGGAGCCGCTGCAGGATGGGCTTTGCCACGATGAACAGCAGTCCCACGCCTGCAAGGGCGATCACGGAGAGGGCGACCTCCCGGAGATACACATTGTTCCCGGCAACCGTGTAATGCCAGCCGCTGTGGGCCGCACTGCCCAGCATGGTGCGGATGATCAGGAAGATGGCCGTGCCGTTGAGGAACACCACCGTCAGATAGGAAAGACAGAGGAACCAGGAGCACAGGAAGGCGTGGTCGCGTCCGAAGGCCTCCTTGGTATAGGAATACAGGCCGCCCGTGCGCGGAGAGCGCGCCATCAGATAGGAAACGCTGTATCCGATCACAAGCATCACGACGAGCCCGATCAGGAGCGCAAGGACCGTTCCCGCGGGACCCGCTATCGGAAGAAAGGTCGTTCCGGGCATGACGAAAGCGCCCCAGCCGATCATACAGCCGAATGCCATCGCCCACACGTCGATCGTGGAGAGATATCTGTCAAGGGGCTTTGCTCCGCCGCGCTCATCCATCTGTTTCGCCTCTCTTTCCGGAAAAACTTTATACTATAACTATTTAGTATAAAGGCTTTGCCGCCCCCGGTCAATACCCGGCATGCCCGATCCGCAAAAGATCGCCGGATTTCCCGGCCGCGATTGTAATCATGTTCTTCCATGTGTTATACTGTAATTTAGTATTTAAATAAGAAGGCATGCCGGAGAAAACCGGGAGGCACGGATATGGATAATACAAGAAACAGCCGCACAAGGATCATCACCATCATCGGGGGCGTCATCCTTGCGGTCATCCTCATAGCCGGAACGATCTGGATGGGAGCGAGCACGCGGAACGGAACCGATACCGCCGTCCGCACCGTCAGCCTGCTGTACCTGGACGAGCTGGCCGGACGCCGCGAGCAGGTGGTTGAAAACAGCCTGCAGGACAAGATCGACGTCATCCGCACGGCCATCGATCTGATGAGCGAGGAGGACCTGAGCGACAAGGCGCATCTGGAGGCCTATCAGAAGCGGATGAAGCAGCTTTTCAAGCTGGACAAGTTCGCCTTCGTCGATACCGGGGGCCTGATCTACACCTCCATGGGAACAGAGGACAACATAGACGAATACGCCTTCGACTATAAGACCCTCTCCGAGCCGGATATCTCCGTGTTCGGTCACGGCGGCGAGAAGCCCCAGGTCATCATCGCGGTGCCTGTGGACCTCCCCTTCCAGGGGAAGACGCTGCGCGTCGTCTTCATGGCGATCGACATGGATGAGATGCTCTCGAGCGTGTCCATGGATCAGCAGAGCTCGGAGGCGACCTTCAGCAACATTTATACAGCGGAGGGCGTCCCGCTGAGCGACAAGGTGCTCGGCGGAGCAGCGGCGGAGAGCAATCTGCTGGATGCCCTCTCCGGCGTGCGCTTTGACCGGGGCTATTCCTATGAGAAGGTCGCGGAGGATTTCGCGGAGGGACGCCGCGGCGTGGCCTCCTTCACATACAACGACATCAAGGAGACCATCAGCTATGTCCCGGTCAAGGGGACCGACTGGCTCCTGACCTACCTGATCCGAGAGAGCGTGATCAGCGAGAGCATAAGCTCCGTCTCGAACCGCATCCTCACGATAAGCGTCCTGCAGTCTCTTCTGACTGTGGCCGTCCTGATCGGCATATTTCTGTACATTCTGTACCAGAACCGGAAAAATGCCCGGATCCTGCTGGATAAGGAAAAGGCGGATGCCGAACACCGCGTGAAGCAGGAGGAAATGGAGCAGCGCCTTGCCCTGCAGGACGAGCTGCTTGCCCAGAGGGAACAGAGCCGGCAGAAGGACCGGATGATCAACGCCCTGTCCTCCGACTACCGGAGCGTGTATTATATTGAACTGGATAACAACGCCGGCATCTGCTATCAGGCAAGGAGCGACCTGCACGGCTTTGCGGCCGGCGAGCGCTTCCCCTATCTCGAGGCGGTCACGGCCTACTGCAACACCTATGTGACGGAGCCCTTCCGTGAGGAATTCCTGCGCTTCATCCGGCCCGACAGCATCCGTGAGGGTCTGAAGGACCATCTGGTGATCTCTTACCGCTATATGATAAACGTGGACGGCAAAGAGTCCTGGGAGATCGTCAAATTTGCCGGCGTCCGCCATCCGGAGGAGCGCGAGGACCATCTGGTCCATACCGTCGGCGCCTGCTTCGTCGACGTGGATGAGGAGACCCGCGAGTCGCTCGAACAGAAGCAGGCCCTCAGCGACGCGCTGGAGACGGCGGAACAGGCAAACCGCGCCAAGACATCCTTCCTTTCCAATATGTCCCATGAGATCCGCACGCCGATGAACGCCATCATAGGCCTGGACAGCATTGCCCTCAAAGACCCGGATACCCCGCCGAAGACCCGGGAGTATCTTGAAAAGATCGGCTCCTCGGCAGAGCATCTGCTCAATCTGATCAATGAGATCCTGGATATGTCCCGTATCGAATCCGGCAGGCTGGTGCTTCGGAACGAGGAATTCTCCTTCGCCAAGCTGCTCGAGGCCATCAATACGATGTTCTCGGCCCAGTGCAGCGGCAAGGGTCTGGATTACCAGTGCCATATAAACGGCCATGTGGACGATTACTATATCGGCGACAACGTGAAGCTGCGCCAGGTTCTGATCAACATCCTCGGCAACGCCGTGAAGTTCACCCCGGCAGGCGGAAAGGTGGAAATGATCGTCGAGCGTAAGGCCCAGTTCGACGGCAGGTCCACGCTTGAGTTCACCATATCCGACACGGGAATCGGCATGAGCAGGGAGTTCCTTCCCCATATCTTCGATACCTTCGCCCAGGAGGACTCCTCCGCCACCAACAAGTACGGAAGCTCGGGTCTCGGCCTTGCGATCACGAAGAGCATCGTGGAGATGATGAACGGCAACATTCAGGTGCAGAGCGTCAAGGGCGAAGGCACCACCTTCACCGTGACCGTCACGCTCTCCGACGCGGCGCATGAGGGTGCCGAGCAGGGCCCGCTGAATGTCCGTCCGGAGGATATGAGCGTTCTGATCATTGACGACGATCCCGTAGCCTGCGAGCACGCGCAGCTGGTTCTCGAAAAGGCCGGCATCGGCTCCGAGATCTGCCTCTCCGGCGCGGAGGCTGTCGAGATGGTCAAGCTCCACCACGCGCGGCGGGCGCCCTATAACCTGATTCTCGTGGACTGGAAGATGCCGGATATGGACGGCGTGGAGACCACGCGCCGCATCCGCGAGGTCACGGGAGACGAGTCCGCCATCGTCATCCTCACCGCCTACAACTGGGACGATATCCTTGAAGAGGCGGTGCAGGCCGGAGTCGACAGTTTCCTTGCCAAGCCGCTGTTCGCCGCGGCCGTTATCGAGGAGTTCAAGTCCGTCCTCTGGCGGAAGAACCTGCTGATCGGGCAGAACGCCGTGAAAGCCGATCTGAAAGGACGCAGGATCCTTCTGGCCGAGGACATGCAGGTGAACGCGGAGATCATGACGATGGTGCTGCAGATGCGGGAGATGGAGGTCGACCTGGCGGAAAACGGCCGCATCGCGCTGGAGATGTTCGAAGCAAGTCCTGCCGGCACCTACGACGCCATCCTCATGGATATGCGCATGCCGGAGATGGACGGTCTCGAGGCCACGCGCCGCATCCGCGCTCTCGACAGACCGGATGCAAAGGTCATCCCGATCATCGCTCTTACGGCCAACGCCTTCGACGAGGACGTGCAGCGCTCCCTGCAGGCAGGTCTCAACGCGCACCTTTCCAAGCCCGTCCAGCCCGATGCCCTTTATGACACTCTGGAGGGCCTGATAAAGCCGTAAAGTAAAATTAAAGGCTTCTCCTTGAGGTGAAGCTGTCAGCCGCAAGGCTGACTGATGAGGTGTATACAGTACAGCCGCAGACCTGATACGGTCTGCGGCTTCTTTTTGTTTCTATAGCTCGGCATAGGCACATGTTCATCAATAGAGATAAAACACGGCGGCAGGTTTTATCCTGCCGCCGTGCGGTTCTAATGCTGTTTTCGGAATCAGTCGGATCCGTCAGCTGTTATCAGCCCTGGGTCTTCTCCTCTTCCTTTTTGTCGTCCTTCTTGTTGCGGGTGAAGTACGCGAGTGCGCCGCCTGCAACAAGGTAGATCGCCATGAGGATCGTCCACTTGTCAACGAGGACCATCTGAGCGCTCATATCCTCGGTGAGGAGGAAGGTGATGACTGCCGCCGCTGCCGGGATGATGCCCAGGAGCTTGGACTTCTTGCGCTTCTTATCCTCTTCCTCGGTTCCGGCTGCCGCCCGGACTGCTGCCGCTTCTTCGCTCTCATCCTCGTTCGGCTTCTTGATGAGGCTGATGCCCATCAGAGCGCCGGTGATCACGGTGATGATACCTGCGATCAGGTTGAGCAGCGCCCATACAGGCGGTGCCTTTGTGAGAGGCGGCTCAGGCTCATCGATCTCGATCGGAGCCGCAGGAGCCGTGATGGTGAGAACTGCGGGAACATAGATGACCTTGTAGTCGCCGTGGCCGTCCGGGCCCTGATACTCCGCTCCGGAAGGAGTGATGTCATAGGTGCCGGCTTTGTCGCCATCCTCACGTGTGATGGTGTACTGGATAAGATCCACGGAATCGGGAGCGATAACGCCGGTGACCGTCGCGATGAACACGGGATCGTCTTCGCCCTGTTCAATAGAAGCATCCTGTGCCGTTACAGTGACCTCTGCGGGCGTGATCGTGAGAGAACCGTCTCCGACGAAATCAAGAACCACTGTGTAGCCGGGATAAGCCGCGCCCTTGAAGTACTCTTTCCTGAGACCCATCTGGTAGGTGCCGACATGTGTGCCCTCAGCCTTATCCTTATCCTTATAGGCATCCTTGAGACCGACCTGATTCATGATCGTCTGTCTGATCTCCGCATTCGGAGCATTTTCGACATCGACCGTGATACCGGTCACATTCTGCTGCTGCGCGTTGTAGGTCTTTGTCGCGCTGACGCCGCCCACCTTGACGATAATGTTTCCGATGGGCGTGACGGTGATATAGCCGTTTTCTACCTCAAAGGTCACATCGTAATTCTGCTTGATGGCGTCTATGCAGCCGAACTTCTCTGCACTGAGGCCCATCCAGGAAGTGCCAACATCAATTCTGCTTACTTTGCAGCTGTTGTCCTTGTCGACAGCTACCGTTATCGGGTTGTCATGCTCATCCTTACCGATGATCCGGAAGAGATCTGCCTTCGTGATTTTCGCGTCGGCCGGAATGGTGACGGTATAGCCTTCTGCGGACCTCTCGGTGCCGTTGTAGGGCTTCGTGTCATGATTACCTACGATCCTGATCGTTACCTTGACTTTGGTGATCGTCAGCTTGCCTGCCGTCGTGCTCGTGAGATTGTAGTTCTCGGTCACATCGGTCGAGCCGTCCATGATAGTGAGGCTGGTCTCGTCATATACGCCGTTTTCATACGTATCGACTATATCGCCGCTCGACGGTGTGTAGGTGATCGTCACGGTCTCGTTGTTCACAAGCCCCGATACGGTCTCCTTGCCGTCATCCGTGCGTGCCCAGCCGTACTGCGTCTCGCCGTTGTACGGAAGTTCGCGGTCAGCCATCGCGATCGTGATGTCGATCGGATTGATCGTCAGCGTGCCGACTGAGTCGGTCCCCTTCTTGTAGCAGTTTTCATTCTCTACAGTCCAGGTGAAGCTGTTCGCTCCGCTGTCGCTCACGTTCTTCACGCCGTTCGCGCCCTTTTCGGTCGGTGTGACCGTCAGCTTGTCGCCGGTGCTCAGTGTGAATTCCGTCTGGCCTTCCGTGCCGGTGATTTTCTCATCACCGTACATGACCGTGTACACTTTGTAGGTGTGCACCGCCGTGTCGTAATCCCAATCCTTACTGGCTGATTCGACCTTCAGTTCCTTCGTCGAGTCTATTTCGATCGTCAGCTTGCCCGGCGTTGCGCTCTTGAGATTGTAGTTGCCGGTAACAACTTTCGAGCCGTCCTTGATGACGAGGGTGGCGGTGTCGTATGCGCCGTTGTCATACGTGTTGACTGTTTTGCCCTTCGAAGGCGTGTAGGTGATCGTAACGGTCTCGTTGTTCACAAGGCCTGTCACGGTCTCCTGACCGGCATCCGAGCGTGCCCAGCCGTACTGGTCCTGTCCGTTGTACTTCAGCGTGCGGTCCGCCATCGTGATCGTGATATCGACCGGCGTGATCGTCAGCTTACCCGCTTCAGTCGTGATCTGGTAGTTCGCGGTCACATCTTCTGTGCCGTGCATGATCTTGTAGCCAGCCTTGATCGGGTTGTTGCCGTCAGCCGTATCAGACACGTTCGTCACGCTGCCCGTCGCTTCTGCTACCAGTGAGTCGCCTGTGAACAGCGTGCCGCTTGTCACCGTCACGGATGTATCGCTGTGAGCCTCGCCGTCGTACGGCCATGTCTTGCTCGCCGCCGTGATCGTGATCTTTGCAGATGCGTTCGTCATCGTCAGCTGGCCGTTCTCTGTCGTTACGCTGTAGTTGCCCGGCGTTCCGGTCGTGAACTCATAGCTCGTAAGTACGTTCGTTACAGGGCTCTCTCTCGGGAACGTGATGCTGCCCGTCACGACCGCGCTAATCTTGTCGCTGCCGACAAGGCCGTCCACATCATACTTGTCCCAGCTCTGAGCCTCGCCATTGTATGTGAATGCATGGCTCTGTGCCGTCACCGTCACAGGTTTCGCCGTGATCGTCAGCTTGCCCGCTGCCGTCGTGATCTGGTAGTTCTCAGTCACATCTTCTGTGCCGTGCACGATCTTGTAGCCCGTCTTGATCGGGTTGTTGCCGTCAGCCGTATCAGACACATTCGTCACGCTGCCCGTCGCTTCCGCTACAAGCTCGTCGCCCGTGAGCAGGCTGCCGCTCGTTACGGTCACGGTGCTGTTCGTCAGTGCGCTTCCGTCGTAGGTCTTGCTGTCATCAGCCGCCTTGATCGTGATCGCTACCTCGGCATTCGTCATCGTCAGCTGGCC
>JAFRER010000002.1 GCA_017434755.1 Oscillospiraceae bacterium | reverse complement strand
GCTGTGCGAAGAACGACGGCCTGAAAGAGGCGATCGAGCACGTGCTGAAGCTCAAGGTCGTGAATCTGAAGACTGACCCGCAGCTGATGGGAGCGCTCGGCGCTGCCGAATATGCCCGTCAGAAGGGACTTGCAAA
Source organism: Oscillospiraceae bacterium (assembly GCA_017434755.1). Classification (GTDB taxonomy): domain Bacteria; phylum Bacillota; class Clostridia; order Oscillospirales; family Oscillospiraceae; genus Limivicinus. The sequence continues at coordinate 38,086 of JAFRER010000002.1, read as the reverse complement.
AAAGTAAAACGGTTTTCCTTGATCCAATTTAGCCGGGAAGACCGGAGCAGCTTACCTGCGCTCCGGCCTTCCCGTTTTTATTTCCTTTTACCCTATCCGATTCTTCCGGCATTTCCTGTTTAACTAAATCCGCTTCTGTGTTATAGTACAAACAATGGATAAAAGATCTTTCAATCCGAAACAGAATAAACGATCAAAGGGCAGTTCCGCTGCCCTGATCTGGCGTTTCCTGAAAGGCAGCAGGCTCCTGTTCTTGCTGAGCATCGGTTCGGCAACGCTTTCTTCTTTTGCGGATATGATCGGACCGCAAATCATCCGGGCGGCTGTTGACAATGCGCTCGGCGGCAAAGAAGCACATTATTCAAAACCCGTGATGGATCTTGTGGAACGCTTCGGAGGCTTTGCTTATCTCGGCCGTCATCTGTGGATCATGGCGCTTGCGCTTGTGGCGATCGCCGTATTCAGGACCGTTATGCATTATGTTTTCAGAGTCAGTAATTCGGCCGCCACGGAAACACTGGTCAAGACGATGCGGGATTCACTTTTTTCCCATATCGAGAGGCTTCCGTATTCCTGGCATATGAAAAATCATACCGGCGATATCATCCAGCGCTGCACGTCCGATCTGGATACCCTGCGGAACTTCGTATCGGAACAGCTGACGAACGTGCTGCGGATTATTATTCTTCTGATCCTGGCATTGGTGTTTATGTTCCGGATGGATACGGGCCTCACGCTTATCGCCATGATACCGGTCCCGCTGATCATAGCCTATTCGGTCGTTTTCCACGGAAAGATCGGAAAGGGCTTCCTCGAGTGCGACGAGAATGAAGGGATCCTTTCCACCATGGCGCAGGAGAACCTTACCGGGGTCAGAGTGGTCCGGGCGTTCGGACGTGAGCGCTACGAAAAAGACAGGTTCGAGGCCCAGAACGACTATTATACGGGCAAGTGGGCCAGACTTGCCGGAATACTCAGTTTTTACTGGAGCTCACAGGATATCCTCTCGGGCCTGGAAGTCATGCTCGTTATCGTGTTCGGAGCGGTATTCTGCATACGGGGCAGGATGTATGCCGGAGAATACATGGCGTTTATCTCCTATAATGCCATGCTCGTCTGGCCGATAAGGATGCTGGGCAGAATGATATCGGAGATGAGCAAGGCCGGCGTTTCAATCGACAGGATAGGCTATATCATGGATTCCGAAGAGGAGAAGGATCCTGAGAATGCCGTTACGCCGCCGATGGATGGGGATCTAGAGTTCGATCACGTCAGCTTCGCCTATGACGGCGGCCCGGAGATCCTGCACGATATTTCCTTCCGGATGAAAGCCGGAACGACACTCGGCATTCTGGGCGGAACAGGCAGCGGCAAGTCCACGCTCATTCTCCTTCTGGACAAGATGTATGAGCTCCCGGAGGGCTGCGGGACGATCTCCATCGGCGGGACGGATATAAGGAACATCAGGACGGAATGGCTGAGGAGCAATATCGGAATGGTCCTGCAGGAGCCGTTCCTGTTCTCCCGTTCACTGCGTGAAAATCTTTCGATCGCCTCCGACACGGTCTCAATAGAAGAGATCCGGGAGGCGGCGGCTGCGGCATGCCTTGACGATACGATCCGGAGCTTCAGCAACGGCTATGAGACCTTTGTCGGCGAAAGAGGCGTGACCCTTTCGGGAGGGCAGAAACAGAGAGCGGCGATCGCCAGGATGCTTATAAGAAACACGCCCGTAATGGTGTTTGACGATTCGCTTTCCGCTGTCGATACGGAGACAGATGCTATGATCCGCAGGTCTCTCGAATCGAGATTCGGGTCGGCGAGCATCATCCTTATTTCGCACAGGATCACGACGCTTTCAAAAGCGGACCGGATCATTGTCCTCGATGACGGCAGGATAGTCGAGCAGGGGACGCATGACCAACTGTGCCGTGCCGGCGGTATCTATCAGAAGATAAACGAGATACAGACAAGTTCAAGGGAGACTGCGTCATGAAGCATGATGAACGGAGTGTCCCGCTGAAGTGGTTCGGCATCGGAAAGGTGCTGCCTTTTCTGAAAAAATACCGCGCGCAGGTCGCGGTCATGCTCATCTGCGGCCTTGCCACGGGTCTTGTCGATACCATACAGCCGCTTTTCAGCCGCTATTCGCTCAATCACTTCGTAGCCGGACGTACGCTGGACACGCTGCCTTTGTTTATCTGTCTATATGCTGTTTCGATCCTCTTTTCGGCTGTCAATAACTATTATTCCTGCACCCTGGCGACAAAGATAGAGGTCTGGCTGTCGAAGGACATGCGCAACAAGGCCTTTGAGCATCTGCAGACCCTGTCCTTTTCATACTTCAATCAGAACAGCGTCGGGTATATCCATGCCAGACTGATAAGCGATACGGGAAAGATCGGCACCCTGTTCTCCTGGACTCTTCTGGAAGGGGTCTGGCACCTTACCTATCTGACCGGCTCGGTCACGGTCATGCTCCTGATCAATGCAAGGCTTGCCCTGCTTGTTATGTCGGTCATGCCGCTGATAGTTGTTTTTTTCAGCATTTTTCAGAAAAAGCTTGTTGCCGTGAACCGGACCGTCCGGGAGATCAATTCGCGGATTACAGGCAGTTTCAATGAAGGGATAACCGGAGCAAAGACGATAAAGGCGCTGGTCATTGAAGACAGGATAAACAGGGATTTTCAAAACGAGACCGCGGAGATGAAACGCAAGAGCATCCATGCAGCACGCATACGCGGCGCGTTCGGCGCGACCATGCATCTGGCTTCCTCTCTTGCGATGGCGGTGGTGCTCTGGAGAGGCGGTTACATCGCGGCCAGCGAGATAGGGACCTTTTCCATGTTCATGTCATATGCCGAAGGGATCATGGAACCGATAAGATGGATCATCGATATCATTTCCGATTTTATCACGACGCAGGTGAATATCGAACGATATACAAAACTCGTGGAGACCGTGCCGGATGTAAGCGATCTTCCCGAAGTCACCGAAAAATACGGCGACAGCTTCAACCCGAAAAAGGAAAACTGGGAGCCGATCAAAGGGGATATCGAGTTCAAAAACGTTGATTTCATGTATCCGGACGGTGACGAGTACGTTCTGAAGAACTTTGATCTGAAGATCCCCTTCGGAAGCAACGTGGCGGTTGTCGGAGAGACAGGGGCGGGAAAGTCCACGATCGTCAATCTGATCTGCAGATTCTATGAACCGACCGGCGGGGCCCTGCTTATCGACGGCCGGGATGCGAGGGAACGCTCCCAGCTCTGGCTCCATTCTGCCATAGGCTATGTTCTCCAGACACCGCATCTTTTCTCGGGAACCATCCGGGATAACCTGAAATACGGGAATCCGGAAGCAACGGAAGAGCAGATAATCGAAGCCCTCAGACTCGTATCGGCCGACAGGATGATCGAAAGACTCGAAAAAGGACTTGACAGTGATGTCGGAGAAGGCGGAGATCTCCTCTCGACCGGCGAAAAGCAGCTTATCTCCTTTGCGCGTGCGATCATAGCTGATCCCCGCATCCTCATACTGGATGAGGCAACTGCTTCCGTGGATACGATAACGGAACAGCAGATCCAGAATGCCATTGACAGGGTGATCGCCGGCAGGACAGCCGTCGTTATTGCACACAGGTTGTCTACGGTAAGAAATGCGGATATAATACTTGTTGTTAAAGACGGCAAGATCATCGAAAGAGGCAGGCATGGCGACCTGCTGAAGGCCGGCGGCTATTACAGCCGGCTTTATACAAGACAGTATGAGGACGAGGCCACCGATTCCGTTTTTGCCGAAAACAGAGCCTGATACAGACGATAGGGAGGATTCGAAATGAAACAGTATTTTGAGATCGTCGACGTGATGGGAAGGGAAATCCTGGATTCAAGAGGGAATCCGACCGTTGAGGTGGAGGTCACGCTCGATGATGACACGGTCGGGAGAGCCTCTGTGCCCTCCGGCGCTTCTACCGGGATGTATGAAGCCTGTGAACTGAGGGATGGAGATCCGGACAGGTACGGCGGAAAAGGCGTCAGCACGGCGGTCGAAAACGTGAACGGGGAAATCGCCGAGGCGCTTCTTGGACTGAATGCACTGGATCAGTGCTCCGTCGACAGGATCCTGATCGATATCGACGGGACGCCCAATAAAAGCAGGCTTGGCGCAAATGCCATCCTCGGAGCCTCTCTGGCCTGCGCGAAAGCCGCTGCGGAAGCATCCGGCCTGAGCCTGTATAACTATATCGGCGGATGCAATGCGAAGACGATGCCCGTTCCCATGATGAATGTGCTTAACGGCGGAGCCCACGCGGCGGGGTCGAATGTCGACATCCAGGAGTTCATGATCATGCCGGTCGGCGCCGATTCGTTCAGAGAAGCTCTGCGTATGTGCACCGAGGTGTTCCACAAACTGAAGAAGTTCGTTCCGGCTTCCGGCGTGGGCGACGAGGGAGGATATGCCCCGGATCTTGATCGGGATGAGGATGCACTGATCGCCCTTGTCAGGGCTGTCGAGGCAGCCGGTTACGAGCCCGGCAAAGATTTCATGATCGCAATGGACGCCGCGGCTTCGGAATGGTTCTGCGAGGAAGACGGACTGTATCATCTTCCGAAAAGAAAGACCGTGTTGAGCAGCGACGGGATCATCGACATGTGGGAGGATTTTGCAGACCGCTATCCGGTGATCTCTCTTGAGGACGGAATGGGTGAGAATGACTGGGAAGGGTGGCGGAAGCTCACAGACAGACTGGGGAGCCGTCTGCAGCTTGTCGGCGACGATCTGTTTGTCACGAATTCTGAAAGGATCCGGAAGGGAATCATACAGAACGCGGCGAATGCCGTTCTGATAAAGCTCAATCAGATAGGTACTCTTACGGAGACGCTCGACGCGATCAGCACAGCGCACCGTGCCGGTTGGACGGCGATCGTATCGCACCGTTCGGGAGAGACCGAGGACACATCGATAGCGGATATCTCGGTCGCAGTCAATGCCGGACAGATTAAGACCGGGGCGCCTTCGAGGACTGACAGGGTCGCAAAGTATAACCAGCTGCTTCGGATCGAGGATGAACTGTTTGACGTTCCCGTTTATCCGGGGATGGATGCCTTCCGATCGATCCGTTAAGACCGGGATCGTGACGCGGCCGCATATGCTTGACAAGATAAACAGCGCAACTTAAAATAGAAAACAGATGGTTCTTTTTCCTGAAGTCACACTATATATTGGAGGACGCTATTGATGAAATACTGTACAAAATGCGGAGCAAAGCTCATGGAAGGTGCGAAATTCTGCACTGTATGCGGGAGCAGTGCGGACACCTCCGCCCCTGCCGAAAATGTTCAGGCGATACCTGTCAGGCAGGAGCCCGATCTTTCCGTTGATGCTGCATTCGAAGCACCTGCTTCCGGGGGCAGAAAGAAAAGAAAATGGTGGCTTCTGGCGGTGATCATTCCCGTTGTGGCCGCTCTGGCAGCTGCAGCCGTTTTTCTGATCCCGAGACTTACCATGAACGCGCCGAAGAGATTTGTTGAGATCCACAAGGCGATCGTCTCGCCGGTCGTTGAAGGATCAGCCAAAGCGCTCACCGGGGAAAGCGAATCAGCTCTGCCCGAAAAGGTCAGGGAATATACCGGGATCGACACGGACTTTACCGTAACGGCCGATGTTGAGACAGGGGATTCTTATGCAGATAAGATCATAAACGACTCGTCCGTAACCTTTAAAGTAAAACAGGGAGGCACGGATAAGCCTCTTTACGGATTCAAGCTCAACCTGAGCGGTTCCGATATTCTCAGCGGTACGATCGTTCCGGAGCAGGACAGGATCGGGATCTACCTTCCGGAACTGAGCGATGACTATTATCAGATCCGCTATGAAGATCTCGGTGATATACTTTCGGCTCTCGGGATCGATACGAAAGTAGATATCGAGGACCTTCTGGCTGCTGCTGAAAATAAGGAATCGCCGCTCGGGGTGGACAGTGAGAAGCTTAAAGCCATTATCGACTCCTATCTCGATGTTTTCTTCAGCATGGTAAACGAAGAGAACACCACCTCTGCAAAGGAAGATGTCAAACTGCCGGGCTGCGGACAGACCGTCAGCTGCACCGTCATCACGTTCAAACCCACCGCTGATGACATAACGGATATGGTAAGGCAGCTGTGTGATAAACTCAAGGACGACGAGGATGTCCGGGAGATCGTAAAGAATCTGGCGGAATACGTTTATAAGGCCAGTCCGGATCTGGCAAGGCAGTATCCCACCTCAAAGGAATTCGTCAATTACACGCTCGAATCCTATGACGATACGGTCCGGGATCTCTGGAACGATAACAAGGATGAGATCAAATCGTTTGCAAGAGATGTTGAGAAGAACGAGGTCTGCTGGAAGGTCGCCTATAAGGGAACGCGGATCCATGCGATCACCATCACCGATGACGATGATAACGGCATCGGCTACGAATCCGTCGGCAATGTGCTTGAGAGCAGAAAAGACATGATCGTCCTGTATGATGAGGGAGATCCCGAAACATACGCGGAAAGCGAGATCAAGGTCAAAGGAAAGATCGCGGAAGGCGAACTGAGGGTCTATCATCTCGACGACGGTACTGCCGTGGTGGAGTATTCCGTCGATCTGGCCAAAAAATCAGGTCTGAATATTCCTTACGGAGATATCAGCTTCAAGTACGGTGAAGTAAAGGTCAATTTGTCCGTCAGCGGTGATGACACGGGATCCGTGCACGATATCAAGCTCAGAATCGATGATACGCCGATGAAATTCAGGATCAGCTCCACGGACGAACCTTCCACCGTGACGGAACCGAAAGGCGCTGCGACAAGAGTCACGTCGGATAATGTTATGGGCATCCTTCAGAACATTTACGAGAAAGTATCAGAGATCGCAATGAATCTCTTCTGATTCTGATGGATATTGTCTGCAAACTGAATGAAATAGAGAAGAAATACGGCTCCGAGCATGTCTTGGGGCCTGTTTCTGTTTGTTTTGAACGCGGCACCGTCACCGGGATCTACGGCTCGAACGGAGCGGGGAAAAGCACGCTGCTTTCGATCGCGGCGGGGATAATCCCTCCGGATTCCGGATCCAGATGGACCTCCGGGGGCAGGATCTGCTATGTCCCCCAGGAACTTGCGCTCTATCCCTCCCTCTCGGGAAGAGACAATCTTGCCTTCTGGGCGGGTGTATACGGCCTTGAAAGAAAACTGAGGAAGAGCCGCATAGAGTCTGTTCTTGAACTTGTTGAGCTTTCCGACAAAGCCGACAGGCCCGTGGAGACTCTTTCGGGCGGCATGAAGCGCAGACTGAATATAGCCGCGGCTCTGCTCGCACCGTCGGAGTTTCTGCTGATGGATGAGCCGACTGCGGGCTGTGACGCGCATTCCATCGATGTCATACTCAGCACGATAGCCCACGCGGCTGATAACTTCTGCTCTGTTGTGTTTGTATCACACAGCTCCGATGAACTCAGGATCTGTTCCCGGATGATCCGGCTCGAAAACGGTCTGATCGTACAGGAGTAAAGGCAATGAGGAGCTTTTTCGCGTGCGTTATGAAGGACGTACGGCTGTTTTTCAGCAGAAAAGCAGCCGTGCTTGTGCTTGTTCTGCCCATCCTTCTGCTCGCCGTTCTGATCCCCGGCTTCGGTGAAACGACCTCGGCTCGCACATATGTCAGACCGTTCAGTTTCGTGATCTGTGATCTTGACGATTCCGTGATGAGCAGATCGCTGATCAATCAGCTCAGAGATTTTGAACTGTTTGATCAGATCGCTTCCGTACGTGAACCGGGAGACAGTTCGGAATGGTTCGACAGGGGATATGCTGCATACGCCACCATACCGAAAGGCTTTTTTTATGCCATGTACGACATGGAGAATCTCCCCGTGACGATCGAGCTCAATCCCGGGATGCCGGCAGAATCGGCTATTCTGGAAACGGTCTTCCGCTCGGTAACGGATATCGTTTCGGCCGAGCAGCAGGCGAGACTTGCAGAATTCAGACTCCGTTCAGCCGAAGGATTTGAGACGGACATAAACGAGTTCTATTATGAGAGCGCAAATTATGAGCTCCAAAGGGCTCTTTCGAGAAGAAACGTTTTTTCGGATTTCAGGCTGGTGGAAGACTATACCGAGAATTCCCTCAAGGCCGCATATGCAACGGTGACCGCCATGCTCTGCATGCTTATCCCGCTGTGCGTTCTGCGGGGTCTTCCGGAGGAACTGTCGCTCGGGATCGTGGACAGGCTGAAATGCTCCGGAAAGGGTATTTACACGCTGATCATTTCCAAGTATATCGCCGCGCTGATCCTGTTTGCGCTTCCGTTCGCGGCGGTCAGCGCAGCGGTGAGGATCCGGATGCCGCTTACGTCGTACCTCTCTGCGATCATGCTGTTCACGCTTTCCTTTTCTCTGTTCGGAGCCATCAGCATCAGTACGCCGGACTCATCAAGAGCCCAGCTGACGGGCAATATGCTGGTCATCCTTTCTCTGCTGTTCGGCGGAGCGCTCTATCCGTATCAGATGCTTCCCGGCATCGCGCAGAAAACGGCGTATGCATTCCCCGTGTTCCATTATCTGAGAGGCATGAACGGAGCAGATGCGGGAATATGGATCCTTTCAGCGGAGGCTGCCGTGCTGACGGCCTTTTTCCTGTATATCTGCCGGAATCCGCTGAAAGCCGGATCGCGGCAGAAAGCCGGACGCACAAGTGCGGGGGAGAAGAATGCGGGAGCATCCCTGAAAAGCGGAAGATCCGACATCCTCAGCATGACCTGGCATAAAACGCTGGCCATGACCGGCAACAGGAAAATGCTCATCCTCATGCTGGCGGTATGCCTTCTCTGCTATTCCGCGGCAGACCGGATACTGGATGAAAAAGCATCCTCCGAGATCGTCGTGGCCGTTGCGGATGAGGACGGATCGGAGATCTCCGAGGAGTATATCGGAGCACTGGCGAAAGCGGACGGGGTGACGGTCCTCCGCACGGGCAGGAAGGACGCGATGCAGTCGCTCGAAAGGGGAAAAGCGGAAAGCGTCCTGCTGATCGGAGAGGGATTTGAGAAGGCTTTTTTATCGGATGAAGCCCTTCCGATAGAGTACCGTTCCGCATCTGCCGGGGTCGCGTCGGATGCCGGCAGAGAGATCTGCGCCGGTCTGCTTTTATCTCTGCAGAGCGGCTATGATGCGATATCGCGCCTGGTTTCCGAGGGGGTTATTGCCGAAACCGAAAAGGAACTGTTCTTTGATCATCTCGAAGAAGTGGCGGCTGATGCAAGACCGATCGTTGTGTTCAGCAGGGCATCCGGCGGACCGTCTTTGGAACAGACCGTGTTCGGCCGGATCTATGCGCGGTATTCGGGTTTTGCGGCGCTTATCATCTTTCTGTTCATGCTGTCGCTTTCCGTGCTTCTGTCCGGGCTCCCGGCACGCGCCGTCCGAAAGGCAATGGGTGCCGTGCCTCGGGGATATGCCCTGTTTGTGCTGACTGATCATCTGGCGCTTGTCCTGGCCGGGCTGATGATGGCGGCAGCGGCCGTCCTGTTCAGGACCCGTTTGAACGCCCGCGAACTGCTTGCTTATTTTCTGTATATCAATTGTGTGTCGGGCATCTGTCTTCTTATATCCCTGACCAGAGCCGGCGGCGGCTCGGATATGACCGCCGCGTTTCTGGCGATGGTCACGAGCACCGTCGGCGGATGCTTCTTCGATCTTTCGGCACTCGGAAGATTTTACTCGATCCTTTCGTACTTTACGCCGCAGGGACTGCTTATCGGCGCCGTTTCCGGTTCCGGGTTCTGCCTTGCCGTGATGGCGGCTGTAACGGCCGTCTGCTTCGCCGTATATTACGCGTCAGGGAAACACGGGGAAAGAGCATGACCGGAGTTTCTCATAAATCCTCTGCAGTCTGTTCGGAAATGAGACAATAACAGCACCGCCCCGAATGGAGATCATTCGGGGCGGTGCTGCTGTTTGAACAGAAATAGTCAGAATCTGGATATCATGGAGGCGTCGATGTCCTTGAGTGCTGCGGCTCCGCACATCCTCATCGTGTCTCTCAGTTCATTGCAGATCTTATCAAGATAGATCTTTACGCCTTCCTCCGCGCTTCCGTAGATCGCGTTGACGAAGGGTCTGCCTATGAGAACGGCGTCTGCGCCGAGAGCGATCGCTTTGAACACATCGACTCCGGAACGGATGCCTCCGTCAACAAGGATCGTGAGCTTGCCCTTGACGGCATCAACGATCTCCGGAAGCACCTCGCAGGTGGAGGGGACTCCGCCCTGCACTCTGCCGCCGTGGTTTGAGACAACGATGGCCTTTGCACCGGCTTCATAAGCTTTTACAGCGCCTTTTGCGGTCATTATGCCTTTGATGATGAACGGCATTTTTGCGTAGGAGACGATCTCGCGCATTTCTTCCACGGATTTGCTGCCTGCATTGGGATTCATGGCTTTCAGGAAGGGGAGACCTGCTCCGTCGATATCCATTGCGGCAGCGAAGATCCCGCGAGCATTCAGGATATCGAGCTTTTCAAAAATGAACTCCTTATTCCAGGGCTTTATCGTCGGCACACCCATCCCGCCGGCTTCGCTCATGTTTTTGGAAGCGGAGATCATGATCTCCGGATCGACACCGTCTCCCGTAAAGGCTGCAACGCCGTATTCGGCGGTCTGCTTTACGAGGATGGTATTGTATGCCTTGTCTTCATATTTCTCACCATAGTGCATTTTCAGCGCGCCGATCGGTGCGGCGAACACGGGCGCGGAGAACAGATGACCGAACATTTCAAAGGAGATGTCCGGTTCGACATTCGGGCAGAGAGTATCCATGTTGACGAATATCTCCTGCCATTTATCGTAGTTTCTGGCAGCAGTGCTTCCGGGATATTTGCAGCCGGGGCCGGGCATGGTGTTGGCGCAGGCGCGTCCGTTGCAGACAGGGCAGTTTTTGCAGAAAGGACCAACCTGACCGTTTGCAGCGGCATGGAGCTCATTGTAATTCATAGCACACCTCAAGTATTAAAATATTATTTGAAATATCTGTATCCGATTATCTCTTTTTAAGCAGTGATTGTCAAGACGGTTTATACTCCCGTAAGGTCAAAGGAGGGGAGAAGTTCTTCCGTCGCGGAGGAGGTTTCCTGCCAGTAGCCCGTTACGATCCGGCTTTTGAGGAGATACGCGCACATCCTGTCGTTCAGATCCGCATCTATCCTTTTCTCCAGCTCGGGCCAGGCTTCCAGTCCGGGAATGGGGGTATACTGGCTCATAAGAGAGAAGATGACGCTGTCGGCCGGAAAAGAGTCTGAAACATAGTCGATAACATCCATGGTGTTGAGCTCGGAACCGGGAAGAATGAGGTGCCGGATCAGAAGACCGCTTTTCAGGATGCCGCTGTCATCCAGGATATATCTTCCGGTCTGCCGGAACATCTCCTCAACGGCTTTTTTCACTACGGCCGGATAATCAGGGGCACCTGAATAACGTCCGGCGATATCTGCCCGCAGATACTTGATATCCGGCATGTAGATCTGAACCAGACCCTCAAGCATCTTCAGTGTTTCCACACTTTCATAGCCGGAACTGTTCCAGACGACCGGAATGTTCAGACGGACACGCTCCAGAGCCTTAACGATCGACCGCGTGAAATGGGAGGCTGTCACAAGGTTGATGTTGTGCACACCGGAATCGGCGAGCCTGCATATTATATCGCCGAGTTCTTCCGGTCCGACGGTCTTCCCGGAAGCCTCGCGGCTTATCTGGCGGTTCTGACAGTATACACAGCCCAGATTGCATCCCGAGAAGAAAACGGCTCCGGAACCCCTGCTTCCGCTGATGCAGGGCTCCTCCCCGAAATGAGGAGCGGCACGGACAACGGACGGCAGAGAAAAACTTCTGCAGAAGCCGCTTTTTCTGTATGTGTTCCTTCGTGCTCCGCATTGCCTCGGACAATCGCAGCAGACGTATTCGAATTCATGGATCAATTCATGCATTTTTAAACAAATCGAACAAAAAAATGAGGCCAAACCCTGCCTTCGTGTGCAAATTGGCCATAAAAAAGCGAATTTTACGAACAGATTATAGACCCGATTTGTTGATTATGCAAGAAATGTATTATTTTGTAAAAAAGATAGTGAAATTTCCGTCAATCGTGGTAGAATAAAGTTTGGCAAATTGTGCGATTCTGAATGATTGTGGTACTGTTCTGATGCTCGATATCGTTCTTGTGGAGCCGGAGATCCCGCATAATACCGGCGCCATTGCGAGGACCTGCGCGGCGACCGGAGCAAGGCTCCATCTCGTAAAGCCGCTCGGCTTCGATATTTCCGATAAAATGGTGAAAAGATGCGGCCTTGATTACTGGTATCTTGTAGATATCACCGTTTACGAGGACCTGGAGGATTACTTTTCCAAACGGGGAGATAAGGGCCTTTTCCTTGCCACCACCAAAGCCCCGCGTTCCTATGCCCAGGCTGATCTTTCCGGCGATGTTACGCTCATGTTCGGAAAGGAGACTGCGGGTCTTCCGGAGTGGCTCAGGGAGAGATACAGAGACTCCTGCATCAGGATACCGATGATCGAAGAAGCGAGAAGTCTCAATCTGTCAAATTCCGTTGCTGTCCTTGCATATGAGGCGCTGAGGCAGCAGGGTTTCCCCGGACTTCTGAATACAGGCTCGATGCTTGTATGATCAAATGAGTTAATTTTATTTAGGAGGATAAAGTATGAACTACAGCAAAAAAACAGTTTACGATGCTCCCGTGGAAGGGAAAAAGGTTCTTTTGCGCTGTGATTTCAATGTCCCGCAGGATAAGGTGACAGGCGAGATCACGAGCGATAAGCGCATAGTGGCTGCGCTTCCGACGATCCGGTATCTTCTGTCCAACGGAGCCGCTGTCATCGCCTGCTCGCATCTCGGCAAACCGGTCGCTACTTTTGAAAGCTATGTGAAAAAGCAGGTGGAGAAGGGCAAGAACGAAGCGGACATCACCCGCGAATCCTGGGAGAAATCTCTTAAGAAGCTGACGCTTGCACCTGTTGCGAAGCATCTGAGCGAGCTGCTCGGTCAGGAAGTGATCTTTGCCTCCGACACGGTGGGCGAGGATGCAAAGGCCAAGGCTGCCGCTCTTCAGCCGGGACAGATCATGCTCCTTGAGAATCTCCGCTTCAATAAAGGCGAGACCAAGAACGATCCCGCGTTTGCAAAGGAACTGGCCGACATGGCTGAGATCTTCGTTTCCGATGCTTTCGGGACCGTTCACCGCGCTCATGCCTCCACGGCCGGGGTCGCAGATTATCTTCCCGCTTATTCGGGGCTTCTCGTCGATAAGGAACTCAGCATCATGGGCAAGGCGCTCGATGACCCGAAGCGTCCCTTTGTCGCTGTACTCGGCGGAGCCAAAGTCTCCGACAAGATCAATGTTATCAACAACCTTCTTGAAAAGGCGGACACCATCATCATCGGCGGCGGTATGGCATATACCTTTAAGAAAGCCCAGGGATTTGAAGTCGGAAAATCTCTGCTTGAAGCCGATCGCATTGAGTATGCCGCCGAGATGGTCAAAAAGGCTGCGGACAAGGGAGTTCAGTTCCTCCTTCCGGTGGACAACGTCTGCGCGGCAGAGTTCTCCGCGGATGCGGAGCCTGTTCTCTGTGACGGCGATATCCCCGAGGACCTGATGGGAATGGATATCGGACCCAAGACCGTTGAGATCTTCTCAAAGGCGGTTTCCGGTGCGGGCACCATAGTCTGGAACGGTCCTATGGGCGTTTTCGAATTCGATAAGTTCGCAAACGGCACCAAGGCAATGGCCAAGGCGCTCGCGGAATCCGGAGCGATCACGATCGTAGGCGGCGGAGACAGTGCGGCGGCAGTCGAGAAACTCGGCTTTGCCGATAAGATCACCCACATCTCCACCGGTGGAGGGGCTTCCCTTGAATTCCTTGAGGGCAAGGAGCTTCCGGGTGTCGCCTGCCTTCTGGACAAGTGAGCATCCGGTCTGATCTCAGGCAATCTGTCGTTCAATAATAATTTTTATTATTATCATATAAATTTTAAGGTAGTTCATAAGAGGTATAACGATGAATAAAAGATATCGCAAAACGGTTATTGCAGGAAACTGGAAAATGAACATGCTGGCCTCCGAGGTCAAGCCGTTCATTGAAGAACTCAAAGAAAACATGACAAAGAGCAAGTCATGCGACGTTGTGCTCTGCACCCCGGCGGTCATGATCCCCGCCATGGTGAAGGCCGGCAAGGAGCTTAAGATCGCCGCGGGCGGTCAGGATGTTTCCAAGTATGAAAAAGGCGCCTACACCGGTGAGGTCTCTGCTGCCCAGCTGCTCGACGCCGGTGCAAAGTACTGCATCGTCGGCCATTCCGAACGCCGCCAGTATCACGGCGAGGATGACATGCTGATCAATGCAAAGGCAAGAATCCTCCTCGAAAAGGGAATCTGCCCGATCATCTGTGTTGGGGAGAGCCTTGAGCAGAGAGAGATGGATCTTACGATGGAGTATGTCGCGTATCAGGTTAAGGCTGCGCTGAACGGCATCGATGCTTCTCAGGTTCGCCGCTGCGTTATCGCCTATGAGCCTATCTGGGCGATCGGCACGGGAAAGACCGCCACGGCGGCCCAGGCGCAGGAAGTCTGCGAAGGCATCCGTGCCGTGATCCGCAAGATCTACGGCGCAAGAGTTGCCCGCACCGTGAGCATACTCTACGGCGGTAGCATGAACGCGAAGAATGCGGCCGAGCTTCTCGCCCAGCCGGATATCGACGGCGGACTTATAGGCGGCGCGTCACTCAAACCTGCAGATTTTGCGACTATCGTAAAAGCTACGGCTGAAGAATGATCCGGAGATCGTTTATGGCTAAAAAAGCAGTACTGGTTATTCTTGACGGCTTCGGCATTGCGCCTCCCTCACCGGGAAACGCCATATCCGTTGCCGATACCCCCAATATAGATAAGCTCTTCGCTTCCAATCCGAAATCGCAGCTGATCGCGTCCGGACTCGACGTGGGACTTCCGGAAGGGCAGATGGGCAATTCCGAGGTCGGGCATACGAATATCGGTGCCGGCCGCGTGGTGTTTCAGATCCTTCCCAAGATGACCATGGAGATCGGGAACGGAAAGTTCTTCGAGAACAAGGTCTATATCAAGGCAATGGACGATGCCTCTGCAAACGGGAAGGCTCTGCATATCCTCGGCCTTCTTTCGGACGGCGGCGTGCACAGCCATATCCGGCATATATTCGGCATCCTTGATATGGCAAAAAAGCGGGGCCTCGAAAAGGTGTTTGTCCACTGCTTCCTCGACGGGAGGGACGTTGATCCCAGAAGCGGGGCCGGATTTGTCGAGATGCTCGACAACAAGTGCAAAGAGCTGGGCAATGCAAGGATCGCTACCATCCAGGGCCGTTTCTACGGCATGGACAGAGACAAGCGCTGGGATCGCGTTGAGGAAGGATACAACGCTATCGTCTGCGGAGAAGGGATCTGTGATCCCGATCCCGTTCATGCCGTGAAGGCAAGCTATGAGCAGGATGTGACGGATGAGTTCGTCAAGCCGGTGGTCGTGTGTCCCGAGGGCGTGATCAACGAGGGCGACAGCGTCATCTTCATGAATTTCAGACCCGACAGGGCGAGAGAAATGACCTGGGCGCTCAATCTGCCCGATTTTGACGGCTTTTTCCGGAAAAAGACGGTATTTCCTCTTTCCTATGTCTGCACGGCACAATACGACGAAGCACTCACGCTTCCCATCGCCTATCCTCCGGAGACGATCGAGAACACGCTCGGTGACTTTATCAGCGCCAACGGTCTCAAGCAGTTCAGGGTCGCCGAGACCGAGAAGTATGCCCATGTGACCTTCTTCTTCAACGGCGGTGTGGAGAAACAGACGGAGGGCGAGGACAGGTGTCTCGTTCCGTCCCCGAAAGAGTTCCCGACCTATGATCTCGTGCCGCAGATGAGCGCATACAAGGTCTGTGACAAGCTCGTTGAAGCGATCCGCTCGGATCGATACGATCTCATCGTCTGCAACTTTGCAAACTGCGACATGGTCGGGCATACGGGTGTGATGGAAGCGGCAGTCAAAGCGGTTGAAACAGTGGATGACTGCATAGGAAAGATCGTTGCCGAGACCGAAAAGCATGAGGATCTCGTGCTTCTTGTAACCGCCGACCACGGCAATGCCGACTGTATGTTCGATGAAACGGGCAAGGTGAATACAGCCCATACAACAAACCCCGTTCCGTTCGTTGTCTGCAGACAGGGGATTGAGCTCAAGGACGGAAGACTTGCGGATATCGCTCCGACGATCCTGCAGCTTATGGGTCTCGAGCAGCCGCCCGAAATGACGGGTGTTTCACTTATCAAGTAAAATTATAAAATAGAAGGGAAACAGTTATGACTTATACAACAGAAGTTAAGAATATGTGCCCGGTCGCCAAAGGCGCATATCACGGACCGGCTCCCATTCCCGAGGAGGGGAAATGGGTACAGGTCAAAGAGCTCTCTGATATTTCCGGCTTCACACACGGTGTCGGCTGGTGCGCGCCTCAGCAGGGCGCCTGCAAGCTCACGCTGAACGTTAAGAACGGGATCATCGAAGAGGCTCTCGTCGAGACTCTCGGCTGCTCCGGCATGACACACTCCGCAGCGATGGCGTCCGAGATCCTGATCGGCAAGACCATCCTTGAGGCTCTCAATACCGACCTTGTCTGCGACGCCATCAACACGGCGATGCGTGAGCTCTTCCTTCAGATCGTGTACGGCCGCACGCAGTCCGCATTTTCGGAGGACGGTCTGTCTGTCGGCGCTTCTCTCGAAGATCTCGGCAAAGGACTTCGCTCCCAGGTCGGAACGATGTTTGCCACGAAGGAAAAGGGACCCCGCTATCTTGAACTCACGGAAGGCTATGTGACAAGGATCGCGCTCAATGATACCAACGAGATCATCGGCTACGAGTTCGTTTCTCTCGGCAGGATGATGGACTTCATCAAAAAGGGCGAAGACGCGAACGAAGCGCTTAAAAAAGCCACCGGCCATTACGGCCAGTGGGATTCCGCCGCAAAATACATCGATCCGCGCCGTGAATGATCAAAGGAGGACATGATAATGGCTTTGTTTGAAAACTATGACAGAAGAATAGACAAGATCAACGGTGTCCTCGCACAGTACGGCCTGGGATCCGTTGAGGAGTGCAGAGAGATCTGCAAAGAGAAGGGATTCGATCCTTATGAGATCGCAGCCGGTATCCAGCCCATCTGCTTTGAAAACGTTAAATGGGCATACTGTGTCGGCGCGGCAATAGCCATTAAAGCCGGTGCAAAAACAGCGGCTGAAGCGGCAAAACTCATCGGCGTCGGTCTTCAGAGCTTCTGCCTTGACGGCTCTGTCGCTGAGGACCGCAAGGTCGGTCTCGGCCATGGCAACCTCGGAGCTATGCTCCTGAGCGATGAGACAAAGTGCTTTGCTTTTCTGGCAGGCCACGAGTCGTTTGCAGCAGCCGAAGGCGCTATCGGTATCGTAAAGAATGCCAACAAGGCCCGCAAACAGCCGCTCCGCGTTATCCTGAACGGCCTCGGAAAGGATGCCGCGCAGATCATTTCACGCATCAACGGCTTCACCTATGTTCAGACACAGTTCGATTATTTCACCGGAGAACTGAAGATAGTCAATGAGATCGCCTACTCGGACGGCGAGCGTGCGAATGTCCGCTGCTATGGTGCCGACGATGTGCGTGAGGGCGTTGCCATCATGCACAAGGAGGGCGTGGATGTCTCGATCACCGGAAACTCCACCAACCCGACCCGCTTCCAGCACCCTGTTGCAGGCACCTACAAGAAGGAATGTGTCGAACAGGGCAAGAAGTACTTCTCCGTCGCTTCCGGCGGCGGCACCGGCCGTACCCTCCATCCGGACAATATGGCGGCCGGCCCTGCTTCCTACGGCATGACCGATACGATGGGACGCATGCATTCCGATGCGCAGTTCGCAGGTTCTTCCTCCGTTCCCGCGCATGTCGAAATGATGGGATTCCTCGGAATGGGCAACAACCCGATGGTCGGCGCAACGGTTGCGGTCGCTGTCGCTGTCAATTCAGCGCTCAACGGCTGATAAGGGATAATCAAAGGAGCCCCCTGATCTGTTCGGGGGCTCCTTTTCCTTGTATGGATCTGTTTCACAGGTCGATCCGTATCTGATTCCGAAGGCTCTTTTCGCGTTCTATGCGTTTTTTCCAGCAGGAATGACACATGGCCAGATAAGAGTCATTTCCTCCGAGCATCACCTGCGCGCCTTCCGTGACGACCATTCCGTCGGCACCGATCCTTGCGTTTACGGTCGCTTTGTTGCCGCATTCGCATATGGTTTTGATCTCGGTTATCGAATCGGCCAATTCAAACAGCCTTTGTGAACCGGGAAACATCTTCGTCTGAAAGTCCGTTCGAAGACCGAAGCACAGGACGGGAATATTTTCCTCATCGACCAGTTTTCTGAGCTGCTCGATATGCAGAGGAGTGAAGAACTGGCTCTCATCGGAGATTATGACATCTCTGCGGCCGCGGGGGTAATACAGCCGGCAGATATCATCATCAGGGCGTATGATCTCGGCCTCCGACGCAAGACCGATCCGCGAACGGATCATATTTGCTCCGTCCCGATCATCCGTGGAGGGTTTTATCAGCCATACGCTCATCCCTCGTTCTTCGTAATTGAATTTAGTGATCAGCGCCTGGGCTGTCTTGCTGGAGCCCATCGCGCCGTATTTGAAATACAGTTTGGCCATTCGGATACCTCAGCTTTCAATATGGATTTTAACGCATACCGGGATCCAAGTCAACGAGCATTGAACGGACGATCGGCTTTGATCCCGCCGGAGCCCTATTCTTTCCCGGCAGAAAAATACATTGGAGTAATTTATCTTTCTTTCCGGTTATTCTTGAAACGGCATGGTTTATAATGCATACAGGAGGGATGAAAATGGAGATAGAAAGAAAATGGCTTATCAGGAAGGAAAAGATCCCGTTCGATATTTCTTCCTGTGAAAAGATGCACATCGACCAGGCGTATGTTTCCTTCAGCCCGACAATAAGAGTCAGAAACATAGATCACGGGAAAAAACACATACTTACCGTAAAGACTGCCGTGACCGGTTCAGACCCGGAACTGTCAAGAAACGAGTATGAGACGGAGATCACGGAGGAAGAATACCGGGAACTGATGAAGCTTGCCCGCGGTCAGACAGTGAGCAAGACGCGCCATATTAAAAAGGCGGAAAACGGGCTGAAATATGAGATCGATGTTTTTGAGGGAAGGTTTTCGGGACTTGCTTATCTGGAGATCGAGTTTTCGGATGAAAGCACCGCTTCCGCTTTTCCGGATCCGGACTGGGTGGAATGTGATGTGACATACAGACCGGAGTATAAAAACGCATCCCTTGCAAAAAACGGCATGCCCGTATCAGAAACAGGAAAGGAGAACCCAAATGGATGAAAACAGCTACAGCCGTTCGTTCGTGAAAAGAAAGCCTGTGATGGACGGCAGAAAAACAAAAACCATCATACTGCTTGCAGTCATAATCGTTCTGATCCTTATGCTGCTTTTCAACTCGTTTTATGAGCTGAAAGAGGACGAATACGCGGTGATCACCACTTTCGGAAAGCCGAGTGTGGTCTCCACTCCGGGTCTGAAATTCAAGATCCCGTTCATCCAGCAGAAGAAGATCGTTTCCAAGGCGACCAAAGGCTTTTCCATCGGCTATGACATCAATACAAATGCCACGCTCGTGTCCGAAGCGGTTATGATAACCGTGGATTACAACTTCGTTGATGTAGACTTCTATGTGGAATACCGCGTGACGGATCCCGTGAAGTATCTGTACAGCTCGGAAGAGCCCGTGGGGATACTCAAGATGCTCTGCCAGTCGTATATCCGCGATACGATCGGCCTGTATAAGGTGGATGATGTTATCACAACGGGCAAGAGCGAGATTCAGGCGGCTATAAAGGACAAGATCCTTGCCAGACTGGAAAAAGAGGATATCGGACTAACTCTCGTAAGTATCACCATCCAGGATGCCGAACCGCCTACAAGGGAAGTCCAGGAGGCTTTCAAAGCGGTGGAGACTGCAAAGCAGGATGCTGAGACAGCGACAAACAACGCCAAGAAATATGCCAATGAAGTCGTGCCCGCCGCTCAGGCGGATGCCGATGAGGTCCTTCAGAAAGCGGAGGCATACAAGACAGCGCGCATAAACGCAGCAAACGGGCAGGCCTCAAGATTCTCGCAGCTTTATGAAGAGTATTCAAAGTATCCCGAGATAACAAAGCAGAGACTGTTTTATGAGACAGTTTCGAAAATATTCCCCGGAATGAAGATCATCATCATGGGGGACAACGGCACGCAAGTGCAGACCGTTCTCCCGCTGGATGAATTTGCGGGCTGAAAGGAGGGAGCGCAAGTATGGATAAATCAGGTAAAAAGAACCGTATCGGATTGATCCTGACGGCGGTGGCCGTCGTATTGCTGATAATCATTGCGGCGAACTCTCTGTTCGTGGTCCAGAAAAACGAATACGGAGTCGTCTGGGAATTCGGAGCCGTAACGGATGTGAAAGAAACGCCGGGCCTTTATTTTAAGATACCGTTCATCAACAGCGTAACGAAGCTTCCCAATACGGTCCTCCTTTACGACCTTCCGATCAGCGATGTCATAACAGCGGATAAGCATTCCATGGTGCTCGATTCCTTCGCTCTCTGGAAGATCGATGATCCGAGGCTGTTCATCGAGTCGCTTTCCGGAAGTGTGAGCAACGCGGAGAGCAGAATAAATGCAATCGTCTATAATGCATTAAAAACAGTCATTTCTTCCCAGAAGCAGGAGACGATCATCTCGGGAAGAGACGGGAAAGTCGTGCAGCTTGTTATGGAGAACATCGGAACGAGCTTCGACAGATACGGGATCAAGGTGTTTGCCGTTGAAACCAAGACGCTCGATCTTCCGGACGACAACAAGGACGCGGTGTATACGCGAATGATCTCGGAACGCAACAATATTGCCGCGTCGTATACGGCGGAAGGAAATGCCGAAGCGAAGCGTATCAGGAATGAAGCGGATAAAAAAGTGGAGATCATTCTTTCCGAGGCGGAGGCAAAGGCCCAGTCGACAAGAGCCGAGGGAGATGCCGAGTACATGAGGATCCTTTCCGAAGTGTACGATTCGGAAGAAGAGGCGGAGTTTTATACGTTTATGATCGCACTTGATGCTCTGAGCGAATCCATGACGGGAGAGGAAAAAACACTGATCCTGTCGGCGGACAGTCCGATCGCAGAGATTTTCAAATAAAAAAAAGGACCGGGAAACCGGTCCTTCTTTATTTTCCTGTTGAACCGAAGCCGCTGCTGCCCCTGTCGGTTTCGGACAGTTCTCCCGTTTCGATGAATTCAACGGAGAGATACGGAAGAACGATCATCTGCGCTATCCTGTCGCCGTGACAGACCGTATAGTCTTCATCGGTGTCGTTGTGCAGCGGCACGATGTATTCTCCTCTGTAGTCGCTGTCGCAGACGCCGACGCAGTTTGCAGGACGGATACCGCTTTTTGAGGCAAGACCGCTTCGGGCAAATATCGCGCCAAAGTATCCTTCCGGGATCTCCACGGACAGACCGGTGCCGATCTTTTCGGTTTTGTGCGCCCGGATCGTTACGGGGGAATCCAGACAGGCATACAGATCATACCCTGCCGACAGTTTTGATCCCGATGTCGGTATAATGGCTGCGGGATTCAGTTTTTTGATGTTGATGAGCATGTACGGTCCCTCGATTTCAGTTGATGAAGCTATTATAACAATTTGAATGCATATTACAATATGATAAACAGCCAGTTGTATTTTTAATTTGAGGTTCACACTTTCATAGCGTGCCGGTGATATACTCATTCAAAAATGCAGACAGCGGGGAGATCGGTTTTGAAAGAAAGGCTTGACAAGATCCTTGCCGGTGCCGGGATCTCGAGCAGGAGTGATGTGAAAAAGCTTATCAGGGCCGGAAGGGTCACTGTGAACGGAGCTGCGGCTCAGTCTCCTGACATGAAGATCGAAAGAGGAGCTTCCACCGTCAGGATAGACGGAGCTGCCGTAAATACGGCAAGATACAGGTATTTCATGATGAACAAGCCTTCCGGACTGCTTTCCGCCACGGAGGACAGAAAGCAGAGGACCGTGCTTGATATCCTCGAGGGATATGAAAGGAATATGGGCCTGTTTCCCGTGGGAAGACTGGATAAGGATACGGAGGGACTGCTGCTTCTGACAAATGACGGGGAATTTTCACACAGGGTGATCTCGCCGGCTTCCGGTATCAGCAAAGTTTATTATGCAAGAGTGGACGGCGTTCCGGATGAGGAAGATGCGGAGGCCTTTTCCCGCGGTCTCGTTCTCGCGGACGGAACGCAATGCCTTCCCGCCGTCCTCGAACCGACAGGGAGCAGCGCATGCTTCGTAACGGTATATGAGGGGAAGTATCACCAGGTCAAAAGAATGCTGGCCGCTGTCGGAAAGCCGGTCTTAAGCTTAAAAAGGCTTTCGATCGGCGGACTGAAGCTCCCGGATGATCTTGAAAGCGGACGTTACAGAGAATTGTCTGAAGATGAATTGTGCAAAATATTCAATGGCAATTAGATGAAAAATAGGCTTATAATCTGGGGCTTTTTTGAGCGATAACACAATAAACTATAAATATTCAACAAAAACAAGACAACATTTCTATTGAAAATTACTTAAAATCGAGTTATTATATTCCAAACTGCTGTTATCATATATGGTTGTTTTGCTATATCAATAATTGCGATTTTCGCAGGTATAAACAGGAGGCTGCTTATGTCCGGAAGATTATTTCAGAGTGTTGTCATTCAGATGAAGGATGCCGTTGACAGGCCCTTAGGGGTAACAGACGAGCAGGGGATCGTTGTCGCTTCGACGGATGCTTCCCTTATCGGAACGAAACTGGATGATTTTGATCATGCAGTCAGCAAAAGCGGGGGTCTTCCTGTTGTCACGCAGCTGAGAGCATTCTGCCCGCTGAATTCCGACAGCGGCAAAACAGAGTACTATGCTTTTGCAGACGGAACGGATCCTGGATCAAAAGCGTTGAGTTCCATTGCCGCCATCGCTTTCAGCGAGGCAAAGACAAGTTATGAGGAAAAGCATAACAAGGCGGCGTTTGTCAAGAATATCATCTCCGACAACATCCTTCCCGGAGATGTATACGTAAGGGCAAAGGAACTGCACTTTGCGACCGATGAACCCAGAAGTGTTATTCTTGTCCGTCAGCTTGAAAAACCGGACGTTGCTGCAGTCGAAACGATCCAGCGCCTCTTTCCGGATAAACAGAAAGACTTCGTGCTCAATATCAACGAGTCGGATGTTGTGGTCATCAAAGCTCTTTCATCCAAGGATTCTCATGAAGAAGTCTCAAGAGCCGCAGCCACGATCGAGAATGTGCTCAAAGAAGATCTCGGCGTCACCTGCATTATCGGCGTGAGCACGGATTCCAAGCATCTCCGGGAACTCGCCGACAGATATAAAGAGGCTCAGGTCGCGATAGATGTCGGCCGGGTTTTTGAAAGCGACAAGACCATCGTTTACTACGAAAGCCTCGGCCTTGGCAGGATCATCTACCAGCTTCCCACCACTCTCTGCGAAATGTTCCTCCGGGAGGTCTTCAAAAAGAACCCGATAGAAACGCTTGACGAGGACACGCTTGAGACGATCAACAGATTCTTTGAAAACAATCTGAATGTTTCCGAAACATCCAGAAAGCTCTATGTCCACCGCAACACGCTCGTTTATCGTCTGGAAAAGATCAAGAAGCTTACGGGACTCGATCTCAGAGAATTTGACCATGCCATCGTGTTCAAGGTCGCCATGATGGTAAAGATGTATCTGGACTCTCTTAATCTCGGAAAGTATTGATCGCATAAACCTTCGGAGGATTTCAAATGGTTCAGTTAAACAATGTTAAGATGGTATATTCTTCAAGCGGTACGGAAGCGCTCAACGGAGTCAGCTTCCGGATCGATGACGGGGAATTCGTTTTTCTCGTGGGGCCTTCCGGCTCGGGGAAAACGACCATCATGAAGCTTATCACCGGAGAGATCTCCGCTACGAGCGGAAGGATCATCGTCAACGATTTCGACATGCGGAAGATCAAACGCCGCAAGATCCCTCAGATGAGAAGGACCCTCGGCGTCGTTTTCCAGGATTTCAGACTCATAGAGAACATGAACGTATATGACAACGTCGCATTTGCGATGCGTGTCGTCGGCGCAAGCAACAAGCAGATCCGGAAAAGAGTTCCCTATGTTCTTGAACTGGTCGGACTGGACGGCAGAGAGAAAAGGCTTCCCGATGAGCTGTCCGGCGGTGAACAGCAGCGTGTTGCCATTGCCAGGGCGCTTGTGAACAATCCCAGAATGATCGTGGCGGACGAGCCGACCGGCAACCTTGATCCTGTCAGAAGTCTTGAGCTCATGCTGCTTTTTGAGAAGATAAACAGCATGGGGACAACAATACTGGTCGTAACTCACGAAAAGGAACTTGTCAATGCATTCTCCAAGCGAGTGATCTCCATTGACAACGGTGAAGTGATCAGCGACGGAATGGATGGGTATTTCGGAAATGAGACTTAACAGATACGGTTACCTTATTCGAGAGGGATTCCGCAGCATATTCACACACGGATTCATGTCTTTCGCTTCCGTCACGATCATAATGGCGTGCCTGATCATCATGGGAAGCGTTTCACTTCTGTCACTGAACATCGACTCCCTTATCAAAGATCTTGAAGATCAGAACGAAGTGGTGGCGTTCGTTGAAGAAGACATTGAGGACGAAGCAGCCGCGGAAGCCATCGGATCTGAACTGAAAAAGATAGAAAACGTTCAGTCCGTTGAATTTGTCAGTCGTAAAAACGCCATGGCAAAGTTCATGAGCAACTATGATTCCGACCTTATGGAAGGGATCGACGAGACTGTTTTCCGCCACAGATTCGTTGTGCACCTTACGGATATCTCCTCCATGGCACAGACGAAGGCCCGGCTTGAGGAAGTTGACGGCATCGCCGAAGCGAAAGCACACACGCAGTATGCAAAAGCCTTTATTTCGATCCGCAATGTTGTCACGGTCGTTTCGCTTGTCCTGATCGTTATTCTCGTTTTCGTTTCGATCTTTATTATGACGAATACGATCAAGCTCGCGACCATCAGCCGGAGAGAAGAGATAGCCATAATGAAAATGGTCGGCGCGACGAATTCATTCATTCGCATGCCCTTCGTTGTGGAAGGCCTTGTGCTCGGTATTCTGGGCGGCGGGCTTGCGTATCTTGCGGAATGGGGAATTTATGACGGCCTGACGGTCAAGATCGTGAATTCCATGTCGGCTGCCTATCTGAACATCATCCCCTTCAAGTCTGTCGCAGTATATGTGCTGATCGTGTTTCTCGGTCTCGGCATCATGGTCGGTGTGTTCGGAGGCATGAACGCAATAAGGAATTATCTTAAGGTATGACTTATGAATCGAAGCAGATTTGTTAGAATACTTTGTATTATTCTGGCAGTTTTAATGGTGTTGTCCCTTCTGAGCTTTGTTCTGCCTTCCGTGGCTAGAGCGGAAGAAGAATCGGAAGATGATTTTGAGCAGCAGCTGGCTGCTCTGAATGAGGAGAAGGAAACCGCCAAAACCAATGTCACCAATGCCAGGAACAAGGTAGAAAAACTCAAGGAAGAGCAGGCGCTCGTTATTGAGGCAAAGATTGCTCTTGAGGAACGCAATGCCGCCGCCCTGGAGGCGATCTCTCTTGTTGAAGAGGAGATAGCCCTTATCTCTGACGAGATCTCCCGATACGATGTAAGGATCTCCATCCGTGAGAAAAGGGTGGAAGTCGCGAAAGCGCGGGAGGATGATCAGCTTGAAAAATACCGTGTCCGGATCAAGGCAATGGAGGAAAACGGCGGATACAACATTCTCGCCATTCTTCTGAATGCGGACAGTTTAGGTGAGCTCCTGACAGCTATAGACGATTACGGCGATGTGATGAACAGCGACATGGTCCTCTACAATCAGCTGACGGAGGCTCGTGAGGAGCATGAGGCGGTCAAGGCTGAGTATGAGGCGTACAAGGCTGAGTGCGAGGCCATCAAGGACGGCTACGAAAAAGACCTCTTCGATCTTGAATCGGAAAAAGCCGAGCTTGAAAAAGAGATTGAAGAGTCCGAATCGCTGATTGAAGAATACACGGAAAAGATCAAAGCGGCTGAGGAAGAACAGAAACGGATGGAACAGATCGAAGCTGCCGCCGCCGCTGCCGCTTCGAACTTCATCGCGGAGTATCAGGCAAGAAAAGCGGCTGAAGCAGCGGCTGCCGCTGCAGCGGCAGCGCAGAGCGGTTCATCCCAGCCCGCATCCGGCGACGGTTCCGGGAACGGAACTGCTGTAGATAACGGCAGTACTTCCGGCGGATCCACCGGATCCGGAACGGCAGTCAGCGGAAGCGGCTCATTCACATGGCCTTTTCCCGGACATTACAATATTACCAGTCCGTTCGGATACAGGCCCAGCACGGGAACAAACCACACCGGTATCGATATAGACGGGTATGGCAGCATGGGCTCTCCGATCGTAGCGGCGGATGGCGGAACCGTCATCAAGGCTGAGTATTACGGCGGATACGGAAACTGCATTATAATCGATCACGGCAACGGCTTTACCACTCTCTATGCTCACTTGAGCAGTATGTATGTCGGAGTGGGTTCCTATGTCAGCAAAGGACAGACGATCGGCGGAGTAGGGAATACCGGCACATGCTACGGCCTTGACGGCGTTCATCTGCATTTTGAGGTCGCCATTAACGGAAGCAGAGTGGATCCGCAGGGGTATCTGTAACAGGGATCAGAGGATGATTTCTCTCTGAAGGAATGCTTTTATGTTGAAAAACATGAAGAAAACACTGATATTCGTTCTGATTGCGGCGATTTTGATCGGCGCGGCTGTTCCTCTTTTCGGAACAGGGGCTTATGCGGTAACGCAGGACGAGATCGATGATCTGGAAGAGGAAAAAGAGAAGATAGCCGAAAAGGTAAAGGTTCAGCAGGACAAGATCGAAGCTCTTGAAAAAGAGAAATCCGACTTTCTCGAGCTGAAGGTGGCGCTTGAGGAAAGAAACGCGTATACCTTGAGGCAGATGGAATTGAACCAGCTTCAGATCGACTATATGGCTGAGATCATAGAGCAGAAATCTCTTGAACTGGCGTCGGCTGTCAAGGCTGAACAGGATCAGCTGGAAAAATACCGGACCAGAGTCAGGGCAATGGAGGAAAACGGAAGCTACGATCTTCTCGCAATCTTCCTCAATGCCGATTCTCTCGGCAGCCTGCTTTCCGCTATGGATGACATAGGAGAGATCATGGATGCCGACAAGAAACTTGAAGATGAGTATATCGCTGCCAGACAGCATTCCGAATCCGTCAAGGCGGAATATGAGTCTTTGAAGGCCGAGCTCGATCTGAAGCAGGAGAAGCTTCTTGAGGAACAGGAAGCTCTTCAGGCCCAGATCGATGAGACGGATCAGATGCTGGAAGAGCTTAAGAGCAGTATCGATGAAGAGAGCGAGACGCTGGAAGGTTTCCAGAAAGCTGTTGAGGAAGCGCAGGCCGAGATTGACAGACTGACGGAAGAGCTCGAGAGGGAAAGACGCGCCGCCATAGCAGCCTCTGCGGGAGCTACCGGTTATTCAGGCGGGACAGTATCCGGTTCCGGCAACTTTATCTGGCCGGTCTCATGTACGTATATCACTAGTTGCGTGGGTTACAGGTATCATCCTATTTCCGGGCAATGGAAGTATCATTCCGGCATGGATATCGGAAGCCAGTACGGCGATTCGATCTGGGCCTCCGATGGCGGGACGGTCTGCATTGCGGGCGTTAACGGAGGCTATGGAAACTGCGTGATGATCGATCACGGAAACGGTTATTATACGCTGTACGGCCACATGTCATCCATTGCTGTTTCGGTCAACCAGACGGTTTCGCAGGGACAGGTGATCGGGTATGTCGGGAGCACCGGTTATTCTACCGGACCGCATCTCCATTTTGAGATCCGTTCAGCTAATTCCAACGGCACCACTACATGTCTCGAGTTTAACAATTGGTTTTCCGGGCTTACCTTTTCTCCCGATTCAGGCGGCTGATCGTTTTTTAATCTGAATATTTTTTGCCGGACAGTCTGTTTTCAGCTGTCCGGCTGATACGGTTATTTTGGAGGTTGTTCGTGAGCAGGTATACAAAACGGATACTGAGAAAGATCCTGAGGTTCATCATCAACTTATTTAATCTCGGCATTCCGCTCAAGATCGTGCTGCTGCTGCTTATCGTATTTACCGGGACGGCGATCGGCGTCACGTATTCCAGAGTGATGAACAGTGTCGGCGGCAAGGATGAATACGAAGAGGCAAGCCGGTATATTGAGCTGAAAAACATAATCGTTGATAACTATATCGGCGAAGCAGACAGAGACAAGATGGCGGATTCCGCCGCGGCCGCCATGGTCGCCTGCCTGTCGGATAAATGGAGCTATTATATGAGTGCGGATGAATACAGCACGTATCAGCTCTATTCTTCGGATGAATACGCCAACATCGGGATCTCGCTCAAGAAAAAGGACTCGGGCGGTTTTGAGATCATTTCCGTCAACAATGACTCCGTTGCAGCCAAGGCAGGTCTTTCTCCCGGCATGGTCATTCAGAGCATAGACGGGGTCAAGGTATCGGATATGAATATCGATGAGGTCAGGACGCTGATCCGGTCCAAAATGAACACCTCATTCGTCATCGGACTGAACGGCAATAACACGGTCACGATAGACTGTTCCTCCACATACCAGAGTTCCGTGAACTACAGGCTTGAAAAAACGATGGCCGGATATGTACAGATCTATGATTTTGATGCCGGAACGGCACAGGATGCCATCGATGCCATAGAGGATCTCCTGTTCAAGGATGCGGAAAGCCTTGTCATCGATCTGCGCGGAAACTCCGGAGGCCTGTATTCCGAGGCGGCGCAGCTGCTTGATTATCTGCTTCCCAATTACGACATGTTCATTGAAGTGGATAATAAGGGAAAGGAAAAGGTCTATTCTTCCGACGGGATGTGCATCGATCTTCCGACAGTCGTCATGATAAACAGCGGGACTTACGGTTGTTCGGAGATATTCGCCAAGGTCCTGCAGGAATACAACAAGGCGACTATCCTCGGAGAACAGAGCATGGGAAACGTTCAGTCGCAGGAGACATTTGACCTGGACGACGGCGCGGCCATCCGGCTTTCAACGAAGATGTATCTTACCGCAATGCGTACGGACATCTCGAACATCGGCGTGACGCCGGATATAATCATTTACAACTCCGATCCTTCGACCGTCGGAACGACATCCGGCACTACCGGCGGACAGGAGGGCACGGCGAGCACTTCGGAAGATGAACAGCTTATGGAAGCGCTCAGATATTTGAGTTGACATTCTGTAATGCAAGTATTTATAATTACCTAAATTTCTGTAAGGGAGTCGTATACAATGGCTTATCAAAATCCAAGCATCTCCAACAGGTATAAAATGAGCACCGAGCGCCTCAATGAGCTCAAAAAAGAACTGAACTATCTGGAAACGGTCAGAGAGAAAGAGGTCGCGGAGCAGATCAAGGAGGCAAGAAGCTTCGGTGATCTTTCCGAAAACAGTGAGTATGACGAGGCTAAAACGGAGCAGGGAAAACTCTATTCCAAGATAGCCGAATTGAAGGATCTCATTGAGAATGCGGAAATAGTCGATTTTCTTGAAGGAGACGGCCCGAAGGATACGGTCACGCTCGGAAGCATCGTTCGTGTGAGAGACATCGAGTATGATGATACGGAGTTTTTTGAGATCGTCGGATCGCAGGAAGCCAATCCCAGAAACGGACGTATTTCGGATGACTCACCCGTCGGCAACGCGCTGAAAGGACACAAGGTCGGAGATATCATAAGCGTTGAAGCGCCTGCAGGCACGTTGAAGTTTGAGATCATCTCAGTAGAAAACAAATAATTATCGGGGATCAGAATGAGCAATACTTTCAACAGTCCCGATTCTGCAAGAGAAGTTTCGGAGCTTTTGCAGATCAGGAGGGACAAGCTATTTGAGCTTCAGAAGCGCGGCAGTGACCCTTTCAGGATCACAAGGTTCGACGTTTCCGAACATACGGCTGACATCCTTGCCGATTATGACCGCTATGAGGGTCATTTTGTCACATTAGCGGGAAGGATGATGTCAAAACGTGTTATGGGCAAGGCATCGTTCTGCCATATCCAGGACCTCAGAGGCTCCATCCAGATCTATGTATCCAGAGACAACCTCGGAGAAGAAGCCTATGCCGATTTCAAGAAGCTCGACATAGGCGATATCATCGGGATAAAAGGGGAGGTCTTCCGCACAAAGACAGAGGAGATCTCCGTCCGTGCTGAGAGCATCACCCTGCTTTCCAAAAGTCTGCAGATACTCCCCGAAAAGTACCACGGACTTACGAACACAGACCTGAGATACCGGCAGAGATATACGGACCTCATTATGAATCCGGAGGTCAGGGATACCTTTGTAAAGAGGTCCGCGATCATAAGCGGCATCAGAAGATATCTGGATGACAGGGGATTCATGGAGGTCGAGACTCCGATGCTCGTATCCAATGCGGGCGGCGCCGCGGCAAGGCCTTTTGAGACGCACTACAATGCTCTCAACGAGGATATGAAGCTCAGGATCTCGCTTGAACTCTATCTCAAGCGCCTCATCGTCGGCGGACTTGAGAAGGTATACGAGATCGGCAGGGTCTTCAGGAATGAAGGGATGGACACAAGGCACAATCCCGAATTCACGCTGATGGAGCTTTATCAGGCTTATACCGATTATCACGGCATGATGGATCTGACCGAGGACATGTTCAGACATCTTGCGCGTACGGTATGCGGCACGGATAAGATCGTCTACGGCGAAAAAACGATCGATCTCGGAAAGCCCTTCGAAAGGCTTACCATGATCGATGCCGTGAAGAAGTATTCCGGAGTCGACTTCGACCAGATCCGCGATACGGCCCAGGCAAAAGCGATAGCCCGGGAAAAAGGCGTTGAATTCGAGGAAAGGCATCAGAAAGGCGATATCCTGAATCTCTTCTTTGAGGAATTCTGTGAAGCCAAGCTTATACAGCCTGTCTTCATCATGGATCATCCCGTGGATATTTCCCCGCTGACGAAGAGAAAGCCCGACAAGCCGGACTATGTGGAACGTTTCGAACTTTTCATCAACGGCTGGGAGATGTGCAACGCCTATTCCGAGCTCAACGATCCGATCGATCAGCGGGAACGTTTTGCCGCGCAGGATGCTGCGGCTGCCGCAGGCGATGCGGAAGCGAACCATACGGACGAGGACTTCCTGAATGCCCTTGAGATCGGCATGCCGCCCACCGGAGGCATCGGATACGGGATCGACAGGCTCGTGATGCTTCTGACCAACAGCGCTTCCATAAGGGACGTTCTTCTTTTCCCCACAATGAAACCTTTGGACAAGGATAAGCCCGAAACCAAGGCCGAAGAGAAGCCGGTTGAGACTGCGCCTGCGGTCGAAGAAAAGATCGACTTTTCCAATGTCGTGATTGAGCCTTTGTTCCAGGATACGGTCGATTTTGAGACCTTCAGCAAGAGCGATTTCCGTGCCGTTAAGGTTCTTGAATGCGAAGCGGTCCCCAAGTCCAAGAAGCTCTTGAAGTTCACTCTGGATGACGGTTCTGACGAGAAAAGGACGATTTTGAGCGGTATTCACGCATATTACGAGCCGGAAGAGCTGATCGGAAAGACCTGCATTGCAATCACGAATCTGCCTCCGAGAGCCATGATGGGAATCGAATCCTGCGGTATGCTGATTAGTGCCGTTCACCATGAAGGAGAGGAAGAAAAACTCCATCTTCTGATGGTCGATCCGCACATCCCGGCTGGCGCGAAGCTGTATTGATTTGGGGTCTAATTTGGGCTCGTATCACCAAAAAAGTCTCCAATAATCACCTTTCGCTCTCCAAAACGGAAGCGAAAAATGTGTAAATCATCGCTGATTGCTTTACAATTCCATATCGTATCATAAGACTCACTATCGAAAGGTAGTGGGTCTTTTTTTGTTTTGTGCCCGTCGAGTAACATCGACGGGCATTTTTGCTTTATGGGCAGTGTGAAGCAGGCAGAAAAAATTTTTTTGAAAAAATTGAAAAACAGATGTCGTTTTGGAGCCTCAAAGGTTGCGGTAGGGGGGTGAGAGGAGAAATTCCTACTCACCGCTACTTGACAACTGAATACACATTCATCAGATACGTTCCTGAGCGGGGGCGAAAGCCCCAGCCGAATGAAGATGCGCCAAGACCCTCCTGCCCATCCGGGTAATAACGGAAAGCAAGGTGGCGAGCGTTTCCGAACCATTCTGAAATATCCGGTTGCTACGGATATGGCCATGAAACGCTACAGGGTTAATGATACTTCTCTACGGAGCTGGCGGAGGACCCGGCAGGGGTGAGATTCCCATGGACTTGTTTCGCAAACAAGCGTCTGATGTATTCCCGTGTGCGTGGGGCGTCGAGGACAAATAACGCACAGGTACATAGCGGTACAGAAATGGATCGCTGTGAATTCCAAGAAAGGAGGAAAACGCATGGAAAACTGTAAAGTGATCGCCATCACAAATCAGAAAGGCGGCGTCGGAAAAACGACTACGACAGTCAACCTCGGCGTGGGCCTGGCAACCACCGGCAAGAAGGTCTTGCTGATAGATGCTGACCCACAAGGCAGCCTGACAGTGAGCCTCGGTGTTAAGAACCCCGATGAGTTGGATGTGTCGCTCTCTACGCTCATGCAATCGGTCATAGATGACGAGCAGATTCCCGGTGATGCAGTAATTGCCCACAATGAGGGCGTTGACTTGCTTCCTTCTAATATTGAACTGTCCGGCATGGAAACGGGCTTGTTCAATGTTATGAGCCGAGAGTATGTTCTGAAGTCCTGCATCGACGGCATGAGAAAGAAATACGACTATATCCTTATAGACTGTATGCCTTCTCTGGGAATGATGACGGTCAATGCGCTTGCTGCGGCAGACAGCGTGATTATACCGTCTCAGCCGAACTTCCTGTCAACCAAAGGTCTCAACCTGCTTCTGCGCTCGATTGCAAAGATCAAGCGGCAGATCAATCCGAGATTGAAGATCGACGGCATTTTGCTGACGATGGTAGATAACCGCACGAACAATGCCAAGACGATTATCACATCGCTCCGTTCTTCAGTAGGAGAAAACATCCGCGTGTTCAATGCCGAGATTCCCTTTTCGGTGCGAGCTGCGGAGTGCAGTCTTTCCGGAGAAAGCATCTTCTCCCACGACAAGAACGGAAAAGTGGCAGCAGCGTATGAGGCACTTACGAAGGAGGTGACAGAGATTGAAGAACGTGCAAAAGATCGACTTGGGCCTGACTGGATACGATGAGTTATTCGCAAATGACGAGGAACGCAAGGTAAACAAGCTCCCTCGCATTTTCGATATTCCCATCTCGGAGATCGACGATTTCCCGGACCATCCCTTCAAGGTGAAAATTGATGAGGATATGGACCAGCTTGTTCAGAGCATCAAGGAGCGCGGGATTATCACCCCTGTCACGCTTCGCCCGAAGGAAGACGGACGCTATGAGATCGTATCTGGCCATCGTCGGAAAAAGGCGTGTGAAATCGCTGGACTTGAAACCGTAAAGGCAGAGGTCCGTGAAATGAGCCGCGACGAGGCCATTATCTTAATGGTTGAATCCAACCTACAGCGTTCCACCATCCTTCCGAGCGAAAAGGCATTTTCGTACAAGATGCGTCTGGAAGCCATGAATAGGCAGGGTCAGAGATCGGATTTAACTTGTGGACCAGTGGACCACAAGTTGGATGGGGTGAAATCAAGAGATATTATTGCCGATAGTACCAATGAAAGTGCAAGGCAAGTCTCTCGATATATCCGTCTCACAGAGCTTATCCCGCCGCTGCTTGACCTTGTTGACGAGGGCCGCATTGCGTTCAGACCGGCAGTTGAATTGTCCTACCTCAAAAAGGAAGAACAAGAGACGCTGCTGGAGGAAATCTCCTACGCGGACGCAACGCCATCCCTTGCCCAGGCTATCAAGATGAAGAGGTTCTCCCAGGAAGGCAAGCTCTCTAATGAGGTCATCGAATCCATCATGAGTGAAGAGAAGCCGAACCAAAAGGAGAAGATCCGCATTAAGTATGAAGATGCAAGACGGTTCATTCCTGACAGCGTTCCGTACAACAAAACCGGTGAATATATTATGAAAGCGCTTGAGTATTATCATCGGGTACAGGAACGGCAGAAAGACCGAGGTGAAGCAAGATAACCCATACGCCAAGGGAGTAGTGTACCCTTTTGGGTGCAGCGTGATCGTTTTCCCCCTCTCACACTCTCCCCCTGTTTCACCAGCTTACCAGCTCAAAGGAAGAAGAGTAGGGTTATTATGAGGTTGGCGTACCTTTGCCTTATGAAGCAGAGGCCCGTACAATGAAGGTGATAATAATTGAGGAGGCGATCCTATGAGAAAGTCACTTATCATCACGGTTGCCATCATTCTTCTGTGTCTGTGCGGATGTGAGGCAGTTGTTCCGGTTTCGGAGAGTTCCGAGCCGCAAAAGACAAGCGATATGCTGCTGACAACGACTGCTGCAACAGAAAGCAAAGAGATGCTGGAAGCAACCATCACATCAAGCGTCAATATAGATGTACCTGAGATGAACGACGAAGAATCAGGAACCCCGACAGATGCTGGAATAACTGAGGATAATGAAGTCGAGCCGGTCACAAAGGAAGAGCCGAGGAGCCCGGAGAGTGTTCAGCCCTCTTTTGAGGTAGTAATAGCGGATAAGCCTTCTGAGCAAAATGAGACTCCAGAGCAGAAACCAACTGAGTCACCAAAGGAACCGGAACAGCCCAAACCAACGGAGCCTCCTGCTCCGCCAGCACCGACCGAACCCGCACTGGCTGAACCGCCTGCTCCAACGGAGCCTCCCACACAGACTGAGCCTCCTGCTCCGGTCGAAACAGAGCCTCCTGTGGAAACGCAGCCCAAGACCGCATACGATTATGAATTCGACATCAATGCGATCCGAGCCGACTGCATCGCCATCGGTCAGAGCATGGGCTATACGATGAACACCTCGCTGAATCCGCAGAACGCCACATGGTGGAATCCGGTGACGGCATCGGAGTCCAACCAGGGCAGCACTCTAAGGTCGGCGTTGGAACAGTATATCCGGTTTCACACGGTAGAAAACCTCAGCGCCTATGGCCTCGATGAGATCACGGAGTTCAACATCTACTGCGAATCAATAGGCGGCGGTTCATACGCCATCTACTTTGTATTCGCATAACACCACAACCTCAAATGGACGAAGTCCTCTGCTGAAATAGCGGAGGGCTTTTTCTTTACCCCAAAAATGAAAGGATGAAAAAGAGATATGAATGCAATTTTCAAATCCAAGAGCACGAGACTGCTTTCGGCGTTTCTGGCCATTCTTATGGTCGTTTCGATGCTGCCTGTGACAGCATTCGCCTGGACAGCCGAAGAGGGCACGAAATGCACTTCCACGTATGGCGATCTGTATCTCGGCTCTGATGGAGACAATTACTACAGCAAAGCTGGCAATACGCTCTTCTACAACGATGACGGAAGCTTCTATGTTTCTTATCACAACGGCGGCGTTGCCAGATATAAGTACCTGATGATCGACAGCAATGGAACCTCTCATCATGTGTACTGTATCGAATCCGGCGTGTCCTATAACTACAGCGACACCTACAATGGTTCAAGCGGCAAAAACAGCAGGTATTTTCAGAACCTGCCCATTGCCTCGCAGTACGGAATTATGATGGCCCTGATGTATGGTTGGCACGATAACATGTCTTCTCCGGTGGCAGGCACAAATGTTGATGACTTCATTTATGCGACACAGTGCATCATCTGGGAGTATCAGCAGCAGATCAGAACCAGCCCCACAAGCCTCGCTTCGGCAAATGGCGTGGATGCTGACCTTTTCTACGCCACGCTGAAGAACCGCCCCGCTGAAAAGTGCTATAACTGGGTTCTGGATCAGATGTCCAAGCACTACGTTGTGCCGAGCTTCGCCTCTCGTAATCAGAGCAGCGCACAGACCTATACGATGCAGTATGATGCGGCGAAAGACAGCTACAGCATTACGCTGACGGACACCAACAACACGCTTGCCGATATCAATTTCTCTGCAAGTGGGATCACTGTTACGCGCAGCGGAAATCAATACACTTTCACGAGTAAGAACATGATTTCCAACGCTGTTCTGATCTCCGCGCAGAAGAAAACCAATCTCGGTATGGGCAAGATGCTTATTTGGGGTTGTCCCGGTAAGCAGACGATGGCGTCCGGCGCTGAGGACCCTGTGTTCTTCTATCTCAAGCTGAACACGGAAACTTACGGCGTTGGCCATATTGTGAAAACCAGCGAAGATGGCAAGGTCGAGGGAATCAAGTTCACAATCACTGGCAACGGCGTCAATGAGACTGTCACGACCGGCAAGAACGGCA
This sequence comes from Oscillospiraceae bacterium, assembly GCA_017434755.1. GTDB lineage: Bacteria > Bacillota > Clostridia > Oscillospirales > Oscillospiraceae > Limivicinus. The sequence continues at coordinate 1,358 of JAFRER010000002.1, read as the reverse complement.
CAGTCGATCTCGACCTTCTTCCCGGCACCTATACTGTGACTGAACTTCCCGATGACAAGTACGAAACGCAGGCGGCTCAGACTGTCACCATCGTCAGCGGCAAGACCTCTACCGTAACTTTCAATAATACCTTGCGCCGCGGTGATCTCAAAGTAACCAAGACCGCAGAGGACGGGCTGGTCGAGGGCGTGAAGTTCCATCTGTACGGCACTTCCTACTGCGGACTGCCTGTGGATGAATATGCCGTCACCAACGCCAGCGGTGTGGCTGTCTTTGACGATGTGCTGATCGGTACCGGCTACACTCTCGAGGAAGTCGGCACTCCCGACCGTTATATCGTCCCCGACAATCAGACGGCGGTCATTGAATGGAACAAGGTCACAAGCAAGAGCTTCGACAACGAGCTCAAGCGCGGCGACCTCAAAGTCACCAAAACCGCAGAGGACGGGCTCAACGAAGGTCTGAAGTTCCACCTCTATGGCACTTCTTACAGCGGCATCCCCGTGGATGAGTATGCTGTGACCGACGCCAGCGGCATTGCGACCTTCCATGACATTCTGATTGGAACCGGTTACACCCTGGAGGAAGTTGACACCCCGATCCGCTATGTCGTTCCCGACGATCAGACGGCGACGATTGAGTGGAATAAGGTTACCAACAAGAGCTTCGATAACGTGCTCAAGAAATGGAATCTGACCGTTACCAAGCAGGACATGGAAACCGGCTCCGCCCAGGGTGATGCGAATCTGGCTGGCGCCAAGTATGGCATCTACAAGGGCGATGAGCTGATTGACACCTACGTTACCGATGCGGACGGCAAGTTCACCACCAAGTATTATGTCTGCGGCACTGATTGGTCGATCAGAGAGCTGGACAGCAGCGAGGGCTACCTCGTTACCCCTGGCAATGAGCAGATCGGCGTCAGCCCCAAGAACTACACCGCAGAGTACAACAGCGAAGCTATGACGCAGTACGAGCAGGTCAAGAAAGGCAATATCGCCATCATCAAGCACACCGATGACGGCGAGACGCAGATCGAGACTCCAGAGGTTGGCGCAGAGTTCGCTGTGTATCTCAAGAGCGCAGGCTCCTATGACAACGCAAAGGACTCCGAGCGTGATTATCTGATCTGCGACGAGAACGGCTTTGCTCAGACGAAGGATCTGCCCTACGGCAGATATACCGTCCAGCAGGTCAAGGGATGGGAAGGCCGCGAACTGCTCAAGCCCTTCGACGTGTTCGTCAGCGAGAACGGCGAAACCTATCGCTATCTGATCAACAACGCCAACTTTTATTCCTATGTGAAGGTGGTCAAGATCGACAGCACGACCGGCAACACCATCCCGTGCTCCGGCATC
>JAFRER010000013.1 GCA_017434755.1 Oscillospiraceae bacterium | reverse complement strand
TTTGTCAAATGACGGGACTTCATTATATTTAAACTCCGCGCTGGCAACAGCAACGCCGTCCTCGGAGTCCACGAGCTGGACTGTATAATATCTCGGTCCCGACGTGAAGACCGGGGTATAGGTCGCGTCATCGGTCGCAGGCGCCAGAGCCGGAGACCAATTTCCGAAAGTGTATACATCGGTCGTGGTCGGTTCCTTGGTCGGAGTCTTCGAGCAGACCGGCATCTCATTCTCTGCCACCTTGACGGTCTCCAATACCGAACCGTCACCGTTCAGGAACGTGATGGTGTAGTATACGGTGGGGTCACCGGTGTCGGTAACCGTGGTATCAGCGTCGCCGGTTACTGTAACATCACCGCCGACCGTAGTATCACCGTCGCCGGTCACTGTAACATCACCGCCGACCGTAGTATCACCGTCGCCGGTCACTGTAACATCACCGCCGACTGTAGTATCACCGTCGCCGGTTACTGTAACATCACCGCCGACTGTAGTATCACCGTCGCCGGTTACTGTAATATCACCGCCGGTCGTTACATCACCGCCGGTCGTTACATCACCGCCGGTCGTTACATCACCGCCCACCTCTGTGATTTCCGTAGTATCGGAATTCTCCAGTGCAAGCGCAGAGATCGGCAGCATTCCTATGCACATGATCAGTGCAAGAAACAGTGCCAGGCCTCTTTTCAGTATAGCGTTTTTCATCATTCACCCTCCGTGAAAGTAGATACAATTTAAAGCTTTGCGCCGCATTCGGCGCCCTACTGTACTCCCATCCTACCGTACAGCAGTCAATAAAAGAATCAAAGATCGGGGTCATAAGCGGCAGATCGCTTATTAGATATAATAATGTAAGGAAAACGGAAAAATGCGCAGGATTATGCTTCAAGTTTTAAAAGTAATATACAAAACGCACATCATTTTGAAACCCTTTTGAAACTTGTAGACCGGCGCACGAAAGACCGCACAAAATGAGTCCCCAAAAAATAGCACAAGAAAAGACAGCCGGATAAACAGAAAAAACCTTGTAATCCACTGTATTCCAGCTGTTTTGCGTGCTGCTTCGGGACCTCTTTTCGCGGTCGGCCGGTATATTGCCCCGGTCGTGATCACCTATGTTTTTCTGTTAAATATTATAGTAGTGAATTGTGAACAATTCAAGAATTGTATTGCGCTCCGGCCTCTCTCCGGGCGGCCTGATCGGGATTACCGGCAGGCCGGAAACCTGCTTCTTTCATCCGTGCTTTTAATTCTAGCTAATTTTCTGTTTTTGTATAAACAGCGGTTCTTTTGCGCGTTTTTTTGTTCGGCATCCGGACATTTATTCCTCTCCTGTCCGTTTATACGATGGGAAACAGGAAAAGCACGCAATGGAAAGATTGTATTTTTATGCAAAAGAGACTATACTTTCATTTATAAAAAATGAGTTCTCCCGGGAGATATGCAAATGGATCTGAATGCGAACAGCCTTTCCACCAACCTGCTGGTCACGGGCCTTGTGCTGATCATGGTATTTGTGATGCCGTGGCTGGACAGAAAGATATGCGCCAAGCTGAAGCTCGATCTTACCGGAGGTGTGAGCGAAAACCCCGCCGGCCCCTTCCTGCTGCGAGTGCGGAAGCTCCTTCTTTTTTTCGTGTTCGCCGTATACATAGGAGTGGTGGCATGGCTTGTGTTCTTTTCCAGATCAGCGTCTGAGGAATATCGCGTGCATGTGGCCCTTTTTCAGGACCTGCAGAATGCGATCAACATCGACTTCGGCATCCTGCGGGAGTTGTCCCTCGGCGAGCCGTTCATACAGATCCTGAAGGGTGAGGACATCGCCCAGGCCTACATGAACCTGATGCTGTTCGTACCGATGGGCTACCTGCTCCCCTATGTGTTCGACTGGTTCCGGGCAAGACCGAAGATCCGGCCCTTCGTCGCGAGCGTGCTGATCGCCCTGCTGATCGAAAATCTGCAGCTTATTACGCGCCGCGGCTTCTATGATCTGGACGATCTCATCGGAAACTCCCTCGGCGCGCTGATCGGCCAGTATCTGTTCAATGCGGTGGCCTATGTGGTGACGCATCCGAACTGGAAAGAGGATCTGCGCGAATACAGGGAATGGAAGAAACACGCCCGCCGGAGCACCCTTTACCCTTTCACTCGCAGAATGGGCATCCCGCGCACCACGATCCTCGCGACAGACGACGCGGAGATCCTGGAGTTCTATGTATTCAAGCTGGGTTTCCGCCTCATCAATCAGAATGTCTCCGAAGAGGACGGAAGCACGGACGTCCTGCTGCAGATGGGCCGCTCGCAGGTGGAGATCCGCTGTGATCCGCAGCTGGATCTGAAAAGGCAGCACCTCACCATCGCTGCGAGAGACCTGAAGCGGATGCGCCGCCGGCTGGAAAAGAGCGGCATCGAGACGAGCAATGAGGGGCTCGACCCCTATACCAGACAGCACAGGCTCCAGTTCACGGGCCCCGACGATGTGCTGATCACGATCATACAGAATTAGAAATTACCGCGTCCGCCGAAGAGATCCGGCGGACGTTTTCTTACGGCCGACGGCGGCATTGTACGAACTGATTCCTGTTTTCTGTTGACAACAGCCTTTTGCGCGTGTACAGTAATAATACTTATACGGAAAACAACTCTGTATATCAGGCGGTACAGGCTATGACGACAGAATACATGATCCAATTCCGTCTGCTTGCGGAAAAGAGGAACTTCCTTTCGGCCGCGGCAGAGCTCGGGACCACGCAGGCAAGCCTTTCCAGACATATAATGGCCATGGAGGCCGAGCTCGGCTGCAGGCTGCTCGAACGCAGCACAAGAAACGTTGAACTGACCATATACGGGCAGCGCTTTCTCTGTTTCGCGGAGCAGGCGCATGCTATTCAGCAGGCCTTCGGCGCCGCGCTCGAAGAGGCCTTCGGCAGCAGCGCGGCCGAAGCTGTCAGGGCTGGCTGCGGAATGAAGTTCGATCACATCCGGCATTTTCTCGCTGCAGCGGAAGCCGAAGAGTTCCGGCATGCAGCCGCTGCCTGCGGCATCTCTCCTTCCGTCATGACAAAGCACATGACCACGCTGGAAAGCGAGATCGGCTCCAGCCTGTTCAAGCGGACGAGGAGGGTGGAGCTGAGCCTTGCGGGCGAGGTGTTTCTTCCGTATGCAAAGCAGTTTATCAGCCTGCAGGACAGTGTCCGCAAGTCTTTCTCAGGCAGTGGCGAGGACATCTCCGGTGAGATCACCGTCGCCATGTCCCCTCTTTACTACAGAGATAGGAGCCGGAAGATCGTAGACGGATTCACGTCAGAGCATCCCTCACTGAAGCTCAACACGCTTTATGCGGACAACCCTTCCATCAGCGGGCTGCTTCTTTCCGGCCGCTGCGATATGGCATTCATCCGGAAAGACTTCCGCGCCCTGCGTGAGGAACAACTCGTATACCACCCCTTCTCCGGAGACCGGCTCGCCGCCGTATTCATGAAGGATCATCCCCTCGCGGAGGCCGCTTCCATTGATCTGAGCCAGCTGCGCTATGTGCGGATGTTCATCCATACCGAGAACATGAACACCTCGGAGCTCGTGATAAAGCACTGCAGAGCAGCAGGTTTCGATCCGGATCTCGTGAGCACGGACCCCTACTCATCCTTTGACCGGGTAAAAAACGGAGAAGGCATCCTTCTCTATCCGCTGCCCGAAGGCACGCTCGACGCTGACTCGCCTTTCACGGCAGTACCCGTTGAGCCGAAGATCCTCTGTGAAACGGAACTTGTGCTCCGCCGGGAGCCGATCACGGACGAGATGTGGACTTTCCTCCGATATGCCATAGAACAGGATCACAAAGGGGAAAAAAACACGCGGACCTGAGTCCGCGTGTTTTTTTACTGTATTCCGTTCAGTTTCCCGTGAGCCGGGCTATTGCTTCCGAAGCCTCTTCGTTCCCGTTGGCCTCCGCGAGGAGATACCAGTCGAGTGCCTCGTTTTCGGTACCGTACCCGTTTTCGATGCACCAGCCGGTCCTGTACATGGCGTCGGCGTCTCCGGCAAAGGCTGCGGCCCTGAACCAGGTATAGGCAAGCTTCGGGTCTTCCTTCGTGCCGTATCCCTCCTGATACATCAGGCCGAGGTTATACATTCCATATGAATTGCCGGTCGCCGCCAGCTTTTCCATCCACTCAAAGGCCTTGCGCTTATCCTGCTCCGTGCCCATCCCGGAGGAATAGCAGCGGGTGAGATTGTACATGGCGAGGTCATAACCGGCCTCCGCCGATTTTTTATACCATTCAAAGGCAGCCGTTTCATTTTTCTCCGTACCGATGCCGTCCTCGTAATCGATGGCGGTATAGAGCATCCCGTACATGTCTCCCGCTTCTGCCGCCGCAAGATACCAGGAAAAAGCCTTCTCATAATCAAGGGACGTTCCGGACGCGTTCTCATAACACTCCGCGAGCCCGAGCATACTCTTCGGGTCTCCCGCCTCCGCACCCGCCGTGAACCAGCGGAAAGCAGCCTCCGGATCCTGTCCGGTCCCCCAGCCGTTCCGATAGCAGTCCGCCAGATAAAAATACGCATCCTTGTTCCCCGCTTCAGCAGAAGTACGAAGGAATTCCACATCTGCCGGTTCGATATTGTCCTTCTGGGCGATCGAGAGGATGGCCGCTCCGTAGATATCATAGGACATCGCTTCATTCTCTCTCGTGAGATCCGCATTGCGCCAGAGGAGCGCCGTCAGCGTAAACACAACGGCGGCGGCGATCCCGCCTGTTATGAGCCCGGTGCGCAGGCGGCGCTGCCTGTCCCTGTCCACAAGGCGGTTGAAGCGGACATCGAGCAGGATGGACAGCAGCTTCAGGAAAGCCTTGTTCTTCCCGATCTCCTGCACGTTTGCGCCGAGGAAATGGTGCTCGTCGATGCTGCGGAGCATGGGCGGGTAGCACTCGAGCGCCGGATCCTCGCTCTCCGGCTCGCCGTCCACTATGAAAGGGATGACGTGGTCGGCGTCATGCTGCGAGATAAAATAGGAGATCTCGTCATCCACCCAGTGCGAAACTGCGCTTGCGGGAGAGCAGACAACGATGAGATACTCCGCGGAATCGAGCTCCGAACGGAGCGCCTGCTGCAGTTCCACACCCGCCAGATCGGTCTGGTCGCGGAAGACCTTGAGATGACTGCCGCGCTCTCCCCTGTCGCACAGGCCTTTGGGGATCCGGTAGTTCTCCAGCCTGTGCTGGAGCCACTTCGCCTGATCCATATCCCTGTGGCTGTAGCTGATGAATGCATCATAGATATAAGCCATATCTTTTCCCCCGGTCCGCGCGTCCGCACGGCTGAAGATTCGTGCTGCAGATTAATAATTATGTAAACTTGATTATGGTAATTCAGTTATGTCATCTATATCCTCGCCAGGAAGCACTCCTGCGTGGCGATCTCCGCATAGAGGATGGCGCTGTCGCCGAGGTCGCAGACGCGGATGACCTTCTCCATGTCCGGCTCGCTGTGCTCGCCCATGAGGGCGGCGTATTTGTTCTCGCAGCTGAGGAACATGGAATCATTGAACTCGCAGCCGTATTCTCCCCTGTAGACCGCCGCGTAGAAGGTTCCCGCTTCGACGAGATCCTGGAAGAAGTGGCTGCCGTAGCTGAGCTCCGGGCGAAGGCCGTGGGAGCTGTAGGCCAGCTCGCACATGCAGTCATATTTCGAGACCTCCGTGTAGTTCACGGGGATGCCGAGGCTCGGTGTGGTGGTGCCCCAGCGGCCGGGGCCGAGGAGGACGGTGTGCTCGTCGCGCAGGATCTCATTGAGTCTGCCGATGCAGCGGGCCACGTGGTATTTCTTCTGTTCGGGCAGGTCGAGGTACTCCTCTACGTCCACCATGACGGCATAGCGGACGGGCAGGCACATGTTGCCGCCCATGAAGTTGCCGTTTATGCGGAAGTAGTAGTCCTTCACCTTGGGCTTGAGGCCCTGCTGGCCGAGCCCTCTGGTCTGCAACGGGCGGCACTGGAGCAGGTTGACGCTGTATTCCCGGTCGGGCCGGAAGTTGCAGGCGAATTCCACGTCCACCGGGTAGCTGTAGCGGTCCTGCAGATCCTTCATCAGCTTGGTCATCACCTCTATGAAATCCGTGCGGCGCAGAAGCTTGTCGAAGTTGACGATATCGGGCACCGGGTAGTTTACGCCCATCTCCCTGTACCGCGCCCGGGTGGGGGCGTCCGGCTCCATGAAGAGATAGGAGTCCGTCTTGAAGTCCGCCTTGTTTAGTTTATCGATCGGTACCGTTGCAAAGCGGTTCTTCTTCAGGTCGATGACGTCCGCCTTGTGCTGGGAGTATTTGTATTCATCGCCGTAGGCCACCCGCGGAGGAGCGAGGGGATTGGCCATATCGAGGAGCCTCGCGTAGTCATCGGCCTCACGGTCGACGGCGCGGGTGCCCATGCCGAAGACCAGGCGGATCATGCCTTTGTTCTCCTGCTCCGTGCTCGTGACATAGAGATTCTGGGAATGGCCGACGCCTGCGATGTGCGGATAGTAGTAATCGCCGTGGATATCGCCGCTTACACGCATGACCAGCAGGGCCATCTGCTCGTCGCGGCTGAGGAGGTTCCGGTCCGCGCGGTAGCGGATGGCGTCCTCGTTCACGGTGCTGGCGTACACCGTCTTCACCGCGGCCTCGAATTCGGCGTAGCGCTCTTCGGGCGTGCCCTGGTTGGGGCAGAAGACGCTCTCGTACTTGCCGGCGAAGGCGTTGCCGAAGCCGTCCTCGAGGATGGAGCTGGAGCGGACGATGATCGGCGACTGGCCGAAATACTCCAGCATGGAGCGGAACTGCTCCTTGATGGAGGGACTGAATTCCCCGTTCAGCAGGGTCTCCCGGATAGGCTCCGAGACGGCGAGATAGTCCTCCACCTCCACCATCCTCGTGCGCAGACCCCAGGCCCCGTTCTGGACGAAGAAGGTATAGAACACGTCGGCGCCGATGAAGTAGGAGTCGTGCTCCTCGATCCGCTTCGCGTAGAGCTCCGGATCCACGGATTTGAGCACCTGCCTTGCCAGCAGCATGCCTACGGATTTGCCGCCGATGCAGCCCGTGCCGATCTCACGTTTCTTGATGCGGATCAGGTCCTCGGTGGTGAAGTATTTGCGGCAGAGCTCGAAGCGCTGCGGCTCGTTGCCGAGCAGGCAGCGGATGATATTGTCCTTGCGGGCGAGAGCCTCCTCATCCTCCGGCTCGGAAGCGTCCTCCGCGGCAAAGTCGAACATGCTGTCCCAGCAGTCGCGGCGCTCGCCGGTCTGGGTGAAGATATCGAAGATGCCGTAGCTCTCGGCGCTGGAGGTTACGAGACTGCAGCTGCCGCCTTCGATTTTGATCGGGAAGTACATGTATTCCCCGTGGCGGCCGTCCACCTTTACGGCGTGGATGTAAGTGGCGGCGTTGACCGTGCGGATGTTCAGCAGCAGCGGCGCCGCGTGGCGGATGCGGGAGACCGTCTCGTATATATGCTTTTCGTAGAGAATGGGCACATAGGCGATGGAGCTCTGCTCCACCAGGAAGGGACAGGTCAGGCAGAAGAAGTTGCAGACCATCAGGTCCGAAAACCAGTATTTCTGCAGCTCTGTAATGCAGTCGAAGATATAGAAGACGCCGGCGCCCTCCTTCGCGATGATCCTGTGGACCTGAACGGCGAAGGTCTCGAATCCCACGGAGGGATCGAGATCGTATTTTTTCACGTTGGCGCCGCGCTCGGCCAGAGCATGCGCGTCGATCACCTCGTCGTGCTCCCCGAAGCGCAGATAGACGATCCTCTGCCCCCCGCGGGCGGTATCCGCCACGAAGCGGGTGGCGGCGTAAATATAGTCGCCGATCTGCTCGATCTGCCAGAGCACCGTGTCTCCGCTGCGGAGATAGTCAACGGCGCGGTCGAGCCCATCGATGCCGGTGGAGATGCGTCTTTCCTCGTTCATTCCAGCTGTCCTCCTTGTTCCGGGTCTGATTTGAGCATTAGTAATTTATTATATCATCCGGAAATGTGTCTTTCAATCAAAAACAGGCGCACCATCCGTTCCGCCGTATTGTCATATGCGGCCGCATCTGATAGAATCAGAGCACCGGAGCAAAAGGAGATCATCATGGGACGGAAATTCTTTACGGTATCCTTCGACGACGGGACGGAGCAGGACGTCCGCCTTGTCGCGCTGATGGAGAAATACGGCATCCGCGGCACCGTCAATCTGAGCAGCGGCCTCTTCGGGCAGCGGGAGGAAGGCGTCAGCCGCGAGACGACGGAGGCGCTCGTTGACGGGACAGAACGGCGGATCCGGGTGTGTTACGACCATAACATCCTGCCCCTCGAGCAGGCAAAAGAACTGTATTCCCGCGACTTCATCGAGATCGCGGGCCACGGCGCGCATCACATGCATCAGGCCTCTCTTGACCGGGAGCATCTGACCGACGAGATAGCCGGGGATGCCGCGCGGCTGGAGGAGATCTTCGGCCGGAAGGTGCGCGGGCATGTTTTCCCCTACGGCGAATATAATGAGGAGTGCCTCAGCGTGATGGAGGAGGCGGGTCTCGTCTACGGCCGGTATGTGACCTCCGCCGGACCTGAAGCGGATTTTGCCTTTCATGCGGAGCGCGGCATCATCCGGCCCACCTGCCGCATGACGGACGGCTTCGCCCTTCCCCTGCTGGAGCGTTTCATCAGCGCGCCCTGCGGGGATGAGGACATGGTGTTCTATTTCTGGGGCCACAGCTTCGAGCTGGACTACGGCATCGATTCCGCAAGCGACGCTTTCCTTGAGACACTGTTCCGCACAGCCGCGGAAGCGGACGGCATCGAATTCGTGACGAACGGCGAACTGATCGACGCAGCAGGCATCCGATGATACAGACAGAAAGAAAAGAGGCTTTCCTTTCGAAAGCCTCTTTTCTTTTTCTTAGGTGCTCAAAAGATCAGGAAACTCCCCAGTCCTCGACCCGGCCGCCGCTGAAGGCAAATATCATGCCGTCGGCAATATGCTCGACTTCATCCGTCCAGTAAATTGCTCCTTCACCCGTAAAGGCGATATTGCCGGTTCCGTTCTCGTAGACGGTCTCCGATTCGGAGGGGAACCCGTCAGCGTCGATGGTATAGTTCGTCTTGACGCAATCGGAATAATTGAAGGAAAGAGAATCGGGATCGAATCTGCCGGACATCGTCCACTCGCAGAGCATGCCGGCATCGGGAACGCTCCAGGTAATGCTGGCACGGGCAGTCTCGGAGCCAAGTGCCTCGATAAACATGTTGTAGCCGCCTATGACGTAAGGACCGACGAAGTTTATAACGGGATTATCCTCGGCAGGTTCCCCCTCCTCCGGTTCCGCAGTGGGCTCGGGAGAAGGCTCTTCCGGCTCAGCGGAAGGCTCGGGAGCATCCGTCTGTTCGGGTTCGTCCTGAACGACCGTGATCGCAGGGCCGGAAGCGGACTCCGCCTGCTCGGAAGCAGGAGCGGCGCCGCAGGCACATGTCAGAAGCATGCAGAGCGCAAACAAAACAGCGAGATATTTTTTCATGATCTCCTCCTGAATTGCAGTTATTGGTATGATTATAGTACGAAATCACAGGATTTCAACTAAAAATTTGTAAACGGACGTCTGTGCGTCTCTGTTTTAATTTACATAATCTTATAGACATAATTTTATTACCATATTTTAGTAAACATATTTTTGTTAACTGCCATTATTTTTACTATCTCAGGTGCGGATATCCCCCCCCGGGGGTTGTGGGGCGAATGATCACGGAGTATAGTATATCCGTTATGTTAAACAAGCATTTTTCGGACGATATCGAAAGAATAAAACGCAGAAACGCCCTTGTCATCACCGCTCTTTTCATAGGGGTGATCGTGCTGGCGTTCGTCTGCCTGTTCGTGGGTTCCTCGCGGATGAGCCTGGCGGACTGCTTTGCCGCGCTTGCTAAACGCGGCACGGCATCGCAGGTGCGGATCATATGGAACATCCGCATCCCGCGCGTTCTCGCGGCGATCATTGCGGGAGCCGGACTTTCGGTCTCCGGTCTGATCATGCAGACGAACCTGAACAATCCCATGGCCTCCCCTTCCACGCTGGGCGTATCGAACGCGGCGGTCTTCGGGGCGAACCTTTCGATCATCGTCTTTGCGGGCGGCTTTCTCTCCACGGGGAACAATCTGACGAGCTATACCGTGGGCATGAATCCTTTTGCCACATCGCTCATCGCCTTCATCTTCTCCGCCTTCTCCAACCTGCTGGTGCTCGGCCTGTGCCGGGTCCGTGCCTTCCATCCCGGTGTGGTGGTGCTGGCGGGCATTGCGATCGGCTCGGTGTGGACCGCGGCAACGACGATCCTGCAGTTCTATGCGACGGATGTGGGCCTTTCGGCCGCGGTTGTATGGACCTTCGGTGACCTCGGCCGCGCCACCTACAGGACGGATCTCATCATGGCAGTCGTCGTGGCTGTGGGTCTCGTGTTCTTTGCTTTCATGAGCTGGAAGTTCAACGCACTGCTGAGCGGAGACTCCACCGCCAAGAGCATGGGCGTCGCGGTGGACAGGCTGCGCTTCGTTTCGATGCTGTGCGCTTCGCTGATCACGGCAGTGTGCGTTTCTTTCCTCGGAATAATCGGATTCGTGGGCATCATCTGCCCGCATGTGAGCAAGAAGCTGCTGGGGCAGGATCACAGGGTCTCCCTGCCGGCCTCCGCTCTGAGCGGCAGCATCCTTCTGCTGCTGGCCGATACCGTCTCCCGCAGCATGGGCGGCGGCTCTGCCCTGCCGGTGGGCGCGATCACTTCCCTGCTCGGTGCGCCTTTCTTCCTCGCGATCATTTTCTCACGGAAGGGGGAGCATGACTGATGCTTGCGATAAAAGACCTCTCCTTCCGTTATTCCTCCCGCGGACCCGCGGTGCTCAACGGCATCGATCTTGAGCTCCCTGACGGGCAGATTGGCATCGTTCTCGGGAAAAACGGCTCCGGCAAGACCACCCTCTTCAAAAACATCCTCGGTATCTGCAGGCCCGACTCCGGCTGCATAAGCTTTGACGGCGAGGATCTTCTCCGGATGCACCGCAGGGAACGGGCGAGGATCGTGGCATACGTGCCGCAGAGCATCCACTTTGGGGCCCTGAGCGTGTTCGATACGGTGCTGATGGGGCGGGTCTCCTTTTTCGGCTACAAGGCAGGCCGGGAGGACGAGGAGGCCGTGCGGCAGATCCTGCATGACATGCAGCTGGAGGAATTCGCGGCGCGCAACGTGGAGCAGCTGTCCGGCGGTGAACGCCAGAAGATCGCCATCGCGAGGGCTCTGGCTCAGGAACCGCGCCTGCTCGTGTTCGACGAACCCACCGGGAACCTCGACATTGCCAACGAGCAGCTGATCCTCTCCGAGGCACGCAGGCTCGCGCGAGAGAAAAACATCTGCATCCTCACTTCCCTGCATGACATGAATCAGGCGCTGGAGCTCGGCGACCGGTTCTTCTTCATGCGGGACGGGAAGATCCGCTGCTCCGGCGGGCCGGAGGTGTTCTCGGAGGAACTGATAAAGGATATCTTTGACGCGGAGGTACGCGTCACGGAGATAGAAGGCACTAAATATGTATTAAACGGAGGTAGACAAGAATGAAAAAGATCATTGCGATGCTGCTTGCGGCTGTGATGCTGTTTGCCCTGTGCGCCTGCGGACAGAAGGCCGCCGAGGCACCCGCTCCCGCTCCGGCGGAGACTCCGGCCGAAACGCAGACGGAACCTGCTGCCACGGCTGAGCCGGAACCCCCTGCGGAAACGGTGATCACCGACATGATAGGCCGCGAGGTCACCATCGTCCCCGGCAACTATAAGAGGATCGTCTGCATCGGCGCCGGCGCGCTGCGCATGTTCTGCTACATCGGCGACCCCAATCTGCTGTGCGGCGTTGAGGACATCGACAACACCACCGCGGCGGAGAGGCCCAAGATGTTCGACTCGGTCGCGCGTCCCTACGTGCTCGCCTACGGCGACATTTTCAACACCCTTCCCTCCTGCGGCGTAGGCGGACCGAACGCCCAGACCGCGGAGGCCGAGAAGATCCTCGCCTGCGAGCCGGATCTGGTCATTTCGGAGTATGAGGATGTGGAGAAGGAGGACGCCCTGCAGGAGCAGCTGGGCGTGCCCGTGATCACGCTCAAGGGCAGCCAGAACGTTTTCAGTGAAGAATTCAGCGGCACCATGGCGCTGCTCGGAAAGGTCCTCGCCAAGGAGCAGCGTGCGCAGGAGCTCGTGGACTATGTGGCGGCGCAGGGCGCGGAGATCGCCGCAAGAGTTGCTGACATCCCCGATGAGGAAAAGCCGCTCGTTTACATCTGCGGTCTCGGAAACTGGGGCACCACCAACCACCTCATGACTTCCGCCAAGTTCCCCGTATTCATGAAGGCCGGGATCAAAAACGTCCTCGCTGACATGGACACCCCGGGAGTATTCGCCATCGAGGAGGAGAAGTTCGTTGACATCGGAGCCGACATGGATATCATGATCATCGACGCCGCGGCCGTGAAGAACATCAAGCCGCTCTACGCCGAGGACAGCACCATGTTCGACAGCAGCAAGGCCTGGCAGAACGGCAAGGTTTACCTGCAGATGGCCTACAACGCCTACTACACCAACCTTGAGACCGTGCTCATGAACACCTGGTACGCCGCGAGCATCGTATATCCCGAGCAGTTCGCGGATCTGGACATGACGGCAAAGACCAACGAGATCACCGAGATGTTCCTCGGCAAGCCGCTGGCCGACCAGATCTTCGCCTGCCCCTCCAGCTTCGGCGGATATCAGCAGATCGATACCGCAAACTTCTTCAGCTGAGAAGATGATAGATTCCAAGGAAGTAATCGAGTTTTTCGACAGGCTCGCTCCCGGCTGGGACGCGGAGATGATCCGCAGCGACGAGAAGATCCGCATCATCCTCGACAATGCCGGAGTCTCCGCCGGAAAGCACATACTCGACGTGGCCTGCGGCACCGGCGTCCTGATCCCGGATTATCTGAAGCGTGATGTCGCGTCTGTTACGGCGATCGATATATCGCCCGAAATGGCGCGCATTGCGAAAGAGAAGTTCTCCGGTGAAGACCGCGTGACCGTGCTGTGCGGCGATGTCGAGAGCACGGAATTCGAAAAGAAGTTCGACTGTATCGTGGTCTATAACGCCTTCCCGCACTTTCCGGATCCGGACAGGCTGATAGCGCGCCTCAGCGCGCTTCTGCCCCCCTGCGCGACGCTCACCGTGGCGCACGGGATGAGCCGCGAGAAGATCGACGCGCATCACCACGGCACCGCGAGTCATGTCTCCAACGGGCTGATGCCGGCTGAAGACTTAGCGGCGATATTCGCAAAGTACCTTACCGTAAGCACCGTTCTCTCGGACGACCGGATGTATCAGGTGGTCGGGAAAAAAGCGATTTGATTCCCCCGCACGGATATAGTGATTCAGGGGCTTCCCGTCACAGAGTCCCGCAAAAAAGCAACAGGGGTCTCCCTTTTGGGAGACCCCTGTATTATTTATTCGTTTTTTTGCGTTATTATGCGCTCAGATCGCGCGTTCCATCTGAGCAATGGTCCGTCCGTCCCTCTCCGTCTCTTTGCCCGAGAAGCTGAAGCCCTGCTTCTCCCAGAAGCTCACCGCCTCCGTGTTCTCCTTGATCACGCCCAGTGACAGGTAATCGTAGCCCTGCCCTTTCATGGCAGCCCGGATGTCCGCAAAGAGCTGCGAGCCGATCCCCTGCCCCTGCAGCTCGGCATTGACCATAAACCAGCCGATGAAGGCGTCGTCCTTCTCGGGATAACCGGTGATCAGGTCGAGCACGGCCACGAGAGAGCCGTCGTCCCCGTAGAAGCCCACGAAGTGCTTGCTCTCGGGTGCGCTGCCCTCCGGGACCTCGCTGATGATATCCGTCAGGCTCTGCATTGTGGGACGCTGGCCCAGAAGCCTGTAGTAGCGGCGGTTGGACCGCGCCAGCCGGAACACGCTGCTGATGTCTGCCTCGGTGATGCGGCTGACATTGTAATCCGAGGAGAGCATGGAGATATCGAAGTCCGGATGCTGTGTCCCTGTCTCGTAGTTGATGACCGTGCGGAACTGGGTCTCGTACAGGTCGCGGTATACGCCGTCCATCGCGAGGAGCTCCTCGTGGGTACCCTGCTCCGCGATCACACCGTTGGCGACGACGAGGATCTTGTCCGCCTTAAGGATGGTGGAGAGCCTGTGGGCAATGACGATGCTGGTGCGGCCGACCATCATGAGCTCCAGGGCGTCCTGGATGGCGTTCTCGGAGATGGAGTCCAGCGCGGAGGTCGCCTCGTCGAGGATGAGGATCGCCGGATCCTTCAGGATGACGCGCGCGATGGAAAGGCGCTGCTTCTCACCGCCGGAGAGCTTGAGACCGCGGTTGCCGACCTCCGTGTCGTAGCCCTTGGGCTGGTTCATGATGAACTCATGGATGCTGGCCTTTTTACAGGCCTCCTCGATCTCCTCCATGGTGGCGTCCTCTTTGGCGTAGCGCAGGTTATCAAGGATGGTGCCGTTGAAGAGATAGGTGTCCTGCGTGACGACGCCGATCTGGGAACGCAGCCACGTGAGGTCCATGTCGCGCACATCGACGCCGTCTATGGTGACCTTGCCGGAGATCACGTCGTACAGGCGCGGGATCATGTTGACGACGGTGGATTTGCCGCTGCCTGACGGGCCGACTATGGCGTACATCTTGCCGCCGGGGACCGTGAAGCACACATCGGTGAGCAGGGGCTTGTCCTCGGAGTAATAGAACTCGACGTGCTCATAGACGATGTCCTTCTGCGCAAGCTCAGGCGTGAGGCCGTTTTCGGGAGACTTGATGGTGATCTCCCTGTCGAGATAATCGAAGATACGGGTGAAGAGGGCAAGCGACCTTGTGAAGTCCACACCCACATTCAGCAGGGACTCCACCGGACGGTACAGCCTGTTGATGAGGGCAACGGTGGCCGTGATGGTACCGACGGTGAGAGCGGGGTCTGTCCGCATCATGATAAGGCCGCCCGCAAGATAGATCAGCAGCGGGCCCACCTGGGTGAACATGCCCATCACGACGAAGAACCATTTGCCGCTTCGGGCCTCCTTCAGCGACAGCTGCATGACCTCACCGTTCACCTTCTCGAAGTTTTCATACTCCTTCTTTTCACGGGTGAAGAGCTTCACGAGCATGGAGCCGCTCACGCTGAGGGTCTCGTTGATGATCTGGTTCATCTCGTCGCTTTTTGCCTGGCTCTGGGTGAGCAGCTTGAACCGGGTGTTGCCCACCACCCTGGACGGGATGATCAGCAGCGGGATGATAAGCATGCCCACGATGGCAAGCTTCCAGTTCATCGTGAACAGCGCCACACAGGTCGTGACGATTGTCGCAACGTTCTTGACGATGCTGGTGAGGGTGCCGCTGATGACAGAGCTGACGCCGCTGATGTCCGTATTCATGCGGGTGATGATGTCGCCCTGCTTCTCCGTGGTGGAGAAGGCGTGGGGCATGAGCTGCAGATGCTGATACATCTGGTTCTTCATGTCGAATATGATGCGCTGGGAGATCCATGAATTGATATAGCTCTCCACAACGCCGATCACCTGGCTCACCGCGATCGCGGCGAGAGCCGCAAGGCAGAGCTGTATGAGCTGCGCGATGTCTCTGTTGATCAGCGCCTGGTCAACGATCTTTCCTGTTATGATCGAGGGCAGCAGGCCGACTGTGGCGGAGAGCAGGATAGCGATGAATACGAACAGGAACTGGAGCCAGTAGGGCTTGAGATAGCTGCTGATCCGCAGGAGCAGCTCCTTGGTTACTTTCGGTTTGTTGGCTTTTTCCTCTTCCGTGAGATGGCCTCTGGGGCCGAGGGAGTTCATTCCGGGCGGCACGGAGCATCATCCTTTCTATGATTCTTTTCTATTGAGTTAATTTAAACTAAATCGTGCAAAATGTACAGTCCTTCCTGTTTTTTTGTTTCAGGCCGTCCCGAAACACATGTTCATCGTATAAACAGACAGAAAACAAAAACACGGTTTCCGGATATTCCCGGAGGAGGAAATAAAATGACAAACAACACCGTTATCAGACTGATCACTCTTACGTTCATCGTTTTCTGCTTCTTCGCGATGTTCGTCCTGGCTTCTTTTTCCGCCAAGGCGGATCTCCGCCCCGCTTCTGCCGGTACGGGCTTTATAGAGCTTTCCTCCGGTAACGGGGAGGCCGTATCAGAGCTGGAAAGTCTTTTCTGCCTTCCGAGAGAGAGCGCCGAATCTTCTGCGGCGTGATTTTGCAAAGCGCTGACTGATACCGATATCTTTTTCATAATCCTTCTGCCGAAGAGCCTTCTCACACTGCTGAGGCGGCTCTTCATCTTTTTTTGCCGCACTTGACACAGGCGGAAAAGACAGTTAAAATTTCAGCGGAACATTACGATAATCAGGAGGCCTCCCATGTCTGACGCCCTGAACATAATCCAGGATCCGACCCTGACCTACAAGCAGGAGCTGCTCGCCCTCGCCCGTCTTGGGGAGAGCACCGACGACAGTCTCCGCTACTCGGACGAATACTACGAGGCAAAGCGCAAGGGCGCCCTGTGCGACCTGAATGAGGGTGTGATGCCGTACAGGCCGCGCTACATCTGCCCTGACTACGAACTGCTCTTCAAAAAAGGCTGTGAGTTTCTGCAGCTTGACCCGCCGAAGGATCTTCTGGAAGCAGTGAACGTTCTGGAGATCTTCTACTGCCATGTGCCGTCCATCACCTCCTTCCCCGTCTATCTCGGCGATCTGGACAAGCTTCTGGAGCCCTTTGTGATCAAGGAGGACAGAGCTTACGCCAAGAAGGTGCTGGGACTGTTCCTGCGGAACATCGACCGGGTGCAGACCGACTCGTTCGTGCACGCGGACATCGGGCCCGAGGACAGCGTGACCGGCAGGATCCTGCTGGAGCTCACCGAAGAGATGCAGCTGGCCGTGCCCAATCTGACGCTGCGGTATGACCCGGAGCGGACGAGCGACGACTTTGCACTGGCCTGCGTGAAATGCATGCTGAAGACGGCGAAGCCCTCCTTTGCCAACCACCGCATGTTCGTAAGCGAATGGGGCGAGAAATACGCCATTGCCTCCTGCTACAACGGGCTGTCCATCGGCGGCGGCGGATTCACGCTTCCGAGGCTGAGGCTCTATGAGTGCGCGCTGGATGCAAAGTCCCCGGATGATTTCATTGAGAGAGAGCTCCCGCGGCACATTGACCTGCAGCTGGAATACATGGATAAGCGCGTGAAGTTCATCGTGGAACAGTCGAGCTTTTTCAAGACCAACTTCCTCGTGACCGAGGGCTTTGTGAAGCAGGAGAACTTCACGGGTATGTTCGGCGTGGTCGGGCTTGCGGAATGCTGTAACTATCTGCTCGGTATCGAGGACAAGAAGAAGGGCTTCGGCATGAACCGCGAGGCAACGGAGCTCGGCATCCGCATCATGAAGGAGATCGACCGGCGCGTCAGCGAGCACGAGGCTCCGTACTGCGATGCGTATGGCCACCGCTACCGCCTGCATGCACAGGTTGGCATCGATTCGGACGGAATGGACGACTCCCCCGGAACGCGCATCCCCATCGGCGTGGAGCCGACGATGCTCGAGCAGCTTGAGGTTAACGAGAAGTTCCATCCCTTCTTCCCTACCGGCACGGGAGATATATTCAAGTTTGAAGAGACCTATATCAAGACTCCGGAAGCGATACTCCCGATCATCAAGGGCTCGCTCGCGAACGGCCTGCGCTATTTCTCCGGCTATCTGGAGAACAACGACGTGGTCCGCGTGACGGGCTATCTCGTGAAGAAGAGCGAAATTGAGAAGCTCCGCGCCAAGAAGCAGTCGCTCAACAATGTGACCGTATTCGGTATGGGAGCTCAGGACGGAGGCCATGCCCTCGACAGGCGCGTACAGCATCATGAAGAAAGCTCCGGTAAATAAGATCATACAGTTTTCAAACGTGGACGGTCCGGGAAACCGGACCGCCATCTTCTTTCAGGGTTGCCCGTTCAACTGCATGTTCTGCCACAATCCCGAAACGATCCACATGTGCAGCAGCTGCGGACTGTGCGTCAGCAAGTGTCCGGCAGGCGCGCTGGCTTTCGATGAAGGCGGGAAGGTGGTCTGGGACAGCGGGAAATGCGTCCAGTGCGACACATGCATAAAGCTCTGTCCGCATGACGCTTCGCCGCGGGTGACCTGGATGAGCGTGGAGGAGGTGCTGCAGCAGATTAGACGCTGCGCACCGTATATCGACGGGATCACCTGCTCCGGGGGCGAATGCACGCTGCGGAGTGAATTCATGACGGAGCTTTTCAGAGAGGTGGTCAGGCTCGGAAAGACCTGCCTGATCGATTCGAACGGTTCTTATGACTTTGAGAAGGATCCGGCCCTGCTCGAGTTCTCGCAGGGTGTCATGCTGGACGTCAAGGCCGCGGAGCGAAGCTGGAGTGAAAAACTCATCTCCGATCCCGGAGACATGGTGCTCAAAAACCTCGACTATCTGAAGAACATCGGAAAGCTCTATGAGGTGCGCACTGTGATCCTCCCCGGAAGGGATACGGAGAATGAAAACACCGTGCGGTATGTGGCGGAGCACATTGGTGACGCCTGTTTCTACAAGATAATACGATACCGTCCTTTCGGTGTGCGGGAACGGTTTCTAAAAATCCTCGGTGAAGAGGAAACTGACGAGGCTTATGCCGGGCGCTATGCGAGTCTTGCAAGGGAGCTCGGCGCTTCGAAGGCCTATGTGGTTTGAGGCCCGCGGAGGATCATGAGAGCATTTGAAGAGATCGATGTACACAACATGACAAAGTCTCAGGCGCAGACCGCCATCGACGCCATGCTGCGCAGAAACAAAGGGGAGATGTGCAGGCTCACCGTGATACACGGGTTCCACGGGGGCACGGTGCTCAGGGACTTCGTCCGCGCACACTATAAAAAGCATCCGCAGGTGAAGCGGATCGAGCTCGGCCTGAACCAGGGGGAGACAACGCTCATCATTCGCGAGCTTTGACCGGAAGGCAAAAGCGGCAGGGGTCATTCCCTGCCGCTTTTTATTCTCATTATTAATCCATGCAATCAGTACAGCATGGTAAACTGCTGTGGCTTAGGCTTGAATTTCACGCCCGACACAAGTCCCACGGCACCGTAAAGCGTAACCATGGAGGAGCCTCCGTAGCTCATGAACGGTAGCGTGATACCGATAACAGGGGTGATGCCGATGCACATACCGATGTTGATGAAGGTCTGGAATGTCAATGCCGCGGCGACTCCCATGCAGATCAGCATGTCAAACATACGCCCTGACCGCAGACCGACCCTCGCGCAGCGGACGATGATGAGCACAAGCATCGCCATGACGAACAGACAGCCGATCATGCCGAGCTGCTCGCCGGTCGTGGAGAAAATGAAGTCGGTATGCTTGCCTGTGAAGCTCGTATAGGTATGGTAGGCATCCACACCGGTGAGCCTTCCGGAAGCAAGCGTTATCTTGCTCTGGTTCGTCTGCCAGGTGATGCCGTAGCCGGAGGAATCGACCAGGTCCGGGGCATAGGGCGCGATCAGTCTTTTCTTCTGGTAATCCTTGAGGAAGAAGTTCCACAGCAGCGGGACCACGGCGGCAATCGCAGCGCCACCGAGTACGAACCAGTACATCTTCACGCCGAGGCAGAAGAGCATGACAAGGAAAATGAACATGATGATCATCGCGCTGCCAAGGTCATCGGAAACAAAGACTATGAGCACGAACACGATGCCGAAATGCGCCGCCATCTGTATGACCGACCAGAACGAATTGATATTGGTGTGTTCTTTCAGATGCGTCATCTGCTTGGCGGAGATCACGATATAGAAGACTTTGATGATCTCCGAAGGCTGAACGCCTATGCCGGCGAAACGGATCCAGCTCTTGGCTCCAGTGTCGCCCTCTTCTCCGAAGATGACGAGCGCCACAAGGAGAAGCACGTTGATTATACAGAGAAGTTTCCATTGCTCGCCGAGAATGTCCGCATCGATGATGGTGAAGACCACGTAGGCTGCGATCCCGATGAAAATGGACATGATCTGGACGATGACTATTTTGTTCGGGCTGATGTTCACTCCCGCGTTTGACATGCCGAGAGCCGCTCTGTATACCATGAAAACGCTGAATATCGCAAGAATAGTGCAGAGAACAAGCAGCAGGATATCCGCCCGCTCAAAATATGTTCGGACTAAGGGCTTTATTTTTTTGAGCATCTGATCCTCCTCTGCATAATCACTAAAACCGCTGGAATCTTTTGGTTATTTTAGCACATTATTTCCCTTTACGCAATGCAGGCGCAGGTGTTATAATAGCACAAACGGAGACTGGTTTACAATATGTACACATATACCACAAACAATGAATCTGAAACGGAAGCCCTCGGGGAGCGCTTTGCTGCAGGCCTTCAGGGCGGTTCAGTCATTGTCGCCATGTACGGAGACCTTGGCGCAGGCAAGACCGCGTTCGTGCGCGGTATGGCACGCGGACTGGGTCTCTCTTGCCGTGTATCCAGTCCCACTTTCACGATTGTGAACGAGTACCTCGGAGACCGGGATCTCATCCATTTCGACATGTACAGGCTCAGCAGCGCGGATGAGCTTTTTGACATCGGCTGGGAAGACTATATAAACCGCGGGGCCATATGCGCGGTCGAATGGAGCGAGAACGTCGAAGGGGCATTCCGGGGCGATGAGATCAGGGTGTGCATCGAGAAGACCGGCGAGACTTCCCGAAAGATAACCATCGAAGGAGGGCCGGATCTGCCATGCTGATGCTTGCCTTTGAATCCTCCGCGAAGCCTGCCTCGGTGGCTCTGCTGCGTGACGGCGAGCTTATCGCCCAGTATTCGCAGTACACGTCCCTCACCCACAGCAGGACGCTTCTGCCGATGGCCGAGGCTCTGCTGAAAAACTGTGAGATCGAACCCGCTGAGATAGACCTCTATGCCGTGGCACACGGGCCGGGATCCTTTACCGGCATAAGGATAGGTGTGTCGACCGTAAAAGGGCTTGCCTGGGCATCCGGGAAACCCTGCATCGGTGTATCGACCCTTGAGGCGATGGCCTGGAACGGAGTCTCGCGCGGCGGACATATTTGTCCCGTCATGGATGCGAGGCGCTCGCAGGTATATAACGCGCTGTTCGAGATAAAAGACGGAAAGCCGGAACGTATGTGCGATGACAGGCCGATCTCCCTCGAAGAGCTTTCTGCGGAGATCCGATTGCTGCCCGCCCCCGTCTTCATCACTGGAGACGGTGCGGCCGTGACTGCGGAGTATCTCTCGAAAGCAGGCATCCCCTTCGACCTTGCTCCGGACAATCTGATATGGCAGAGCGCATGGGGCGTAGGTATGGCTGCCCTCGGGAAAGAACCCGGAGACGCCGATTCTCTCAAGCCCGTTTATCTCCGGCTTTCCCAGGCGGAAAGGGAACGGCTCGAACGGCTGGGGCAGAGCGGTAAAACTGTTTGAAATTATTTTTATAAAGGAGCATTTCTATGGGCAAAGTATGTGTTTTCGATCATCCTCTGATTCAGCATAAGCTTTCGATCCTCCGCGATAAAGCAACGAGTGTGAAAGAGTTCCGTGAACTCATCAGCGAGATTGCCATGCTGATGTGCTATGAGGCGACCCGTGACCTTCCGCTGGAAGATATTGTTGTCGAGACCCCTGTTGCCCCCGCAAACTGCCGCAGGATCGCGGGAAAGAAACTGGCCGTTGTGCCTATTCTCCGCGCCGGTCTGGGAATGGTGGACGGCATGGTAAGCATGATGCCGAACGTCAAGGTCGGACATGTTGGCCTCTTCCGTGACCCGGAGACGCTTGAACCGGTAAAGTACTACTTCAAGATGCCCCCCGATATTTCCGAGCGTGATGTCATCGTTGTTGACCCGATGCTCGCCACCGGCGGCTCCGCTTCCGCCGCGATCACCTTCATCAAGGAAACCGGCGCGACCCATATCAAGCTCATGAGCATTATCGGCGCTCCCGAGGGCGTTGCCAGAATGCAGGCGGATCACCCCGATGTGGACATCTTCGTTGCCGCTCTGGACGACCATCTGAACGACCACGGATACATTGTTCCCGGCCTCGGCGACGCCGGCGACAGGATATTCGGAACAAAATAAACTCCAGATCTAAAGCCCCTGACGGGAATCCCGTCAGGGGCTATTTTCTGTCTATTTCTTTATCCCGATCAGTCACTTTCAGTCCAGGTCACCGAAGTACATTTCAACTTCTTCATCGGTGAGTCTCATAAAAACTCTCAGGTTGTTCACGACATAATAGTGATAGTCGGACATAAGCGTTTTCAGTCTGTTGATATTGCCCTTCCATCCGGTATAGGTCAGAACGCCCCATCTCGGCGCATCCCGCATCATCTCCGAATCGATCTCCGCCGCCATCTCATCTATTATCCGGAGTGCATTCTCATCGCTGAAAGCTCCGTGAAGCGCATCCGACGCACGCTGCAGCGTGAGCGCTCTGAATTCGCTGTTTCTGAAAAGGCGGTTGCATACCCAGAACATCTGTGTTTCGTAAGACGGAGCAAACATATTGATGAACGGGTATTCCGGCCGCTGCAGCGATGTGTCCAGATCATAGTAGATAAGCCTGAGTTTTCCATCATCTTCGGTTGAAGCGGCATATTTATAGTTTCCGTTTATCACATCCGGATGCCCGCTGTAACCAACAGCTACGATCCAGTCCGCAAGGCTTTTCATATCGACCAACTCGCAGGCTTTCCTGTAATTGGCATCATCCGACATGTCGTTCGTCAATATGTAATTGAGAGCCGGATAAAGAGCGGAACCCTGCGGCACGTTTCCGCATTCGATCGTTACACTGTCTTTGCTGACGCCAAACCTGTTGGAGTAGAGATACGCATTATCATTATCCTTGAGAGCATGAACACCGTAATATACGCCGTTTACATATACCACACACCATTTACCGCGCTGTGTCAGAAGGTCTTCGGAAAACTCCCGCGCCATAGCCTGGCACAATTCATTCCGGATAACGCCGTTATAGTAATCCTGTCCAACTCTGAGAACAAGCGCGTTGAATTCGTCTTCCCCTTCATCGAACAGAGGATACTTCAGCATGGAACACCCGTACGCACCTTTGAATCTCACTATCATCGATTTCTTGATAAGGGACAGAGATGTGGCACCGTTCATGGATATGGAGCAGTTTTCGGAAAAACCGTCCGACCCGTCATAGTAGGATATGTTTCCCGGAAGCTCGGCGTTCTTGTTCCCCAAGGCGTACATCCTGCTCATGTCATTCGTCGAGTTGGAATTGAGGCAGACGATGGGAAGCGTGTGTTCCGTTCCAAGCAGGTAATTATAGGTCACTGATCTGCTCCGGAGCTGTTCCTCCTCACAGGAGAACGCTCTCAAAACCGTTGTTCGGCTGATCTCGATCGGCCCTGTATAGACCATGGAGCTGAAGGTCGGCTCGGAACTGTCCAGGGTATAGTATATCGTCCCGGGGCCGCTCAGTTCCACGATCAGGTTTCCTTCCGCCGGATACTGACCTCCGGGTACGTCGGCTGAAGGGCTTTCCGTAACGTACCTGCATCCGCCGATGTTTGTTTTTCCGCAGCTCGGTTTTTCAAAATAAAAGAAACCGGCTTCGCCGTCCATCCTTCCGAAACTGCAGCCAAACGGGATATCCTTCAGAGGAACACAGTCTTCAACCGTTCCGTTTCTGGACAGAATAAGCTTCTCATTCTCCGAATCAAGCGCCAAGGGAGCAACGAGCAAGTTCGCTTTTACGCTCCTTGTGTTTCCCGATCCCGTACACAGCACGGTGAGATACCCGCCCGGCTTGAGTTCTCCTTCAGGGAACCGGACTTTTTCAAGCTCGGAGGCTTTATCGGCAAGGCAGTATGCCGAGAGATCAACGGTTTTTTCGGATATATTCCTGATCTCTACCCAGTCGCATAATCCATACGGGGCGCCGAAATCCTCAGACCTGTTGTATACCATTACCTCGCTTATGATCAAGTCTCCTGCGGGGGAAAGCGTCTCCTGATAGTTACAGTAGCCCTGCCGGCTGTTTTCAAAGCCGGGAGTGGGATATAGCTCTGCTGCACATTTTCCGTCGACGGAGCGTGCATAAGAGACGTCGTTTTGCATTTTCGGGACATCCATCGCGGATATGAGCCTTCCCTTCGGATCATAAAGAGAGATGCGGGTATCGTCTTTTACCGAGAACTCTTCCGAGGAGAAGACGAGAAGGTACTCGCCCGGTCGTATCACGATCCCCGAAAGGTCGAAAGCCCCCTCGCATGTCAGCCGCCAGCCGTCAAGCGGGATCTTCTGATCGGACAGGTTCAGAATCTCGACCCAGTCGTCGAGGCGCCCGTTGATCATCGTCGCTTTGTTCTTAGGCATCATCTCTGAAATCACGACCATGCCGGTATAGTCCGGAAGTGTTTCATCCTGTCCGGCAGGAGCATCCGCAGCCCCGCCTATGACGGAATCGCCTGCGGTCTCCGTATCAGATGAAGGCTCTTCGGAAGAGGATGAACCTTTCAAAACAGCGACGGTCGCGCAGGCAATTATCAGGCAGCTCAGTATAAGAATGATAATAATCGGGAGCGGTCTTTTTTTCATTTTCGATATGCTTTGCATGCAAATGATCCGATATGCTCAGTCTGATACCGTGTCAATGTACACCCATGAGGTGTTGTCCGGCAGATAGTTTTCGACAACGGGAATGAACCGGTCATGCGCATCGCCTATGGTGACGTTGCCAACGATATCCTGATAGTTGAAGGTATACGTGTATTTATCGGTCCGGTAATACACCCTGTCAAAGATCTTGAAAAACAAAGCCCCGTTCTGGCCCGTTGCTTCATCGGCTTTCACAAGGGACTTCGGACTGTCCACATAGGCGGAGAGCAGGCCTTTCCTGTCGGAAAGCTTCTGGGTCACATATACCGCGAAGCCGCAGATAGCATCGACAGGGTCCTGAGAAGTGGACATATCCCTGTTGTAGAAGACCCACTCCTCTTTCTCCTTGTTGAGCTCGGGGTGACGAAGATCCGCAAGGACCACCTCGTCGAAGCCCATATCATAAAGCTCCTGCACGAGTTCCACAATGTAGTTTCTCACATTCATATTGTACGGATCCATCCATACCCCGAGATCGTTGGTGTAGTATGTGCCGTACATGCTCGTAAGAGCCACGGTCGTGCTCCTTGAGGGGAGCATGTTGTCTATGCAGCAGCTGATCTGGGCAACGACATAGTGCCCGTTTTCCTTTACCCTGCTGATGGCTTCCCGGATATCCGCAGTCTGCTGGGACTCGCTGGAAACGCCGTAGCTCTGGGCAAGGATGGAATTGGAATACCATTTGAGGTTACCCTCTCTGGGCTTCATCTCTATGACAAGAGCATTGCCGGATGAAAGCCTTGCATCGTATTCAAGGATCTTTTCCTTCGTTGCTTCCTCTGCGCTCACGAAGATTGCTCTCAGTTCGCCGGCGTTTTTTCCTGCAGCCGCAGGAACGGCAGAATAATCCCGTTCCTTGAAGGTCACGGTTGTCTCGACCTTATCAAAGACCTTTATCTCGTGCCCGAACTCATCAATTACCGTATTGTCTTTCTTCATATACGGAAGTTCGACGGAGACATCCTCCTTGGTGATCAAGGCATATTTCTGCATACCGTAAAAAAGGACGACGACTACGACCGCAAGGAGCATAATGACAGCGATGGGAACAACCGCATAGCTCTTCCGTTTCCGTTTTCCCCTATAGAATCTCCTGTTTCGTGCCAAAGCCGGATCCTCCGCTCACCGATCCTCGATCTTTGCTATACGGCGTTTATGCCTTTCGTCATTTGAAAATGGGGTGTCAAGAAATGTGTCCACGATCTTCAGGGCAAGGCCTTCCCCCACCACTCTGGCTCCGAGTGCGAGTATGTTCGCATCGTTATGCAGCCTTGTGGCCTCGGCGGAGAAGCAGTCCCCGCAGAGGGCGGCCCTGATCCCCGGGACCTTGTTGGCGGCAATGGATATGCCTATGCCTGTGCCGCAAACGAGTATTCCCGAATCACATTCCCCTGCTGCAACGGCTTTCGCGACCGCTTTCCCGTAGTCCGGGTAATCGCAGCTTTCATTTGAATATGTGCCGAAATCCTTATAATCCAGACCGCGCTGTTCAAGATGGCGGCAAATGGCGTTTTTCAGCTCGAAGCCTCCGTGATCGCTTCCGACTCCTATCATGATCGATCCCCCATGTTCCAATGCGGTAAAAGTGCCTATTATTTTAGCACTATTCCCCCGTTTTATCAATGAACAAAAAGAAAACCTGCACGGGGCAGGTTTTCTTTCTGTTCTGATCAGTGCTTTTCTTCTTTGCTTCCGACGCCGAAGTGGAGCTCCTTCATGCCTTCCACTTCATCGCAGATATCCTTCAGGGAACAGACCGAACAATCCGTGGGAAGTCCCTCGAGGATGTGGGTAAGCGTCCCTATAGCCGCCGTGGATTTTTTTGCCAGTTCCTGAAGAGCCTTGTAGTCGACCGCCGGATCCGTGATAAAAATGACCTCTGCCGACAAAACATTGGGATCTTTTTTATACTCCTTAATATAAGACGATCCGAGCGTTCCGAAGCTTATCCCTTTCTTCAGGGCATCACGGCTCACCCGCACCTGCTCGCGGAAGGATTCCGGTGAGATCCTCACCATATATCCCTCGGGAAACACATGATACTTGGCAAACTCGATATCCTTCAGGACACGGTACACGTTCTCGTCGTCGCCGTCTATCACGCCGACACGGAGCAGTACGATCCTCGCGAAATCACAGTCGTTCTTTATGTCCTTCAGATCCGGCCCGTAAAGGACCACCCTGTCCTCCGGGACAAGGTCCGGCGATGAAGTGAACAGAACGTAGTTTGCAGATCCCCTTCCCCTCGCGCCGAGCTCAAATGCCGCATCTCTCTGCAGGACAAGTTCGCTCGAGCCGATATCCCTCCAGCAGGCAGACGGAGAATAGCTCCAGTTTTTCCCGCTGTAGGATCCGAGGAGTTTTCTAGTATCGCTGATCAGGGGATTGAACAGTTCCATTTAAAATACCTGGTTCACTTTCTTGCGGTCAAACATGGCATTGACCTGCTTATATGCCCAGCCGAGCACCTTCTGGTCAAGGTTCCAGAAATAGACGATAAACAGAACTATGACCACGACAAGGATGAGCTTTATCAGTTTCCACAAAGCTTTGCATACTTTTTCCATCCAGGATTATCTCCTTTCAAATTCTGTCCGCACCGGGATCACTTTTTTGCAAGTCCCTTCTGACGGGCATATTCGGCAGCGCCGAGCGCTCCCATCAGCTGCGGGTCAGTCTTCAGATTCACGACCTTGAGCTTCAGCACGTGCTCGATCGCCTCTTTCAGGCCGTCGTTCTTCGCACAGC